>NZ_JBQEMV010000003.1:0-148872 GCF_052044405.1 Chitinophaga sp. 22620 | reverse complement strand
CCACTTCCATTTCAAAATCAAACATCCTGTATGCTATGGCCGAAGTGATGCTTTGAAAGTATCCGGTTTAGGCAGGTTGGATGTATCCCTGTCCTTATCTTTTTTCTTCTTTTTCTTAGGCGTGGTGTCGTTTTCAGGCACCGTGTCCTTTGCCATAAAAGTGTTATATCCCTGATTGGTCGGCAGTGTGGATTCGCTTACAAACCCGTTACCTGCCTGGGCAACTACAAAGGCTATCATAAGCCCCAATACGCCTACTGGTACGATACGTGATTTCATTGGTCTTTCAATTTTTATGTGATTGATATGGTTTATACTGATTGATCTTTTAAACAGATTGATCTTTAGTGTCGTCTTCCTCTTCTTCTTCTTCATCGCCAGGGTCGTCGTAATTCAGTTCTTCATCGTCTTCATCTTCTTCTTCGTCTTCCACTTCATCGTTTTCTTCAGGTGGCGCGCCTGATGCGCTGCTGATGATGTGTCCCGGGCGGTCGTCTTCTACTATATCCTGGTCTTCCGCTTCCTGCACCTCTCTTTCCCTTTCAATAGCAGCTTCCTGGTCAAATTCAGCTGCCTGGGGATCTTCAGGCCATCTTTCTTCTTCGCCGCCAGCCCTGAAATCGCTGTTCACCGGGCTCGGATGAACCGGGTTGCCTGCGGCCTGCTGCTGTTTGTTAGTTTGCATGGCAATAGTTTTAAATAGTGAATGGATGTTTGTCTGTTGGTATAACTGTGCAAAATCCGATCCATGCAAAAACAACCGCAAAACAACCATGGAATTGTGTGAATCAGCGGCGCAAACTGTGCAACCTGCTCCCCGGCGGGTAATTATGGTAATAGTTGTTTTTGCCGCAGCGCGTCAAGTACCTGGGTAATAAGCCGGTGGCGCGCCTGGTTGAAGGAATTATCTTTGCTGTTGCTGATCCAGAGGCTGACCATCAGCTTCAGGTTGTTGCCTTCTATATTTTCAAAGAACACTTCCGGCGCTTTCCTTACGCCGCTCTGCCGTTCTTTTTTAACGATGTTTCGCAGCGTTTGCACAATATCGTCCAGCACGGGCGCCGGTTCTTTATTGAAGGGCACGGTGAAGTGCAGCTCTATTTTCCTTTCGGTGGTGAGGGAATGGTTGATGATGGGTTTCTGGAAAATGTCCTTGTTCGGGATGATCAGGTGCAGCCCGTCGAACGTGCGCATGGTGGTGGAGCGGAACTGGATGTTCTCCACGCTGCCGGTAAAGCCGTTCGTTTCGATCACATGCCCCACATCGAAAGGTTTGCGGAAAGTGATATAGATCCCGGAAATAAAGTTGGACGTGAGGTCCTGGAAAGCAAAGCCCAGCGCCAGGCCGATGATGCCCGCGCCGGCCAGCAGGGAACTCACGGCCTTGTCTAGCTTCAGTATTTCCAGGGAGGTGAACAGCCCGATGGCGAACACGATGAACCAGGCCACGCCCGCCAGCAGGTTGCTGATGGCCTGCTTGTGCGACAGCCGGCAGCTGAGCCTGTAAATGAGATTTTTAGTGAGTTTCGCCAAGAGGTAGAAGATGGTGAATACGATCACGGCCAGCGCCAGGTTGGGCAGCATTTTGATGGTCGCCTGGCCCCAGCGTTCGAGTTTTTCCCAGATAAGGTTCGTCCATTCCATGAAAAAAAAGTATACAAATACTGCACCATTCGGATAATGCTGGCTTTCAGGCCGGTTCGGATTACTAAAATACCTATGAGTACGGGTGCGCAGATACCTTGCGTGGTAAGCAGTATATTTGCGGATATGTACGCCATTGTAGACATCGAAACCACCGGCGGCCACGCCAGTGCAGGCAGTATCACGGAAGTTGCCATATTTATCCACAACGGGAAGGAGATCGTTCAGCAGTATGAAACGCTGGTGAACCCCGGCATGCCCATTCCCCGGTATATCCAGGCCTTAACCGGCATTACGGATGAGATGGTGGAAAATGCGCCCCCGTTTGAGACCGTGGCCGAAGAGGTCCATCATCTTTTGCAGGATAAGATCTTCATTGCGCACAACGTCAATTTCGATTATTCCTTCCTCCGCCACCAGCTGGACCTCTGCGGATATAAACTGCAAAGCAAAAAGCTCTGCACCGTGCGGCTCAGCCGCAAGGTATTCCCGGGCTTTCCCAGCTACAGCCTGGGCAACCTCTGCCGGCAGCTGAAGATCAATATCCAGAACCGCCACCGCGCCACCGGCGATGCACTGGCTACCGTGCAGCTGTTCGAAATGCTGATGGCTTCCGATACGCAGGGGGCCATTGAACAGGCGCTCAACGGCCGCTCCAAAGACAAATGGCTGCCTATCCACCTGCCGCAGGAACATGTGGAGGAACTGCCGTCAACACCCGGCGTGTATTATTTTCATAATGAAAAAGGGAAAGTGGTATACGTGGGCAAAGCGCGCAACATCCGCAAACGCGTTACCAGCCACTTTACGGGCAACAACGCAGGCCGCCAGCGGCAGGAGTTTATCCGGAACATTCACAGCATCACCTACGAAAAGACCGGCACGGAACTGATGGCGTTCATCCTCGAATCCGTGGAAATACGCCGACTGTGGCCACAATACAACAATGCGCAAAAAAGGATCGAGTCGAAGTTCGGGTTTTATTTGTTCGAAGACCAGCAAGGTTATCTGCGCCTGGCGATAGAAAAAAGAAGAAAATACAGCACGCCCATTTATACATTCAACATGATCGCCGAAGGCCATACGCGGCTGCGGGAGCTGATCCGGGAGTTCAACCTGTGCCCGAAACTGTGTTTCCTGCAAACGAGCCACGACGAATGCGTGGGCATTGCCGATAAAACCTGCAAAGGCGCCTGTGATAAGAAGGAAAAGCCCGTCAAATACAACAAACGCGTGATGCAGGCGGTGGAATATTTACATGCCGAGCAACCTTCGTTCGTGATACTGGACAATGGCCGCATGGCGTCGGAACAGAGCTGCATCCTGATGGAGAAAGGCAAGTTCTACGGCATGGGCTACGTTCCGCGCGACGTGGCAGTTTCGGACAGTGAAATGCTGAAGGACTGGCTGACGCAGTACCCGGAGAACGAGTTCATCCAGAACCTGCTGCGCACCTATGCCAGCACGAATGCAGGCAGGCTGCAGGCGATCTAGGCCGCTTTTCCCTGCTTCCTTTTCCTGAACCAATGCCGTTTCCACATCCAGAGGCCGCTGAGCACCACCACCGGCAGGAAAACGAACCGTACCGCGTTGGCGGCGGAAGGATTGCTGGCAACCGGCCCGTAAATATATCCCAGGATCGGTATGCTCAGCAGGATATGCAGCCAGCGGACGATCTTTCTTTCTGTAGATGCTTTCATGTGAGGGCGTGTTTGCTTCATGTCAAAGCTATCAACCAGCCGCGAAAGCTATACGGGAAGTAGATTATCAATGCAAATGTGTAGACGAACAAGGGAAGAATAGCGCCGCCGCTATCAGAATAACTCCGGCTGCCCCGGGGAAGCCTCTTCACCGGCTGCTCTCCAGCCGCCGTTCTTTTTCTCTTCCACCAGCTTTTCTTTTTCCTTTTCAGCATCCGCCGCGTCGATGCAGGTCTTCACCTGTATCTGGCCCTTGGTGCCGGTCTTGCCCTGCCGGATGAATAATTTTGAGCCGCTTACGGCCGCTTCCCAGAATTTTTCCGTTTTCCCTTCGCCCTGCAACAGCCGGGTAGTGCCTGCGGGCACGGCATCCTGCGGAATAAGGGCATTCAGCGGCGCGGCCTGCTGTGGTTTGCCCAGGCGGCGGAGAATGTCTTCCATCACCTTTTGCGGCTGTTGCAGCCAGTCTTTCGCATATACCGTCAGCACCTGCCAGCCGAAGCTTTCCAGCACCGCCGGGCGCTGGTAATATTGCTCCAGCACATTCTCATGCCGGTACCAGTCCTCATCGTCCACCTGTATGCCAAGGGAGAAGGCCTTATCCTTTGCATCCGCCTTCACGGCCAATGAGCAGCGGAAACCGCTCTGGCCCACCTGTTCGGAAACTTCCAGTCCCAGTTTTTCCAGCTGCTCCCGGATCTCTTTCAGGATAACGGTGCCGCCTGTACGATAACGCTGAGGGGATTTTCCGGTTGCCAGCCCGTCGAGGATATTGCGGGCGGCGGCCATATTGCCGGTGCTCACGTTCTCAGCGTATTGCAGGAAACGGCGCAGGTAATTGGCGCCGGCGTTGTACACATTGGTGATCTGGTGGTGACGGATGCTGCTTATAATGGCCATGTGCTGCCGCGCCCGGCTGAAGATCACGTTCAGTCGCTTTTCCCCGCCTTTTTTGTTGATGGGGCCGAAGTGCATGCTCATTTTCCCGCGATGGTCCGGGGCGTAACAAACGCTCATGATGATAATGTCGCGCTCGTCGCCCTGCACGTTTTCAAGGTTCTTTACGAACAGGCCGGTGAACTGCCCTTCGTCTGTGCGCTCGGTAGCGTCTTCCAGCAGTTCGTCGAAACGTTTGTCGTTGGCGCAAAGCGCTTCCAGCGCGGTTTCTATGCTATGCTGCTGTTCCTGGCTGAACGCCACGATGCCGATGCTTTCTTTCGTGTTCCTGAACAGCAGTTCCCGCACGAGGTGCGCGATATAAGCCGCCTCGGCGCTGTTGCCGCGTTTGGCGTAAGTGCCGCCGGGAATATGATGGTAGCTGATGCTGCGGTCGAACAGGGCGTTGACGTTGAACAATGCATCAGAGGACTGTTGCACGCTGATGGCGGGTTTCTCGTTCGTGTGAATGCTCCTGTCCGGTATAGTGAGCAGGCCCGCGCCGTAAAAGGCGTGGTTGCTGTAGCTGATAAGCGTTTCGGAGTGGCTGCGGTAGTGCCAGCCCAGCATGACGCTGTTCATTTTACGCGCGCCCTGTGTGAGCAGACTGTCCGCGTCGGCACTGAGTATCTCGTCTTCTTCTTCGTTGCGCTCCAGGTCGTCCGGATCGCCGGATTTGGCGGAGAAGAAGTCGGTGGGCGGCATCTGGCGGTCGTCTCCCACGATGATGGTCTGCGGTGCACGGTAGAGCGCGGGTACGCCTTCTTCGAGGGTGATCTGGCTGGCTTCGTCGAATATCACGGCGTCAAAGAAGGGCTGGTCCAGCGGGAAAGAGTCGCTTACGCTCAGCGGGCTCATGAGCCAGACCGGTTTCAGGTCGCGCAGCACAAGGCCGCTGCCACGGGAGCAAAGTTCGCGGATGCTTTTGTAGCGCATACTTTTGGAGAATTCGTTCTCCAGTATTTTACGGCCTTCCGCATATTGTTTCGCGAATTCCTGCTGCTCTTCCGGCACCTGGGCAAGCGCCTGGTTGCTGAGCTGTACATGTTCCCGGAAACGCTGGCCCACGTTGATGCGGATATACTGGGCGTTGAGCTGCAACAGTTCATGGTAGCAGTGGCGGATGGTTTCCACGGTCTGCTCCATGGCCTGGCTGCCGGTGTTGGCAAAGGGTTTATTGAACTGGTAGAACTGCCGCAGGGTCTTATGCGCCATGCCCGCCTCCATTTCAGCAGGGCTGAAGGGAAGGGAGCGGAGCGCCTGCTTAAGCGCGCCGGGCATATCGAGATAGTTGCCGAGGGCGGGCAGCAGTTCCTCCAGCGCGGGAGCGTTCAGCTGGATGCTTTCCAGCAGGTCGCGCAACTCGCGGAAGTTTTGCGGCGGCGGGTCCTGCAAGGTTTGTTGCAGCTGCAGATCAAGGCGGTGAAGGGGTTCCTGGAGGCCGGCGAGCTGTATCACAAGCTGTTGCGACTGCTCATGCTGCAGCAGGTATTGAAGGGCAGGCTCGTGCGGCTTCTGCCGCAGCCGTTCAATGGAGAGCCGGGTAAGCTCGATGTTCTCTATGCGGTATTGCTGCTGCACGGCTTTCCGTGCCTGGGCCAGGTTGCGGGCAGCGGCGTATTCTTCCTGCAGTTGCTGTAAAAGCAGGCTGAATGCAGGCGGCACGGCATGCTGCGAAAAATCGTAACTCTCGCGCATCCGCCTTTTCAGCCCGCGCCATGAGCCGGAAAGGAAGCGCCAGAATGATTGCTCGTGGCGGGTGGCAATATGGATCGCCTGTGCGGTGTCCTGTTCGCTGAATTTATTCCGCCAGCCAGCATTCTGCGCGGCGGCCCGGTCTGCTTCCTGCTGCAGCACGCGCAGTTGCGCAAGTTCTTTTTCGAATGCGATGGCTTCGGGGTTGCGCCCGTCCACCAGTTGGAGATTGTTGCTTTCTGCCAAGGGCAGCAGCAGCGTGGCTTGCAGCACGAGTTGCTTCAGCTCGTCGAAGGTTTCCGCGAAGCCGGTTATTTTCTCCAGCAGGCTAAGGCTCTGCGTGGTTTGCTGCTGCAATTGGGTGATAGGTTGCTCGGCGGCGAATATTTTTTCGTTGACGCGGCTCAGCGGGTGCAGGGCGAATACGGGTTCCGCGCCGCTTTCTTCCAGCGCTTCGCCCAGCTGCTCCACCATATTGCCGGATTGCAGCCATTGCCGGTAATGCGGCACGGTTTCTTCTTCGGCGGGAGAGAGCGGTTTCACCAGGTCTTTCAGCGCCAGCAGCCTTTCGATCAGCGCGCGCACGGCAATACCCGCCTGTTCTTCCTCGCGGGCGTGGGTGTCGTGAAACTCCTGCAAACGTTCCAGCTGTGTGCGCAGGGTGTGCAGCAGCGCGTTCCTTTTAACGTTGATGCTGTGCTGGTCCGCACCGGGCCGCAGGTTGGATTCGTAGGTGAGCTTGAGGTCGCGGATAAATGAACGCTTGTCTGCCTGGCTGTCGTGAATGTAGGAGCAAAGCTCATCCAGCCCCTGCTGCTTCAGGCGGTGGTATACTACGTCCAGCGCGGCGCGTTTTTCGCAAACGAAAAGCACCTGTTTGCCGCGCGCAACAAAGTCTGCTATCAGGTTGGTGATGGTCTGGCTTTTGCCCGTGCCCGGGGGGCCCTGGATGATGTAGCTCTCGCCGTTGCGGGCCTGCATGATGGCGCGCGCCTGCGTAGGGTCCGCCTGTATCACGTGATACCATTCCTCCGGCAGGGCGGGAGCGGGGGTATCTTGCTGTACCGGGCGCGGCTGGGTGCTGAAAAGCTGATCGAACACCTGGTGCTGCTGCGGTTGGTCTATGGCGGAATTGTAATCCCGCACGAGGCTCATTTTTTTGTAATTGAAGTTGCCCAGCACCACATGGCAGCTGTCGAACTCCCAGCGGTAAGGGTTGTGCTCCGCTTCCGCGAGCTGGAACAGCTCATGGTCTTCGGCGGTGGATGTGCGCGATGGTTTACGTTCAGCCGTTGGCGTTACCGGTTCCGGATTTCCTGTTATCGCCTGCGCTTCAATATCCCCGGCTGTTTCAGGCATGGATGATGTTTCATCATCTTGTTCCGGCTGTATACCATCAGGAATGTCTGTTCCATTATCTTCAGTAAGTGGCGCTTCATGTTGTTCAGTCTGTATATCAGCAGGAATATTTGGCGTTCTGTCTTCAATAAATGGCGCTTCATTTTGTTCAGCCTGTACATCAGCTGGAGTGTTCGAATCACCATCTTCAGCAAATGGCGCCTCAGCCCCTTCGTCAATAAAAAGCGCGGCATTACCCGGCGTTGTTTCATCTTCAGGTTCGTCCGGCCTGCGTTCCGCTACGGGCGGCATTACAGCCCGGGATAATTTCCGTTCTGCGGCGGCCTGTGTTTCGGGCTGTTTTTTCTGGTATTGCTGAACGGTATCTTTTGCTTCTTTGTAGATCAGCTTGATGCGCGGCTTTTGCATATGCTGCAATACAATGCCGCGGTTGGCGCCTTCCACCTGCATTTGCAGCAGCTGGTAGAACTGCTCCAGGCTCATTTCCTCAAGGTCCACGAGGTCCGGCAGCTCTATGCCGTAGAGCTCGCGGAGCTGGTTGGCCAGCACGGGATTCACTTCCGCGTTGTTGTCCGTAATGCTGAGCACGTACTGGTCGCCGCCTACCTGTTTTTTCTTTTTCAGTTCCACCGGGATCAGCAGCAGCGGGCTGAAGATCGTTTCTTCGGGGTCTTCCGGCAGGTTATGCCATTTGAGGAAGGCCACCACCAGCTTCAGCTGGCTGAAACCGTATTCCTGCACGTCTTTACGGGCTTCCAGCCTGATCTTGTTCAGGATGCCGGGCAGGTAGGGATGGTCTTCGAAACGCAGGTACCTGTTCAGGGAAAGGTCTTTCATCCCCGTTATTTTCTCCGCGATCTCGGGGTTCCAGGTGAAGAGCAGTTCAGGCCGGATGCTTTGGTGATGCAGCACCATGGGCACGCTGCTGATGGTGAGATTCGCAAACCGCGTGTTAGGCTTGTAATAGAGCAGGCGGTTCCTGCGGCTTACGTCGAACAGGCGATTGCGGAGCTTATTGAGAATGAAGGTCTGCCGTTCCGAGCGGTCGTGCATTACCCAGCCGGCCACCTGTGCGAGGTCCAGCTGTTTTTCGGGATCGAAGTCGCGGTAATGTTCCAGGCGGTGAATGGCTTCCTGGAGGTCGCTGGTGCGGTGGGCGCGGTTCAGTTCGGTCATTTCCGTGATGAGCGTGCCGATGGCCGGGTGCAGCTGCTTATATCGCAGCGGGTGCTGGCGCTGGGCCACCAGTTGGTCCAGTCCGCCGGGCTCGTAAAGGTTGATGCCGAGGGCCATGCTGGCGAGCACGAGGCCGAGGCAGAAAATGTCCGTCTGCTGGTCGTGGTGACCGAGCAGCATTTCGTAGCTGCGGTAGCCCGGCACATAAGCGGCATGGTGCAGGGGCTGGTGGATGTCGTGGTGGATGCGCAGGTTCAGCGCTTCCGGCTGGTCCGCCAGCAGCTTCACTTTATCCACCACTTCAAAATGGGGATTGTAGCCGTTGAAGAGCGTTGCTATACGGTCCGCGGCGTCCAGTTCGGGATGCGCGGCTTCGGTATTGATGATGATGGTGCGGGTTTGCACCTGCAAAGCATTTTCATCCCCGAAAGGGGCTACCAGTGCGGCGTCGTGCAGGGCCTGCACGGTGCGGAACAGCGGGAGCACAGCCGCGATTACATCGTCTGTAGAATAAGCGCCGTGCTGGAAGGCGGTTTGCAGGAACTGCCGGAATGAGATCGTCGTCAAATTATTCGTTTATACTGAACAGTGATTGCGGGTAAACCCCTCAAAAGTATCGATTTTCACCGCCCGGGTCAACGGGAAGAAATCCACATTTCCTTTCAAAAAAGGGAGCGGGGCTTCTACCTGTTTGAATGTCAATGTATCCGACGGTTTTATGAAAACGTTAAGCTGCAACCGCCCCGCACGGAAATGCCCGGCGGCGCGATTGCAGCTCTTTATAACGCTTAAAGCGGCTAAAATATTGGGAGTTGGAGGGTCAGGTGCCTGAGGTGAGTTTTTCCAGGTCATCGAGGTCCTTATGACGGGCTTCTTCTTGTTACACCGTAAACTGCAGCTCACTCAACCCTTTATACAATCCTTCCGCCCGTTCCATCAGTTCTTCGTGCGTGCCTTCTTCCACGATCCGGCCTTTGTCCATCACGAGTATCAGGTCCGCGCGGCGAACGGTGCTGAGGCGGTGGGCTATCACGATGGAAGTTCTTCCCAGCATCAGTTTGTCCAGCGCATCCTGTACCAGGCGCTCCGATTCGGAGTCCAGGGCGGAAGTGGCCTCGTCCAGGATAAGGATGCGCGGGTTGCGCAGCACGGCGCGGGCAATAGCGATGCGCTGGCGCTGGCCGCCGGAGAGCTGCACGCCTCTTTCGCCTACAATGGTATTGAGCCCTTCGGGGAAACGGCTGATGAACTCCCAGGCATTGGCCTGTTTGGCCGCGGCTTCAATGGCCTCTGCAGAAGCGGAAGGATCGCCGTAAGCAATGTTCTCCCGGATGGTGCCGCCAAACAGGAACACGTCCTGCGGCACTACGGCCATCTGGCTGCGAAGGTCGGTCAATGCGTACGATTGCGCGTCCTGCCCGTCGAAAGTGATGGCGCCGGAAACGGGATCGTAAAAGCGCAGCAGCAGGCTTACCACGGTGGATTTACCCGCCCCGCTGGGACCAACGAGCGCTACCTGCCAGCCGGGCTGCACGTCGAAGCTCACGTCTTTCAGAACGGGAATGTCTTTACGGGAAGGGTAGTGGAAGCTTACGTCCCGGAAGCTGATCTCTCCGGAAATGGGCGCCACGTCCTTTGCAGGAACAAGGCGGATATCTTCCACCGGCTCGTCGTGAATTTCCAGGAGATTTTCGGAAGCGCCCAGCGCGCGCTGGATGCGGGTATATATTTCAGCCAGCCCGCCGATGGAGCCGCCGATGAATATCGTGTAAAAAATGAAGGAGAAAAGATGCCCGATCTTGATATCGCCGGTTTCCATCAGCATGACCCCTTTCCAGATAACGGCCACCATGGCGCCAAAGAGGCCGAGAATGATGAAGGACACAAAAGCGGCCTGGTAACTGCCGGCCTTCACGCCGGTTTGAGCGGCGCTGTTCGTGGCGGTCTTATAGCGGCCTATTTCGAAATATTCATTGGCGAACGCTTTCACGTTAAAGATACCCTGGAGGGTTTCTTCCACAATGGTATTGGATTCGGCGATCTGCGTCTGCGCTTTTTTGGAGTACCGGCGGATGAGTTTGCCGAAGACCACGGCCAGCACGCTGATACCGGGCACGATGGCCAGCATGAAAAGCGTCAGTTTCCAGGAAGTGATCCACAGCAGCGCGATGCCGCCCACGATCACGATCACCTGCCGGAGGAATTCCGCGAGGGTGGTGGTGAACAGGTCCTGCAGCTGGCTGATGTCCGAAGAAATGCGGCTGTTCAGCTCTCCCACGCGCCGTTCGGCGAAGAACTTCATGGGCAGGCGCACCAGGTGGCTGTAGGTTGCCTGCCGCAATGCCGCCAGCGTTTTTTCGGTCACGCTCACAAAAATGCGCACGCGCAGGTAGGAGAATAAAGCCTGCAGAACCAGTACGGCGGCCAGTATCAGGCCTACGCGGTCTATTTCCTGCAGCAGCCGCTTTTCGTCACCGAGGTTGATCAGGTCGCCAAGCAGCTTTGGAAAGGCCAGGCTGGCGCTGCTGGATAGTAATAACATGACCAGGCCGATGGCAAACTGCCAGCGGTACGGTTTGGCGTATTCATATAATCGTAATGCCTTGCGGATACCGGTAAAGGTGATCTTTGAGCGCTTTTGCTCTTTCTTCTCCATGGGTTGAAATTAAAGCTTTCCTGCTGGAGTAGACGAATGGCGCGGCAAAATATTGTATCACCGCACCCGGTTCAGGAGCCACACAGCCAGGGCTGTTTCCGCCAGGAGGGCCATGGCGTAGGGCACGGTGGTGGATGAGAAGTCTCCCGTCATCCAGAAATAAAATGCCACCGGCAGGGTGACGCCCAGCCCGGCATAAGCAATGATGAACTTGGTATAAACAAAAAAACTATACGTGGGAAATTGTTTGCCCGGCTCGGGTTTTCGCAGCTTCCGCAGCAGGAAGATGTTTTCCAGGATGTCGCAGAGCCAGGCCCCGCCCTGCAAAGCGCCGATTATCCAAAAGAAATAGATGCCCATGCCGGTTTTTTCTCCCAGCATGTAACAAAGCAGGGCAATGGAAGGGTAGAGGCCGGCCATGAACAGGAAATCGACCCAAAGATGCAGCCGCACGGCCTTCCGCACGCCGGGCAGCATGTCGCGGATCATGCTGGTAAGCTCGCTGTCCGACACGGGGAACTGCAGGTCCAGGATATTAAAAATGCGGCGCAGGCCGTCCCGGTCACGGAAAAAGAAGCGCCGGGCGATCCTCGTCATCCAGATGGCCGTGATTAACACGATGGTGTAAGTGATCAGGAAATAAAGCATGGTCAAATATTTCGCGCCCGTGTGTTCAGCTTTTCCCTCGCGTCGTTGTCGGAGGTGTTCACAGCTTCGTGAACGATGATGCGGGCCTGTTTATACTCTTCCCATTTGAATTGCAGCAGGAAGTCGCGCGCGGCTTCGGCGCCGCGGATGAACAGTTCTTTTTGTTTGTCGTCCGAAATGTTGAAGTCCAGCCAGTTGAAATCCGCTACTTTGATAACGCCGATCCCTTTGCGGAACAGGTTGTTCTTGAGCAGGAAATCCTTGTCGTAATAATACCGCACTGTGTTGAACAGCTTGCCGAGGTAACTGCCCAGGCTCAGCTGGTCTGCCCGGTTCCGGGAGATATCTTCCGGCGTGGCATCGTCCAGCTCTATGCCGAAAGTGGGCAGGCGCGGCACGATGATCTCCGGGTTGTAAAGGATATTGATCGGGAAGTTGGACAGCACGCCCCCATCCACGAAACGCACGGAAGCGGGAATGTCCTTCGGTTCCATCAGCAGGTGTTTGGCCCAGCTGGCCTTGATGTCAGGATGGTCTCTCGGGATGTCGCGGATAATATGCGATTCGAAAAAGATGGGAATGCTCATGGATGCCCGCACGAACTCGGCCGGATGCAGGGAATCTTTGGTAACCCTGAACAGGTCCCACATGCGCGGGAATTCTATTTTGTTCTGGGTAATGATATCGGAGGTGATGAGCGTGATATCGGGCACCAGGCCTTTGGTAGGGTCATGTTTGACCTTCGGGTCGATGAAGCCGCTGCGGATGTGCAGTCCCTCCGGCGCCTGGCCTGCCGCGCGTTCCAGGTCTGAGATGGACTTCACGCCGTTCTCTTCGAGTATCATGCTGATCCAGTCCGTGAAGTTCCTGCCGGGATTGATGCCGAAGCCGCGGTTCTTCAGCCGCTGGAATAGGTAGGCAAAATACCCGCCCACCAGGCCCAGGGCCATCAGTAAAATACCTGTAAAAATATACGAAGCGATGGCGATGCCATGGAACACAGGGTATTTGTTGCGCAGGCCGGTGGCCACAATATCCAGCAGCAGCAGGCCTCCCAGGACAATGGCGGTGCAGATGGCCGCTTTGCGCACCCGCGCGCCGAAGTCAGTGGTGCTGATCACGGTTTTGATGAGCCATTTGGCAAAAGGATGGCCGTCCACGAAATCGAAGAAAGGTTTATCGCAGAGGTATTGCAGGATGCGTTCGGAACTGGTGAGCTTTTTCGTTTTGTCCGGCTTCACCACGGCCATGAGCATGGTGTTGATGGCGCCCGCGCTGGTGCCTGCGAGGCGCATGAATCGGATGCCTGCTTTTTCGAGGATGTAGGTGTAACCCACCAGCGCCACGCCCAGCACGCCGCCGCCTTCCTGCACGAGGTTCACGTATTGATAGCCTTCAGCGTCAAACGTATCGGAAACGGTAAGGTCTTTGAAATTGAACCGCGGCTCGCCGGCACGGTCTGTTGCGTCGGCCAGCTGCTCCAGCACAGCGGTTACGCGTGGATGGCCGGTGAAATCTTCCGGAATAAGGTTTTTTCGTGCAGGCATAGCAGTTTGTTTCTGGGAGGTAACAATGCCTGAAAATACTCAAATTATTTTATTCGAATGAACGAAATCCTTTGTGCTGGGCCAGGGCCAGCATTTCGCGGTCGCCGCTGCTGTCGCCGTACGCGTAAATGGTTTCGAAGGTGGTGAGGTGCACGGCTTCGCGGATGCGGCAAACCTTTTCGTTGCCATTGCAATTAGGTCCGGTGAGCAGGCCGGTCACGCGGCCGTCGTTGATCTGAAGGCGGCTGCCCAGGCAGGGAATGCCGAGGGTCTCGCTCCAGGGCGCCACCCAGTTTTCGGCGGAGGCGGTCACGATGTAGATCTTATGCCCTTCAGCCTGGTGCCAGGCAATGGCGTTGAGCGCTTTGGGCCGCAGCAGCGCGGGCAGGCGCAGGCGGCAGAAGTCGTTGCATTGCTGCTGGAACACGTCCAGCGAGGTATTGCGGAAAAAGAACTGCAGCACGAGCTCCTTCATGCGGTGATTGCTGATGAGCTTCATCTTGAACATCAGCAGCAGGGGAGAAAGCAGGGCCATGCCCGCATACAGCGCGGCTGGCCCTTTCTGGAACCGGATGATCTCAAAAAGGGTGTCTTTGCTGGTAATGGTACCATCGAAGTCAAAAAAAGCAATAACATTCTTCAAAGCTTCAGCTTTTTAAACATGAATTCGGGGATGCTGGTGATGATGAGCATGATATACCGCCAGAACCATTTGGTGTAGATCACGTTCTTCTTTTTACCGGCAGCGCTGAATATATCGTTGGCCACCTCCGCCGGTTTTGCCGTGAGCAATGGCGGGAGGGTAAGGTGCTGGGTCATCTGCGTGTCCACGAAGCCGGGCTGCACGGTCATCACGTGCACGCCTTTGTGGAACAGGCGGTTGCGCAGGCCGGAGAGATAAGCCGTGAAACCCGCTTTGGCGCTGCCATACAGGTAATTGCTCATCCTGCCGCGGTTGCCAGCCACGGAGCTGATACCGATTATGGTGCCGTGGCCAAGGTCGGCCATGGCTTCGGCGGCGATGTTCAGGATGGATACTGCGCCGGTATAGTTGGTGTTGATGATGCGGGAAGCTTCCTGCCAGTCGTGCTGTCCTTTTTCCTGGTCGCCCAGGTAGCCGAACACGCAGATCACAACGTCAGGCTGTACGGGGAGAGACTGGAAAAAGGAAGCGTGCGAATCGAAATCGAGCGCGTCGAAGGCATGGGATGTAGCCGCAACCTGGTGGCGGATCTTCAGATCCTGTTCCAGGGCGTGCAGTTGCGCAGGGCTGCGGGCCGCCAGCTGCAGGGTGTAACCGGCGGAAGCGTATTTGCGTGCAATGGCCACGGCCATGTCGGAACCTGCGCCTAAAATCAGTACAGTAGGCATATTAAGACTTACGTATTAACGGTGTGATGTTTAAGAATTGCCGTAATTAAATTGCAGGCGGTCGCTCTGGACGGAGCGGAATTTCCCGCCGGGATTGTAGGCCTGCACAATGCTTTCGAATTTACGGGCATTGGGGTAACTTTTCCAGAATACTTCCTGCTGCATCCGAGCGTCTTTACTCAGGTACAGGCGTCCGCCGTATTCCAGCACCAGCGCGTCCAGCTCGTCCAGGAAAGGGAACAGGCCTTTGCGCACGGGGAAATCCAGCGCCAGGGTGTAACCTTCCATGGGGAAGGAGATCAGGTCGTCCTGCCGGCCAAACACTTTAAGCACGGCAAGGAAAGAGCCCCAGCCTTTTTCGCTGATGCGGCGGAGGATGGCGGCCAGCCCGTCTTTATGCTCCAGCGGCAGCACGAACTGGTACTGCACGAAGCCGTCTTTGCCGTAACCGCGGTTCCAGTGATGGATGGCGTCCAGCGGGTAAAAGAAGGGCTCGTAAGGCACCACGTTCTCGATCACTCTCCTGGTGTTCTTGGCGTAATACAGCGCGTTGAAGGCTTTTACGGTAAAGTTGTTCAGCACAAACCCCGGGAGGTTGAACGGTACGGTGAGCTTGAGCTTGCCGGGAAGCGTAAGCGGGGCCTGGCGCTGTTTGGCATTCAATTCGTTTTCGGTGGCATGTTCGCCTACGATGAGAATGCTGCGGCCGAAGCTGTCGCCTTTCTGGAGACAGTCTATCCAGGCCATGCTGTAAGTAAAATGCTTATGCTCGTCGAACAGGCGGATGATCTCGTCCAGGTTTTTGGCTTTGATCTGCTTCTGTTTGATATAGGCGGTTTCGATCTTCTTCAGCCGGAACTTCACCCGGGTAATAACGCCGGTAAGGCCCATGCCGCCGCAGGTAGCCCAGAAGAGGTCGCTTTCCTGCTGCGGGGAGCAGGTGAGGAGCCCTTTGCCGGTCAATACCTGCATGCTGGTGATATGATTGGAAAAGCTGCCCTCGGCATGGTGGTTCTTGCCATGCACGTCAGACGCTACGGCGCCGCCGATGGTGATGAACTTGGTGCCGGGTGTAACGGGGAGGAACCAGCCTTTCGGCACGGTGATGTCCAGCACCTGGTCCAGCGTGATGCCGCTCTGGCATTCAAATATACCGGCAACCTCGTCAAACGCCAGTACTTTATCGTAGCGAAGGGTGGAAATGCTGTGCTCACCGAGGGACGCGTCGCCATAACAACGGCCGTTGCCCCGGGCAATGATGTGCTCATGGGTGTCAACATACTGCTTCAGCTGGTCTTCCATGGAGAAGGCCGCTTCGTCGCAATCCAATGCGGGATAATTGCCCCAGTTTGATAATTGTTTTCGCATTATTCAAAAAAACTTTTATTCGTCGGTAAATAAATGATCACATAAAAGCTCAGGATCCACAGGAGAATGGTTATTTGAATAAAGCGGTCTTTGTATAGGATTTTTGTGGGAGAACCTGTATCGTTGTCCACGTAAGTTATTTGCAAATATCGCATTAATCCGGCAATTACAAAAATACTTGTGTAATAAAGCCGGTAGGTTTTGAAGTAGGCCATGGTGAGCGGCGCCATGGTATACATGATATAAGCCACGATGATCACGGCGGAAACGAGGGCCAGCGAAACATTCAGGAAATCCATGTTATACCCTTTGGAGGCTTTGCGCATATCCTTCCCGGTAACGTCTTTCAGCACAATATCATCCCTTCTTTTCGCGATGGCCATAAACAATGCGAGGAGGAACACCATCAGCATGAGCCATTCGGAAACGGCTACACCGGCGAGCACCCCGCCGGACTTCACGCGCAGCACGAAACCGGTGGCTACGATAAAAATGTCCAGGATGGAAATGTTCTTAAGGCCGAAGGAATAGGCCATGTTCAGCACGAAATAAATGCTGAGCACGAACGCGAATTTTTCCGAGAGAAGCACTGCCCCGGCAAAACCCGCTGTCACCAGCACAAAAAAAAGCGCAAGGCCCGCTTTAGGCGGCACTGCGCCGGAGGCCAAAGGGCGCTTGCTTTTGGTGGGGTGGGCACGGTCCGCCTCAATATCGCGGTAGTCGTTGATGATGTAAATGCTGCTCGCGATCATGCTGAAACATGCGAACCCCAGGAGCGTCATGAAGATCTTGTCTATATTCCATATCTCGCCTGCAAAAAAGAGGGGGATAAACATGAAGAGGTTCTTAGCCCAGTGTTTTGGCCGTAATAATTTGATATATTGCACGGGATTACACATTAATGCGCCGCAAAATACAACGAATCTGAGGATTTGTCATTACTTTTAACCCCTTTAATAATAAAGTATTGTTATTTAGTAAATTATCCCCCGACATGAAATCGCATGCCCTTACGCCTCGTAAAGCGCTTCTCCTCGAAAGTTTGATCATTATTGGCCTGGCGCTTGTTCCATTGTTCGTCACATTTCCTTACCGCGTGAACATCTTTCTGTCCTGGGAAGGGGCTTACCGCTTGTCTGAAGGGCAGGCGCCGTACAAGGATTTCGGGCTTCCCCTCGGTTACGGCTACTGGCTGATGCCGGCGCTCTTTTTTAAGCTGTTCGGCCCGCAGCTGATCTCGCTTGTGAAAGCCCAGGTACTGCTCAACATCATAGGCGGCTTCTCTTTCCGTGGCATCCTCCGCAACCTGGATGTGGCGCCGGGCATAAGGGTGCTGTCCGTACTGCTGTTCGTGATATCTTATTCTTTCTTTAATTTCTGGCCCTGGTACAACAATACCGTGATCATTTACCAGCTGGCCGGGCTGGCATTCCTGCTCTGTGCGCTGAAACCCGGCGCCCGCTGGAAATGGCCCGCGCTTTTTGCCGCGGCGCTCTTTACCTTCCTGAGCTTTTTTACGAAGCAGGACGGCGGCGGGCTTGCGCTGCTGCTCGCGCTCGCGCTGCTGGGGTATCACAGCCTGGTGGAAAAACGCTGGCAGGAGCTGGCGGCGTTCGCAGGGTTTTACGCCCTGGTTGCCTGCGCATTCATTCTGCCCTTTGTGCCTCACGGTTTCGGCTACTGGTTTAACCACGGCCAGCCGCCGCATAGCTCACGCCTGTCCGTCAAAGACATCATCAACGAATTTCTCTATAATTCCCAATGGCTGAAGTTCTATTTCGTCGCTGTATTGGCCGTTACCATCCCGGCGCTGCGAGACTGGAAAAGGCTCTGGCAGGACAAACAAAAAATGCTCTTTCTGCTGCTTACGCTCGGCATCCTCGTGGAAGCCACGCTGTTCCAGGTAACCAGCTATACGCCGCCGGATAACAATATTTTCTTCCACAGCTTCGCTTTTGCCTACATCTTTGCCGGCCTGGCGCCGGTGCTCAGCCTGCAAACGGAGCAATGGAGAACTTTTTTGCTGAGTGCCCTGCTGGTGCTCTTCTGGTGGTCCGGCGCCTATTATAGGTACGCCGGCCGTATCGTGGACCGTCTCTTTCCCGGGAACGACCAAGGAGAGGCCATCCGCACAGGGCCAACCGGCGAGAACGTGGTAGGCCGGAATAATTACCAGTTCACCGCAGATACGATGGATGTGCCCGTGTCCCAATGGGTGTTCTCCTCCCTGCCGGAATTCAGGAAAATATATATGCCTGCGTCCACAAAAGAAGGCATCGACCGTATTATGGCCATGCCGGAAGCAAAGAAAGGGAGGGACGCAAAGGTGCTGAACCTGACCGAGCTGACGCCGCTGGACCATGCCATCGGCTACCAGCTGGAGACCGGCAGCAACATCCCGCTCTGGCATCATCTTGGAGTAGGGATGTTCAACAGGCAGCTGCACGGCTACATTGAAAAGATCCGCAATAAACATTATGACCTGGTGCTGTACGAGGATATGCCGAGGCATAATAACTTCTTTCCCTGGGCCATCCAGGACGAACTGCGGAAACATTACCGGCAGGTGGACAGTTTCCTGGCGCCCCGGAGACCCACTACCAGCGCGACCATCAAGGTATTTGTAAAATAACATGTAAGTTTGCGCCCATTCCCCGGCGGCACACCCGCCGGGGAGCCATGGCATCATGAAAACAACCGGCTCTTATAAACCTAAGCTCATCCTGGCGCTTGGCCTGGTATACATCCTCTGGGGCTCTACTTACCTGGGCGTGAAGATCGTCACGGAGGTGCTGCCGCCGTTTTTCCTTTCCGTGATCCGCTTCGTTTTTGCGGGCAGCATTATGCTGGCCATCGGTTTTGCCGTGGAAAAAGAGAAACCCACCCGCAGGCAATGGATCAACGCCGCGCTCATTGGCGTGTTGCTGATAGGCATGGGCAACAGCAGTGTGGCCCTGTCGCTGAAATACATGCCTTCGGGGCTGGTAGCGCTGTTCATTGCCGCGCTGCCGGCATGGTTCATCGGGCTGGACTGGCTGTTTTTCTCCCGGAAACGCCCCCTGGCGCTGACCCTTTGGGGGCTGGTGCTGGGTTTTGTGGGGCTTTTCTGCATTTTTGACCCTTTCTACATCGTTCACCCGGATACGGTTATACGAAATTACCCGCTGTGGCCCATCCTGGTGCTCACCGCCGGTTCCATTGCCTGGGCCTTCGGGTCTTTATTGTCGCCCCGGCTGGATACGCCCCGCCAGCTTACTTCTTCGGGCATACAGATGCTTTCCGGGGTGATCTGTTCCATCATACTGAGCGCTTTGCTGGAAAATGACCAGTGGACGGCGTTTCATGCCATGACCACCCGCACCTGGACGGCCATCGCATACCTGGTGATATTCGGGTCGCTGGTGGGGTATACGGCATACAGCTGGCTGGTAAACAATGCGCCTACGCAGGTTTCCGCTACGTATGCGTATGTAAATCCCATAGTGGCGCTCATTTTGGGCTGGGCTGTGCTCGGGGAAACCCTCAGCACGCATGCTTTCATTGGTTCGGTGATCGTAATTGCGGGAGTGGTGCTGATGACCATCAAAAAGAAATAGTTATTTGGCCAGCTCTACGTCAAACTGCACCACGTCCGGGTGTTGCAGCAGGTGGTCGTTCATTTGGGTGATAGAACCGTTAGGCCCGTGGATCTCGTATTTGCCTTCAAAGATCACGTCCCCCGTTTTATCGTCCGTGTATTTCCCCGTGGTGAGCCGGGTGTATTTCAGCTGGTGGCTGCTGAAGAGCGCTTCCAGGGCCTCCTGGGTAAGTGCGTTCCGGCGGTATTTCACAGCGTAATATTTCCTTTCCCGGCGGCGCACGATCAGGTCTTCCGCGAAGGTGAACATCCACAGGGCCAGCAAAGTGATGGCCACGGCCGCGGCGGCGGTGATGTATTGCCCTGTGCCGACGGCCATGCCGATGGCGGCGGAGATCCAGATCACGGCGGCGGTCGTAATGCCGTCTATGGTAAAGCCACCCCTGAAGATCACGCCCGCGCCTATGAAACCTACGCCGGTGAGGATATTGGAGGCAATGCGGTCTGCGGACGTACCTCCGCCCACCTGCTGGCTCAGCATGGTGAACAGGGCGGAGCTGACGCAGATCAGCGAAATGGTGCGCACCCCCGCCGCCTTGCGGCGGATCTCCCTTTCGAGACCCAGAAGGAATCCCGCCAGTGTGGCGGCCAAAAGGCGGAGGATCATCACGCCGGCTATGTCATGTGAAATTTCCATCAATCAGCAGCTTTGAGGAACGGGAATGTTGTTAACGGCGATCAGCCTGTCCAGCCTGATCACCAGCCCGTTATCAGCCAGCAAATATTCTGCCTTATTCAGCACGTAAAGGTCTTTCACCGTGGCAGACACTTCGTGTTCGGTGCCTTCTTCGTCGTAAAACTTCAGCAGGCATACGGTATGCATGGTCGCCCAGGCCTCCAGGCGGTCGTAATAATCACAATTGATGGGCGTATATGCGGGTTCGGGCGTATTCATAAAATTTGCTTTGTAAAATTAATCCTGACTGGAGTATTTTTGCAGCACTGAAAAAGGTAATCTATTAAAAAAAACCGGCATGTTAGAGTCTACATTTAAATTTCCTGACCAGACAGCCTTTTATAAAGGTAAGGTAAGGGACGTATACACCATCGAAGATAAATGGATGGTGATGTTTGTAAGCGACCGTATTTCCGCATTCGACGTGGTGCTTCCGCGCCCTATCCCGTACAAGGGCCAGGTGCTGAACCAGATCGCGGCGATAATGCTGGATGCTACGAAGGATATTGTGCCCAACTGGGTGAAATCCGTGCCGTTGCCGAACGCAACCGTAGGACTGAAGTGCGATACCTTCCCCGTTGAGATGGTAGTGCGCGGTAACCTCACCGGCCACGCCTGGCGTACTTACAAAAGCGGCAAACGCGAGCTTTGCGGCGTTGCCCTGCCGGAAGGCCTGAAGGAAAATGATTATTTCCCTTCACCCATCATTACCCCCACCACCAAGGCGCATGAGGGGCATGATGAGGACATTTCCCGCGAAGAGATCATTTCCAGCGGACTTGTAAGCAAAGAAGATTACGAGCAGCTGGAAAAATACACGCTCGCCCTGTTCCAGCGCGGCCGTGAGCTGGCTGCCAAACGCGGCCTGATCCTGGTGGACACTAAATATGAATTCGGCAAGATCGGCGACACTATTTACCTGATCGACGAGATCCACACCCCGGATTCTTCCCGTTACTTCTACGCGGAAGGTTACGAGGAAAAACAAAAGGCCGGCGAGGCGCAAAAGCAGCTCAGCAAGGAGTTTGTGCGCGAATGGCTGATGGAGAACGGCTTCCAGGGCAAAGAAGGCCAGCAGGTGCCTGAAATGACGGATGCCTTCGTGGAAAGCGTGACCAACCGTTACATCGAGCTGTTCGAGAACATTACCGGCCAGCAATTCAAAAAAGAAGATGTAAGCAACGAAGATTCAGAGAAGAAGATCATCGAAGCGCTGAAAGGCCTGAAATAATTTTCTTGCAGTATAACCGGAAAAGGGGCGGGCAACCGTCCCTTTTTTTTGTGATCGTCCGTTCCGGATAATGGCCGGTTGACTAAACCCGGTTACTCAATAACCCTGTTCAAGTTTCTATAGACTGATCACAGCCTGATGAACGGCGCCGTATATACTTTTTGTGCGCCTTCATAGATCACGCACCAATAGCTGCCTGCGGGCAAGCCGTCCAGCAGTATGGTTTGCAGCAGGTCCGTCACTTTCACCTGTTTAACGATACGGCCCTGTGCATTGAGGATGCAGAGGTCGCGGCCCTGGATGTCGCGGCTGAGCAATTGCAGCGTATGCACGGCGGGGTTGGGGAAGAGGAGGAAATTTCCCTGCCGCAATATGTTCACGGCCACCGGGTCTGTATAGATCACGCTGCCGCCAGGGGTTTCGAGCGCCGCGCGGTAATACACGATGCCTTCAGGCGGCTCTGCATCCCGGAGGGAATAGCTGAAGGCGGCTGAAACCGGTTGCCGGCCGAGGCTCAGCCAGTCCTGCTTTTGAAGGCGCTCCCAGCTGATCTGCCGCAAGCCGTAAGTGCTGCCGAGCTGAAGCTGGAGCAATACCTGTCTATCTTCCAGCAGGTCTGCCGTGAACTGCCGGGTATAACAGTCCAGGCCCTGTTTCGCATACGGAATACTGTTGCTGGCCAGCCCCATCTGTCCGTTGACAACGGGCTGCACGGCAAAATAAGCGGGCAGGCCGGCGTTTTTCTGCAATACGAGGAATGTGTCCGCCGTTTGCGCGTAAGCGGTCATTTCGGGCCCGGAAAGGCCGTAAACGATGTAATGCGAAGCGCCGCCGAGATCGTTCCAGGAGATCAGGGCAGAGTCCGCGCAATTGAAGCCAGTTTGCAGCCGCAGCGGAGGCGAGATCATAAAAGGCGGGCTGACGAACGTGCGCCCGGCGGTTTCCATTTTAAGCAGGGCGGGCGAGAGCAGGTTAGGCAGGGGCCAGGAAAGGCCGTCCTGCTGAAGCGCTGTGCTGTCGCCGATGGCCTGCCAGCTGGCCCCGTTGTTCAAGCTGTACGAAACCATGCCTTTCGCCGTGAAGGAGCTTTTCCAGCGGAGCGCCATTACTTCCCCGCCCGGGATGGCTTCATTTTCCGCGGGGCTTTGCCATTCAAAATAATCCTGCGGCATAAGCTGCCAGGTTACCGCGAATTTTTGCGTGCCGGTTACCCGCATCCCTTTTACATGAATAGTGTAAGCGCCTGCGGCAGGCAGGGAAATGAAGACCTGTTCCGTATTGTTGACACTGTCCCGGCCCCGTTGCGCGGGCGCGCCCAGGGCTGCTGCGCTGGGTTCGGCGCGTAAAGTCCAGGGCAGGTAGGTATTCCCGGAGGCGTCCGCCACGTAAAGATCAAGATCGTTGACCAGCGCCTGCGGGCTGTTCAGAGCAGCGGGCGGGTCGGTATAACAGAGGGTCACTTTGCAGAAGGCAGTGCCCGCGGGTATAGCTAAAATTTGAGTGTGTTCGTTTCCGTTAGTAACACCGGCGATCGTGAACCGCCGTTCACGGAGGGTTTGAGCGGCCTCCCAGGCATTCAGCGCCCCGAACCCGCTGCTGTGGTCCGCACCGGGCTGCGCAATATCGTCCGCACTGTTGATCAACACTGCTTTCAGCAGCGAAGCCGGCGGGAGGGAGGCATACTGCTGGCGGTAGAGCTGTTGCAACAACAAGCCTGTTCCCGATACCAGCGCCGCCGCGCCGGAAGTGCCGTCTTTCCCGTAAGCAACGATCTCCGGTTTGATGCGCCCGTCGTAAGCAGGCCCTTTTGAGCTGGCGGTAGGCACGGTGTTGTTACTTTCCGTGCCGCCCACGACCAACACATTTTTCGCCTGCTTGAAAGTACCGCTCAGGTTAGCCCAGCCCGCAACGCCGCTGTAGGGGCCGGTGGCGGAGGTTTGCTGACCGCTGTTGCCGGAAGAAAATACATGCAGCAGGGTATCCGCTGCATACACCTGCTCGTCGTATGCTACGGCTTCCAGCCCGTAATAATTTTCGATGCCCGTACCGTAAGAATGATTTTGCAGCGCAATGCCATGCTGCGTGAAATAGGAAATATCGTCGGCAGTCAAACGGTCGAACGAGGAAGAGGCCAGCAAAGCCGCGGGCGCCACGCCTTTGCCTGCAGGGCCCGAGTTTCCCGCGCCGGCAATGAATGTTGCCATGATGGTGGAATGCGGCTCCGTTTGCTCCGCCGCGAGCGCGGTGGGGATGTAACGTTGCCGGAGGTCTGTATCCGCTGTATCAAAAAGCTTTTCTTTGACGGACACGTGGAGGCCGTTGCCCCGCAAGGCCGGCAGCCGCTGCCATACGGTGGAAATGCGGTTCAGCCCCGGGTCGGCGGACGTAATCAGTATCTCCGGCTTTGCTATGCGGCGGGCGTCCGCAAATTGAACGGCTGTATCGCTGATGAATTTTTCCCAATCGCGCTTTGCCACTTTCTGCAACGCTATCCGGTCTTTTATTTCCCATCTTACAAAACGGGCATAAGCTGAAATATTTGAAAGCACGCTGATGCTGTCTTTTTCTTTGGCGGCCTCCACGGCAAGCAATAATGTTTCGGAAGCTTTCCAGTTGCTGTTAGCCGGCCAATAAGCCATGCTGCTGTCTTCCGGGATATTTTTAACGATATGGAAAGAAGGGCTGAGCGAACGTTTCAGCTGAAGCTGACGCGCATTTGCTGCGCTGGTGCGCACGAGAAAAAACTGTGCGGCGCTGCGGGGGGCTTTACCGTGATGGAGGGTATCTTGTGTGGAAATGGCATACCAGCTGACGATGCCGGGCTGCTGGGCGGAAAGCTGCAAAGAAAAGATGGTGGCCCAGGCGCAGAGGGTCAAAGTTAAACAGGGCCGCGTGAAAAAGTTGCGCATGCACTAAAACTATCATTTTTTTTTATCATGAAAAAAAATAGTATTATTGACTACGAAAGACCAAAAGAGAGCACTTAACAATAACCGAAGATCTGAGCCTGCAATCAAACCAGTATTAATTTAAAATTTTTTCATTAACCCGTAAGTCCCTGCCGGAGAGCATTCCAGCAAGCAGATATCTTATGCAGCTATTCTGATCCGCCGTGAAACCATATCACGGTAACGGGTATACTTTTTTAATTTTTTTCTTTTCATAAACCCAAAATCTGAAATGCTATGAAGAAGCAACACAGTTTTATTTTTTCCATCCTGTTCACTGCGGCGTTTGTAACCCTCGCCGCCTGCCAGAAAGACCAGAAGCCTGAAACAGCCGCCCAAAGCGAGATCCCCGAAGAAACACTTGCGCAGATCAAAGCGAAGGGGTTCAGCACAAACAATGTGCGGGCCTACAATGGCGGCTACATTGTTGAGAACGATATTTTCCTGGACCAGGAATCGCTGACCACGGAATCTTCCACGCCCAATGTACGCATCGCCGAAGTGGAGCAGTACCGAACCAACAACCTCGTGCGCAACCTGCCGCGCGTGATCCGCATCAAAGTGTCCAATCTCGGCGCCGCTTACATCCAGGGTACCGACCTGGCCATCCAGCGGTACAATGCGCTGGGGCTGAACATTACTTTCCAGCGCGTGACCAGTGGCTCGGCGAACATTACGATCAAAGGTTTTTACGAAGGGCCCAGCGGCGGCTTCATTACTTTGGGCTATGCCGGCTTCCCGACGAGGAACGGCAATCCTTACAGCAGCGTCAACATGAACACCCATCCGCAGGCATACGGCTCCAATCCCGATGTGCAGTACGTAGGTTCGGTTATCCAGCATGAGCTTGGGCATTGCATCGGCTTCCGTCATACGGATTATATGAACCGCGCATTCAGCTGCGGCGCCAGCGGCGCAGGCAATGAGGGCGCCGGCAGCATAGGCGCAGTGCACATCCCCGGCACGCCCACCGGCCCCGATGCAGGTTCCTGGATGCTGGCCTGCTCCAATGGCGGCAACCAGACGTTCAATGCGAATGATATCATTGCTTTGAATTACCTGTATTAAACCACCGGTAAAATAGGAAAGAGGCTGCCATTACAGGATGGAGCAGCCTCTTTTTTTATCTCTTCAAGTGTAAGGTCATGCAAGGTCCGCCAGCGCCGGCGTACTTCGTTTGAACGGTTGTTTTTTCCAGTAGGTGAGGCTGCGCCACACCCATTCCAGCGGCCCGAAGCGGAAATATTTCAGCCAGAGGTTGCTGAAAATGACCTGGAAGATCCATACGCCGAAAGTGATGAGGTACAGCTCATATCTTTCCACCGCCCCGTACCAGCGCAGCCCCACACCGTAAAAGATGAAGCCGCAGATAATGCTTTGCATCAGGTAATTGGTAAAGGCCATTTGCCCAACGGCCGCCATCCGTTTAAAGAAACCGGCGGCCAGGCCGTATTTGAACAGCAGCATCAGCAGGCCCAGGTGCCCCAGCAGCAGGAGTATCCGCCGGATCTCGTACCAGCTGATGAACACATTACCGGCCATCAGCGTATTATCAAAATCAAGACGCAGGGTAGAGCTCAGCAGCCAATAATTGAGCGGCAGACCCAACGCATAACCCGCCAGCATGAGCTTCCAGTAGAACGACACCGGCTTCAGGCCCGTAAGCACGCCGGTTCGGTAGAAATACATGCCTAAAAAGAAACAAAGCATCAGGTCCCAGAAAAAAAAACTGTAGATGCTGAACGACTGGTATTCTTTGTTCCTGGGAAAAATATGCGCCAGTGTTGTCGTGAAGCTGCCCCGGTAGGCATCTATTTCCTCTTGCGCTTCTTTAAGCAGTGCTTTCGGCGTGTGCTCCTTTTTATAGGTTTCCCATTTTTCCTTGTCTTTTTTTTGTTTTTCCGTGAGTTTCACTTTTTGTTTTTCCAGTTGCAGGGCGTATTCGCCTTTGGTGCGTTTGGCTTTTTGCTCATACAGGTTGGTAGTGCCCTTGAAGGTGCCGATGCACAAGGCAATGACCGCCATTATAAGGAGGAGCCTGGGTTTGGCGTGCCGGAAAGGATAAAGCAACAGGCCGCCGGCTGCGTACACGTACAGCACATCCCCGTTCCAGAGCAGCAGATTGGCGTCTATGAGCCCGAAAAGCAACAGCCAGAGCAGGCGGCGGTAGTAGATATCGGCGGGCGCTACGGCGCCGGGCGGTCTTTTTTCGAGCCGCTCCAGCAGCAGCACACAGCCGGCGCCGAACAGCAGGCTGAAAAAACCGCGCATGGTGCCTTCGAAGAACAGGCGCACGATCCACCAGGCGTAGTAATTGGGGCCGGAGAACTCGTTGCGCAGCCGGAGGTCGAAGTCCATCTGCTGCGGTATGCCAAAGAAAGGAATATTCATCAGTAAAATGCCCAGCAGCGCAACGCCGCGGAGGCTGTCTATGATCTGGAGCCGTTCCGATTGTTGCGTGGGAAGGGCGTACGTTGGAGTTGACATATGGGTAACGGGTTTCGAGGTTCGCAGGTTTTATTAAATATAAGGAAATTCGCCCATGCACTGTGAAATGCTGCCGAAAATGACGGGCTTTGCATACATTTGTAAGGCTTAAATGGAACCATTAGGAAGACTGATCTTGTATGCAACATCTCGCAGCGCTCAACAAATACTTCGTCAAATATAAATGGCTTTTCCTGCTGGGAATGCTTTTTACCTCGATCTCCATCGTATTCAGCGTTTTCCAGCCCATACTGGTCAGGCAGATATTCGACCTGCTGGACCAGAACCTGAAGAACTACCGGATGATCAGCGATTCGGACCTGAAAGCGCCCTTCCGGTCCGTGTTTTCAGGCACCCTTGCTTTTTACGGCCTGTCTATCCTGGGCCTTGCGTTGCTCAGCGGGTTCTTTATGTTCCTGCAACGGCAAACCCTCATCGTGATGAGCCGCCACATCGAATACGACCTGAAGAACGAGATCTTCCAGCAGTACCAGCGGCTGGATCTCAATTTTTTCAAAATGAACCGCACCGGCGATATGATGAGCCGCATCACGGAAGACGTGTCGCGCGTGCGCATGTACGTGGGCCCGGCGCTGATGTACGCCACCCGCACGGTGATCATGATGGTGATCATCATCTGGCTGATGTGGTCCGTGAACCCGGTGCTGACGCTGTATACGCTCAGCCCGCTGCCTTTGCTGGCGTTCACCATTTATTTCGTGAACAGGATCATTCATACCAAAAGCGAACGCATCCAATCGCAGCTCAGCAATATTACTTCCGTGGCGCAGGAAAACTATTCCGGCATCCGCGTGATCAAATCGTATGTGCAGGAAGAGCCCAGCGCCCGGCACTTCGAGGAAGCCAGCGAAGCCTACAAGAACAGCTCTATCAGTCTTGCGAAAACCGACGCCCTCTATCAGCCCGCTATGATGCTGATGATCGGCCTGAGCGTGATCCTGACCATTTTCATCGGCGGCATGCAGGTGATCAAAGGGAACATCACGATCGGCAACCTGGCGGAGTTCGTGCTCTATGTGAACATGCTCACCTTCCCGTTCTTTTCCATAGGCTGGGTGGCTTCCATGATACAGCGGGCCGCGGCCTCGCAGCAGCGCATCAACGAGTTCCTGGACGAGAAGCCGCAGATCCACGACCTGCCGGATGCGCGCTCCGTGTCGCTGCAAGGGGAGATACGCTTCCACAATGTGTCTTTCACCTATCCGCACACGGGCATCCAGGCGCTGAAGAATTTTGACCTGGCCATCAGGCCGGGGCAGAAGGTGGCCGTCATCGGCCGTACGGGCGCCGGCAAATCCACGCTGGCGCAGCTGCTCATCCGCATGTACGATCCGCAGGAAGGGAAGATCACGATAGACGGGTACGATATCCGCAGCCTGAAGCTCTCCGTGCTGCGCAACCAGATCAGCTATGTGCCGCAGGACGTGTTCCTGTTCTCCGATACGATCTCGAACAACATCCGCTTCGGCGAACCCACGGCAAACGAGGAGTCCGTACAACAGGCGGCCCGGCAGGCTTCCGTGGAGAAAGACATCCTGGCTTTCCCCGAAGGGTTCAGCACGGTGGTGGGAGAGCGGGGCGTAACCCTCAGCGGCGGCCAGAAACAGCGTGTGTCCATCGCCCGCGGCCTGATCCGCAACCCGGATATCATGCTGTTCGACGACTGTCTTTCAGCCGTGGACGCCCGGACGGAGAAGGAGATCATAGGCAACCTGTATGCCTATCTGCAACATAAAACGGCTATTATTATCACGCACCGCATCTTCTCGCTTTTTACGTTCGACCGGATCATTGTGCTGGACGAAGGGAGGATGGTGGAAAGCGGAACACATGAAGAATTATTGTCAAGGAATGGGTATTATGCCGAGCTGTACGCCCGTCAGCAATCGGGGGAGGAAGAACGCATAAACGAGTAAATGTCATTGGGTTGTAAACCGCTACCATCAAGCTTTGCGCGAAATATAAGATGATTTTTCAAAATCATTTAAAATTATTTTGATATTTGTAAAACAATAGTATATTTGTTGATTATTGATCATTCAAACAGGATTTGATTCGTTAACACTTAAATCTATCAACTGTGGCGTACGAAAACAACAATCAACAGGAAAGAAACAATGACAGCATCTTTTCCAAACGATTGAAAGCGGGCAAAAGAAGAACTTATTTCTTTGATGTGAAAACTACTCGGGGCAACGATTACTTTCTGACTATCACCGAAAGTAAAAAACGTTTCAACGACAATGGTTACGACAGGCATAAAGTATTCCTGTACAAAGAAGACTTTAACAAGTTTCTCAATGCTTTAACCGAAACCATCAACTACGTAAAAACCGAGTTGATGCCCGATTTCGACTTTGATGCTTACAACCATGATTATTCTGAGTCCCGCGAGGACGAGCAGGATGGTGAAGGTGTTGTATCCGAGGTTTCCGCACCCGTTCGTGCACAACACACCGAAGTAGCTGCCGAAGCTGAAGCTGAAGAAGCCCCGGCGCCCTCCGGAGAGGAAGTGGATAAATGGTAAGATTTCTTTTCTCCCTGTCAACTAAAATACTTAACCTCCGGAACCCCGGAGGTTTTTTTATGCCCTTACTTTACGGTTTGTTATCTCGCGAAAATGTAGCTCAGCGCCATGCCGGCATAGCTGCCGGAGATGGTATAGCTGCCTGCCATTACCGGGTGTTCAGGCAGGGTGAATTGGTAGTCCGCCGTTACATAATCTCTCAGTGAACAGGAAACTTTCAGGTTGGCCCTGACAAGATGTTTGTTCCGTAGCTTCCAGGCATAGCCGCCTGCGGCGTGGAGGTGAAACCAGGGTTTACCGCTTTCGTTGTTCTGCTGGCTGATGTTCAGGTAGGAATGATAAGCGCCGTTGTGGAAGAACAGGGATTCGGAACCGGATTCTACATAAGGGGCGTATAACAGGCTGATCCCGAAACTGGCATTCCACAGGTTGCGTTTGCTGTCTGACCATCTTTTTTCCAGTTCTACAGGTATTTTCACGTAGACCATATCCATGCTTCGCGCGGGAGCGCCGTTGTTAAAAAGATCATATTGAAGCGGGGGATTGGTGGTTTCCTTCGGTATGTAATACCGGAAATTATATCCACCCACGCCGGCGCCAGCGCTAATGACCAGCCAGTAATTATTGTCTATTTCCCTGTACCAGTTCAACAATCCTTCGAATGCCGGCTGCGGCGTACTTTCAGGTGCAAATCCTGCATAATTGCTGCGTATGCGCGCAGGAGCGGCCAGCCCGGCGATAACCGTCACCCCGAAAGCCCTGCTGTCCTTATAAGTGCTGTTGGCTACATATCTGCGGGATTGCTGGGCTTTTGCAAATGAATGGCTGAGAATGAGCAGCGCGAGAATGGGTATAGCGGCGAATGGTTTCATGGTTCCGTATGTCAGGCTAAATGATCTCCATGAATATACGGAATGTATTTAATATCAAAAAGCCCCGTCCCGGGCGGCCGGGCAGGGCTTTTAATTAAATTCAACTGCGTTTTAAGACCGCCATTGCTTGTAGGCATTGATCAGCCCGTTGGTGGAGGCGTCGTGGCTGGAAACGGCCTCGTTCCCGCTTAATTCAGGCAGAATCCTGTTGGCCAGCTGCTTGCCCAGTTCCACACCCCACTGATCGAAGGTGTAAATGTCCCAGATCACTCCCTGCACGAAGATCTTGTGCTCGTACATGGCAATGAGGGAACCCAGGCTGCGGGGCGTTATCTTTTTCAGCAGGAAGGAATTGGTAGGGCGGTTGCCGCTGAAAACCTTGTATGGTACCAGTTCTTCAGGCGTGCCTTCGGCTTTCACCTCTTCCGCCGTTTTCCCGTTCATGAGCGCTTCCGTTTGCGCAAAGAAATTGCTCAGCAGCTTGGGATGGTGGTCGCCAATGGGATTGTGGCTGATGGCGGGCGCTATGAAGTCGCAGGGGATGAGCTTGGTGCCCTGGTGTATCAGCTGGTAAAAAGCATGCTGACCGTTGGTGCCCGGCTCGCCCCATACCACGGGGCCGGTCTGCCAGCTTACGGGCTCGCCGTTGCGGCTGGTGCTTTTACCGTTGCTTTCCATATTCCCCTGCTGGAAATAGGCCGCAAACCGGTGCATATACTGGTCGTACGGCAGGATGGCCTCAGACTGCGCGTCGAAGAAGTTGCCGTACCATATGCCGATGAGCGCCATGATCAGCGGGATGTTCTGTTCAAACGGGGTATCGCGGAAATGGAGGTCTGCGGCATGTGCGCCATCCAGCAGGGCGGCGAAATGATCGTACCCCACGGTGAGCGCGATAGACAGGCCGATGGCGCTCCAGAGGCTGTAACGGCCCCCCACCCAGTCCCAGAAAGCGAACATGTTCTTAGCATCTATACCGAAAGCGGTCACCGCTTTTTCGTTGGTAGACAGTGCGGCGAAATGCAAAGCGATGTCTTTTTCAGCGCCGCCGTTCTCCAGGAACCAGCTGCGCGCGGAATGCGCGTTGGTCATGGTTTCCTGCGTGGTGAACGTTTTGGAGGCTATGAGGAAAAGCGTTTCGTCCGCCTTTACTTTTTTAAGCGTTTCGGCGATGTGCGTGCCGTCTACATTGGATACAAAGTAGGTCTGGATACCTTCCACCCAGTAGGGCTTCAGCGCTTCGGTGACCATTACCGGGCCGAGGTCGGAGCCGCCGATTCCGATGTTCACGATATAACGGATACGCTTACCCGAAAATCCTTTCCATTCGCCGTTGTGCACGCGCGCGCAGAAATCCTTCATCTGCCGCAGCACGGCATTCACCTCGGGCATCACGTCTTTGCCATCCAGCATCACCGGTGTGCTGGAGCTGTTGCGCAGGGCGGTATGCAGCACCGCGCGGCCTTCGGTGGCATTGATCTTTTCAGCGCCGAACATGGCTTTAATGGCTTCGTCTACCTTGCATTCCCGCGCCAGCGCCTGCAGGAGCTGCAGGGTCTCTTTATCGATGAGGTTCTTGGAATAATCGAACAGGATGTCTTCAAATTGCCGCGAAAAAGCCCCGAAGCGCCCGGGATCGCTTGCAAACAGGGCGCGTATGTGTTTTTCGCGCATCACCGCCGCGTGGGACTGTAATTGTTGCCAGGCTTTGGTAGCAGTAGGCTGTACGGATGGGAACATGATTTATCTGTTAATGCAGTTAATGATTCACCCAAAAGTACGCAGGCGAACCCAAAGAAGGAAACGGTGATTTACAGAAGCGGGCGTTTCCGCAACAATTGCATGAGAACGGACAATACCAGCACGGCAATCACCAGCGTGCCTGCGGCAATGATGGGCGCGGAATCGCGGGTGAGCGCGGCTTCCCGCTTGAGGATGATGCCGTAAAAGGCCCAGATGCCGGCCAGGCCGTACCAGATGTTGTTGTGCCGGAAGATCATGAACAGCGCGGCCAGCGTGCCGATGATCATGCCCGTGATGGCCCAGGTGACCTGGCCGAGGCCCCAGCCGGACCAGCCGATGGAAACCAGGAACGCAAAGATATTGGCGATGGCGGCAATGGCGATCCAGCCGAGGTAAACGCCGAAAGGGAAATGTATAAATATTTTTTCACGCAGCGGGGCACCGGGATGGGCTATACGGAAACTGGCGTTAATTTTCCCCAATGTGAACAGGAGAAGGAACATGAAGAGGAGGGAAAGCCATATCTGCTCGTAATGCCAGGCAAACAGCCAGCAGGCGTTGGCGAGGCAGCTGAGCAGGAACCAGTATTTCATGCGGGCGATAAACGCGCTGAGCTCCGCTTCATGGCCCTTGGTGAAGGAAAGCCAGAGCTGGTAGCCGGCAAACCCCAGCAGTCCCAGGTAAATAACGCTCCAGATGGAAAAGGTGACATTAGCAGGCGTGAAAAGATTGGGGTAGCGGTTGGAGATTTCCCCGGTGGTAAGGCCGTTCAGCGTAGCGGTATTGGCCATCACATTCACACCGATCACGACCAATAGGGCTATCAGGTTAAAAGAGGTCTGCTGCCGGTAATGGGGGAGGCTCATGCGGGTTTCCATGGGTTCGGATTTGAATTGAGTTCCAGCAAAAATCTTTCCAGTTCTAATTTACGCATTAAAAATGAGTCGCTTATGCGGTTTCATAATTCATTAATAAAGAATTATCTTTGCGGACTTATGACAGCAGAGCAACTTAAAGCTATGAGGGACCGCTTGTACGTCCTGGGAGGTTTTCTTTAACGTACAGGACCGCATAGACAAAATAGAAAATGATAAGCAGATGACGCTGGCGCCCGGGTTCTGGGACGACAACGAACGCGCGACTGCTATCCTGAAAGAGATCAAGGTGCACAAATTCTGGGTAGACCTGTATGAGAATGTGCGCACTGCCATAGACGACAGTGCCACCCTGCTGGAATTCCAGAAAGAAGGCGAAGCCACCGAAGAAGAAGTGAACGCGGCATACGACGTTGCCCTCAAGGCGCTGGACGAGCTGGAGTTCAAGAGCACGCTCAACCAGCCGGAAGACGAGATGCCCGCGGTACTGACCATCAACTCAGGCGCAGGCGGCACCGAAAGCCAGGACTGGGCGGAGATGCTGCTTCGCATGTACCGCATGTACGGCGAAAAGCAGGGTTGGAAAGTGAGCGAAATAGACGTGCAGTACGGCGACGGGGCCGGGATCAAATCCGCTACCCTGGAGTTTGACGGGGACTTTGCCTATGGCCTGCTCAAGGCCGAAAGCGGCGTTCACCGCCTCGTGCGCATTTCACCGTTCGACTCCAATGCCCGCAGGCATACTTCCTTTGCTTCCGTGTTTGTATACCCGCTGGTGGACGATACCATCGAGGTGACCGTGAACCCCGCAGACCTGGAATGGGAATTCTACCGTTCCGGCGGTAAAGGCGGGCAGAACGTGAACAAGGTGGAAACAGCGGTACGTTTGAAGCACATTCCATCCGGCATTATCATTGAATGCCAGCAGAGCCGCACCCAGGGCGAGAACCGGGAGAAGGCGCTGACCATGCTGAAATCGCGCCTCTATGAAGAGGAGATCCGCAGGAGGGAAGAGCTGAAGAACGCCACCAACGCCAATAAGCGCAAGATCGAATGGGGCTCGCAGATCCGTTCCTACGTTTTCCATCCGTACAAGATGATCAAGGACCACCGCACCGACTTTGAAGTGGGTAACGTTGGGCCTGTCATGGACGGAGAGCTGGACGGGTTTATCAAGGCTTACCTGATGATGCAGAAAGAAGATGAGAAAGGCTGATGAGATAGCCGGCCATTAAATAATAAACCAAAACAACAAAATCAAGCCATGCATAATGCTTATTTTGACTTTGCAGCGCCTCACAACGAACCTGTAATGAGCTTTGCGCCGGGTTCCCCTGAAAGAGCGGCATTAAAACAGCAGCTGGCCGCCTTCAAGGCCGTGCAGCTGGACATACCCATGTACATCGGCGGCAAGGAAGTACGCACCGGTAAAACGGTGGACATCCGCCCCCCGCACGAGATCAAACACAAGCTCGGCCATTTCCATATGGGAGACGCCGGCCATGTAAAAGACGCCATCAACGCTGCATTGGCGGCCCGCCAGCAATGGGCGGACACACCCTGGGAACAACGCGCCGCCGTGTTCCTGAAAGCGGCCGAACTGCTCGCCACCAAATACCGCGCGCATACCAATGCCGCCACCATGCTGGGCCAGAGCAAGAATGCCTACCAGGCTGAAATAGACAGCGCCTGCGAACTGATAGACTTCCTGCGCTTCAACGTACATTACCTTACCGAGATCTACCGCCAGCAGCCCGTTAGTTCCCCCGGCGTGCACAACCGCCTGGAATACCGTCCGCTGGAAGGTTTCGTGCTCGCGGTAACTCCCTTCAACTTTTCCGCTATCGGTGGCAACCTGCCCACTTCAGCCGCCATGTGCGGCAACGTGGTGATCTGGAAACCCGCCAATACACAGGTATACCATGCGTCTTTCTTCATGAAGGTGCTCATCGAAGCCGGCCTGCCTGACGGGGTGATCAACCTCGTGTATGCGGACGGCCCCACCATCGGCGACGTTTGTTTTGCCCATCCTGATTTTGCGGGCATTCACTTCACGGGCTCCACCGGCGTGTTCCAGACCATGTGGAAGACCATTGGCAACAATATCTCTAAATACAAAACATACCCGCGCATCGTGGGCGAAACCGGCGGTAAAGATTTCGTGATCGCGCACAGATCCGCTAACGTGGATGCAGTGGTGACCGCGCTGGCACGTGGCGCTTTCGAGTACCAGGGCCAGAAATGCTCCGCCGCTTCCCGCGCTTACCTGCCCAGCAACATTGCAGAAGAGATCAAATCGAAGCTGGCTGCCGAGCTGAAGACCATGAAAATGGGCACCACGGAAGATTTCTCCAACTTCATCAACGCCGTGATCGACGAACGTTCTTTCGACAAGATCGCTGCTTATATTGAAGACGCGAAGAAAGACCCGAAAGCGAAGATCATCGCCGGTGGCAACTACAGCAAAACAGAAGGTTATTTTATTGAACCGACCGTAATAGAAACTACCGATCCGAAATACAAGACCATGTGCGAGGAAATTTTCGGCCCCGTGCTCACTATCTACACTTATGATGCTGAGAAATGGGAAGAGACCCTCGAACTGGTAGACGGCACCAGCGAATACGCCCTCACCGGCGCAGTGCTGGCGCAGGACCGTTATGCGCTGGACCAGGCAACGAAGAAGCTGGTGAATGCTGCCGGTAACTTCTACCTGAACGACAAACCCACCGGTGCAGTGGTTGGCCAGCAGCCGTTCGGCGGCGCAAGGGCGTCGGGCACCAACGACAAAGCGGGTTCCCAGCTGAACCTGTACCGCTGGCTGAGCGCCAGGACCGTGAAGGAAACGCTGGTTCCGCCTACGGATTACCGTTACCCTTTCCTGAAAGAAGCATAAGGTAAGATTGTTTATATCCGCCGCCACAGCGGAATTATGTGAAACTAGATACGCGGCCGCTCCGGTTTTCCCGGGGCGGCTTTTTTTATGCGCGTGGTGATTTATGCTTTCAGCTTTTTGATCGCTGCCATGGCTTCTTCCACGTGCTGGGTGGACTGCGTCATGGAATTGAACTGGTGCACCACTTTACCCTTGTTGTCCAGCACATAGGTCACGCGGCCGGGCATCATCATGGTTTTGGGCACGCCGAACAGCTTGCGCACTTCGCCTTTGGTGTCGCTCAGCAAGGTGAAGGGCAGCTTGTATTTCTCGGCGAACTTCTTGTGGGAGGCCACATCGTCGGAACTGATACCCACCACCTGCACGCCGGCGTCCTGGAATTCGGCGAAGGAATCCCTGAAGGAGCAGGCTTCCTTGGTGCAGCCAGGCGTATCGTCTTTCGGGTAAAAATACACTACCACGGGGCCCTTAGCCAGCGCGGCGGACAGCTTGAAGGTCTGGCCGTCCTGGTCCTGCAGGGAGAAATCCGGCACGGTGGCGCCGGTAGCGATCTGTGATCTGGCATCGGAGAAGAGGCCGAAAAGTCCCAGGGTGATAAGCATGGTTCGAAGGAATTTCATGATTGCAATGATTATATGCTCAAATTTACATTAATCCTTATTTTTGGCCTTTATTAAATACCCTTTGTTTTGAAATCTATTCTTACAGACCGGCAATTAGCAATTACCATCGAGAGATTAAGCCACCAGCTGATAGAAAATCACCTGGACTTCAGCAATACCGTGATCGTCGGCCTGCAGCCCCGGGGTATTTACCTGTCGGACAGGATCTATCATACCCTCCGGCAGCTGCTTCCGGGTACAGACATCCCGTATGGTAAAATAGACATTACCTTTTACCGGGACGATTACAAGTCAGGCAAGAGCCTGCATGTGCCTAATGAGACCGACATCGATTTTTCCATAGATAACAAGCGTGTGATACTGATAGACGATGTGTTGTATACGGGCAGGACCATCCGCTCGGCCATGGACGCGCTGCTGGACTTCGGGCGCCCTTCCAGGGTGGAGCTGCTGGTGCTGGTAGACAGGCGTTTCAGCCGCGAGCTGCCTATCCAGCCGGATTACACCGGCCGTACCATCGACGCTATCATTACAGAACGCGTAAAAGTGCTTTGGAAAGAACGGGATGGTAAAGATGAAGTTGTGTTGATTGCTTAAACCTCTTATATTTGCACCTTAGAATGTCACTGTCTGTTAAACATCTGCTGGGTATACGCGATCTGACGCGTCAGGATATAGAGCTCATCTTTCAAACCGCCGATCAATTCAAGGAAGTTTTACAACGTCCTATCAAGAAGGTGCCCACCCTCCGGGATACTACCATCGTCAATGTATTTTTCGAGAACTCCACGCGCACGCGCATTTCCTTTGAGCTGGCTGAAAAGCGGCTGGGGGCTGATGTGGTGAACTTTTCCGCGTCCGGCAGCTCAGTATCCAAAGGCGAAACCCTGATCGATACGGTGAACAACATCCTGTCCATGAAAGTGGATATGGTGGTGATGCGCCATTCCGCCACCGGCGCCCCGCACTTCCTCAGCAAGCACATCAATGTGCCGATCGTGAACGCGGGAGACGGCATCAACGAGCACCCCACACAGGCCCTGCTGGATGCATTTTCCATCCGCGAGAGGCTCGGCGGCGTGGAAGGCAAAAAGGTCGCCATCTGCGGAGACATCATGCATTCCCGGGTAGCCCTCTCCAATATCTACTGCCTCAAGAAATTAGGCGCGGAAGTGACAGTAGTAGGCCCGCCCACGCTCATCCCCAAGCACATCGCGCAGGCACTGGACGTGAATGTGAGCTACAATATCCGCGAAGCCCTGGAATGGGCGGACGTGGCGAATGTGCTGCGCATCCAGCTGGAAAGGCAGAACATGCCCCTGTTTTCCTCCCTCCGCGAATATTCCCTCGCATACGGCGTGAACCGCAAATTGCTGGACAGCCTGAAAAAAGACATCGTGATCATGCACCCAGGCCCCATCAACAGGGGAGTAGAGCTTAGCTCCGACGTGGCGGATTCAGGCCAGAGCATTATCCTGGACCAGGTGGAGAACGGCGTGGCCACCCGCATGGCGGTGCTGTACCTGCTGGGCAGGAACGAATAACAACACAAACTCATCCCAATAAACAAAAACTCCTCCCGGCTGAGTGGAAGGAGTTTTTTTTATGAACACAAGTGAAGAAGCAGGATCAGTCATTCCTTAAACTATCCGAAGGATCGGCGCCGGCCGCGCGCCAGGTCTGCGAAACAATGGCCAGCAGGCAAACCGCCAGCACAGCGCCAAAGCAAGCCATCACGCTGCCCCAGCCAAAATTGATACGGTAAGGGAAACTATTCAGGAAGAAATTGCTGGCCAGCCAGCCTATCGGCAAAGCAATGCAGCCCGCAATGAGGATCATCTTCAGGAACCCGCGCGAAAGCAGCAGCACCAGGCTTTTCACATCAGCCCCCATCACTTTCCGGACGCCTATTTCTTTTTTGCGTAAAGCAGTAGAATAGATCACCATGGCCAGCAGGCCCATCACGGCGATGAGCACCGTCATGATGGAAATGTAACCCAGGAAAGACACGCTGTCGCCCTGCTTCTGGTCCCGGTACAGCACTTCCGCCAGCCATTCCGCCTGCAAAGGCTGGCCGGGGTATAATTTTGCCCAGGCGGCTTTCACCCTTTGCTCGAACTGCTCGGGGTCCGTATGCCCGGTTTTTACCTGCAGCAGCGTATAATCCCCGCCATTGGCCACAATGGCCATGGGCCGGATGGGCTGGCCGAGATGCTGGTAATTAAAATCTTTCAGCACACCCGCCACCGTGGCGGTAATGCTGTCGTTCACCTGCACAGGCTGGCCTGCCGCGCTGGCGGCATCTTTGAAACCAAGGCTGAGTGCCGCTTTTTCATTGATCAGCAGCTGCCCCGTTTGCCCCGCAAGGAAATTCTGCCCGGCAGCCATCCGAAGACCCATTACCGGGACGAAGTTCTCGTCGGCAGCGTAATAGTCCATTGAAGCGGGTTCTTTGGACAGCTTGCTTTTTACCGATAACTGGCCACCGAGGTATTTTTTAAAGTCGTACGACGCCGCGGCCACGGCCTGTACGCCGCTAAGGGCGGCGATCTCCTGGCGCAGCAGGTGGTCTGGGTTGCCCTGGAGCCTTATCGTGAGTACGTTCTCGGCCTGGTAGCCCCTGTTGGCCGCGGCCATGTGGGAGAACTGCCGGTAAAAGGCAAAGAGGAACACAGTAATGATGAGCGACAACGAAAGCTGGAATACCAATAAGCTCCTGCGCAGCCCCATTCTGCCGAACACGCGGTGGGAGGGAAGGCGCTTCAGCACTTCCGCGGGGTTGAAGGCGGAAAGTATCCAGGCGGGCAGCGTGCCCGCGAGCAGGCCGGTGAAGAGGCTGAACACGCCGAAAGACAGGAGTATCTTCCACTGCATCAGTTCGTTCACCTCGCCGGTATTGGCATTAAAAAGATTATGATGGCGGGAAATGATCTGCCCGAAGTACCCCAGCACCAGGGCCAGGAACGTGATCAGCACCGCTTCCATGATATACTGCCCGAACACCTGCCAGCGCGAAGCCCCGGCCACCTTGCGGATGCCCACTTCTTTAGCCCTGGACAGCGAGCGGGCGATGGAAAGATTGGTATAATTAAAACAGGCGGATATGAGGATGATCAGCCCCAGCCCGATCTCCGCCAGCACCTTGCCCCAGCTCTGCCCCCCGCCGATGTTGTTATATGTTTCTTCCCAGGAGGGTGTGATGTGGCTGAGCGGCTGCACCGGGAAGGAGATCGTGCCCTGTTTGGGATCGTTGTACAACGTGCGCGCCAGGCGGTCTGCCGCTGCCTGCAATTGTTTTTTACCGGCGCCGGGTTGCAGCAGTATATACGTATAGGCGTCCGCGTAAGTATTCCATGATCGTATCTTTTCCGGCAGCAGCTTATTTTTCTCCAGCTGCGCCACTGCGGCCGCGGGAGCGTATGCGTCGAACGCGATATGCGATTTCTGTGTTTGCGGTTCCAGCACGCCGGTCACCTGGAAAATGCCCAGCGGATCGATTTCCAGCGTTTTGCCCATCGCGTCGGCATTACCGAAATAACGCAGCGCGGCTTCGTGTGAAAGGATGATGCCGCCAGGCTGCGCCAGCGCCGTGCTTTCGTTGCCTTTGGCCAGCCTGAAGCCGAACACGTTGAAAAACGAAGGCGTGGTGAAAGCGCCGTAAAGCGGCAGCGAACGGTCACCGATGCGGGCGTTACCTTTCAGGGCAGGGTAGATATGCACCGCGTCCGCCACCAGGGTACTGTCGCCAAGCATGGCATCTTTCAAAGGCAGGGGAGAGCTGGCCAGCAGGAATTCTTTGCCTTCAGGGTTGCGCAGCTCTGTAAGCAGCCGGTAAGTGCGGCCGGGCTGAGGATGAAAGCCGTCGTAGGAAAGCGCATCCGCCACATGCAGTATCACCATCATACAAAGGCTCATGCTCATAGCCAGCCCGATGAGGTTGATAGCGGTAAATAGCTTGTGCCTTACAATGTTGCGGTAAGCAAGCAAAAGGTAGTTGCGGATCATGCCGGTAATTTAGGTGTTTTCCAGTTTTCAAAGGAAATGCCAAGGTTAAGGCTTTTCAAAGCTAGGGTAATACATATTTATGAAAAATATTTTATGTCCGGTAATGCACAATGGATGTCCGGCGGAGAACATAGCATAAAAATTATTAGTTTCGGGGATGCGTACGATAATTCTGCTCCTGGTCTCCAATGTATTTATGACCTTCGCCTGGTATGGGCATTTGAAGAATACGAACGTGCCCCTCTGGAAAGTAGTGCTGGTAAGCTGGGGCATCGCCTTTTTTGAATATTGTTTTATGGTGCCGGCTAACCGTTTGGGTTACCTGGAGGGGTTCAACGGCTTCCAGCTGAAGATGATCCAGGAAGTGATCACGCTCACGGTATTCTGCGTGTTCGCGGTATTGTTCCTGAAAGAGCCCCTGCGATGGAATTACCTGATCTCTTTTTCGCTCCTGCTGGGCGCGGTTTATTTTATGTTCAAAAAATGAAAAGACTGGTCCTTTTTTCCCTGCTGGCCTTTACGGCAGCCTATGCCGCTGCGCAGAACACCGATAACAAGCTGGCCACGCCTTTCGACAGGTATGTGGACTCCCTTGCCCGTGATGCATATAAGCGCAAAGACTACACCGGCGTGATGATCGGCCTGGTGGCCCCGGGCGTTACAAAAACCTATGCATACGGCGAAACCGTGCGCGGAAATAACACGCTGCCCGATGCGAACACCGTGTATGAGATCGGCTCCATCACCAAAACTTTCACGGGCCTTTTATTGGCGTTGCAGGTGCAACGTGGAAAAATAAAAGCGGATGATCCCGTGAATAAATATCTCCCTGACTCCGTGAAGATACCGGCTTTTGAAGGCGTTCCCATCACCATGGTTTCCCTCAGCAACCATACTTCCGGCCTGCCGCGGTTTGACCCGGTAGCGGAAGACCCGCAGTTCGACAGCAAAGCTCCTTACGCCAATTTTACCGTGAACAAGCTCTTCAGTTTTCTCCGCAGCTATCAACCATCCCGCAAGCCCGGCGCGAAGTACGACTATACCAATATCGGCGCGGGCCTGCTGGGTACGCTTCTTGCGCGGTATGCCAACACTACCTTCGCGCAATTGCTGCAAAGGGAGATTTTCCTGCCGCTGCAGCTCCGCGATACAAAGCTGGACCTCACGCCCTCGATGAAAAGCAGGCTGGCGCAGGGTTACTCCTCCGACGGCAAGCCTGCGGATACCTGGGAATTCAAAGCCCTCGCAGGCTGCGGCGGCATCAAATCCACGATGAACGACATGATCCGTTACGCAAAAGCCAACATGAGCACCGCGCCCACTATGCTCGAAAAAGCCATGCAGCTAAGCCACCGGCCGACTTACAGTGGGAAAGACAACACAGTGGGCATGGGCTGGCATGTGATAGCAGGAAAACACCGCACCATCGTCTGGCACAACGGGCAAACCGGCGGTTATTATTCCATGATGTACCTGGAACCGGCGACGGGAAAAGCGGTGATCGTATTGTCTAACACCTCCAAACCCAACACCATAGGCGATCTCCTGGTACAGAAGTGGTGAATTTAATTTCACATTAAGATAACATCCTGCATTCTGCCGGGCACAGATCACTGAAAACACCTGTAAATCCACCAGCGGTAGATACTTGCCGGGATAAATCACTATTTTTGACAACTTGATAAAATTGGTAACTATTTCCATGTTTAAGATACGATCCGCAATCGGGTTGGCAGTTGCTGTGCTGGCGGGCCTTTCAGGCCTCCGTGCACAAACCGCGCCCGTGATGAATGCCGCAGATATCCAGGTTCAGCTCAGGAAGCTCAATACCCTTGGCAGCGTGCTCTATGTAGCCGCTCACCCGGACGATGAGAACACGCGCCTGCTGGCTTACCTTGCCCGCGAAAGCCGCTACCGCACCGGTTATCTTTCCCTCACGCGGGGAGACGGCGGCCAGAACCTGATCGGCAACGAACAGGCCGAGCTGCTGGGGCTTATCCGCACGCAGGAATTGCTGGCGGCCCGCAGGATAGACGGCGCGGAGCAGTTCTTCACCCGCGCCAACGATTTCGGTTTTTCAAAAAATCCGGAAGAGACCTTCACCATCTGGGACCGTAAAAAGATATTGGGTGATGTGGTTTGGGTGATCCGCAAATTCCAGCCTGACGTGATCATCTGCCGCTTCCCGGCAGACAGCCGGGCGGGGCACGGCCATCACACCGCATCCGCCATATTGGCCGCAGAAGCGTTCACCGCCGCGGCAGACCCCACACAATACCCTGAACAGCTTACCAGTGTTAAACCCTGGCAGGCAAAACGCCTGTTGTGGAATAACTATAATTTCGGCGGGAACAACAATACCTCCGAAGACCAGTTCAAGCTGGACGCCGGTTCCTTTAACCCACTGCTTGGCCGCGGGTATGGCGAAATAGCCGCTGAAAGCCGCTCCCAGCATAAGAGTCAGGGTTTCGGCGTACCTTCTTCCCGCGGCACCGCCATCGAATATTTCAGCACCATCAAAGGCTCCGAACCGAAAAAGGACCTGATGGAGGGCGTGCAAACCTCCTGGGAGCGCGTGCCCGGCGGCGCGGCCATCGGAGAGCAAACTGCGGCGGCCGCGAAGGATTATGACATGAATAACCCTTCCGCAAGCGTACCAACGTTGCTGGCTATACGATCTTCTATCATGGCATTGCCTGAGGGATACTGGAAAACGGTGAAGCTGAAAGAGACCGAACAGCTTATCCTGGCCTGCGCCGGCATCTGGGCGGAAGCTTTTTCCACTTCGGCTGAAGTAGTGCCCGGCAGCCCCATGGGCTGCAACCTGCAGGTGATCAACCGCAGCAATACACCCGTGCGTCTGCAGAAAGTAGCGGTCAACGGCGTGGAAGACGCGTCCGTTACAAAAGACCTCATGAACAACGCCTTCCTGTCAGTGGAAAAAGAGGTGACCGTGCCCGCGCAAACGCCTGTTTCGCAGCCTTACTGGCTGCAGGACCCGCATCCGCAGGGCATGTACAGCATCCGCAACGAAGCGCTCATTGGCAACCCCGAAAATATTCCATCACTGACGGCTACTTTCTACCTCGATTTCGGTACGGATAAAGGCGTGCAGACCATCGCCGTTACCCGTCCCTTTATCTACAAATTCACCGATCCGGTAAAAGGAGAGGTGTTCCGACCGCTGGTGATCGCGCCGCCGGTAGTGGCCCAGCTGGACAACCAGGTGTATATCTACACCCAGGCCGCCCCCCAAACCGTACCGGTGAAGATCAGGGCCATGAAAGAAAAAACGAGCGGCACCGTAAAACTTCAGCTGCCGGCGGGTTTCAAGGCAGACCAGGCTTCCATTCCTTTCAACCTCAACCGTAAAGGGGACGAAACCGAAGTGAACTTTACCGTGACCCCGCTGAAAGTTAACGGACAGAACATTACCGACACTATGACCGTTGTGCTGGACGTTAACGGTACAGCCTATACGAACAGTATCACCACCATCGAATACGACCACATTCCAGCCATCAATATATTCCCGCAGGCCAGCGCAAGGCTGGTGACCGTGAACCTGAAATACAACGGCCGCAGGCTGGGCTACATTCCCGGCGCGGGCGATAAAGTGGCAGAATCGCTGCGGCAGGTGGGTTACAACGTAACGCTGCTTTCAGAAAAGGACATTATGAACGGCAGCCTGAAAGATTACGACGCCATCATTACCGGCGTGCGGGCTTACAATACGCAGGACCGGCTCCGTTACTGGCAGCCGCGCCTGATGGAATACGTGAAGAACGGCGGCACGCTGGTGGTGCAGTACAACACCAACGGCGGCCTGGTAACAGACCAGCTGGGGCCGTATCCCTTCAAGCTGTCCCGGAACAGGGTGACGAACGAGAACGCGCCGGTGAAGTTCCTTCGCCCGCAGGACAAACTGTTTACCTACCCCAACGCCATTTCGGAAAAAGATTTCGATGGCTGGGTGCAGGAGCGGGGCCTTTATTTTCCTTCGGACCTGAGCGGCGAATACCAGCAGCCCTTTGCCATGAACGATCCCGGCGAAAAGCCCATGGACGGTTCCACCATCGTGGCCGCATACGGGCAGGGAAGGTACATCTATACCGGCCTGTCGTTCTTCCGCCAGCTGCCCGCGGGTGTGCCGGGGGCTTACAGGTTATTTGTAAACATGTTATCTAAATAACGGACCATGAGAAACGAAAGAGTGACGATATCAGCAGCTTTGTGCATCATCATCGGCCTGGCGATCGGGTTCCTGATCAAAAGGGTGCACATCGGTTTAATGATCGGCCTGGCGCTGGGCCTGCTGGGCGGAGGTTTATTATCAAAAAGAGGTAAATAATGCAGGAAACACCTGAAGAAAAGCCGCCGTTATTCTCCAGCTGGACCGCATGGTACTGGCTGGTGGCCGGGGTATTGGCCGCATTGATCGTCTTTTTCTACCTGTTCACTAAAAACTATTCATGAGCTTTTTAGACTGGATAGTTCTATCCTGCACCCTGATCTTCATTATCGTTTACGGCGTCTGGAAAAGCCGCGGGCAGAAAGACCTGGACAGCTATTTCCTCGGCAACCGTTCCATGCCCTGGTATATCATCCTGCTGTCTATCGTAGGCACGCAGGCCAGCGCCATCACTTTCCTGAGCGCGCCGGGGCAGGCGTATACAGACGGGATGCGTTTCGTGCAATACTACTTCGGCCTGCCGCTGGCCATGATCGTGATCTGCATCTTTTTCGTGCCCATCTTTCACCGGCTGAAAGTGATCACCGCATACGAATACCTGGAGCAGCGCTTCGACCTGAAAACACGTGCGCTCACCAGTTTCCTGTTCCTGCTGCAGCGCGCGCTCAGCACGGGTATCAGCATCTATGCGCCCAGCATCATCCTTTCCTCGCTGCTGGGCTGGAATATCTATTACACCAACCTTTTCATGGGCGGACTGCTCATTATCTATACGATGTACGGCGGCACCAAAGCCGTGTCGTACACGCAAAGCCTGCAGCTGCTGATCATTTTCTCCGGCATGTTCTTCGCCGGCTGGATGGTGATGCACCTGCTGCCGAACGACATCGGTTTTTCCGAAGCCCTGCACGTGTCCGGCAAAATGGGCAAGCTGAATGTGATCGTGACGGATTTTGACTGGAACGACCGCTACAATATCTGGAGCGGGGTGATCGGCGGGTTCTTCCTCGCACTGTCTTATTTCGGTACGGACCAAAGCCAGGTAGGCCGCTACCTTACTGCCAAAACGCTTACGGAAAGCCGCATGGGCCTGCTGATGAACGGGTTGGTGAAAGTGCCCATGCAGTTCCTCATCATGCTGATAGGCGCGCTGGTGTTCGTATTCTACCTGTATTTCCGCGCGCCGATCAACTTCAACCAGGGTTTGCTGAACAAAGTGCACAACTCCGAATATGCCCCTGAAATGCAGGTGCTGGAGCAACGCTACGATTCCCTTTCCACGCAGAAGGCGGGTTATGTGAAAACCCTTGCCGCCGCGCTGAAAACGGAGAATGAAAGCGAGATCGAACAATTAAAATCTTCGCTGAAGGCCACGGAAACAGCGGGAGACACCGTTCGCGCGCAGGCGGGCAGGCTGATCAAAAAAGCGGACCCTTTGGCCGAAGTGAACGATACCAATTACATATTCCTGCACTTCGTGGTGAACAACCTGCCGAAAGGCATGGTGGGCCTGCTCATCGCCATCATATTCCTCGCTTCCTGGGGCAGCATTGCGGCTGCGCTCAATTCGCTCGCCAGCACCACGATGGTGGACATTTACCAGCGCATGATCCGCCCGGATGGCACAGACGCTCAGAACCTGCGCGCCTCCAAGGCCTGGACGCTTTTCTGGGGTGTCTTCAGCCTGGCCGTGGCGCAGTTTGCCTCCGGCCTCGGCAGCCTTATTGAAGCGGTGAACATTCTCGGCTCATTGTTCTACGGCACCATCCTCGGCATTTTTGTAACGGCGTTTTCCATGAAGTTCGTGAAAGGCCATGCTATTTTCTGGGGCGCCCTGCTGGCGGAAGCTTGTATCATCTTCATTTACCTCGGCGATTACGTGTCTTTCCTATGGCTGAACCCGATAGGCTGCGCATTGGTCATGTTTTTTGCAGGACTATGGCAATTCTTTGAGAACCTCACAACGCCGGGGAATAATATCCGGCAGACTATAAAATAACCGCATCATTTTGTATATTTTGGGATTCAACAAGATATAGCAATATGATCGCGTTACTCACTTCCATCATCCTGGTTATACCCGCAGGTGTTGCTCTCGCGCAGCAGCCACCGGCCGTGATAGAAAAAATGCATCCGGCCCTGGATGCAGTAGTGGATGTGAAAGCGGAGATTACAGTGATTGCAGACGGCTTCCAGTGGGTGGAAGGGCCGGTATGGATCGAAAAAGAAAAAATGCTCCTGTTCTCGGATGTGATGCAGAACAGCGTTTATAAATGGACGGCGCAAAAAGGCGCTGTATTATACCTGAAACCCTCCGGCTACACACAACCCGCGCCGCGCGGCGAGGAGCTGGGTTCAAACGGCCTGGCACTGAACGCGCAGGGGCAGCTGGTGCTTTGCCAGCATGGCGACCGCCGCGTGGCGGTGATGAACGCAGCGACAGCCGGTCCTCAGCCACAGTATACCACGCTGGCCGGCAGCTATAACGGCAAAAAATTCAACAGTCCCAACGACCTCGCCATCAAAAGCAATGGAGATATCTATTTTACAGACCCGCCGTACGGGCTGGAGAAAGGCCCGCAGGACCCGGCCAGGGAGCTGTTTTACCAGGGCGTGTACCGTATCGCCAAAAACGGGGCGGTTACTTTACTCACCGACAGTCTTACCCGGCCCAACGGCATCGCCTTTTTTCCCGGTGAAAAAAGTCTCCTCATCGCCAATTCAGACCCGCAGCAACCGCATTGGTACATCTATGACCTCAATGAACAGGGAGATCTCATCAACGGACGAATTTTCTTTAACGGTACGGCGATCTTTCAGAAAGAACCCCGCAGTCCCGACGGTGTAAAGATCAACCGCAAAGGGATCGTATTTGCGCCCGGTCCCGGAGGGGTCTGGATCATCAATAAAGAAGGTAAAGCGCTGGGCAGGATCAGGACGAACATCATTACTTCCAATTGCGCTTTTACAGCGGACCAGAAAACGTTATTCATCACGGCCGATCATTGCGTGCTGAAAGTAGCCTTAAAATAAAAATATCATGCCGGTATACGAACAGATCACCAGACATAAGATCATCGCCATCCTGAGGGGCGCGCCTCCGGCTGATGTTGTGCAGATCGCGACCGCCCTGTACGAAGGCGGCATCCGGCTGCTGGAGATCACCATGAATTCAGAAAAGCCTTTGCAGGCGATAGAAGAGGTAGCCGCAAAGCTGGGCGATACGGTGATCATAGGAGCCGGAACCGTGCTGGACGCGGCAACGGCGGCGGATGCCGTAAGCGCGGGCGCGCGGTTTATCCTTTCACCCATTGTGAAAGAACCAGTGATCGCCGCCACAAAAAAACTGGGCGTGGTCAGTATTCCCGGGGCGTATACCGCCACGGAGATCTATACGGCTTACGAAGCCGGCGCCGATATCGTCAAAGTATTTCCGGCTACTTCGCCTTCTTACATAAAGGATATGTCGGGGCCGTTGCCCCATATCCCGTTATTGCCGACGGGAGGCATTACCCTGGACAATATCCGCGACTATCTCAATACGGGCGCCGTTGGATTCGGTGTTGGCAGCTCGCTGGTGAATATCAAACAAAAAATAACTGGGGCGGGCATCGACCATTTACGGGAGCTCGCCCGCCAATTTGTACAGGCCGTTCACGCATAAAAAAAGGATAATGAAGATCAAGAGCTATGAACTTTTCCAGGTACCGCCACGCTGGCTTTTTTTGAAGATCGAAACAGATGAAGGGATCACGGGCTGGGGAGAACCGGTGATAGAAGGCAGGGCCGCCACAGTAAAGACAGCGGTGGACGAGCTGATGGAATACCTCGTAGGAAAAGACCCGCTGCCCATCGAAGACCACTGGAACGTGATGTACCGCGCCGGCTTTTACCGCGGCGGCCCCATACTCATGAGCGCCCTGGCGGGTATTGACCAGGCGCTGTGGGATATTAAAGGGAAATACTACAATGCGCCCGTGCACCAGCTGCTGGGCGGCAAGGCCCGTCATTCCATGAAAGTATACTCCTGGATCGGCGGCGACCGGCCCGCTGATGTAGGCGCGGCCGCGCGGCAGATGGCCGACCAGGGTTTCCTGGCGGTGAAAATGAACGCAACGGAAGAGCTGCAGTACATAGACAGCTACGATAAAATAGACCAGGCAGTGGCCCGCATTGCCGCCGTACGCGAGGCTACCGGCCCGGCGTTCGGTATCGGAATCGATTTTCACGGGCGGGTGCACAAGCCCATGGCCAAGCTGCTGGCTAAGGAGCTGGAGCCTTTCCGGCCCATGTTCATCGAAGAACCGGTGCTTCCGGAAAACAACGAAGCCCTCCGGGAGATCGCCAACCATGTGGCTATTCCCATTGCAACCGGCGAGCGGATGTTTTCCAAATGGCAGTTCAAAGACCTGCTTACCGCCGGCGTTGCCGATATCATCCAGCCGGATGTTTCGCATGCCGGGGGTATTACGGAATGTAAAAAGATATTTTCCATGGCGGAGGCCTTTGATGTGGCCGCCGCGCCGCATTGCCCGCTGGGCCCCATTGCGCTGGCCGCCTGCCTGCAGGTGGACGCTACCTGCCACAACGCATTCATACAGGAGCAAAGCCTGGGCATCCATTATAACCAGGGCAGCGACCTGCTGGATTATCTCACAGACAAGACCGTTTTTGAATACAAAGCAGGATATGTGAACATCCCTGATAAACCAGGGCTCGGCATTGAAATTAACGAGGCGCATGTGCGTAAGATGGCCGCCGTTGGCCATAACTGGAAGAACCCGGTATGGCGCCATACCGATGGAAGCATCGCAGAATGGTAAAACAAAGGAACATGCACACCTCCACGACTGATACAAAACCCACCAGGATCCGTTACCAGGTACTTTTTCTCCTGTTTATAAACGTGGTCATCAATTACATGGACCGCAGCAATCTCGCGGTTGCTGCTACAGACATCAGCAAAGAGTTCCAGTTCACTCCCGTGCAGATGGGGCTGATCTTTTCGGCCTTCAGCTGGACATACCTGCTTTTCCAGATACCCAGCGGTATCCTGGTGAAACGCTTCGCTCCGCGAATGCTCTACACCATCAGCCTGGTAAGCTGGTCGCTGGCTACCGTATTGCAGGGTTTTGCCAAAGGCTTCGTTTCCCTCTTCGGGCTGCGGATGGCCACCGGTGCACTGGAAGCGCCGGCATTTCCCATCAACAACCGCGTGGTGAGCAGCTGGTTTCCCAATCAGGAAAGGGCTTCAGCCATCGCCGTGTATACTTCCGGGCAATTCCTCGGCCTGGCTTTTTTAATGCCGGTGCTGTCGAAGATCCAGTTCCAGGCAGGGTGGAAAGGTTTATTTGTGATAACCGGGCTCATCGGTGTGCTGTGGGGGCTGGTGTGGTATTTCTTTTACCGCGATCCGCTCCGGCATAAAAAGGTGAACAGGGCAGAGCTGGCGCATATTGAAAACGGGGGAGGACTGATAGACAACCAGCCGGAAAACGGCCGCCGCAGCGCATTTCAGTGGGCCGATCTCAGGGAGGTATTATCTCACCGGAAACTTTGGGGCATATACCTGGGCCAGTTTGCGGTAAACGGCGCGCTCTGGTTTTTCCTCACCTGGTTCCCCAAATACCTGGTGGATTACCGCGGGCTGGATTTTATCCAATCCGGCTACTGGGCTTCTTTACCTTACCTGGCGGCCTTTGCGGGCGTGCTTTGTTCCGGTTTCCTGTCAGACTACCTGGTGCGCAAAGGAGTGCCTGCCGCGCGGGCGCGTAAAACGCCCATCATTGCCGGCCTCCTGCTTTCAGTCAGTATTATCGGGGCCAATTATGTGCATACGCCGGGGCTGATCATCCTGTTCATGTCCCTTTCATTTTTTGGCGTAGGGTTCGCCTCCATCACCTGGATCTTCGTATCCACGCTGGCGCCCAAACACCTGATCGACGTAACGGGAGGGGTCTTTAATTTTATCGGCCAGCTGGCGGGCATCGTGGTACCTATCGCGATCGGGTTCCTGGCCAGCGGCGGCAATTTTGCCCCGGCTCTTATTTTTATCGCTGTGCTGGGCGGTTTGGGCGCCTGCTCTTATCTTTTCCTCGTTGGGAATGTGGAGCGGGTAACGCCAAAAGAGCCGGCATCAGTTCATTAACATCAAAAACCATGGATACTTTTTTAAGCTGCGACTGGGGAACCAGCAATTTCAGGCTGCGGTGGGTGCGTAACGAAAACCTGCAGGCGCTGGCTACGGTGCAGAACGACCAGGGTATTTCGCAGGTCGCAAAGTTGTGGCAGCAGCAGGGCAATATAGGCCGCCAGGCCTATTACACGCGCTTCCTGGAAAAGCAGATCCGTGAAATGGAATACCAGCTGGGCAAGGCGCTCGATGGTGTACCGGTCGTACTGTCCGGCATGGCTTCATCGTCTATCGGGCTGCTGGAGCTACCTTACAAAAGACTTCCCTTCTCTACGGACGGGGCCGACCTTCTGGCCAGGGCATTCCCAAACGATAAAAACCCGTTGCTGATCATTTCCGGCGCCTGTACGGGCGATGATGTGATGCGTGGCGAAGAAACCAAGATCGTAGGCGCTGCGGCTTCTTTGCCGGTGGAAGGGCAGGAACAGTTCCTGCTATTGCCCGGCACGCACTCCAAGCATGTGTGGATCCGCAACGGGCAGGTCGTGTCTTTCCAGACGTTTATGACCGGGGAGTTCTTTGCGCTGCTGTCCGGCAGCAGCATCCTGGCCGGCTCCGTAGCCGGAGGCGGGGGGCTGGAAGAACCCGCCAACCGGGAAAGTTTTATGAGCGCAGTGCGGCGCAGCCGGGAGATCCCCTTGCTGCAGCATAGCTTCAAGGTACGCACCAACCAGCTGCTGAAGGGCTTGCCGCGGGAACGGAACTTTTATTACCTCAGCGGCCTGCTGATCGGTGAAGAGCTGAGCGCCCTGAAACCGGGCGTTGCCGTGCACCTGCTGGGCGGGGCGCTGCATACGCCGCTGTATGCGCTGGCTTGTGAAGCCCTGGAGATCAGCATCGCATCCATGCAGGACGCGGATGAAGCTTTGATAAAAGGGCAGCAGGTTATTTTATCCGCCCAGCGGCGGATCTCAGCCTTTTAATTCCCATACTGCCTGTTATAAAAAAAGCGGCTGCCTCACATGAAGCAGCCGCTTTTATCTGATATCGTTTTCAGCTTACAGGGAAGCGATCAGCTTCTCGTTCAGCGCCACGTAATCGGCATTGTTGGCTTCTTTGGCCATGGCGATGGATCTTTCGGCGGTAGCTTTCGCTGCGGCCTTGTCGCCGGACTTAGCCTGGATCTTGGCTTTCCAGTGGTAAACCCAGAAAGCTTTGGCGTTCTCGGGCTGCTCGGTGGCCTTGGTGATATAATCCAGCGCGGTTTTCATATCGCGGTTGGTTTCGTAGTAGTACACGGCAGCGGAGAAGTAAGGCTTCTTGTCGGTTTTCATGGCCGCGTCGATGGAGGCCATTACCTTGCCGTCGATGTCTGCGGTGATCTCCACGGGCACCAGGGTTTTATCCCAGGTGATCATCATGGTCATAGCGCTCGGGCGAACATTCTCGAACAGGATCATGAACGATTCGATGGGGAAGGGCAGTTCCTGTGCTTCGGTCTTGAAGCGGGCTACATCTTCCTCCGGTTTGTAACCGTCGATGCCCCAGTTCTTCAGGCCTTTGTTCAGCACAATTTCCCAGCCTTCATGGGAGGGGATGCCGTACATTACGTATTCGCCGGCGGGAACAGGCGTGCCGTTCAGCTTCACGTCCTCACCAAATTTGATCCTGGTGGCGGCGTTGGCGCCCATGCGCCAGAGTTTGCCATAAGGCACCAGGTCGCCCATGATCACGCGGCCTTTGGCCAGCGGGCGGCTGTAGGTTACTTCAACAGAAGACAGGGCAAAGTCCTGCTTAATGGTCTGGGTGGGGCTTGGAGCCGGCATCTTGATGCCTTGCGCCTGCGCAGCGGCGGCCGTCATAACACAAAGTGCCACGCCGGAAAGAAACGCGGATAGTTGCTTCATAATTTGCATATTATTGGTGGTAATAAAAAAAATTGCACTGCAATTTATGCCGGTTTTGCGGAAGAAAAACAGGTAGTGGTCATTAAATCATGGTGAAACGTCGAAAATCCAGGCTGACTATTCGATGAGGCCGTTGCGGAATGCATAAAGCACGAGCCCGACGGTGTTCTTCACATTCAGTTTTTCCAGCAGCTTCTGACGCAGGCCCTCCACGGTACGGGAGCTGAGGTAGATCTGGTCCGCTATTTCCTGGGTGGTGTATTCGTTGCAGATGAGCTTCAGCACTTCCAGCTCGCGGTCGCTGAGCTGCACTTCGTTCTTGAAGGTGGGCTTGAATTGTTGCTTGTTCTTATGCAGCACTTTTTTGAGCAGGGCCAGGTTCACGTTCTCGTTGAAATAAAAGCCCTTGTCGAAGGTGGTGCAGATCGCTTCGTATATTTCTTCCGGCTCGCTGTTCTTGAGCAGGTAGGCATTGGCGCCGTTTTCCACGAGATGGACAATGAAGTTGTCGTCTTCATACATGGTGAGGATGATCACCTTTACCTGGGGATATTTTTCTTTTACTTTGATTGTGGCCTGGATGCCGTCCATTTTGGGCATTTTCAGGTCCATGAGGATCACGTCCGGCTGCTGGTCCTGCATGATCTGCAACAGGTGCTCGCCGTCTTCCGCTTCGAATACCACGTTGATATTGTCATACGGGGTCAAGGTATTGATCACCCCGCTGCGGAAAATCTTATGGTCGTCTGCAATCGCAACTTTGATGGGCGGCAGCATAATAATGGTTATTTAATGGCTTTAAACAAGAGGCTGATAGTTCTCCACCGTGATCTCGGCCACTGTACCGACGGGAGAATTCTTTACAAAGGTGATATTTCCCCCGATAATATTCAAACGGCTTTCGATATTTTTTAGACCGAGGTGCCCGGTCTTCTTCCTAGACTCCTCGAACTTATCGATCAGTTTGCCGTTGCCGTCGTCTTCCACTTTAATGATCAGGGTGGAGGGGGTGCTCTGGTAAGTGATCAGCACATTGCGGGCTTCGGCGTGCTTGAGGATGTTGTTCATGAGCTCCTGTACCACGCGGTACACGTTCAGCGCCTTCTCTCGGTCCACGTTATAGGTGGTGCCGTCTGTCCGGAAGGAGATGAGGATCTCGCGGTTCTTGTTCATCAGGCTGGAAAAGGAATCCAGCGCATGGCTGAGCCCGAGGTTTTCCAGGGTGGTGGGGTGCAGGCTTTGGGAGATGAACCGGAGTTGCTGGATAATGGTATCTGCAAATTCCTTGGTTTCCTTCAGCTTTTCTTTTTCCCCGTTGCCGGCCAGCTGCTGAAGGTGGTTCAGCGAGAGCTTGAGAACGGACAGCTGGGCGCCCACTTCATCGTGCAGGTCTTCAGCGATCCTCTTGCGTTCTATTTCCTGGCCCTGGAGCACGGCCACGAGGCGTTCTTTCTGCAATTGCAGGTCTTTATCTTTCAGGATGAGCTTGTACTGCACCACCTGCTTTTGCTGCAAAACGACCATGATCACCACGAAAATGCCCAGGCTGAGCATCACAATCGTGCCGATCAATATTAACTGCAGGGTGTTCATGCCTTTGCTTTTTTAATCTTTTGGAGCCCAATATAAAAAAGAAAGACCTGAATTATGCCTGCAATCCATGTTAAGGCGGCTGTAATGCGGTACATGCTTACCAATACCTCCTGCGGGCCGGCCTGCTGGATCATGTTAAAAGAGAGGTCTAACATGAAGGTACAGCACATTTCCACAAATAGTCCGGCGTTGAACCAGAAGACGGGAAGAGAGTAAATAAAAATAGACCGCTCGATGAGGTTTTCGTCCCGCATAAGCTGGAGAAAAAAGAGGATCGCATACACGATCAGTATGAAGGTACGAATAGAGATAAATATGGAATTGAATTTCAACGGCCCTTCCAGCACGGTGATATCAGCAAGGAATATAACTGAGCACGCCACGAGGAGTATCCGTATGGCTTTGTGGACCTTTTCGCTTTTCAGGACTTTTAAATAGAAGAAGGACAAAATGTAGAACTTGACCAACATCATACAGGAAATGAAAGCCATGTTGTTGCCGTAAAGCCGCGCCAACACTTCACATCCTATACCGTAGAACACGGCGGAGATCAGGTAGATGTATATAAGGCGTTGTTCTTTATTGAACAGTTTGGAGCTTATTGCAAAGGGGATCAAAAGCAGGGCTTCGATCCCCAACATGCAATACCAAAAAATGTGATGAAGCAGCACTTAGTAGTCTTTATCCTAGTTATCTGAATTCAATGGATTGGCCTTGGGGCAATCGTAAGGGCAGTAAGTCTCAGTTCCCAGGATATCCTTAGCCGGCTCACCGTCTTTTTCCAGGTTTTTCTGCGCTGAAGGGATAATGTCGTTGCCTTCGGCGTCTGTAGCCACAATCAGGAATTTTTTGTCGCGCTTGCCATCTCCGTCTATATCCAGTCCATAATAGATGCGGATGCCGGTAGCGGTAGGTTTGTCCGCCAGCAGTTCCTGTATCTTGTCGATACCGAAGAAGCCGGACAGTAAGGGATCTTTGTGTTTTTTACGGTCTACCTGGTCTATGCGGTAGGCCTGCGTTTGTTTCGCGCCTTTCAGCAGGGAGAGAAATACCCCTGCGTTTTTGGAGAACTTTGACATGTGTTGCTTTTTTTAAGAGTTAGTTAGAAAATGTCGCCGGTAAAATTATCACAAAATCCCACTTTTCAAAGCCTGGGCAGGGCTTCCGCCCAGCGCAGGTTTACCGTTTGAAACCCAATCATAATCGCGTCCACTGCGGATTCCGGATGGTATATACCCATTCGTGGGGATGGTCTTTTGCGGGTTTCTCCGCATAAAATGCGTAGAAATACGCATTCCCATTTCCAGGGATTGAACGCTTGACCCGTACCCCGTTCTTTTTAACCTTTGTAACAGTGAACATTGAGGACGTAAGGAGGGTTATAGACCGGTGTTAATTCCAAATTTTTTACACGCACTCGGGCCTTTCTACCATCGTTTGTTTTCGTTAGTATGCAGAGGGCAGGCCGGTTGCCCTGAAACCGGTAAATGAAGAAAAGACCGTGACCCCATTTTTGTAGAACTAAAAGTTGATCGCTTATGAGTTACCTGTTAATTGGAAACATCTCTGCGCTGATCTGTGAAGAGTGTATTGAACCCCTTGCCAACGCCCGCATCCGGATCTATCTTCCGGGCACGCCTTACGAGGCGGACGAGCTGGCGGCCGGCATTTTTAAAGATTTAAGGCAGCTGTCTGAAAGGGATGTGCAGGCCAAGGAGGAACGCCTGTTGGCCGAATCCCGGCTGGACGAACGCGGTAATTTCAGCATTGGCTGGGAAGACCTTCACCTGTTCACCGAACCGCTGGAAATGGATATCTGCCTGAACAGTGTTCCCGGCAGGGATCAAGGCCAACAGGATTGGATCCAGTACCACCTGAGCTCATTCGTGCCACACTGGAAGCGCTCGCGCGACAAGTACCTGGCAGCTTTTGCTTACGTGGTGCCGTCTGAACAATGGTCAGCTATCCGCCGCGAGTTCGGCGCCTGGGCCGTTGCCGGCACTGTGAGGCATTTCGAAACGCATGAGGCGCTGAAAGGAGTGAGGGTGGAAGTATACAATGCGCATACACAAAAGCCCCTGGCCATCGCCTTTACCAGCGAAAACGGGCGGTATAAATTATATTTCAACCGCATCAGCGGCAGGCAGGGGCCGGATGTATACTTCAAGGTATATGGCAGCCACGGCCTCATCTGGAGCGAGAACCCGGATAATGCCCTGCAGCCGGAAAGGCAGCAGATCGCCCATTGCACAAAAATAAATCTCGCCGTGGTGCCCTCCGCCGGGGAAAAAAGAACGGCCAGGCTCACCGGGTGGATCAGTGATTTTATCAGTAGCAAAAGCACAAAAAGCAACTATAAAGACCGGTATGTAATGTACTAGTCCTCCAATGTTGGAAAAGCCCCAATTCTACGAACAGCTGCCCAATCCTCAGCCAAGCCTCCCACGGGCAGCTGTTTTTTTCTTTCCTTCCGCCAGAGGCCGGAGGTTCTTCAAAATCGTTTTATTGGAAGTATGTCCCTGAAGGCCGGGTTATTCCGGCCTGCTTCTGTTTTAGAAACCGGGATGGAATTGCTGCAGCATATCCCGCAGGTATTCGCGGTTCAGGTGGGTATAGATCTCGGTGGTGGTAATGCTTTCGTGCCCCAGCATTTCCTGCACCGCCACCAGGTCGGCCCCGCCTTCCACCAGGTGGGTGGCGAAGGAGTGCCGGAAGGTATGCGGTGAAATGGTCTTGTTGATCTGCGCTTTGCCCGCCAGCTCCTTGATCATCAGGAAGATCATGACCCGGCTGAGCGCCGCGCCGCGCCGGTTGAGGAAGAGGATATCCTCATGCCCCTTTTTTACAGCCATATGCCGGCGGGTGCCTTCATAATACAATTCAATATGTTTGATGGCGGAGCTGCCGATGGGGATCAGTCTTTCCTTATTGCCCTTGCCGATCACGCGGATGAAACCTTCGTCGAAATAAAGATGCGAGATCTGGAGATTGACGGCTTCGCTCACGCGCAGGCCACAGCTGTACATGGTTTCGAGGATGGCTTTGTTGCGGTGGCCTTCCGGCTTGCTGAGGTCTACCTGGCTGATGAGCAGCTCTATTTCCTGGAAGCTGAGGAAATCCGGCAGCTTGCGGCGCACTTTGGGCGCTTCCAGCAGCTGGGTGGGGTCCGCCTTGATCATGTCCTGCAGCAGCAGGAAACGGAAAAAGGTCTTGATCCCGGAAATGATCCTGCTTTGCGAAGTGGCGGTCATGCCCAGCGTGGCGATCCACTGCACGAAGCCCTGAAGCTCCGCCAGTGTTACTTCTTCAGGCGCCAGGGGCTTGTTTTCCATGACGAGGTAACGGGTAAGCGCCAGTACGTCCCGCTCGTATGCCTCAATGGTATTGGCAGACAGGGAGCGTTCCAGCTTCAGGTGTATCTTGAATCCTTTGATCGCTGCATCCCACATGGGCACAATATAATATCTTCCCGGTAAACCGGCGGGATCATCATGCATTAAACAAAAACAACATTGAGCGATCCGCCAATACCCGCGGCCATAGCGTATTCCATACACACCGTTTATCTCGTATTATATAATATTTATATCATTTGACTTCTTTTTGGACAAAAAGGCTGTTAAACTGGTCATGTTTGAATATATTTTATGGTTTGCATGCTATTTTTAGAAATAAACAAAGAAAAAACAGGTTTCTTTTACTACTTTTATGCCCGCTGATTTTTAGCATAAATGTTATATTGACTGCCAAACCACTGTTATGTCGGATTCGCTAAAAAGGATACACAAGCTGTTAGTAGCTAACCGCGGCGAGATTGCCGTGCGGATTTTAAGAGCAGCCTCGGAATTAAGGATCAGGACCGTGGCGATCTTCACGTATGAAGACCGTTATTCCCTCCATCGTTACAAGGCGGACGAAGCTTACCAGATAGGAAAAGACGAAGAGCCCCTGAAGCCGTACCTGGACATTGAAGCCATCATTCACCTGGCCAAGACGCAGCAGGTGGACGCTATTCACCCGGGCTACGGTTTCCTCAGCGAAAACGTGACCTTTGCGCGCCGCTGCAAGGAAGAAGGTATTATTTTCGTCGGTCCCGATCCGGAAGTAATGGCGCAGCTCGGCGATAAAGTAGCCGCCAAAACCCTGGCCCGCAGGGTGAAAGTACCGCTGATCGAAGACAGCCAGGTGAAGCTGGACGATGTGGAGACCGTTAAAAAGGAAGCCGCCCGCATCGGTCTTCCCGTGATCCTCAAAGCCGCATCAGGCGGCGGCGGGCGCGGCATGCGCGTAGTGCGCGACGCCAGCCAGCTGGAGAAATCCTTCCTGGAAGCCCGCAGCGAAGCCGGTAAAGCATTCGGCGACGATACCATCTTCATCGAAAAATTCATTGAAGAGCCCAAGCACATCGAAGTGCAGCTGATGGGGGATAACCACGGCAACATCGTTCACCTCTACGAGCGCGACTGCTCCGTGCAGCGCCGTTTTCAGAAAGTGGTGGAGATCGCCCCTTCGCCCAACCTGCCCGTTGAAACAAGGAATGAAATTTACGAATATGCGTTGGCGTTAGCCCGCGAAGTAAAATATAATAACGTCGGTACCGTGGAGTTCCTGGTAGACCGCCAGAACAAGGTATACTTCATTGAAGTGAACCCGCGCATCCAGGTGGAGCATACGGTAACCGAAGAAGTGACCGGCATCGACATAGTGCGTTCACAGATACTCATTGCCAAAGGGCATCACCTGTCAGACCCGGAGATCTTCCTCAAAAGCCAGGACGATGTGCGCCTCAACGGTTTTGCCATCCAGTGCCGCGTAACGACGGAAGACCCGGAGAACAACTTCACTCCGGACTATGGCACCGTGATCGCTTACCGCAATGCCGGCGGCTTCGGCATCAGGCTCGATGAAGGCAGCGCTTATTCCGGCGTGAAGATCTCGCCCTTCTTCGATTCCATGCTGGTGAAAGTGACCGCATCGGGCCGTACGCTCAGCGGCGCGGCCAGCCGCCTGCTCCGTACCCTGAAGGAGTTCAGGATCAGGGGCGTGAAAACGAATATCCGCTTCCTGGAGAACGTGATCACCCATGATACCTTCCGCAAAGGCAACTGTACCGTGAGTTTCATCGACCAGCACCCCGAGCTGTTCAAACTTTCGCCCATCCGCGACCGCGCTACCAAAACGCTGATGTACATCGCGGATGTGACCGTGAACGGCCACCCCGACGTAAAAGGCAAGCACGACGGCCGCAAATTCCGCACCCCGCATGTTCCTTCCTTCGACCCGCTGGCCCCTGTGCCGGAAGGCAGCCGCAACAAGCTGCTGCAAATGGGCCGTGAAGGATTCAGCCAGTGGCTGCGCAACGAAAAGCCCGTTTATTTTACAGATACCACCTACCGCGATGCGCACCAGAGCCTGCTGGCCACCCGCGTGCGCACCAAGGATATACTGTCCGTAGCCGAAGGCTATACCCGCAACAACCCGCAGATCTTTTCCATGGAAGTATGGGGCGGCGCCACCTTCGATGTGGCGATGCGCTTCCTGCACGAGTGCCCCTGGCGCAGGCTGCAGCTCATGCGCGAGGCCATGCCCAACGTGCTGCTGCAGATGCTGTTCCGCGGCTCCAACGCAGTAGGGTATTCCGCTTACCCGGAAAACCTCGTCGCGAAATTCATCGAAAAAGCGGCGGAGAACGGTATCGACGTCTTCCGCATCTTCGATTCCCTCAACGACATCGGCGCCATGACGCCCAGCATTGGTTTTGTGCGCAACAACACCACCTCGCTGGCACAGGCCGCCATTAGCTACACTGGAGACATCCTCAGCAAGGATAACAGCAAATACACCCTCAATTATTACCTGGACCTCGCCAAACGCCTGGAAGACGCGGGTGCGCACATGCTCTGCATCAAGGACATGGCGGGCCTGCTCAAACCGCAGGCGGCCACCGTGCTGGTAAGCTCCCTGCGCGAAGCGGTGAAGGTGCCCGTGGTGCTGCATACGCACGACACGGCATCCGTTCAGGCAGCCACCTACCTCAAAGCCATCGAGGCGGGCGTGAACGTGGTGGACTGTGCCATTGCATCGCTCAGCGGGCTCACTTCGCAGCCTAACCTCAATGCCATGGCCGCCATCCTGGAAGGCCACGAACGCAGCCAGCCCATGAACCTGGCTTCGCTCAACGAATACAGCAATTACTGGGAAGACGTACGCGAGTATTACTATCCCTTCGAATCCGATATGAAAGCCGGCACCGCGCAGGTGTATGAGAATGAAATTCCCGGCGGACAGTATTCCAACCTGCGCCAGCAGGCCGAATCGCTAGGTCTCGGCGACAAGCTGGAAACCATCAAACACAACTACGCCGTGGTGAACCAGCTGTTCGGCGACATCGTGAAAGTAACGCCCAGCTCGAAAGTAGTGGGGGATATGGCGCTGTTCATGACCTCCAACAACCTGACCGCCGCCGACGTGCTCGACGAATCGCGCAACCTGGCCTTCCCCGCGTCTGTACAGGGTTTCTTCAAAGGCGAGATCGGCCAGCCTTACGGCGGTTTCCCGCCCAAGCTGCAAAAGATCGTGCTGAAAGGGCAGCAGCCGCTGAACGGCAAACCCAATGCGCATCTCGCCCCCGTGGACTTCGATAGCGACTTCGCGGCCTTCCAGCTGAAATACCCGCTGGCCGAGTTCCTGGATTACCTGAGCTACCATATGTTCCCGAAAGTGTTCGATGAATATTACCAGCATGCCCAGGTGTACGGCAACGTGGAAGCCATTCCCACACCCGCGTTCTTCTACGGGCTCAGGCTGGGAGAGGAGATACTGATCACCCTCAGCAAAGGTAAGACCATCATCGTGAAGCTGCTGTATGTATTGCCGGCAGACGAAAGCGGCATGCGCACCGTGGTGTTCGAGCTGAACGGTTACACCCGCCGCGTGCAGGTGCGCGACCGCTCGGTAAAAAGCGAGATCCCCGTCAACAAAAAGGTCAGCAATCCAGACCTTGAAGTGGGCGCGCCGCTGCAGGGCAAGCTGTCCAAGCTGCTGGTAAAATCCGGCGACAGCATCAGCGCGAACACGCCGCTGTTCATTATCGAAGCTATGAAAATGGAAACAACGGTAACGGCCACACGCGATACAAAAGTGAAAACGATCCATTTGCGGGAAGGGACGATGGTGCAGCAGGATGATCTGGTGGTGGAGCTGGAGTAAGTAGATTATGTATAATGCATTATATGGGACGGCCTCACGTGTTTGCGTGAGGCCGTTTTTTATTGGTCCCGGTGGTTAAAAAACGCTGCAAAATGTCTTGCTGTTGCGGTGATTTTTTCAGCCCGGCGGGCTGTATCCACATATCACACAACCCATCCTTCCTTTCAGCGCCCGCAGCTACTTTTCAGCCATCCGGAAATTTACTTTTGCCCCATTCAGAACCCCGCAGCGTTCCGCGCTGAATCCAAAACCAAATACACAATGTTCATGAAAAGATCTTTAAATTTCCTTGTACCGGTGCTCATAGGTCTTTCGCTGCTGGCATGCAAAAAAGACAATAAGCAGGACAAGCCGCAGCTGCCCGGAGGAAAAGTAACCGAAGCAGGCATCCCGGACGGCACTCCCAAAGCCCAGAAGGTAATCGGTGCAGCAGGAGGCGATATCTCCAGCAACGACGGCAAAATTAAAATCACCATACCGGCCGGCGCGCTCAGCGGTAACCAGACCGTGAGCATCGAGCGCATCAGCAACACCAATCCTCTTGGAACAGGCAAGGGGTACAGGCTTGAACCGCACAACGTTACTTTTTCAAAACCGGTCAGTATTACATTCAATTACTCGGATGAAGACCTGCGCGGCACAGTGCCCGAAGCGCTGGGTATTGCTTACCGGAACGAAAAAGGCGTCTGGATGAGCATTACCGCCAGCACGCTGAACAAAACGGGAAAGACGGTAACCGTCAATGCCACACACTTCAGCGACTGGAGTTTTTTTAGATGCTTCGAACTGGTAGCCAGTGCTTATACGTTGCCCGTAACAAAGTCTGCAGAACTGACGGTGTATGCGGACCTCTTTCTGATAAACGCGGAACATGATGAAATACCGATCGGCGAGCGCAGCAGCAATGTGAACAGCTACATAAAGGAATGGAGCCTGGTGGGCGCCGGCCGGCTTGTGGCCGCGGGGCCGGAAGGAACATATACGGCTCCCGCCACGGCGCCCGCTAATCCCAACCCGGTGGCCATTGATGTAAGGATAGATTGGGGTGCAAAAGGTGTGTACCTGCTGGTGGCGCATATCAGGATCATAGACGGGGAAATAGAGCTGCGGGTGAACGGCGGCGCCTGGCAGAAATTTGCTGCATCGCCCGCAGTGAAAGACGGGAACAGGTATTATATCTCCAATGCGGATGGGGATGAAAAAAAGCAGTACGTCAGCCTCTCATGGGATGGCGGCCTGGGCACGCACCGTTATAATATTTTTGACGGTGGCGGCAATAATGCGCAATACCTGATCACAGGCGGCAATTCTTACGGCTGCTTTTATGTGGATGTAAATAATAACATCATTATGAGCCCCGGCGGCATAACGGTCACCAGCCTCGGTGAACAGGACGGCTGGGTGAAGGGCACGTTCCTGATGGATCCCTCAGGGTATGGGGTGGGTCATAAGAACACCGCGAAGATCGAAGGCCGGTTTACAGCGCTCAAAAGCTGGTGAGCAGGGAGATATACAGCATAAAAAGGCGGTCTTTAACAGACCGCCTTTATTATTTTAACTTGAGCCTGGCTTAGAATTTCTCCAGCCCGCTAAAGAAGAAGTTGCCTTCGATCGCGGCGTTCTCGTCCGAATCGGAACCATGAACGGCGTTACGGCCGATGGATTCAGCATAGATCTTGCGGATGGTGCCTTCCTCGGCCTGTGCGGGGTTGGTAGCGCCGATCAGCTTGCGGAAATCTTCCACGGCATTGTCTTTCTCCAGGATGGCGGCTACAATGTGACCGCTGCTCATGAACTCAACCAGCTCACCGTAAAAAGGCCTTTCCTTGTGAACGGCATAGAATTCGCCGGCCTTGTCGGCGCTCAGGCGGGTCAGTTTCATCGCTACGATCCGGAAACCTGCTGCGCAGATCTTGTCCAGGATGCCGCCGATATGCCCGTTCTGAACTGCATCGGGCTTGATCATGGTAAATGTTCTGTTGCTCATATTGTGAATTAGTCGTTATACTTGGTAAAACCGTATTGCGCCGCAAAAGTAAACAGATTTTGTTTAGCAGTAAAAAATTTTGAAATTCTGGCTCAAATGAAGAACTTCGCACTTCGTTTGCACGAACGGAGGCAGGTGGCTGCAAACGCCTTGTACATTAAAATTACAGTAATAGGAATGAAGCCGATCGAGGAAATTAAGCCGCTGCTTGACAGCCCCAAAAAAGTGGTGGTAACAATGCATCAGAAACCCGATGCCGATGCTATGGGCTCTTCGCTCGCGATGTACCACTACCTGCGCCGTAAGGGGCACGACGTAACGGTCATTTCCCCGACCAATTTCCCGGATTTCCTGAAATGGATGCCCGGCAGCGAAAACGTCCTGGATTTTGAATCCGCACAGGAAAAGGCGCTGAAGGCCCTGGAAGGCGTGGAAATGCTCTTTTGCCTGGATTTCAACACCATGAGCCGCACCAAGAACCTGGAACCTCACCTGGACAGGCTGCAATGCGTGAAAGTGCTGGTGGACCATCACCTGGAACCCTCTCCGGATTTCGATTACGGCATCAGCGATACCTCCGCGGCCTCTACCGCTTTACTCGTCTACGAGATCATCTACCGCCTTGGGGATGAGCACTATATCGATAATGACATTGCCCAGTGTATCTACGCCGGTACCATGACGGACACCGGTTCGTTCCGTTTCGCGTCCACTTCGGCCCGCGTTCACCGCATGGTGGCCGATCTGCTGGAAAGAGGGCTGGAACATGAGTACATCCACCAGGCTATTTATGACAATTTCCTCGAAAACCGCCTGCGCTTCATCGGCCACAGCCTTTTGAACCGGATGGAGGTGTTTTATGAGACCAATACGGCCATTATGGCCATCCCTTACAGCGATCTGAAGCGGTTCGACCTGCAAACGGGGGATACGGAAGGATTGGTAAATTTCCTTTTGTCCATCCAAGGCATTAAATTAGCAGCGCTGATCATCGACCGGAACAGCGAGGTAAAGCTCTCTTTCCGTTCCAAAGGCAACTTTGACGTGAACACCTTCGCGCGTAAATATTTCGAGGGAGGGGGGCACTTCAACGCTTCCGGCGGCCGCAGCACAGACCCGCTGGATAAAACCGTACAGCGCTTCCTGAAAGCGATGCACGAAAATGAGGATTTGTTACAATAGTAATCATACAACACTTCAGAACAAAAATGCTAAGATGAGACCGGTAGGTTTCATCTTGCCCATAAATCAAAAATTACAGATGAGATCACAGATCCCATTTGCCCGTAAAAATCAAAAAGTTAAAATGAAAAAGAACAACCTGTTACTTGCTGCATCACTGGGAGCCCTGGCGCTGGCTAGTTGTGGTAAAAGCGGCCCGAAAAAAACGCCGGGCGGCATCGCCTTTACTATCGAAAAAGCCGGTAAAGGAGAGAAACTGAAGAAAGGTGACACCGTGCTGGTGCATTTCGCTTCTTACCTGAACGATTCCCTGCTGATGAGTTCCCGCCAGCAGCAAGGCAGCGCGCTGCCGCTGGTAATCACCGATTCACGGGACAAATACGACCTGATGGACGGTTTTGCCATGCTCTCCGAGGGCGACAGCGCCGTATTCGTACTGCCCGTGGATTCCATGCCCCAGATGCCTCCCATGGCTAAGAAAGGCGATGTGATGAAAGTGGCCTTCGTAGTGGAAAGCAAATACGCCGCCGCTACGCAGAACGCAAAAGAAGAAAAAGAGATCGCTGAATACATCCAGAAGAACAACCTGAAAACCACCAAATCCCCCAAGGGCGTACACATTGCTGTAACCCAGGAAGGTACCGGCGAACAGGCAAAAGCTGGTGACGAAGTGACCGTAAATTATACCGGTAAACTGATGGACGGTACCAAGTTCGATTCCAATGTGGATTCAACGATCCGCCCCGGTATGCCGCTGGAGCCCCTGAAATTCAACGTAGGCGAAGGCCGTGTTATCCCGGGATGGGACGATGCGCTGGCCCAGCTGAAAAAAGGTTCCAAAGCCACGCTGGTGATCCCTTCTTCCCTGGCTTACGGCCTGCAGGGTTCCGGCCCCGTTATCAAGCCCAACAGCATCCTCGTGTTCGACGTGGAACTGCTGGACGTGAAAGCCGCCGCAGCCCCCGCAGCTCCTGCGCCTGCTGCAGCAGCTCCCGCCAAGTAATCTGTGAATGAATCAATATATACAGGCCGGCCCGTTATGGGCCGGCCTTTTTTGTGAATATTAACAAGGGTGTAAAACCGTATGCGGGACGCGGCAACCCCGTATCATCCCCGTGTCAAACCCCGGTTAAACCCGGGGAAAAAGGTACTTTAAGGCGTTGTATATCACTTTTGTTACCGGATCGTATCACTTTTATTACCGGTTTGTATCAATTTTGATACGTGGTATCACTTTTGACGCCCGGAAATTCATTTTCCGGTGTCAGGGAAGTACAGCATTGATACGGGCATTCTTCTGCAATGTATCAGCTTCATTGCATAAACTTCTGCCTGACGCGCTCATCCGGCACCATACAGGTTTCCTGTCTGCCAAACCATTTATAGCGGTTCTTCGCCACCAGGCGGTACGCCGCATCCCGCAGGAAACGCGGAACGATCATAAGACCATACGCCATATTCACCGGGAAACCCAGCCTGCAGGCCACTTTCAGGGCCGCCGTGCTTTTTCCGTATACCCGCCCGTTCTCCACCAGTATGAATGTATCCAGCGCGGCGGGATCTAACCGGTATTGTTCCTGCAAAGCTTGTCCCACGGCTGATTGCAGCGGCGCAAAGCGGAAGCGGTCATGTTTGTCGCGCCGGATCACGAAGTTCACGCTGGCATTACAGAAATTGCATACCCCGTCGAACAGTATGATGGCTTGTTCCATTAATGAATACCGGTATAATTGTGCGGGCTAATGGCTTTCAGCTCTTTTTTGAGCGCTGCGCTGATCTTCAGCCCGTCAATGAATTTGTGCATGGTCTTTTGCGTGATCTGGTCGCCGCCACGGGTCAGCTCTTTCAGCGCTTCGTAAGGAGCCGGATAGTTTTCGCGGCGCAGCACGGTCTGGATGGCTTCCGCCACTACAGCCCAGTTGCGCTCAAGGTCTTCGTGCAGTTTGGCGGCGTTCAGGATCAGTTTGTTCAGGCCTTTATCCAGGCTCTTGAACGCCAGCAGCGTATGCGCGAAAGGCACGCCCACGTTGCGCAGCACGGTGGAGTCCGTAAGATCGCGCTGGAGGCGGCTGATGGGCAGCTTGGCGCTCAGGTGTTCGAAGATGGCGTTGGCCAGGCCCAGGTTGCCTTCAGCGTTCTCGAAGTCGATCGGGTTGACCTTATGCGGCATGGCGGAAGAACCTACTTCGTTCTTTTTGATCTTTTGCTTGAAATAATCCATGGAAATGTACGTCCACACATCGCGCGCGAAATCCACGAGGATGTTGTTCACCCTCTTCAGGGTATCGAACTGCGCGGCGATATTGTCGTAGTGCTCTATCTGCGTGGTGAATTGCATGCGTTGCAGGCCCAGCACGTTGTTCACGAACTTGTTGCCGAATTTCTCCCAGTTCACGGAAGGGAAAGCCACATGATGCGCATTGAAATTCCCGGTGGCGCCGCCGAATTTGGCCGCGAAAGGAATGTCTGCCAGCAGCTTCACCTGTCCTTCAAGCCTTTCAACGAACACCTGTATTTCCTTGCCGAGGCGGGTAGGGGAAGCGGGCTGGCCGTGTGTGCGCGCCAGCATGGGTACGTCCTTCCATTCTTTGGCGAGCTTCTTCAGGTGAAGGATGAGGTTGGCGACGGCGGGAAGGTACACGTGTTCCACCGCTTCTTTCCAGAGCAGCGGCGTGGCGGTATTGTTCACATCCTGGGAAGTGAGGCCGAAATGTACCCATTCCAGTTTGTCTTCCAGTCCCAGGTTCTTCATTTCGTTCTTGAGGAAGTATTCCACGGCTTTTACGTCGTGGTTCGTCACTTTTTCCGTTTCCTTCACCAGCTGGGCGTTTTCGAGGGAAAACTCCTGGTAGATCCTGCGGAGGGCGGGGATCCTGGCTTTGGGGATCGAAAAAAGCTTCTGTTCAGACAGGGCAATGAAGTATTCCACCTCCACCTGTACACGGTAACGAATCAACGCGAACTCGGAAAAATAGGGCGCCAGTTCTTCCAGTTGACCCCTGTAACGCCCGTCTACCGGGGAAATAGCAGTTAAAGCTTGTAATTGCATCATGTATTGATTATCCTGTCAAATAAAATTCCTGTATTTTAGCAGGCTCAAAATTACAGAAATTGGAACGGAAAGTAAAAGTAGCGGCAGTCAGTTATCTGAATACGAAGCCTTTGTTGTACGGATTTAAGGATCATAAAGTGCTCCGGTCCATGGAACTTACGATGGATTACCCCGCAAAAATTGCGCGGCAGCTGATAGACGGCGAGGTGGATGTAGCGCTGGTGCCCGTGGCTATTATCCCTAAACTGAAAGAATATCATATTATCGCGGATTTCTGCATCGGCGCCGAAGGCCCGGTGGCGTCAGTTTGCCTTTTCAGCGAAGTGCCCCTGCAGGAGATCAAACGAATTTACCTCGATTACCAGAGCCGCACTTCCGTGGCCCTGCTGAAAGTGCTGGTGCGCGATTACTGGAAGCTGAACGTGGAATTCGTGGAAACTACCGGCGGCTACGAAGATCTCATCAAAGGTACGGACGCCGGGCTGGTGATAGGGGACCGGGCGCTGAAACAACGCCATATTTCGCCTTTTATCTACGATCTGGCGGAAGCCTGGATGCGGTTCACCAGCCTCCCTTTCGTATTTGCCGCATGGATCAGCAACAAACCTTTGCCGATAGAGTTCATCCAGCTCTTCAACGACGCCAACAGCATCGGGCTGAACAGCCTGCCTGCGGTGGTGGCGGAGAACAGCAGCCCCGATTATGACCTTACGGCCTATTATACGCAAAATATCAGCTACCGCTTAACGCCCGCCAAACGGCAGGGCATGCAGCGCTTCCTCTCTTACCTGCAATAAATGCCGGGGCTTTTGTGTAACTTACCATACTAAATCCTGGTAGTATGAAAATCGCTATCCTTGGATCGGGCGCGGCGGGCACCACGCTTGCTGCCGGCCTTTCGCGCCTCGGGCATGCTGTGGTGATCGGCACCCGCCATACCGGCAAGGAATCGCTGGAGAAGTGGCGGAAAGAGCACAGCGGCGTCAGCACGGGCCCTTATTCGGAAGCGGCAGCCTTCGGGGAGGTCATTTTCCTCTGCACCAGCTGGCAGGGCACTAAAGAAGCCGTGGAAATGGCCGGCATCTGGAATTTCAAGAAAAAGATACTGGTAGACGTTACCAACCCGCTGAACGGCAAAGAGCCCGATAAAACGGGCCGCCTTCATTATGTGCCTACGGGCAGCGCGGCTTCCGGCGGGGAACAGGTGCAGGCCTGGCTGCAGGAAGCGCATGTGGTGAAAGCCCTCAATACGGTGGGCAGCGGGCTGATGGTGAACCCGCAGTTCTCACAGGGGCTGCCGGCAATGCTGATAGCGGGGAACGACGACCTGGCCAAGCTGGCCGTGTCGGACCTGCTCAGCCAGATGGGCTGGAAAGATATCATAGATACCGGCGGCATCGATATGAGCCGCCACCTGGAATCGTTATACGTGCTCTGGTTCGCTTACGGCTTCAGGAGCGGCAGCTGGAACCACGCTTTTGGTCTTTTGCGGAAGTGACAGGCGGAAGCTCCGGATGGCCAGCGCCGCGGCGGTGAGCGTGAGCAAAGCGCTCATATAAAAAGGCGCGGCCGGGAAATGGAAAGGCCTGCTTTCTTTCGTGAAATAATGAAAAAGGCCCGTCATCAGCAGCGGGCCGATGATATTGGTAAGACTGATGAGACTTGTAAAAGCTCCCTGCAATTCCCCCTGTTCGTTGGCCGGCACCTGGTTGCTGATCACGCCCTGCAGGCTGGGCCCGAAAATGCCGCCCATGCTGTAAATAACCAGCACGGCAAACATCATCCAGCCTTCCGTGGCCATGCCGAATAAAATAAAGCTCATGCCATAGATCAGCAGCCCGATATACACCGCCCGGTGATAGCCCAGCTTCGGCAATACGGCCCTGATAAGCCCTCCCTGCACAATGGCCAGCATCAGGCCTGAGAAGGAAAGGGATAAGCCGACCATCTCTTCGGTCCACCTGAATTTATACATGGTAAAGTAGGTCCAGTTGCTCTGGATGGAATGAACGGCTGTAAAAACGAGCGCTATGGCGCCCAGCAGGGAATACACCTTCTGGTATTTGCGGATCTGCAGGAGCGCCCCCACGGGATTGGCCCGTTTCCAGTCAAACGCACGCCGGTTCTCTTTTTTGAGGGATTCGGGCAGGATGAAAAAGCCATACAGCCAGTTCAGCAGCGAAAGACCTGCCGCGAGCAGGAAAGGTGCGCGCACGCCCCAGTGGCCGCTCATAAATCCCCCGATCATCGGGCCCAGAATAAAGCCCAGGCCCAGTGCCATCCCGATCAGCCCGAAATTCTGCGCGCGCTTTTCAGGTGTGCTGATGTCTGCAATATAAGCGGAAGCGGCCGTCATGCTCGCGCCGGTAACGCCCAGCAGGATGCGGCCCACGAACAGCCAGGCAATGGAAGGCGCAAAGGCCAGGAACAGGTAATCTATGCCCATGCCGAACATGGAAACGAGCAATACGGGCCTGCGGCCGTATTTATCGCTGAGGCCGCCGAGAACGGGAGCGAAGAAGAATTGCACGAACGCATAGGCAAAGGTCAGCCAGCCGCCGTATTGAGACGCATCGCTCATGTTGCCGTTGATCAGCTGCCCGATCAGCTTGGGGACCACAGGCGCAATAATGCCGAAGCCGATAAAGTCAATGAGTAAAGTGAAGAAAATAAAGGTCAATGGCCCCGCCTGCCTGCGTATCATATGAAGAATTTGCGCAAAATTAACCGTATTTACATGCGGGCCGCGGAATAAATGTCCAACTGCATTCGTGGAATGATAATTGTAAAAGGAAGGATATAGCGATATTGTTTAACCTTAAAAACCTTGATTATGTTACGCTGGGCAGTTATTTTCCTGATCATCGCCATCGTGGCGGCCATCTTCGGTTTCGGCGGCATTGCGGCCGGCGCTGTGTCCATCGCCAAGATCCTCTTCTTTATTTTTATAGTGCTTTTCCTGATTTCCCTGATAGCGGGCCTGATGCGGCGGTAGCGCTTATTCTTCCTGCATGGATATCAGCTGGATCACACCGGGATTGTCCGCAAAAGCGGCGCGGAGCCTGTCTCCATGCGTATCGGTAATGAACACCTGCCCGTAATCGGGCCCCTGCACTAATGCAATAAGCCTCGAAACCCGCTCCTGGTCCAGCTTTTCGAACACGTCGTCCAGCAGCAGGATGGGGGAGAAGTGTTTGTGCGCGCGGATAGCCTCGTATTGCGCCAGTTTGAGCGCGAACAGGAAACTCTTGCGCTGGCCCTGCGACGCGCTGGTTTTCATGAGATGCTCGTCCAGCAGGAACAGCAGGTCGTCGCGGTGAATGCCCTGCGTGGTGCGCTGCAGCTGTTTATCGCGCAGGCGGCTGGCCGCCAGCAGCACGGCCAGCGGTTGTTCCAGCAGCTGGCTCTGGTAGCGGAAAGCAACGGTCTCATGCTTCCCGGCCAGGTAATCGTAGCGGTCCTGCACCTTCCCGACGAACGTTTCCAGGAAATCCTTCCTTGCTTCGAACACGGGTACCCCATGTTGTACCAGTTGTTCATCAAAAACGTCCAGCAGCGGGTCCGGCGAATGGCTCATGCTGGGCATGGCCTTCAGCAGGCTGTTGCGCTGCTGTAAAATTTTATGATAGGCGATCAGGTGGTCCAGGTAACCGGGAATAAGTTGTGAAAGCAGCGCATCCAGCCAGCGGCGGCGGTCTTCGCTGCCCCCGAGGATGATCTCGGCATCGTCAGGCGCGATCATCACGGCAGGAAACTGCCCGATGTGGCGGGAGAATTTATCGTAGGGCTCGTCGTTGAGCGCAATGTCCTTTTTCCCGTCCTTCACGGTGCACACGATCTTCTCTTCTTTCAAATGCCTTTGCAGGCTGGCTTCCAGCCTGAACCCGTTCATGGTATACTGCACGTTCTGGCTTTCCGTGGTGCTGAAATAACTTTTGGTGAAGCAGAGATAATAGATCGCATCCAGCAGGTTGGTTTTGCCGGAGCCGTTCCGGCCGGTGATGCCGACTATCCGGGAGGTGAACCGGAAGCTGCGGGACTCGTAATTCTTGAACTGGGTGAGTGATATTTTGGAAACGGAAAGCAATCTGGCCGGAATAATTAATATAATGAAGTAATATTTTTAATGCATGGAGGAGCAATATCTTGCGCTCCCGGAAGCAGGTTTGCGCTTCCTTCTGCAAAATTGCTTGAATTTGCAGATTTTCCTGTTATATTTGCGAACAAATTTAGAAGATAGTGCAAACTTTAACAGACGTGAAGACGAAATTCACCAAAGAGACTTATCTATACTGGTACGAATTGATGCTGTTACTGCGCCGCTTTGAAGAGAAAGCTGGGCAACTGTACGGTATGCAAAAAATACGTGGGTTCTGCCACCTTTATATTGGTCAGGAAGCGATTGCGGCAGCTGCGATGACGGCTACCAAACCCGGCGATAAATTCATCACCGCTTACCGCGACCACGCGCTGGCGATCGCCAAAGGCATTTCCGCGAAGGAATGTATGGCGGAACTGTATGGTAAAGCCACCGGCTGCTCCAAAGGCAAAGGCGGTTCCATGCACTTTTTCTCGAAAGAACTCGGTTTCTTCGGCGGCCACGGTATCGTAGGCGCGCAGATCGGCACCGGCGCAGGCCTGGCATTTGCCGAGCAATACCTGGGCACGCAGAACGCTGTGCTCTGCTTCTTTGGCGACGGCGCCGCCCGCCAGGGTATGCTGCACGAAACCTTCAACATGGCCATGCTCTGGAAACTTCCCGTAGTATTCATCTGCGAGAACAACCACTACGCCATGGGCACCTCCGTTGAACGTACTTCCAACGTGCTCGATATCTACAAACTGGCCGATGCTTACGAAATGCCCGCCGACTCTATCGACGGCATGAGCTGCGAAGCTGTTCACGAAGGCATCGAAAGGGCCATCAACCGTGCGCGTGAAAACGGCGGCCCGACCCTCCTCGAGATCAAAACCTACCGCTACCGCGGCCACTCTATGAGTGACCCCGCCAAATACCGCACGAAAGAAGAGGTGGAAGAATATAAAGAAAGGGATCCGCTGACGCTGGTGCTCAACACCCTGCAGAAAAACAAGTGGATCAACGACGCAGAACTGGAAGCGATCAACGAAAGAGTGAAGAACGAGGTGGAAGAATCAGTGAAATTCGCTGAAGAAAGCCCCTGGCCGTCTGACGATGAGCTGCTGAAAGATGTGTACATCCAGCAGGATTATCCTTTCATCGTAGACTAATTCCCTGTCCACCTATCAAATATTCAACTACAGCAATGTCAGAAAATAAACCACACACCAAACAACCGGCAGCAGCTGCCAAAAACCAGGATTTCGACCTGCAGGCAACGGCGGACCGTGCGCAGGACTTTTATTCAAGGAACAAGAACGTTATCAACATCGCCATCCTGGCGGTAGTGGTGATCGTGGGCGGTTACTTCGGTTACACCCGTTTTGTGAAAGCCCCCGCTGAAAAGAAAGCGCAGGAAGCCATCTTCGCCGCACAGAACAATTTCGCGGTGGATTCCTTCAAGCTGGCGCTCAACGGCGACGGCAACAATTACGGTTTTCTCCAGGTGATCGATAAATACGGCAACACCAAAGCAGGCAATCTCGCGAAATATGGCGCAGGCGTTTGTTACGTGAAGCTCGGCGAATTCCAGAAAGGCATAGACCTGCTGAAGGATTTCTCTTCCACCGACCTGGTGGTGCAATCCATGGCCAATGGCCTGATCGGCGACGCTTACATGGAGCTGAATAAAGTGGATGACGCCGTTTCTTACTATAAAAAAGCCGGCGCGGACGAAAACGAACTGCTGAGCCCCATGTACCTGTTCCGTGCAGGCCTGGCGCTCGAAAAAAGCAATAAGCCGCAGGACGCGATCGCTATCTACCAGCAGATCAAACAAAAATACCCACTGTCTACCGAAGGTGGCCAGATGGATAAATACCTGGCAAGACTGGGTGTGGTGAAATAAATTCGGGAAATGTCCATACATAATCAGACCTTACTCAACAACGCTGGCATTCTTCAAACGGAGGGTGCCAGTGTTGTTATTGTTTATACGGAATGGAATGACTTTATAGTCAACGAACTGGTGGCAGGCGCGGAGCGCACGCTGGATGAATACAAAGTGAGCCACAAAAAGCTGGTGGTGCCCGGCTCTTTCGAGCTTCCCTTTGCCTGCCGGCAGATCTGGGAGCAATCCAAAGGCACCGGCAGCCAGCCCAGCGCCATTATCGCTTTCGGCTGCGTGATCCGCGGAGAGACCCCGCATTTCGACTACGTATGTAAAGCCGTTACAGACGGCATATTGCAGCTGAATATGGAGCTTCCCGTGCCGGTGATCTTTGGCATACTCACGGTGAATAACCAGGAACAGGCTACAGACCGCCTGGGCGGCGCGCATGGACACAAAGGCGAAGAAGGCGCGCTCACTGCCCTCAAAATGATCAGCTTCCAGCGGCAACTTTCAAAAAGCTATCTGTAATCAGCAACAAACTATCTGCGTGTTGTGCTTTAACACCTTATTTTTGATGCTTATTGACCCAAACTGATACTGACAGATGAACGTACACCTTTTCATACCGTGCTTCGTGGACCAGCTTTTTCCTGAAACCGCTTTCAATATGGTAAAAGTGCTGGAGAAACTGGGGTGCAACGTGAGCTATAATACAGACCAGACCTGCTGCGGCCAGCCCGCCTTCAACGCCGGTTACCAGGACGAGTGCCGCTCGGTGGCCACCAAATTCCTCAAAGATTTTCATACCTACGATTATATTGTTGCGCCCAGCGGTTCCTGCACCGGTTTTGTGCGCAACTACTACGGCAAGCTGTTCGATAACTCGGCTGCTCACAACGACGTAAAGCTCCTCCGCAAAAACCTCTACGAATTCACCGAGTTCCTGGTGGACGTGCTGCATGTAACGGACATCGGCGCCACGCTGGAAGGCGTAGGCACTTACCACGACGCCTGCGGCGCGCTGCGCGAATGCGGCATCAAGGAAGGCCCGCGCAAGCTGCTCGAAAAAGTGAAAGGGCTGGAGCTGCGTGAAATGAACGACAGCGAAGTATGCTGCGGGTTTGGCGGTACCTTTGCCGTGAAATACAAACCCATTTCACTGGGCATGGGCGAGCAAAAAGTGCACAACGCCAGCGACAGCGGGGCGGAATACCTGATCTCCACCGACCTCAGCTGCCTCATGCACCTGGATGGATATATCCGCAAGCACGGGCAGAACATTAAGATCATGCACATCGCGGACGTGCTGGCCAGCGGCTGGTAAACCGCCGCGGCAATTGTAACCGCATGCGCAGCCGGATGGGCTTTAACACAGCGCTTCATACCTAACTGATAAAAAACTTCGGGCAATGCAATACTGGTTAGTGAAATCCGAACCTTTCAAATATTCCTGGGATCAATTTGTTGCAGACGGAAAAACGCACTGGGACGGCGTGCGCAATTACGCCGCCCGCAACAACCTGCGCGCTATGAAAAAAGGCGACCAGGTGCTCTGGTATCACAGCAACGAGGGGCTTGAAATAGTGGGCATCGCGAAAGTGGTGAAGGAGTCTTACCAGGACCCCACCACGCCCGATCCCGCCTGGCTGGCCGTGGATCTTGCGCCGCTGAAAAAGCTGAAGAAGCCGGTGACCCTCGCGCAGATGAAGGCGGAGAAAAGCCTGGCGAACATGGACCTTATCAGGTTGGGAAGGCTTTCCGTCGGCACGGTAAAACCGGAGGAATTCGAAAAAATAATGGAAATGGCGAATGCCAAATAAAAGCCTGGAAGCCCCGCTGATGCGGGGTTTTGTTTTACAAGGAACTTTGTTTGCAATACCTTTTCCCGCACGGTGCATCGCCCGCATGCAGGCGTTTTTAAGTCCTCGCTTTTTGGCTTAATATTGTAGAAAGCCGAACAACCAATGAAACCAAAGCTTATTGTACTCACCGGCGCAGGCATCAGCGCGGAAAGCGGCCTCCGCACCTTCAGGGACAGCGACGGGCTGTGGGAAGGGTATGACATTTACGAAGTGGCCAGCCCGACAGGTTGGGAGAAGGATCCCGCCCTGGTACAGGACTTTTACAACATGCGCCGCAAAGATGTGATGGCCGCGCAGCCCAACAGCGCGCATACCGCGCTTGCCCGGCTGGAAGAATGGTACGACGTGCGCATCATCACCCAGAATATAGACGACCTGCATGAGCGCGCCGGCAGCACGCGTGTGCTGCACCTGCATGGAGAGATACTCAAAAAACGCAGCGTGCTGAACGAAACCGAGCTGTATCCCGTGGAAGGGGATATAGTGATGGGAGAGCTGGCGCCCGATGGCGGGCAGTTCCGCCCGCATGTGGTATGGTTCGGCGAGGCGGTGACCATGATAGAGCCGGCGGTGCTGGAGATCGTACAGGCGGACCTGTTCGTGCTGATCGGCACTTCGCTGAATGTGTATCCTGCCGCGGGGCTGGTGGATTACCTGCGACCTGGTGTGCCGAAATACATCATCGATAAAAAGATACCACCGGTGAAAGGCAGCGGCTACCACCTCATTGAAAAGCCCGCCACGGAAGGGATGGCGGAACTGCTGGAGCTGCTGAAGAGATAAAAAAAGGCCGTCCCGGCTTAACCGGGACGGCGCGTTCATTCACATGTTCAATCTCATTACACAGACGGATTGCCATAGGAAAAAATATCTTCTTATTCAAAGCTCTCTTCGAACCTGATATCGTGTTCCTCGAGTTCCCGCAGTACGGGATTGTATACTTCGGGCATTACGGGGATCTGTAAACCTGTTAATTCCAAATTGCCTGATAAGACCAGTTTAGCCATGATGCCCAGCGGGAGGCCGACTGTTTTGGCCATTGCTGTGCGGAGGTTGTCTTCTCCCTGGACGATCATATAACTGTGAAGCTTGGTGCCCATGTTCCGGCGTTCGAATTCGATCTCGTGCAGCATGACGATCATGTCCTTGTCGGATGGTTCCATTTTGAGCTTTGTATCGAGCACATGCTGCAGTACGCCCGCGTTGGTTTGCTCTCCCAAGTTAATCAATTCCCCGTTCAAAATACCGAGAAATTTCAGCTGGCGCAGCAGTTTGCTCTTGCTGCTCACCCCCAGGAAATTCGCTACATTTTCTTCGTGGCTCAGGTTCGCGTCTACCGGTATATTCTGGGAAGCCCAGGTGAAAAAAGGCATGTTATTCGTCTGCTGTTTCTTCGAATCGTCCGTAAGCCCCAGCTTGATGAGCGCGTTCCAGCCCTCGCAGAAGTCCGGGTAACGCAGCGTGGCCCGCATAAAAGTGGGGATGTTGCCGAGGTTGTACACGTCCACATAACCCAGCGAATCGCGGTTCGGGTAATAGGCAAGCTTGCCAAGGCCGGGGATCTGTACGGTCTTGTTCTGGTCGAACAGCTGCTGGTAATCCACTTCCTTCACCTTTCCTTTTTCTTTGTAAGTGGCGCCTGAAATGCCTGCCAGTACAATATTCCGGGAGTTCCAGGATATCTTGTACTGCCAGGGGTTATCGTTGCTTTCGGGGGAAACGAGGCCCCCGCAGTAGGATTTGAAACAGTAGATCTGCCCGCCTTTCTTTTCGATGGAATGGATGAGCTTCATGGCGGACATATGATCGATCCCCGGGTCCAGCCCCATTTCGTACATAAAGAGGAGGCCGGCTTTTTTGATATCCTTTTCCAGCTTGCGTATCTCGGGATCTATGTAGGAAGCGGTAAGGAGGTTTTTGCCGGACTGCAGGCAATCTTTGGCGATAACGATGTGCAGCGCGGGAGGGAGAAGGGAGATAACGAGGTCAGTTTCCTGGATAAGCTGCTGGCGGGCAGCCTGGTCTTTGATGTCAAAAGCGGCGGGCGTGGCGTAGTACGATTTGCCGATCTTGGATTTGATCAGCATGAGATCGTTGTCTGCCACCGTAATATGCCACTTCTGCCGAGGGGCGTTGGCCAGCAAATAGTCGATCAGCACGGTTGCTGATTTGCCGGCGCCAAACAATAGAATATTCTTCATATCACTAGAAAATGGTTAAAAACTACAGGGAGTAAACAATAAAATCCCGGGGAATGTTCAGATAAACACGGCTTTCCACGATGGACTGTATAATATTCCGCTCCCACAATAAGGTATGATTTTCATAGGGTTATAAACAAATTGCTTGCCAATTTGTGATCGGCTGGTATATATCAAATTTAAGATATATAGAACATTTACCGGAGATGATGCGAAGGTATGGCAAATAGTTTTAAGCATCAAACCCGCGGATGGTTGTTTTTTATTCACAAATAGCCCCCAAACCCTCTGAATACGGGCTGAAAACGTTATATTTGCTCTTCATTTAAAAGGGCTGAAAAACCTGTAAACCAATAACATAATGACAGAGAATACGGACAATCAAGACAATCAAAAGGAAGGTAGAATTGTTCAGATCAACATTGAGGAGCAGATGAAGACCGCGTACATCGACTATTCCATGTCGGTGATCGTGGGGAGGGCATTGCCGGATGTGCGTGACGGCTTTAAACCGGTGCATCGCCGGGTGTTGTTCGGGATGAATGAGCTGGGTAACACCCACAACAAACCCTACAAGAAATCCGCCCGTGTGGTGGGGGACGTGATGGGTAAGTACCACCCCCACGGAGACGCGTCTGTTTACGACACCATGGTGCGTATGGCGCAGCCCTGGAGCCTCCGCTACATGCTCATCGACGGTCAGGGTAACTTTGGTTCGATAGACGGCGATATGCCGGCGGCCATGCGTTACACGGAGGTGCGCCTCCAGAAGATCGCGGAAGCCATGCTGGAAGATCTTGATAAGGACACTGTAGATTTCACTCTTAACTTCGACGATACGCTGGAAGAGCCCGTGGTATTGCCCACCCGCATTCCCAACCTGCTGGCTAACGGCGCCTCCGGCATTGCCGTGGGCATGGCCACCAACATCATGCCCCACAACCTGTCGGAGCTGGTGGACGGCCTGCATGCGCTGATCGACAATAAAGACATCACCATTGAGGAGCTGATCAAACACGTAAAGGCGCCGGATTTCCCGACGGGCGGCATCATTTACGGTTTTGAAGGCGTGAAGGCAGGCTTTGAAACCGGCCGTGGCAGGGTAGTGGTGCGCGGTAAGATCACTTCCGAAACCACCAAATCCGGTAAGGAAAAGCTGATCATTTACGAACTGCCTTACCAGGTGAACAAGGCGATACTGCACCAGAAGATCGCTCAGCTGGTGAACGACAAGGTGATAGAAGGCATCAGCGACGTGCGCGACGAAAGCGACCGCGACGGTATGCGCCTCGTGATAGACCTCAAGCGCGAAGCCATTCCCAACGTGATCATCAACCAGCTGTATAAATATTCCGAGCTGCAGACCTCTTACGGCATCAACAACGTGGTGCTGGTAAAAGGCCGCCCGAAGGTGATGAACCTGAAGGAACTGCTGGTGGAATTCATTGAGTTCAGGCACGAAGTGGTAACCCGCCGTACCCAGTACGAGCTGCGCGAAGCGGAAAAGAAAGCCCACATCCTCGCCGGTTACCTCATTGCGCTGGATCACCTGGACGAAGTGATCGCCCTGATCCGCAACTCCAACACGCCGGAAGTGGCCCGCGAAGGACTGATGACCAGCTTCGGGCTCACCGAGATACAGGCCAAAGCCATCCTGGAACTGCGCCTGCAACGCCTCACCGGCATGGAGCGCGACAAGATCCGCGAAGAATATGAAGATATCATGAAACTGATCGCCCGCCTGAAAGAGATACTCGGAGACGAAGGCCTGCGCATGCAGATCATCAAAGACGAGCTGGATGATGTGAAGAAAAAATTCGGCGACGAAAGGAAGACCGAGATCCAGTACCTGGCCGCGGAAATGAGGATAGAAGACATTATCGCGGAAGAAGACGTGGTGATCACCATTTCGCACCTCGGTTATATCAAACGCACTTCCGCCTTCGACTACCGCCAGCAGAAACGCGGCGGCCGCGGCGCCATCGGCGGCAAAACGCGGGATGAGGATTATATCGAGCACCTGTTCGTGGCCTCTACCCACCATACCATGCTGTTCTTCACCGAAAAAGGCCGCTGTTACTGGCTGAAGGTATACGAGATACCCGAAGGTGAAAAACAAAGCAAGGGCCGCGCGATCCAGAACCTGATCACCCTGCCGTCCGACGATAAGATCCGCGCGATCATAGACATCAAGGACCTGAACGACAAGGATTTTATCAACAATCATTATATCGTGCTTTGCACCCGCAACGGGATCATCAAAAAGACCCTGCTGGAGGAGTTCAGCCGCCCGCGTGCGAACGGCGTGAACGCTATTACCGTGAACGACGGCGACCAGCTGCTGGAAGCCAAGCTCACCAACGGGAACAGCGAGATCATGATGGCCATCCGCAGCGGCCGCGCCATCCGTTTCCCTGAAAATACCGTGCGCGACACCGGCCGTGGCGCCATCGGCGTAAGGGGTATCGAGGTGGATAATGAGAACGACGAAGTGGTTGGTATGATTTGTGTTGATAAGGAAGATAAATCCAGGACCGTACTGGTGGTATCCGAAAAAGGGTTCGGCAAACGCACCGAGATCGAGGAATACAGGATCACCAACCGCGGGGGGAAAGGCGTGAAAACCATCAGCGTTACCGAAAAGACCGGACCGTTGATCGCTATCCTGGACGTTACCGAAAACAACGACATGATGATCACCTGTAAATCCGGCATCACCATCCGCATGGCGGTGGGCGATATCCGCGAGGCTGGCCGCGCCACACAGGGCGTAAGGCTGATCAGGATGGACGAAAACGACGAAATCGCCGCTGTAGCCCGTCTGGACGAAGAGGAAGAAGTGCTGGAAACAGTGGAGACCATTGCCGGTTCGGAAATTTCGGTGGATGAAGGGATGGAAGAAAGCGGTGAAAATGGTGAAAACAATGCTTCGGAAAACACAGGAGACGAAGAGGAGACCAATGCATAAAAAATTTCAACCTTAAACAATAATTACAAAAAACCTGAGCCACATGAAAAAACTATTTGTATCTCTGCTGTTTTGCGGCGTAAGCTTCGCTGTAGTGGCGCAAAAGGCAAAGATTAACAGTGCGGATGAGGCATTGAAGGGCGATAAGATCGACCAGGCAAAAGCAGATATCGAGGCGGCACTAGCAAATGAGAAGACTAAAGACGATGCCCGTGCATGGTACGTTAAAGGGAAAATCTATGAGACCGTAGCGCTGAAGAACAAAAGCGCGTCTGACGCAGAAACAGCTTACGATGCTTTCAAAAAAGCCCTGGAGATCAATCCCAAGCTCCCTGAAGCACTGTTGGAGATGAATAACCGCATGTTCAATGTATATGCTACCATCGGCAACGCCGGGTATGGCAACCTCAACGAACAGAAATGGGATTCTTCTTACCTGTATTTCAAAAAAGCAGGCGAAGTTCGCGATTTTTATAATGGCAAAAACCTCGGCGGCAGCATTCCCACCGATACAGCCATGGTGTTTTACGCAGGTTATGCCGCACAGCAGGCCGGTAAAAAAGACGAGGCCTTCGAGATGCTGAAAAAGGCTGCGGCCCTTAAATTCAGGAATGAACCCGCCCTCTACGTAGTGCTGGCGCAACAGTATGAAGAAAGGGGTGATAATGCCAACTGGCTGGCCACGATCGATTCCGCGAAAGCCATGTTCCCCGCAGATAAACGTTTCGCTGACATGGAAATGCTGTACTACAGCAAGACCGGTAAAACGAACGAGCTGCTGACCATGATGGAAAAGAAAGTGACCGACAACCCGAACGATTTCGCCCTGGTGCTGGATTACGCTATCCGCGTGGATAACGTGGCCAACCCCCGCGATGAAAAAGGCGCAGACCTGCCCAAGCCCGCCAACTACGACGAGCTGATGAATAAAGCGGAAGAGGTGTACAAAAAAGCGCTTGCCCTCAAGGCAGACGACGCCACCGCCAACTTCCAGCTGGGCGCGCTGTACTTCAACCGCGCAGTGGCCTTCAACAAGGAGCTGAACGGGCTGGACAGCAAGCAGCAAAGCTCTCCCAAAGCAAAAGAACTGCAAACGAAAGTACAGGGCCTGATGGACCAGAGCCTGCCTTATTTCGAGAAAGCTGACGCAGGCTTTTCCGCAATGGGCAAACTGGAACCCAGCGACAAACGCACTTACGAAAGCGCGTTGTACGCACTGCAAAAGATCTACGCTATCAAAAACATGAACGATAAGGTAGATGTAGTGAAGAAAAAGCTGGAAAGCCTGTAACCGTTATCACATAAAATCTTAAAGGCAAGGGGCGACCCTTGCCTTTTTTGTTGCCCCATGCTGTTTGCATTATTCCACAATGCTGTTGGTCAAAGCGATTTGCATGATTCCGGTTGTTATGCCCAAATTGACCTATATCAATCCCTTAAACATTTCCCTCAATTCTATGCATAATTGATACGGCTATTGGCATAATAATTACCCTTTTATCGGGAGAGAGTCATGTAATTATTCACTTAACCATATCAAATCCTTAATTTATGGTCACACAAGCAAAAACTACCGGAACTCAGGAAGCAACCAGGCATCATGGTACGTATCAGGATGACCAGGCAACGCGGCGTATGCGCAGCGGGGACGATACAGAATTTGATGATGATGACAATCAGAAGCTGGAGGGCTATGATGAAAACGAATTTGATGCAGATGACCGCCGTAACCGCCGGGAAGCTGCCCTTGCCGACGGGGATGCCGCCGCACATGAGCAACCGCAGAAGCGGACGCCCAGCAGGCGCGGATTTGCTGCCATGGATAAAGAAAAACAACGGGCAATCGCCAGCAAAGGCGGTAAAGCCTCACATGGCGGCGGACGCAAGCCCAGTAAAAATCGCTAGTGTTAAAAAACACTTGAAAAAAAGCGTGTACCACCACATGGTACACGCTTTTTTGTGCACCCTTTTCATCGATCTGTACACTTCCCGGCCCGTCAAAATAACCGTACTTTGTTGCCTGGTAAATGATGATACATGAAAGCTGTAGCTATACAAGAATTTAAAGCGGCGCCCCGGGTGATGGACCTGCCGGAACCCGCCGTGAAGGAAGGCGCCGTTAAAATAAAGATCGCCGCTGCCGGGCTGAATCCTTTTGACTGGAAGCTGGTGGACGGCATATTGAAAGACCATATGCCGCATGTGTTCCCCATGATCCTGGGCACGGATGCCGCCGGTGTGGTGGTGGAGACCGGGGCCGGGGTCACGCGTTTTAAAACAGGAGACAAGGTGTATGGCCAGGTGATCCACGCCCCGGTAGGCGAAGGCGCTTATGCGGAATATGTGACCGTGCCTGATACCGTCGCCATGACCAAAGCCCCTGAAAAGATATCCCTGCCAGATGCCGCCGCGGCGCCCACCGCGGGCATGACGGCCATGCAGCTGTTGGACAGGTCCGGTCTGCAGGCCGGGCAAACGCTGCTGCTCATCGGTGCCACCGGCGGCGTGGGTTCTTTCACGACCCAGGTGGCCAAAGCAAGAGGCATCAAGGTAATTGCCACAGTTTCCAGCGCTGAGGCGGCCGAACGGATGAAAGTCCTCGGGGCGACCGAAACCATTGATTATAAAAAGGCGCCCATAGACGAACAATTCCCGGGCGGGGCGGATGCGTTGATAGACCTGGTGAGCGACAAGGCCGGTTTTGCAAAGCTGGCCTCGCTGGTAAAACGCGGCGGAACCGTGCTCACCACGCTGTTTGTGGCAGACAAAGCGGCGTTAAAGGAACAGGGGCTGCGGGGCGGCAACTTCGAAACCGAGGCTAGTCCCGCTTCGCTCGATGCCTTACGCGAACTGATCGATTCCGGGGCGATCGGGATACCGGTGGACCGGAAGATCACGATGGAACAGGCGCCGGCTGCCATCGCGGAGAGCCGTGCGCGGAAGAGCAAAGGGAAAACGATCATTTTGGTGGACGAAGGGTTATCTTAACTCTTCTCTCAACTTCTTCGGCAAACCCGCCACCACCAGGTCGTACGATTTACGCGTCCATTCCAGCAGCAGCTTGTCAGGGATGGAACCGTCGAACGTTACGGTGTTCCAGTGCTTTTTATTCATGTGATAGCCGGGTGTAACGCCTTCGTATCTTTCCCGCAGCTCCACGGCTTCGTCGGGATCGCATTTCAGGTTCACGCTTTCAAAACTGTTCACATCCAGCAGGGCGAACAGCTTGCCTTTTACATAAAACACCAGCGTGTGCTCCCCAAAGGGGAAACCTTCCTCCGTGCCGGGCAGGGAAAGGCAGAATTGCATGTATTTATCCAGGTTCATAAGCTTATTGAATTGGTTAAAATAACAAAGCGGAAACCGTCAGGATCCGCAAAGGTCGTTCCGTTTTTGGTCCGGTACGGATTTTTGCCGGGCAATCGCAGTCGCATTATATTAATTTCTATAAAATATTGAATTTCAGCGGGAGAGGAGCTTTTACGGTAATTTCTAATCAGGAATATTAACTATCCTGGTACTTTTTGGAACCGGCTACCTGAAGCTTAATTTCAAGTATGAAAGAATAAAAGTGGTTTTATCTCAGGTTTTATTCTGAGTATTCTTTGTAAAATGACTTATAACCAATAAGATACGCGATCGGTAAAACTGCCCAAAAAACGATCTTTTGCAACAAAAAAGGCGGCTTAACCATCCGGAATACATTAGAAAACCGGTTGGCGAGCATAGCAGTTTGCAGGAAAGGCGGCCGGCCCCGGGCATTGGTCTTTCCATCTGCGGCCAGCCCGGCTACCTGCTCAAAGAAGTTTTCCATTGCTTGTAAGCCATGATGTTAAAAAGGTAAATTTACCATTAAACAGGAGGTGGGACGAAAAAAATAATTTTCTATATTTGGACGGACAACCTCAAATTAATTCCATGCAAGCCAATATTCATCCCTTCGAAAAGTATCCCTTTGACCTGAAGAAGCTGCCCGCCGACATACGCTCGGCAGTGGAGCATTTCGAATTTTACACCACATCCCAGGCCATTGCAAAATCAATTGCAGCCGGCAATTTAAGCGACTCCAACACGCTGTTATGCTGGGCGTATTTTACCTGGATAGACGCTATGGAGCTGCAGACGGGGGCGGAAATCCTGAGCAGCGGCGAAAGCGCTTTGAAAATTATTGGAGAAATCCTGGAGAAAGAGCCCGACCACAAGCCTTCGCTTAAATTGCAGAAATACATCCAGGATGAAATAAAAAAAGTTCATAAGGCCAATAAGTGGTATGACAAGTTTCATGATATTCCCGTTGAAAAATTGTCGCTGGAAGAAGCGGAAGACTTTGCTCTTTTCCTGAGCGATTGCGCGAACGACGAAAAGTTCAAAGAAAAGGAATACCGGCTTTGGCAACGGCTGTATAACGAGAAACCGGATGTTCGCGTGGAAGAACGTACGGGCAGGCAGTACTACGGGTTTAAATTCTATTACCTGTGCAGGGTTGCCAGCGTATTATGGCGGGATCTGGGGCGGTTTGAGGAGGCCAGGCCTTTGCTCTGGCAGGTCATCAACTGGCCGAGCGTCAAAGATGCGGAGCTGTATTCCTATAACACTTCAAATGCCATCGAGTTCTTGCTGCTGGAAGCGGTCGGCAAGCGCGATGAAGCCGAATTTATCCGGCTCACAGGACTGATGGTGTCCAAATTCGGGGAGATCAACGAATACAGGCGAAGTGCTGGTAAAGGAGAACTGACGCTCATTATCAGGGAAAACCCGGCGGGAAAGATCCTGGAGTATGCTTTGGAGATCGGGAACCTGGAAAATATCCGGACCATTATGGATCATTTTTTCGCCGGCAAGGTTGTGTTCATTCGGGACGCGAAGATCAAGAAGAACATGGAGAAAGCAAGGGCGTTGATTTCCTGAGGTGCCCAGCAGGGTGAAAGCCCTTTTGTTCTATTTAACATAATGTAAATTATGATCAAAATTTATCAGGAGACTGGAACGACGAAATCCTTGCTGAAACCCGGTTTTAAGGATATTCCGTAATCTCGTGAAGGCTGGATAATCTTATGTGTTCTTCGTCAGGACCATAGCTTATCCGGTTATGACCGGGTTCTTTTTACGAGCCCGTGAAATCCATATTCAAACTCCGGCAGCGAGCAACCCATCAATTCGAACGGCCAGGCACATTATAATAAATGCCTGGCCGTTGTCGAATTTTTGCCCTGCCGGTCAAACGTTCTTTAATCCCCGTTCAACTCCGCCAATATCAGATCTGTCAGATCAAACCTCGGAAAATCGCCCATATTGCTCAGTAAAATGACCAGGTTCCCGTTATCCGGCTGCCTGGCGAACATCGTATAGAATCCGAAGTCTGTGCCCGGATGATACACGATCTTATGCGTTTTGGAGACCTTGAAAAGGCGCTGGTCCGTCATCCAGCCATAGCCGTACCAGGCGTCCCAATCCGTGTATTCAGCCCTGGGCTTGAATAACTCGGTCATTTGCGCTTCCGGCAGCAACAGATTGTCCGCCAGCGCTTTATTCCATTTCACAAGATCGGCGGCTGTAGACGTGATGCTGCCCGAACCCAGCGTGTTGCCGGCATTGTATGCCGGCTCCGGCCCGTCGTACAGGTACCCCGTGGCTTTCCGCTCCGCCGTGGTATCCGTTCCGGCATAGGTATCGTTCATGCCGGCAGGGATGAAAATCCGCTCTTCCAGTAATTGCGGGAACGGCTTACCACCGGCGGTCTCCGCAATAAGCGCCAGCAGCACATAGCCGGAATTGCTGTACCGGAACTGGGTGCCCGGCGCAAATTCCGTGGAATCGCTGCAGAACCTCGCCACCAGCTCTTTCAGCGAAAATGTACTCCGCATGATCTGCGGCAGGTATTCGTTGTTGGCGGTGTAGTTCGGAATGCCGGATCGATGGCTCAGCAACTGTTCTATTGTCACCTGGCCGTTGACGTAACCCGGCAGGAATTTGCCCACCGTGTCCTGCAGGGACAATTTCCCTTCCTGCGCCAGCTGCAGCACAACGATGGCGGTGAACGGCTTGGACAGCGAGCCGATTCGGTACCGGGTATTGCTGTCTGCCGCAAGCAACCGCTCTTTGTCCGCGTAGCCGTAACTTTTACTGAGCAGCACGCCCTTCGCCGTTTTTATCAGCGCAGTGCCGTTGAATTGCCCGTTCCGGTGGTAAAAGCTGAGCATCGAATCGATCCGCAGTTCCGGGTTCGCCGGCAGCCGCCGGAGTTGTGGTTCTACGCGCTTTTTCAGGTTGTTGCTTTCATTCCGGGCCTTCAGCAAAGCAGCTACAGCCTCCGCATCAAAATCAGGTAAAATGATCGTATTGCGTCGCCAGAACTCCGCATCCTGCGGGGTGGTCTGGAATTCGATGAACTTGTTCCTGCCCACATGTTTCCCTTCCGGTGCCGGCGTTGCCCTGGTGGTGTCTACTGAAGTGATAATGTAATCAAGGCGGCTATTGGCCGTGAAATCATACTGTTTCTTTTTACTGCGGAAGTTCAGCGAAGTGTTGCCCACCACGTGTGAAAGCACCCAGCGGTCCCCTACTTTCTGGTATTCCACTTTTGCCGCATCGCCGCGCATCTCTATCTGGATGTTCAATACCGCCAGCAGCGCCCGCATGGCGCCATCGCCATAAACATTGTAAGGCAGCCCGGCAGGACTCAGGGCATAATCTATCTCCAGGAACGCAAGCTCTTCTGTGTCAATGAACAGCTTGCCGCGGTACAACGATTTTTTTAATCCTTCCCGCTGATCGAATGTGATCTCGTACGCTGGCATGCCCTTGTAGTCCACCACGCCGCGGATCGTAAAGCGGTGGTTGCGCAGGCCTTCTTCGCTGAAGATGTCGTTCGTGGATATCTCTTTTACGACGTCGTAGGCAATGAGGTTGGAGGGTTTCAACCCGAGGCCCAGGCCATGAGACGCTTTTTCATCGCTGATATACCGCACCTGCACCAGGTAGAGGTCGTTTTCTTTTTTATCCGCATAGCCGCGGTTATACATGTCAAAAACCGCCTCAGACAGCTGCATATAATCCTGGTCGCGGGTGGAGGTGTTGCGGTAAAAGCCGCGTACCTGGTGAGGTTTCGTGATGTAATTATCCGGTATTTTCCGGATGGCGGACCGGATGAGCTTTACAGGATCTTTGGCAGCGACCACCACTTCCTTCAATCCAACGCTTACCGGATCCAGCTCGATGTGCTGAACGGCGCCGGCGTCCAAAGCGGCCAGCGGAAGGTATTTCACGCCATAGCCCATGCTGGATATACGCAGGGTGTCGTTGGCGGTGCTGCGGGATATGACCAGCCTGAATTCACCGAGACTGTTGCTGATGGTGCCCGTGCCGGTCCTGTTCACGGTGATGTTCGCGCCCGGGAGCGGCGTTTTGCCGGATGCGCTCGAAACCTGCCCCCTGATCTCCACGGGCGCCTGCGCACGGGTAAGTGCGGGCATACCAAGGGTAAAGAGGATAAAGGGATAATACCTGTTAAGCATGGCGATGTTGTTGAGGGTCAAAAAAATGGTGATGCAAATTCGCCATTAAATGTATGCATCCCGTTAGTTCCCTGTACTTCGCCGGCTGTTAAAAATTGTATAATAAAAAAGCAGCCACCCTTACGGATGGCTGCTTCAATTATTTAATCGCAAACGCTGTTATGCAGCCTGTTTAGCTTTCTTGGGCGCCTTGATCTTGGCGGTAGCCGACTGGCGCAGCTTGATGATACCCACCCAGTGCATGGCTTTCATCACGGGATAAGTGGGATCGAACTCGTACCATTTTTTGGCGAAGTTCGCGCTGTCCTTATGCTTGTGGTGATTGTTCTGGAACAGTTCGCCCAGCAGGAAGATGCCCCAGGGCTCTGAGTTACGGGAATGATCGCCGTTGTCGAAGTTGCTGTAGCCATATTTGTGGCCGCACCAGTTCACTACGGCGCCCTGTACGGGGCCTACCAGGAAGTGGATCGGCAGCAGCAGGAACCACCATAAGCTGGGAGCAAATACTGCGTAGAACGCAATATAAATACCTATCCATGTAAAACGCGTCCAGCGGGAATCGCCAAATTTGTCCATCGCATCCCAGGTGGGCAGCGGGTCTTTGGTGAACTGAGGATCAGGAACACGGGTGCCGGTCACAAAACCTGCGTAGATCTCGCGGGTATGCGTCATCATATGCCAAACGTCTTTGAAGAAGTGCGGCGAATGCGGGTCGTGCTCAGTATCGCTGTACTCATGGTGCATGCGGTGCATGACGCCATAAGCTCTTGGGATCAGGTAGGAAGAACCCTGGAAGAACCAGGTGCAGAAGTAAAACACACGCTCCCAGCCTTTGCTTGTATCATACATCTGGTGAGATGCATACCTGTGCAGGAAAAATGTATGAAAGAACAAAGAGAGGAACCAGTGTGAAAAAAAGAATATCAGGATCGCTATCATGTTATACCACTCGTTAAAAGATAAAGAAAATGAACCGCAAAGGTAACTTAAATATTCTCTTCAGGGAATTATTTAACGCCGTGTTAATGAATATATTAATATATTATATGATACGCATCAGCCCCCTACTCTATCCGCACCCGCCTCAATTCCAGCAAATTCAGGCCATTGCTGGTGAAGCCCCTTACATTCGGCTGGCGGAAACGCACGGAGATATCATAGAACAACGGTACCACGGGCGCATCGCTGATCACCATCTGGTCCATTTCCTGGTAAAGCCGGTAACGGAGCGAATCGTTCGTTTCTAACAGGGCTTTCTCGTACAGCCGGTCGAAGGCCGGGTTGTTGTAACGCGTATAGTTGGGCGGCGCAGGGTTTTTACTGTAGAACATCGCGAGATAACTCTCCGCATCCGGGTAATCGGCTATCCAGCTGGCGCGGAAAAAAGGCACGGCCGATTTGGCCACCTGGTCCATCAGCGTTCCCTTCTGGATCACCTCCACGGTCACCTGTATGCCGATATCCTGCAGCTGGTGGGCCACGTAATTGGCCAGGTCCGCATAAATAGGGATAGACACCAGCCTGATGGACGGCAGCCCTTTCCCGTCCGGGTAACCGGCTTCTTTCAGCAATTGTCTTGCTAAAGGAATATTATAATGATATCCTTTAACCACAGCAGTATCAAAGGACGGCAGGCCCGCGGGCACAAAGCCGGATGTGGCGGGGATGCCGATGCTGTTGCGCAGGTAGGTCATCATTTTCGTACGGTCGAAACCGTAGTTGATGGCCTGGCGGATGCGGATGTCCTGCAAGGGAGAGCCTTTCACGCCGGGCTTTTCAGGGTCCATCACGATCCCGAAATACTCGGTGTTCAGGTAAGGCGCTTTCACGAGCGAGATCTTCCCTTCCCATTCTTTCTTCAGCTCGCCTTGTTTGGTAAGCACTTCATCTTTGAAAGAGGTCTCGATATCGTTCACAAAATCCAGCTGGCCCTGGCGGAAGAGCAGGAACTCGGTGCCTTTGCTGTCCACAAAGCTCACTTTCACCGCATCGAGGTATGGAAGGCGCTGGCCTCGTTCATCTCTTTCAAAATAATTGGGATTTTTATGCAGGATGAGCGCCTGCCCTTCGTCCCAGTAATGAAACAGGAACGGCCCCGTGCCTACCGGGTGCTTGCGGAAATCTTTCCCGTATCTCTCTACGGCTTCATGCGGCACCACGGAACAATACTGCATGCTGAGAATGCCCATGATCGGATGGAACGGCCGCAGCAGCGTGAGCTGGAAAGTGGTGTCGTTCAGTGCGCGGAAACCTTTTTCGGGATCCACTTTATCGTTGAATATCCATGCGCCGGGCGATGCGGTAGAAGCTTCCATTACGCGACGGAAGCTGTAGACCACGTCCGCCGCCGTCATCCTGCGGCCTTTGCCGCCCGGGAACACTTCATGGTCATGGAAAAACACATCGTTCCTTAAATGAAAAGTATAAGTGCGCCTGTCTTCGGATACCTCCCAGCTCCTGGCCAGCGACGGCCGGATGTTCAGCAGGCTGTCCGGCTCCACCAGCGTGTTGTACAGCTGGCGCACGGCCCACATGATGGCCTGGTTCTTCGCAAAAGCGGGATCCAGCGAAGGGATGCCTTCCTGCTGGTTGTAGCGGAACACCATTTTATCCTGGCTGCCGCGCTGGCCGCAGGCAAGCAGGAGAATTAAAAACAAAACGGCTAAGTATCTCATAAAGCGGCTTTAAGGTAGCCAGAAAATGGTGGAAAATCAAATGCCGCCACCGGTCAAAAAAGCAATGGCCGTTTCCCGCAACTAAATTATATTGCCCAACAAATCTGACCTGAATGAGACGCATACTCCCGGTATTTCTCGCCACTATTCTCAGCACCGCCGCCTACAGCCAGCAGTTCACCCGGCAAGACACGCTGCGGGGCACGCTCACAGCAGACCGCTCCTGGTGGGATGTTACCTTTTATGACCTCAGCGTACGCGTCAAACCCTCCGAAAAATCCATCGAAGGCACGAACGTGATCCGTTACCGCGTATTACGGCCGGCGCAGCGCCTGCAAATAGACCTGCAATCGCCGCTCATCCTCGATAAAGCAGTGCAGAACGGTCAGGAGCTTGCTGTTACCAAAGACGGCAACGCCTGGTTCGTTACCCTGCAATCGCCCCAAACGCAAAATTCCATCCAGCAGCTTACGCTTACCTACCACGGCCAGCCCCGCGAGGCCAAACGCGCTCCCTGGGACGGCGGCATCGTTTGGGGAAAGGATTCCCTCGGCCGCCCCTGGATAGCCACCGCCTGCCAGGGCCTTGGCGCCAGTGTATGGTGGCCCAATAAAGACCATCAGACCGAAGAGCCGGACAGCATGCGCATTCGCGTGACCGTTCCAAAGGGGCTTATTAACGTATCCAATGGCAGGCCGGTAGACGTGCATGTAACGCAGCAGGACACAACGGTGACCAGCACCTGGGTCGTAAAAAATCCCATCAACAATTATGACGTGGCGCTTAATATCGGGCATTACAAACATTTTTCAGAAAGATACATGGGCGAAAAAGGTCCCCTGACCCTGGATTACTGGGTGCTGGATTACAACCTGGAACGCGCGAAGACTCACTTTGAAGTGGTGAAACCCATGATGAAATGTTTCGAGCACTGGTTCGGCCCCTACCCTTTTTATGAAGACGGCTACAAGCTGGTGGAAACCCCGCACCTGGGCATGGAGCACCAGAGCGCCGTGGCCTATGGCAACCAGTATAAAATGGGTTACCGCGGCAGCGACCTTTCCGGTTCAGGCTGGGGCCTGAAGTGGGACTTCATCATCATCCACGAAAGCGGCCATGAATGGTTCGGCAACAATATCACCACGAAAGACATTGCCGATATGTGGGTGCACGAATCCTTCACTAACTATTCCGAAACGGTCTTTATCGGTTGCCAATACGGCATGGACGCCGCAAACGCTTATGTACAGGGCATCCGCAGCAAGATCGCGAACGATAAGCCTATTACCGGGCCTTATGGCGTGAACGAAGAAGGTTCCGGCGATATGTATTACAAGGGTTCCAACATGCTGCACACCATCCGCCAGATCGTCAACAACGACGAAACCTTCCGGAAAATACTGCGCGGGCTGAACAAGACCTTCTACCACCAAACCGTGACCTCCGCCGATGTGGAGCAATACATCAACAAGGCCAGCGGGAAGAACTTCGATAAAGTGTTTGACCAGTACCTGCGCAAAACCAATCCCCCCGTGTTTGAGTATTCGGTAGAGGGCAACCGCCTGCGTTACCGCTGGGTGGCCGATGTAAAGGGTTTTGACATGCCGCTGAAAGTGGACCCCGGAGACGGGAAGTTCCAGTTCATTCAGCCCGGAACGGAGTGGAAAACGCTGGCGCTGAAAAATGCCGCAAAATTTTCAGTGGACAAGAATTTCTATGTGAAGATCAGGAAGATATAGCGCTAGTGGAAGCACAATATCCTGTTAAAATTTATTGCCGTAACTTCAATCATACCAAAACCGCAAGAAACAGGTTGTACAGGGCATGAAAACGAGTGTTATTTGCAATAAAAAAACAATGCACCACTACGAAAAAATAGCAGCCGCCATCGCATACATTCATGCGAATCACACGGAGCAGCCATCACTGGATGAGATCGCCGCTGCCGTACACCTGAGCCCTTATCATTTCCAGCGCCTTTTTACCGAATGGGCCGGCGTAAGCCCGAAGAAGTTCCTGCAATACATCAGCCTGCAACATGCAAAAGGTTTGCTGGCTAAGGATTATACCGTGGAGCAGACCACTTTCGAAACCGGCCTTTCCGGCACCAGCCGCCTGCACGATATGTTCGTGAACCTGGAAGCGATGACGCCCGGCGAATACCGCAACGGCGGCGAAGCGCTCACGATCCGTTATCATTTCATGGACACCGCGTTCGGCCCCATGCTGGCCGCAGCCACCGAAAAAGGCATCTGCTCCATTGCGTTTGCCGACGACCGTGCGGCTGCGCTCGAAGACCTGCGCCGCCAGTGGCCCCAGGCCAAATTCCTGGAAGAAGAATCTCCTTTCATCAGCAGTGTAAAAGAATACTTCGAAGAGATGGAACTGGATACGGCTAAAGCAAAAAATGAAAAAACGATACGCCTGCACGTGAAAGCCACGCCTTTCCAGCTGAAGGTCTGGGAAGCGTTGCTGAAAGTGCCGGCCGGGCAGGTAGCCACTTATGCGCGTATTGCAGCGCAGATCAGTCACCCGAAAGCTTCCCGCGCAGTGGGCACTGCCGTGGGCGACAACCCGGTGGCCTTCCTTATCCCCTGCCATCGTGTAATAAAGTCCACAGGAATATTAGGCGGTTACCATTGGGGCCCTGTACGTAAAACTGCCATCCTGGGCTGGGAATCTGCAAGGAATCAGTCCCTTGCATTAACAGCCGCTGACGAATAACAGATGCTGGCCTCCTGTTTGCGGGGTTTTATGAAAATCTTTTATGGACAAGCAAAAGATCAAGGCATTTTTTGCCGCGTATGAACAACGGTTCAACGATTCCCTCGCGGGCCAGCCCATAGACGTTGAAGGCCAGATGGCCGCTTTTGCCGATTACATCGTGGGTACCAATCCCGTTTCCACCATGGGTGGTAAAAATGATGATACGTACCGGGACTTCATATTAAAGAACCAGGACTTCTACCGCAACATCGGCACGAAATACATGAAGGTGATGGATATGGAGATCACTGAACTGGATGATCTCCATGCCGCTGCAAAGGTCTATTGGGATTCCGGTTACGAAAAGGACGGAAAGGAGATCAATATCAGGTTCTATGTGATCTACCTCCTCTCCTTCGCAAAAAATACAATCAGGATATTTGCTTTTATCACCGGTGATGAAGAGAAAGTATTAAGAGATCATGGGCTGATGCCGGAAGAAAAATCTTAGTTCCTTCCCGCGCGTTCCTTATCTTTGCTGCATGCGAAACAGAGTGGTCAGCATGGGCGATGCGTTGAAAGAATACCTGAACAAAAGCCGGTTCAAACCGCGGCTGATGGAGGTGCGCATCCAGGAGAACTGGGAACAGGTGGTGGGTAAGACCATTGCCCGTTATACGGAAAGCGTTCAGCTGTTCGACGGTAAGCTGGTGATCACTACCACGGTGGCGCCGCTGAAGCAGGAACTGAATTATTCCAAAGACAGGATCATCAAGCTGGTGAACGATATGCTGGGAGAAGAGATCGTGAAGGAAGTAATGATCCGTTAGTGCGTTTCGCCGGCCAGGGCTACGTCTTTATCTTGCGCAACGGGGATCTCATCCCTGTTTTTATGCCCCTTATCCTCCCTTACTTTTTCATTGAGCTTATTGGCAATGCGTGATACGTCGTTCATGGTGAGCCTGGTTTTCAGGTGCACCATTACCATATCTTCCGCATCCTGGATGAGCACGACCAGGTTGTCTATCCTGTCGTTGGTTTTGGCATTGCTCAGCACCTGCACATGGCCTTCGGGGTGGCGGATCTCCACCAGGGACTCATATTTGTTTTCGTTGTAGAGGTCTTCTTTCAGCCGGGCGATAGATTCGCCGGACACAGCTTCTCCATTATCCATCTGGATGGTATAGAGTTTCACGCTTTTCACCTTCTTCAGCAGGAGCTTTACTTCACGGGCATCACCGTCCCAGGCGCTGCCCGGAATGAACCAGCTTACGATGCGCAGCGGCAGGAAGCTGAGGCCGATGCGGTGGGTTTCCGCCACGGCGCAATGTTCGTTGGTGAACTGGCGCAGTTGTTTGCGCTGTGCGGAAGCGCTGATAGCCATCATGCAGGCGAGGGAGGAAAGTAAAATTACGCGTTTCATAGAGAAGCTGTTGGAGGGTAATGGATTGTGAAAGGTATTTGGAATACGCCGCGGATGGATACGGCGTGTTCCTTATTTTTTTCCTTTTTTGTTCTTGAGCTGACCCAGGTTCTGGAAGCCGTCTATATTCATGCCGCCGGCTATTTCGCTGATCTCGCTGATGCTGAAATCGCCGAAGAGCGTGAGCGCCAGGAATTCGTCGGAGCTGCCTACGAGCATCACCAGTTCCTGGATATTGCCTTTGGCGTTTTCGCGGACCATGAATTTCAGGTCGGTATCCTTATCGCGGAGCGACATGAGCTCTTCCATGCCCCCGCCCAGGAACTGCGCGGCTTCGCGGTAAAGTTTCTGCCCGTCTTTCGTGTCTTCCTTGATCAGGATGCGCAGGCCTTTGAGCTTGCCGGCCAGCTCGGTCACCTTTTTGGCGTCCGGGTCGTCGCTCGAAAATTTCGAGAACATGTTGAACATTTTGGGCGTGATGTTGATCACGGTAAACGACTCATCGTCCTGGTACTTCTGGAAGAATTTGTCGATCGTGCTTTGCGCCAGCGCAAGTTCGCTGCTGCATAAGACACATATGATCATGATAATTCTTTTCATTGTTCGGAATTTGTGTTGCTGATAATAATAATTGTTTATGCAGTTCTAGAATAGCCATTAATTGTGATCGCCCTGGATGATCTCCTGCGCTTCGTTGAAGTAGCTCAGCTTTTCCATCTGCGCCTTTCCTTTGTTCAGGTTGCGGCTCAGGATCTGGAGGGCGCGTTGTGTTTGTTCGTACGCCAGTTTGGGATCTTCGTAAGTGTCCCTGAAGGCGGTCGTTTCGTTGGTTTGCCCGTGCAGCTTCAGCTGGTATTGGTTCACCGAGTACACGATACCGGCGGCGGCGAGCAGTACGGCGGCGTATTTCATCCAGCTCTGCCAGAAGGGGCGGATGATCTTGGTTTCGCCAACTGTTTCCCAGGGCGCGGGGCGGTCTGTGAACAGTTCGGGCATGTTAAGCTCCTTTTCCCCGAAAGCACCCTCCCCTTCCGCATGGAAATACCGGAACAGCGGCGCGGCTTCCTGCAGGTCCGCCGGCAGAGGCTCTTCGTGGACGGCGTAAAACACGCGCAGTTCCGCTTCTTCCGCTTCGGTGGTCTCACAGGCCCAGTACTTTTCCAGTAAGGCCCTGATGTTATTGTATTCCATACACATGCAAATTTTGTAGTTGCTCCCGCACCTGTTTCCGGGCACGATGCAGGCTCACTTTTACTTCACTCAGTTCTATCTCAAGCACCTCGCCGATCTCCTGGTAGCTCAGGCCGTCTATGTCCCGCAGCTGGAGAATGGTCCGGTATTTTTCCGGTAACCGGTGGATGGCGCCGTGCACCCTCCGCATCAGGTCACTTTTTTCAGTGCTCTGATGCGGACTGTGATGGGTGGCGGGCACTTCGCCGGCGCGATCCAGGTCGTCAGTTACCCGGTATTTCCGGCTTTTGAGCTTGTCCAGCGCCAGGTTTCGCGTGATGCGCATGCACCAGGCCTCCAGGTTCTGCAACTCGCCCATTTTATCCTTGTTGTTCCACACCTTTATGAAGGCATCCTGGATAATATCCTTAGCATCCTCTTCGTTGCCCAACAGGCGCAGCGCGAAGCGGTACAGCTTCTCCCTGAAAGGCATGATTAAAGAGATAAATACTTCAGACGACATATCACAGTTTTAGTTTGGCGGAAGGAAGCACTCCTTTTGTTGTGTGTTACATAAAGAAGACGACTGCCAGTCACGTTTGTTACAAATTAACAGAAAATATTTCGGTGATTTTGATTATCAGCTAGTTAGAGAGGTACTCCGTGGGCCGGGAGCTTTATTCGAAGGCCGGATTAATTACCCAGCCTGATGCGCGGGTCGATAATGCTGTACAGCAAATCCGCCAGCAGGTTGATGATTACGAAGATGCCCGCCGTTACAAGCACGGCGCCCATTACCACGGGGAAGTCGAACTTCTCCAGCGCGTCCACCGTCACTTTACCAATGCCTTTCCAGCCGAAGATGTACTCTACGAAGAAAGCGCCCGCCAGCAATTCCGCGAACCAGCCGGTGATGGCCGTGATCACTGGATTGAGCGCGTTGCGCAGCGCATGTTTATAAAGGATCACCCGGCTGCTGAGGCCTTTGGCGTAGGCGGTGCGGATGTAATCCTGGTTCAGCACGTCCAGCATGGCGCTGCGGGTGAGCTGCACGATAATGGCCAATGGCCTGATGCCCAGCGTGATGGCGGGCAATATGAGGTTGCGGATGTTGAGGATGCGGCCCTGGAAGGGATCGATGTCGAACAGGCTGCCGGTCATATGCAGGCCGGTGTAATCCGTGAGCACGAAACCGAACACATACGCCAGCACGATGCCGGTGAAGAACGACGGCGCGGAAATGCCGATCACGCTGGCAAATACAGCGCCGGTGTCCATCCAGGTGTTTTGTTTCACGGCGGACAAAATTCCGAGCGCAATACCCGCCACTGTAGCGAAGATCATGGCAGCCAGCGCCAGCACCAGCGTGCCGGGCAGGGCTTCCATGAGTATTTCCCATACGTCTTTCTTGCCCTGGTAGCTCCTGCGCAGGTAAGGCGTTTTCAGCACCAGCGCCTTATCGCCGCCTGTGCCGAAAAGCGCCACGCCGTTCAGGGATTCTTTCAGCTCCTGCCGCGTATGAATGCCGAGCGGGCTCAGGTCGTTCAGGTACAGCAGGAACTGGATGCCCTTCGGCTTGTCCAGGTGAAGTTCCTTCCGCACATTTTCCAGCGAGGTGAGGTCGGTGCGCTGCCCCAAGGTAAGCCGGGCAGGGTCTGCCGGCAGCACGTTGAACAGCAGGAAAATAACGATCACCACACCCAGGAGCACCAGGATGCCGTAACCGAGCTTGCGGAGGAAGAAGCGGAACATTATTTAAAATCAGGTATGTCGTTATAATGCCATTTGCCTTTGATCACGGCCTTTTCCAGCAGCAGAAGGCAGGGTGTGCTGCGCCCGGCTGTCTTGATGGCGGTGCCGTCCATTTGCAGGAAGGGAAAATCGATGCCCCGCTCCTTCTGGAACTGCTCCACCAGCGCTTTGTTCGAACTGGTCACGCCAAACAGCATGATCTTTCCTTCTTTGAACTGCTGCTGCAGGGCCTGCATCTTTTTTTCCCAGCCTTTCCCCGCATCGCGCACATCGCGCACGAGGAAGAGATAAACGGGCAGCGATTCCATCAGCACGCCGCGGTTCATGTTGTTGCCGTCGAAGTCGGTAAGCACAAAGTCCTTGATGGCGGGCTCGGCATTGCCTTTTTTCACCAGCTTGTCTTTCCGGTCCACGAACTTCCAGGTACTGTCCTGCCAGGGATAGGTTTCTGTGGTGAACTCCTGCTGTTTGCCGTCCTTTTCATAGATCAGCACGGTTTCGTATACATCGGGCGTGGAGCCGGGCGGCACTTTCATCTTCTCCATAATATTATTGCCGGTTTTATACGGCAGGCAGTCCACGATGGGCAGGTGCGCGAGCGTATACCACTGCAATACGATGGGAAACAGCACGGCCAGCGCCATGATGATATTGGTGGCCTTCGGCGGGAACACCGGCTGTATGCGTTTGTGGTAAATGAAAATGACGAGGATCATCACCAGGAGGATGAGGTCTTTGTAAAAAGACTGGTCTGCCGTGAGCTTGATGCAGTCCCCAAAGCAGCCGCATTCGCGGATCAGGCCGCTGAACAGGGCGAAGCCGGTGAGGAAGGTGAAGAATATAATGAGGATCAGCAGCAGGAAGGAAAAGAACCGCATGCGGTAACCCAGCAGCACGGCGAAGCCTGCAATGATCTCAAAGGCGTTCATAACCAGGGAAAAGGCCAGCGAGGCCGGGATCAGGAAGTGGAGGTGCAGCACTTCAAAGAATTCGTCCATCTTATAGCTCAGGCCCAGCGGGTCGTTGGCTTTGATCAGCCCGGAAAAGATGAACAGTACACCTACGAGGATGCGGAATAGGATCAGGATTAGTTTCATGTTGGTTTTATATCAGGCTCAAAATATTAATTATTCTGCTTTTCTTCTATGAGTATAAGCGCAAACACCGCATAATTGACGATATCTACGTAGTTGGCGTCCATTCCTTCGGAAATAATGGTTTTCCCGTCGTTGCGGAGTATCTGCTTGATGCGCAGCAGCTTGGTGAGTATCAGGTCCACGAACGATTCCTGGCTCATACTGCGCCAGGCTTCGCCATAGTCGTGGTTCTTGGCTTCCTTTACATCGCTGATGAACTTTATTTTCTCGTCGTACAGCTTTGCCACTGTTTCCACGGGCAGGTCGGTATAAGGATCGCCCCCGCCAAGGTCCATCTGTATGAGCGCGATCACACCGTAATTGATGATGCCCCTGAATTCGTTGCTGATATCGTCCGCCACTTTCTGCACGCCCAGCTCCTGTATGGTACGGATGCGCTGGGCTTTGATAAATATCTGGTCTACAATAGACACCGGGCGCAACACGCGCCAGCTGGTGCCGTAGTCTTTGGTTTTTTTGAGAAAGATTTCCTTACTGCTGTCAATCACCTGCTGATAAGTCATTCAATGCGGATTTATAATTCGAATTACGGCAAGGCTAATCAATTTTTGCGATACCTTTGAAGGTATTCCTTCATTGTTAATACCTTATTAGCGCTTGGGTTCCAAAAATACATTATTACGTAAAGATTTTACCATCCGGTGCCGCGGAAAGTTGATACCGCTTTCCCAACCGCTGGTAATGGGCATCATTAATATTACCGACGATTCCTTTTACGCCAACAGCCGGAGCCGCAGCCTGCAGCACGTTGTGACCCGCGCGGGAGAAATGCTGGAAGCGGGCGCCGCCATGCTGGACCTCGGCGCCCAGAGCACCCGCCCCGGGGCCGAAGAAGTAGGCGCCGCCGAAGAACAGGAACGCCTGCTGCCCGTTATCCATGCGCTGGTGAACCACTATCCCGAGGCAATCCTTTCCATCGATACCTACCACGCATCCGTAGCTGAAAAATGCATCCTGGCCGGGGCCGCTGTGATCAATGATGTCAGCGCCGGGGATATGGACCCGGATATGATCCCCGTTGCCGCCGCCCTTAAAGTGCCTTTCATTGCCATGCACATGCAGGGCACGCCCGCGGAAATGCAGAAAAAACCGCATTACGAGGATGTTGTGCAGGAAGTGCTGGATTACTTTATTTACAAAACGGACGCCTGCCGCCGCGCCGGTATTGCGGACGTGATCATCGACCCCGGTTTTGGTTTCGGGAAAACCCTGGCGCATAACTACCAGCTGCTCAACCGGCTGGAACTGCTTCACCTGGCCGGCGCTCCCATCCTTGCCGGCGTTTCGCGCAAGAGTATGATCTACCGCCTGCTGGGCGGTACGCCGGCCGACGCGTTGAACGGAACAACCGTGATCCATACCGTCGCATTACAGAAAGGCGCTTCCATTTTGCGGGTGCACGACGTAAAAGAAGCCATGGAAGCCGTGCGGATTGTTTCTTTTCTGCAGAATGTTTAGCTAACCCAAATATTTTTATTTTTACAACATGAAGGATGTATACCAATTTTATGGATTTGAGTTTCGCTGGCTGAACGTAATAGACCTGCTGATCGTTATTTTTCTCGTCATCCAGCTGTACCGCCTGCTCAAGGGCAGCCTGGCCTTTAATATATTCCTCGGGCTGCTGATGGTGTATGCCGCCTTTTTTCTCGTGCGCTCCCTCCAGATGCCCATTCTCACCAATATCCTGGAGAATTTCATCAACGTCGGGCTCATAGCCATCATCATCATCTTCCAGCCCGAGATCCGCAAGTTCCTGCTGGTGCTGGGGAAAAAGACGCCCCTGAGCAAGGACAGCTTCCTTACCAAGCTCTTCCTGCCCGACCGCTTTAAAAGCTATAAGGAAGAGGAACACATTATTAATGAAGTGATCACCGCCGTGAGCCATATGGTTGCCAGCCACACCGGCGCGCTGATCGTGATCGCCACCACTTACCGCCTGAAATTCGACAGCGCTTCGAGCATTGCCATAGATGGTAATGTGAGCGCGAAGCTGATAGAAAGCATTTTTGAAAGGAACAGCCCGCTGCACGACGGCGCGCTGATCATCGTAGGGAACAAGATACTGGCCGCCAAAGTGATACTTCCCATGTCGGAAAACCCCAACCTGCCAACGCGCATCGGCATGCGGCACCGCTCGGCCGTAGGCATCACCGAGCACAGCGACAACCTGGCCATCGTGGTATCTGAAGAAAGGGCCACTATTTCTTATGCGCAGGACGGGCAGCTCACGCAGAACGTGTCGCTGGAAGAGCTGAAAGTGAAGCTGTACGAGGTGCTGGTGGACGGGTACTAGTCTTTGCTGAGCCCCCTGAAAATACAAAGTCCCCCGAAATGCTTCGGGGGATCTATGTTTGGGGGGATGACTCTATGTTAAATAAGTTATTGTTCCAGTTTCACGCTCAGCAGCTGCCCTTTTACCTGTACCGTATATTTACCGGCGGGAAGGGTGGCTAACTGTAAAGTATATACGCCGCGCACATGCCCTGCTTCCAGCGGTATCATTCTCACAGGCGACTGTTGTGCGTCGTAAATGGTGCATTGCACCGTTCCCCGCTGATATGCCAGGGAAGGTACCTGTATGCGCAATGCGCCTTTAGAGGCAGGCAGCTGCTGCATATCAGTCACATTCATATGGATGAAAAAAAGTAAACTCCAGCAATGCATAAAGAACCTTTTTGGTTGATGCCGGTTCTTTACAGGAGGTGGTTAAAAGATTGGATGGTCAAATATACAACTATTTAAATCCTGTTATATGTGGATTTTGTTAACTCGGTGTTAACCAACCTGTAAGCGTTCAGAACACATCCTCGAGATGTATGATTTCCATGGGGTTATTGCCTGTTAATGTAATAGCAACGATGTCGAAACGAACCTCTTCCACATGGGGCATAAAGTGTTCAAGATAACATTCCGCTACCTTTCGCAGGTGCTCTTCCTTGAGGCCGTTCACCGCCTCTTCCGGCATGCCGAACAACTGGCCGCTGCGTGTTTTCACTTCCACGAACACGAGCGTTTGCCCCTGCATGGCGATGATGTCGATTTCCTTCCTGCCGGATTTCCAGTTGGTATGCAGGATGTTGTATTGTTTGCCCCGCAGGAAATCCGCCGCGATCTCCTCTCCCTTTTTGCCCAGCGTATGATGAGAAGCCATCCTATTTATATATTTTTACAGCTCAACAATAGAAAAAATGCCTGACCCGAAATTATTCTATCTCAAAGGAAAAGTACAACATTACGCCTGGGGCGGATTCAAATACATCCCCGAATTGCTGGGCCTGCCGGTGACGGACAAGCCCAGCGCGGAATACTGGATGGGCGCCCACCAGAGCGCGCCTTCGCAGCTGGAAACCGCTTCTCCCCTGCCGCTCAACGAATACATCGCCGCCAGCCCTGCCGCTGTGCTCGGCCAGAAGGCGGCAGACCGGTTCGGGGAACTGCCGTATCTATTTAAGATACTGGATGTGAAAGACATGCTCTCCATCCAGGTGCACCCCACCAAGGCCGAAGCCGAAAAAGGATTTGCGCGCGAAAATGCGGAAGGCATTCCCCTCAACGCGCCTCACCGTAATTATAAGGACGCCAACCATAAGCCGGAGATCATGGTGGCGCTCAGCGAATTCTGGCTGCTGCATGGTTTTTTGCCTGAAGACCAAATCAGGAAAGTATTGCAGGACGTTCCGGAGCTGCGCTCACTGGCTGGCATATACGAAAAGGACGGTTATTTCGGTCTTTATAAAGCCGTGATGGAAATGCCGCAGGAAGAAGTGAACACGATGCTGCGCCCGCTGGCGGAGCGCGTGCTGCCACCCTACCAGGCCGGTACCCTGCAAAAAAACGACCCTGCTTTCTGGGCGGCCCGCGCCATTGCCAACGATCCCGAAGGCCTGAACCGGCTGGACCGGGGTATCTTCTCCATTTATTTTTTCAATATCGTATATGTGTCACCGGGAGAAGCCGTGTTCCAGGACGCAGGCATCCCTCATGCCTACCTCGAAGGCCAGAACGCGGAACTGATGGCCAATTCAGACAATGTGCTGCGCGGCGGCCTTACGCCCAAACATATTGATGTGGCCGAGCTGCTGAAGCACACCCGCTTTGAGGCCGTTCACCCGAATATCCTGAAAGGCGAGCCGCTCCATGGCGGGAAAGAAAGGATCTACCCCACGCCCGCGCCCGACTTCGTGATCAGCACCATTCTCCTGAAAACCGGCGAAACTTACACCCATACCGCCGCCGCTCCGGAAATATGGATCGTACAGAGCGGGCAGGGCAAGGCGCAGGGATCGGCGGCACTGTCGCTGACAAGGGGCACCACCGTGTTCGCGGCTTACGGCGAAGCCTATACCATTACGGCTGATGCAGAACTCGTGATCTTTAAAGCTTCTATCCCTTAATTGATTATATTTGTATTGCTAAAGCAAATGTTTGCGAATATGAAGAAAGAAACATTATCCAAGGTTTTACTGATCGGCGGGCTGATCTTCCTTACCGTTCTGGGCCGTTTGATCACGAACCATCTCCTGATCTATAACTTTACTGCCATGGGCGCGGGCGCGCTGTTTGCCGGCGTGGTGCTGAAAGACAAAAAGTACGCTTATGTAGTGCCCATCCTGGCGCTGTTCCTGAGCGATCTGTTCTTCCAGCTGTTTACGTCCATCCAGGGTTTTTACGGCGGCGAGATGTTCTTCGTTTACGGCGCGTTCATCCTCATCACCTTTATCGGCACGCGGATCCGCAAAGCAAGCGCAGGGAACATATTCCTGGCTTCCATCGCTTCAGGGCTGGTGTTCTACCTGGTGTCCAACTTCGGCACCTGGCTCTTCCGCGATATGTACCCGCACACGCTGAGCGGCCTGATGAGCTGCTACTGGGCGGCTGTGCCGTTCTTCCGCAACGACCTGTTCGGCAGCTTCTTCCTGAACACCCTCATGGGCCACGTATTTTACAGCGGCGTTATCTTCGGGGCTTACGCGCTGCTGAAACCCGTGTTCATCAAAGGGCAGGACGAACAATACGCATAATACGCCTTAAATGTCCGATACATAAAAAAAGGATGACAGCTACTGTCATCCTTTTTTTATGCTTTTTTAACCGGGACCTTACGCTTCCTGCCAGTCCAGGAACCAATACTGCTCATGTTTCACCTTACGGAAGGCAGGCAGGTTCACCGGCGTGCTGAACAACGGGCAATCTGTTACCACGGTGTGAAATTCCCCGTTCTCCCCGCATACGTCTACCCCTGCGGCTTCCAGGTCTGCGATCAGCACATCGTCCAGCAGGCGGCCCAGGAAATCTTCTCCCAGCTGTTCGTTGCAGGAAACGATGCGGCATATGATGCCCTGCTCCAGCATGCGGTATACCAGCATCTTGCGTTCCAGCTGCCAGAGGGGCAGCATGGCGCGGAGCCCTGCCGCGGCGCAGACCTTCTCTTCCCAATCGCGGTGCGGCTGCAGGTCTATATCGCCGAATACGGCGGCGGTGGCCTGGTATTGTTCCCTGAGGCCGGCGAGCGTTGCGGTGAAATGCTGTTCGTAATCCGCCCAGGTGGAGGGTTGCAGGTGAATGGGGAGGCCCAGCGCAGCCGCCTGCTGCTGCAGGATCACCGGCGGAAGGCCATGGGAGCGGGAAATGCGGCCATTCTCGTTCAGGATGTTGAGCAGCGCAACGGGCCGGTGCCCTTGCCGCACGGCCTGCATAAGGGCGAAACAGCTGTCTTTGCCGCCGCTCCAGGAGCAGATGATATTTTCAGGGGAATGGCTCATAAGATCGATGAAAAATGCCGCAGGGCTGGGTTCCTGCGGCATGTATGTGCAATGAAAATTGTTCTGGTAATGATGGCCCGTTTAGTCGTCCAGCTTCAATACTGCGAGGAATGCTTCCTGCGGCACTTCTACGTTGCCTATCTGGCGCATACGTTTTTTACCTTCCTTCTGTTTTTCCAGCAGCTTGCGTTTACGGGAGATGTCGCCGCCGTAACATTTGGCGGTTACGTCCTTACGCATGGCGCTGATATTTTCCCTGGCCACGATCTTCGCGCCGATGGCGGCCTGGATGGCGATCAGGAATTGCTGGCGCGGCAGCAGCTCTTTCAGCTTTTCGCAGAGCTTGCGGCCAAAATCCTGCGCGCGGCTGCGGTGAATGAGGGCGCTGAGGGCGTCCACTTTTTCGGCGTTGAGCAGGATGTCCATTTTCACGATATCGCTTTCACGGAAGCCGATGGGCGAATAATCGAACGAGGCATAGCCGCGCGTCTGGCTCTTGAGCTTGTCGTAAAAATCGAACACGATCTCGGTGAGCGGCAGTTCGAACATCAGCTCCACGCGGGTGGTGGTAAGGTAGCTCTGGTTCAGCAGCACGCCGCGTTTGCCGAGGCAAAGCGTCATGATATTGCCGATATATTCCGGTTTGGTGATGATCTGTGCACGGATCCAGGGTTCCTCGATGCGCTCCAGCTTGGTGGGGTCCGGCATTTCGGAGGGATTGTTCACGATGATCAGTTTCTCCTGTGTATTGTATGCTTTAAAACCAACGTTGGGCACGGTGGTGATCACGGTCTGGTTGAATTCGCGTTCCAGCCTTTCCTGGATGATCTCCATGTGCAGCATCCCGAGGAAGCCGCAACGGAACCCGAAACCAAGCGCCTGGGAGGTTTCCAGCTCATAGGTCAGCGAAGCGTCGTTCAGCTGGAGCTTGTCCATACAGTCGCGCAGCTCTTCAAAATCTTCGGTCACAACGGGGAAGATGCCGGCAAATACCATCGGCTTCACCTCTTCGAAGCCCTGGATGGCTTCTTTGCAGGGGTTGTTCGCCAGGGTGATGGTATCCCCTACTTTTACTTCCTTCGCGTTCTTGATGCCGGTGATGATGTATCCCACATCGCCTACGTTCACCTGGTTCTTGGGTTCCAGGCCGAGCTTGAGGATGCCCACTTCGGCGGCTTCATATTCCTCCCCGGTGTTCACAAAACGGATGGTGTCTCCCTTGCGGATTGAACCGTTGAAGATGCGGAAATAAGCGATGATGCCGCGGAACGAGTTGAATACGCTGTCGAATATCAAAGCCTGCAGCGGCGCGTCCTGTTCGCCTTTGGGAGCGGGGATGCGGGTTACGATGGCTTCCAGTATCTCTTCGATGCCGATGCCGGACTTGCCGGACGCCAGCAGGATGTCTTCTTTTTTCACCCCGATCAGCTCAATGATCTGGTCGGTCACTTCTTCGATCATGGCACCCGCCATGTCTATTTTATTGATAACGGGGATGATCTCCAGGTCGTTTTCCAGGGCCAGGTAAAGGTTGGAAATGGTTTGCGCCTGGATGCCCTGGGCGGCGTCTACCAGCAGCAGGGCGCCTTCGCAGGCGGCCAGCGCACGGGATACTTCGTAGGAGAAGTCCACGTGGCCGGGGGTATCGATCAGGTTAAAGATATACTCTTCGCCATTTTTGGCCTTATAGCTCATCTGGATGGCGTGGCTCTTGATAGTGATCCCCTTTTCCCTTTCCAGGTCCATATCGTCCAGCACCTGCGCCTGCATGTCGCGGTCGGAAATGGTGTGGGTAAATTCAAGTAAACGGTCCGCCAGGGTACTTTTACCATGGTCGATGTGGGCGATAATGCAAAAATTCCGGATATTCTTCATATATAAAAAACAATTACGAACCGTCAGTCACGGATAACGAATGATGAAAAAATGGCGTTCAGCAAAGACTACCGGCAGCCCCCGGGCCCAAAGGGCCTTCATTCGTGATCCGCAGCTGTCAATTCGTAACTCATTATTTGCGCAAAGGTATTAAATTTTGTTCTTCTTTTATGTGTGGATAAGGGCTTTTGGGGGTATTTCTTTACTTTTAACAGCAAAAACAGAACATGGCACTGCAACAATTATTTGAAGAGGCCGTGGCGGCCAGCAAAACACTGGATTCCAAACCGGATAACGACATCCTCCTGCAACTTTACTCTCTCTACAAACAGGCCACCGAGGGCGACATCAACATAGAGCCGCCCGCCAATATGTTCGATTTCGTGGGCAAAGCCAAATACGACGCCTGGAACAACCTCAAAGGCAAAACCAAAGAAGAGGCCATGGAGCAATACATCGCGCTGGTGAATCAGCTGAAGAATAAGTAACTTTACCGAATGGTACCAAATTATACGATCAGTGAACGGACGCAACATTACCTGGCCCTGGAAGAAGAGTTCGGCGCACACAATTATCACCCCCTGCCGGTGGTGCTCAATCGCGGCGAAGGCGTTTTTGTGTGGGATGTGGACGGCAAGCGGTATTATGATTTCCTTTCCGGCTATTCCGCTGTAAACCAGGGGCATTGCCATCCGAAGATTGTAAGCGCCCTGGTGGAACAGGCGCAGCAGCTCACCCTTACCTCCCGCGCTTTTCACAGCCAGCTGCTGGCGGAATTTGCAGCCTACATCACCCGTTATTTCGGGTACGACAAGGTATTGCCGATGAACACCGGCGTGGAAGCCGTGGAAACGGCCCTGAAGCTTTGCCGCCGCTGGGGCTACGTGGTAAAGGGTATCCCGGAGAATAAAGCAAAGATCATCGTTTGCGCCGAGAACTTTCACGGCCGTACCCTGAACGTCGTATCATTCAGTACCGACCCCGTTGCCCGCAGGGCTTTCGGCCCTTATATGCCGGGTTACGAGGTGATCCCTTTCAACAACCTGCCCGCGCTGGAAGCAGCCCTGCAGGACCCGAATGTTGCCGGTTTTATGGTGGAACCCATCCAGGGCGAAGCCGGGGTAAAAGTGCCCGACGAAGGCTACCTCTCCAAAGCCCGCCAGTATTGTACAGACGCCAATGTGTTATTCATAGCGGACGAGATCCAGACCGGCCTCGCCCGCACCGGCATGATGCTGGCCTGCGACCATGAACAGGTGCGGCCGGACATCCTGGTCCTCGGCAAAGCCCTTTCCGGCGGTATGCTGCCCGTTTCGGCCGTGCTGGCGGACGATTTTATCATGCTCACCATTCACCCCGGCGAGCACGGTTCCACCTACGGCGGCAACCCCCTGGCCTGCAAAGTAGCCATGGCGGCGCTGGAGGTACTGCGCAACGAACGGATGGCCGAAAACGCCGTGAAGATGGGCGAACTGCTGCGCAAGGGTATCAGCGGGATCAACTCCCCCTATATCAGCGTGGTGCGCGGCAAAGGATTGCTGAATGCGATAGAGATCAAACATGCGCATGAAGACGCAGCCTGGGAACTGTGCCTGGCGCTGAAAGAGAACGGCCTGCTGGCCAAGCCCACCCATGGCGACAAGATCCGGTTTGCACCGCCGCTGGTGATCAATGCCGCGCAGGTCGAAGAATGTGTGGGCATTATTCAAAAAAGCCTGGAAACTTTATAAATGAGTACAAACAGCAAAGCCATCCGGAGCTCCGGGTGGAAAACAGATATGATGATCGGCTTCCCTGACGGGATATTGCTGCTGCTTTTCACTACCCAGGTGCTTTACTCCAAAAGCCTGACGGTACAGGCATTTTACACCATCCATTTCCTGGTGCTGGGCTTTGCCACCCTGCTGATGATGGTTGCTGTTTACCGCGCCAACCGTGGGGACAGTGACGAAGGGCTGATGAGCCCCGAAGAAAAAGAAAAGCTGGAAAAGCTGGACATCCCTGAAACGACCATCGCGCATATTGCCGATGAAATGCAGAAGGACCAGCAGGTCTGGGAGCAGACCCTCCAGTCGGAGAAAGTAACGCTCCGCTCCTACGGCGCCTTGCATGCCATCAGGAGCATGGTGGCCACGGGCGTGTTTTTCTTCCTGGGCGGCTGCCTGGTGTTCCTGCCTTACCTGTTTCAGGAAGATTTTCCGGCAGCCTCACGTATTAGCCTGACTATCAGTGTTATATTCCTCATATTATTTGCCCTGTTGAAGTCCCGGATCACAGGCCAGGGCACGGTGCGCATTGCCATGCGTTACCTCCTCACCGGGGGCGCGGTGGTGCTGGTTTCTTACCTCGTTTCTTCTGTTATTTAAGCATGCTAACCGAATACCAACAGCAGGGCTTTATTAGGGCAACAGTAGGGATGCGGTATGGTAAAAGCGTTCGAACGGTATCGGCTTCCTCCCTACTTCACCAGGTTCTTCCAGTTCCAGAGCACGCAACCGAACACGGCCAGCGCGCCGATGAGGCTCAGCCATAAGCCGGCCTCCTGATCGGGACAGATACCCATTTCACAACGGGAGAAAAGGAGCATGTTCCGGAAAGCCCATGCTGCCAGGAAAGCGCTTACAAAAAGATTGACGCGCGGGCTCCAGGCTTTGCGGATCAGGAAAAAGATAATGGCGAGCACAGATACCGCAATGCTCAGCTTGCCAGGCTCGCCGAAGCTGGAACCTTCGCTCCGCAGGCCGGTGAATACCAGGTGCTGCCCGTTCACGTCTACGCTGATCCATGGAAGAAAAGCGCTGATAATAACGATCGCTGCTGCAATGATGCCTGAAACGGAGGATTTTAACATGTTGCCGTATTATTGGATGCGCAAAGTAAGGGCGAATTTCTGAAAAAGGGAAATAATGAAGGGCTGACCGGTCATGATACTGGTCAGCCCTTCGTGGTAAATGCAATGGTCTATTTCGCGCCCGGGGGGCAATTCTCTTTCAAAAACTGCGTGTAAAGGGCGGATAAATGCTCTGAAGTGCCTTCCCCTTCGTATATGCCATGGGTGCGGTTCGGGTAGGCCATCATCTGGAAGATCTTCTTGTGTTTTATCAGTTCGTTGATCAGCATTTCCGCGTTCTGGTAATGCACGTTATCGTCTCCCGTGCCATGGATATACAACAGCTTGCCGCGGAGATTTTTGGCGTGGGTGATCGGCGAGCCGGCGATAAAATCCTCCCTGTTCTCGGCAGGCAGGCCCATATAACGTTCCTGGTAGATATTGTCGTAAGTGAGCTCGTTCGCCACCGCAGCAATGGCAATACCCGCCGAATAGATCTCCGGGTATTGGAACAGCAGGTTAAGCGTCATAGAACCGCCGCCGCTCCAGCCCCATACTGCTATGCGGTCCTTATCCACGTAAGGCAGCTTGAGGATCTCCTTTGCGCCCATGGCCTGGTCGCGGGCGTTGATAAGCCCTACTTTGCGGTAAATGCTCTTGCGCCACTGTCGGCCTTTGGGCGCGGGCGTACCGCGATTGTCCAGCGAAATGTAAATGTAGCCGTCCTTAGCCATATCGCCGTCGTAGAGGAAGTTGTTGGCAGCGCCCCAGCTGTCGGTGATCTTGAAAGAAGCGGGCTCGCCGTATACAAAGAATACCACGGGGTATTTTTTGGTGGAGTCGAAGTTGTCGGGTTTGGTCATCCAGGCGTCCAGGGTAATACCGTCTGCAGTGGTCACCTGGAAGTAGCTGGTATTGTCCGGCCTTTTGGCGGCGTTGGCGGCTTCAGCGGCAAAGTCCTTCCCGGAAATGCTCTTGTGGTCGGGCAGGGACACGAATTCCGCGGCGGGGCTCAGCAGATGGCTTTCGTAGGAATGGCCTGCTACCTTGCCGTTCGGGGAGATCTCGTATTTGTGCGTGCCCGGCTGGTCTTTCGGCGTTACGCGCGTGGCGGCCGCGCCGGAAAGGTCTGTCTTAAACAGGTACTGGCCGGTGGCGTCTCCCGGTGAGGCCAGGAAGTAGAGCTGCCTGCCGGCTTCGCTGTATTGCAGGAGGTTGATCACATCGTAGTCGCCGGGGGTGAGCAGCTTTTCGGTCCCGCTGTTCACGTCGATCTCGTACACGTGGCGCCAGCCGTCCTTTTCGCTTACCCAGAGGAAAGACTTCCCGTTATTCAGCCAGTCCCAGCCGGTAATGTCGCCATCGTCCCAGGAAGATTTTACATCCACCCAGGCATCGTCTTTTTCTGTAAAGATGGTATTGGCCTTGCCGGTGGCGGCTTGTAATATCATCAGGCGCGAGGTGTTCTGCTTGCGGTTCAGCTGCTGGATGATCAGGCGGCCAGTACCGGGGATCCATTCCATGCGGGGAATGTAATGCTGCACGGGGTCGCCGGGCACCTGCATCCAGGTGGTCTTTTTGGTCTGCAGGTTCACCACGCCCACTTTACAGGCGGAGGGGTTCTCCCCTGCCTTGGGATATTCCACGGGCACGGTGAATGAATAAATGGAGTCGGTATTGTTGATCATCAGGAAGTCGCGGATGTTTTTGGCGTCTATCTGCCAGTATGCGATGCTTTTGCTGTCCGGGCTCCAGCGGAAACCGTCGCGGCAGCCGAATTCCTCTTCATAGGCCCAGTCGAACGTGCCGTTGATGAGCTTGCGGGTGCCGTCTTTGGTGAGCTGTTCTGTTTTACCGGTGGCAAGGTCTTCCACGTACAGGTTATGCCTGCTTACGTAAGCGGCTTTGGTACCGTCGGGCGATATCTTGGCGAACATGAGGGATGCTTGCGGCAGGCCTTTGCCCAGCTGGCGGAGCTTTTTGGAGGCAAGACTGTAAAACCAGTAGTCGCCGCGGGTTTCGTAGCGCCATACTCTTTGGGTGTTGGTAAACAGCAGCAGGCCCTTTTCGTCTGGCGTGAAGGTGAAGCGGCGGGTGGACAATGGTTTGGAGGCGCCGGCGGGCGTGAGGTCCGCGGTGGTGACCAGCGCGGTTTGCTGGCCGGTGGTGGCGGAAACCGCGTAGATGGCGCCTTCCCGGGCCTGGTAGAACGCGTCTCCGGCGCTGTTCCACTTCAGGTTCTGGGCATAAGCGCCCATGCCGGTGATCAGCACCAGGCAGAGCAGCAGGAATAGTCTGTTAAATGATTGCATACTGGTATTATAAAATTGATATGAGCATAAAAATAAGGGTTTCAGGGGCAAACCGGGGGCTGGAATATTATAAATGGTAAGTGGTAACATTTCCGCGCCGGAATTTATTTATTAGCGTAAAGTTAATACTGCAGCGGGTTTCAAACCTTTTTGCCTATGTATACGTATGAGCTTTATATAAATTATCCATAATAAATTTTGACAATTTAAAAAATTCAGTATTTTTATGGCAACAACATATCCTAGCGAAAAAACCAAACAGATGGTACAAGTATCCTATTCTTACAAAAACCGGGAATTCTATCAGCTTGAGGATTCCATTATGAACCAGATCGCAGAAAGCGGCAAGAGGATGCTTTTTGCTCTGCTGGAACCTATTCACGACGTTTTAATCACGGAGAACGGTAAGATCAGGATCTGCCTGGACGAGCGCCCGAACATTGAACTGGAAGGCTTCAGCGCGCCTGTAAAGCACCAGATCGAATGTACGTTGCGCGGAGAGGAGTATGAGAACTAGCCTTCGCCCATTTCCCTTTTGAACCGAATACACATAGATACTACCCACTGATGCTGCGGTGCATACTTTTTGCACCGCAGTTTTTATAAACGGGCATGCCCATGGCCAACATTACCCGGACGATCCGGATCAGGGCCGGCCGCAGGCTGATGGGTCAGCTGCTTCGCCTGCTCTTCTGTACCCTTAACCTGACGCTCTTTATTGCCGGCATTATTTTCAGGAAACCAACTTATATTATTACCGGGACCTTGCTGCTCACCGTCATGATCGTCATAACGCTTGGCCGGCGTTCTATTACGGTAACGATCAATGCCGGCGGTATCCTTTTCTCCTTCCCTTTCTGGCAACGGCATTTTGCCTGGAACGATATACATTCGGCTGGCGTGTACATGGTCCGCAACGGCGAGGTCATTTTCCGCGACCCGAGGGCGGCCCAGGCCGGGGAACGGCTGATCATCTTCGTATCTGTGCACCACAGGTACCGGCCCCGCCGCTATGACCGTTTCAACAGCCGCCATTCCATGCACTTCCGCTGGAACCGCGACGCATGGGCGGCCATTGCCGGGCATATTCCACCGCATGCTTACACGGCGCATCCTTAATGCAAACTTTTGAGATAGGCCAACGTTGATCTGCAAAACCGTCAAAGCGGCATTGTAAGTGCTGATTTTTCGTATACCCGTTTTAGTGATATAGCGCCCTTAAGGCCCTTCTTCTACCAACCTCGCGGCTCAGCCGCAGCTCATGCTCCGGGGGCATACAACATAAAAAAAGCCCCGGCATTTCGCCGGGGCATGAAAATTTCCAATTGTAGTATTACCTGAATAAGCGCCAAGTTATACAATAATCTGAGAATAACAAAATATTGGACTTATTTCACTCGTCCTTCGCACCTTTTTCACCTGTGAACCAGTGCTCCTTATCCCTGAACAAAACATTGAAAGTGGTGAGCGATCCGTACATGCGGGTGATGTATTGCTGAAGGTTCACCTTGTCTTCGTCGCTGAGCAGCTTGTGGCCGTTGATCTGCTGCTCCAGCACGCGCAGCCTGTCGCGCACCATCACGATCTTGTGGAAGAACACATCGATGGGTACTTCTTTTCCTTTGAGGGCGGGATCTTTGGGCTGCAGTAAAAGCGTGCCGCCGGCCCAGCGTTCGCCGATGGGCACCACTTCGCCGAAGCCGTTCCAGAGGCGGAGTATCTTCAATAAAGAGGTTTCCGCCTGTGAAGCGGTCTCTATCTCGGCAGTTTTGTTTTCGCTGTACAGCACTTCAAAGAGCGGGTCCGTTTTATCTATTTCCTCGATGCCGCTGTTCATAAAGGTGACTACGTACTGGGCGTATTTCACGCCTATGATAACGCCCGGCCCATATCGCGCATGCTGCACCCGGGAACCGACGCCTGCAGTTAGTTCTTCCATTTCCTGATTTTTTTGAGGAGTAATATACGAATAAGTCCAGATGGAACACGCGGCGCTACATGGAATCTTCCTGCGCATTCACCTCCCTGCCGGAAAAAGACAGGATGGTATTGATCAGCAGCCGGCGCATCTTGCGCTCGGTTTCCTTATCCGGCCGCGGGATCAGGAACTGCACCTTGTAATGCACGAGGTCTTTTTTGATCTCCAGTATTTTCAGTGAAAAGCTGTTTTCAGTGATATTGGTGGCAAACGGCCGCAGCACGCCCTTCAGCTCTTTTTCAAGATCGTCCGGCGAGGACTGGTACTTGAGGTCCAGCTCAAACTCTATGGTCAGTTTTTTGATGTTCTGCTTGCTCTGGTTCAGCACCATGGTGGAAAAGATCACGCTGTTGGGGATCAGCACGATATCATCGTCGTCATTCTGCAGCACCACGTTGATGAGCGTGATGTCCAGCACCTTTCCGCGGAACTCCCCTACCCTGATCTGGTCGCCCAGGCTCAGCTGGTCGGAGAACATGATGATGAGCCCGTTGATCATATTGGTCACGTAGTCTTTAGACAGCAGGGCGAACGCCGCCGCCGCAATACTAACGCTCACGAACATATTAAAAGGATTCACGCCGAACAGCACCATGATGGAAATAAGCGCGAATATGGTATTGAGTACTGAAGAGATGCGGTTGATGCCCAGCACGAAGTTGTCTCTCGTAAGCCGCTGCATGCGGTTCTTGCGGAGGTACCAGGATATCATGATGATCCATCCGATGGAAATGAGCAGGTTTGCGCCGAGGAAGATCGAAAGGGCGTTGGAGATACGGGCCACCAGGGTGTGGGTTTCAAACCATTTGTGCTGGGTAAGGTTTACGTACACAATAGAGAGGTACACCACCAGCTTGATAATAAAGATAAGTATCTGGTTCCTGAATTTTTTCCTGTTGTAAGTTGCCTGATCTGTAACCATGATGGGCACAAAATTAAGCAATTACCGCCAAATCTATCCCGGTTAAAACCCGCAATTATTGTTCCTGCTCCGTAATTCTCCGCAATATTTTCCGGTCTATATAAAATGTGCCGAACGGGATGATGCAGGCCAGCAGCACCTTCCAGGTGGTTTCCCCGAATTTCCACTGCTGCTCCACGCCCACGCTCAGGGTGTTAAAAACGAACAGGAGGAACAGGGCGCCGTGAATGGGGCCCATCAGTTCTGTGCCCGCCGGGTTACCGGAATAATATTTCAGGGGTACGGCGATGAATATGAGAATCAGCAGGGACACCCCTTCCAGCGCGCCGATGATCCGCAGCCGCCCGGTTTTTGATTGCAATAACTGTTTCATGATTATCTGATATATGGTCTGCTTGCGAAAGGTGAGAACGGCCATGGTATGGCTGCCAGGATCAGCAGGAGAGCAATGGAGAACCAGATGAGCATGGTCCTGAACTTTTCCCTGTCCGTGCTTTTCCTTTTTGCCATGGCAGAACCGATGGTGAGCAGCACGATGGCCGTGAGCATGAGCAGCAGGTGCGCCAGGCCAAAGAAGGCCATGTCTTTCTGCTGCACCGCCGTTTTGAAATTTTTCCAGAAGTATTTGATGACGGGACTTTGCGTATACAAAGTAATGCCCACCAGCAGCTGGATATGCGCGAAGGTGGCCGTCCAGTGCCGGGCGGCGTTGTCTGCCCCTGAAAACGGTTTTCGGGCGCTGTAACCCCTGAATGCCCTGTAGACCGCATAAAGAAGGCTGATCAGCACGAGCCAGCGCACTATTGAATGAAGAAAAAGAAGTACCGTATACATCGGTTGTTTTTTTAACCGGCGTAAAGGTATATAAAAAACATACTAGTCGGTATGTTTTGTGGAAAATTTTATGCGAGCATTTCCAGGTAAGCTTTTAATTCTTTCAGGTAAGGGCGGTAAACTGCGCTGCTGTTGGCCAGTTTCCCGAAGTTGCGGATGCCCCAGTAGCCGGACATCACGAACAGCGCCACCTGCCGGGCATTTACTTTTTTATTCACGAGGCCGTCCTTTTTCCCTTTTTCAAGGATACGCACCAGGGCGTTGTTCCATTCGCCGGTGAGGCTGCCCAGCGCCTGGCTGAAGGCCTCGTTCCAGGGCGCCATTTCCTGGGTGAGGTTGGCCGCGGGGCAGCCATATTCCACTTTCAGGAAAGGATTGTTGATGAGCAGGCCACGCATCATGTCGTAGATCAGCGTCAGCGGGTTAGCCGGCTGCTGCAGCGGAAGTATGTAATTGTTCTTAACGGCGGGTTTCAGCACTTCTTCTATGATGGCCAGGCCCATTTCATCCTTGTTCCTGAAGTGATAATAGAAAGCGCCCTTCGTCACCTGCGTGGTGGCCAGGATATCGTCCAGGCTGGTAGCCTGGTAGCCTTTGGTGTAGATGAGCTCAAATGCTTTATGGAGGATAGTTTGACGGGTTGCTTCTGCCTTCTTCATAATAAGATACCGGTTAGTATTTTGTTCAAAGGAACGAAATCTTTTCTGCATGAAAAAAGGCGCCCTTTCACTTTGCCGCCGCGGTGTGCTTACACGGTTCCCTTCCACTTCTTGTAAGCCGCCCGCATGCAATGCCCGCATGGGCGGTAGCCATTGGCGATGGCGGCCTTTTCACTGTTGAAGAACACCCTGTTCTCCCGTTTCATTTTCTTCCCGGAGCTGCATTGCAGCGTGCCGTATATTTTCAGCCTGCGGTTGCCGCCAAACCTGATCTTTCCCGCGCGGATGAGCGTGTGAAGATCGTTATTACGGAGCGAGCTGTGTGCTATCATATGCATCGGGCCGAAAATTATTGTGCGTCGTGAAATATAATGCCCAGCGTATACCGGTGGCCGTCCTTCACTTCGCTCACGCCGTGTTTCATATTCACCCGGTAATATCCCTTGCTGCCTTGAACGGGGCGGAAATTGGTGGTAAAGATAAGCATGTCCCCTTTACCAGGGCGCAGCACGATGGGTCTTGACTGCGCGCGGGGACGCTGTTCCACGAGCACAAATTCCCCGCCGGTATGGTCGTGGCCGGGTTGAGAAAGGAACAGCACCAGCTGGAACGGGAAGAAGACGTCGCCGTAAAGGTCCTGGTGGAGCGTATTGTGACCGCCCTGCCCGTATTGCAGGATCAGCACTGTGGGTTTGTCCTGCCCTGCTTTCCTGCATTCTTCCAGCAGTTCCGCGTGCGCGGGCGGGTAAACGCGGGGAATGTTCAGCACCTGCATCCAGCGGTTGGCAACGGGCGCCAGGTGCGGATAAACATTCTCACGGATCTGCTGAATGAGCGGCGGCAATGGGTAACGGAAATATTTGTATTCCCCCGCGCCGAAGCGGTACCGTTCCATGGAAATGGTTTTCCGGTACAATTGCGCGTCTATATAGGCAACAGTGAGGGCGGTGCATTCCAGCGGCCTGAGCATGCCGGGAACGATGGCATAACCTTTGTCGTGCAGCTCCGCGGCCACGGCGGCCCAGTCTGTTCTGTCGATCTTCTCTTTCATGCCTGCAAATTACCCAAGCCTGGCAGGCTGCACCACCCGGAACTTGCGGAAATCATCAGGCTTTTACAAACCGCTGGTGATACGCTTTTTCCAATGTTTCGCGGTGGTCGGGGTGCGCAAGGCCGATGAGGGCTTTGGCCCTTTGTTTCAGGCTCATGCCGAACAGGTCTGCAACGCCGTATTCGGTTACCACCCAGTGCACATGCCCGCGCGTGGTTACCACCCCTGCTCCTTCTTTGAGGAAGGGCGTGATGCGTGAAACGCCTTTATTGGTCACGGAGGGCAGGGCAATGATCGGTTTACCGCCGGGGCTCAGCGATGCGCCGCGGATAAAATCCATTTGCCCTCCGATGCCGGAGTACTGGTAGGTGCCGATGGAATCGGCGCACACCTGGCCGGTAAGGTCTATTTCGATGGCGCTGTTGATAGCCGCCACTTTCTGGTTCTGCCTGATCACGGAGGTATCATTTACATAGCTGATGTCCATTACGCGGATGGCCGGGTTATCGTGTACGAAGTCGTACAGCTTTTGTGTGCCGGTCAGGAATGCGGTCACGGACCTGCCAATGTTCAGTTTCTTACGGCTGTTGTTGATCACCCCGCTTTCCAGCAGGGGAATCACGCCGTCGCTCAGCATTTCGGTGTGCAGGCCGAGGTCCTTATGGCCGGTGAGGTTGCGCAGCACCTGGTCCGGAATAGTGCCGATGCCCAGCTGCAGCGTGGCGCCGTCTTCGATCAGCGTTGCAATGTGCCTGCCGATCTTTTCCACGGCGGGCGACGCGGCGGAGGAATAATCCACCACGGGCAGTTCCGCTTCGTGCCAAACGAGCGCATTTATTTTGCTGGCATGAATAAAGCCGTCGCCATGCGTGCGCGGCATTTTCGGGTTCACTTGCGCCACTACGTAACGCGCTGTTTCCACCGCAGCGCGGGCAATGTCTACGGAAGTACCGAGGGATACATACCCGTGCGCGTCCGGCGGGGATACCTGGATGAGGGCTACGTCCAGCGGGAGAATGTTGCGGTAGAACAGCTGGGGTATCTCGCTGAGGAACACGGGCACATAGTCGCCGGCTTCGCTGTTCACCACGCTGCGCGTGGCAGCGGAAACGAAGAGGGAATTAAAGAAGAACGATCCGCGCAGCTCCGGCTTGTCGAAGTGCACGTCGCCGAGAGAAGTAATGCTTACCAGCTCCACACCTTTTAGGGCTGCATGTTTTGCCTGCAAGGCTTCCAGCAGGTGCACGGGCGTGGCGGCGCTGCCGTGGATGAACACGCGCTGGCCGGATTGAACGGGCTGTAATGCCGTAGCCGCGTCTGTATACGTGATGTTATTCATTGCGGGGATTTTTGCAAATGTACGACGCCGTCCGTTTGTGCGTGTATGATAGTTATCAGTACTGGCAGCTGAGGCAAACACAAAAAAGCCGGCCCGATCGCTCAAGCCGGCCCGGAATTCAATGGGTGATATTATTTCAGCGTAGCCATGTCTATTACGAAACGATACCGTACATCGCCTTTCAGCATTCTTTCATATGCCTCGTTCACATAGCTGATATCGATCACTTCCACGTCGCTCACGATGTTGTGCTCCGCGCAGTAATCCAGCATTTCCTGTGTTTCAGGGATGCCGCCGATCATGGAACCGGCTATGCTCCTCCGGTTGCCGATCAGGCTGAAGCCGATAAGCTCCAGCGGCGTAGGCGGCACGCCTACGCATATCTGCACGCCGTTGGTGCGCAGCAGGCTCTGCACCATATTGTAATCGTGCGGGGCCGATACGGTGTCCACGATAAAATCGAAGTAGTTGCGCACGGGCTTCAGCTGCTCAGGATCTGAGGTAAGCACGAACTTATGCGCGCCAAGGGCCCTGGCATCCGCTTCTTTTTTGGGTGAGGTGCTTAGCATGGTCACTTCCGCGCCGAATGAGGCGGCGAACTTCACGGCCATATGGCCCAGCCCGCCCAGGCCTATCACGGCTACCTTATGCCCCTTGCCTATTTTCCAGTGGCGCAGCGGGGAGTAAGTGGTGATGCCAGCGCAGAGCAGCGGGGCTACATTGGCCAGCGGCAGCTTGTCCGACACTTTCAGCACAAACTTTTCGTCTGTTACGATCATGTTGGAATACCCGCCGTAGGTAGGTGTTTTTTTGTCCTGTTCGTAGGAGTTGTAGGTGCCTGAAGAACCGTTCTCGCAATATTGCTCCAGCCCGTCCTTACAATTATCGCAATGGCGGCAGCTGTCTACCAGGCAGCCCACCGCGGCCAGGTCGCCTGCTTTGAACTTCGTTACCTTGTCCCCTACTTTGGTAACCCTGCCAACAATTTCGTGGCCCGGTACCATGGGGAAAATGGAATTGCCCCACTCGTCGCGGATCTGGTGGAGGTCGCTGTGGCAAACACCGCAGTAAAGGATGTCGAACTGTACATCAAATGGGCCGGGATCCCTTCTTTCAAAGGTCCAGGGAGCCACCGGCGCGGTGGCGTTCTGAGCGGCATATGCTTTTACGCTGGTCATACCGGAATATTTAGATTATTAACAAAGCGGCGAAGCTATTGTTGAATTTTGAATCAATATTGAAGACCGTCTTGCATCTTCAGACTTCAGCGGGAGACAAAAGATTAACAACCATTCAGGGTAAATGGTTGTGGCATTCCTTCCACAAAAATTATTTCAGTTTGATGATAAGGGTCTTGTTTTCCCCGTTCACGGTAAAGGCCGCTTCTTCGAAATTCGCCGGGCGCATGGCGGGCGTTACGTTGTTGGAGAAGCCGTACTTTTCTTTCGGTTTGCCCAACACGTTCAGGTCCAGGTGTTCGTTCCCGTTCTCGTCCAGGAAGGTGGAAATGGCATAGGTGCCGCTGGGCACTTTCTCAAAATCCACGGTGATCTCTGCCAGGTCTTTTACGGGGATAATCTTTACCAGAGCGGTTTTCTTGGGTTTCATGAAGGTGGATGCTTCCGTATACCACCCGATATAGAGCTTGCCGGTTTTATTGTCCAGGTTGGTGACCTTTATTTTGTATTGGGCCTGTGCAAAGGCGGAGGCGCCGGCGGAAAAGAAGCAGGTAAAGCAGAGGGTAAACATTTTCAGGTTCATGGTATCTTTTTGAATATAGACATGGAAAATATTATACCAGTTTGTATGGTCTGGCTTTTGAGGGAAATAGGGTAACTAAAAACCCATTTTATGGCAAAGTATTCAAAGAAAGCAGGCGATAAGGTGGAGCGTGCGATGCATGAAATGAAGGAAGGCAAGTTAAAGAGCGGCCGCAGCGGCCAGAAGGTGAAAAGCCGCAAGCAGGCCATCGCCATCGGTTTGAGCGAGGCCCGTGAAGAAGGAGCGAAAGTGCCGAAGAAAAAAGCCGCGGGTAAAAAAGCCGCTACCCGTAAGGGCGGCGCTAAAAAGGCAGCTACACGGAAAGGCGCGGCAAAAAAAGCGGCCACGAAAGGCAGAACAAGAAGCACCGCCAAAAAGGCCACAGCCAAACGTTCCACCCGTAAAGCGGCTACCAAACGCGCTTCACCCAAACGGGCCACGCGTAAAGCCGCCACGAAAAAAGCAGGCGCAAAAAAAGCCACCGCCAAACGCGCCACCCGAAAGAAGGCAGCTCATGCCTGAGCTGGCCCGGTCACATAAAAAGCGTACCCCGGAAGCGTTTCCCGGGTACGCTTTTCAATTTTAGCCGCCAGTCGATAGCTTTTCCTGTTTATAAAATTTATTTAAATAAAACAGATCATCGGGATAGTAACGATGAACAGGTAAACGAACCAGTGATAGGTTTTATCGTCCGCCTTCGGTGATTTATACAGCCAGAGCCTGAGCGCCACCGCCCAATGCCAGAGCACTTCCCCGATCACGATGCCGGTGAGCAGGCGGCTGGCGAATATTTCTTCCACGCCCGTTTGGGTAAGCAGGATGCAGAAATAGACCAGCGGGGAGAACAGGAAAAAGTACACGCTCAGCAGTATTCTCGCAGTGGTGTCGCCCACGGAAAGCGGAAGCGTTTTACGCCCCATGATGCGGTCGCCCACCTGGTCGCGCATGTCCTGCAAAGGCAGGCCCAGCCCGGCCCACAGGCTTATCACGATAATGTAGGCCCATACATTGCCGTCCACCGGCCCCACGATATTCCATTCCGCAGCCAGCAGAGTAACGGTGCCGATGGAAATGCACACCACGTTCTTGGTGAACCAATGGTTGCTGCAACCCCATTTGCACAGCATCTGCGTAACGATCATCCAGGCAATGGCCAGCCAGAGCAATTGCAGGCATATGGCCACGATAAGGAAAAGGATGCTGTAAGCCACGAAGCGCCTCCGTGTTTCGGCTTCGGTCACCAAACCCTGTACCAGCGGCCTGTCCGGCTTATTGATGCGGTCTTCCTCGACTGAATTCACCTGGTTGGCAATGCAGAAAGTGAGGATGTAAAGAATCGTGTAGAGCACGCAAAACACGAAATACAGGGGAAAATCGTCTACCGGTTTGTTGTGATAGACCCAGGCGCTGATGAAGGTGATAAGGCAGGGAATCACCGTATCCCAGATGTCGTTGTTGATGAAGCGCCAAATGATGTAGAGCTCCCTTACAGAAGCGGTTACTGCCGATTTACATAGGTAGATCATAAATTGTTAACTCAGGGTGAGAATAAAAGACTGTCCTCACTAAAATTAATCAATTTAGCGGCAAATGGGGGTGAATATTGGGCGGGATGGGCTTATCCGGCCACTTGTTTGAAACGCGCGGGCAGGTATTTCTCCAGCAGTTTATGAAGATCGGCGTAAAGAAAAGGTTTCACAAGGTAGTCGTTTGCACCGGCTGCCATCATTTCTTCGCGCGCTTCGTTGAAGGCATCGCCGGAAGCGATAATAACGGGAAGATGGCGGAATGCATGGATACCGCGGAGGCGCGCCAGTACGTCCTTGCCCTGGATGCCGGGCAGGTGCGAGTCTGTGATAACAAGGTCCGGGTGATGGCTTTCCAGCAAGGCCAGGCCTTCTTCCCCGCTGTCTGCCAGGATGGTTTCCGCGCCGGCTTCAGACAGGAATTTGCGGATCACGTGGCCGCTGAAAAGATCGTCTTCTATGATCAGTACTTTATAACCGTTGAATTCTCCCGCCCTCGGCATGATGCTGCCTGCTTCGGCGGGCGCCGCGGCTGCGGCCTGCAGGGGAATGCTGAACTTGAACTGGATCAGCTCGCCTTTGTTTTCCACGAATATGTTGCCGCCCAGCAGTTCCACCAGGTGGCGCGTGATCTGCAAACCAAGGCCGGTGCCTTCCACCTGGCTGTTGCGTTCGGCTTCGAAGGGCTGGAACACTTTGTCCAGCTGTTCGGCCCGCAGGTTGCCTTCGTTCCTTACGTAGCAGGTGAGCTGCTGGTTCTTCCGCCGGAAGCGCACGTCCACGGAAGAGCCGGGTGTGGCGAACTTCACGGCATTGCTCAGGAGATTGTTCACGATCTTGGTGAGGAAGATATGATCGGTGCTGATGAATTCAGGAATGGATGGATCGATGGCCAGCTGGATGCGCACCTTGCGGGTGGCTGCCACGTAGCGGTTGAGGGCCACGCAGCTTTCAGCGTTGTCTTTCAGGCTGAAGGGTTCTATCACCGGTTCGCTGTATTTGCCGGCTTCGATCTTGGCCATGTCCAGCACGTTGTTGATGATCTCGCGGGAAAGGAAGCTGGCGGCATACAGGTAGTTGATGTCCTGCTGCAGCTCAGGGTCGTCTATCTGCCGTTTACGGCTGTGCAGCAGCTGGGCGATGCCGAATACGGCATTGAGCGGCGTCCTGATCTCATGGCTGGTTTCCCGGAGGAATTTGGACTTGGCGGCGTCGGCTTCTTTGAGCCTGCTCAGCAATTCCTGGTTCTCGCGGAGGAACATATCGTTCTGCCGGATGATGAAAAAGGTAACGTAAGCCATGAGGATGAGCATGCCTACCCAGCAAGCCATTTTCAGCACCGGCACCATGGCGGGCATCATGTACATGGGCTGCACAATATGCAGGTAATTATTGAGCTGCACGGCCACGATCAGGAAAAGGGCGCAGCCGAGCGACAGCAGGCGCACTTTCAGGTTCTTGAATACGAGGAAGGAAGCCCCGATCAGGAAGGTGAACAGGAACGCGGTTATCAGCTCTATGGGCATGACGTTGCCAAGGATGGAGCCGAAATATATACCAAAGCAGCAGTGGATCATTAAGGTGGCCATGCTGGCGGTGCTATGGCGGCGGTAGTGATTCAGGGTGATGACGCCGGCAAAACAGGTGATCTCAAGGATAGCGGGAACAAGGATGAGCAGCGAGCCGGTATACCAGTACAGCACCGAAGCTACCAGGGCAATCAGGATAGCTGTCAATAAAGAGAGCGTGTTGATGATCACAATGGAACGTCTGGCCCTGGAGTCGTCTATGTCTGCTGTTCCGGCGTTCAGTATGCGTTGTATAGATCTTTTCATCTTGAGCTGGTTATTCGGGACTGCGGTTTTCACGTATAGAATATGGGTTACTGAAATCTGGTCGTTTTTGTCGAGCTAAAAATACAGTTGTAGTGGTAATTGGTTACAATATACAAAACCGGGGTAATATCATGAAATTAATATAATCAGTTCTAATAGCGCCTGATCATGTAACCTTTTAAAACGTTCATTTAAGTTTTTTAAAGGTTAAAAAACAGCAGCGCAGGCCCGGGCAACACCGGTGTGGACGGTACTGACCGGGTTTTCCGCGCTGCATTTTTTTCCGCCTATTGCCAGCCCGCGTTCTGCGGCAGCAGGTTCGGGTTGAGGTTCAGTTCCTGTGTGGGAATGGGGTACCTGTACATCTTATCGTTCCAGGTACGGTTGGTGATATTGGTATACAGCCGGATGTAGCCGTTCGCATCCAACTGTATGCCGCCCACCTGGCTGGGCGGGTATTGCGCGCGGATGGCCGGCACCAGCTTCATGCCCAGTATGGTTTCCGGCTTTTCGATCTGCTTCCCGGCTTTCCAGCGCAGCAGATCGTCTAGGCGGAAGCCTTCCGCGGCCAGCTCTATCCTTCTCTCCCGGCGGATCTCATCCAGCAGCACGGGCAGCGCGGGGAAGTCGCTCTGCGGGTCTTTCACCAGCGAGGCAATCACCATATGCGGCATGCCTACCCTGTCGCGCAGCTTGTTGACAGTGTTGTCCAGCACGGCTTGGGTGCACTGGCCCAGCTCTGCTTTCGCTTCGGCTTCGTTGAGCAGCACTTCCGCGTAGCGGAAATAGAACATGTCCAGCGTGGATTGATTTGCGTTCCATTGCGCGGGGTCAGGGCTCAGGCATTTAATGATCATATAGCCTGTAGGCGCGGCGGATGTGCCGATGGCAGGAAGGGTGAACACGTTCTGCGTGCCGTCCGCATTATTCTGCAATACCAAGCCGCGCGTGGCGATCAGCTGGGTAAAGCGCGGGTCGCGGTTCGTGGCTTCCGCATCCAGGGAATCGTCTCCTTTATACAACGGGCTCAGCGCGGTGGGCCGCCCGTCCGTACAGAGGAAAGAGCGCACGAAATTCTTGCTGAAGCCGGTGCTGCTTTCCGTCAGCTGGCGGGACAGGTTTTGGGTGAGCACATTCCGGATATAAACCGCCGGGAGAATGGCTTCTTTGTTGCCGGTGAGGTCTTCCTGTATGAAAAGGTTATAATAATCCTTCGTGGGGTTGCCCGTGCTCCATATGTCGTAGTTGTTGGAGCTGATGATCTCTTCCGAAGCGGCCACAGCGGCATTGAGGTGAACGGCTTCGCCGCCGAGGCCGTGGTATTTCCTGAAAGTGCCTTCCCACAGGCAGATGCGGCTCTTCAGCGCCAGCGCCGCAAACTTGTGCAGGCGGCCGTCTTCCACGTCGTCAAGATCAGGCAGGTATTGTACGGCAAAGTTCAGGTCTGCCAGCACGGAATCCATCACCTGTTTATGCGGCGTTTTCGGCCCGTAAAGCAGCGATGCGGAGGTGTCGTTCAGATCCCTGTTCAGCCAGGGCACATCGCCGAATTGTTTCACTTTCTGCCAGTAATACAGGGCGCGGAAAAAACGCGCTTCGGCGGCATATTTGTTGAGTGTGGCGGCATCGGCCTGCACCCGGGTGTACCGCTGCAGGAAATAGTTCACAGCCCTGATCTGCGCCCAGTCCCATCCGCCGCCGGTTACAGGCACGGGGTAAGTGCCTGCCAGGAAAGTGTTTCGGTTGAGCGGCACCTGGTTGTCTGAATTTGTTTCGGTCCAGAAGCTGTTCTGCAGGGGCAGGCTGGAATAAAACTGGTTGCAGTACAACGCGAGGTCGTTCGGGTTCTTGAAATACGCGGGCTCGCTCAGCGAGTCCTTCGGTAAAAGGTTCAGCTGCTTGTTGCAGGCGGATATGAACAGGCCCGTTGCAGCGATCGTATATGAAAGGAATTGTCTGATCTTCATAAAATTCGTTTAATCCGTTAGAGACTTAATTGCAGGCCGAATGAAACGCTGCGGCTGAGCGGGTATGTACCGAAGCCGATAGTTTCAGGATCGTAGGCCTTGAACAGGTTGGTCACTTCGAAAAGGTTCTGGCCGGTAACGTATACCCGCAGGCTTTTCATCTTAATACGCTGCAGCAGGTCCGAAGGCAGTGAATAACCCAGCGAAACATTCTTCAGGCGCGCGTAAGCCCCGCTTTGCAGGTATTTTGTCTGCGTCTGGAAGTTGCTGCCGCCGCCAAAACGGAGCCGGGGGAAATAAGCGTCCGGGTTCTCCGGCGTCCAATGGTCTTTCATGTAATTGAACGGCACGCTCCATTCTGAATAGAAGCCCCAGAATGCATTGTCGTTGGGCATTACATCGCGTTTGCCCACGCCCTGCACGAACACGGAGAGATCGAAACTCTTATACTGCGCAAAGAGGTTCACGCCGTATTGGTAACGGGGCGTGCTGTTGCCGATGATGCGGCGGTCGCCGGGATTGCCGACGGTGCTTTCGCCGGGGGATATTTCGCCGTCTTTATTCAGATCCAGGTAACGGATGTCTCCCGCCATCAGTGTACCGCCGAACAGCTGGCTTTGGTTGTAGGCCGCGGCTTCAGCGTCTGTAAGGAAGTACCCGTCTGTTACATAGCCCCACAGCTCATTGAACTTTTGGCCCACGTACGGGCTGCCGATGGTCTGGTTGGGATTCAGGTCGTATTTGGTGATGCGGGACGTGTAGTCGGAAAGACCGAGGCGCACGGAATAGTTGAAGTCCTTGCCGATATCGTCTTTCCAGGTAAGGCTCAGCTCCCACCCTTTTGTTTCAAGATCGGCGGCATTCTTCAGCGGCGGCGTGGTGCCCAGCACGGAGGGCAAAGGCTGGCCCCCCACCAGCATGTCGCGCGTGGTGCGGATGTACCAGTCGAAGCTGCCGGAAAGGCGGTTGCCAAGGAATGCGAAGTCGACGCCCACATCTTTCGTAACCACTGTTTCCCAGGTGAAATCGGGACTCACCAAACCCGGCGCACCTACCGCAATGGCCTGCTGCGAGCCGAATATGTAGCCGGACGCAGTGGCGGGCATGAGGCCGATATATGGATAGATGCTGCTGTTGGAGGGACTTAACGGATTGAACATCTGGTTGGGCAGCTGGCCGTAGGAAACGCGGAGCTTCAGGTCGTTCACCGCGCTCTTCAGCCTGGTAAAAAAAGATTCTTCCGAAATGCGCCAGCCTGCCGATGCCGAGGGCGACCATACGAAGCGGCTGCCGTCCGGGAAGGCGGAAGTACCGTCGTAGCGGCCGTTGACCTCCAGCAGGTATTTGCCTTTGTAGATATAATTGAGGCGGTAGAGCAGGCCGTTAAGCGCCCATTCGTACTCATTGCCGCCGATGAAAGGTTTCAGGTCTGAATTAAGCCCGATGAAGGGAATGTTTGGATTGATGAGGTTCTTGGCCTGCGAGTTGACTGTTTTGTATTTGCGGTGCTCCTGGTTGTAGCCCATGGTGGCTTTGAAATAATGCCCGCCACTGAAAGTGTTCTCGTAGTTGGCGTAGAGGTTCAGCGCATTATAGTTGTTGTTGGTGCTGATCTCCGTAGTGGCGTCGGGGAAGGTCCAGGGGTAGTAGCCGAGGAAGATGCCGTTCACGCCGTATTCCGGGAACTGCTTCTGCACCTGCTGGCGGAATGCGGAGTAGTTATTATAAGTGTAATCCGCGTTGATCTTTACGTTTTTCACTGGCGTGATCACAAGGCCGCCGGTGAGCCAGAGGTCGTTGGCCTTTGTATTGTCGCGGCCGTTCTGCTCCAGCACCGCCACGGGATTGGTCCAGCTGCCCTGGCCGGCATAGTCTTTACCGCCGGGGTTGTACACGGGCATTACGGGCCTGGAGTCTCCCTGTATGTAGCTTGTATTGTAATTGCTGACGATGATGGGCGCATTGGGCACATCGTTGTTGATATGGTTCAGCGCGGCCTTGAATTGCAGCGAAAGCCAGGGCGTGGCATCTGTATTGATCTTAAGCGAGGGGTTGATGCGCGTGTAATCTTCATTCCCCTGCTTCAGCATCCCTTTCTGGTTGAAATACCCGATGGAACCCATGAAGGTCGTTTTCTCCGCGCCGCCTGAAACGGACAGGTTATGCTGATGCTGGGGCGCCCATTCGGGGTAAAGCACGTCCACCCAGTCGGTATTGCCTACATAGCGGTATTTGGAAGGGTTGGAAGGGTCAGGGTAGCCGGTGGGATTGTTCGCCGGGTCCGCAAAATACGCGGCAGCCATGAGGGAATCCTGCACGGTAAAAGGCGCGGACGCGGTGGAGCCGCCGCTGACCTGCCCTGTGCGGTCCGCTTCGCGGTGCATGGCGATGTAATCCACGCTGTTCAGGTAATCGGGCAGGCGCGTTGGTTTGGAGATCGTGTAGGAGCCTGCATAGCTTACGCGGAGCGGCGTGTTCTTCTTCCCGGTTTTGGTAGTGATGAGAATAACGCCGTAAGCGCCGCGAGCGCCGTAGATGGCGGCAGATGCCGCGTCTTTCAGCACGGTCACGCTTTCCACATCGCCTGGGTCTATCAGGTTCGGGTCCATCTGTACGCCGTCCACCATTACAAGCGGGGCGCCGAGGTTATTGCTGCCGCCGTCCGCGTTCAGGGATGTGACGCCTCTTATGTTGAAGTTCGCGCTTGCGCCTGGCCGGCCGCTGTTCAGGTTGATGTTCAGGTTCGGCACGAGGCCCTGCAGGCCCTGCGCGAGATTTACAAGCGGGCGGCTTTCGAGCTCTTTGGCGGCCACGGTGGCCACTGCCCCGGTGAGGTTCTCTTTTTTCTGCGAGCCGTAACCTACCACCACTACGTCGGTGAGTGAGGCCACGTCTTGCTGGAGCGCTACTTCAATGAAAGTTTTACCCGCCACGGGCACGTTCACGGATTTAAAACCAATAAAGCTGAAGCGCAGCACATCGGTTTCCTGCGCGGAGATGCTGAAGTTGCCATTCGCGTCTGTGCTCACGCCTTTGGTGGTACCGGTGATCACTACGCTCACGCCTTGCAGCGGCACGCCGGTGGAATCTGTCACGCGGCCTTTTATTTCCAGCACGGGCGGCTGTGGCGCGGCCACGGGCGGGGATTTGGGTTTGATGATGATCGATTTGTCCACGATCGAATATTCCAGCGGCTGGTTGCGGAAGCAGATGTCCAGCACTTCGCGGATGGAGCCGTCTTTCACCTGGATGTCGAACCTGGCGGCCTTTTGTAATACCTCGTCCTGGAAAAAGAACTGGAAACCGGTTTGTTTGTGCAGTTCCCTGAAAACTTTTTCCAGCGTGGTATTCTTCTGGCTGATGGTGATCTGTTGCGCCGAAGAGCTCGCGCTTACCTGGAGGAAAGCTGTTAATAAGATGACAGCCGTCAGTTTCATAACATGAAAGATTTTGGCAACTGTTGCCCGCCACGCATGGGGGCATGGCAAAGCAGATCGTTTTTTCATACTTTTGTGGTGTTTGTGTTAAACAATTAGCGTTTCACGATGCGGTTGAAAAGCACAGGCCTTTATTCCAGGGGCGGTTCCAGCGCTCCTGGTTTTTTTATGGCTTTAACTGCGATTTTGGTAACTCCTTTTTTGCTGATGCTGTGACGGTGATTGTCTGCCGTGGATTTTTGGTTAAACAATAAGTTATTCTACTACCAGTTTTTTGCCCGTTATCTTAACTTTTACATTTCCGCTTTCAAGTATGCGCAGCACCGCCGAGATGTCGTTCTTCCTGCTTACGAGGCCTGAGTAATGGCCTTCCGGTATTTTGCCGGCATATACCACATCCACGTCGTACCACCTTGATATCTGGCGCATGACGGTTTCGAAGGGCGCGCTGTTGAACTGGAACCAGCCGTTCTTCCAGGCTACGGCCTCGTCCATATCCGCAGCCGCCACTTTTAATGCATCGCTGCTCATCCGGGCCTGCTGGCCTGGTTTGAGGGTGGCGGCTCCCGCGCTGCCGCTTACTTTTACGGCGCCTTCCAGCAGGCTGGTGTTCACCGTCCTTTCGTCGTGGTACGCCATAACGTTAAAGCTGGTGCCGAGCACTTCCAATCTCATGTCCTTTGCTTTTACGCGGAAAGGTCTTGCTGCGTCTTTGGCCACTTCAAAATAGGCTTCGCCGGTAAGCTCCACATCTCTTTCGCCAGGCCCGAATTCGGCGGGGAAACGGAGGGATGAGGAGGCATTCAGCCAGATACGCGTGCCATCCTGCAATTGCAGCCTGAACTGGCCTCCGCGCGGCGTGGTAATGGTGTTGTAGATCAGCTCGCCTTTTGTGCCGGAAGAGGGCTCGTAGCTCAGCTGGCCCGGCTGGGACTGCATCACGAGCGTGCTGCCCTGCCGGGAGATCTCCCCCTTGCCGGAGCTGTCTAATGTAATGGTGCTGCCATCGGCTAATGTGAGTATAGCCTGGTCGCTGCCATAGGTTATAACCTGGGATGAAAGGCCGGCCCGTGGTGTACCGCCTGGAGTTAGTTTATCCGGACCGGTGAGCCAGAGCAGGGCGCCGGAGGTAATTGCAAGCAAAATGGATGCGGCAATGGCAAGCTTTGAGAAGTGGCGCTTTTTACCGCCGGAAACCGGCCGCAATTCAGGCTTCCCCGGTGCAGAAGAAAGGATGCCGGCCAGCATGGCTTCGCTTTCCGCGGCGGAAAAATGCGGTTCCGCCTGCTCCAGCCCGTGCCAGGCATCCGTGAGCCATTGTTTCAGTTCCGCGCTGTTGCCCGCCTGTTGCAGCAGGCGGGTAAATTCTTCCCGTTCCTGCGCGGTGGCGGTTTTCTGAAACCATGCCCTGAAAAGATAGTGCAGCCGCTGTTGCTCCATAGATATGAAAAGCCGGTTTTATGGCTTTTACACAGGGAGGACAACCAACCTGGAAAAAGGAGGTAATGCGAAAGTGAGGAATTTTACAAAAGGAGAATTGCCTATTATGAAAAGGGAATATTTCATCAAAAGCTGAACAACTGCATATGGGTTCGCACAAAGTCCTTCAGTGAGCGGATCGCCAGCACCATGTGCTTTTTAACGGTTTCGAGGGAGATATTGAGTTCCCGGGCAATGTCTTTCTGCTGCAGGCCCTGCTCGCGGCTGAGCTGGTAAACTTTCTTCTGCTGCGGCGGCAGCAGGGCAATAGCCTGTTCTATGAGCGCTTCGGGGCCGGCGTCCTCCCCTCCTTCCATGGGTTCAGCTTCACCGGAAAACGAGCGCAGCCATTCCTGCTGGCGGTGTTTTTCGCGGGCGAGTTTTTTCAGGTAGTTGAGGGCATGGTGCCGGGCGGCTACAAAAAGGTAGGACTCAAAACTCCCGACTACTTCAAGATGGGCGCGGTTGATCCATATTTTAAGGAATACATCCTGCACTATTTCCTGTGTAAGCTCACGTGATTCTGTAATGCGGAAAATATAACTGCCGAGCCGCTGGTGGTAAGCATAAAATAACTGGCGGAACGCAGCCGAATCGCCTGCCGCTACCTTTTCCAGCATTAGTTGGTTAAACTCCGATTGATCCCTTACCATGGAATTTTGGCTGTTGTGCTACCGGGATAAAAGTAAAATTAAATTTTAAATAAACCGGTTTTCCATGATTCACCGGTCCCTGATGCAGCGCACGGAAATGGCCTGTTCCTTTTCTCCATCGTGATGGCGGTTCATTATTTTACCATTTTTGCCGAAGTTGTAAAACCATGCATGCGCGGAATCGCTTTCGGTCGCCGTCCAGTAAAATCCATGGGCGCCACCGCGGGCATAGCTGCCGGTAGTGTCTCTCCCCCCGCCGTAAACAATGTTGAATCCCGATATGCCGCCGGGTATCAGCGCCTGGTAGGCTGCTTTGCCGCCGTCTTCCGAATCGTCGCGGACGCCGCCAAACGATTTGCCCAATTGCTGCCATTCTTCGTTGGAAGGCAGGCGCCAGCCTTCGCCCAGTAACCGGCATGCCTCCTGCGCAACCTTCCAGGTGTACAGGCGGCCATATTCCCTGCATTGCTGCCCGGAATTTTCATAACAATAAGCGCCGGGGATATGAAGATTGAGGTTGGCCGTCATCCATTCTTTATTGTCAGGCATTATTTTGACAGGATAACTGTTGCCATCGCGGTCTTTTATGGTGCGGACCTGTGCGCGGGCCTCAAAGCACGCGAATAACACGCATATTCCGAAAGCCGCCGGATGAACATTGAACCAATGTTTGCTGCTTTTCATACATCAGTTTTATTCCATGAGAGAACGGGAGAATGATAAGCTACGATTATTCCCTGGCTTGTACAAATTAAAAAAGCCCCGGCCTGCGTTGAAATTTTTTCGTGCCCGCCGGTAATTTTTGAACCGGTTATTGTGATAGATTTAAAGCTATCTTCGGAAAACAATCTTCCCGGATGGAGTTACATCAGAAAATAGCGGCCGCAAGAAAAAAGAAAGGGCTTACGCAGGAGCAACTGGCGGAGCTGACGAATATTACGGTTCGCACCATTCAGCGCCTGGAAAGCGGTGAAAGCGTTCCAAGGCCATATACACTAAAGGCCATCGCGGCCGCTTTGGATACGACGTTCGAGGCATTGACCGGCAGCACGCCGGATGGCCATCCGGTTGCGTCAAAAGATCAGCGTAACACTGAAGACGAGAAACATTTCCTTCAGATCCTCTGCCTCTCCTGCTTCAGCTATCTTGTAATTCCTTTGGTCCATTTCCTGGTGCCCGCCTTTCTGCTCAAAAGATCAGGCCTGCAAAACCCCGGGTTGATTGCAAGGGGCCGGTCCGTAGTACGGCTTCAGATATATTGGGCAGTGGCTCTTTGTTTCCTGCTTTTACTTACACTGGCTTATAATTTCATCATCGCAGTATATGCTCAAAAATCCCTGCTGCTAAATTACCTATGGCCGTTTCTATTAATGTATCTCCTGAATGCCGCCCTGATCGCTGCCACATTATGGCGGGTAAAAAAGGACGCCTCCGGCTCGCGAATAAGCAGCTGATTATCATTCAATGTCGGGTTAATGTCGGGTAAACTACGGCTGAGCCTGCCCAACGCAGGTGTAGCTTTGTATCTCAAAAACAGATGATGCAAACTAAACGGATACTTTTAAGCCTGGGGTTGTGTATTATTATTTGGGGAGCCCCGGCGAAGGCACAGTTACAGCCGGTACCCGCTTTGCCGGACAATCAGCTCGTATTGCCAGCGGGAACACACGCCATTCCCTTTCACTGGCAGGGCGACAGCATCCTTTCAAAATGGGAACCTCATTCGGCCATGCTTATCCCGGTTAAATTAGCCGGCTGCCCACGGATGTTTTATATGCAGTTTGATCTCGGATCGCCCTATTCCCTGCTGTATAAAAACAAGCTGGCGGCTATTCAAAGAAAGTACCCCGGGGCCATTCCGCCGGATACCGCAAACGGAAAACTGGTCAACTTTTCGTTTGAAGCGGGGGAAGTGCCCATTTCCGCAAAAGAGATAACAGTAAAACAATTTGATAGCTCAAACACCATCCGGGAGGACAAAAACAGCCTGGAAATAATCGGAACGATCGGGGCCGACCTGGTGGATGGTAAAGTGATCATCATTGATTATCCCCAATGCAGGCTGACGATCTCAGCGGCCATCCCGGCGGAGCTGATGCCGGAACTTTCACTGGCTGGTTTTACGTATGCGGGAAGAAGCGTACTGCTTCCGGTGAAATTACGGGGTAACCAGACAATGCTTTATTTTGACACGGGCTCCAGCATGTATGAGTTGCTGACGGACAAAAACACCTGCCGGCAACTGGCTATTCCCAATACCGGGCTTCTTCACTACCAGGTCAGATCCTGGGATAAAATTTTATCGGCCAACAGCCTTGCTACAAACGACAGCCTGGAGATCGCCGGTGCAAAAATCCCCATTCATTATGTTACATACATCGAAGGCGTCAGCGATGCCCAGGTTGCGCAAATGTCGAAAATGGGGATTGGCGGTATGACAGGGAACAAAATTTTCCTGGAATACAAGCTGGTCCTGGATACAGGGAATAAAAAATTCGGGCTTATCCGTTCGGAGTAGAGCGCCTTTTTTCCGGGTGGTGATGAAAACTGCTGCAATTGAGCGGAAGAAAAAACCGGAAGCCTTTTGGAGGACTTCCGGTTGGGTGACTCTGTCAGGATTCAAACCTGAAACCTTCTGATCCGTAGTCAGATGCTCTATTCAGTTGAGCTACAAAGCCATTGTTTTTGAACGGGTAGCAAAAGTAGGAATATTTTTTAAAAAACCATGAACAGGGTGAAAAAATCTTCCATACTCAAATTCCTGTATATGAAAACTTAAAAGAAAAAACCCGGCAAACGATTCGTATGCCGGGTTGCTCATTCGTAGAAGACTTGCTTTGTGACTCTGTCAGGATTCAAACCTGAAACCTTCTGATCCGTAGTCAGATGCTCTATTCAGTTGAGCTACAGAGCCATTGTTCTGATGTTGAACGGGATGCAAATGTATGGAGAATTTTTATTTCTGCAAATCTTTCACTGCTTTTTTTCTGCATCCGCCTTTTTCCATTTATTTTTGAACTACATTTAAAACGCTGAAACCCGTGAAAATACAGCTTTGGAGCATAGGAAAAGAAAATGATGCGTACATCAACGAAGGCATAAAAATATTCCAGAAAAGGTTACAGCATTATACCGATTTCAGCATTAAACTGATCCCCACCGTGAAGCAGGCGGCCAGCCTCTCCATCCCCGAACTGAAAAAAGCAGAGGGCAGGCTGGTGCTGGATATGCTGCAGCCGGCGGATTACCTGCTGGCGCTGGATGAACACGGTAAAAGCATGAGCACCCTGCAGCTCTCGGAATTCCTGCAACAGCGGGAAAATGCCGGCACCCGCCAGCTGATCGCCCTCATCGGCGGCGCTTTCGGGCTGGATGAAGCGGTGCTGCAACGGGCGCAGACGAAAATGTCGCTTTCAGCGCTTACCTTCCCCCACCAGATCGTGCGCCTGATCGTTACTGAGCAGCTCTACAGGGCCTATACCGTGCTCAACAACGAGAAATATCACCATCAATGATTATTTTTACAGCTTAACAGAAGAATTTATGACCTTTACCATAGCCATCATCGTTATTACCTGCCTTGTATCTATCACCTCTTTTAACCGTCCCGAGCAAGTAGACAAGCTGAGTTTCTGGCCCTATAAAGTGAATAACGACCGCCAGTATTACCGTTATATCACTTCCGGCTTCGTGCATGCGGATTTTAACCACCTGTTCTTTAACATGCTTACGCTGTTTTTCTTCGGCAGGATCGCTGAAGCGAATTTCCAGATGTTCCTGGGCGGGAAAGTATACTACGTTATCCTCTACACGCTGGGCCTTGTACTGCCCGACGTTTCCACTTATTTCAAGTATAAGGACGTTTACGGCTACCGTGCTATCGGGGCCAGCGGCGCGGTTTCCGCGGTATTGTTCTCTTCTATTTTCTTTGAGCCCTGGAATACGATCTACGTATTCTTTATTCCCATCTGGGCCATCCTTTACGGCGGTTTGTTCCTGGCTTATTCCGTGTACATGTCCAAACGCGGCGGCGACGGCATCAACCACGATGCGCACTTCTGGGGCGCCGTGCTGGGGCTTATTTTTCCGATCGTGATGCGGCCGGAGCTGGCAACACTTTTCCTGGAGCAATTAACAAGGCTGCCGTTCTAAACAGCCTCTTGCGTCATCGTGATACGCAGTACCTGCCGGGTCTTTTCCGTTACACGGAACCGGTTGTCTATCCGCATGCCCGCCACCCACACGATCTTTTTACCTGATTCCAGCACCCATACCTTCTCTTTCTGCGGCAGCGGGAGCTTCTGGTCAATGAAAAAGCGGCTGAGCTTCTTTTTGCGGACCATGCCGAGCGGGTAGAAATAATCGCCCTGTTTCCATTTGCGGAGCATAAGCGGGTATTGCAAAGCGGCTTTATCGATACAGGCCACCAGCGGATCTGCGCTGATCGCATGCGCATTGTTGGCCGCTTCGCGGAAAGTGAATTGCAGGCCGGGCAACTGCAGTACGGGCTGGTCTTCTTCAATGATAAAATAACTGGCTTCCGCAGTGTTCAGCGGGGTGATGATGAACCACTTCCTGTCGCGCACAATGCTGTGGGTGCCGGTGCTGATGTATCTCCCCGGTTCCGCGTCCAGCAGGGCTGTTACCTGCAAGGCCTGGGCGGGGCTGCAATTGAAGGGTTTCAGCAGTTCATATGCTATGGTGGCCAGCGGCCTGGCCTGGCTGAAGCGGATGAGGGGGATGAAGAATTCCTGCCCTTTCTGCACCAGCAGCTTCTTTTTGTGAACGTCCAGTGCCTGCTGGTATAGCTCTTCCGCTTCGCGGAAACGCCCGATGGAAGCGCCGGTTTGTTTCACCACATCGGGATAGATTTCCCGGAGCGGCGGTAAAATATGATGGCGGAAATAATTTCGTGTATACTTATCAGTTATATTGGAGCTGTCTTCCACATAACCGAGTTCTTCAGCGGCTGCATACGCCGCAATTTCCTCGCGGGTGGCAAACAGCAGCGGCCTTGCAATGCGGCCCTGTAAAGGAAGAATACCGTGCAAACCCGCCATGCCGGTGCCTTTGGAGAGGTTCATCCAGAGCGTTTCCACATTGTCCTGCATGTGATGTGCCGTAACAACCGCCGCCAGGCCGCGTTCCGCTCTCAGCTGCTCCAGCCAGGCATACCGCAGTTCGCGGGCGGCCACCTGGGTGGACAGCTTATGCTGTTCCGCATATGCGGCGGTATCGAATGCCGTGATGTGAACGGGCGCCTGGTATCTTTCTCCGAGCGAACGCACAAAAGCCTCGTCGCGGTTACTCTCCTCCCCTCTCAGCCGGAAATTGCAATGCGCGATCTCCACCTTCCAGCCGGCCTTAATGAGCAGGTGGCAAAGCACGGATGAGTCCAGCCCGCCGCTAACGGCCAGCAGCAGCCCGTCTCCCGGGGTAAAGATGTTTTCCTTCCTGATAAATTCCTGTAGCCTGTCGATCATTATAGGTTGTTTTTACAGGTCCTCGCGCGCGGCCTGCAATTCGTTGTAAGCATGCATATCTCTCACCTCGCGGGCCACTTCCATGCCTTTTTCATAAGCAGCAATGGCGTTGTCCTGCTCTCCAAGCCTTTCCAGCAGCTTGCCCAGGTGATAGTAGGAACCCACATATTTGGGATCGTTGGCCAGCAGGGTCTCGAATGCTTCGCGGGCGCTCCGGTCGTCGTTATGCTTGATGTACTCCAGCGCCAGCGCATGCCGCAGGAAGCTGTCTGCCGGGCTTTCAGCCAGGTATGCCTTCAATTGTGCGATTCTGTCCATTTTGCAAAGATGCTATTTTTAAAAGCCAACGGGCGCCGCTGATTGCCAGATTGCTAAATCCCATATATTTGTAGACACTGTATTTTTTCAATAAAAACCAGTATACGGATATGAAGATATTAGTATGTATCAGTAAAACGCCCGACACCACTGCAAAAATAGCTTTCACAGACAACAACACGAAATTCAGTGAAGCGGGTGTGCAGTTCATCATTAACCCATATGACGAGTGGTATGCGCTGGTGAGAGCCCTTGAGCTGAAGGAAACGTTGAATGCCACCGTGCACCTGATCACCGTGGGCGGAGCTGATACCGAGCCTGTGATCCGCAAGGCGCTTGCGCTTGGCGGCGACGAGGCATTCAGGGTGGATGCGGATAGCCATGACAGTTATTACATTGCTTCGCAGATCGCTGCGCATGCAAAACAGGAGAATTACGACCTCATTCTTACCGGTAAAGAGACCATCGATTATAACGGATCGTCTATAGGCGGCATGGTAGCCGAACTGGTTGGCATCCCCTTTGTTTCCATCGCTTCAAAGCTGGACCTGAACGGCACTACGGCCACGCTCGTGCGTGAGATCGAAGGCGGCGAAGAGACCGTTGAAGTAAGCCTTCCCCTGGCTGTTTCAGCGCAGAAAGGCATGGCCGAAGCCCGCATCCCGAACATGCGCGGCATTATGGCGGCCCGTACCAAACCTTTGAAAGTAATAGCGCCTGTGGCGGTGGATGCGCTGACCAGCGTAGTGTCTTTCGAGCTGCCGCCCGCGAAGGCCGGCGTGAAAATGATCTTGCCGGACAACATGGAGGAGCTGGTGAAGCTGCTGCATGAAGAAGCCAAAGTGATCTGAGTCTTTCATTAAAAAATCCGAGTAACAATGTCTGTTTTAATATTTGCCGATCAATTTCAGGGTAACATCAAAAAATCCTCGCTGGAAGCCGTTCAATATGGCGCAAAAGTAGCGCAGCAGCTGGGCACGCAGGCTACGGCCCTCGTGCTGGGCGAAGTAACCGCGGAAGAATTGGCCGTCCTGGGCCAGTACGGCGCAACCAAAGTGCTGCATGTGGCGGATGCACGGCTGAACGAGCTGGAAACCGGCGTAGGCACAAAGATCGTGGCGGAAGCCGCTGCCAAAGAGAATGCGGACGTGATCGTGTTCTCCCACAACTTTTCCGGCAAAGCCATTGCGCCGCAGCTGTCTGCCCGCCTGAAAGCCGGCCTGGTAGCGGGGGCTATTTCCCTGCCTGATACCTCCGCGGGTTTCGTGGTAAAAAAGAACGTGTTTTCCGGCAAAGCATTTGCCAGTGTAAATATCACCTCTCCCAAAAAGATCGTTTCCGTGCTGCCTAATACCTTTACCGTGGAGGCCGGCAGCGGCACAGCGGCTGTAGAAGCGTTTACGCCTTCGCTCGGCGACGCGGACTTTAAAGTGAAAGTGCTGAAGGTGGAAACCGTGAGCGGCGAAGTGCCCCTTACCGAAGCGGAGATCGTAGTGAGCGGCGGCCGCGGCCTGAAAGGCCCTGAGAACTGGGGCCTGGTGGAAGACCTGGCGCATGCCCTCGGCGCAGCCACCGCCTGCAGCCGTCCTGTAGCGGATGCCAACTGGCGCCCGCATCATGAGCACGTGGGGCAAACGGGCTTCACCGTGAGGCCTAACCTGTACGTGGCCATCGGCATCTCAGGGGCTATCCAGCACCTGGCCGGGGTGAACGGGAGCAAGGTGATCGTGGTGATCAACAAGGATCCGGAAGCGCCTTTCTTCAAAGCTGCGGACTATGGCGTGGTAGGCGATGCCTTCGAAGTGGTGCCCAAACTGACCGAAGCTGTAAAGAAATATAAAGGGAATTAATTATAATCAGCCGGCTGCTGGGGGATAATGGCGGTAATTTCCGGGTAATCAACTACCGGACAGCGTTATTCTTCAGCAGCCAATGCTTTTTAGATATCGAATATTTTTCTAACTTCACGTCTTACACAGTATAAACGTGAAGCGCTCACGCGTAATGACAGTATGAGAAAAATAGAATTGGAAATAGTTGCTTTGTCGCATAGCATTACACAAACCCATTCGTATGCCGTGGTACTGGGAGAGGTGAACGGATTAAGACGTCTGCCGATAGTGATAGGCGGGTTTGAAGCTCAAGCCATTGCAGTAGCGCTGGAAAAAATGCAGCCCAGCAGGCCGTTGACCCACGATCTCATGAAGAATTTCATGAATGCATTCAATGTTGAGTTACATGAAGTAATTATCAGCAATTTGCAGGAGGGTATTTTTTATTCCAAGCTGATCTGTTCCAACAACGACGATACGATCGAGATAGACTCCCGCACTTCCGACGCGCTGGCGCTGGCCGTACGGTTTGGCTGCCCGATCTACACATACGAGAATATCCTCAACAGCGCGGGCATCCTGCTGGACGACCCCGCTGGTAAAAAGACCACCAAAGCTTCCGGCAGCCCCAGTATTTCAGAACATGAGAAGGGCGCGGAAGACGATCTCAAGGCCCTCAACCTGGAGGAGCTGAACACCCTTTTGCAGGAGGTGCTGGAGCAGGAAGATTATATCCGCGCCATTGCCATCCGCGACGAGATCAACAGCCGTAAAAGTAAATAGTACATAGTGATCCTTTTCCCCAATTGTAAGATCAACCTGGGTTTGCATATCCTGCACAGGCGGGACGACGGTTTTCATGACCTGGAAACGGTATTCTATCCCCTGCCCCTGGAAGATGCGCTGGAAGTGATCACCGCGGAGGAGAACATCTTTTCCCACAGCGGACTGGAGATCCCCGGCGATGCGGCCGCCAACCTTTGCAACAAAGCTTATTCCCTTCTGAAAGCGGACTACCCGCAGTTACCACCGGTGCACATGCACCTGCATAAACATATTCCGATTGGCGCGGGCCTGGGCGGCGGTTCTGCCGATGGCGCTTTTGCGCTTAAGTTATTGAATATCAAATACAACCTGGGCATACCCGAAGAAAAACTGGAGGTTTATGCAGCCAGCCTTGGCAGCGATTGCCCTTTCTTTATCCGGAACCGGCCGTGTTTTGCTACAGGGCGTGGAGAGATCATGGAGCCCTTGGAGCTGGATCTTTCCGCTTACTCTTTCCTGCTGGTGCATCCGGGGATCCATGTAAATACGGGCTGGGCTTTTGGCCAGCTGACGCCAGGATTGCCGGCAGCAGGTCTGAGTGAGGTGGATTGGAAGGATGTAAGGACCTGGAAGGGTGTTTTGACGAATGACTTCGAGGGGCCGGTATTCAGTGAATACCCGGCTATCCGGAATATTAAGGAGAAGATGTACAGGGCCGGGGCAGTGTATGCTACCATGAGCGGCAGCGGTTCGGCCGTAGTGGGTATCTTTGAGAAAGGGCAATGGCCTGAAGCGGTCTGGGAGCCACATTATAAGGTATTCCAGCTTTAAGGGGCTTTTTACGCAATTAGGGGTGTTTGCTTCCTGCCAAGCCCGCGTAATTTAAGGGATGTTTTACACAATTATCCTGATAGCCTGATTTTCAACACTTTACTTAAAAAAAGTTACGGGCATAAAAAAACCGGCTACTGTTGGTAACCGGTTTACTTATTGAAAGAGAATAAGTGCTTATTTTACAGAAGCGATGAGGCTTTTGAATGTTTCGGGTTCGTTCATTGCCAGGTCTGCCAGTACTTTTCTGTTCAGGCCGATGTGTTTTTCTGACAATTTATGAATGAACTGGGAGTAAGTCATTCCTTCAGCGCGGGCCGCAGCGTTAATACGGGCGATCCACAGCGTGCGGTATTCTCTTTTCTTCAGTTTGCGGCCTACGTAGCTATAGGTAAGGCCTTTTTCCAGAACGTTCTTCGCTACGGTATAAACGTTTTTACGTTTACCGTAGAAGCCTTTGGCCTGTTTTAAGATCTTTTTCCTTCTGGCTCTGGACGCAACTGCGTTTACTGAACGAGGCATGTTATGCTTTTTAAAACTTGTTTAATAAATTGGATTCATTTAGCGAAGTACGAGCATACGCTTCACCAGGTTCAGATTGGCATCAGCCACCAGGCTACTTCCTCTCAGAGAACGTTTTCTTTTGTTGGACTTTTTAGTCAACAAGTGACTTTTATAAGCCTTCGGGCGTTTGATAGCGCCGCTGCCGGTCACCGTAAACGTCTTCTTCGCACGGCTATGAGTCTTTACTTTAGGCATCTTACTACGAATTTGGTCTGCAAAGGTAGGTAATTATTTTAAAAATAACATATTCTGTCAAAAAAAATTGAAACCCTCCCGCGATATCTCAAAAAAAGTTAACAAATTTTCCACGGGATTAAAGGCTTGAATTTCAAATCACTCATACAATATAAACATCATATAAGTGTTTTTTTACCTCCTCAAGAGAAATTCATATTTTTGAATTGTCTATATTATCATTAATTTTAATTTCAGATTAGTCGAATTGATTCCATACACCTTTTTGAAAAGACCGAATACCGAATAACCGAAGCCTATGAAAACGATCCTTTACACCTATGTACCTGTGTGCAGCATCCGGCACATCTTATTGTCTCAAACAATTACCAGAAAAACGGTTTCTCCGGCCACCCGGAATTAACCGCCGCCTGCAGCCTATCACCTGCAACGGACCTTGTTTCACTTAATTGTTTGCTACAATGAGAAGAATTTTACTCCTTATACTGTTTTTATTCACGGGCCTTTGGGCTTCGGCACAATCTTTCAGCGACAACAGAAGACGGCCTTACATGACCGCTCCGGATATCGTCTGCTCAGGCGCGTACGCATCTATGCATACCTGGCTGCAGGACTCCCAGGGCGGCGACTGGAACGGAAATAACAAGACTGCCGTGGACAGCGTAAGATGGACCATCACCCTGCCTTCCGGGACGAACTTCGTTTACAGCAGGCCCAGGGGCGCCAGCCCGCTGGTACGATGGATAGCGAATAACAGCGAGTCCATCACCTTTAATGTGAACCAGATCGGAACCTATACGGTCAGGGCAAGACTATATATAGGAACAACTTATACGGAAGTCACCAGGACATTTACGTCAGAGGACTGTTCCATGGATGTTTGTGAAGGCACCTTCACTCCTTCTACCAACTTCAAGGAAACTTTCGGCACGTTTGCCACTAATGAAACGCCGCGCGCGCTGCCTCCCCCTGCCACCATCGGGTATAATTTCGACGGCGACGGCGAATTGACAGATAACTATTATGCCATTCACTACAGCGCGAGAATAGGCGGTAAAAATGAATGGGGCGATATATTTGACCATACCAATGACGGCAATGGCGGTATGCTGATCGCTAACTCATCCGAAGAGCCACGCCTTTTTTACAGCAGGCTGGTGACGGATTTATGTCCCGGTGCGAAATACAATTTCTCCGCATGGTTCATCAACCTCAACTCGCTAGGCGTATTAAATAATGTCTGCGAAAACTGGAATAGTGATTACCAGTATGCAGGCGTTACATTCGTTGTAAGGAATGCTACCAATAATGCGATCATTGGCCAGTTCAATACCAACGACGTATCGATGGACCTCTCCATCAACAACGGCGGGAACCAGCGGATGACCGGCTGGCAACAGTTTGGCGGCACCGTGACATTAGGCCCCGGCGAAACGAACGTATATGTTGAGATCAGGAACAACAACCCCGGCGGTTGCGGTAACGACATTGCGGTGGACGACATCGAGTTCGTATTCTGCGCCCCCAAGATCTATTCCTATATCGATGGTTTGGGTGTGGAAGAAGACCAGGTGTGCCCCGGCGCAGAACTGAACGTTACTTCCGTTATCCAGCCGGCAAACTACTTCACCAACCCCGTTTACCGCTGGGAATACAGCAAGAACGGCGCTCCCTATACCACCATCACCGAGCCGGGTTATACCGGCGTGAACACTCCCGTGCTGCATATCGGCCCGGGCGTATTGCAGGAAAGAGATGTGATCAGGTACCAGCTGATGGTAATCGAACAGGGCAATCTCGCCGAGAATCAATGTTACACACCCTCGAACAGGGTAACAATCTCGGTGGCGGAGCTTCCGAACATCAATGCGACCAGGGACAGTTTGTGCCGTGGCGAATCCACCGTATTAACAGCCACGCCCCTGGAATCCCCGGGCGTCGTCGGTTACGAAACCTTTACCTGGACGGGGCCGGATATACAACCCTGGCCGGGTCCGGGGCTTCAGCCGAAGAACCAGATACTTATCAGGCCTACCGTTACGAGCCAATATAACGTAACCGGCAGCATACAATATGGCGCATACGTAAACGGACAGCCCCGTATATGTACCAAAAAAGACAGCATCGTTATTACCGTGGATCAGCCGCCTGTGGTGGAACTGGGCCCGGACCAGCTGCTTTGCGTGAACACGCCTGTAACACTGGATGCCGGCGCGGCCAATGCCGGGTATGATATTACCTGGCAGCCGGGTAACCAGCATACGCAGACCATCAACGTTACAGCGCCTTCCAACGCCAGCACGCAGGAATATAAAGTGAACATCAAGAACGGGCAATGTACCGTCAGGGACTCCGTGAAGATCACCGGCGCAGTAGTTACTCCCGCCGCAATAGACGTTCCCGGCAGTTATTGTTCCGACGTGGTGCCCACCAACCTCACCCTCAGGCCCGGCAACACCGTTAGTACTACAGCCAATCCTCCGCAGATCGTAACATGGTCTTTCGTAGGCCCTAACCATGGCGCAACGCTGGTGGTGGGCAATCCGACCTCACCCAATAACCGGTTGCTCAATAACATGCCGTTCAACACACCGGTGACCGTAAGGCTGACCATCCAGGTGAGCGGAACAAGCTGTATCAGTACGGCAGAGAAGACGTTTATCGTGGAAACCACTACCAATGCGGCTGCCAGGGATCTCGCCCAGTGCTCCAACGTGTTTACGCTGGATGCAGACCCGGTGAAAGATACAAGCATGACCGGTACCTGGACGGTGATCTCAGGTGATGTGACCATTGATCCTGCCGAGATACACAACCCGCATGCCACTGCCACGGTGAACAACGGTCCCCAGACCGCCCTGCTCCGCTGGACGGTGGTGAAGAACCGGCCGGGTTCCGCCTGTCCGCCCAGATATGCGGAGATCTCCCTCGATTATGCAGAGCCGCCGACCATTACCGTCGCTCCGAATATTGCAGAATGCAGAGATGGTTCAGGCCGCTTCGATCTGCCCTGGACTTCCACCAACGATCCTGAGCAATACGACCTGGAAGCAGTGGGCGCCAACCCGATGCCCGGCTTTACCGACATCATCGACGAACCGCTGTTCACCACCAGCGGAACGCTCAGCATTCCCTACCCCGCAGGCGTAACGCCCGGCGTGTATACGTTCCGCATCCGTGCTGAAAAAATGACCCTGACGGGAGAGATCTGTTTTACCGAATCGCTCTTCACGGTAACGATCAACACACCGTCTACCGCTCCCGCTATCAGCCTGCCCACACCGAATATCTGCGTTGGTTCATCCGCAACCTTAACGCTGACCGGCGGTACGCTTGGCTCCAACAGCCAGTGGGTATGGTACCGCGGCAATTGCGCGACCGGAACTGAAATAGCAAGAGGCGTTACCACCATCACCGTGAACCCGGCGGCTACCACTACTTACTCCGTGAGAGCCGAAGGCCCCATGGCGTGCAGCAATTCAGCCTGCGTATCTTCTACAGTTACCGTTTACCAGATGCCTGCTGCTGCCTTTGCCGGCAACGACCAGGAAAACTGTAACAACGCCACCTTCACGATGAGCGCCGATGCGCCCAGCATCGCGGGAGCACAGGGCACATGGACGGCTGTACCTGCCGGCATCGCCATCAGCGATATTCATAACAGGAATGCTACCGTAACCGTGCCTGCCGGCACTACGGCCACTTTAACATGGACCATTACGAACGGCCCCTGTACATCAACACCAGACAATGTTGTGCTGATCAACAGGAACCCGCTTGCGAATAACACTATTCAGCAAAACCAGGTGCTTTGCCCGCCCAATACCACGCCTGCCCTGCTTACCGGCACCGCGGTAACAGGCGGCACCGGCGCGTATACCTACCAATGGGAACGCAGCGCTAATGCATCCAGCGGCTTCACAGCCATTGGCAGTGCAACCGGCGCCACTTATCAACCTGGTGCCTTGACCACTACCACTTATTACAGGAGAGTGGTTACTTCAGGCCCCTGTACTTCCACCAGCAATGTGATAGAAGTAAGAGTGGCCGCAGTACCGGACTTTACCATCACAGACCCTGTCTCAGCCTGTAACGCTTCCGGTAAGTTTGAAGTGCAATATGCTATTCTTGCCGGCGCGCCCAACCGCTACGACCTGATCGCTATTCCCGGCTATGAACTGCCTGGCTTTACCAGCCTGCTCAACCAGACCTTTTCCGGCGGACAGATCACCATTAACTACCCGCCTACCACGCCCGCCGGCGAATACCGTTTCAGGATCGTTATGCGAAATGCAGACGGTTGTGAAAAAGCCGATACATTCACTACAACACTTGAATCATTATCCATCCCCGCATGGATTGAAATAACGCCTAACAGGATATGCGAAGGCCAGACGGTTACCCTTACCGCAAGAGGCGGCACGCTCGGCTCAAATGCAGACTGGGTGTGGTATAAGGATAACTGCGGCGTTGGAACGGCCCTTGGAACCGGCACTACCATTACCGTTCAGCCTACGGAAACCACCACCTACGCCGTGAGAGCTGAAAGTGACAGGGCCTGTAAGAATACGGTTTGCGCTACCGCCACCATTACGGTGGATAAAATGCCTGCCGCGCCAAATGCCGGCCTGGACCAGGAGCATTGTAACGATGCGACCTTTGTAATGGACGCTACCGTTCCCAATATCGGCACCGGTACCTGGAGCGGGCTTACTGCCGGCATGACCATCAGCAATGTAAACGATCCGAAAGCGACCGTTACACTGCCGGCCGGACAGACTGCCACCCTTACCTGGACCATTACGAATAACACCTGTACAACCCCGGGAGACAACGTCGTGCTCATAAACCGCAACCAGATCGGTAACAACGTTATCCAGCAGAACCAGGTAATTTGCCCGGGTGCGCAGCCCAGTCAGCTGACCGGAGTTGGCGTGCCTTCCGGCGGCGCCGGCGCGTATACCTATGCATGGGAATACAGCACAACCAGTGCCACTGCCGGTTTTGCGCCTGTTCCTTCCGCTACCGGCAGCATCTTCCAGCCTCCTGTGCTGACGCAGACCACCTGGTATCGCAGGATCGTAAGATCCGGCCTTAATTGCGAAAGCACCAGCAATGCGGTGCAGATCACCGTTTCGACAGTTCCGCCTGCGGTGGCTACCACTCCTGCCCCGAGAAGCACGGCCTGTGCGACCGGCACGGATTATACCACGTTGTTCGGCACGCCTACATTCAGCCATCCGCTGGGGCTGACGCTTAACATTACCCACAGGGATTCAACCGCTGCGCAGACTTGCGGTATCACCATTTCCCGCATCTGGACGGCTACCGATCCCTGCGGCAGAACGGCTACCACGATGCAGACGATCACGGTGACGGATAATACCGCTCCTGTGTTCGCAACGGCCGCGCCTGCGAATGTAACTGTGGAATGCAGCAACATACCCACCTTTAACGACATTGCGGTAACTGACGAGTGCAGTACCGTAGATTATGATAAAGACGAGCAGATCACGCCTTCTGGCGCCTGTGCGAATAATTACACGATTGTACGTACCTGGACGGCCCGGGATGCTTGTGGTAATGAGACGGTGTTGACGCAGACGATCACTGTGCGGGATACAAGACCACCGGTGTTCACAACGCCTGCTCCGGCCAACGCTACCGTAGAATGTAGTGCGATCCCGGTTCAACCGGATCTGACAGCCAATGACGCCTGTCCGGGTGCTGTGACGATCGCCAAACGCCAGGATACGATCCGTGCGGCTGGTGCATGTCTGAATAACTACCAGCTTCGCCGTGTGTGGATCGCTACCGATGTGTGTGGTAACCGTGATTCGGTGATACAGATCATCACTGTGCAGGATACAAGACCACCGGTGTTTACTACCCCTGCTCCTGCTAATGCGGTTGTGGAATGTAGCGCGATCCCGGTTCAACCTGACCTCACAGCTAATGATGCCTGTATGGGTGCTGTGACCATCACCAAACGACAGGATACGATCCGTGCGGCTGGTGCATGTTTGAATAACTACCAGCTCCGCCGCGTGTGGATCGCTACCGATGTGTGTGGTAACCGTGATTCAGTGATACAAACTATCACTGTACAAGATACAAGACCGCCGGTGTTCACAACGCCTGCTCCGGCTAACGCTACTGTGGAATGTAGCGCCATCCCTGTAATGCCCAACCTGGCTGCTACCGATAATTGTAATGGCCTGGTGACCATCACCAGACGCCAGGATACGGTGCGGGCTGCCGGTGCATGTCTGAATAATTATCAGCTTCGCCGTGTATGGATTGCTGCTGATGTGTGTGGTAACCGTGATTCGGTGATACAGATCATCACTGTGCAGGATACAAGACCGCCGGTGTTCACAACGCCAGCTCCTGCAAATGCAACCGTCGAATGTAGCGCTATCCCGGTTCAACCGGATCTGACAGCTAACGATGCCTGTATGGGTGCTGTGACGATCACCAAACGCCAGGATACTGTGCGGGCTGCCGGTGCCTGTCTGAATAACTATCAGCTTCGCCGTGTATGGATCGCTGCCGATGTGTGCGGTAACCGTGACTCCGTAATACAGATCATCACTGTACAGGATACCCGTCCGCCAGTGTTCACAACGCCGGCTCCGGCCAATGTAACCGTGGAATGCAGTGCCATCCCTGTAATGCCTAACCTGGCTGCCACCGACAATTGTAACGGCCTGGTAACCATCACCAGACGCCAGGATACTGTGCGGGCTGCCGGTGCATGTTTGAATAACTATCAGCTCCGCCGTGTGTGGATTGCTGCCGATGTGTGCGGCAACCGTGACTCCGTGATTCAAATTATCACCGTACAGGATACAAGACCACCGGTGTTTACTACCCCTGCTCCTGCTAACGCGGTTGTAGAATGTAGTGCTATCCCGGTTCAACCTGACCTCGCAGCTAATGATGCCTGTATGGGGTCGGTGACAATCACTAAACGCCAGGATACGATCCGTGCGGCAGGTGCATGTCTGAATAACTATCAGCTTCGCCGTGTGTGGATCGCTACCGATGTGTGTGGCAACCGTGACTCCGTGATTCAAATTATCACCGTGCAGGATACAAGACCGCCGGTGTTCACAACGCCAGCTCCTGCCAATGCAGTTGTGGAATGTAGTGCTATCCCTGTTCAACCGGATCTGACAGCCAATGACGCCTGCATGGGTTCGGTTACGATCACCAAACGCCAGGATACTATCCGTGCGGCTGGTGCATGTTTGAATAACTACCAGCTCCGCCGTGTGTGGATCGCTACCGATGTGTGCGGTAACCGTGATTCGGTGATACAGATCATCACTGTACAGGATACAAGACCGCCGGTATTCACAA
>NZ_JBQEMV010000002.1:360495-1384968 GCF_052044405.1 Chitinophaga sp. 22620 | reverse complement strand
CTTTAGGCGGTAACACATAGCGCAGGTTGCCCAGGTCGTCGTACACATAATAGGTGCTCAGCCAGCCCACATGGCCCGTGCCGGGTGTGGCGGCCAGCTGTACTTTCTTGAGCACTACCCGGCCTTCTTTATCCTTGTATTCCACCGCGGCATTGCCCGCTTCGTCGGTGGTCATGTTCTTATACAGTTCCCCGGCAGAATACCGCGTGGTGCTGGCTGGCTGGCTGCCGTCCGCGGCGGCGATCGTCCAGATGCGTACGGAGTCGGTGGCAGTATTTACCAGGTATTGCTGGCTCACGCCGGTGCCTGACCCGGCCCAGCTGTTGCCAGGAGCCATGGTTTTGAGCACCCGGTTGAGCGGAGAGGCTTCGTATTGCGTCTGGCTGTAGAATACCTGTTCGCCGGGATAGATCGGCGTACCGGCGGTAGGCGCGTAGAAGTTCTTCTGATCGGTAAAAGGGTTGGCCTTGAAAGCACCGTCACCGGCAGTGGATACATACGGCAGGTATTGGTATTGTTCGCGGCCGAAGGAATCATAGACCACGGGCACCACTATATCTTTTTTAGCCGGTGAGCCGCCTTTGGTCACTGTTTGCAAGGGGCGGCCCAGGCCGTCGACGTATTGGGTGGATTGGCGGACATTGGACACATTCATTTCTGCGGCCACCGCCGCCGGGTCGGTGAGCGGCTTCGCCGGCTCCCAGGTACGCACGTAGTTTACCTTCACGCCTGCACCGTAAGCCGCCGGAACGGGGTTCACCGTTTGTGTAGGCGCAGCAGGCTGAGTTTGCGTGTTTGGCTTCTGGGCAAAGGTTTGATTCGCCAGTAGGAACAAACAAATGACTGCAGAAATAATTTTCGGGAATGTCGTGGGTTTATATTTCATAGATAAAAGAATCAGATTAATTATAGCAGTTTTATCCAATGATACTGATCGAAACCTAAAGTATCTATTGAGTAGCTGACACTTGATATTTCAGGTCAATTTGCTTAAGGATTTTACCATCCTGGTCGCGGACAAGTTTCAGCTTTCCAAAGTTGTCATATTCATAATATGATATTCTACCGTTAGTATCACATTCACTGGTGACACCGATCAAGGGATCATATGTGATCGTTCTTACTGTCGAAGTCGCAGGATATAATCTCAATTCATCAATTCCCCCACTGCCAGTTATCGTTACAGAAGTACTGTTTGTCTTAACATGATGCTCATGATAAGTCCATCCATTAAAACTTCTCCCGGCTTTGTAGCCATTCTGTACCAAACTGGCTCCGGAAATTGTAAACGGTGCCGAATTATTCCGCCAGTATGATACAATATATTCGTTACCATTTATCAGGCTGGTTTTGGTTGCGGGATACCCGGCTGTTAAATTATAGTACTTCTTCCCTGTTGGAAGAGGGCTGGATGGACTGCCCTGAACAATATTCGTTGCGTTAATATTCCAGTTACCGGTACCGTCCGACTCAAAGGAAGTATATGCAACCTCATTTTTTTCAGCATTTCTGAACTCAGCAACAGCAAAAGCATTTTTATAATCCCATATATAGGTAATAGAATGATTTTGAGGTGAAGTGATCAGGTTTAATCTCTTGCGTTGATCGTAAGACAATTCGCTGCTTAACCGAAAATTACCTGGCGCAGGATTCAGAATATTGGAATCCAGTACTGGCATTGGAATCGTCGAGCTTGATTCAAAATTATATACCTTGGCGATTTCGCCGTCACTATTCAGCATGTTGATATTTCCGCCCGTAATAGCCCCATTCCGTAAATTAGAAAGGAACACAACTGGCGAAATAATGTTTTTTTGCTTTAGCATGCCAATGGTGCCCTGCATTACAGAATCTGAATAATCAACCGGATACCGGTATTCGGCCGTTATTTCTTCGTTGCGGCTGTTGGTCTTTTTTTCCTTTTTTACCAGGAGGTTTTTGGGGTTATACTCATTGGTTTGGGTTGTAGCAATATAACTGGCTGAATTATTTTTATCAAATAATGTGTCGTAGGTAACATTCAGATAAGGGAATTCAGTAATAATACTATATACGGTATATTCTGGTAGCAAATCGTTGGGAAGATCGGTAATGAAACTGCGGCCTGCCGTAATCCCGGAGAAAGATTTCGTTAGCGGAGTAAGTATATTATACACATTGCGGACGCTGCGCAAAGGGGAGGTTCCTCCTTCTGCAAAATCCCGTTGCCTGACCAATAGCCCTCTCTGCCATTCAAAGCTTGTAGACGGTGCATATGGAAAGTTTGGATAAGTTTCATCCGGATTTGTTGTCGGATTGGTAAACTCATATGTACTATAACCATTTCCAGCCTCCGAAACAGTAACATATTGATATCCGACATATCCACCCGATGTTTGCGTAAGCGGCAGATTTGTATATGCCTGCCTGATTTTAAACACACAATTATAAATATCCACAGCGGTGCCGGGGAGCGGGCTTTGTTCAACTTTTTGCTCCGTCGAGTTTCTTACATATTCAGTCATCGGGAACATTCCACCGCTAGATTGATTATTTGGATAATTGTAACTGAAAGTACGGGTTCTCGCAACGGCTCCGTCCGCATTCACATCCTGGACCTTTTTAATCCTTAAACCGCCAACGGGCTTATTATTGCTGACTACTGTAGGCTCCCCGGGCTCCTGCCAAACCATAAATACTCCAAAAAAATCATAGTCAGCCAAATTAGTGGACAAAGGAAGCGGCATTTCAGCCTTTAACCGGTAGATTCCATTCTCCAAGCGGTAATCGGCCAGAAAACCGTTGTCGAAATTTATTATACTCAGTCTGTTGCCGTTTGCATCGAGTTTTTCAAGATATGTATTGGCAATCCGGCCATCTCCCAGTGTCTCATTTACTGTGATATTGACTTTCGCACCTCCTAAATTGTCATTCAGGGAATTTGGAGGAATATCTATTATGAAGTTATCCTGGTATATACTTTGAACCGGGTCTGCCCCTACACTAACAGACGCACCCATGTTTACCGGGTTTTCAATATAGCTCGATTCCCATATCGTGTTATTCTCAAACTCAAATAAAGTTGAGCCACCGGTAGGGTATGTTATTTTATTAAGAGTACCTGCTTTGGCATATGTTGGGTTGGCTTCTCTGTTGGCGCCAGGATATGTATATGTTTGACCGGACTGATTATAAATAAAGGTGGGAACTAAAGTTGTATTATTTGCTCCATTATAGTATCCCCAATGGTCTCGTGCAAAACTATTTCTGCAGGGAAGCAAGGTGCTTTCGTAGAAAAATTTGTAAGGCGGGTAAGCTCCTGTTGCGGATGCCTCCGCCAGCGAATCCAGTTTCAGTCTTTCCAAAGTGGGGTATTGTGAAACATTGCACGGGTAAACCTGGTCCTGGCTTATGGAATAGCTGTAATAAAACTGATACTTCTTTACTAGCGTGTTTTCTCCGTTAAGGACCTCAATCATATCAAGCCTTTTGTCCCCGCTTAAATCCACCCGGGCTGTATTAGCCCTGAAATTGACGGAACCATTCCTAAAAAGGATCCGCGTTAATCTCTTGCCATACGTTTTTATAAATGATCTACAATTGCTATTCCTTGATGAAGTGCAAAGGGGGCCTCCGTATTGAACAAGCTGGTATCTTGTCTCAACAAGTGCGAGATCATGGTTTGAAATATAGTCATCATACTCAAATTTCAAACTGTCCGCGCTATTTGCACTGACGATGCTGGTAAGATACCAGGAAGTAGGAGAAGCATTGAAGACGTTCGGTATAGGTGTAGCAGCTCCTGCTTCGCAGGCCCGTTCAGTTACGGCATATTCCTTTGCTTCGAAATAATATTTATCGCCATTTACTGCGGTCAATAACCAGCCGGTGGCGTTTTTTTCGATTCTCGTTTTATTAAGGGGCAATGCATGAATATTCCCTGATTGATCGTAGAAAAAAGAGCCATTCATATCCCCTACAGAAAAGGTATATATATCACTTTCCCCGTCTTCGGTCTGTCGTTCAATTCCTCTCAGAAATTCCGGAAACCCAGGCTGGCCGCCTGCTAGGTATCCTGTCAGGTTATTACCCGGAAGGAAGAAGGAACCGGACTCATCGGGCAACCCACGTACCGACCGTGATATCACGCCGCCAGCCCTCAGGCTCCATCCCAACCCAACCCAGGACGATATTTCTTCCACTTTTACGCCTCCTCCGTAATAGGACAAACTGACAGGGCAGCTTAAACTACCTTCTTTGACGTCATAGATAGGAATCGCAATTTGCGGTATGCCTGTATAATGACCAACCGGTACTTCCCCATACTTGCCAAGTGAGCTCGCGGTAGGGCTTGGTGGTATAATATTAATTGAATGTTTGTCTTGTGCTTTGGAAGAGATAACCAGAGAGGTAATCAGGATACCAACAACTAATAATTTTTTGCTCATAGGTATTTTTTTGTATGGAGGGCCATGGCTCCCTTGAGGGATGTACAATTATAAGAAAATATTTTAACCCAAACTTATAAACAATGTGATTAATAACCCATTGAAGAGTTTAGGAGGGTGTGTTTCATATTTAGCTTTATTTTCTTAGGTATTATTGTATACAGTCACCACCACATTCCCTTTCTTATGCCCCTTCTCCACATAACCATGCGCTTCCACGATCTGATCCAGCGAATAACGCCTGTCGATCACCGATCTTAATCTTCCTACTTCAATGACCTCTTTGAGGAAATTCAGGTCTTCTGCGCGGAGTTTGACGGTTCCCCGGGCCACTGACACGTACGTTCCTTGCGGCGCCAATGCTTTGCGGCATTTGGAGGACGGTGCTTTCCCAACGGCATCAAAGATGATGTCGTACCGCCCGCTCTTTGTAAAGTCCTCTTTGGTATAATCGATTACTTTATCTGCATGCAGGGATTCAACCAACGCTATATTCGCGGTGCTGCATACACCGGTAACTTCCGCCCCGAAGTGTTTTGCCAGCTGTACCGCAAAAGTGCCCACACTGCCGGATGCGCCATAAACAAGCACTTTTTGCCCGCTCCGGATATTTGCCTTTTCCCTGAGGAAAAATAAGGCCGTAAGCGCCCCGACGGGAACGGCGGCGGCTTCCTCATAGGTCATATTCCCGGGCTTTAGCGCCAGCGCCCCTTTTTCAGGCATGCGTCTATACGCGGCATAAGCGCCGAAACGAAAGCCCGGCGTTCCGAATACCTGGTCCCCGGTTTTGAACAGCGTTACATTTTTGCCGGTTGCTTCCACCTCGCCCGCGAACTCAAATCCCAGTATGTTTATCCGGGGCCTTATAAGACCATTGAACAATCTTACCAAAAAGGGATCGGCCTTTCGCATCCGCCAATCGCCGGCGGTCACTGTTGTGGCATGAACTTTTATCAGCACTTCATCTTCCCCGGGAACGGGCTTTGCCACCTCCTTTAGTTGCAGCACATCCGGCGGGCCATATTTTTTGTAGACAACGGCTTTCATTGTTTCCATGTAAGGAATTATTTCTTATTGATCTCCTTCAACATTAAATAAAACGAAGGTTTCGGCATATCGCCATGCCCGTAACCGTCCATCTCATAGAGATACGTTTTTTTATGGCCTGTGAGCTGCATCATGCGCGCGAGGTAGGCGTTTTCTTCATAACGGCCCAGCATTTCCATTTCGCGGTTACCCGTGTAGAGATAAAGCGGCGGCGCATCGGCCCGTACATGATAGAGCGGCGCGAACTCATCGATAACGGGTTGCGTATCCGCAATGCCCCTCTCCTTGCGGACGGTGAAGTGGGTGATGGCCTGCGCGCTGAAGGAAAATATGGCCGCGATGCGGTCCGCGTCAATATTATAGGGAGCCAGCCATTTTTTGTCCAGCCCTACCATGCAGGACAGGTATGCCCCGGCCGAGTGGCCGGAAACATATATCTTATTGCTATCGCCGCCAAAGGAAGCCGCGTTCCTGAATGCCCAGGCCACCGCGGCTGCAGCGTCTTCGATGTAGGCGGGGCAGCTTACTTTCGGGCTCAGCCGGTAGTTGGCGGCGATCACGATCACGTTCTGCCTTTTCAGTTCAGCGGGAATGGATTTATTACCACCGGTGATACCTCCGCCGTGAAACCAGACGATCACGGGCGCATTGGCGGCTTTGACGGGATAATAGACGTCCAGCACGCAGCGCTCTTTCATATAATCCGTTTGCCGGCCGGTGCGGTAAGCCAGGTTATTCTTCTGAAGGTACGCGGCGGTATCCTGTGAAAATGCGGGAATGGCGGTAAGTATGAGCCAGAACAGGGCAAAATGCTTCATGAACGGGAGATTTATAAACAAAGAAAATAAAAATCAGGAGGAATTAACGTAAAGTTTACCCCGCTTTATGCCCGGTTTGCCTATTTTGGCTCACATTTTCGATTCATGAATTATGCAATCCTGACTACTGACGAGTTGATGGAAGTGGTGTGCGGAGGGGACGGGCAGGCGTTCGACGAATTATACAACCGGTTCTGGGAACAATGCTACGTATTTGCATTCAGGCGGCTTAAAAACCCCGACGATGCCAAAGACGTGGTGCAGAACGTATTTGTTACCCTCTGGCATAAAAAGGATACCCTGGCGGTGAACAGCAACGCCGAAGCCTACCTCTTCACCATGGTGCGCAACGAAACCCTGCGCTGCATTTCCCGCGCCATCAAAGACCGCGCCCGCGAAGAAGAAATGGAACAGCTGCTCCAGCCCGTGCTGGACGATCTGCTGGATCCTTACCAGAAAGAGGTGCTGCTAAGGCTGCTCAACGACGAAGTGCGCCTGCTGCCAGGCCGCATGCAGCAAGTGTTCCGCCTGAATATGGAAGAGAACCTGAACATCGCTGAAATAGCCGCCCGCCTCAGTCTTTCCGAGCAAACCGTACGCAACACCCTGAACGCCGCGCTCAAAAAGCTGCGCCTTAAAATGAAAGAAGCGGTTTTCCTGATCGTTATGCTCATCGAAGCCGGGAAATAGAACCGGGATCGAAGTAACATTAAGTTAACACACCCGCACTGGTTAAACCCGCCTGTTGCTGCTCATATATGCAGAAACACGGCTCAATGAATATTCAGCACTTCAAACGTATCATAGACCGCTTCCTGCAGGGCAATGCCGGCAAGGAAGAGGAACAGTTCATCCACCGCTGGCTCGCCGCTACCGACAAAGAAAAAGTGACGCTGGATAATGAGGAGCGCAGATCCCTTTCCGCAGAAATAAAGCAGGCGGTAGATGAACGCACCGGCCGCTCCCGACCGGCCAAAACCTTCCACCTGCGGGCTTTCCTGCGGTATGCCGCCATCTTCATCACACCGGTGGCCGGCCTTGCCATTTATTTCATCCTTTCCAATAAAAACCGGCAGCACGACCTCGCATTCCTTCATTTCGAAGCGCCTCCCGGCGAGCTCCGGAAGATCACCCTGTCCGACAGTTCCATCATCTACCTGTTCCCCGGCACCAGGCTCGACGTGCCTGACCAATACGGCGAAACCTCCCGTTCCGTGAAAGTGGCCGGCAGGGCCTTCTTCGACGTGCGGCAGAATGTGGGCAAAGTATTCGAAGTGCAGTCCGGGAAGCTGACCACCACGGTGCTGGGCACTTCCTTCGAGGTGAAAGAAGGCGCGGACAAGCTGATCGTATCCGTGCGCACGGGCAAGGTGCGCGTGCATTACGGCGCGCGCCTGCTGTCTGACATCACCGCGGGCGACCGCCTGGTGATGGACACGGCCGGCACGGGTTACGTGCTGGAGCACTGGCAGGGGAAAAACGCGTTCAACTGGATCAGCGGCGGGCTTTCGTTCCGCCAAACGCCGCTGCATGAAGCGTTTGACCTGGTAAGCGACTGGTATAAAGTAAAAATGATCATCAGGAATAAAGACCTGGAAAAAGAGCGGGTAACGGCCAACCTCGAAGGGCAGACGCTGGAATCAGCCATGAAGATCCTTTCGCAAACGGTACGGTTCAGATACGAAAGCAACGGACACCAGATCATCATTTATTAAAACGGTAACATCATTATTCCTATAAGGGCAGCGGCAGGCCTGCTCATGGCCGTGCCATGCCCTTCACAGAAAATCACTGACTATGCATAAAAGGTTACACACAAGGCTGTTTTTATGGATGCTGCTGGCCCTTGTTCCCTTCCCTTCCTTTGCGCAAACAAAGGGCGGAACATTCCAGCTCGGCAGGAGCAGCATGACGGCAAAAGAGCTGATCGCCCTGCTGGAGAAACAGGGGGGCCTGCGTTTTACCTACAAAGACGCGGTGGCCGCGCGGCTGGAGCAAACCCTGCAACTACCTTCCGGCAGCATCCGGCTGGAAGAAGCGCTGAACCTGCTCCGCATTGCCGCCGGTATCAGCAACGAACAGAACGGCGATTATATCATTCTCGGCATCACCGGCGAGCCCGTAACGGTGAAGGGCGTTGTGACCGATGCCAAAACCGGCACGCCCCTGCCCGGTGTTACCATCAAGGTAAAAGGCACCAACACCGGCGCCATGAGCGGGCCCGACGGGCGTTTCACCCTCAAGGCCCCTTCCGCGCAGGCCGTGCTCACCGTTTCCTTTATGGGTTATAAGCCCAGGGAAGTAAGAGCGGGTACAGGCGCGGGCAGCCTTACGGTCACTTTAACAGAAAGCTACACGCAGCTCGGCGAGGTGCAGGTAACGGCCTCCAACCGCACGAACACCGAAGCCGCCGTGCTGAACGAACGCAAGAACTCCGGCGTGGTGCAGGATGCGATATCCGCCGCGCAGATGACCAAAAGCGCCAGCATCACCACCGTGCAGGCCCTGCAAAGAGTGACAGCCGTTACCGTAACAGACGATAAATTCGTGGCCATCCGCGGGCTGGGCGACCGCAGCGTGATCGCCACGCTGAACGGCGCAAGGCTTTCCTCCTCGGACCCCGACCGCAGCGTGGTGCCGCTGGACATCGTGCCCGCCGGCCTGCTGGACAATATCACCGTATACAAGACCCTCTCGCCTGACAGGCCGGCCGATGCTTCAGCCGGCATCGTGGAGCTGAAAACCAGGTCTATCCCCGATTCCCTCACACTGGAATTCACCGCGCAAACGGGCTTCAACACCAATATCGGCCTCAACGGCAAATACAACGGGTTTTATAACGACAGGCTGGGCTTCTGGGGCCAGCACGTGAAAGACCACGACCTGCCCGCGGATTTCCTGGCGTTGAAAGACCAGTATCCCAACGGCCTTGTGCAGATACAGGAAATGTTCATCCAGAGCCGCAACAATCCGGCACTCGCGGCGGAATCGCACCGCATCAGCGGTATCATGCAGCGGTTCGAGCCCGTGCTCACCACTTCCTACAAAAATGCCAGCCCCAACCAGGTGTACAACATCGGTTTCGGGAATCTGTATAAGCTGAAGAACGGCCACAAGCTGGGCGTGGTGCTGAACGGCAGCTATTACCAGCGCACGGAAGACATTTACCAGGCCACACGCAATCAATACAGTCTTTTCCAGGGCATTGTAACAGGAAACAAAAATATCTTCAACCAGCTGGCCATTCCCAATTTCATTACGCCGGCCTATCCGCGCCTGGGCAACTACCTGACGTATAAGGAGAACATGGGTAAGAAAACCCTGAACTACGGCCTGCTGGCGGGCCTCACCTATCGTTTCAACGCAAGGCACATTATCCAGGCGCAGGTGGTGGGCAGCCGCGGCGCGGAAACACAGGCCAGCAACCTTACCGGCTCCTGGCAGAACACGGGGATGGAATTCCCGGTATACAACGTGATCAACCAGCTGCGTATGACGCAGCGTACATTCGATACCTATAACCTGCAGGGCGAGCATAAAATACTGGACCAAAGCTGGAGCCCGCGGCTGACCTACAACCTGAGCACTTCGCGCAGCACGCAGAACGACCCTGACTTCCGTTCCACCAATCTCGCCAACCTGCGCACCCTCCGCTATGCGGGCCCGGGAGGCACAGGCATCGGCCAGGACACCTATGCGTTTGTAACAGGCATGGTGCACGGCGTGGGCGACGATTATTCCAGCATTATGGTGGCGGACCCCAACGGCCGCCAGTTCCGCAAGCTCACCGAGCGCAACTACAACGGCAAGGCCGATCTTACACAACCTTTCAAAATAGGCGGCGCGGAACAGGTATTGAAATTTGGTTTTAACTACCTGAAACGCGAGCGTGATTTCACCACCAACATCCTCGGCCTGCCCGCCACCAGCCTCGGCGGTGGCAGCGCGGACCTGCTCAACCAGGTGGGCGGAAATATCAACGAGCTCATCTCCCCAAAATATGTAGGCCTGCAAGACCCCGGCACTTACGACGAGGAAGGCAAGCCCCGCGTAGGCGGATTCCTTTACCAGATCCGCAAATCGCCCAACAACTACACCGGCACCTACGAAACGCGCGCCTTCTACGGCATGATAGACACACGCTTTTTACAGCGCTTCCGTTTCGTGGGCGGCGTACGGTTCGAATCCACAGACATCAAAACGCTGGTGGACACCAACAACATTTTCGTGCCGCTGAACATCAACGCCATCAGCGGCTTTACAGGTCAATCGCTTCGTTACAGCACCCTGAACCCGCGCAACCGCTACGTGGAAGACTACAAACCTTTTTATTCCCTCAACCTTACCTGGTCGCCGCAGGAGAGCATGAACTTCAGGCTGGGCTACAGCACTTCGCTGGCGAGGCCCGAGATCAGGGAGCTGATCAATATCTACGAATACGATCCCTTCCAGTTCGCAGTGGTAGGCGGCAACCCGGACCTGGAGAACCAGTTCACCCGCAGCTTCGACTTCCGCTGGGAATGGTTCCCGCAGCGCGGCGAAGTGCTTTCCGCCTCCGCCTTCGGCAAGATCATCGAGAACCAGTTGCAGCGCGTGTTCTTCTACCGCTCCCCGGGCAACCAGAGCACCGCGCCTGAATTCCCGCTGATCGTGTTCGAGAACGACCCGAACGAAGGCCGCGTGTACGGCATTGAGCTGGAGATAAGGCACAACCTGGGCCGCTACTGGAGCCCGCTGAAACCGGTATTCTTCGGCGCCAACGCGATGCTGGCCTACAGCGAGATCGACAAGAACCCCGCAAGGCTGGAAGCCGCCCGCATCAACGACCGCCGCTCTCCCGCCAAAAGTCCCGTGTTTGAACAGGCGCCCTATTCTGTAAACGCCTACATCGATTTCGAGCACCAGCGGTCCGGCACCAACGTTACCGCCAGCTTCAACATCGTGGGCGCAAGATTGATACAGGTGCAGATGGATGGCACGCCCGACCTGTACGACAGGCCGGTGCCCATGCTGGACCTCGTGTTCAGCAAACATCTCGGCAAACGATGGCTGGTAAGGGGTTTCGGGAAGAACATCCTGAACCCGGACTTCAAACAGGTATATACCAATCCCGGCAACAACGGCAAATACCACGGCACCGCCTACGTTTACCGGCAATACAAAAAAGGCTCCGAAGTATCGCTGGGCATTACTTACAAATTATTCTGATCCACATGCATATACAGACCATCAACCGGAAAATAGCCGCCGTCCTGCTTTTGGCATTGGTTTCCACGACCGCGTGCCTGAAAGAAAAGAAGGACAACCTCATTGAGCCGCTGGACGTTCTGCAGAAATCCAATTCATCCATCCGCATGTTCAACCTGACAGGCGCCGCTGTGGACGTGATGATCAACAACATCCCGCTCACCTCTTTCAACAACACCGGCGGCGCCACTCCGCTGGGGCTGAGCATTTTCCCCGCCGGCAAATGGAACCCGGCCGACAACGGCAGCCCCTTCACCATCCTGAACGGCCTGCTGGATAAGAACGGCAAAGCGCACATGGTGCTCAGCCTGGGAATGATATTGAATAAAGACACCGTATTGCAGAACGACATCACCCAACCGCGTGATTATTACCTGCTGCCCGACGGGAGTATGAAAATGCTGGCCCGGCAGAATGTGCCGCCTTCAAGGCCAGAGAATTTCAGGATCCGGATCATCAACATGGGCGACGAAAACGACGCCCTCGGCCTGGGCGTTCCGCTTTCCCTCACCTGGGCGGACGGCAGCGCGGTAAGCCCGCTGTTGCAAAATGTGGCCTCCAATACCAGTTCAGAATACGTAGAGCTTCCCTATGGCGCATACCAGTTCAAGCTGTTTGCCGGCAGCGGCACAGGCGTTAATGTGATCAAACAGCTGGCGGAACTGCCAGTGAATGCCCTCTTTGACGGTTGCAACCCTGATGCCGTGATACCGCAAACGGGCCTCTTCCCGAGGGTACGCACTTTTAAGCCCGGCGGCGTGTACAGCATCGTGGTGAGCAGCAGCCTGGTCAACTTCTGGGATTGCCTCAGGTATTCGAGGATCGGGAAGATGGTCAACTCCTACCGCATTGTTACCGAGCTGGACCCTGGCGTGAACCATTCCTATGCGCGCATGCACGCAGTGAACGCGATGCCGGGCAAACAGGTAAGGGTAAAGGTGGACGGCGCTTTCATGAGCGAAAGCCCCCTGCCTTATCTCGGATCGCTGCCGGACAACGAAGCCATAAAAGCTGATTATAAAACATTCGTGCAAGGCGAGCACACCGTGCAGGCCGTGGATGAAAAAGGTACTGTGCTGGCAGAGCAAACGCTGCGGCTTTACCCTTACGATAACTACACCATCTGGGTGAACGAAAAGCCCGACGGCAAGCCGGGGCTGTTATTCTCCGCCAACGACATGACCTCCACCCTGTACGCCTCCAACTACAACCAGGGCCAGTACCCGGACGATGGCACCAACGGCACGCCCCGGCGCATCAGTTTCCCGTACGCCTGGCAAAGCAGGTTCCTGAACCTCAGCCCGGACCTCCCCTATGCCACTTTCACCAACGACCAGTCGCTGTTCCAGGCCGGGCCCGTGTATACCGACAGCCTGCGGTACTCCTCCGCTTACGTGAACATCGCTTCCGGCGTACTGCCGCAGCGGAATGCATCCATCATTTATACCCTTCCGCCTAAGAACGGATTTACCTTTTACAGTGCGGACCCTGTCTATGAAATGGACATCACGCCTTCGCTCATCAGGGTATTCAGGAGCCGCCCCGGCAGCCCCGGCGAAATACCCGGCGAATGGCTGCAGCAGGTGGCCCCGCTGGATGCGAAAAAAGCATTCACCGCCAACCCGCAGCTGTATGCCAGCGGAGGCACAGTGCCAAAAGTGGAAACAGGCATTTATTCCATCGCGCTCGTGGGCCGCACCTACAATGCCACCGGCGCGGGCGACAAAGCAAAACTGGTAGTCATCAAGCATAATAAATAACGGATCATGCAAACGAGCAACTTAATATATTCTTTACTGGCCCTGTGCAGTGTAATGACCACGGGCTGCATGAAATACGAAGAAGCGCCGCTGGTGGAGAGCCCTGCTTACATCAGGGTATTCAACAACCTGCCCAAGATCGGCAACGCACTTTACGCCGGGCAGGCCACCCCTTTCCTCACCATGCTGATAGACCCGGAAACGGACGGACAGGGGCTGCCAAACAATGCGGGCATCGTGGGCGACTTCCTTGCCACCCGGCAGCTCTTCAGCCTTTCTTATCCTATCAATGCCGCGAACAGTGATATTTCCGGCTCGGTACTGAGCGGCAGGGGCGGCGCCAGCGCTTCGTTATACCCTTCCAACTTCGAATACCCCGGCAATGCGCATGTGCTCACGGCGCCCGCCATCAACGGCTTCGATCTTTCCGCGTGGGCGCAGATACCTTCCGGCAAACACCGCATCATGTTCATCGTGCGGCCGCAGAATAATACGCCGTTCAAAAACCTGAGCGCTTTAATACGCGGCAACATACTCATAGATACCACGGTGGAGCTGGCGCATGGCGAAGTATACACCATGCATGTGTTGGCGCGCGACCTGGATGAGGCGAAATACGGATTGTACGTGCGTAAGGAAAGCTTTGTGCATGAAACGTTCGACGAGAACAAGATCTATGCGGGCTTTGTGAACCTTTCCGGCAAGCAGCCGAAAGCGATCGGCGCGGGTTACGGATTTGTATATCCTGACAGGCCGGCCATTTACTGCACCTATTACATGCCGGCGGTAAGCCCCAATACCAACAGCATCCAGCTGAATACACTGAAAGGGTTCGACAAGACCTACTTCACCACCCTGCGGCAAAATATGGACACGGCTATCCATTTCCTGGAACTGCCCATGTTGCCAAGGGATTCTTTTTTCCTGCAAAAAGTGATCAGGGAATATGCACCCGAACGCGCTATCATCGAGGGCGGCCCGCTCAATCCCTCAGGCAGGGGCGTGGGCACATTGCCCTCGTTCGCCTTTCATTTTGCGGATGCGGCCAACCCCACCAGGTGGATAACCCTGTTTTCCGCGGCCAACCCGCGCACGTTCAACAACTACGACCCGGTGAACAGCGGGGCAACGAACTTTACGCCCAACCTGAACCTCATCGTGAACAGCAACAACGTGAACAACCTCTACTCCACCCTGAACATTATGGAGATCGTGTATGACCGGGTGTACCTGATGCAGATACAACGCGGTTTCAACACGGTGCCTTTAAACTGATAATCATGAAAGCATACCAGACCTTAATCACTGTTTGCCTCCTGCTCAGCGCAGGCTGCATTAAAACGGAAGACGACGCGCCCGTTAAGCCCGAACGCCAGCTGGGAGTGATCCTGCAGAACAATTACGCCTTCAGCATGTTCTACAGCGCCCTGCAACGCACCGGGCTGGACACAGTTACCGTCTCGCAGGAGCAATACACGCTGCTGGCGCCGGACAACGACGCCTTTATCCTTTCCGGCATAGATAAAGACAGCCTGCAGCGCATGAACGATGCGGCGCTGAAGCAGCTCATCGGTTATCATATCATCAAAGGGAACTACCCTTTTTCAAGCCTGCCGCAAACCATCGACTTTCCGTTTACTTCGCTTGAAGGCACCGTGCTGTATGCCTCCGTGCCCATGGCGCCCAATTCCTGGGATCCGCTAACCATCCATTTCAACGGCCTCAACGTAAAAAAAATGGACATCCTGGCGGCCAATGGCGTGATACATGCCATGGAGAGAGTGTTGCGCTACCCCGCCCCCACTGTGAAACAATGGCTGGAGAATGCGCCGCGGTACAGCCGCTTCACTGCCTCGCTGAAAAAGTTCGGCCTGCTGGACAGGCTTGCCGGCCCGGGCCCCTTCGTGGTGCTGGCGCTGCCCAACGAAGTGTATGACCGTTATGGCATTGACGATGCCGCGCTCGAAAACATCGACACCACTGCTTATAAAAAGCTGCTGTTCAACAACTACACGCTCAGCCCGAGAAGGTTCTTCTGGTCCGATCTTTCGGACGCGCCTATTTCCCAATACGGCTCGGGCGTGATGCCGCCGGTGTTCCTGCAACCCGATGCCGTGCTGGAATACACCTTCGAAGGGTTCAGGGTATTTCCCTACAACTACAAAGAGCTGCAACAGCTGGGCTGGTGGGAGTACGGGGAGCCTGTAAAAAACAGCGACACGGACTATCCCGCGCTGAACGGCGTGGTGCATGGCGTGAGCGGCGTGCTCGTTTATCCTGACAGTGCAAGAATAAATTAAACCTTATGAGAACAACATCTTTTATCATATTGATGACGGGCCTGCTGGGCACAACATCCTGCCTGAAGCCTTCCGATTCGGACATGCAGGTATCCCTTCCCAAGCCCCACTCCGGCACGGACATACACGAAGTGCTGGCGCAGCAGCCGGGGCTGGCGCTGTACAACCAGGCCTATAAACGGCTGGGTATAGACAAGGAAATGGATCACAACAAGGGCTACACGATCTTTGCCGTGAAAGACGCCGGCATGATCGCCGCAGGGCTTACCGCCGGGAAGATCAGCAGTCTGCCTCTGGATTCGCTGAGCAGGCTGATCAGGTATCACATACTGTCCGGCGCGCTGGACGATAATGCCATCCTCAGCGCAGCCTTCACCCTCATTACGCCCACATTCCGGCAGGACACTATTCCTTTCCGCGAACATTACCGGCAGCTCAGCTCGCCGCTGCTGTACGTTTCGGGTAACAGCAAGCTTTACCTGAACGACTATGCCGTATGCCCGCTGCCCTCCGCCATCAAAGCGGCGAACGGGTACATCTACGCGGTAGACAGCCTCGTGCAGCCGCCGCCCGCGCGTACGATGCTCAACATTGTGGACGAAGATCCCGAGCTAAGCCTGTACCGCTTTGCGCTCAACCTCCGGGACAGCATCTTCCGCGACCCGGCGGTTATGTGGGACTCCTACGATCTATACACCGGCTCCGATACATTTTTCCTGGACAACTATTTAGATGAATACGGCCGGCCCAGGCTGGCAAAGCCGACCATCCTCGCGCCCACCAACGCCGCATTCAGGGCCGCGGGGCTCGGCACGGAAGAAGACATCCGCAACTTTGCGCTCAGCGCGCCCACGGAACTAAATATTGATTGGAACACCTACCTCATGACCATCAAATGGTCGCCGCTGGACTCCATCCTGAAGCGGCACATTTTGCACAACGAAGAGCTGCTCACCGGGACGACGGCAAGGATCCCTGTGCTGTACAACGACCTGGCCAGCTCCACTTTCAATAACAGCCTTCTAAACACCTACAAGCGGCCGGTCAGCTATTGGGGCCCGCCCACCTATATCGGCTCTCCCCACAAGCTGCAATTCCTGCAGGCGAACGGCGGCGTGCAGGTACGGTACAATCCGGGCGCAGTGGCCAACATTATCCGCCAGCCCGGCAACAAAGGCATCGCGGTGAACGGGGCGGTGTACAAAACAGATCAACTTTTTAAACCGCGTTAAACTCTACAGGATGAAGATCAGATCAACACTGCTGTACTTCGCAGGCATCTGCCTGCTGGCCTGCGGCTGCAATAAAGACAAGAACCGTAAACCAGAGCCGGAACCCGGCTACACCAGCCGCATTCCCTATGTGCTGCAGGACAATTTCACTTTCGAAGTATTATGGACTGCCCTGCGTTATGCGGACATGCAGGACTCCCTTTTGCAGCAAGGCCCTTACACCTTCCTGGCGCCGCATAACGACGCCTTCGCGCTGTTCAACCTGACGTCCAGCCATCCTTCATACTTTGCCAATTTCATGACCTACCATAAGGCCAGGCAGCTGATGCAATACAGCATCCTCTCCGGCACACTGGCCATAAAGGCGCTGCCCCTGCAGGAAAACAAAGCGTACCTCACGCACCGCGGAACCAACGTGTATATCAGCAAATACGTAGAGAACGGGGATACCGTTGTGACCGTAAACGGCATCCGCCTGAAGAGCCTGGACAACCCCGCCTCCAATGGCTTGATACAGGTATTGTCCGAGCTGCCGAACATAGAGAATTTCCCTTCGCTGATCACTGCGGCGCGCAGCGACACCTCGCTCGCCCTCTTTTCAGCCGCCATGAAACACAGCGGGCTGGCGGATTCGCTGGACGGAGCAAAAGACGCGTTTACCCTGCTGCCACCAGTAAATTCGGCCTGCATGTCTTCAGGCACCGTGCTGGCCTCCATGGAGCGAATATCACAGGCAACGCCCGAAGAATTGAAAACGCTGCTGCGTTATCATATCATCAAAGGACGGTATTTCACCAGCGATCTTTTCCGCGCGGCGGCAGCCGACCCTTCCGGCATCACGATGCAGAACGGTGGCAAGGTGACGATCGGGGGCAGCGCCGGCCAGTTCAACAGCATCCAATTCACCGGCACGGGCAACAACGGTATGGCCGCGGGTATTCCGCCATTCCCGTACCTCCGTTTCGATCTCAGTTCCAATATACCGGCCGGCAACGGCGTGATGCATAAAATAAACGGCGTATTGATCCCCTGACCCATATAAAAAGATCAGACATGACCATACATAAACATATACTGACACTGTGCCTGCTGCTTTTCTGCGCAGCCGCCTGCACCCGTGAAACGGAACCGCCCTCTAACCGGGCGCAGCCCGTTATGCAGGAATACCTTGCCACACAGCCCGACCTTTCGCTGTTCGGAAAGGCATTAAAAAAAGCGGGCCTCGACAAAGACGTACAGCTGCAATCCGGCGGCCCCTTTACCTTTTTTGTACCGGTAGACAGCGCCATGATCCGCGCCGGCTTTACCGAACAGGCCATCAGCAACTATGATGCGGCAGCACTGGCGAAGATACTCCGGTATCATATCCTCAACGGAAGGCTCAGCTCTTCCACACTGGTAGGCAATTACACGCAGGATGCCTTTTCGCTGGAACCTGGCCGCCGGCCCAAAGTGAGCCGCAACTTCCATGGTATATTCCTGAACGGCATCGCCGTCACCACAGCCGACGTAGAGCTGGGAGACGGCGTGCTCCACAAAATAAACGGCATGTCCCTTTTACCCGGCACGGATACGTACGACGCGTTACAACAACACCCCGACCTCACCTTCATCGCATATCTCGTGCGCCACACACAAGGCTGGGAAGCGCTGCTGCGCGAACCTGATACCCTCCGGTGGAAAGGCAACGGTCTTGAGCGCGGCCTCACCTTCCTGGCGCCGACGGACGATGCGTTCAGGGAGGAAGGTTACGATACCCCGGAAGAACTCATGCAGGAAGACCCGGTATATCTGCGCAAACTGCTGGGCTTTTACCTGATAGGCGGCCGCTGGTTCGTATCCGACTGGCTGAACGGCGTGGAATTAACAGGTAACCGGCGCCCGGCCCTCTATGCGCTAAACACCAATACCATGGGGTATTTTATACAGGCAGGAGGCCTCACCTTCCTCACGCCCTTCAACCTGCATGTGCCGCGCATCATCCAGCGCGACATCCTGACGGACAACGGCGTGCTGCACATCGTGGACAGAGTGATAAAAGCAGGCACCTGATCAATATGATAAACGAAAGACAAACACAATACCGATGAAAAAATATTTACTGATCATCATCCTCTGCCTCGGCGCATGGCTGCGGGGCGCGGCCCAGGAAACCAGCGGCGGCCTCCAGGGAAGGGTGTTCAACTCCACCGGCGAAGCTCTCCCCGGCGCATCTGTAACGGCCACGCATATACCCTCCGGTACCCGTTACGGCATGGTCACCTTTAACGACGGGCGTTTCCTTTTCACCGGCATGCGCATCGGCGGGCCTTACCTCGTAGAGATCGCGTTCATAGGCATGAAAAAAGAAACACGCACCATTCCCAAAATAGCCCTGGGCGAACCATTGGTACTGGAAGTGCGGCTGGAAGATAATGCCGCCGCGCTGAAAGAATTAGTGGTGAAAGGCAGCCGGAAACCCACTGCCAACACATACGGCGCGGGCATGAGCATCCGGCAGCAACAGATACAGAACGTACCTACCATCAGCCGCAGCCTTACCGACATCTCGCGGCTGGTGCCGCAGGGATCGAAAGACAATAGTTTCGGCGGGGCGAACTTCCGGTACAACAACGTCACCATAGACGGCGCCATCAACAACGACGCCATTGGTTTCAGTCCCAGCACCGGCGGGCAAACCGGCACTTCCAACATGCCCGGCAGCAGCACCCGCACCAACCCCGTTTCGCTGGACGCCATTGAAGACATGCAGGTATACCTTGCGCCGTACGATGTAAAGATCGGCAACTTCACCGGCGGCAGCATCAACGCCGTAACCCGCTCGGGCACCAACGAAGTGCATGGCTCCATTTACGCCTACGGCCGCAACGGCTCAATGGCAGGGCCGGACAGAACGGGCAACGAGCTGGAGAAAAAAATGCCTTCTTCCTTCCATGACCTGCAAACAGGCTTCAGGGTCGGCCTTCCCCTGATCAAAAACAAGCTGTTCTTCTTTACCAACCTGGAGATCACCGACCGGCAGGACGCCGTGCAGCAGGTTGCGGGCAGCAATGCCTCTAAAGGCGTTCTCAGCAAAAACGACGCCACGGCCATCCGGCAGCACAGTATCGACCACTACGGCTTCGACCCCGGAACGGAAGATATTTTTAATGCCAGCTCCGGCTCGCGCAAGTTCTTTAACCGTATAGACTGGAACATCAATGGCAGCAACCAGCTGGTGCTGCGCAACAACACCATCCTCTCCGACGCCGTGCATATGGACCGCGACCAGCTCAGCTTCCGTTTCGGCGGCATCGCGTACAAGCAGACCAACAACCAGTCGTCTACCGTAGCCGAACTGAAAACCCGCTTCTCCAACCGCTTCAGCAACAGTCTGCTGCTCGGTTATACCAGCATTCACGATTACCGCACGCCCGAAAACGATCCCGCTTTCCCGCAGGTGCAGATCGTGGGCAGAACGCCCGGCTCCACCATCTTCTTCGGAACAGACCGTGAAGCATCGGTATTCAACCTGAAGCAGCGCACCTTCGAATTCACCGACAACGTAACGCTGAGCACCGGCAAACATACGCTCACCATCGGCACCCACAACGAATTCTACGGCATCGATTACGGCTTTGTGAACAGCTGGAACGGCAGGGTGACCTACCAGAGCATAGAAGACTACCTTGCCAACAAACCCCAGCGCGTGCAGGGCAACTTCCATTATTACAACAACAGCCGAGACTACCTGCTGGCCAATCCTTCCGCCAAATTCAACATCTATTTCCTCAGCCTTTATATCCAGGATGAGATCCGCATTTCAGACCGCTTCCGCGTAACGCCCGGCCTGCGCGCCGATTACACCGTGCTGCCCGGCAAACAAACGCTGAGCGACCGCACAAAAAACGCCATAGCAGACCCGGATTTCGGGAATACCTATACCTATACCCCGCTCAGCAGGATCGTGAACAACTATCTTGAAAAGCCATTGATGAGCCCCCGCCTTGGTTTCCGCGCAGAGCTCACGGAAGACCGTTCCGTGGTGCTCCGCGGCGGGGCCGGCATCTTCACCGGCAGGATACCGCTGGCCTGGCTGGGCTACGCCTTTTACAACGACGGCAATTCGTACGGCACCATCGATATGCGGACGGACGGAAGCCCTCCCAGCCCTTTCAGGCCCGGCACCGATCCCCTGAAACCCTCGCCGGGCAATCCTTACCAGGGCATCGCGGGTTTTGCGTACGAGCAGGGAAAGGTGGTGAACGACCGCAATGCGGGCACCACGCAGATAGATGTGATCGACAATGAATTTGTAATGCCCAGCGTATTGCGCGGCAGCATCGCACTGGACTATACGGATAAACGCGGCTTCAAATACACGCTGGAAGGCATGTATACCAAAACGATCAAAGACGTGATGTTCCGCCAGGTGAACCTCAAAGACATCCCCGTGTATTACGCATACGACACGGCTTCCGGCCTGCGCAGGCAGCCGGTCTTTTCCGGCAGCGTAGACTCGCGGCTGGCCAATGCCTACGAGCTGAGCAACACTACCAAGGGATACCGCTACAGCATCACCGGGCAGGTGAGCAACCAGTTTGCAGGCGGGTTCGGCTTCTCCGCCGCGTATACCTACGGTATGTCCAAAGACATCTCCAACGGCATCCGCAACTCCATGGAATCCAACTGGCAGCTGAACCAGGCGCTGAACCCGAATAACCCGGACCTGGCTTATTCCAACTTCGACATACGGCACCGTATTGTGGCCACCGTTTCGTACAGCAAAAAATGGAACGAACAGTTCACCAGCCATTTTTCCCTGCTGGTAACTGCCCAGAGCGGCAGCCCCTTTACCTACGGGTTTGTGAACTTCACCCCGCAGAATACGCCGCAGCAGATAGGGCTGGCCTACATCCCCGCCGTGGGCGAATCCATCCGGTTCTTTGCGCCCATACTGGCTGAAGACGGCCAAACCGTGCTGGTTTCCCCGCAGGAGCAGGCCGCCGCTTTCGACCGTTTTATTGACGGCGATAAATACCTTCGCGGCCGCAGGGGGAATTTTACAGAGCGGAATACGGGCAGAACGCCCTGGAACAACAACGCCGATTTCCATTTCGCGCAGGATTTCCATTTTGGTAAAAAACGCGAAGGCGCCCGTGAGCATACCCTTACGTTTTCGCTCGACATCATCAATCTCACCAACCTGGTTTCGAAGAACTGGGGGATCGCATACTTTGCACCCAACACTTACAACTCCACCGCGAGCGTTGGCCTGCAGCCTTACATTCCGTCCAGGACTTCAGGCGGCTACCCGCTGTACCAGTTCGTGGAGCCGGGGCAACCTTATTCCGTGGACCCTGTGGCCTCCCGCTGGCAGATGCAGACAGGGTTGCGGTACTCTTTCTAACCACCGTTGCATAATTCATATAGGTTAATTAAATCGCTGGCTGCTTTTTAGCAGCCAGTTTTTTTTACAGGTACTTCCTCCCAAAGCTTATCCTGCGCAGCAGCCAGGCTGCCTGCCCAATGGCCCTGGTACATGTTTTATATCGAAGAAGCGGCCACTGACATAAGACTGCAGTACAGCTGCCTATCTTGATAACGCAGTTATTGCCTCATGACGGACATGCAATTTTTTAATTCCCCATAAACCCTGTTTTACCATGAAAAAATTTACCCTGTTCATTCCCCTGTTGCTTCTCTGTACCATTGCCTGGGCGCAGCCTGCGGGCTACCAGCCCGGCACGCAGGTGTGCTGGAACTTCAACGGCCGCGACCACGGCTACTTCAAAGCCGCAGGCAACGGAGAGCGGCACATTCTTATTTCCTTTACCGGTATCGGCGAAACAAGCTGCGTGAACTACGATTCGCAATCGCCGCAGAAATTCCTGAAAGACAACGGCCAGAACTGGGACGGCCGCACCGTGCGCGCTCCCGGGGATACCATCGTCTGGGAGGTGTTCACCATTCCCAATACCTCCAACATGTGGATGGGCGCCTATGTTTCCGATATCAATTATTTTTTCTCGCACATTGCGCCGATAGACACCAGCGAACACTGGCGCTTTCATATCGAAGGGCTGAGCTTCGGCGTGGGACGGCTATGGGCTTACCTCGCCAACTCGCAGGGCGACTACAATCCCTACCGCGGTATCTTCTCCACCACCATCAGCATTGCCGGCACGCAGCAAAGCCCGTCGGTGGTTGGCCCTGCCTCCGCCGGTAAACGCAACTGGGTATGGGTAGGCGAAGAAGATTCCGGCGACACACGGGTGGACTATTCGGTGTGGCTATACGACGCCATTACCGGACCGAAACACTTTACCCTGCAGCCGGATGCCGGCCACGGCGGTGAAACCTGGGATGCCTGCCTGTCCCTGGCCGGAACAGACACCCTTACTAACCGCTGGCTCTGGATGGTGACACGTCCGGATTCCGTCCCGGTAGATCCCGATCCCTGCCCGGTTACCGGCGGCCCCGCCAATTATGTGGCCGGCACACAGGTCAACTGGCAGTTCAACAACCGCTCCCATGGCTACTTCAGAGCAGGAGGCTGCGGCGAGCGGCATGTGCTCGTGGTATTCACCAACGACGAATCGACGGACAGCACCAATTACCAGCTGAACTCCCCCGCCAAACTGCTGGCGGACGCGGGCATTAACTGGAATGGCCGTACGTTGCGCGGGCCCAACGATACCATTGCCTGGGAAATACTGACCGTGCCCTATAACGCCAGCTTTTACGTACCGGGCTACGCTTCAGACATTGCGTATTTCCTCCAGCACATCGAACCGCTGGATACCGCCAGCCACGACCGTTTCCATATTGCGGGCATCGGCCACGGCGCGAGCAGGATGTGGGCTTACCTTATCAATACACAGAATCACAACAGTCCTTACCGGCACATATTCTCCACCACCATCAGCGCATCCACCACCTGGAGCACCGTATATCCCCAGATTACGGCTTACAGCAACGGCAGACGCCACTGGGTATGGCATGGCGCCAGCGACACGCACGGCACAACGCCGCCATGGGCTTCCACCGACCTGTACAATGCCCTCAACGGCGATAAACGCCTGACCATGCAAACCGGCGGCGGATATAACGCCGTTACCTGGGACAGTTGCTTCAGCCTCGCAGGCTCCGACAGCAGCAATAACCGATGGCTGTGGATGGTTACACCGCCGTCTTCCCCGCTCATGCGCATGGCAGCGCCCGTGCAGCCGGTGCGGAAAACGCAGCAGCCGGAAGACCTGCGCATCTACCCGAACCCAACATCCGGCATCGCGCGGCTGAGCTGGAACGGCAAACCCGGAACGGCATACCGCATCAATGTTTCAGACCTGAGCGGCAGGCTGGTGAAAACCGACCCCGGTATACGCGGCAGCACGCATGTGCTGGATATATCCAACTTCGGCAAAGGCCTTTATATCGTAACAATAGAAGGCGGAGGGGAAAAATTCATACTCAAACTGATCCGGGAATAACAGCGGCAACGCCTGTCTCCTGTAAAAGAGCTGTCCTTGTGGCAGCTCTTTTATTTTTACGGCTGTTAGTTCAGGCTTATTTTTTGTGAAGGCAATGCAGACCATTTAACTGAACCATGCAACCTATTTCCATTGTGAACGCCAGGCAGAACAACCTGAAGAATATCTCCCTGAGCCTGCCCAAGAACAAGATCACCGTATTCACCGGCGTTTCCGGTTCCGGCAAATCGTCGCTCGTGTTCGAGACCATTGGCGCCGAAGCGCAGCGGCAGCTGAATGAAACATACGACAGCTTCGCGCGCCACCGGCTGCAACATTACGGGCAGCCGGATGTGGACAAAATAGAACACCTGAACGTGGCGATCGTCATCAACCAGAAAAGAATAGGCGGCAACGCCCGTTCCACCGTAGGCACTGCCACAGACACCTTTACGCTGCTGCGCCTGCTCTTCTCCCGCGCCGGGCAGCCTTTCGCGGGCTATTCCAACGCTTTTTCCTTCAACAATCCCGCCGGCATGTGCCCTAATTGCGAAGGGCTCGGGAAGGTGAACACCATCCACATCAATAAACTGATCGATAAAAACAAATCGCTGAACGAAGGCGCCATCAACTTCCCTACTTTTCAGCCGGGGAGTTACCGCTGGGCGCGGTACACCCTGTCCGGCTACTTCGACAACGATAAAAAACTGCGCGATTACACACCCGAAGAATGGGAGCTGCTGCTGAACGCCCCGGAGCATAAGCCGCCGCAACCCTTGCCGGGCTGGGGCAAAACGCAGCTGTACGAAGGCGTGATCCCCCGTATTACGCGGACCTTCCTGAAAAGAGAATCAAGATCGTTTACCCGTAACCGTGAGGAAATGTACCAGGTGATGAGGCTGGACGATTGCCCCGTTTGCCACGGCGCGCGGCTCAATCAACAAGTGCTGGCGAGTAAGATCAAAGGGAAGAATATTGCGGATTGCGCCGCCATGCAGGTGAACGAGCTGATCAGCTTTCTTGAACAGATCAAAATAAAAAACGTCCAGACCGTTGTGGCCGAGCTGATCAAAAGATTGCAGCACCTGGCGGACATCGGCCTTTCCTACCTGAGCCTAGACCGTACCACCTCCACCCTTTCGGGCGGCGAAAGCCAGCGCATCAAAATGGTGAAGCACCTGGGCAGCAGCCTCACCGGCCTCATCTACATCTTCGACGAGCCCAGCACCGGCCTCCACCCCGCCGACGTGCAGCGCCTGAACCGCCAGGTGGAGCAGCTGCGCGACAAAGGCAATACCATCCTCATCGTGGAGCACGACCCGGACATCATTGCCATTGCGGATCACGTGGTGGATATGGGCCCGAAGGCGGGAATTCATGGCGGGGAAATAGTCTACCAGGGTGGGTTCAACGGCCTGAAACGTTCCAAAGGGCTTACCGGCGCCTATTTCCGGCAGCAGCACATCCTGAACGAACATCCCCGCCAAGCGACCGGGCATTTTACGATATCCCACGCCACGCTGCATAATGTGAAGGACGTAACCCTGCATATTCCCAAGGGCGTGCTGAACGTTGTTACCGGCGTGGCCGGTTCCGGCAAAAGCACGCTCATCAACCAGGTGCTGCCCGAGCAGCATCCTGACGCAAGGCTGATAGACCAGTCGCCGCTGCGCGGTTCACGCCGCGCACACATCGCCTCCTACACCGGCGTGTTCGACTACATCAGGGGCCTGTTCGCCAAAACCGGTAAAACCAGCGCCGGCCTGTTTAGCGCCAACAGCGAAGGCGCATGCCCGGAATGCAAAGGCCTTGGCGTCATCATCCTCGACCTTGCGTTCATGGACGACGTGGAAGAGCTTTGCGACGCTTGCAACGGCAGCGGTTACAACCCGCAGGCGCTGCGTCACAAATGGCATCATAAAAATATCGCCGAAGTGCTGGCCATGACCGTGGAAGAAGCCATCACCTTCTTCAAGGGCCATTCCGTGCAGGGCACGCTGGAGAAAGTGGACAGGCTCGGGCTGGGGTATCTTACGCTGGGGCAGTCGCTCAATACCTTTTCCGGCGGCGAACGGCAGCGGCTCAAGCTGGCCACGGAAATGGAAGAAGAAGGGCAGCTCTTCGTCTTCGACGAACCTACCACCGGCCTTCACCCTTCAGACACGGCGCAGCTGATGAAGATCTTCCAGGAAATGGCAGACAAAGGCAATACCGTCATCATCATCGAGCATAACGTGGAAGTGATCAGCCAGGCGGACTGGGTGATAGACATCGGGCCGGGCGCGGGGAACAAAGGCGGGAAGGTGGTGTTTGAAGGCACGTTGAAAGAACTGGTGCGGGCGGAGCATAGCGTGACGGGGAAATACCTGAAAGCCTATTATTCAAAATAAGGCCGGCCAAACAGGCCCTGTCAGCCGGGTTCCGGAGTTAGAACCAGCAGCTGCGGTATCCCCGGAAGGCACCTCGAATTAAAGTTTTTTAAACCTTAATTAAAGATTTCGTAACATTATTAATTACAAAGTGTAAATGTTATTTTAGATGTTTATACCCTATAACAGATCCAAATGAAGAAGATAATATTTGCACTTTTAGCCGTGCTTTCCCTGGAAACCGTTACCTATGGCCAGGATCAGCATGTCGTTCTGATCAGCATCGATGGTTTGAGGCCCGAATTTTACAAAGACCCGACCTGGAACATGGTGAACCTCCGGCAGGCCATGCAGGAAGGCGTGTATGCAGACGGGGTGGACGGCGTTTTCCCGACCGTTACCTACCCTTCCCATACCACCATGATCACCGGTGTGAAACCGCTCAGGCACGGCGTTTATTACAATACACCTTCCGAACCGCTGGGCGCTACCGGCAAATGGATATGGGATTACAACACCATCAAAACGCCCACCCTCTTCAGCGCGGCAAAAGCGAAAGGATTAAAAACCGCATCCGTATACTGGCCGGTTTCCTTCAACTCCCCCGCCACCTGGAACTTCCCGGAATATTGGTACCTCTCCGATAAAAAAAGCCGCATCACGCTCAAAGCATTAAAAGAGAACACCACTCCCGCCGGCCTGTATGAAGAGCTGGAAAACAATGCCCTGGGCAAGCTGGAAGACGTCGACTTCAGCGGCGATTACCTCGGCCTGGACGATAACCTCGCCCGCACAGCCTGCTACCTCATCCGCAAATACAAACCTGCATTCACCGCCGTACACCTCGTGATGGTAGACCACTTCGAGCATGAACAGGGCCGCGACGGCGACAAGGTAAGGGCCGCAGTGGCCAGTGCGGACCGTGCCGTGAAAAGCATCCGCGAAGCGATAGACATGGCGGGCATCACCAAAAACACCACCGTTATCGTAACCGGCGACCATGGTTTTGTGGACATCCATGCCGTAGTGGCGCCTAACGTGCTGCTGGCCAAAGCAGGCCTGTACGACCCGCAGCAACCCGGGAACTGGAAAGCCTATTTCCACACCGCGGGCGGCGGTTGTTTTTTGCAGCTGAAAGACAGGAACGATAAACAGACCAGGGATAAAGTGATGCAGCTCCTGAAAAGCCTGCCGGTACAGCAACAGCAGACCTTCATCATCAAATCCCGCGAAGAGCTGGACGCCATCGGCGCCGACCCTACCGCCGCCTTGGGGCTGGCCGCGCAGCAGGGTTATGCTTTCACGCCTGCCTCCACCGGCGAATTCATCCGCGGAGCCAAAGGCGGCACACATGGTTTTTATCCTGATTTTAAGGAGATACAGACCGGGTTCGTCGCCTTCGGCAACGGCATCAGGAAAGGCGGCGTGATACCGCAGATGGGGCTGGTAGACATTGCGCCGCTGGTGAGCAAACTACTCCAGCTGGATATGCCTGCAGGCGATGGCCTGCTGCTGAATGGGGTGCTGGCGAAATAGAGGTTAATATGCAATAATAAAAGGGCCGCTGTTCATGGAATGGCGGCCTTTTACTTTTCGCCTATGCCGATCCATTCATGTTCGATGCTGGTCATGAGTAAAGCGTTGTTGAAGCACAAAAAAGCCGCTGGGACCAGCGGCTTGTCAGTTTACCTACAACTGTTTATACTGTTTACATTGGTAGTAGTATAATCAAGGCATAAAGTTAAAACAACCGCGGCCCTTCCCTGCGCTACTTTCCGTAAGGTTACCGGTTACCTCCGGGTTAGCGCGGGGCCTGTCGGCATCGCCCCGTTGAAATGTCGTTATTCCCCCCGCTGCTTTTCCGCATATTGCCGGACATTTACAGTACAATAAAAAACAAGATCATGGCAAGGATCATCACACTCTCCATGCACGTTTCGCTGGACGGCTATGTGGCCGGCCCCAAAGGGGAAATAGACTGGATAAAGTTCGACGACGAATTGTTCGGCTTCGTGGGCGACAAGACCGAAGAAGCGGATACAGCCCTGTACGGCCGGAAAACATTTGAAATAATGGACAGCTACTGGCCCACCGCCGACCAGAAGCCCAATGCGGGCAAACACGACAGGCAGCATGCCGCATGGTACCGGAGCGTCAACAAAGTAGTGCTCTCCAGGACGATGAAAAGCAACGATCCCAAAACCAGGGTGATCAGTGAAAATGTGCCTGAGCAGATCAGGGCGCTGAAGGAAGAACCGGGCAGGAACATCCTGATCTTCGGCAGCCCGGGCGCGTCACAGGTGCTGATAGAGCACAACCTGATAGACGAATACTGGCTGTTCGTGAACCCGGTGGCTATCAACAAGGGCATTCCCCTTTTCCAGCAGAATACCCTGCAGGAGCTGAAGCTGGTCAACTCTCACATTTACGCCTGCGGCGTGATCTGGCTGCATTACCGCAAGCTGTGATACTCCCGCTATTCAGGCTTTACGGCGGTAAGCCAGTACCATTTCATAAATGTAAAGCGGTACCGCCCAGCCCAGCCAGAAAAAGGTCGGGGAGGTGTCCGCAAAATCGCCCAGGCGCTGCACGGCCGGCAGCTTCAGCAGGCTGCCTGATACCACGAAGGCCAGGGTAACGATGTAGCTGCGGGTCATCCATTCCTTATGCAGCTTGAATTTCCGGCTGATGGCGGCGCGGTAGGCAATGAAAGTAGATGTAAGCCATACGCTCACCCATACCTGCGCCGAAAAGGCATAAGGCCAGTTGACGCTTTTGGCCGTGGTGAACGCAAGAATAAGCGCACAGAGGCCGCTGGCGGCAATGGCCAGCAGGTACAACACCCCTACGATCCTGTGCAGGCGCGGGTTCTTACTCCTCAGCCGCTCCCAGAACTGGAAAGGTCCCATTATCAAAGCTCCGCCGCCCGCGGTAATGTGCAGTATCAATATCCACCGGAGGTTAAAGTATTTGCCCAGCGCTTCCGGCGTCATTTCCAGGAAGTGATCCGCCTTATGCATAAAGCTCCAGGTAAGGAAAGCGATGCCCGCCCACAGCATCAGCAGCATGATCTCAGCGATGTTCCAGGGCCGGGCGGGATATGTATTTTTCATGTCGGTTCCGTTTTTATGGAACACAAAAATCAGCACCGCGGCCGGTTCATTCAATAACGGAATAATTATTCAGGCAGGGAAAAATTATTCCCTGTGCGCCGGTATTGACAAAACAATCAAAAGCCATCCAAAAAGTATGTAACTTAAATGGGCATACTATCATTCACCCGGCAAGATGCTCATGAAAACACCTTCCAGATCCCTGAAAACATACGCAGCAGCTGGCGCTTTGCTGGGCTGGCTGGCCGTTTTGGGCCAGTTATACCTTACGTTCACCATCAGAACGGTGTCCGTGCCGGAACAATTGCTCCGGTTCATTGGTTATTTCACCATCACCACCAACACGCTTGCAGCGCTATGTTATACTTCGTTCTGGCGGGAGGGCAAAGGCCGCTTCAGCCAGCTGCTCCGCAAACCATCTTCCGTTTTTGCCATCACGGTGTTCATTATTATCGTTGGCGTGATATATAACCTGATCCTCCGTTTTACCTGGGAGCCGAAAGGCCTGCAGCTGGTGATCGACGAGCTGCTGCATTCCGTGCTGCCGGTCATGTTCCTTTTCTTCTGGATACTTTTTTTGCCGAAGCACGATATGAAAATGAAAGAGTTTAACCCCTGGCTGCTCTACCCGCTTGTTTACATAGTCTACGTGATCACGCTGGGCCTGTTCACCGGCCATTACCCCTACCCTTTTGCAGACGCCTCTCTGCTGGGCTATCCCAAAGCTTTGCTGAACGGCGCGGCCATGATGGCGGGCTTCTGGGCCTGCGCCTGGCTGCTCATGGGCGTTGCCCAGCTGGGGAAGCGCAGGAAAACAGAACACGTATAAGACGGTTCCTCCGGTGTACCCGGTCCGTTCATGAAATGTACTGTTACGGATTTATTCTAAATTGGGGGATAATTTGCCGCATGAAGCTCCTGGTGATTGAAGATGAGGCAGACCTCGCATCCAGCATAACAGGGTACCTCGCCGATTACACCTGCGAAACGGCCGGTACTTTTGCCGAGGCGCTGGAAAAAATAGAACAGTATGAGTACGATTGTATACTGCTGGACATCATGTTGCCCGGCGGGGATGGCCTACGCGTGCTGGAAGCGTTCAAACGGCTGAACCGGCAGGACGGCATCATCATTATTTCAGCCCGCAATGCGCTGGAGGATAAAGTAAAGGGATTAAAAAAAGGGGCGGACGATTACATTGCCAAACCCTTCCACCTGTCTGAACTGGCCGCGCGCATTCATTCGGTGATACGCAGGAAGAACTTTTCAAACTCGGATGTGATCACGCAGCATGAGCTGAGCATAGACCTCCTGTCTAAAAAAGTGCAGGTGCATCAAAAAGATATCCCGCTTACCAGGAAAGAATTCGAGCTGCTGCTCTATTTTTTAGGCAACAAAAACAGGGTGGTCTCCAAAAGCGCCCTGGCAGAGCATCTTTCAGGCGATATCGCGGATATGCTGGACGGTCATTCCTTCGTGTACACGCATATCAAGAACCTCAGGAAAAAACTCACGGACGCCGGCTATGGCAACTACCTGAAAAATGTGTACGGCACCGGCTACAAGTGGGAAGATTGATCCTCATTCATACATCTCAACAGCGCCTTCCGGGTTTGCTTCAGACTGGCCGAATGGCCGATTTTCTGATCAAAATCGCGGTAAAACGCCGTTTTATTATTATTTTACCCCCGTAAACTTCCATCAGTTGAATTTTTTGCAGGATTTTTGTAGCAACGAGCTTGTTAAGGATCCCTTCATACGATAAAGCCGGGGGGACCTTTTACAACTAAAACTATTGCAATGAGCACATCGACTGTTATAACGGGCACGGGTAGTTTCATTCCACCGGTCATCAAATACAACCGGGAATTTGCCGTAAATGATTTTTACACCCAGGACCAGGAGCGGATCCCCAATGCAGCTGAAGAGATCATTGAAAAATTCCGGAAGATCACCGGCATATCGGAGCGGCGCTATGCAACAGAAGACATGAGCACTTCAGACATGGCCTGCCTTGCGGCCCAATACGCGATCGCGGACGCGGCCATAGACCCTGAAACCATCGATTACATTATCGTGGCGCATAATTTCGGTAATGTGATGAAGCACACCATCCAGATGGACGCCGTGCCTTCCCTCGCCTCTCATGTAAAACATGCGCTGGGTATCGCCAATCCTTCCTGCATCCCGTACGACCTGCTGTTTGGCTGCCCCGGCTGGGTGCAGGGCCTCATGCAGGCAGACGTTTATTTCAAGGCCAAAGCAGCCAAACGCTGCCTGGTGATCGGCACGGAAATGCTGAGCCGGGTGATAGATATGTATGACCGCGACAGCATGATATTCAGTGACGGCGCGGGCGCCTGTGTTGCGGAAGCCCGCGAAGATGCGGATAACGGCATCCTTGGCAGCAGCGCCGCTTCTTATGCGCTGAACGAATTGCAGTATATCAATATGGGCAAGTCCAATTTCCCGGGGTCCGATGAGCGCATCCGCTTCATTAAAATGCAGGGGCGGAAGGTGTATGAATTCGCGCTGAAATATGTACCGCTGGCCATCAAAAGCTGCCTGGAAAACGCCGGGGTAACGCTTTCCGATGTGCGGAAAATATTCATCCACCAGGCCAACGAAAAAATGGACGACGCCATCATCAAGGCCCTGTATGCCCTGTATGGGCAAACTGTGGTAACGGAAGAGGTAATGCCCCTGAATATCCGCGAACTGGGGAACAGCTCTGTGGCCACCATCCCTACTTTATTTGATATGGTGCGGAAAGGAGCCATTCCCCAGCACAGCGTTTCGCCCGGAGATATCGTTGTTTTCGCGTCGGTAGGCGCCGGCATGAATATCAACGCCGTATGCTACAGGATATAACCCTTCCTGCCGGCTATTTTTTCATGATGTAAGCAAACAGGTCCTTCACTTCCTGGTCAGTCAGCCGGTCCAGCAGCCGCTCCGGCATAACGGACGATTGCTGCGCTTTCATTTCCTTTACCTGCGAGGCGGTAAGCACCATGTCTTTCCCGCCGAGCGACTGAAGCGTGATGGCATTCCCGTTCCTGGAAACGATCTTTCCCTCCAGCGTGCGCCCGTCTGTAGTAACTATGCGGTGGATCACGTACCCTTCCCTGATATCCGCATTGGGATCGATGATGTTCAGCAGCATGCTGTTCAGGTTGTCCCTGTCGTACCCGGTAAGGTCGGGCCCGATGCTGCCGCCCGTATCGAACAGGCGGTGGCAGGCGCCGCAATTGTTCTGGTACAGCGTTTTTCCCTTGCCGGTATTGCCGGTCCCGGATTTAATGATCTTCATATACCGCGCGATGCTTTCATTCTTTTCCTCGTTCGAGGCCAGCTTCAGCCGCGGCCACAGCCTGTTCACCTGGTCCGTTATCTCCGTATCCTTAAGAAGCTTGAGCTTGCGGGCGGCCTGCTCGCTGACGTCTTCCCGGCTGATGGTCTTCGTTTTCTCGATCGCATCCAGGAAGGAAGCGGCCCACTGGCTTCTGCTGGACACTAGGTCTATCGCGGCATTACGCACGCTTACATCGCCCCGCAGCTGGGGATAGGCAGCCACCACCTTCGCGCCTATCTCCGGCGCGCTGAAATATTGCAGGGCCTGGAGGGCGGTTTGTTTCAGGGCTGCGGAAGAACCTCCGCCGGCCACCACTTTCAGCAAAGCGGGCACTGCTTTTTCCTTCCCGGTTTCGCCCATGATCCTGATGTAGGCAAGCCGGTGGCGCATTTCCGCTTTCCCGTCGCCGATGATCCTGATGGCCTGCTCCGCCGCTTTCGCGTTGCCCTGCCTGATCTCCAGCGCAAGCGGCGCACCGAACAGCTCCGCCTGGTATGGTTTGATCGCTTTGGTGAGCGCGGGAGACAGGCCTGTTACGTCCTTCCCTCTCAACCCTTCACTCAGCCCGCTGATCAATATCTTAGCCATGGCCGGCGAAGGCGACATTTCGATGAGTTGTGCGGCGGCGGTATAATTTTCTTCGCCACCCGGCATTACATACCGTTGTATCAATCTTGGCAGGATGGTTTGCTGAACTGTTTTTCCCTGCCACAGCTGCCGGTTGCGGAACATGGCCAGTATCAATTCGCGGTCTGTTTCCGCTTTCGCTTCCATGGCCCACCAGGTGAGTAAAGGAATATCGGGATCGCCCGCATCGTTCCTGTTTTTCAGCATGGCTTCTATCATGGCCACGGCAAGCTCGCCGGGCATACGTTTGGCCGTGGAGGCCAGCTGGCTTCTTACTTCTGGATGCTGCTCCGCCTGCGCCAGCCGCACGAGTTTCTCCGCAACTCCCGGCGACGCTATTCTCCCGTCTCCTGCAAACCTTACGGCCCAGTATCTTACATACGGGTCTTTGTGACCAAGCGCGGTCAAAGCCACGTCGTCGTTATAAGCCTTGCAGCCGTTGATGGCCCAGAGCGCTTCCAGCGCCATTTGCCCGTTGCCGGAGCGGAGCAGCGGCAGCAATGCGGGCACGAAAGACCTGTTCCCGCGGTTGGCGAACTGCAGCTGTGCCTGCTGGCGGAACCATTTGTCGCCGCTTTTTAATAATGCGATGAGCTGTTCGGGCGTATAAGTTTCCAGGTCGAAGCGGGGTAACCTGCGCTGGCCTGTTTTATTCCGGAGGCAGTATACTCTTCCGGAAGATTTATGCCAGGTGTCCCGCGGGTCCACGTGGGAAAGGCGGCTGTCGTACCAATCGGCCAGGTAAACGGCCCCGTCCGGCCCGGCTTTGATGTTCACCGGCCGGAACCAGCGGTCGCCTGTTGTAAGCACCTTGTCTTCATCCACATTCCTGAAAGTGGAGCCGGAAGGTTCCATCCGGGTGAGCTGCACGAAATTCAGCAGCGGGTTCACAGCGATCATTTTTCCATGGTATCTTCCGGGCAGCGCGGTTTCTTCGTACCGGATGAGGGAATGCGTAAAACGTTTCCGCTCGCCGGTCAGCTGCATGCTGGGCAAATGGCCGAACGTGTATGCGTTGGTGTAAGGACCGTGCTTGCCGAGACTTTTCTGGTAATACCCCCCCTGCTTGAAGTTGGGGCCGCGGTCGTAACCATTGTCTCCAGAGAACACCCTGCCTTTGCTGTCGAATTCCACGTTGAAGGTATTCCCGCCACCTTCGGCGAACACTTCAAACACATGTGTATCCGTATTGTACCGCCATATGGCCTGACCCTGGAATGTTATATTCTTTGAAACGGATGAGCTCACGTTGGCGGTAGCGGTGCTGCCCTGCGCGCCGTACAGCCAGCCGTCGGGCCCCCAGCGGAGACTGTTGGCAACTGCATGCGTATCTTCCAGCCCAAAGCCCTCCAGGCAAACCTGCGGCGCCCCTTCGGGCATGCCATCATGATTGGCGTCAGGATAAGCAAGAAGATACGGAGGGTTCAGCACCCAGACCTTACCACGGCCCGTTAATACACTCGTGGCAATATTTAATCCCGTGATGGCGTCGGTCGATTTGTCGAACCTGCCATCGTCGTCCGTATCTTCAAAGATGCTGATCTTGTCTGCGCCCTTTACGCCTTCAGGCGGGGCGGCAGGCACTTTATCGAATTTCACGCGCAGGTAATTGTCCACGCTGGTTACTTTCAGCCCCTGCGGATAAGGATATTGATGATACTGCACCACCCACAGCCGCCCGCGGTGGTCGAAGCTCAACTCTACCGGCTGTACTACCTGCGGTTCGGACAGAACGAGGTCCAGCGCCAGGTCGTCCGGGCAACTGAAATGGCTGAGCGCTTCCTGCGGCGGCGTTGGCAGCGACGAATCGCTGAGCGCCCCCACGCCGTTGAATGATTGCATATAGCGGGCAACATCTTCGTTGTCGCTTTCCGGCAACTGGGAAGCAGTGGCTGTACTATCCTTTCCGCCGTTCTTTTTACCGTTCTGGTTGCAGGCCGTTCCAAAAGCCGCGAGGCTTGCGCACATCAGCCAGACTTGTATGTTCCGATTCATTTGCATGCTTTTATTTTCAAAGCTTCCCGGTTTGCGGGATCATTCGATTATTTACTGTTTTATAAATATGCCCCTTTCCTGCAAGCCGCCACCATTGAGCACAATAAGGTAACTGCCCGGCGTAAAGCCTGAAACATCCACCGGGTGGCGGTTTGGCCCTTTCTTCACGGTTAGCTGCTGCCGTTGCATCAGCGCGCCCTGCATGTTGAATATTTCTACATTCACCGCACCATGTTCCGCTGCCATAAAATCCACCATCATCGTTTTGCCGGCCGGGTTAGGAAAAAGCATGAATTTTTTTCCGCTGCTTTTTTCTCCAGGTAAAGCTCTCTGCGCAGCCGTATCCGCATACGCGCGCTCTGCAGCCCTGCGGGCCGTGCCCGGCACTTTCAGCCTGATAGTCTTCGAAAAGCCGTGCTCCAGGTAGAAAGAAGCGGTGACCGTTGTTGCCTGGTGGGTAATGGTTACGCCCGAAAGATTTTCCACCACGTCCCAGCTGCCGTTCAGCACAAGGCTCACCGTGCGCGGAAGGGCGCGCCAATAGTAGTCGAAGGCGGTCTCCGTCTGGATATTCATATCCGGGGAATTGACCGTGACGGTGATCGTATCGCCGCTTTCGCGGATACCGGCCATACATACGGCAGACACGCTTTTGATATGCCCTGTGTTCACGGCGGTATTGGCTTTGAAGAACACGTAACCGGTCAGTGCGAGCGGGTTGTACCGGACGATATGCATGGTGTCCGTTTGTTTCAGGATATTGTACAGCGTGCCGCCAGCAAGCTGCGTGGCCAGCGCCTGCATGGCCGTTGGCGTAATGCCGGGCGCCACCACGAAATGATATTTTGCATTTACAGGATTCACACCGTGATTCATCCAGGCTTTGCTGGCGTAGGCGGAGTCGTAGGAATTGGGAAGGCTGGGATTGGATACGGTCTCTTTGGGCGTCACCTGCTTTCCTCTTACCACGCGTACTGATCCGTTGCCCTGCGGGATGTAATACCCGGTAGACTGGCCGTTCAGCAGCCAGAGGTCCGCCGGCTGCGTGTCTATCGTCTGGTCGTAGCTTGAATTGGAAACCGGGGTAACGGAATTCACATAAATATCCGCATTACTCGTTTTATTGACGGCCTGGAAAAAATTAGTGGCCACATTGCCCAAACCATTGAGCGCATTGATGCTGCTGCCGAGGCAAACCAGGATGCTGTCGAACGCGAACACGGATTTTTTTGCTTTCAGCCGTGAAGGACTATAGTTCCCGTTGGCCCTTTCATCCAGGTTCAAGCCAAAGATCCCTTCCTGCCCCAGCGACAGCGAGCCTGCGAAATTATTGTTCTGGAATTCCATGGCCGTTGTTTTCAAAGGCTGCAAACCCGCGAAGTCCGGGAAGTGAGCGGTGGTGGTACCGGGCATTACATTCCAGTCCCAGCCTTTGCCTGCAAGGATGTAGCCAGTGGCCTCCAAAGTGCCGCCATACAGTACTTCCAGGGTACCGTAACTCTGGTACCGGCCGTAACGGTTTTCGGCGCTGTAGATCTCCGCGCCGAAGATCTTGCTGGTAAAACCCCGCATCACTGCCACCCAATTGCTTTTCCGCCGGATGCCCAGCGCACCGTAGTTGTATTGATAAAAACCCTCGGCAGATACGGGTGATGCCGGGAAAGTACTGGTTCCGGTAACGGCGTTATAAAAACTGCCCATCACCGGGTCTGTCCCGGTCCCTTTGATGTCTCCGCCCACCCGCACAAACTTTTCAAACCGCTCAAGGCTTACCGGCAATGCAGCGGGAAACGGGTTCCTGCCTGATTCCGCGTGCGCGAAAAGCACGCCTTTGGAAGAACCCGCCAGCAGGTATTTAATACCCAGGCTCATGTTCTCATACGCCGCAAGGTTCACCCGGTACACCGTGCCCCTGAGCGAGTCGGCCATATCTATCCACCGGCTCCAGGCGCCCATGTAGCTGGTATGCTGCGAGCCGTGATGATATCCCACGCCGTCCGGCTTCATACCGTCTCGGCCGCCAAGGCTGGGAACAGTATTGCGTTCCAGGAAACGTTTCACCATTTTCACATCTCTCACCGCCGCATTGTCGTCCGGGTTGGCAAGCGCCAGCTCGAACAGGAACCCGGTGCGGAGATTCAGGTAATCCACGCTGTATCCTTCCATGAATGTTGCGCCGTTCACTACGCTGTATTCGTTGTTCCATTTAAGCATGTCCAGCGCTTCGGCACGAAGGCCGGGCGGATATAAGGGCAGGGCTTCGAGAAAGCCTACGGGAAAGGTGCGCGCATTGGGGTAGGAATTCGTCTGGAGCACGATCCTCCCTCCTTCCGCCAGGCCTTCGCTCAGCAGGTATTCTGTAAATAAGAGCAGCTTGTTCTCCGCATCGGTGTCGCCTGCTTTTGCGCCCCTGGCCAGCGAACCGATGTAAGTGGAAAATATGACCAGTGAGTCCGGGCGGTAGATATTGTAAATGCCCCTGCCGTTCAGGCTGCCATCCGCATGGGTGTGGATCTGGCAGCCCAGCACGAAGTTTTTGGCAACGGCAAGCAAGGTATCCGCGCCGGCGGGCCGGGCAAAGCGGGTTCTGAGCACTGCAAGATCAGCCAGTTCTGTGGCAGTGGCGGTGGTTACGGGCATATCGGGCCCGCTTTTCCAGTTGGGCAGCACGTTCAGGTAAGGCGCGTTGGTAACGTGTTTCCTGAACGCTGCGTAATCGGGCCATACATGCGGGCCGGGAATGCGCACATCGGCATTACCGATCAGCCGCGCTTCGTCTATGTATATAGTGCAGCTGTCTGCGGGGTTTACAGGAATATAGGTGATGCGCATTTCTTCGAGATTGAAGGGAGACGCTGCTACCCCGCCGCTGTAATCATAATAATAAGAGCGGTGGAATTCGCGCCAGCCTTTGAAGTTGAGCAGCATCTTCCCTTCGCGCCGCACCACGCCGGTTTCGTCCAGGAACTGGAACAGCAGCGTGTCGTTGGTGGCGGCCGGAACATGGAGAAATATCTGCGCCTGGGAGTTGGTGGCGTTGTTCAGCTCCGCGGAAGGAATGGCCAGCGAGGCCGCGCTGAGATAGTCGCCGCTTTTGGCCTCCCACAGCAAAGCCCCGCCGCCGGCTTTCACGTGCTGCGTGCTTACGGACAAGGGTGTGGCGGAATTGGTTTGCCAGTTCGCCGGCACCGCACCGTCGAACGAAACGAATCTTTGCTGGGATTTAACCTGACTGCACACTGCCAATGCCATTACTGCAAAAAGTAAAAATGTTTTCATTGCTAAAGTGTTTTAATAGATCTGATTAAATGACCGCATGATCTCATTTCAGGCGGCGGTGGAACATTTCTTCGTAATGGGCGGACGGAAGGAAGATGCCCCCGCTTTGCCGGTAATAGTCTTCGTTAAGCTCAAACACCCCGTCGCGCGGCTGCGTCCACGATGCGCCGGCCAGCGGATGCCAGGCCGTCATATTCTTCCAGTTGCGATAGTTCATATCCCCGTTGGTTTCCATGATCCCCATCCCGATTCCGGGGAAAGGCATCAGGCGGGCGGCGATGTTCTTATTCCATTCCACGAGCACGGGGTTCACCGTCAGGTCCGCGCACAGGCAGGGTATCTTCTTTTCCGCGGCCAGCGCGGCTATTTTCATGGATAAGGTGAGCGTTTTGGCAATGCCTTTCAGCACCATGGCAGTGTAACCCTGCTCAATCCTGCGCAGCGCGCCGGCTTCGTCGTGCACGCTTTCGTCCGCGGCCATCCTGATGCCGGTGTCGGACACATCTTCGTCGTTCTGCTCGGCCAGCGGCTCTTCGTAAAAAAGGATATGTTCCAGCGCGCCGGTCTTTTTAGCATGATCGAGGTAACGCAGCAAAAGCTCTTTCTTTTCGTACCGCCCGTTGGCATCAAGGGTATAGATCAGCTTGCCGGTAGCGGTGTGCGGCGTGCGCAGGTCTTTCAGTACACGGTGTACCTGGCTCAGCCGCCGCATGTCCTTTTCCAGCATTTCTGCCTGCGTGCCGGGGTAGCCGGTTTTGATCTTGAACACAAAATATCCTGCCGCCGCGGCCCGCTGCAGCTCTTCCACCGGCATGCCGTAGGGCACCTGGTAAGTGACCGCCACCTTGCTGTTCCGGTGGGTCAGCCCTTTTTTGTAGGCCGCAGGCACCATGGCGTCGAAACTTTCAAGGCCGTTCTCAGCCGCATACAGCAGCCAGGCAGCATTGTCCGCACTTACCAGCGCATTGTACACGAAATTGGTGTGCAGGTCTTTTTTACCGGTGATCTGCCGCGCTTCGGCCATCAATTGCGGGAATATGGTTTCCTGCAACATCACCGGGTCGGTGAAAGGCGTGTTCCTGATCAGCTTCAGCGCCCTCACGGCCACGAGGTACATCAGCGCATTGCCTTCCGTTTCAGTATGGGAGGCAAACATTTCCGCGTCGCCATACAGCACGCTTTGCGTGGCCACGCCCGTCCTGCTTTTCCCTGAAGCCGCCTGCAGCCGGGATGCCACCTGCCACAGCTCGGTGAGGTAACCGCCCTTGAAACCGAAAGGCCTCAGCAGCGCTTCACGCTCAAAATCCGAATCGGCATACACTACGGTGATATTCCCCGCGGGCTTTGCCAATACACGCGGAAGACCGCTGCCGCTGAGCGCGGCGGCCATACCTGCATTCTTCAGAAATGCTCTCCTGTCCATCATTCGGTAACGGTTACGTTGATTGCTTTTATTACTTCCCTTTCGCCGTAAATGCTGGCATTTTTTGCAACGAAGTACGCCTTGTAAACGCCTTTGGTTTCGTATGCGTAAGTGAAACGGGCTAGCCTGGAATCGGAATTGCCTTTCACCGCCAGCGATCTGTTCACGCCATCAGGCGGGCCGGGCACGTATTCATTCCCGGCTTCGCCGGAATAAAAGGAAATAATACCGGCCGTGCCTTCAAATTCAAACACACCTTCTTCCCCCGCCCGGAAAGTAACGGCAGCCGATCTCACATTAAAATCAGGCGTTTCAGGCAATACTTCCTTTTTGCATGCCATCATCAGCAGCATGCAGCAGATCATTTGTAGATATTTCATCGGGTTCAATTTTTAATGCATTACCAACCGGGATTTTGGGTCAACGCCCTGTTTAAAGTCAGTTCTTTGGTAGGAATGGGCCATAGTGTATTCCTCTCCGTTATATTGGGTCCGAAACCTTTTATGAAAAGATTCAGGTAGGCCGGCGTGGTGAGGGTGCCCAGATCCTTTTCGATAGTGGCGGAAAGCGCGTGCATCCGCTCCACGAAAATACCCCAGCGGATCAGGTCGGCCTTCCTGAACGTTTCCCCGTTCAGCTCGCGGGACCTTTCGTCCTGTATGAATTTCCGGAACACTTCTTTACCGGCCGCAGCAGCAGCGGGTATTTCCGCATCCGCGGCAGTATAGACCGTGGCTGTAGCCGCAGCGCCGGAACCGTTGCCCCCGGTAAAAGAAACGATCGGGGCAGACGTGTAGCCGGTACCGGTAGCCTTTCCATACACGGCGTCGTTGGCGAATACAATACCTGTCACTTTCCCGCCCGAAACAGTTGCGGCAGCGGAAATGCCCGAGCCGCCGCCACCCGTGAACGTTACAGCCGGAGCGGTGGTATAGCCTTCACCGCCGTTAGTGATGGTCAGGGTCTTTATGCCGCTGCTCCATCCTCTTTTCCTCACTTTATTCACCGCTTCAATGGCTTCTGCCGTCGGGCCGGAAATTTCGTTTTCCGCTTCCGCGAACATCAGCAGCACATCGGAGAAACGCAGCAGCGGGCAGTTGGTGGGCGTGGCGGTATTGTTTTTAGGCAGCACTATCTCATATTCGCGCCGGTATTTCCCCGGCCAGCGGTTATACGCGGTGTTGCGGTTCACGGAGGTGAGGAAAACCTTGTGGTTCGCCGGCTGGCTGGCAGTACCGTAGTTGAAGGTCGCAATGCACCAGTCACGGCGCGCATCGCCTTCCTGGTAACGGTAATAGTTGTCTGCCGTGGCTTTGATGCCCGCGTAAGCAAACCCGGTCTGCGTATTCTGCGTGGCCGGGCCGTTCACATCGCCCAGCGAGCCGGTTTCCGTATAGGCGTCGGACCTGTTGCCCCAGTATTCCACTTCCCATAAAGATTCTTTGATGTCGTATTTATCTGATATAAGATTGATGAACACGCCCGAGTAGGACGGGTTCAGCGCATGGCCTGCTTCAGCGTCGTCTATCACTTTTTTGGCCCAGTTGCGCGCTTCAAGATACCTGGCGGTCTCTTTCACCGGGTGGCCGGCCATATGCAGGCACACTCTCGCCAGGATGCCGCGTACGGCTGATTTGTTCACCCTCCCGCCAAAACCCAGCTGCTGAATGGGCGATACCAGCGTTTCCGCTTCCGTCATATCGGCAATAATGCGCTCGTACACCGCTTTAGCAGTTGCGCGCGGTACGTCCACGTCGTTGAGGGATTTGGGCGGCGCCAGTACCAGCGGCACGCCGCCGAAGCTTTGCACCAGCATAAAATAATAGTACGCCCGCAGGAACAAGGCCTCCCCTTTCACTTTTGAGCGGACGGCCGCGTCGATGGACGGGTTGTTGTCCAGGTTGGCCAGCAAATAATTGGCCCGGCCGATGCCGATGTAGAGATTGTTCCAGAAGCTCTGGAAATCAGGATGAGCGGCGGTGTAGTCGTAAATATGGAGGCCGCTGAGCGGGGAATTTTTTACATACCAGTGCTCATCGCCCTCGAAACCGAAACGGAAATGGATGGGATTGGAATACAGCGAGCCCAGGTTGTCGTACACGCCGTTCAACGCAATATTCAACTGCTCCGCCGTGCGGTAGTAGGTGGCTGGCTCCAGGAAATCTTTCGGTTTGCGGTCCAGTTTTTCCACGCAGCCTGTAAAGCCGGCAAGGATAAAAATGGCGATCAATAAATTACTGTACTTCATTTTTTATAGTATGAGCGTCAGGAATTAAAAAGTGACATTCAGGCCGAACACCACGGTTCTGGCGATCGGGTAAGCGGAAAAATCGAACCCGGGCGTGAGCACGGAATTACGCACGGACACTTCAGGGTCCATGCCGGAATAACCGGTGAACGTGAGCAGGTTCTGCGCAGCGGCCGTGAGCCTGAGTTTGTTCACGTGCAATACTTTCAGCCATCTTGCCGGGAGGTTGTAGCCAAGCGAAACGGTTTTGAGCCTGAGATAAGAGCCATCTTCCAGCACGCGTGATGAATAGCTGCCGATAGTGCCCTGGCCTCCTGGTTTGAAATTCCTGTTGGTGGGATTGGTTTCGCTCCAGCGGTCCAGGTAGCTGGCGAACTGGTTCAGGCTGAGCCTGATGTTGCCATTACCTTCGAACATGTAACGGTTGGCGTTCAGGATGTCGTTGCCGTAAGACCATTGCAGGAACACATTCAGGTCAAACCCTTTCCAGGAGAAGTTGTTGGAGAAGCCGCCGGTATGGATGGGCTGCCCGCGGCCTATCACCACCAGGTCCGCCGGGGTGATGTTGCCGTCGCCGTTCATGTCGCGGTACTTGATATGCCCGGGCTGCGCGGCCGCGCCGTTGTTGGAAACGCCGGGCTTCAGCGTGTAAGCGCCTGAAGCGGACTTATCGAAGTCCGTCAGCTGGTACACGCCGTCGAAGATATACCCGTAGAACATGCCAGCGGGCTGGCCTACCTGCGAAATATACGGCGGGTTGTTATTGTATTGGGTTTCGAAGCTGACGGTGGAATACAGCGCGTCCTGCCCTCTAACCAGTTCCAGTATCTTGTTCTGGTTGAAGCTGATGTTGAAATTGCTGCTCCATTCAAAATCCTTCGTTCTGAAATTGACGGTCTTCAGCGCCAGCTCTATTCCCTGGTTCTGGATCTTCCCGATATTCTGCTGCGCCTGCAAAATGCCCATGGTGGCGGGCAGATCAGCATTCAGCAGCAGGTCGCTGGTGATCTTGCGGTACCAGTCCGCCGTGAATTCTATGCGGTTGTTGAACAGGCCGAGGTCGTACCCGATGTTCAGCTGGCGGGTGGTTTCCCATTTCAGGCCGGCGTTGCCCAGGCCGGAAATGATGGCGCCTTTGCCAGGCACGCCGTTGTTGAAGGAATAAGAGCTGGCAACGGGAAAGCTCAGTCCTGAAAAAGCGTCGTAATTCCCCACGCGGTTGTTGCCCGTGCTGCCGTAGCTTATCCTGAGCTTGGAGTTGGACACAAATGCGAGCCCTTTCATGAAATCTTCTTCCTGCATGTTCCATGCAAAAGATCCCGAAGGAAAATAGCCCCACTTGTGGCCTTTGGCGAACTTGGAAGAGCCGTCGCCCCGGAAAGTGAACTCCAGCAGGTATTTGGAGCGGTAGTTGTAACCCAGCCGCCCGAAGAAGGATGCGATAAAGTTCTCGCCCGAACTGGCGAACGAGGAATATGGTATGCCTTCGTCGAGGCCGGGCATGGACAGCTGCTCGTTGGGCAGGTTCTGCGCCGCGTAGCCGTAGGTTTCCGCCCGGTAGTCCTGGAACGATATGCCGCCCAGCGCGGTGATCTTATGGTCGCTGTTGATGGTAGTGTTGTAGGTAACGGTGTTGTCGTTGGACCAGATGTTTGTTTCTGTAAAGGTCACCGAGCCATGCTGCCCTCTTATGTTGCGCGGGTTCAGCGGGCTGCCCTGTACGGTCTTGGAGTTGAAGAAAATGTCGCCCCGCCGCTGACGGTTAGACATAGAGCCGGCGAACCTGAACACGAGGTTGGAAACGGGGCTGTAAGTAAGATAACCGTTGGCGAGGAAGTCGGAAGTACCGGTTTTATTGTATTCGTTGTTGCTGGTGGTAATGGGGTTCAGCCGGATGTCGTACTGGTTGATGAAAGCCATATCGCCGTCGTCGTCCAGTAGGTCCACATTTGCATTGCCGGCAATGGGCCGGTATCCCCATGCCCGCGAGAGCAGGTAGGTGGTGAACATGGGGCCGTTGCCTTCGGACAGTGGCTGCCCGTTGGTATTGATCCTGCTGTAGTTGACGGTAATGCCGGCCTTCAGCTTGCTGCCAATGGCCTGGTCTATGGCCACGCGGCCCTGGTAACGTTTGTAGCCGGAGTTGATCACGATCCCCTGCTGGTCGTACACGGAGCCGGAAATGGAATACCGCGTTTGCCCGGTGCCGCCGCGAACGGCAATGTTGCTGATCATAATGGGCGACTGGCGGAACACCTGGTCCTGCCAGTTGATGCCCTCCGCGCCGCGGTAATCTTCCAGCGTGCGGCCGTTCTGGAAATAGGTATTGGCGGCCGAGGTCTTGTTCAGCTCCGCCTGGTATTTTACGAATTCATAGGCATCCATCACGGGGATCGTTTTCTGCACCTGCTGCACGCCGTAGGATGTATTGAACGTCACTACCGGCTTGCCTGTCCTGCCTTTTTTGGTTTCCACCAGTATCACGCCGTTAGCCGCCCTGGAGCCGTAAATGGCGGTGGCTGACGCGTCTTTCAGGATGTTGATCGTTTCAATATCGTCGGGGTTCAGCATACCGTCTTCCGGATCTTCTATCGGGAAGCCGTCTATAACATACAATGGTGAATTGCTTTGTGTGAGCGAGTTGGCGCCGCGGATCACGATGTTCATGCCTTTGCCGGGCTGGCCATCCTGCGAGGATACCTGTACGCCGGCAATGCGCCCTGCCAGCGCTTCGGAGAAAGACGCTACAGGCGCTTTGGCAAGGTCCGCCATGTCCACCTGGCCTACCGCGCCTGTAAGGTCCGCTCTTTTCACCGTACCATAGGCCACCACCACTTCCACCTGGCCCAGGGTGTTGGCCTGCTGCTTCATGCGGATCCTGCCGAGGTCCAGGTCCGACCCTTCGGTAACGTTAACGGGTATACGCAAAGGCTGGTATCCCAGGCAGGAGATCTCCAGCTGGTAACTGCCGGGCGCAACGCCGGCGATTGCAAAAGCGCCCCGGTTGTCTGTGGAGGCGCCTTTATTCCCCGGCGTCAACCTCACGGAGGCGCGCTGTATGGGGGCAGAGGCGCTGTCTTCCAATGTGCCGGTGATGTTGCGCGCAATCAGCGCCACCTGCGTTGCCGCGCCCCTGCCGCTTTCCTGTTTGCGGTAGATCAGGATGGTTTTGTTACTGATCTCGTAACCCAGCGGCTGCCCCTGCAACGCGGCGTCCAGCAGGCGCTCCAGCGGCATATCCACCGCATGCAGCGATACGGGACGGCTGCCGTTCAGCACTTTTTTGTTGCTGAACACAACGTAGCCCGTTTGTTCTTCGATGATGCTGAAAATTTTGGTGAGGGGCAGGTTATTACCCGAAACGGTCACCGTCTGGGCAATATTCTTCCCCGAAACATGCAGAAAAAAAACCAGCAACAGGTAAGCGGTATATCTCATGGCGCGGAACATTTTGGCAAAGGGCCCGGGCATGACGGGGCCCCTGCAAATAGCTTTAAATTGCATACTTTTACATTGATTTGGTTGACTAATAACCAGTCTGCCACGACTGTGCGTATTCATGGTCCGCCAGGTCACCGATGCGCTCCGGGCCCTAATCCGGGGCGTATTCTTTTGTGACGGCGGTGTTTTATGCTGCTTCCCTTATTTTTATTTCACCTGGCGGTTCACCACCACCAGCCTGTTATTTTCTTCCAGCCTGAACTCCACTCCCGCGCGCTCCAGCATTTTCAGCATGGCGGAGAGCGGCATATCGCGCTGCATTTTGCCATAGAATTCCATGTCCGGTATACCGTTCTCGTATACGATCGCAATGTTGTACCAGCGGGAAAGCTGGCGCATTACTTCCGCCAGCGAAGCATCCTGGAAATTGAACAGCCCGTTCTTCCAGGCTACTACTTTATCTACATCCACATCCCTGCTTACTTCCAGGCGCCCGCCTGTGCTCACGGCCTGCTGGCCCGGGGAGAGCTGTACGCCTTCGTTGCCTGCCGTTACCTTCACTTTGCCGCTGAGTAATGTAGTTGTAACATTATGTTCGTCCGTGTAGGCATTGACGTTAAACGCGGTGCCCAGCACGAGCACTTCCGTTTGTTTGTTTACGCTTACTGTGAATGGCGCTGAGGCGTTCTGCGCCACTTCGAAATACGCCTCGCCTGTCAGCTCCACCTTTCTTTCATTTTTACTGAACGTTACAGGGAAGCGGATGGAGGAAGCTGCATTGAGCCATACTTCCGTGCCATCGGGCAGGCGCAGCCGGTACTGGCCGCCGGGAGGCGTGGCGAGCGTGTTGTAGGCATTCCCGGCAGCGGCGTTGGCCGCGTATTGCAACCGGCCGTTCTGTTGGGTGATAGCGCCTCCATGCTGGCTGATCTGCCTGGCCGAACTGTCTACCGTTATGGTGCTGCCGTCTGCCAGGGTGAGCACAGCCTTGCTGCCGCCCGGCTGTACATCCGCCACTTGTGCGGTTTCCGGGACTTCCACCTTCTTATCCAGCAGGAAATACAAGCCTCCTGACAGCATCAGCAGCAACACGGCGGCCGCGGCGGCGAGGTATGGTTTCAGCCTGCGTATGCGTGGCTGGGGTTGAATGCCCATTTCTATGCGGGAGTAAATGCGCCGAAAAACGGCTTCATCCGTTTCCTGCAGGTATTTTTCAGCTTCCAGGCTGCCCAGCACCATCTCTTCGAATTGCGCCAGGTACAGCGGATCATCCAGCAGCTCCTGCAATTGCCGCTCCTCCGCCGCAGTGGCGGCGCCCGTTACATATTTGTCTGTCAGTTCTTCCAGCAGGGCCTTGTTCATCATGATTTGAATCCAGTTAACAATAAAGACGCAAAAGCAAAACAGTACCGGGGATGGGTCCGTAAAAAAACTCAAATATTCTTAATCCCTATATATAATACAGGCAGAATATGAGAATATGCAGGTGGTTGCCGTTGTTCTTAAGATAAGTACGGAGAAAATTGAGGGAGAGCGTGATGTACTCGCTCACGGTGTCTTTAGAGATGTTCAGCGCTGCGGCTATTTCAGCATGCGACTTCCCTTCGAGGCGGCTCATTTCGAATACCCGTTTCCGTTTGGGCGGCAGCTGCGCGATGCCCCGGCGCAGCAGGTTGTTAAGCTCCTTCAGTTCCAGCTGGCTGTCTGGTATGTAAAGCGTTTCCGCAACGTCCGCCTCTTCCCCGGAATGCGCGCCGGCCAGCTTTTCCCGGAGGCGGGACACGATCTTGTTCCTTGCGGTAATGAACAGGTAGCCGCGGAAATTTTCGATACCGGGGAGCGTTTCGCGTTTTTCCCAGATGGCGAGGAAAACATCCTGCGTAAGCTCTTCCGCCTTTTCCGGCGAACGCAGGTAGGCGAGCGCATGAGCATAGATATTGGGCCAGAAAGCTTCCACAATGGTCTTCAGCGCCTGCTGGTTGCCGGCGGCCATCTCATGTAATAAGTGTGCCTGGTTTTGAATATCCGCGTACATCCCGTGGTGGCTGGCTTGGTGATCCGATCCTGGTCAATATCGGGACTAAAGTATAAAAAAGAACAGGAATTCCGCTCAATCGTTTCAATAACCTTTTTTCCCGGCGGGAGAATCAGCCGCCACCATGCTGTTCAGGGTAACAAGATCACTGATGGCGTCGCCGATGGTGTTGTTGAAATAAACATACACGTCCTTCCCTTCTGCCATCCACTGCCGGGCCTGCATGGCGTACTGGTGAAGCTGCTCCTCACCATACCCGCCCCTGTAATCGCCCGCCGGACCATGGAAACGCAGGTATACGAAATGGGCTTTCCTGTTCAGCTGCATATTCCGTGATTTAGGGATGTCGTGCAGCACCACACTGCATGCATGTTCGTCCGCCAGCTCATACACCTCGCCGATGTACCACGAAGCATGCCTGAACTCAAGCGCAACCTTCCAGCTATGCGCGGGGCGGATCTGTTGCAGTATGTCCAGCAGCCGCTCCACTTTGCTGAATTGCTCCACGGTCACGGATGGAGGGAATTGTACCAGCAGGCAGCCTTTTTTACTGCCCGCCTGGCTGATCACTTCCATGAAACGCACCACATCTTCCTCATTGTACACAAACCCTTTGCCATGGGTGATCTCCCGCCAGAGCTTAAATGTAAATACAAAATCATCCGGAACGCTATCCGCCCATTTCTTTACCGTGGCCGCCTGCGGCACTTTGTAGAACGAGCTGTTTATTTCGATGCTGTTGAACAGTGAACTGTAATAAGTAAGCCGGCTTTTGTCGCGGAACGCGGGCGGGAAAGCCTGTTTGTTGGGCACAGGCAGCACCAGGCCGCTGGTACCTGATCTGAATACAACTTTACCGGGATGTTTTTTACCTGCCATTGAAAACTACTTATCAAAAATCCAACCAGTATTCACTAAAAAGAAAAGACCCGCGCCGGGTGAACCGGGGCGGGACCTTCTTTTCAAAATAGCGTTCGTTAGTCTTTTATCCACGAAGCGTCGTAGGCCTTTTTAACGAGACCGTACATATTACGCCAGTCCGCGCCGATAGAGTTAACAGAAAGCGCCAGCTGCACGCGGGCGGGCAGCTTGATGATGATCGTCTGCAAGCCCACGTCTCCCGCATTCAGGCTGTCGATCCCGTTCCTTTCACTGTACAGGGCGCCGCCATGACCGTATGCTTTGCCGCCGTATACGTCGAATATCCCGTTCCAGCCGAGACCGTAGGTATCCATCAGCAGCTTTTTATTATTCGATATAAGGGTTTCTTTTTCCGCCATGTAAGTGATCACCCGCGACATGTCCATGGTGGTGAGCACAAAACCGCCGCCGCCGCAGAGTTCCTTCCAGTCGATATGCGATACCCCATCCAGCCGGGAAGGCGATTCGTTGAGCATCTGCAGGGTCAGGCCTTTAACGGGCGCGCATCCACGCTGGCCTATACCGGCTCTGGATAGCACATGCGCCTGCACCAGGCGGATGTATTCGCTGCTCATCCAGCTGCGGAAATCGGAAGGGGAAAGCATTTTTTCCTTTTCACGGAAGGTGATGGAATCGTGCAGCTTGGGGAGCATGGCCCTGAAAAGCGCGAAGTTGATATTGGAGTATGCGCGCGTTTTGGGAGAATCGATCTTCGCCGCGGCGGTGTTCATCAGGTCCGTCCAGCTGGTGCCGCTGCCGCGGATGCCGGATTTATGCGTGAGCAGCTGCCTGAAGGTGAGGTTCCGGATATCCGCATGTTTGCTCCAGGAGGCGGGCAGCCAGGGCCCGATCTCGTTGTCTATGGTAAATGCGTCCAGGTATTTCAGCACGGTAACGGCCGTCAGTGTTTTGGTAACGCTGGCGATGTTCACAAACGCATTCACGTCAGACTTTGTGCCGGCAACGGAACCGATGCCGAACGCCGCCGTGTCCGACACCTGGCCTTTGTGCGTGATCACGAACTGGTAGCCACGGGCGCCGGCAAGCCCTTCTTTTAATTTTTGTTTGAAGAGGGATGATTTAAAGACCTTGTCATTTGAACCGATGGGGAGCGGCAGCTCGAGCTGTTCACAGGATGAAAGGCTGATGCCCGCCGCTAAAAATGCAGCGGCGCATAATTTTACAGGGGTTGTCGTTTTCATAAAATCAGTTTTTTTGGTTTAACGGCTCAAATGTAGAACAGGAGGCCCGGGTGGCGGATGCGGGATTTACGGAAATGATAGCGGGATTAACGAAAGGGGTTGTTCAATTGACGAAGGGGAACAACATGCGGAAAAAATCACGGATTCTTTGTAAATTCAACCCGTGAATAGTGAAGTTCACGCGAAACTCTTACCAATCAAGATCGAGTGGAAAGTTATTCAGATATGGAGCTGATCGGGATGATCAGGGGGAATGACCACGACGCTTTCCGGGAGCTGTACCGGCGGTATTGGGAACCGCTGCTGCTGCAGGCCGCCGGCAAAACCGGTTCCATGCAGGATGCGGAAGATATCCTGCAGGAGCTTTTCGTACATCTCTGGGAGAAACGATCCGGCCTGTATATTACCGGCGCCGTAGGCGCTTATCTTTTCACGGCGCTCCGCAACAGGGTCATCAACTATTTCCGGGCGCAGCTCACCCAAACCACTCATATCCGCGAAGTTTCCGGCATGCTGCCGCAGGCGACAGACCATCATCAGCTGCCCCTGGGCCTCAAGGAGCTTGCCGCACAGGTAAAGGCCGAGCTGGACCAGATGCCTGAAAAGATGCGCACCGTTTATCTGAAAAGCCGCGAAGAAGGCCTCTCCGCCCCTGTGATCGCCTCGCAGCTCTCCATTTCCGAACAAACCGTCCGCAACCAGATATCCAACGCGCTCAGACGCCTGAAGGGCAAGGTCACTGAATATTACAGGGGCCATTCGCTGCCGAATTCCCTGTAGCAGCGGTTTTGAGAGACTTTTCTTCCCGCGGGACCTCTTACCAAAAAACATGACGACTATCCGCTAAGGCAAGGTTGGCCAGCAAGACCCGTAATTGCGAGAGGCAACACAGGAGACCTGCTCCTCGCAATGGCGGACTTTTCCTGTACCGCGGTATAAACCGGCGGGTAATTCATAAAAAAATATTTTCCTCCCATCTGGTATACCTGGCATTTTGAAGTGTCATATTAATAAAGCCGGTTTTTGGATACGCACGAACACATAACGCAATTATTAAAGAAGTACGCCGAAGGCGCCTGTGCCCCGGAGGAAAAAGCCATTGTGGAACAATGGTACGCCTCCCTGCCAAACCGGCCTGGTGAACCGCTGCCTGCGCAACAGGAAGGCCGGCTCTGGGAAAAGATCGAAGCCCGCACGGGCGAACAATCGCATCCCCGCCGCTCCATCCGCGGCATACGCCTGGCCGCGGCAGCTGCCGTGCTGATCGCCGCGGCAGCCGCGTTGTGGCTTGCCCGTCCGGAAACGGATGCCGGCCTGCAACAGATCACCGCGGCGGCCGGCGATATCGTGCCGCTGTCCCTGCCGGACGGCTCCCGCGTTTGGCTCAGCAGCGGCGCCAGCGTGCGCTACCAGCCCGGCTTTACGGAAGGCCGCCACGTGCTGCTGGAAAACGGCGAAGCCTTCTTCGATATTAAACAGGACGACCGGCGGCCCTTTACCGTGGAAGCCCGCGGTACCCGCACGCGCGTGCTGGGCACTTCTTTCAGGATCAACGCCGGCCTGCCCGACGACGCCGTGGAAGTGACCGTGATCACCGGTAAAGTGCAGGTGGAAGGCAAAAGCCAGCCGCCCGTGGTGCTTACCCGCCAGGAATCCGCCGCATTCAAACCGGCGCAACCCGCGGCGGCAGTGAAGCAAACGGACACCATACCCGCCGCCCTGCAATCCGCCCAGGCCCGAGAAGGATGGCAGGCACGCTCGCTGGAGCTGGACAATGTGTCTACCGGCGAACTGGCGCTGCTATTGGAAAGTATTTATAACGTGCGCTTCAGCTTCGAAGAAGAACGGCTGAAAGCCTGCAGGAATACCATCAGTATCAATACCGGCCGCCCATTGCCGGAAATACTGGACAAACTGAAATTGATCAACCATTTTGAATATAAGGTCACACCGGGAGGAATTTTGATTTACGGCGCCGGATGCGGCATATAAAACAATTAGACTGAGCTGCCGCAAAGGCTGCATATTGATTCCACACGCATATTGTTCTACATAAAAAAGTGCCCGCAAAAACGGGCACCGGATCGTTATTCCGGTCACACTGCCTTGGTCTGGTAAACTTGCAGGCGGTGCACCGGCTGGTATTTTATTGTTTAACAACAAAAACCGTAACAAACAAATTTATGAAAAAACCGCCATTAACGTTAATTATCAGGTTTATGCGGGTAGTGATGCTTACATCTCTTCTTTTTGCTACGGCCATGCTGGCATCCGCCAGCAGCAAAGGCCAGCTGCTGGACAAGGAACAATACTCGGTTTCTTTCCGCAACGAATCCCTCGAAACCTGCATCCGCAGGATCAGGAAACTGACAGGGGTTGAATTTGCCTACAACCCGGAAGAGCTGAAGCAGTTCAGCATTTCGGAAAGACGGTTCACGCGGCAAAACCTCGGCAGCATTCTCGGCAGCCTCCTTTCATCCACCCCGCTGGCGTTCCGCGAGATGGACAACAGCATCGTGATCTACAACCCGGTGGAAGAGCTCACCGCGGCACAGGACCAGAACGTTAGCGGCACCGTGACCAACGGTCATGGCGAAGCGCTGCCCGGCGTGAGCATCCGCGTGAAAGGCCGGCTTACCGGCGTAGTGTCCGACAAAAATGGCGCCTTCAGTATCCGTTGCCAGAAGGGCGATGTGCTCGTGTTCTCCTTCCTCGGTTTCCTGCAGCAGGAAGCCATTGCAGGCAATAGCCCCCTCCGCATCGTGCTCCAGGACGACAATGCGGAACTGAAGGAAGTGATCGTGGTGGGTTACGGCGAACAGCGCAAACGGAATGTTGTGAGCGCCATTGGCACGATAGACTCCAAAGAGATACAGCGCTCTCCCGTCATAAAAGCTTCCGACGCTCTCGTGGGCCGCATACCCGGGCTGATGGCGGTGAAAAGCGCGGGCGGGCCCGGCAGGGGCTCAGACCTCTACATCCGAGGTTTCAGCACGCTCAACAGCGGGCCGCCGCTGAACAGTCTTGCCCCGCTCGTGGTAATAGACGGCATTCCCGGCCGCGGGCTGGACAACCTGGACCCGAACGAGATCGAGACCGTTTCCATCCTGAAAGACGCATCCGCCAGTGCCGTGTACGGCGCAAGAGCGGCCAACGGCGTTATACTGGTCACCACTAAAAAAGGCGTGCGCGGCGCACCTTCCATTTCACTGAACAGCGGCGTGGTGATGCAGCGCCCTACGCGCCTTTACGACGTTCTCGGGTCCTACGATTACGCGCTGCTATTGAATGAAGCGCATAAAAATGAAGGTTCTTACAATCCCACCGCGGGCCGCGGGTACACAGACGCAGAGCTGCAAAAGTTCAAAGACGGCTCCGACCCTGATGTGTACGCGGATACCGACTGGTATGATGAAATACTGGACGACCATGCCATACAAACACAGCACAGTCTTTCCGTAAGCGGCGGCGCCGAAAAAACGCGCTACTTCGCATCGGCGGGCTACGCTTACGAAGGCGGCCTGTTCAGCCTGGCGAAGTTCAACCGTTACAACTTCCGCCTCAACCTGGAATCGAAAGTAGGCAAGAATGTCACCTTCAGCATACAAAGCAGCGGCATGGCTTCCAAAGCGCAGGACATGGGCAGCTTCACCTCCGATTACGTGATCCAGTTTGCCATGGAGAGCCCGCGCATTTATCCCAACCGCTTCTCCAACGGGCTGTACAACTACATCCCGCAGGCACGCGGCAATATGTACCTGATGGCCCGCGGCGACAACGGTACCCGCACCACTACCAACAACGTATTCAACGGCAACGTGTCGCTCCAATACGATGTGCCTTTCCTGCAAGGCCTGTCCGTAAAAGGAACGCTGGCCTACGACAAAATAAACACCTTCGGCAAACGCTGGCTGACGCCTTATACCGCGTACATCCGCGATGCAGCGGGTAACTATACGCCGGCGAACACTTTTCCTTCCAAGCCGGAACTGACCGAAACCTACACCCAGTTCCAGACGCTGGTGACGGAGTTTTCGCTGGCCTACCAGCGCCAGTTCGGGCAGCACAATGTGTCCGCATTGCTGCTCTTCAACCGTACGGACGACCAGGGCGACAACCTTTCCGCGGGCAGGACCAACTTCGCGTCTTCCGCGCTGGACCAGCTGGACCTTGGCGACCGCACCCAGGCCACCAATGCGGGCAATGCCTCACAACGCGGCCGTATCGGGTATGTGGGCCGTTTCGGGTATAATTTCAAAGAGCGTTACCTGCTGGAATTCAACTTCCGTTACGATGGTTCCAACATCTTCCCTCCCGGCCGCCAGTTCGGTTTCTTCCCTTCATTGGCGCTGGGATGGCGGGTTTCGGACGAGCCTTTCTTCAAAGAGGCCCTGCCTTTCATCCCTTCCCTCAAGATACGCGGATCGTATGGCCTGGCGGGCAACGATGCGGTGAACCCTTACCAGTTCCTCGCCACCTACAACCTCGTGCAGACCACCAACGGCTATTCCTTCGGCGGGGCGGCCCCGCAGTACATTTCGGGCTTGCAGGAAAGCGTGCTTCCCAATCCTGATTTCACCTGGGAGAAAACGCGCATCGGCAACATCGGCATCGAAGCATCCTTCTGGGAAGGCCGCCTGACGCTGGAAGCGGACTATTTCACCAAACATACCGTAGATATCCTGATACCGCCCACGCAGGTGGTGGCTTCCACGCTCGGCATTACACTGCCGCCTCAGAACGCCGCGGAAGTGCAGAACCGCGGTGTGGAGATACAGCTGGGATATGCGGACCGCAACAAGGATTTCTCCTGGCGCGTACGCCCGAATGCGACCTTCCTGCGCAACAAAGTGCTGCAATACGCACAGGCTTCCTCTGTGCCTCAATGGCAGCGGCTGGAAGGCCTCAGCGTAGGCTTCGGCGCAGTGACGGGTTACCAGGCGCAAGGGCTGTACCAGTCCGAGGATGAGATCAAAGCAGGGCCGACCCCGCTGTACCCCAACGTAAAACCGGGCGATATCCGTTATGCGGACATCGACGGGGATAACAGGATCACGCCGGCAGACAGGGCCGTCATCAGTAAAGGCGCTTACCCCAACATCTTGCTGGGCGCGGATATGGGCGCATCCTGGAAAGGCCTTGAGCTGAACCTGCTGTGGCAGGGAGCCGCCAATGTGGAAACACATTTCCGCGGCACCATTGCCTGGCCCTTCTCCGGAGACGGCGTGCCCGCCGCGCAGCACCTGGACCGCTGGTCGCCAGAGAACCCCGGCGCATCGTTCCCACGTTTGTGGATCAACAATCAAAACAATTCACAAAACTCCACCTACTGGCTCCGCAATACCTCTTACCTGAGGCTGAAGAACCTGGAACTGGCGTACTCCATGCCCCGGCAGATGCTGCAACCGGTGGGGCTGTCGCAGATACGGTTCTACGTCAGCGCGCTGAACCTGCTGACCTTCTCCTCCTACAAATACACCGATCCGGAAGCATCCGCCTCCGTGGCCTACCCGCTCATGCGGTACTACAATGCGGGCGTAAACGTGAAGTTCTGATCTTAAAACAAAACATTACATGCGAAAAATTTTCTTCTCCATACTCGCTGTTTCCATATTCGCCTCCTGCTCCACCGACCTGCTGGACCGCGGGCCGCTGGACAAATACAACGAGCAGAACGTCTGGAAAGACAGCACCCTGATCAATCTTTATGTAGGGAACATCTATGCCGGCATGTTCACCACTTACGACGAAGGCGGCGACTGGCTGATGGGCTGCATTACAGACGAGGCCGAAAGCGCACGCACCTTTCACCAGTCGCACCAGATCAACACAGGGCAGTACGGCCCTTCAGATAATGTGTACAGCGAATACTGGACCGACTGTTATATCCAGGCGCGCAAATGCAACACCCTGCTGGAAAGGGTTTCCGATGCCCCGCTGTCTGCAGGATTGAAGCAGCGCATGAGCGGCGAAGCGTATTTCCTGCGCGCGCTGGCCTATATGCAGCTCTACGAGCGCTTCGGCCGTTTTCCCATCATCGATAAAGTGCTGAGCCTGGAAGATGAGACCACCGTGCAGAGAGCCAAAGACGAGGATTGTGTGAAGTTCATCCTTGCCGATCTCGACAAAGCAGCCCAGCTCCTTCCGCCTTCCTATAACTCCGCCAACCTGGGCCGCGCCACCTCCTGGGCCGCGCTGGCGCTGAAAAGCCGTTTCCTGCTGAACCGGCATCGCGACGCAGAGGCCGCCGAAGCGGCATTTGCCGTGATAGACAGTAAAAAGTACGACCTGTTCCCGGATTTCCTCACGTTGTTCAACCCGGAAAACGACAACAACATCGAGATCATTTTCGATAAACAATATGCCAGCGGCATCAGCGGGCAGATACATGACCTGGATACCTACGAGAATTCGCCTTTCTTCACCGGTTTTTCCAGCGCCATTACCTGTCCCACGCAGAACCTCGTGGATGCTTTTGAAATGAAGGATGGCCTCAGCTGGGACAAATCCCCGCTTTACAACGCCGCCAAACCCTACGAGAACCGCGACCCGCGCTTTTACGCCACCGTGCTGCACGACGGTTACCAGTGGATGAACGAAAAGGTGGACATGAAAAAAGGCAGCAAATTCAACCGTGCCTCCGGCTCAGGATCTTCGCCCACCGGCTATTTCCTGCGGAAATTCCTCAACCCGAAGTTCGACGCCAGGGTTACCGCCAACAATGCCAATTTCCAGAACTGCCCAGTCATCCGTCTTGCGGAGGTCTACCTTATTTATGCAGAAGCAAAATGGAACCTGGGCGATACAGAAGAAGCGCGGAAGTATGTGAACAAGCTGCGCACGCGTGCGGGCATCCCGGAGATAGGAGCCGCCGGCTTCACCTTCGCCAGCCTGCAACACGAGCGTTTCGTGGAACTGGCCTTTGAAGGGCAGCGCTGGTTCGACATACGGCGCTGGAACCAGGGTGCTGCCCGGATCGGTGGAAAGATATTCGGCGCCGACATCCAGGATACGCCCGGCGGGCGCACTTATACGCGTTTTGAGGTGGAAAGCAGGTTCTTCCAGCCGAAGATGTACCTCTTCCCCATCCCGCTTTCCGAGATCAACAAATACCCCTCCGGCACACCGCTGGCGCAAAACCCTGACTGGAATTAATTCATCCTTAAAAAAACTCAACGCATGAAAAAGTATATTATCGCACTCGCATATTGTATTTTCCTCCTCGCATTCAACACAATGGGCCAGGGCAGGAAGCCCGTGCCCGCTTCACCGGAAGAGATCGGCAAAGCAAAAGCCGCCGTGCTCAAGCAACCGGAAGACGCGGAAGCGCATAAAGCTTACATCAAAGCCGCGGGCGGCGCAACGCCGGAAGTATTGAAACAATACGACGCATGGATCAAACAATACCCGAAATCGGCCATCATACCGGCCGCCATCGGTGAAAGACTCGCCAACCAGGAAGACCCGAAAGCCAAAACTTACCTGCTGGAAGCCGTGAAACGCAATCCTAAGCTGGCTTCCGCCTGGGGTAACCTGAGCTCCGATGCCGAACGCTGGGGCGAGTTCGACAAGGCCACCGAATACCTGGCAAAAGCCACCGCCGCCGCACCGGACGACCCGAATTACGCTTTCTACTACACCATGAAATTCGACGATTCCGATCCCGCTAAATACGAAGCGCTGAGCCTGGAACTCACCAAACGTTTCCCTGAAAGCCCGCGCGCCGCGCAGGCTTTGTACTGGCTGGCCTTCCGGCTGAAGGATCCGGCGAAGAAAATGAAATACGCTGAAATGATGTCCAATGAATTCCCTCCGGAAAAATATGACTGGAGCAAATACGGGATGGACTACTACTATGAACTGCTTTTCCCGACAGACATTGACAAAGCGCTGCAAATCGCAGAAAGAATGAAAACCCTCCCCAATACAGAAGAAACGAGGCAGGAAGAATGGACACGCCGTCAACTGGTAGCCCAGAAGTTCAAAGAAGCGAAAGCCCTGCAGGCCGAGCCTGATAAAGCGCTGGCGTTGCTGGTCGGCCTCAATACCCGCCGAGACGCGGCGGTCGCAGAAGAGCTTGCCCTACTGAAAGCCTCTCTGGAAGCTTCTGCCGGCCGCACCCAGCAAGCCTACGACAGCCTGCTGAAATTCCAGTCCGCCAAACCTTCCGACGAGATCGGCAAAGCCATCGGCATCTACGCCGCTAAACTGGGAAAGAACGAAGCAGCCATACAGCGCGACCTCAGCGCGCTCCGTGAGCAGAAAGCCAAACAGGCCACTCCTTTCACGCTGGATGCATATTTCACCAAAAACAAAATATCCCTGTCCGATTATAAAGGGAAAGTGATACTCCTCACCTACTGGTTTCCCGGCTGCGGCCCCTGCCGCGGCGAATTCCCGCACTTCGAGAACGTGCTGAAAAAATTCAGGGGGAAAGACGTGGTATACCTCGGCATCAATATCGTACGCGATCAGGATCCTTATGTGATACCCTTCCTGAAAAGCAGCGGCTACACTTTCACACCGCTCGCGGAAGATGAAAAGCGCGACAAAGGCAACCTGCCTTCGCCCGGTGCGCCCACCAATTACCTGATAGACCAGGACGGCCGGATCATCTACTCCAACTTCATGATCCACGGCGATAATGAAAGAATGCTGGAGCTGATGATCGAATCTATGTTGCAGAAAAAAACCAGCTAAATATCATATCGAAACCAACCAGGTGAAAAGAGAGCGGCGTTTGCCGCTCTCTTTTCATTTCATCAGCAGGCATAAAAAAAACCACCTTGCGGTGGTTTCTTTCAGGGGACATCACAACGGGGAATCCGGCATTATTTATCCTTTCCTTCCAATTCCCTGCTGATCCTTTGTTCCATATCCTGCAGGTGGTACTTCGATAAGCCCGTTTGCGAAGTCGCCGCTTTGCGGATATCGCTGCGCAGGCTTACCAGGTGCGCCCGCATGATGCTGGATACATCGTTGGCTGTCGGATCGGGGTTTATGTAAAAGATCGTCCCGTTACCATTATTCCTGCCTACGATCTCATTCACCGGTTTAAAGGCTTTGAATGCATTGTCTATATACAGCTTTTGCAGGCCGCGGCGGTAAATGTCCATCGGCTTGCCCGTATACAGCTCGCCCCATACGCCGCGTTTCAGGTCCTCAAGGAACTCTTCGGCCTTATAGGTCTTCATTCCCTTGTTCTGCTCCGTTGCCTTCAGCAGGGTCAGCAATGTGCCTGAGCCCTGCAATTTCATCAGGATATTGAACTGGGCTACGCTGATGTGCAAACCGGGATCGGTGCCGGTTAAAGCGGTGAGCTCGTCGTTGATGAGCCAGGCGGGCGTAGTGAAAACATAGTCGTTCAGGAATTTCATCGCATCTTTCTGCCGCCGGTATTCCACTGGTTCGAATATATTACCCGGCTGCTCCACGCTTTTCGCGGTAACGTAGCTGCCTGCAATGCTTTTCATCACCTGCACCGTATACAGCCTGTACTGTTTCAGCAGCTCTTCGTACATCACTTTCAGATTGGTGTATCCTTCATTCGGCTCACGGGTCCAGGTTTTGAGCTGCGGCAGGATGCGCTGGAGGTTTTTGATACCGTATTTGCCGGCCAGCACAGCGTCATCGCCCAGGTCCTCGCTCTGGTTGCGGGGATCGGTGAAGCTCATCTCGTTGCCGAAATAGAGGTGCTTGTTTTTGGCAAGACTGTCTATGATCTGTTTGTTGAGGAAGGGCGCTTCGTCTTTCGCCGTTTTGAACTGCGGGTACCAGCGGTATCCCCATTCAATGGCCCAGCGGTCGTATTCACCGATCCTCGGGAAGATGCCTTTCTGCGTGATGCCGTCTTCCGGCTGCGCCACGTAGTTGAAGCGCGCATAGTCCATGATGGAAGGCGTATGGCCATGGGCTTCCACATAAGCCTTGTTGCGCAGCATTTCCACCGGCACGGTGGAGCTGGAACCGAAGTTGTGCATGAGGCCGAGCGTGTGGCCCACTTCGTGCGACGATACGAAACGGATCAGCTCGCCCATCAGCTTTTCATCAAACTCCATTTTGCGGGCGGCCGGATCGGTGGCTCCGGCCTGGATCATGTACCAGTGATGCACCAGCTGCATGATGTTGTGGTACCAGTTGATGTGCGTCTCAATTATCTCGCCGCTGCGCGGGTCATGCACGTGGGGACCGCTGGCATTGGCCACCTGGGAAGGTTTGTACACGAGCACGTTGTGCCGTGCATCGTCTATGCTCCAGGTGGAATCATTTTCAGGGGCGGGCAGCGCCATGATGGCGTTCCTGAAGCCAGCCTGCTCGAAGGCCTTCTGCCAGTCGTTCACCCCCGCGATAAGGTAAGGCACCCATTTTTTAGGCGTTGCGGGATCGATGTAATAGATGATGGGCTTTTTAGGTTCCACCAGCTCGCCGCGTTTGTATCTTTCGATGTCTTCTTCTTTCGGCTCCAGCCTCCAGCGGGTTACCATATATTGTTCCTTTACGCCTTGCGGGTCCGCATCAAAATCCACATAACCTCTCGCGAAGAAACCTACCCTTGCATCCGCATACCGGGGCTGCATGGGCGTTTCGGGCAGCAGCACCATGGAGCTGTTCAGCTCATAGGTATCCGGGATAGACGAAGCCGGGCCCTGTGTGGGCGCCTGTAGATAGCTTCTTACCGTACGGATCTCGATATTCATGGGGAACGCTTTCACGGAAGAGATATACGACCTGTCCGCCTGCAAGCCGCCGATCTTGAGCACACCTTTTGTTTGCAGGCTGAAATGGAAGATCTCGTTCTCCGTGTTCAGGTAATCCGTGATATCTATTACCGTGCTTTTCGCTTCTCTGTTGTAAGCTTTTACGGGGAATGCGGCGGCAATGGGTTCCAGGTTCGACTTGATCACGGACCTGTAAAGGCCGTTCTCCGTAGAGTCGCCGGAACGTTCGGCGAAGCGCATTACTTTCAGGAACACCTTATCGTCCGGCCCTTTTTCGAAATGGATCACGTTCTCCGCGATCTGGTCGCCGGCATAACCCGTCATTTGCGGCCTTGGCCCCGCTGCCGACCGGCCGATGCGGTTCACCACCAGGATGGCCCGGTTGTACATAGAATCCGGTATCTCAAAAAAATACCGGCTGTTCAGGTGGTGAACCTTGAACATACCTGCGTATGTTTTCGCCTTTGCGGTGATCACCTGCCCGTATGGTTTGATGACGGAAGGGAGGGAATCGGTTTTTTTGACAGATGTATCCGCGGGAACGGCTTTTTGTGCATGGGCGGCAACAGCGAGACCAAGCAGCGCAAATAAAGTGATGTTAACTCTAAGCATGGTTATTTAAGTATTTCTTCCAGTGTTTTGGTCAGCTGTTCCCCGCGAAGGTCTTTGGCAATGATCTTCCCGCGCGGGTCTACCAGGAAATTCTGCGGAATGGAGCGGATCATGTACAGCTTCGCTACTGCATTATTCCAGTATTGAAGGTCGGACACATGTTTCCAGGCGAGGCCGTCGTGATGGATCGCTTTCAGCCATTCCGCTTTTTTCCCCGGCTGATCCAGGGACACGGAGAGGATGTCGAAGCTTTTATCTTTAAAACGGTGGTAAGCCGCCACTACAAAGGGATTCTCTTCACGGCAGGGCCCGCACCAGCTGGCCCAGAAATCGATGAGCACATATTTCCCCCTGTAATCGGCCAGGCGCACGGTGTTGCCGGCAGTATCCGGCGCGGAAAATGCGGGCGCCTGCGCGCCCAGGCGCACTTTCATGTAGTTGTCTATGAGTTTCCGGATATTTTTTCCGTTTTCGCTCTGCCGCACCGGTTTGTGCAATGAGCTGAACAGTCGTTCGTATTTGGTGATGTCGTCAGGAATGGGGCCGATGGCATCTTTCAGGGCATCGAGGCTCACCAGGTAATCCGGGTGCCGCTGTATGAACGCGATCTCTTCCGCCTTCCGCTCCTGCTTCAGCAGCGCCCATTCGGCGCGGTATTGCGCCAGGCCGATGGTATCGTACTTCGTTTTTGCTTTCTGTGCGTCCAGCCATGCCTGCTGCCGGGCGGCCATTTTATCGTCGGTTTCCTGCAAGGCCTGTTTAAGTTCCGCCTTTTGTTTGGCCAGCGCCAGGGTGTCTGCACCAGCGCTTTGCGCCATCAGGCTGCCGGTACAAAAACTGCAGGCGAGGGCCAGTAGTAATGAGCTTTTCATGTTGTTATTTTTTGAGAAGGCATGCAACCACCCCACCGGCTGTTGTACAGCGGCAACGGGTGCGATCCCAAACCTTTTAAATGTTAAAAAACGCGGCTTCCCAAACCGTTCTCCATGTAGATCACCGTAGATACGCGGCCCTCTCCTTCGAAATCAGGTTTGGCCAGCGGCTGGATGGTACCGGTGGAGCTGGGCTTGTGCAGCCATACTTTGTACCGGCCGTTCGAAAAGGAAGCGATGGCAATGAAGTCCAGCGTATTGACCACACCGGTTCCCGGCTGCGGGAACTTGATATGCTGGATGCAGGTAACGGCCTCCCCCGCGGGCAGCGATACCTGGAGGTTTTCCTGCAAACCGGCGATGTCTGTCATGTATATATTGTTGCCTACAGCGTAATAAATGTAATCCGCATCGTAATTACCGCCGATGGCGCTGGCTTTCATCAGGCCATGGGCAACCGGCAGCGGCTGCTTTGCCGTAACCAGCGGGGCGCTGCCGGAGCCGTTCGTGAGAGAAGGATACGAGGTGTTCAGCTTAAAGAGCGTACCTGCGCCGGTGGCATCACGGAAGAGGGCCATTGCAACACTGCGGGAACCTGCATAGCCATTGATCCAGATGAGGTCCGCATTCATGTTCTTCAGGTCGTTCCCGGTGGTTGGCAGGCTGTTAAAATAAAGCCCGTTAAAGAAAAATATGCTTTTGGTCTTTTCGTCAAAACCAATATCCATGGCGCCTACCGCCGTAATCCGGGATATCTGGTATGGTACGGGCGCGCATTCGGCAAACAGGCCGCCTTTATTCATGCAATACGACTTGCCGTCGTTCACCAGGCCGAGGTTGAAGGAGTTCATCGGCTGGAATGTACTCTGTGGCTTCTTTACGGCTGGTTTGGTGAAGAACATATCGTCGAAGGTGCGCATGATCTTTCCATTGTCCACCCTGATAATGGCTGCGTCTTTGTCGGACACCAGCGCCAACGCGCCAAAGAGTTCCGTAGAAGCAACGGACATCTTGAAGTTAGGCGCGAAAACGGCTTCCAGCGGCTTGCCTTCAAGACTTTTACCATTGTTGTAAAAGGCCATCCAGTTGTCTATCCGGCCGTCTTTATGAATAAAATCAAGATCCGTATTGCTGCCATTTTCTTTCAGCAGGTACCAGCCGTTCATGTTCAGGGTGGCCACGATCATGTTCATGTTGATGAGCTTGGTCACGGAAGTTTTTTTATCCCGCACGTTGAACACGAGGATGTACTGGCCGGGATTCAGCATCACTTCATATTCCAGGTTCTTCGTCCTGGCCAGTGTATCGGGCCTTGGCGCGTTGCCCTGCACGAAGTTGGTGGTAAAGGCCGTCCAGAAGAAGTCGTAGCGGCTTTCATCCTGCACTTCGGGATTGATGCGCAGGATATCCTGCCGGGTGTACACGGAATAGCTGGTTTGCAGCCCGGCCACCTTCACCTCCGGCAGCGGATGGTCGCCGGCGGTGCTGTTGTCTTTATTGCAGGCGCCCGCAACGATGGCCAGCAGGGCGGCGGCGATGATATATAATTTCTTCATGATAGTAATTGTTGATGGTTAAGGGAACGAAACAACCGCGCTGTTGGGTGAACCTGTTTCACGCACCGGCGCTTTCCCGCTGGCAATATTGGCCGGGTCGGCATTGAAGCGCTGCAGTTCCTGCTTGAACAGGTTCGCATAGTGCGTGAGCGCGCCGGCAGCCTGGGCAGCCTTATACCAGTTCTCGTCGATCACTTCGCCGAGCACGTCTATCATGAACTGGTGCTTGCCGGTGCTGTATTTCCCGAAAGTGTAAAATGCGGGAGCCGTCCCGTTGTCGAACCGCCAGGAATAGAACCGCTCCAGCCTGTCGGAGAATATGACAGTTCTGGCGCGGGCTTTTGTTTCCCCGAGGCCGAACGCGTCGTTGGCCGCCAGCTCCACGCGCAGGCGGTAACTGTTGTCTTTCAGGCTCGCATCGCGCAGCAGCACGATGGGCAGCCTGGCTTTTACCTCTCCTGCTTTTACCACCATCAGCGGCTGCACCGATTTGTCGTCTATGCTGATAAAATGCACGCCGGGAACGGCTTTGAAAGGCATTTCCTCAACGAGGGTGTCTGTCACCTGGTTAGTAACCGGGTCACGCACTAAAGTGTAGGTGTATTCGGGTACCTGCACAAGCGTCACCGGCCGGTCATGATCCGCCGGGCTGCCGATGGTATTTACTTCTATATACACGGTGTCTTTCGTAACGGCGGGGCCATCGTAAATGAAGGTGGCGCTCAGCGCGGAGGTATCAGCCAGCTGTATCCTGTTGATGTCGCTGTACATCAGGTTTTCCGCTTTTTTGCAGCCGGGGGCGAGGGCCAGGCAGACTGCTATGCGGCATATGAATCTTTTCATGGCGGTGATCAGTTGTTATGGTAATTAATCTCGCGGTCCGGTTTGGGCACGATGTACCTGGCCGTGGTGGCGGTGTAATAGGTGCCTGTCCAGCTGGCGGGCAGCGTGGCCAGATTAAAACGTTTGTACGTGAAAAAGGTCTGCCCTTCCGCGTAAAACTCCCGCACATATTCACGGATCATCTTGTTTTTCCGGTCCGCCTCCCAGTTGCCTGCGTTGAAACCGTTGGTGAAGGGAATGCCTTTCTCCGCGCAGTAAGCGCCGTAGTAGCCTTCGGCTTCCGCTTTGTCCGGGGCGCATTCCGTGAGTATGAGGTACATTTCGCTGAGGCGCAGCAACGGCGCCTGGAGAACCGGCTGGAATGTTTTCTGGATGTACTTTTTATACAGCACGTAACTTGGCACGCCACCCGGCGCGGGTTTATACACCCACATGTTGTTCCACCTGATGTCTGATACCCTTTCTGTAACGGGGAACAGGTTGTTGAGGTAATAGAACCCGTCCTGGAAGTTGAAGTCGTAGCGCACCAGTGTGCCCGATTCGCCGAAAAGCCCGTTGGCGGTCTCTTTCAGGTCGAATATGCTCAGTGCTGCAATGTGCTCGCACGACATGGTGTAGTCTCCCGCGGAAACATCGCTGGCCCGGCCCAGCCTGAAGGTGGGCTGGCCGTTCCGGTCCTTTGCGTCTATCACCATTTTCGCATATTTCACCGCATTGCCGCGGTTGGCGTCGTCCTGCGGGATCAGCCACATATACACCCTCGCTTTCAGGGCCAGCACGGCATAATAATTCATGCGCACCTGGCGGTACATATAAAAGTTGTCCGCCACCACCGGTATGGCGGTGGAGTTCGCCGGCGGGTTCAGTTCCGTCATGGAATATTGCAGGAAAGGATCCACCTCTTTCAGTAATGTTTCCGCTTCATCGAGGTCTGCCAGCACCTGCTGCGCAAATTCCCGGAAAGGTACGGGCGTCACGATCTCTTTGGATACTTCTTTTACATAAGGCAATACGCCCACCGTGCCAGGGTTGTCAGGCATCGGGCCGAACATGCGCAGCACATCGAAATGCGCGAAAGCACGCAGCGCCAGGGCTTCTCCTTTGATCAGCCGGTAGTTGTCTCCCGTGAACAGGGCTTTCTGCCGGTCAATGTTCTGCAGGATGCTGTTCACATCGGCCACTATTTTGTATTCATCGGCATAGGTAGCGGCCAGCCATTCTTTCACTACCGCATCCGAATAATTGGCGTTGGCCAGGTTGGTGAGGCCGGTGAACTGGGCGTTGGACACATCCCAGTTGCGGGCCATGTATTCGATATTTCCCCACATCATATTGCCGCCGTAAACGTTGCCGCTTTTCATGCGGATGTATGCGCCGGTAAGCGCATCACGGAAGCCTTTCTGGGTGGAGAACATCTCATCTTTGGTAACCTGCGCCGCGGGCTTCACATCCAGCCACTTGTTGCAGCTGCTGAATAGCAGGACGCCGAGTAATATCGTATTGAGCGTTATTTTCTTCATGTTGTTGCGGATTAAAAAGTGGCGAACAGGGTCATGCTGAACTGCCGGGTGAACGGATAATCAAGCCCGCGTTCCTGGCGGATGCTGGAGATATAGAATAACTCCCCGGTATTTGCCGTAAGGGTCAGCGACTGCAGGCCCAGGCGGTCCAGCCAGCGCTGGCCGGTAAGGTCGTAGGCGAGGTTCATGTTCTGGCACAGGAAAGTTGCTTCGTCCTGCACGAAACGCGATGAGGGATATACATCCGTCACTTCGTTGAGCCCTCTGAAGAAGGTCCTGTCACCGGGCTGTTTCCAGCGATCGTAGAACACGCGTGAATCTACGTTGAAGAACCTGTCTGCATTTTCGATCTTATCTATCAGCGTCTGGTTATACAGCTGGCCGCCGAAGCGGTAAGCGAAGGAAGCGTTGAAGGTAACAGCCTTGTAACGGAACAGGGTGCTCACGTTGCCGATGTATTTCGGCCTGGCCTGGCCTACGATCACCCTGTCTGCCGCATTCCAGGTATAGGTCACCTCGCCGTTGCGGTTCATGAACAGCTCGCGGCCGGTGCTGGGGTCTATGCCCATGGAACGCACCGCATAGATCGCATCCTGCGAAGCGCCTTCGAGGATGATCTTATTCGGGTAGTTGCCCGGCGGCAGCAGTGCCAGCTTTTCGTTGGCGGCTTTCATGGCTTCAGACAGCTGCGTGGTCTTATCCTGGCTGTGCGCCATGTTGCCGGTAACAGACCAGTTGATGCGTTCCGTGTTGTTGTTGATGATCATCACAGTAGCCGTCAGCTCGAAGCCGGTCAGCTCCATGCCGCCGGTGTTCTGCACGTAGCTGGTAAAACCGTTGGAGTAAGGCAGTTCCAGTGAGCTGAGCAGGTTGGAGGTCTTTTCTTTGAAGTAGTTACCGTTCAGTATTACCCGGCCGCGGAACAGTTCGGACTCGAAGCCAACGTTCACTTTATTGGTCCGCTGCCATTGCAGGTTCGGGTTGCCGAGCGCGGTCTGGTAAGCGCCTACCCAGTTCTTGTACCGGTTGTTCATGTAATAGGTATAGGTAGCCAGCGGCTGGTAGGCTGCGAAAGCCTGGTTGCCCGTTACGCCGTAGCTTCCTTTCAGCCGGAGGCGGTCCACAAAGGGCAGTTTTTCGCGGATCACTTCTTCGTGGTGAAGGTTCCAGCCCGCGCCTACGGACCAGAAAGGCGCGAACCGCCTGTCTGTACCGAACTGCGAAGCGCCGTCCACGCGATAGTTGGCTTCGGCGGAATAACGTTCATCATAAGTATAGGTAAGCGAGCTTACGAGCCCTACCCTTCTTGTGGTGGCTTCAAATCCGGCGGGGGCGCCGTTCTGCTTGTATTGAAGGGCCATGCCCAGGAAGTCGATGCTTTCATCGGGGAAACCTTCCGCGGAAAAAGTGTAGCTCGTTACCCTGCTTTCACTCGCATCCATGCTGATACCTGCGCTGATGCTATGCACGTCCGCGAAGATATTGGAATAATTTGCCTGCAAACGGCCGGTCCAGCTGAAGTCTTTACCGCTGGAATAGTCATAGCTGCCTTTGCGGAAAATATCTTCTTCCGTGTAGTTGGCAAAGGCCGAATGGGAAGCCGGTTTGAAAATATCGCCGGCGCTGCGTTTGGCGTTGATGCTCAGGCCGCCGTTTATCCGCAGGTGGTCTACCGGCGACCAGTCTACCTGGAAGTTATTGATGATCGAAGTATAATCGCTTTTGTTATAGGTGTTCAGCGTTGCGTCGTACATCGGGTTCGCGTAGGGCCTGCTGCGCCCGTCGCCCTGTACCCAGTAGTCGTAGTTGTAGGGGGTGAACGACTGCACGATGTGCCCCTGCGCGTCGTACGGGCTCCAGTAAGGGTTCAGCTTTACGTAATCGCCGAAGGAGCCCCAGGGCGATTCTTCGCTTTTGCTGCTGCCTACCATCAGGGTGTTGCGGAAGTTGAGCCTTTTCAGCTGGTAGGAAAGGTCTACCGTGCCATTGATCACATCGCGGCCGGAGTTTTTCATCACGCCGTTGATGTTATTATACTGGCCCTGCAATGAATAGCGGAAGGCATTGTCGCCGCCTTCCAGCCGCAGGGAGTGGTTCTGGTCTGTTTGCGTGCGGAGCGGCTTGCGCATCCAGTCCGTATTCACGCCGCTTTCGATGACGCCGAGCACCTCGTTGTAATATTGCTGCATCCTGATGTTGGCCGCCGCGTCTTTGGTGGCGCTTACGTAATAGCCTGAAATTCGCTCCAGCTCCAGCTTTTCACGCGCGTCCAGCAGGTTGTAGCTGCTGAGGTCGGGAATGCTCAGGTTGAGGCCGGCCCGGTAGGTAAGCCGGAGCTTCCCCGGCACCGGCGCTTTGGTGGTGATCACCACTACCCCGTTCGCACCCTGCGAGCCGTATAATGCGGTAGCAGAGCCGTCTTTGAGCAGGGTAATGGATGCGATCTCGTTGTTGTTGAGGTCCATCATGCGTTCCAGCGTGATGGGGAAACCATCCAGGATAATGAGCGGCGTATTGAGGGCCGCGGCGGTATTGTCCGTGAGCTGGTCGATATTGGGAAGGTTGCGGGTGCCGCGCAGCTGGATATCCGGCAGGCGGTTCGGGTTGGACCCGAAGCTGTTGTTGGGCACCAGGTAAAAAGAAGGATCGATGTTGCCGATCGTTACGAATATATTGCGGCCCTGGAAGCGTTGCAGTTCCTTTTCCGTGATGAGCCTGGCCGCGCCGGTATAACTTTCCTTTGCTTTGTTGAAGATGCCCGTTACCACCACGTTGTTGATGGTGGACACTGTGGGCGCCAGGGAAATGTGAATGGGCTTATCGTTCTTCACCGTATACACAACGGTTTTGTAACCCACATACGTGATCTGCAGCACATCGCCGGGCTCCGCATCTATCTGGAAGCGGCCGTTGGCGTCCGTCACCACGTTTTTCTGTTTTCCGCGAATGCTGATGGAAGCGCCTGGCATCGGCGTGCCTTCCGTACTGTCCGTCACCCGCCCGGAAACGGGCAGCGCGGCGAGTTCTTCAACGGGTACGGCAGTGACGGACAGACCCGGTGTTGCCGGCTTCGGCGCGATCACGATCGTTTTCGTGTTTTCCTTGATCTCGAAGCGGAAAGGCTGGTCTTTGGCCACCGCGTCCAGCAGCGCGCTCAGCGGCATGGCTTTCGCATCCAGCGAAACGGGCTTTGCCCCGGCCAGCATGTCCTGGTTGTAAAAGATCACATAACCGGTTTGCTGCCGGATGGTCTGGAAAACCTGCTTTACCGGCATGTTCCGGGCGGACAGTGAAATGGTCTGTGCCGTAACAGCGGCCTGCACGTGCATCAGCGCAGCGGTAAGGAATACAATTGTCAGTTTCATTGCAAGAACAATTGATGCTGCATATCTGCGGCGGCCTCGTACATTGCTCCCGGCCCCCGCGGGCAGCGATTTGGTTGATTTCCCCTGTGCCGGCGGCCGCTCAAAATGCATGGCAGCAACATACGGCTTGGGATAAGCTGTAAAATCCATAACTTAACACCTGGTTTGGGTTGATAAAAAAGCGGTTATCCTCGAAAGAAAATTGTTTTTGGGTTTCAGCCCGGCCATCCGCCGGAGGTGTTGGTAGCACCTTCGGCTTTTTTACGGGCATTCCCATGTTTTACCTGTTTGTCCCCATTGTAATAGTCTCTTTTAGTTTTTTACGAAGTGATTGGTATAGCGGTAAATAATAGCCAGCCCGGTGCATAACCTGTTACAGATGCTGTTCTCAGTCCTATGTATGTTTAAATCCTGTCGTATGCCTTATATGTCCCGCTGTTCTTAATAGAACAAGCGGATGGTGATTTTGTGATCGTTATGGTACTACTATCAGCCTGCGGCCTTCTTCCAGCCTGAAATGCACGTTTGATTTTTCCAGGATCTGCAAAACATCCTGCAATGTGTTCTGCTTATTGATCTCGCCGCCGAAACGCGCGGCGGGTATGCCTTTCGTGTATACCACTTCAATATCGTACCAGCGTTCCAGCTGCCGCATCACTTCTTCCAGGCTGGCATCGTCGAAGTTGAACAGGCCGTTCTTCCAGGCCATTACTTTATCCAGGTCCGCGCTGCGTACCAGTTCCAGCTGCTCGTTGGAAGGCTTTACCACAGCCTGCTGACCGGGCTTCAGCAACTGCGTGCGGCTGAATGCGTTCATTTTCACCGCGCCGTCCAGCAGCGTGGTTTTGATCGCGGATTCGTTGTGATAAGCATTTATGTTGAAGCTCGTGCCCAGTACTTCCACCTCCGCGGCATTACGCAGGCTTATCTTAAAAGGCTGCTCTGCATTCTTCGTCACTTCAAAATAAGCCTCCCCTTCCAGCTCCACCCTTCGTTCGCCGCCGGTGAAAGCGGTGGGGTATTTCACGGAGCTCGCCGCATTGAGCCATATTTTGCTGCCGTCAGGCAGCTGCAGCCTGAACTGCCGGCCTTTGGGCGTACTCACCGTATTCCACGCCGCTTCGCCCGCGTTCCCGGAAGGGTCGTAGGCCAGCTGCCCGTTCTGCAAGAGTACCTGTGCGCCGCCCTGGCTGGCCACTACGCCGTTCGCCAGGCTGTCCAGCACTACCTGGGAACCATCCGCCAGCGTGAGTACGGCGCCTTCGCGCCCCGGGGCGATCGCCTCCAGGGGTTTGCTGCCGCCGGCCAGCGGATGGTTACTGGTTTTTAATGTAATGAAGTACGCGCCGGCGCCCAGCAAAATGAGGACTGCCGCCGCATAGCGGAAAAACCTGCTGCGTAAAAAATGAACCCGGTGCACCGGCCTGGCGGCGGCGCCTGCCAGTTCGCTCACACGGCTCATGCCGCGGAGCTTGTTCTGCCCGCTGTTCTTTTCGATGCCATGCCATTTGCGGAGCATTTCCTTCACCACCTCCGGCTCGCCCAGCCGCGCCGCAAGCGCCTGGTTGGCCTCAGACCGGCCTTTCCACGCTTCCAGCAGCTGCATCTCCTCGCCGGACAAAGGTTCCCCTTCCAGCAGCTTTTGCAGCAGGGGCACTACCGGATCAGGTTCAGTATTAAAAGCGGGGAATTCCTCCTTGGCCATAGGTCATTTTCAGTAAAACAACTGAAAGGAAGAAAGCGTGACAGATTTTTTAAAAAAATAACATGGAAAACAGGATTTCACTGAGCCCTTTGCGCAGGAGCGCGGTTTTCAGTTCTTTAATAGCCCTGCCTTTCCGCTGCCGGAGGTTTTCCATGCTGATGCCCAGGCGGGCAGCGGCTTCGGCTGAAGAAAGGTCTTCCAGGTAGAGCAGTTCAACCACCTGCCGGTAGCCTTCCGGGAGGCGGGCAACTTCTTCGTACACCAGGCGCATCAGGTCGGTTTCGGCCATCAGTGCTTCAAGACGGCCGTCTATCATGGCTTCCGGTCCGGAAAGCTCCTGCTCGCTGCGCCCGCGTACCCGCAGGTGCTTGAGATGGTTCAGGCTGGCGTTGCGCACAAGGGTGAAAAGGTAGCTCCTCAACTTGCCCGCAGATTCAAAACGGGCGGGCGCCTGCCAGAGCTTTACGAGGGAATCGACTGCAATATCTTCCGCCTGCTGCTGATCATCTATGATGCTGAGGGAAAAATAGATCAGGGAATTATAATAAGTGTCGTGCAGGTAAGGGTAAACAGCGGGATCGCGCTCCGCAATGCGCGTAAGCAGTTCATTCTCGTCGTATGGTGATCCGGCTGGCAAAATCGGTTTAGTATGGCCTCCTTGGCTATGCAATACAGCGGTAAAAGTAAAAAAAGAACGAGAAACGGGCAGCATTTCCATAAAACGGGGCTGGTACAGGATATACGGTTGTTTGCTGGCACACCTTATGTACGTATATTAATTCATCAAAACCTACGGTCATGAAAATCATAGGAACAAAAGCCCATGGTTACCTTGATTACATCATGGGTCTGCTATTGATCGTTTCACCATGGTTGTTCGGTTTTTACAGGGGCGGCGCAGAAACCTGGGTACCGGTTGTACTGGGGTCCGCCACGATCATCTATAGTTTACTGACGGATTATGAACTGGGCCTCGCCCGCGTTATTCCCATGAAAATGCATCTGATACTGGATGGGCTGAGCGGCATGCTGCTGGCGGCATCGCCCTGGTTGTTCAGCTTCTCGGAATTTGTGTGGCAGCCCCACTTTATCCTGGGTATTGCCGAGCTCGGCGCGGTAATGCTGACAAGAAGCGCGCCCGGCTCCGGAAGGGTTCCGATCCACAAACAACCGGTACATTAAGGGCCATTGAGGTTATTCAGACAAGCTGATCCATACCGGGGCATGATCGCTGGATTTTTCCCATCCGCGTACATGTTTATCTACACCGGCATTCCGGAGGCGGCCTTCCGCCTCCGGGTTTAAAAGAAAATGATCCAGGCGCAGGCCCGCATCGCGGCCCCAGGCATTGCGGAGGTAATCCCAGAAAGTGTAGATGCGCTCATTGGGGTACAGGTGGCGCAGCGCGTCCGTCCAGCCCAGCTTTACGAGCCGCTGCCAGGCTGCCCGTACTTCTTTGCGGAACAGGGCGTCGTTGATATATTTTTCAGGCTTGTAAACGTCCAGCTCAGTTGGCATTACGTTATAATCCCCGCAGAGCACAACAGGCACTTCCTGCCGGAGCAGCGTTTTTGAATGCGAATGCAGGCGTTTGAACCAATCCAGCTTGTAATCGAATTTGACGCCGGGATACGGGTTACCGTTCGGCAGGTAGAGGCAGGCGATCAGCATTCCGTTTACGACCGCCTCGATATAACGGCTGTGGGTATCTTCCGCGCCGCCGGGCAATGTTCTCCTCACTTCCTGTATCTTTCCTTTGGCGGACAGGATGGCCACGCCGTTCCAGCTTTTTTGCCCGTGCCAGATGGCGCTGTACCCAGCTTCCTGTATGCTTTTTTCCGGGAATTTTTCCTGCGGCGCTTTCAGCTCCTGCAGGCATACCACATCGGGCTTCGCTTCTTTGAGCCAGCGCAGCAGCACCGGCAGGCGGCCATTGATGCCGTTGACATTGTATGTTGCGATCTTCAATTTTCCTGTTTAAGCGGGAAGCAGCAATAATCGTTCCTTCTCCGCATGTCAGCGGCCTGCCTGCGCCAATGGTTTTGATTTGCCGAGAAACTGCCGTGCAGCTGTTAATTCAGGCCGGCCGGAGTGCGGCGAGTTGGAATTTTTGATCAGCTGGGCATAATAAACACCCGCTTTCACCGGGTCGCCGGACCTTTCCGCAGCCAGGCCCGCGCTGTACAAAGCGTTGAAGCGGTTGGGATGGTCCCTGAGATTGATCTCGTAAGCTTCCAGAGCCTTTGCCGGTTCGTTCATGGTCAGCAGCATGTCGCCCAGCAGTTCCCTGGCGGGCACCACTTCTGAAGGCGTAACCGGGGGCTTGGGCGTGGTCTCTTCCATGAGCGCGGCGGTGTTCATCTGTTTCAGCGCCTCTTCCTGCTTGCCTTCTTTGAGCAATATCCAGGCTTCGGCAGCTTTCAGCTGTATCTGCACCTGGTTGGCCTTGTATGCTTCCTGTTTTTTGATGAGCGTATCGTGCAGCTGGCTGAGGGTCTTGTATTCTTCCCTTGCAGGATCCAGCCGGTTGAGCTGAACGTTGCCCAGCAGCCGGGTAAAATGTATGATAGCTTTTTCCCAGGGATATTTATCCCAGTCAAAGCCGGTGGCATGCGGCTGAAGGGCCGCCGCTTCTTCCCACATCCTGTTCTCCAGCACGTAGCGGGCCGGGATGGCGGCAAAGGAATAGATCACCTTGGGGGTTTCGGGGTATACCTCGTGGATGGTCTTCAGATACTCGCATTGCTCCTTCGCGTTTTTGTTGTCCGCCTTTTGCAGGTAGGAATACACGAGGTAATCCAGGGCATGCAGCTCCTCATCCCAATGGCCTTTAATGCCCAGGGCCTCTGCATAACATTTTGCGGAGGAGGCAGCCACTTTATTGGAATAGATGCTTTCATCCCAGAGGCCGAGCCTCACGAAAATGTGCGAAGGCATATGTTGTGCGTGCGAGGAAGAAGGAGCCACGGAAGCATACTTTCTCGCCGCAGGAAGCGCCATGGCGGCCAATGCGGGGTAGTCGTAGCTGTGGATGATATAGTGTATGACACCGGGATGCGATTTGTCCCTGCCTGCGGCAGACAGGATCTCCCCGGCTTTCTTTTGCCTGGTGAAAGTCTTGTCTTTGGGGTCCGCCGCGCCATTGAGCGCCAGGGCATAAAACGAGGCGGCATCCATATCATCCGGGTAAGTGAGATGCACTTTTTCCATGGCCTTCTCGAAATTCACACAACGGCTCTTGTGGTTCGTTTTTTCCGGGTCTTTATAGAATTCAGCGATCGCATCGATGTAAGCGGATTCTCTGGCCGATTTACTGGAAATGGATTGCGCAATAGCCACCGCCTTACTTCCTTTTTCAAATTCTTCCCTGGCGGGCGGCGACCACAAAGGGTGGAAATTGCTCATAGCCACGCCCCAGTAAGCCATGGCACAGCCCGGCTCCTGGCCGATGATACCGGCAAAGACCTTTTCCGCTTCATCATATTCGAACGAATGCAGCAGGGCCAGCCCGAGGTTAAATTCATCTTTCACCTTCCCGGAACATGAGGTCTCGAACGACACCGCGCCCAGCTGCTGGTCTGCAGGGCCGCACAGGATCGTTTTGCCTTTTTTGAGATTCATGGCGTCGATGGCTTCGCTGTCCGGCACTTTGTTTCTGCCGGCGCAACCGGTGAGGATCAGCAGGCTGATGCAGCAGATCAGCCGCTCTGCGGTCAGGAGCTTTTTCATGAGCAGGATTTGAGTGGTTCAGGATGAAAAACGGTTACTGTCAATTTAGCGGTCATACACCAGCCGGCAAGCCCGGAGTTTATAACTGGCGGGATTTCCCGGGTATCCGGCGCCTCTTCCGGTAAAGGTAAATAAAAAAGCCCCGGCGCCATTGCAGCTGCCCGGGGCGTCTTCTGTACCTGACCTTTACTGTTTCCGGGCGGCAACCCTTCCCTGCTGTTCAAACCTTTTGTCTGTCAGCGAAAGGAGGAATGCTTCCAGGTCTTTCTTTTCATCATCTGTGAGTCCTAATGGCTGCAGCAATATGCTGTCGCGGCCGATCGCGTTTTTGACGAATTTGCCCGGTTCGTTGTAAAACTCGACCACCTCGCGCAGGTCCCTGAGCATGCCGTTGTGCATGTAAGGCGCGGTCAACGCTATATTGCGCAGGCCGGGGGTTTTGAACTTCCCGGTTTCTTCTTTATTTCCTGAAATTAAGGCGCGGCCGCTGTCGTTAAATTCTTTGCCGTTGAACAGGCCGATGTTGCGGAATTCGTTGGCGGTGAAGTCCGCCCCGAAATGGCATTTCACGCATTTCCCCTTTTCATTGAACAGTGTAAAGCCACGCTTTACGGCATCGCTTACCGCGCGGGGATCGTCCGAGAACTTCCAGTTATCGAACGGGCTGTCGCTGGTTTCCAGCGTGCGCTCGAAAGCCGCGAGGGCGGCGGCGAGGTTCGTGCTGTCCGGCCCGCTGTTGAAGATGTTCCGGAAATACTGGTTGTATTTGCTGTCCGCTTTCAGCCGCCGCACGGCTTCTTCAATGGGCAGGTCCATTTCATCCGGGTTTCTGATAGGCGCCAGCGCCTGCTCTTCCAGGCTTTTGGCGCGCCCGTCCCAGAAAAAGGTGCGTTGCAGGCTGAGGTTCATGGCGGAAGGCGTATTCCTTACACCGGTTCTTCCTTCCACGCCGGTGCTTACGGCGGTTGTATCCGCAAAAGCAAAGGCGGGCTTGTGGCAGCTGGCGCAGCTGATGGTCCTGGTACGGGAGAGGATGGGATCGGAAAAAAGCATTTCTCCCAAAGCGGCCTTGTCAGCAGGCCCCTCACGCGAAGAGGAAGCCTGCGTAACAAAGACCAACACACAACTGATGATTGCCAGAAGGGCATATATTTTCATTCGTTAATAATTGATTTTCTAAAGGTCGAATGGAACCTCGCATGTGCATTCTTATATGTGAGAAAACTTTTCATGCCCGGTTTCATAAGCATTATTTTACCCTGCCCATCACCAGCCTGCTCATGCCGTTCCTCCTCCCCTCGCAGCTGTCGCTGATGGGCTGTAAACGAAGGGAATCCTTGCCGCTGAAAAAGATGATGCGGTACTTTCCTTCCATACCGTTACAACCGTTGTCCCTAAAGGTGAACACATCATTCTCCAGGGTGTATCTGCCGGTGGCGAACGGTTTTTTGTTGATGGCCCCTTCGAATGTGTTATCGGCTTTGAACAATACGCTGGTCACATTTCCTTTTTCGGAGGGCGGTGTTTCCCATCTGCCTGTTAATGCATCTTCCCCGGAAACCCAGGCGTAGAGCAAGGCTGCTGCTGATATCAGTAATATTTTCATGATTGAATGATGTTTTGTTGTTTAAAAAATTTACCGGTGCTCGAAGCCGGACAGCAGTATCCTGTATTCCTGCTTTTGCTGGTTGAAGCGGATCTCGTACCTGGTAGGGTAATGGCCTTGCTGCTGAAAGCTTTTGGGCTGGGGTATCGCCATCACCGTATCGGGCTTCGTAGCCAGGTACTCGCGGGTGATCATGGGTTCCCAGAACACGACCTTCCGGTTATAGGTGCCCATAAGAAATGCTGTGGTGAACTTACCGCCCGGCTTGAATTCAGGGCCGGTGGCATCTACCCAGTGCCGGCCCATTTTCGGCACGCCGGTCACATCAGGATTGATGTACTGCTCCGGCAAAAAGACCGGATCCGGGAGAAGGCCCATCTCAGGCTTGTCCGGCGAAATGGTTTCCTGTTCCGCTTTTGATATCATGTAAAAATGAATATCGAAATGCGGGTGATGATATACGGGATCGGGGTGGCCGTGAGACATCCAGCCGAGCGCGATATGATCAAAGGGCGTAAGGCCCGCAGCCTCCTTCGGCAGGTCCAGCTCAAATTCCTGCTCGTTGGCGGAAAGGCCCTGCAATGCCGCGGCGCTCATAATAATGCCCAGCTCCATCCGGCTATGCTCATCCGTATGGGAAATAAAGCTCCTGGCTTTACCGTTCCCGACATTCACCGTGTTGCCGTAGAATATTCCCTGCTCCGGCTTTTCATCGTTATCATCGTCTTTGTGGCAGGCTGTGATCAGGCCTAATGTAGCAAGCCCTGCCATTAATGGGGTCATCCTCATTTTCTTACATTTAACAGTTATAAAATAAATTTTGGGGTATCGTGCATGATTTCCTTTCGTACAAAATTAAGACGGCGCAAAGCCGTGAAAAATAGTATTTAAATACTACCGCTGCGGGCGGCGGCAAAACCTTCGAACTTTCGCAGCAGCTGCCAAAACAGTATGCAGACGATCACGAATTGACCGGTATCCGCCGTGAACCGCCACCAGTTGGTGCGCAGCAGCTCGTTCAGCAGCTCCATGTTTTTGCCGTTATGCAGCTGGAACTGGATGGGTATCTGGATGGTGAAACTGAATATCCAGTCGAATGCATACACCGCCAGCGCAATGCCCGGCAGCTTCCTGCCCAGGTAAGGAGGCGGGAACAGTACAACCAGGATGTTCAGCACCGTCATCACCGCGGCGGGGATGACGAAAATGTTGATAATGAATACCGACTGGTATTGGTGTAAGCGGGCAAAATCCTCTTCAGCCACCAGTTTCCAGGAGTGGTATATCGCGAAATAATCCATCATGCGTGTACCGTAGCAGTAAAACACCATGAGGATGAACAGGAACAGGATGCCTGTTCTTACGGTTTGTTGTTTCATTATTTTTTTATTTCAGGACTAAGAATACTATCGTTGCGGTCGGCGGGAAACCCTTCCAGCCTGCGCAGCAGCTGCCAAAACAGTATGCAGACGATCACGAACTGGATGGTATCAGCCGTGAACCGCCACCAGTTGGTGCGCAGCAGCTCGTCCAGCAGCGCCATGCTTTTGGCTTTTTCCAGCTCCAGCTGGATGGGTATCTGCATGGTGAAACTGAAGATCCAGTCGAATGCATAGGCCGCCAGCGCAAGCCCCGGCAGCTTCCTGTCCAGGTAAGGGGGCGGGAACAGTACAACCAGGATGTTCAGCAGCGTCATCACCGCGGAAGGGATCACGAAAATGCTGATCACAAACTGCCCCTGGTATTGGTGAAAGCGGGCGAAATCCTCTTCAGCTATCAGCTTCCAGGGTTTGTATATCGTGAAATAATCCATCATGCCCGCGCCGTAGCAGTAAAACACCATGAGGATGAACAGGAAGAGGATGGCTGTTCTTGGGGTTTGTTGTTTCATCATTTTTTATTTCTGGTCCAGACGGCGAGGATCACCAGGGCAAAGGCGCCCAGCATGAGAAAGAGCCGCACGTTAAATGCTTTCACCACTTTCAGCCTGATCTGCTCCACGTTGTCCGGCAGGCTGTTCAGATCCCATCCTTGTATCAGCCGGTTCAGCGGGTGGTTAACGGATAATGTAAAGGCGACGTCGCCCACCAGCACTAAAAATGCGGAGAGCATCAGCCAGAAGGGCAAGGTGCGCCATTCTTTAAGCAGCAGCATCGCGCTGAGCAATACCGACAGCAAAAGCACCGGGCCGAATACGGGCATTCTCGCCCCCATGAAGCTGTCTATCTGCTGCCAGTATTCCGCAAAGGCGCGCGGGCTCAGTCTTTCCAGCGCCGGGTTGCCGCCCATGAGCGTAAAGAAGCCTATGCCGCCGTAGAGGCCGCTTAAAAAAGTAGTTAAGCCAAGGCTCAACTCGATCCATTTGTTGTTCATTCCTTTTTGCGTGTTTTTTTATTTACAATATTTATCGATCAGCGTTTGCGCGATCCCTTTCTTCTTCGCCCTGCCGGCCAGGAAGGGAAGCAGGGGCTTTAAGACCGTCATCAGGCCGGCAGGGTACGAATTGCTCATCTCCAGGATCAAAGCCGCCACCAGTATACTCCTGGGCATTCCCTTCCGGTTCGTGAGCCCATCCGTAGCCAGGCCATACGCGATCCGCAGGGTGTTTTCCATCCCTTCGTGCCCTGGTTTGAACTTCACATGGAAGCGGATCTCTTTTTTACAGGGATTAAAAAAATTATGTACCGTGCCGGCCGGCACCAGGTAATCTTCCCCCGGCCGCAGGAATATTTTCCTGCCGCGCAGCTGCAGGCCCAGGGTGCCATCCACCGCGGTGAATTTTTCCGCGAAAGCGGTATGGTAATGCGGCGGGTTGCTGCCGCCAGGCAGCAGGGTAAGTTCCATCAGCGAATACCGGTGATCCGATTCGGAAGCTGTTTCGAGAAATGTGACGGTATCCCTGTAAAGAGGGTTCACAATTGTTCGTTGCATATATTTTATCTTGTTTTTTTGCGAAAGAAGTACCCTTCCAGGAATGAAAGGGCCTGTCATCTACTTGGTCTAAAAGCCTGTTTAGTATGGAGTTCTTATATTCTTCGGGCACAAAATTACCTGCCGTGCGGGCCGCGGACAATGGTACATTTATACTACCGGGGCATCCCCGGATTCGGGGATTGCGGGGAAAACAGCATGTAAATATATTTGCGGCAACCGTCATTGGCCTGAATAAACGAATACCCCATGCAATCCTCCTTACTCACACTGGCGCGAAAAACGAACAGCATTATCGCGCATACGGCTCCCGGGCATGTGCACCCGGACGACGTGCATGAAGAGATCATGCATACGTTTATGAATCTTCAGAAGATATTCCCGCGCTGGGTGATCTGCACCTGCCGGCTGATGCATAAAGGTTTCTTTTATGTTAGCGATAACGCCAGGGAGCTGCTGGGCTTCGATCCCGGCCATCTCACCAGCATGCTGGACGGCGAGGAATATTTTAAACGCATTCACCCGGCTGACATCGAAGGTTATTCCAAAAGCCTGCAGCTGATCGCCGGGCTATTCCAGGAAGAAGAACCTGAAGAACGCCATAAGCTGCGTTTCATTTTCAATTACCGCATACAGCACCCCAGCGGCCGGTACATGCACCTGCACGACGAAAAAGCCATGATCCCCCTGCGTAATGGCCTGAACCTGCACTTCATGCTGTGGCGCGACATCAGCGACGAAACGCCGTTCTCCGGCGTAAAAATGGCCGTTTACAAAGACGGGCACGGCAATAAAAAAATACTTGAATACGATGCGTCCGCGCAGGCCGTCAGCCAGCTCTCTCCCAGGGAAACCGAGCTGCTGCCGCTGATGAAACAGGGCCTCTCCACCAAAGAGATCGCCCATTCGCTCAGCATCAGCCACCATACCGTGCGGAATATGCGGCAGAAGCTGTTCCAGAAGTTCCAGGTCAACAATGCCATTGAACTGCTGAATAAAATAACCGCGCCGGAAAACATTCCGTCTCCCGGCGCGCGCTATATTAACGAGTGGAAGCTGCCTTCCGCGGTGTAATGGTTCCCTCCTTTTCTTTCTTCAGCCTAAAGTCCGGGTGGCCGCATTGCCAGAGCGCAAACGAAATGATGTCCGCATACCTTGCGGCGGCCACCTGCTTGTCCCGCGAAATATGGCCGGTTTCGTAATTCACGGAAAGCAATACCGGCTTGCCTGAAACAGAAGCCCGTTGCAGGGCCGCGGCAAACTTGCCGGTAAGCCAGGCGCTCACACGCGGGTCGTTCATACCCACGGTAGAGAGCACAGCCGGGTAGGCCACGCCGGTTTTCACGTGATGGTAACTGTCCATCTCCAGCAAGCCCATACATTCAATGCTGTCTTTTACCGTACCGAATTCCGTGGCGTTGTTCGGCCCGTTGGGCGCCTGTTCCAGCCTGATCATGTTGTTCAGCCCCACTTCGTTGATGGCGGCGGCAAACAGTTCCGGCCGTTCGGTTACGGCGCGGCCTACGGTAATGCCGCCCGCGCTGCCGCCATGGGCCACTATCCGTTTGGCAGAGGTGTACTGTTTATCGACGAGGTATTCCGCGCAGGCGATCAGGTCCTTCCAGGTGTTGGGCTTGGTGGATTTAAAGCCGCCCATGCGCCAGGAAGTGCCTTTTTCCCCTCCGCCGCGCACGTGCGCAATGGCTACCACAGCCCCTTTGTTCATCATGGCGAAGAAGGCGGGATGGAAGAATGGGGAGATCGTCATGCCGTAACTCCCGTAACCGCTCACAAAACAAGGGGCGCTGCCGTTCTTCACCAGGCTTTTATGGTAAAACACCGAAAGCGGGATCATCTCACCATCGTGGCCGGGCACTTCAAGCTCTTCCACTACCATATTCGCGCTGCCGGGCACCGGGAGGTTCGTTTCAAAAGTGCTTTTCTGCACCTGTGCATTGCCATCCACATCAAATTTGACCGGGGGCGTGTTCCAGGAAGTGATCTCCACTACGAAGCCGTTGCCCATCGGGTCCGTCACCGCGGTGTTGAGCGTACCTTTTAAAGGAAGAGGTATACCTGAGATCTTACCGGTTGCGAAGTGGTACCGTTTCAGGAAATTATTCACGCCGTCGGAATAGGTGAGGTAGAGGAAATCCTTCGCCAGCGAGACCTTTGCCAGCAATTGACCCTCTTCGGGAATCGCCACGGCGGCATTCTTCATATCAGGGTTTGTTGCGTTCGTGCGCAGCACCCTGAAATTTCCCGCTTCGCGGTTAGACAGCAGGAACAGGTCATCCCCTTTCAGGTAGATACCTTTCACTTTATCTTCCGCAGAAGTAACCGGCTTCCAGGCAATATGCGGCTCCAGCAAAGCGGAAGCCGGGGCGATAAAAGATTTGAGCTCATCCAGCACCGTGGCCGCATAGGCTATGAGGTAGCGGTTATCGTCGGAAATAGCGACGGAAAGCACGTCCCGCGGCTGCAGATCCCACTCGGGGTATGCGGCGCGGGAAAATATTTCCTTGTCCTCCGCTTCAGCTGTGCCCACTCGGTGATACATCACTTTCGTATCCAGCAGCATATTGGTATCGTTCACATTGTCGCTGTTGTTGCGGGTGTAAAGGAAGCCGCGGCTATCGGCCGTCCAGGAGGATATGCCGAACCAGGAAGGGTATATCACTTCGGGAAATAGCGTGATGCGGTCCACGTCAACGATCCGGATGGCGGCCAGCTCCTTCCCGTTCTCGCTTAAACCGAAAGCCAGCTTTTTGCCGTCGTTGGAAGGCAGGAAAAAGGCAACCTCGGTGCTTTTACCGGTGGAAAAATTTGCAGGGTCTACCAGTACTTTCTCCGGGCCGTTCAGCCCTTCGCGGTAGCAGATCGTGGCCACTGGCTGCCCTGGTTTTTCTTTCCTGTAAAAGAAACGGTTGTTCCGTTCGTATATCTCCAGGTCCGCGCCCAGCCGGGAGGGCCGGGCCATGTTGTAGAGCTGAAGGATCTCTTCGCGGAGCGCGGCGCGGCCTTCTATCCTGTCCAGCCACTGGTTGGTAAGCGCGCCCTGGGCTTTGAACCATTGCTGCGTTTCCGGATCGTCCATATTTTCCATCCAGCGGTATGGATCGGTGATCTTTAGGCCGTAGTAATTATCCGTTACGGGTTGCTGTTTGGTGTGGGGGTACTGGTATTGCGCGTTCGCCGCGGAAGGGCCGGCTGTAAAATAAAGAATAAGCAGGCCAAGTTTTAAAGGGGTTAATCGTTTCATGGCTGTGTTTAGATTTGACGTTGCGGGTGAAGGATGGTAACCACTTTGCAGTCGGTAACCGCTTTGGCGCGGTGCTGAACATTGGAAGGCACGAAGCTCATCATGCCGGGCGTGAGTATGCCCGTAGTTTCGCCGATCTGCATTTCAAGCGTTCCTTCCAGCACAATGTCCATCGCTTCCTGGACATGCTGGTGCAAGGGCACTTCCGCGCCTGCTTTCATGATGGTGTATCCCACGGTGTGGTAATCTGTCTGGAAAAAAGCGACATCCGCTCCATCCATTGCGTTGGCTGTTTTGAGGTTATCCAGCGTAATAAAATTGTTCATGATCTTTTGTTAGTTAAAGCGGCAAAACTAACGGGGGCGCGGCGTGCGGGCAATAGTATTTTAGTACTAGCGTTGCGGGAATGCTTAAATGATCTTTTGATTGATGGCCTTTGCCACGGCTTCGGTAAGGGATGCCACGTGCAGCTTTTCATAGATCTTTTTTACGTGGCTGCGTACGGTTTCGTAGCTGATAGTGAGCCGGTCCGCGATCATTTTATAGCTCAGCCCTTCCACGATGCAGGCCAGCACTTCTTTTTCGCGGGGCGAAAGGTGGTAGTCAGGCGCGGGCGCGGATTGCACGTGCTGTGGGATCTGCTGCAGCTTTGCCAGCACTTTCCTGGCTATGGAGGGCGACATAGGGGAACCGCCGTATTGTAATTCCCTGACCGCGTCGATCAGCCGGGTGTTGAGCTGGTTCTTCAGGATATAACCGGAAGCGCCGGCGCAGATGGAGTCGAACACGCGGTCGTCGTCTTCAAACACGGTTTGCATCAGCACCTGCACCTGGGGAAACTCTGCTTTGATCAGCTTCAGCGCCTCGATGCCCGTCATGCCCGGCATTTCGATGTCCATCAGGATGATATCGGGCCGGCAGCCGCGCACATCCGCCACGCAATCCAGCACATGGGAAAAAGAGCCCGCCACTTCCATTTCCGGCACGGTATTCAGCAGCATGGTAATGCTTTCCCGGATGCTTTTGTTGTCGTCGAATATTGCGATGCGTATGCTCATATAATGGCTGTTGACTGAAGTTCCTGTTATTTGCGGACATGCGCAATCCCCGAAAGTGGGGACCGCTCACGAAACCGGGAACGTAAGGCGGATGAGCGTTCCCTGCCCGGGCCGGCTTTGAATGAGGAGCGTTCCTTTCATTTCAGCCGCCCTCATTTCCATGTTACGCAGGCCGTTGCCGGATAAGGATTGCGAAGCGCCGGCGGTTGCCCGGTCAAAACCTTTCCCATCGTCCTGCACAGCCAGTTCCAGCTGGCGGTGGCGCAGGCTGATCTTCACCTGCAAATTTACACAATCCGCATACTTCAGGGCGTTGTTCACCGCTTCTTTGAAAATAAGGTAAAAGTTCTTGCGGCGGGTCATTTCCAGGTTCAGCTCCATCACTTCAGGAGCGGCCTCGAAATGGAACCGGATGTTCCTTGCGGCCAGCAGCGGTCGGGCGAAAGATTCCATGCGTTGCAGGATGGTGGCCATGCTGTCGTTGCCGGGGTTAATGGCCCAAACGATATCGTTCATTTCGGAGATCATTTCCCCGGCGGTATCGCTGATGCGGGCGATGGCGCCGCTCAGCTCTTCCCGGTTCTGCCGCTGGTTATGTATCTGGGCCACCTCGCTGTATACAGCGATGCTGCTGAGAGTGGAGCCAACATTATCATGCAGGTCCTGCGCAATTTTATTGCGGATGGCCTGGCGTTTCAGCAGCTCATTCACGCGGTAGCGGTAAATACCATACGCCGCGCCGGTAAGCGCCAGGGCAACAAGCGCGTAAAACCACCACTGCTGCCAGAAGGGCGGGATGATGATGATGCGCACCCAGGCAATTTTCCCTTCCTTCGCGCCGGGCCCGCCGGTGGCTTTCACCTGGAAGATGTACTCCCCGCCTTCCAGGTTGGAGAACTGCGCGAAATGCTGGCTGCCATTGTCCACCCAGTGCCTGTCCAGCCCTTCCAGCCGGTAAGCGTACCGGGTATCGGCGGAAGAAAAGTCAGGCGCCGCGAACTCTATGCGGAAATAATTCTGGTCATGTTTGAGCGTGATCTTATCCTGCATGAGCAGGTGGCTGAAGGAATTGTTGAATACCTTGAAGTCTGTAAGGAACACATCGGGCGCTTTGCTTTCGCTGCGGATGGCGGCGGGGTCGAAAGCGATAAAGTAACCCGCGCCGGCGACGTACATTTTGCCGTCTGCGTCCTGGTATATGCTGCCGCTGACGCCGCCTGTCTTTTTAATATCCGGCAGGCGGAAAGAAACGTACGACCCGTCTGAAGGATCGTAGCGGTAAAGGTTGCCGCTGCTGATCATCCATACTTTGCCGGAACTGTCTATACACAAGCCTTCCAGCAGGTTCCGGCTGCCGGGGACGTGGGAGAAATTTCCATTGCGCACATCGAAATAATGCAGTCCGCCGCCGTAGGTGCTCACCCAGAGGTTGCCTTTCGCATCTTCCGCGATATCGTACACATGATCGCTGTGGATACTCGCGGAGTCCGCGGGATCGCTGCTGAAATAGCTGACGCGGGGCGAGGGCTGCTTTGCCCAGCTCCCCAGGCCGGATTTTGCCGTGGCCAGCCAGATGGCGCCGTTGCGGGCTTTGAATATTTTCCTGATAAGATTGTCTTTGAGGTTGAAGCGCTGCAATATTTTCCTGCCGGTGTCCACGCGGGACATCCATCGTTGTTCCGCCAGGTCGTAATACGCCAGGAAGTGCCCGTAAGGCAGCACCAGCAGCACCGGCCGGCCTTCTATCGTATCTCGGGCTATGCTCACCACGCGCGATTCGATGATCCTGTTCATCACGGAATCCTTTTCCGTATTGGGCAGCAGCGAAAGCTGGCGGCTGGCGGCGTTGTAGCGGAACAGTGAATAATCGGTGCCAAGGTAAAACGTGCCGTCTGCATCCCGGAAGAATTTCGTGACACTCAGCAGGTAGCCCTGGTATTGCAGGGGAATGTGCCGGAAGGAACCCGCATTCCAGCCGTAGATGCCGTTACTGGTGCCGATCAGGAGTTCGTTGCCGCTTTCGCGGCAGAAGTCATATATCTTCAGGTCTTCGCCTGCCCTGCCCGGCAGGAACACCTGCTCAAACTGTTTTTGCGCGGGGCGGTGGATGCTTACACCTTTGTCCGTCGCCACCCAGATAATGCCTTGTTTATCCGCATATATGCTGTTGATCTTGTCGTCCGCCACGGTTCCTTCCAGCGCAGCATCGGTGCGGTAATTGCGGAAATAGCGGTGCGTTGGATCGTATACCTGCAGGCCGTTGCGGCTGCCTCCCATCCATATCAGCCCTTTGCTGTCTTCCGCAAAGCTGATGATCTCGTCGTTTACGAAACCGTTCATAAAACTGTCTGCCGGGCCGCTTTGCCGGAAAACCTCTTCTTTGCCGGTACGGGGATTGTAGCGGTAGAGCACTTTGTCCCAGGAGCCGAACCACATGTTGTTCCGGCTGTCCGCGAACAAGGCGGTGACCGTTGCATGGGGCAGCTTTGCATACAGGTCGGCATACCGCGCATCCGACCCGTAGCGCAGGTTCCGGGAATTGATCTTCAGCAGACCACCACCCTGCCGGCCTACCCAGATCACGCCGCCGCTGTCCATACAAAGATCGAGGATGCCCTGCGTGCCTTTGGAGACGGGCTGTTCGAAGCGTTCCGTTTTTTTATTGAAACGCCATACTCCTTTGCCGCCGGTACCCAGCCAGAGGTAGCCCTGCCGGTCGTGCAGCAGCGTGTTCACCATATTCACCGGGATGGATGCGGGGTTGCTGCGCGAATGTTTGTATTGCCTGAACTGCCGCTCCGGCGGAAGGTGGTAATCATATCTTGTAAGCCCGCCGTCCGCCGTGGCGATCCACAGCACCTGCGTTTCATCTTCCAGGATATCGGTGATGATGTTGCCGGACAGCGAGGAAGGGTTGCCAGGCTCGTGGCGGTAGACCGTGAAGGTCTGCCCGTCGTAACGGTTCAGCCCGTCTTCCGTACCGATCCACATAAACCCGCGGTGGTCCTGTAAAAAACAGTTTACTTTATTGTGGGAAAGGCCATTTTGTGTGCTGATCCTTTCAAAATACAATCCAGGCTGCTGTGCGGGGAGAATGACAGCAAGGCACAAGAGGACCGGGGTAAGGAGGAGCGGTTTCAGCAACATGGTTCTTTCGGGGTGATGAACTGATGGATAAAATTAGTAAAATTTAATTTGGGAGGAAGAGTTGGTGTATATTTGAAGATTAGCCTTGACGGCGCCGGGTTGAAAATGCGGAGTTGAAAAAATATTATCTTTTAGCTTAAATACCTGCCCATGAAAAAGCTGCTGCCGGTCTTGTTCATCTTCAGCCTCTCCCCGCTTACCACCATGTCTCAAAGCACTGAAACAAAATGGCTGCAAGAATGGCTGGGCGCCTGGGAAATGGTACACCAGCTGCTGCAATTACCTGCCGGCCAGCCGCCTGAAATGGTCTTTTACGACGATACCTTCGTATACACCACTTCAGCCGTCACCGCGCCTGCCGCTTCGCGGATCGAAGGCCCGGGCATGTACGGAAAACCGCTGCCATGGCGAAAGGCCCGGCACAACGATACCCTGATGCTGCCGGATGGCCAGCGCGTGCCGGTTGGTTTGATGAGCTTTGCAGCTTCCACTCCCGCGGGAAACAGTTTTTTTGTAATGGCCGCTCCCTCCTTCTGGGAAGCCGCCGGGGTGGCCAGCAGTGAATTTTCGCTGAACAAAATGCTGACGGGCGTGTTCCTGCATGAATTCACCCATACAAGGCAACAAAAGGGCTTTGGCCGGCAGGTGGATTCCATTGAACGCGCGCACACCTTCACTGATATACCGCTTACGGACGACATCGTACAGGGTTATTTCAAAGCGGACAGCGAATACGTCCGTCAATTCCGGGAAGAGACAGATGCGTTTTACACCGCGGCATTTGCGGCGGACCGGCAACAGGCGGAAGGCTCGGTACGGAAAGGCCTTTCCCTGCTGAAAGCAAGGCAGGCAAAATATTTCACCGGCAACAAAACGGTCCTGGAAAAGCTCGACGGCATTTTCCTTTCCATGGAAGGCCTCGGGCAATACATGGCAGTATACTGGCTTGTGCAGCCGAACGGGGGAAATACAAGCCGTGAGGCAGCGATATCAGGCTTCCGCAGGAAACGCAACCAATGGTCGCAGGAAGAAGGGCTCGCCATGTTCCTGGCGCTTGCCAGGTTAAAAGAGCATGATTGGGTGAAAGACCAGTTCAGCGAACGGCCGCAAACGATCGTTGAGCTGCTGGAACAGGCCGTCAGGTAAGTAATGGTGGAATATTCTATTCATACCCGTTCTTAAAAAGAATCTCCTGCCCCTTTTTCAGGTTCACCGATACAAGCCCGTCCGCCGTGGTTTTTACAGCCGCCATCGGAACTTTTTCAGCGATCCAGGTTTTGAAGGGCAACCTGATCCGCAACAGGCCGCCCTGTTCCGCTGCCACCTTTACGGCGGCAGGTACCCCGTTCTCTTTCCACGCTGTCACCAGGAAGGCTCCTTCGGCCCTTAAGTTCCTGAATGATACATCCTTCCAGCTATCCGGTACAGCGGGGAACACCTGCAGGTAATCTTCCCGGCTTTGCAGCAGCAATTCATGCACGCCCTGCGCAAAAGCAAAATTACCTTCCAGCGTAAACGGGCGGTAGGTGAAGCTGGAATATTGGCCGCCCTTTTGATCGCCGTTCAGGTGGAAGCTGTTGGGTGAACAAAAATTAGATGCAAAGATCTGCAATTGCTTTACAGCACTATCCGCCTTATACGCTCTTGCATACAACGACGCCATCCAGCTGAAGGAATAGCCGCACCAGGCGCTTGTGCCTTTTTCTTCAATACGCTTCAGCGAATTCTCGATAATGATCTTATCTACCGGCTTATTGACGTCCAATAACGCCAACGGGTATATGGCCATGTACTGCGACATGTGGCGATGCGATGTATTCAGGTTTTGCCCCGGGGCTACCGTAAAACCGGTTTCGTTCACCTCGTACGGAGGCAATTGCGATAAAATATCTTTCCAGTGCCGGGTTTCAGCCGGTTTACCGGCAGCAGCCGCAACTTCGCCGGCCGCTGCAAATAAAAATTTCGCCAGCGAGAGGTCGAAATTGCTCCATTCAAAAAACCAGGCGTCTATGCTGTTGTCGTTATATTCAGGACTGGAACTTAAAGGCAGTTTCCGTACGCCATCCTTCAAACGCGTGATGTTTTCCAGGTAGGTGGCGGCCTCATGGATATAGGGATAAGCCTTTTTTTCAAGGAACTGCTTATCCATCGAGTACTTCCATTGCCAATAAAAATGCTGGGCACACCAGGCGCCTACCATGGGCGAAAGAGAGTATTGTATCCACCCACCCATCGGGTCTCCGCTCAGCGTGGCTACACCGGGCACGTTCAGGCCTTCCACGCCAAAATAATCCCTGGTATACTGCTTGCTTTTATCTTTTATTTTCCACAGCCAGTCGGTATACGTAGCCCCTTCGGCCAGGCGGTTGCCGGTATAGGCCGGCCAATAACTTAATTGCGTATTGAGGTCGTTGTGAAAATCGCCTTTCCAGGGCGGCAAACTTCCATTGTCCGCCGTCCAGACGGCCTGCAGCGTGATGGCTGGCGCGCCTTTCCGGGCAACGCTGCCCAGTTTATACATTTCAAGGTAATATTGTTTTTCTATCGCTTTATCGGGCAGCGTGAGGGAAGACTGCGCCCAGAATTTTTCCCACCAGCCGGTATGCGCATTCCATCCCGTCGGTTCTTTTCCCGGGGAAAGCGGCGGCAGATCCGCCGGTTGGTCTTTACTGACCGTCCAGCTGCCAATGATCTTGTTGCCCGGGTACTTTTGCCACCGCACCCCCACTTCGTAATAATGCCCTTCGTAAGTAGGTTGATGATAAAGAATAGCATTAGCGCTCCGCCTTACTGTTCCTTTCGCGTATCCCAGTTTTTCCAGGCCTTCGCCGGCATGGCTGTTTGCATTATCAGGTTTGGCCGCTCCCTTGTTATAGTTGTGCACTACCAGTTGCGGCAGCAATGAGTCCTGCCGTGCGGGCAGGTTCTCAAAAGCAAAATATCCCTGTTGCTGCGAGGCGTGGATATAACAGTTGAATACAGTCCCGTTGCTGAATTTAACGGTATTGAGCGCCGTTGCGATATCCAGTTCGTTTGAAACAATATTTCCCAACGAGCTGATATTGAACTCCAGTGCGGCGGCCGGCAGTTTGGTAGGATAAGGGATGGCGTCGTACGGCCGGTCGCCCAGCTGCTGAACCGGGCCGTAATCCTTTTTCAGCACCTGCTGCTCCACCCATTTAAAATTGAATTTCGAAATATCCATCGCTTTTCGTTCATCCCACAGGTCCGCCCTGTCCAGCGAAAGCCGGAGCTTACCATCTTTCTGCCAGATCAGCGCTCCCAGCATGCCATTGCCGAGCGGCATGGCCTCGTCCCACCGCGGGGCAAGGTGATCAAAGCGCAGGTTGTGCTCCTGCTTTGGCTGTGCGCTGATATTTTGTGCTGCCAGTATCAGCAGCGGCAGGCAAAAGACTTTGATTATTTTCATCGGATATATTTGTATGGATGACTATTCGCCCTGCTGCACCAGGTACCAGCCGAAACCGCCGGCAGGAATAGACAACTGCAAGTCTATGCCTGCGTCTTCGTTCAGCGTTTGACCAACTTGCTGTCCATCGGCGCCGGTTATTTTCGCAGCGCCCCTGATGCCGGTGTAATATAACGGTATCCGGACAGTTTTTGTAATGGCCTGGCCTGTGGGATTGAACGCGATCAGCATACCTTTATTGGCGATCGCCGGGTTGACGTGCAGCATAAGGTCGATATCCCTTCCATCCGGGCGGCCGAGATGGATGATATCCGAGGTCAGGATATCGCGGTATTGCTTGAACCAGTTCACCCATTTTTGTACCATCGCTTTCGTTTCCGGCGTGTCGTACAATCTTTTTCCCCTCACGGTAAACTGGCAGCCGCTCGCCAGGTGCTGGAACAGGCCGGTTTCGTACCGGCTTATATTTTGGGACAGCGGCTCCAGGCCCACACGCGGGTCATTGGTGTAGAACCCTACCAGCTGCAATCCCATCCAGCCCATGGTGGGCGTTTTATGCCAGGTACCATCATAAATATATTGCCTGCCCAGGAGTAATTGTTGCTGAGGTGTAAGATTGGCGCTGGCTTCGCGGTAGCCCATGCCTGTGGAGGATTGCCCGTTCAGGAAATACCAGTCCGGGATCGGGATGTACATATTGCGGCGTTGCAGCTCGTGCAGCACTTCCACCTGTGTTTTCCATTGTTCCCATTGCGAATCGTCCAGCCCGCGGTGATGGGCATGCGTTGCAGACGCGCACACGTCGCCGTGATAAGGACCATCCATGTTGAACGTCATGAGGCCGGTGCGGTCGAAGAATTGCCACATGGCGGGATAATAGGCGTCCTTCCATTTGCTGGCAATGCAAACGCTTTGCCCGAAAAGGCTGCCGGGCTTCCCTGTTTCCGGGTCTACACAATCAACCTCCTGCCCTCTTCCCCTTGAAGCTACCTGTAATTCATACCCGCCCATCACGATGCCTTTCTTTTTGGCAAAGTCCGCGATCTCTTTCCACAATGCCACATACCCGGTATCCAGCTTGTTGTGCGAAATGCCGGGCCAGGCCATGATATCGAGCCTTTCGAAACCAAGCTCGCCCATTTGCGTGATAAAATGTTTCAGCTCCGTGCGGTCGTGCGAGGTGATGCCGCCGGTGAGCAGCGACTCGGTCACCTGGGGAGCCAGCGTGCGGTAGAACCTTCTATGGGCAAGAGTTTGCCGCTCGCGGTCGTCGCTGTCGTGCAGCAGCTCGAAGGTAGTGAATGATGTGAAATCAGATTGCGGCGCAAGCAGCTCCGAAGGCCCCATGGGCAGCCGGCTCACCAGCAGGGAATGATGCGGGAAGTCCAGGAATTGATCTTCGGCCGGGTTGTGCGAGGCCCAGGTATGATAGTCTTTGTCCACCTCCCAGGAAGTGGTGGAGCCGCCCACCTGGTATGCCGGCGGCTCGCCTTTGTAATGCATCAATGCGCTGCCGCGGCGGTCCGCATTGGCCAATGCGAAGGAATAGTCGCTCTCTGTGTGCAGGCGTTTTTCCTGGTCCTGGCACACGGCCAGCACCTCGCATTCCGTTTCTGCCACTAATACGGGCTTGCCGGTTCCGTTGCGGATGGTGATCCATTTGGCGAGCACGGGAATGCCGTCGTAGATCTCGTAATGCACAGATACCTTCAAATTATTTTTCCATTCCTGTTTGCCGGGAGGCGCCTGGTAATGCATGATGACCTGCAAGCCTTTCGGCGGCCAGTCTGCATGCACGGCATTATACTTCCGCTGCCAGGGATACCGCGCCCGCGGCTGCGTCACTTCAATACCGGCGAACTGGAAGGCGGACGGATCGGTGACCATATCCTTCAGCCAGGATTCCAGCAGGTATGATTTTTCCGGCTGGCCGGAGAGCCCGCCGATATCGTACCAGGTGCTATCCAGCCTGATCCTTGCTTCGGGTTTTACCGCGCGGAGGTATTGCGCGCCGTTTGCAAGATTCCTGAAGCTGACGCCGGCGAGGTTGTCGCCAATATAAAACTCCCTGCTGATGAGGCCATTGCTGAGCCGCAATTTCCCGGTAAGCCCGCCAGGTGCTTGGCGGAACGACAATTCGGAGCGGCGGTCAATCTTATGGACAAGCCAATCTTCTTTTACAGCATCTTCACGCATGTCGTCCGTCTGCCGGACCTTACTATTTGCGGCGATGGCCGCGATGAGCGCCCTCTGCCTGCTTTCGGCGAGTTGTTTATTGCGGGTTACCGTTTGCTGGTTATAGTGCAGGTCTTTGGATGGATTGAACCGGCCGTTCGGCAACCGCGTCAGGCGGGCTTCGTATATCAGCCCGTTGAACGCAGGTGTGCGGCGTATGGCGCCGAGGAAAAGGGAGTCCGCTCCATATCCGCCGGCGGCGGCTTCTGCGGGGCTCTTCTTCCCGTTCAGGTATACGGCGGCTTTCCCACGGGCGTCTACCAGTGCAATATGCACCCATTCGCCGGGCGTAACTTTCCCGATAGCGGAATTCGCTGGCATTCCGTTGACGCGGAGCGTCCAGCTATCATTTTCCCGGCATATCTCATAACCTTTTCCCTGGCCGCCGTAATACAATACCGAGGTTTTCCCGGAGAGACGTTCATCCGCGCCCTGGCGTGCATTGGCTTGCAGCCAGACTTCCAGCACAAAGTCCTTCCCTCCGGCTCCAACCGCGCCCTGAGATACATACCCGGCATTATCCTTAAACAGCACCGCGCCTTCGCTGGCCAGTTTTTTCTCTGCCGGGGCATCCGCGAAAAACAAAGGCTGCCCGTTCCTTTTGAGGGGCAGGCGGCTGCCGGCCAGCGGCCAAAGCGTGTCGGGAGCCGTTGCATAGGTGACAGCCCCGGCCCGGCCCATGTTGTAATGAACAGCCGGCGGCTGTTGAGCGGAAACATTTGCGGCCCATACAATAGCCGCCATTATGAAAACCGTCGTCGCAAATCCTTTTCTGTAAGTCATCTTTGTATTTTGTATACTGTTGTCTGGTTATGATCTTTAAAACTGCGGGATCACTTTACCATCCGCCATAACCCTTACCGTTATTTCGCTGCCGGAAGGTACGTTTACTTTCGGCCAATGGATGAATGCGGTATATCCCATCGGCTTTACGGCCTGGCGGGCGGTTTCCGCAAATACCGAAACGGCGGCGGCGTAAGGCGTCCGGTTGAGGAGGCGTAGCGTAACGGAATGTTTATCCTCCTTCACCCGCAGGACCTCAATATGATCGAACACGTACATCCTGCCTTCCCCGGGGCGAACATAGATCCCGGGCAGTTCCATGGCCATGAGGATACCGTTCGTTTCCGTCCAGGAGTTGCGGGTGTGGATGAAATTGCCCCTGCTTCCTTTTCCTTCCGCATCACTTGGCTGGATGCGTTCCATGCTGCTGCCGTCGAGGTAGTTGGAGGTAACATGCCCGGGCATGTTCACCGCTTCGGTATGCGCATGCTGAATGTCGCGGATCAATTCCGCATATCGTTCATCGCCGGTTGCCCGGTAAAGTTTGAAAAGATGATCGGCGGATGAAGTACAAACGCCCGGCGCGGCATGTTTGTTCTGGCTGCTGGCCCACACGGCCCCTGCCATCCTGCCCTGCAGCCTGGCGATGGCGCTGCCCGGCGGGAAAACGGGGTTGTAAGCGAGCGTCCAGCTGGCGCAGAGCGCGGCCTGCACTTTCGCACGATCGAGCCAGGCTGGTTTGCCGGTATACCGGTACAACGCCATCAGCGACTCCATGAACCCGAAGGCCGTTTCAGAATCCGCATCCTGGGAAATATCCCCGCATGCGCCGCTCGTAAAACCCTGATTTTCCACATCGCGTTTATAATAAAAAGCCGCGGAGGCCTCTGCGACAGCAAGCCATCCCGGCTGCCGGAAATAATCCGCCGCGAGCGCCAGGCCCGCCGGAACGATCGCCCCGGCAGTGGAATTGAACACAGCGATCTCGCCCGTCTCCGGGACAATATACTGCCCGAACTCCCCATATTTTTTCCAGGTGCGCGTAAATGCTTCGGCCAGCTTCTTTGCGGCGAGCTCCCATTCCGGTTTGATAATGTTTCCATGTCCCTGGGCTTTCAGCAGCATGAGGTGCTTCACCAGCCAGAAAAGTACATCCCCGTTTTTCCGGACCATGGCCTGCACCGCAGGAAAATCCGGGTGTGCTTTTTCCGTGCCGGTCTTTCCTTCCGCGCTGATAAAACCATAAAAGAACCCGCTCCTGCCCTGCATACGGTCAGTGATAAAGTCCAGCTCCTCCGCCACCCTCGCCCGCTCCAGGGTATCATTCAGCGCCAGCATGGGAAATGTATTGATCATCCCGCTCACCCAGCCCAGCTGGAAATTCCGGCTGTTCTCAGGAAGGTAATATTTCCCCGCTTTTGTTTCAGCATAATTACCGCGGCAGATAGCCGTTCCCAGCTCCGCCAGCTTGCTCATGGGCACGAGGTTGCGCGGGCCTTCCGGTGCTGCCAGCGCTTTGCGCACCTGCATGAAGTGCTGCAAATGACCGGGAATCCCTTCCGCTTCGGAGATGTATACCTGGAAACGCAGCACTATTTCGTCTCCGGCCACCCAGTCAGGCGCCTTGTCGCCACTGGGGTGGAAATCGCCAAACCCGGCCGCACGGCGGCGCATGGCTGGCGCCGAAATAGAGAATGTGCAGCTGTCACGCGTGATGTTCTCTTTCACAGACAAGCCGCTGTTGCCCCACCGGGTTCCCTGCTCTGTTAGCATGATCCAGCTTTTTCTCATAGCCGGCGAATAAAAGCTCATGGCCGGTACGGCGGTGTTGCCCGTTTCCAGTTCCAGGAAGGAAGTGTCTTTCCCCGGCAGCGACAATCGCGGGTTATTGGAAACAGTGAGCGGCACGGAAGGATTGTAATACATGTCCCGCGGGTAATCCGGATTATAACCGTTGCCAATGGAGCGGTAACGGTTGCCGTTGTACACAATACCCGGCACCATCACGTAATTGCGCGCATCCCACTGTCCAAATCCAACATCCACCGACAGCGCGGTGGCAACAGCCCGTCCCTCAACGAGCCTGCAGCTCAGTGTCACATCCCAGCCGCCGGCATGAGGTGCTTTTTTTATCTTCCAGGCGAGGCGCCAGGTATTTTCACCTTCAGCCAGGTCATTGTTCCTGAAGCGGTGCTCTTCCCGGAGCGTTGTGCCTTCGTATTGTTTTAAAGAAACCTGCAACCCGCCTTGCAGCGGGCGCAGGATCTCCGGCAGCCCAGCTTGCCGGCCAGCCGCCGTACACACACAAGAAATTGTTATCAATAAAGTGATGCCTGCCAGCTTATTCATCCGATGCTCTTTTATTAATTATTTCATCATTGCCCGATCTTTTCTTTCTCTTCCATCTGCACGGCCACGATCTCCAGTTTTATTTTATCCGATCCATTTCCCAGCGCTGCCACGCCAATTGCGGGGTCCTTGCCTTCCATCGCAATCGGGTCGATCTTTACGATTTGCCGTAGCGGCTTTCGGTGCCTGTCTGCCAGGTACAATATGCCGTCGTTATAAATAATGTATTGCCCGTCCGTCAACCGCACTTCCACCGGCACGGTCTGCCCGCCGGGCATCCGTAGCCGGAGCCCTTCCGCATATTCGTCTTTCCCCGTACGCACTCGAACCGACCACTCGAACAATGCAGCCGCGCCTGCTTTCCGTAACGGCATGCTGTAAAAGTCCAGCTGGTAAGGCACCTCCGCCCTCCGTTCCTCGTGCAAAGTGTATAAAACGAAAATGCCGGGTGCGGTCTGTTCCAGGTGGAATTTCTTTGCGAGATCCTTTAGCTTTTCTTTGTGGCGGGCCTTAAAAACACCGGCTTCCCTGGCATGCTCCCAGGTACGGAAAGCGCTGAAGGCCGCGTCTTTGAGGCCGCTTGCCTCTGCAGCGCGCTGGCTGAGGCCCAGCATATATGTGGCATCCCAGCCGATGGACTTTGCCTGGAGGTTTTCCATGTCGTACAGGCTCCAGTCGCTGGTATAGGAAATAATGCCGAAAGTGGACGGGAAATAATTGCTTTCAAACACATACCGCATGTCTTTCCCTTCGATCCCCCATTTGTTCAGCACGGGGTCGAACATGTGATTCCCGCCGCCCACGTTGCACACGCTCATGTAATGCCAGTTACCTTCGAATATACAGGAGCCCATTACGCGGAGGTATTTTCCGCCAGCTTTCTCATAACTGTCAAACAGCCGCCGGAAGAAACGTTTGAAGGAATATTGCCCGTGACCCTGGTACATGCAGCTTTCCAGGCCGTCGAAATCGATATAATCCATCCCGCCGTCCACGAGCCAGCGGCCGTAAAAATCGCCATAGCTGTCCTGCAGGCGGAGGTCCGGCGCAAAGCCGCGGTAACAGTTGGGCTGCAGCTTCACGATAACTGTTCCTGCCGCATAATCGCCGCGCACGGTGCCATACAGGCCGCGTTTCACGTTCTTCAGCGTATAAGGCCGCGTGGTGGTAACGCTTTCGTATTCTATCAGCTCCTTCCCGATCTTCAGCACATTGGTGTGGTTGCCTTCCCAGCCGCCAAACTCGTTGAGGTAACAGGTGTCTTCCAAAGTGATAACGGTATCGGTCACAGACAGCGCGGCCGCAATGCGCGTGCGCTGCATGATAGCGAGGCTGTCGCTCGGCACGGGCGCCACATGGCTGTTGTTGCCCGGCTGGAGGAACTCGCAGAGTGTATGCAGCCCGTAGCGGATGCCTTCCGCCTTTAATTGCGCGCCATACTGCGGCAATGTTACAGAACGGCCGCCGGTGAAGCTGATGCGGTTATGCCCCCATTTGTTCTCAAAGTTGGGATAATATTCTCCCCAGCCTTCATCCTGCACGTTTTTCACGCCAAGGCGGGACATATATGCGGCGAGACTGTCGTGCGGTCCCGACCATGCAAGATCCGGCCGGAACGAGGCGGGGTCTTTGATCCACTTGCCGTCCACTTCCGGGTGCGGCAGCCCTTCATCGAGCACGATCCGTTCGATCGTTTTCAGCCCGAGCGAATCGGGGCAGGCGTACAGCGCGATGGACGAGCCGTCAAAACCGACGTCGGCCGGTAATACCAGCTGGTAGCGGGCTGAATTGTATCCGCCGTCCAGGTTGTCCGGCAGCACGGGGAAACGGATCATCTGTTCTTTCCGGCGGTTGCGGGAATGCAGGCAGATGGATGAACCGAAAGCCGGCTCCAGCACTGCGCCATTACCGTAATTCATCCGGTAATATTCTTCCGGCTGGGAATAGAACGCGATATCGTTGCGCCCGTCTCCCCCGATCTTAAATGTCTGCCCTTCCTTCAAATGCGGCGGTAACGGGTATTTGAGAGGGTCGGGCGAATGAATGTAATAATACGTGACGCCGAAATCGCCATCCGTGGGAGGCCCGCTGGTGGTATTGTCGTCCAGCGCCAGCATACCGATGGCAAACCGGTCGTCGCGCACAACGGAAATGATCTCGCCGATCTTTTTGGAGATGGTGGTCTTGTATGGTCCCCATACAATGTTGTCCACATCCGGCGCATTGTCCAGAGACAGCAGCTGCAGCCGCAAATATTGCGGCCGCAGCTGAACATCTATCCGCGCTACAGCCCCGTTCGGGTACCGCAGCACGATGTCTCCTGGGTTAAATTCCGCCGAAACCGGCAGGATCTGTTTTTCACGGGTAACCAGCGTCAGTAACGCGGATGGTAAATCTTTCGGACAATATTCCCTGCCGGACCGTTTGTCCAGGATGGATACAACGTAACCTTTCGCGTTGACCGTAAACGTGGAGTATTTCGTTTCGAACTTTTTCTTTTGTCCGTATGCCTTTCCCCCGCAAACCGCTGCCGTCAGCATGATACAGAGGCAGAAGGTGCTGCTTAAGAAGTTTATTTTATCGTTCATGTCTGCTTCGTCCCAGGTATTCTTTTACATGTTTGAAAACGGATTACTGCAACGGATCGAACTGGCCGCCCCACTCTTTATTCTGCTGCAATACACCTTTGGATTGTGATATCTGGTTCTCGGGCAATGCGTAGAACCAGTGGTTCAGGTCGAGATTGAACTTAAAACCCGCGTCGCCGTCGAGGTTGTCGATAAAATTCGCGGAGAACTTTGCCCTTACAGCCGGCGTCATGATATTATCCGCCGGAACGACCATCTGCCCGTCTTTCAGCGTGATGTAAAGGCCGTGCCTGGCAACCTGGTTGTTGAGCACATCGTACCGTTTCCATCGGCGGAGGTCGCCAAAACGTTTGTTTTCGTATGCGAACTCCGCATATCTTTCCTGTATGTACGCTTCGCGTATCTCACCTTTCGACGTGGCGGTAATGCCATAATTGTCTCCCGCTCCGGGCTCTATGCCGGCCCGTTTGCGTATATCTTTCAATACCTGCAATGCCTCAGCGGCGCGGTTGGTTTCGTTGGCGCATTCACCATAATTCATCAGCACTTCCGCAAAACGGATCTCCGGCCAGTCTGTCTGCGCCTGGCCGCCCAGGCCCGCCGTCACTGTCGTATCAAGGCCTTTCCGCTGGAAGAATCCGGTGATGCTGGGATTGCCAGGCATAGCCGGATGAATGACATTCATGATGTTCACATACCTGTTCTCGCCCGCGTTGTACCGCCATACGTTCCAGAAACTGTTGCCCTTCACGTAGATGGGCGCCACTTCATCGGGAGTGGGATAAGGTGTGCCGCCGCAGAAAACGGTCGCATAAAAGCGGTCGTCGCGGTTAGTGTAGAAATCAGTGAGGAACTGTGCGTTGTATACGGGGTCTGTGAGCTGGTCTTTATCGAACTGCATCGGTGAACCGTCTCTTTTGGGAAACGCCAGCAACAGCGACAGGATAGGCTGGTTGTTGTTGGAGGCGTCTTTGGTGAGCGGTTCCGGGCGGATGCCGTTGAAGTTGTTGGCATGGTTGGGATACTGGAACTGGTTTACCATGATGACCTCCTTGTTACGCTCCTGCACCCAGATCTTATTAAACGCGGGATGCAGCGCATGCCCCTGTGCCAGGGCGAAATCCACGGCCGCTTTGTTGGCATCGTAAGCCGCCTGCCACCTGTTTGCGTCATTATTGGGATTGAACAGCGGGCTGGCGTAGCTTAGCAGCACCCTGCCTTTGAAGGCCATTGCAGCCACCCGTGTGATGCGGCCGTAATCCGCGCCTGCATTGGAATAAACGCCAGGGAGCAGCATAATGGCGCTGTCCAGGTCGCGTACGATCTGTGCTACGCACTCGGATGTTTTATTCCTGGGTACGAACAGCGCGTCTATGTTATCCGTTTGCTGCGTGTGCAGGATCAGCGGCACGCCGCCGAGATTGTTCACCATGCCCCAGTAAGCCCATGCGCGCCAGAATTTTGCTTCGGCCTGGTATTGCCGGTTAGTGGGCTCAGACAATACCCCGGCGGGCGTTTGCCCCAGCTGGTCCAGGAAAAAATTGATCCGGTCTATCTGTGTATAGCTCAGCGACGAGGTGGTAGACGATACCGAAATGATACCGCGGTTGTAGTCAGGCATGCTGCGCACGTTGCTGATGCCTTCATCTGAACTGTTGCCGTTGAACGGCCATCCCGGCATCATGCGGCCGTATATGTCGCTGAGGAACGCCCTGATCATCGACGAATCCTTCCAGACGGTTTCCGGGTTCAGGTTGTTCTTGTTTTCGTAGTCGAGCCCTTTTTTACAGGCCTGGCCACTGATAGCGGCGGCGCCTGCGAGGAGGAGTATGAGGAACTTATTATTCAATTTCATGTTTGGACCGTTTAAGAGATTACAGCGAAAGGATGGCGCCGAAGTTGAAAGCTTTCATGATGGGATAGGTAAAACCGTCTGCCATTTCGGGGTCGTAGTACTCTTTTCCGAATTTGCTGATGACGAAAAGGTTGGACCCGTTGAAATAGAATTTCAGCCCCGAGATGCCCACTTTACCCGTCAGGCTGCCAGGCAGGCTGTAGGATGCGCTCAGGAAGCGGAGGCGGAGGAAGCTGGCATCCTTCATCCAGAAAGAGCTGGCATCGTTGGTTACCCTCCTGGCGCCATCGTTGGCGGAATAGCGGCGGGGCAGCGTGCTGTTCGGCATTTCGGGCGTCCAGGCGTCTGTGTACCATTTCTTCCACATGCGGTTCCATTCCACGTTGCCATCCACCAGGTTATTCACCATCTTCCATTGATTGAAGCTGCCGCTGAAGGAAGCCTGTAATGCAATGCCTTTCCATTCACCGCCCAGGTTGAGGCCCGCGGTCACAGGATGGTTGTTGGGCTTCAGCACTTTATTGTCCCAATCGTCTATGATACCGTCCGGCCTGTTGCCGGGGCCGCTGATGTCTTCATAGGTCAGGTGCCCGGGCTGCGGCGCGATACCGTAATATTTGTAGTTGGGATTTTTGGCGAGGAACGCATCTACATCCGCCTGCGTGCGCAGCATGCCCGTAGCAACACGGGAAACCACCCTGCTGGCATTGAAGCCCACTGATTGCTGCCAGGGATAAGTGATATTTTCGTCGCGGGTAATGTATTTCGCTATGCCGTAGCCCATGTTGGCATTTACGTAATAGCTGAAGTTGCCGGCCTTCCTGTTCATGCCGATGGAGAACTCCACCCCTTTCGCTTTCATTTCGCCGTAGTTGGCGCTGGGCAATGTGCGGCTGAAAGTTGGCGGCACGGAGGCGATGCGCTGGCCGAGGATATCGTAGGTCTTTACCTGGTAAAGGTCCAGCGTGGCATTAAAATGCTCCAGGAAGTTCACGTCCAGGCCTGCGTTGTAGCTGAGCGTTTTCTCCCATGTCAGGCCCTCGTTCACGATGGGGCCGTAAGTGATGCCTGCATTGGTTTTCCCGTCGTTGCCGAAATACGCGCTGCTGCCGTTCTGGTACGACTGCTGCCATTGCCATCCGCCCACGAAGTCGTTGCCGGTGATACCCACCGAGCCGCGAAGCTTCAGGAACTGGATGCCCTTCACGCTGCTGAAGAAATTTTCCTTAGACACGATCCAGCCCGCGGAAGCAGAGGGAAAGAAGCCCCAGCGTTTGTCTTCCGCAAACTGCATGGAACCGTCGTACCGGTAACTGAATGCCACGATGTATTTGCCGTCGTAGTCGTAACCCAGCTGACCTACCCAAGACCGGCGGCCGTTGGCCTGTTCTGTGTTGCCGCCGTTGTAGGAATCCAGGCGGTCGCCGCTGGTGGCCCACCACTGGTCCGTGAGGTACACGGGAAAATTGTCACGCGCAGTTTGTATGCCGCCGGACTCATTATGCGCTTTTTCAAACACCAGCAACCCGCGCACGTGGTGTACCTTGTTGAAAGTGGTATCGTAGTTCAGCTGGAAATTGAGCTGGTAGTTCGTGAACCAGTTATAATCCTCCTGCAGGAAATTCTTGCCGATCTGTGAAGATCGTTTGATCGCCACGCGGTCGCCGTCGTTTGTGCTGATCTGACGTACGCCGGTGGTTTTCATCACCCACATGTCGTATTGTTTTTCGAAATATTTGGAACGGTTGAAGGAATAGTTTTTGGAGAACTGGCCCGAAGCGGTGAGGCCGCTGATGCCCGGCACCTTGTATTGCAGGCGCAGGTTGATATTCGGTGTAAGATAATTCCGTTTGATGTACCCGCCGTCGCCGCGCGCTTCGGCGCCTACGTTGGCGATCCATCCGTAATCGATGGGGTTGCCGCCGTCCGTCCACACCGGCTGCTCAGGCTGCCAGAGCAGCTGCTTGCGGTAGAGGTCATTCGGGTTGCCGGCCACCGCGGTAGACGGCGGGCCGTAGGTGAGGTTGTTGTACAATCCTATGCCGGCAAAGGCCTGCAGGCGGGGCGTGATGTCCGCCGTCAGGTTCGCGCGGAAGTTGTAACGGTTGAAAGTGAGGTTTTTCATCACGGCGTCTTCCTTGATGTACGCGCCGGAGATAAAATATTTGATCTTCTCGCTGCCGCCGCTCACGCTGAGGTTATGCGCGGTGATGTTAGGATCGTTATATACTTCGTTCAGCTGGTCGTAGCCCCAGCCGTTGTTGACCGTGCGGAAGTAATCGAAATCCGACTGCGACCACATGCTGCTGGAGCCGGGATTGAGGCGGTTGTAGATCTCGCCTGTTTCGATGGCGTTGGTGCGTTCGGCGTTCTTTCCGCGTTTGGAAACGCCGGTATTAAAGGAATAGCTGATGCGCGCGAGACCAAGCGCTCCCCTGCGGGTGGTGATCAATATTACGCCGCCGGCAGCGCGGGCCCCGTAAACGGAAGCAGCCGCAGCGTCTTTCAGCACGGAAACGTTATCGATGTCATTAGGCGCCAGGTTATTAAAATCATCCGCGGAGCTGATGATCCCGTCTATTACAAACAACGGGTTCTGCGATGTTCCCGGAAAGGTGCTGCCCGTGCGGACGCGGATGCCCGGCGAAGAGCCCGGTATGCCGGAAGGCGTGGAGATAGACACGCCCGGGAACTGGCCGGCCAGCAGGTTGGCCATCGATGTGGTGGGGAAATTGCGGCGGTCTTCGTCCATTTTCATGGAAGCCACCGATCCCGTTACCAGGTCTTTCCGTTGCGTGCCGTAACCGGTCACCACCACGTCTTTCAGCGAAGTGGCCGCATACCGGAGCACGATGCGGATGGAAGCGCCCGTTACCGTGACCGTCTGTGATTCATAACCTGTCATGGAAACTTTCAGGCGGGCGCCGGGGGAAATATTCAGTTCGAACCTGCCCTCCCCGTCTGCCGCGACATTTCTTTTTTCTCCGCCGATCTGGCTAACGGAAGCCCCTGGAAGCGGCGCGCCGGTAGAATCGGTAACGGCGCCTTTCAGGATAATTTTTTCCTGTGCATACAAACGCGTGGAATACAATGCAAGGCAAATAAGGCCCAGCATCCAGCACATAAATTTTGATTGATTCATAATTGGAATTGTATAGGTGGAAAAATGACCAACAGCTCCTCTACAGGAATTGACATCCCATGTGTTTGGCAATGACATAAAATTCATACAATACCAGTCCCTCCACCACCCTAAATTTGACTATTAGCTATGTTTTTTTTGCAGGCAGTGTCTTTCCCCACCCCTATTCATTCCTGCCGCTGACCGTTAACCCGCGTAATTCGTTATATTTGATTACTTTTTATTGCTTTTTCAGGACATCAATGCAACAAACCAGGATCGCTTCAACGAGATAAGCTTCGTATGCAATACATATATGAGAATTTCACTTTTCCGCCTGACCAGTCATTTACCATCCGTTCAGAGATACTGGAAATAAAAAAATATACCACGCTCCGGTCTCATATCAATTTCGAGATCGCGTTGCTGGAGAACTGCAGTGGCAAAAGGTTTATCGGCGATCACATCGAGGATTTCGAAGGAACAGAACTGGTATTGCTGGGCAGCTACCTGCCGCATTGCTGGCAGTATTACACCGTACTGGACCCCATGATCCAGCCGCAGGCCACCATCATTCATTTTTTCCCGGACTTCCTGGGGCAGCAGTTGCTGGAGAAACCGGAAGCCCGGCAGCTGAATGAATTGTTCGACAAAGCGGCGAAGGGCGTGGCTTTTTCAGGGTATACGATCCAGTCGGCCAAGATGATCATGCAGCAGATGCTATTTTCTACCGGCATGGCTCGTGTGGCGCTCATGCTCAGCCTGCTGGACATGCTGGCCAACGCGCCATCGAAAGTATTGTCTTCCCCCTACTATAATTCAGTGAGTTCTTCCGGCGAAGCGCAAAAGATCAATAAAGTGTTCGATTATATTTTCAGGAATTTCCGCGAAGAGATTTCGCTGAAGGCGGTGGCTGATATCCTGCCCATGTCGCCCGCGGCGTTTTGCCGGTATTTTAAAGCGCGTACGAACCGGACGCTGATCGATTTTGTGAAGGAAGTGCGCATCGGCCATGCCGCCAAATTGTTGCTGGAAAAGAAACACAATGTAACAGAAGCCTGTTACATGAGCGGGTATAACAACCTCTCCAATTTCAATAAACATTTCAAGGAAGTAAAAGGCCTCTCGCCCCGCGACTTCATGCGCCGGTACGAAACGCAGGAAAGCCGGTAAAGGCTGTCATTCCCGGCTGAAAAGATAAAACGGCTCCGCCACGGTCCACGTTTGCCCCGGCGCTGTACCCGGCACGCCTTCCTGGTACCCGGCCATCAGCCGGTTCCATTCCGCGCAGCGTTTGTTGTACCCTTCCGCTCTTTTCCCCATCGCATCCAGGTCCGCGCCATCGGGCACTTTGATGATCATCACCACAGTATGCCCGCTGCGCAAAAGCCGGATCTGCCGGTAGCCAGCCTGTTCAAAGCCCTGCTCCACTTCGGGCCACACCGCCCGGTGATAGTCCAGGTACTCCTTCAGTTTGTCTTCCCCCGGTTTGATCTGCACAACGAATACTTTTTCAGTGAGCCGTTCGCGGCCGCAGGACTGTAATAACAAAACGGGCGTCAGCGCCAGGAGCATAAAAAAACGCATATCCATGATTTTAACCGAAATAAAGATAAATCCCGCACATCAGCGCGGCCAGCACACCCCAGAGCAGCCATACCCTGGCCGGGCTCTTCCCGCCGCTACGCCATGACTCTGCGATGGAAGGCAGCGTGTGGACCGCGGGCGGCTTCGTGAGCAGCGTAACTGCCACCAGTACCGCAGACATGGCCATGAACAGGTAAAAAGACAGCAGCAGGAAATGCGGCCAGAAAGTTTTCGAGGGGAAGTTCAGCACATGGCAGGCGCCCACCGCCAGGCATACCAGCCCGCCGCCGTAAAGCACTACTTCCGCCGCCGTGCTGTTCACCCGCTTCCACGAGATGCCACCCACGAATACGACAGACAATGGCGGCGCGAGGATAGACACCATGCCCTGGCTTAATTCAAAAAAACCTTTTCCCGAATGCGAGAACAAATAGGCCACGCCTACCGCCAAAACCGCGGCCAGCACCGTTACCCACTGCCCCGTCTTTCTTTTCGCGGCATCGTCCATCGGCCGGTACCGCGCCAGCACATCCAGCGTGAAAACCGTGCTGAATGAGTTAAGGCCGGAAGACACAGTATCGATCAGCGCGGCGATCAGCGCAGCGATGCAGAGGCCGAGGAAGCCATGCGGCATCACCTGGCTCACGAGGGTGATGTATGCATTGTCCGGCTGCGCAATATCTTTATACAGCACGTAGCATATAATACCGGGGAAGATAAAAATAAACGGCATGATGATCTTGAGAACGGAAATAAAGATCGCGCCGTACTGCCCTTCCTGCATGTTTTTCCCGGCCAGCACCTTCTGCACGATCGTCTGGTCCGTACACCAGTAATAGATGCCCACAACAGGATATCCCAGCACAATGGCCACCCAGGAATATTCCGGGTCCGACGCCGGGCGGAACAGCCGCCAGTAGTGAGCAGGCGCCGCTTCCGTTAATGCCTGCAGGCCGCCGGCCTTTTTTAGCGCCAGGTATACGAGCGCGATGGAAGACAGGATGATAACGGCGGATTGAAAAATACCCGTGCGCACCACCGCCTTCAGCCCGCCCACGGCCGTGAAGCTCGTTGCAATAAGCGCCACCACCGAAACCGCCTGCATGAGCGGTATCCTGAAGATCTGCGAGATGATAAGCCCTCCGGCATACAGCGCGCTGCCCAGCCACACCACGAGGATGGAGATGAGGCTGTAGATCACGAGGAAATTATACGATGGTTTGCCGAACCTGGCGAGCAGGAATTGCGGCATTGTAAATACTTTTGTAGAGATGTAATGCGGCAGGAAAAACATGGACATGAGGAAGATAAATCCCCAGGCCAGCCATTCGAAATTGCTGCCTACCATGCCCTGCGTGAACCCGATGCTGGCAAAGCCTACCAGCATGGAAGGCCCGGCATTGGCGCTGAACAGCGAAAACCCGATCTGCCACCAGCTAAGGGAACGGCCGCCAAGGAAAATATCGCGGCCGGAGGATTTGCTCCGCCTGTTGAGATAAAAACCTGTAACCATCAAGGCCACAACGTACAGCAGGAGTACAAGGTAATCGGCCCCTTCCAGTGTTATATTCAAGGAATGCGTTTTTCGTTTTATAAAATGACGTTCGGCAGATATGCCTTTACTGATGCAGGTTCCCACTGCGCGCTGCGCGTAACCTTGCCGGCGCGGCGCCAGTAATCCCAATCCACGCGTACAGGCGCTCCCTCAATATCCGGCAGCAACCATCCCCCGTTGTGCCATTCGGGTTGCACGCTGAAATACCGTTCGAGGCCGTGCATAATGGAATACAGGTATTCCACGCGGCAATCCTCGCCGGCAGTGGCCATAAGGCCCGAGGTATAGAGCGAATAGCCGCCGGAGGAAAAATCGGCCCCGGCCGCCTTTGCCAGGTCGCGTACTTCCGCCCATTCCCGCACCCCACCAATCTGCGTGGGAATCGGTTGCAGGTGAAGCACCCCCATTTGCAACAAGGTAGGAAACATCCTGGAAGTGCGCTCGGATTCGCCAAAAGAAACCTTCACCGGCGATACTTCGCAAAGCGACCTGATCTGGTCCATGCCGGCGGAATGCACGGGCTCTTCTATCCATGCAATGTTCTGCGCTGCCGTGAGGTCCAGGAAGCGGAGGGTCTGTGTTGCATTCCAGACCTGGTTCACATCCACGGCCAGCTTCACCGCAGGCCCCAGGAGGCTGCGCACGAACTTCACCCTCTCCGCATCTTCGTGCAGGCGTGCGCCGAAGTCTTTCCCAATTTTCATTTTATAGCAGTCAACGCCATACCCAAGGAAATAACTAACCTCCGCCTCCAGCTGGGCGTAGGTATAATTCGTACCGCCCCCGCTGCCGTAGATCCTGACATGATCGCGGCCGGCGCCGAGATAACGGTGCAGCGGCAACCCGGCGCGCCGCGCGGCGAGGTCGTGCAGCGCGAAGTCGATCTGCCCCAGCATCGCTGCGGCGGCGCCACGGAAGCCTTCGTTGCGGATGGACCAGTACAGCTTGCTGTACATCTCGTTATACGGAACGCCCTTGCTATGCAGCAGGATAGGCAGGAAACAGGATTCAAGTATGTTGGTGTAGCTGCTGAATACCGGCGCTTCGCCGAGGAAACCGTTTTCGTCTTCCAGGGTGATAACGGCGAGGCCGAAGGTCAGGAACGGGCCCATGGTAGCGTCCTGGAAGGGAGTGACCGCCGGAACCGGCTCCAGGACGTTGATCCGGACGCGGGTAATATTGAAGATCTGGTCGCTGATGTCTTTCATCTTGTAATGATATCCTTGCTGTAATGCAAAATTTTCTGGTAAAGGTTTTCAGGCAGCGGCCCGCCGGCAAAATCGCCGAGGGTTTCTTCCAGTTCTTTAGGGCCGGAAGGGCCGATGACGATATTGAATGCAAACGGGACGGTGAGCAGGAAACGGTGGGCCAAAGTGTGGAGCGGCATGCCTTCGGCTTCCGCCAGTTGATGCAACCGCCGGGCGGCCACTACAGCGCCGGGCGGCAGCCATTCGGGGGCATTGTCAGAGAAAGCGGCGAACGATTTGCCCAGCAGGCCCATATATAGCGGGCTGGCGGCAAAATATTGCACCCCGGCTTCCCCGCAGGCGGGCAAAGAGGTTTCCATCGCGGGCGTATGGCAGGCATTAAGCCGGTTATATTCCATCAGCACGTCGAAAGCGCCGTCTTTCAGCCACGGCCAGGCCCATGCGGGCGGGTTGCCGCCCAGGCCCAGCCGGCGTGTATATCCTTTGACCTTCAGCTCCTGCATGACCTGAACTGTGGCGCCGAATGTTTCTTCGGGAATTTGGGCGGGGTCGTGCAGGAAAAGTATATCCAATGCAGCAATACCTAAATTTTCCAGGGTAGCGGCTACGCTGTGGAACATGGCATCGCGGCTGTAATCGTAGCGCCCGTCGGAAGCCGTAAAACCCTGGAGCCGGCCCGCTTTGGAGCTGATAATGGGCGCCTGCCCCTTCCATTGATTCAATGCGGATCCCAGTAATGCTTCGGCCTGCCCGTATGCCGGCGCGGTATCGATCGCTTTCACGCCCCGCTCCAGCGCCAGCAATACGGTTTCAACGGAAGCTTCCGCCGAAACGTTCCCCCATATGCCGCCAATACCAGCCGTACCTAATATGAGCCGTTCGAATTTCATTACGGGAATTGTATGTTTTAATGACTAATTTTCTCTACGCCCAAATGTAGCATGGCACAGGGCAGCCCAGCCAGATGCTTTTTGACCAATTTACATGTTTTTTTGACCCCCGGACCCGTGAACGGATGGTTTTCTATCTTTGAAACAAGCGCATGACGATGAAACACATTTTATTCCCCATATCGATACTATGCACCCTTGCAGCAAATGCGCAGGTGAAGGCTGATCTGCCTTTGCTGGACAGCATGACCATCGCGGTGGAAAAAAATACCTATGCCAACATCCACAGCATATTGATCGCAAAAGAAGGAGAATTGGTTTACGAACGTTATTTCAACGGCTGGAACAAGGATTCGCTGCACGACACCCGCTCCTCTTTCAAATCGGTCACCAGCCTGCTGGCAGGCATCGCGCTGGATAAAGGCTTTATCAAGAATGTTCACCAGCGGGTCTATCCCTTTTTCCCTGCATACAAACCTTTCAGCAACCCGGATGCGCGCAAAGAAGCCATGACGGTCAAAGACCTGCTCGAAATGAAATCCGGCTTCGACTGCGAGGAATTTAACGACGGGAAGGACTGCGAAGATGAGATGACCGATGCGCCTGACTGGCTTAAGTTTTCGCTGGACCTTCCTTTGAAAGATGCTCCGGGTAAGGTCTGGGCATATACTTCCTGCAACCCCGTCATTATCGGGGGTATTATCAGCCAGGCGGCCGGGATGCCGGTCCGGGATTTTGCCGAACGGTACCTCTTTGGCCCGTTGGGCATCCGCGGGTACCAGTGGGCAGCGGACGCAACCGGCCACGTCAACACTGCGGGTTCGTTTTACATGCTTCCGGCGGATATGCTGAAGCTGGGAGAACTTGTGCGGCAGGACGGGTTGTGGCGCGGCAAACGGATCGTCTCTTCATCCTGGCTGCGGGAATCCACCACCGCCACTATTACCATACCCGGTTTTTCATTTGCCGAGATCGGCGGGGCAACGGCCGCTATAACGCAGCCCGCCCGTTATGGGTACTACTGGTACCGGGAAAAGATCAGGACTGCCGCATCGGATGTGGATGTGCTTTTTGCGTCCGGGAATGGCGGCCAGTATATCATGATCATCAGGGAACTTGGCCTGGTGATCGTTTTTACACAGGGCAATTATAATTCCAGGAGCGCGAAGAGGGCTTTTGACATTTTGATAAAATACATATTGCCGGCTTTTCCCCATCAGCCGGCATGAACCTGGATTTCGTATGCCTGTAAACGTATGTGATCCCATAGCAAAGCCGGCATGCGTTTTGCCGAACATCCAGGCATATCTTTTTAGAATTTCCAGTTTTAACCCGATACAACACCCGGAAAATGATACGAAACAAGCTATCCACTATATTTTCAGCCGCCTTTTTACTGATCATCCTGGTATCCTGCAAGCCCAGGAAAGCCATTGCGCTCAGGGAAAACATTGTTCAGAAAGAACGCGTTGCGTTTAAGATCCTGGTCGGCAAGAACGGCTCAAACGAACAAAAACTGAAGTATCTGATCAGCAATGACTATAAAAACGCCGTGACGATGGTAGACAAGCAGGAGAAGGAATTCGACGCACTCATTAAAGAGATCGAAACATTACCGGCCGAAGGCATTCAACAGGGCAATGAGCTAAAAACAGCCGCCGCGAATTATTATGTTGCCGTAAAAGAACTAACGGTGTTTGACCGTATTGAAATCACCCACCAGGAAGCGTATTCCCACATGCAGGGAAAGGAACTGGATACAGCGCTGCACAAAAACCTGGAATTAAGCATTCAAAAGCAGGAGCTTTACAAAAAGGTCTATGAAAAAGAAAAAGCATTTTCCGAAGCTTTGGAAAATTTCAACACGGTGAACAACCTTAAATAACACGTCACTCGCAACCCGGCGCCCGGTTATTCCCTGCCTGGTAACTACATCTCCTTTACTGGTAAGCGGCCGCTTCTCGGCAAAAGACATGGCCATCATTGCCCTGAAAAGCCCGTCATTGCGAGGAGCAGCGGGGAGTATGTGCAGGAGCCGCAACGAAGCAATCTCCATATATTGAGCATGTCAATTCAATGAAGGAGATTGCTTCGTCGCCCACCCCGCTTTAGCTCAGCGGCTCCTCGCAATGACGGTTTTTGCCAGGGCCGATCTCTTGACTGTGAGCCTGTTTCAGTCTCAGTTATAATAAAGGTTCTTGCTCTTCAGGTATTTCATCAGCAGAGCGGGGTAATCCGTCTGCACCATATTGGCGCCATTCTTCAGCAGTTCGCCATAAGCTTCCAGGTCGCCGGCAGCCGCTCTTTTGTCTATCTCACCGAGTGAATTGATCCATACCCGTCCGCCATTCTTTTTTATTTTTGAAATTACTTCCACGGTATTGTGTGAAGGATCGATATGTACCGCTTCCGTTTTGGTAAGCGCAAAAAGCGAATCAATATCTGCCGCCTGGTGTGTCCTTACCAGTGTTCTGAATGCGGGGTTCTTCTCCTTCACCATTTTCGCGTAAATACCGCGGCCTAAAAAGAACATCGTGGTGCCGGCCGTTTGCGTTCTCTCCACTACAGTGATGATCTGGGGAACACGGCTGGTCTTAATGTCCAGGTCCACCAGGATCTTACCCTTCGCCAGGTTCAGCGCTTCTTCCAGCGTAGGCACCTGCTCTTCCGTTAACTGGCCGTTGAACTTCAGGCGCAGCTTCCTGATCTCCTCAAAAGTAAGGTCAGCTACTTTACCTGTGCCATTGGTCGTTCTGTCTACAGAAGCATCGTGCATTACAACGAGCGAATCATCCTTCGTATGGCGCACATCCAGCTCAATCACATCGATACCCAGCTCAATACCTCTTTTGAACGATGCCATGGAGTTTTCCGGGAAATCGTTGTGGGCTCCGCGGTGCGAAGCGATCATGATTATCTTTGAACCGGGAGACAAAAATGCCTCATTGATCTCTTTAAAACGGGCTGTTTCCTGCGCGGCGGCAGTAGAAAAAACCGCCACCGATAACGCCGCAAATAAAATTTCCCTGAACATATGCATGTATTTTTTATGATGAATTGCTGCTAGTAATAACCTATATTCTGTTCTTCTTCTATCGGTCCCATCGGGATCAGCCTGTCGATATGCGTTTGCGGGATAGGCCGCAGTGCGTGGAAGTCGCGGATATTACCGGCATCCGGGTTGTACAGTTTCACGCGTTCCACCAACTTTTCGCAACGGTTCAGGTCTTCCCACCTGTTCAGCTCGCCCAGCATTTCACGGCCTCTTTCTTCGAGGATAAAATCAACAAAGCCGGTGCCGATCTGCGCGGCGGTCACCTGCATTTCGGACACGGTGCTGGCAGTTCTATCCGCATAGCTGCCGCCTTCAAACGTCCAGTACTGCGTGGTTTTCATTTCACCGTTCTTGTAAGCGGCGCGCGTTCTTACTTCATTGATATATTTGGCGGCGTTTTCGTATTCGCCTTTACGGCCATAGGCCTCCGCCAGCAGCAGCAATGTTTCCGCATAACGGAACACCATCCAGTCCTTTGAACCATTGGCATCGTTGGTAGTGACGCGCGTTTTATCCAGCCATTTTTTCAGGCCGGGGAAGATGTTGTTCCTGGAAAAAGGAAGGTAGAAGTTCAGCGGGAAGAAATAAGCGAACCGTTTGTTCTCCTGTGTGGCCGCATCCTGCTCAGCCTGTGTGGCGTAGAGCGTCGGGGTGAACCAGATAGCGGTGTCGCCTACCTTCACATCCACTTTATTACCTGCCGTAGTAGTAATACCTGTTGCCGCTACATTGGCGATGTAAGCCCATACAAACGACTTCGCGAAGCGGGAATCATATTTTCGGGTAGCGCCAAACAGGCCGGTATACACATAAGGCGTGGGGCGGACCCTGCGGTAAGGGCGGCCATACTCCGTGGTACGCTGTAATATTTTAGTGTTCACGGCGTCGTATTGCGGCACATGGTAGAGATGCATATTGTTACCGCTTCCGTTGTTCAGGGTGTTGGTGGTGAACTGCACTGCAAATACCACTTCGGGGTTTACCTGGTTGGCGATATCGAACAGTTGCGTGTAATCCGGCACCAGGGAATATGTACCCATTTCCTGCCTTACCACTTTACCTGCGTAAAAAATAACGCTGTCTATGTCCGTTCCTTTTGACCCGCGGATAGCCTTTTGTTCAGCGGAAACGGCACTTCCCCTTGCGAGATAGATCTTTGCCAGCAGATGCGCCGCAGCGGCTTTGGTAGCACGGCCCTGTTCCGCGGGCGTTACCGGCAGCTGCTCAACCGCCGTTGTCATATCCGCGATGATGGTGGCATAGATATCTTTAACAGGCGCGCGTTTAAAATCCGTTTTCACTTTATCTATGGCGGTAAGCACCAGCGGCACATTCCCGAAATGCTGGATGAGCTCGAAATAATAGAAGGAACGCAGGAACTTTGCTTCTGCTTCCACCACCTTCTTCCGGCCCTCGTCCATAGCCACTTTGGGCAGGTAGCTGAGCGTTACGTTGCACTGTGAGATACCGGAATAGTGGTAATCCCAATAATCAGTCACATCGCCGTTGAGAGAGCTCAGGGTAGCGAGGTATTGGTTGAAGGACCTGTCGCCGTCGGAACCTGCCGTAAAGAGGTCTGTACCCGCGTCGCTGAAAGTAAGGGCACGTTCGCCGTTCACCGCCAGCCTTAAGTTGTTGTAGGCGGCGGTCAATGCGCCTTCCACGCCTTCCGGTGTTTCGTAAAGCTGGTAAGAGACCTTCGAGATCACTTTCTCTTCCAGGAATTTCTTACAGCCGGTGAAAGAAGCGATTGCAATAACTGCCGCGAGGCATGCATATATCTTTTTCATTTATCTCTGTTTATAGTATTAATTGAATATTAGAAACTCACATTCACACCCAGCAGGTACATGGTCAGGCTCGGCTCGTTAAACCCGGTAGCGCCTTCAGGATCGGTACCGGGAAACCTGGTGACCACAAAAGGATTCTGCACACTGCCATAGACCCTGAACTTCTGCAGATGCGCCCGGTGCACAATGGTTTCAGGAATGGTATAGCCCAGGGAGATATTCTTCACCCGCATGAAGGAACCATCATAATAGTTCAGGATGCTTAAGTAGTTGAGGCCTGCCGAACCAAGGAACGGGCGGGGATATTTGTTGCTCGGGTTATTGGGCGTCCAGTAATCCAGCTTGGGCTGGTTATAACGGCCGTCGAAACGCATATCCAGGCTATGATAAACGGTCTGGCCAATATTCGCATAGATAAAAACGGAGAGGTCAAAATTGCCATACTGGACGTTATTGCCCAGGCTGGCCGTCCATTTCGGGTCCTGCTGGCCGAAGATATGCCTGTCTGCGGCATCGATCTTATAGTCGTTGTTCAGGTCAAGCGGCCTGATATCTCCCGGTTTGAAAACAGCGCCATTGACGGCGAACTTGGCCATCTCGGCATTGTCTGCCTCCGTATCCTGCCAGATACCGTTGGGGCTCAGGTCGTACATCACTTTAACGGGGTGGCCGATAAACCAGCCGGACGCCAGATCGTCATGTTTACCGTTATACAGCTCCACGATCTGCTGTTTATTCGTGGCAAATATCCAGTCCGTGCTCCACTTCAATTTCCTGCTGGATACGTTCACCGTGTTGATGGATACTTCGAAACCTTTGTTGGTGGTCTTGCCAATGTTCACGAGGATTTTGTTGAACCCCGATACGGTGGGCAGCTGCTGGTCCAGCAGCAGATCGCTGGTATTTTGCCGGTATGCTTCAATGCTGCCGGAAATACGGCCCCTGAGCAGGGAGAAATCGAGCCCTATGTTATACTGGCCGGTTGTTTCCCAGCCAAGATCAGGATTGATCATGTCTGTAGGCGCAAAACCCAGCCTGGAAGTTTCACCATACACATATCTAACGGTGGAAAGGCTGCCCCATGTTATATAAGGCGCCACGCCGCCGGAATTACCCGTCCTTCCCCAACCCAGGCGAAGTTTCAGATCGGTGATGCCTTTTACGTCCTTCAGGAAGTTCTCGCCTTTCAGGCGCCATGCCAGCGCTACGGAAGGGAAGGCCACCCATTTATGCCCTTCGGCCAGCACGGAAGACCCGTCATAACGGGTGGACACTGTGGCAAGGTATTTATTCTTATAGTTATAGTTCAGCCTTCCCATAAACGAAGCCAGCGAGGAACGGGAGTAGCCGCTGGAAACACCGCTGATGGTCAGAGCGCTGCCCACGTTGTAATACAATTGCTGGTCGTAGGGAAGGTCCCTCACCGAAACGCCATAACTCTCAATGGTCTCGGATTGTATGGACTGTACCAGTGTAGCGTAAAAATTATGATCACCAACGGATTTGTTATAGCTCAGGATGTTCTCCCAGCTGTACATGAGTTTTTTACTGCCGCCGTTAGACGTTCTCGAGGGCGCCTCTCCCCCCGCGGATGCTGTATTGGCCTTGTCGAAATTGAGGTTTTGTATGCCGCGGTAATCCAGGCCCACATTAGACCTGAAATTGAACCCATCGAGGAAAGAGACGTCCAGGTAATAGTTCCCGATGTAACGGTCCTGCTTCACCAGGCGCTTGGTATTACCGAAGTTGGTGACAGGATTGGGCGTCCGGGTGTTGTTGGTGGGGAATAACGCCAGCGTTGTCCCGTCTGCGGTATAAGGGGAAGCGAGGGGATTGAAACTTTTTAATCCATACACGTCAAAGATCTCAGACCACCCGGCATTTAATTTCGAGCTGGTAAAAAGGGATTGTGTACCGATCTTTATATGATCCCGGATATTGTGATCGATGTTGGCGCGGATGCTGTAACGGGTATAGTCCTGGTCTTTCACCACCCCCGCGTTGGAGAAGTAACCGGCGGACAACAGCAGCCTTGTTTTGTCTGTTCCGCCGCGCACGCTCACCTGGTGGTCCTGCATGTTGCCGGTGCGGAGGCCGTAGCTCAGCCAGTCTGTGCTCACCAGCTTCGAAGGATCGTAAGTGCCGCTAGCCCAGGCGTTTTCCATGTTCTTCAGCATGTAAGGCGTTGCCACCAGCTGATCATTTTTAAAATCCAGCTCACGGTTCGGTTTGGGGTCGTATGCGCCGCCCAATGCATTCCGTTGCGCTTCGCGGGAGAATTCCACGAACTCCGCGGCATTCATTAATTCGGGCATGGGGCGGTTCTTCTGTACGCCATAGTACCCGTTGTATTCCACGGTGGTCTGGCCGGGCTTCCCTTTTTTCGTGGTAATGATGATCACGCCGTTTGCGCCCCTGTTACCATAGATCGCCGTGGCGGATGCATCTTTTAATACGTTGATGGTCTCGATATCATTGGGGTTTATCTGGTCTGCGCCATCGGTGAGGGGCATGCCGTCTATCACGTACAATACTTCGTTGGTGGCATTGATGGAACGGTTGCCTCTTATCCTTACCTGCGTGGCGGCGCCGGGTTTCCAGGAAGTTGTCTGCGCCATTACACCGGCTATGCGGCCCTGGAGGGCCTGTGTTACGTTGGTTACGGCCACCTCTGTTATCTTTTCAGATTTTATAGTGGATATGGCGCCGGTCAGGTCTTTTTTAAGTACGGAACCATACCCGATCACGACTACTTCATTCAGGTCGGCGGGCGCTTCCTTCATGCGTATGATCAGTGAATTATTAGCGCCGGCTTTGATAACGAAATCTTTGATCACATACTTTTCGAATCCCATGAAAGAAAATGTGAACTGGTATTTATTGCCGGGCTTCAGGCCTGATACAGTAAATACGCCTTTTTCATTGGTAGCGAGATTTTGTTTCTCTGTAGTGCCTGCCGCAACGATGCTCACGCCAACGCCAGGCAGTATTTCTCCTTTTTCGGATGTCACAATACCGGTGAGCTGCGGTCTCTCCTGGGCTTTCAATGAAATTGAAAAGGCAAATGCTGCCAGGCATAGCCACCATTTGATTGTTAGAGATCTGAATTTCATCATATTATTTTTTCTGTTTTGACAATAGTTTCCCCGCATGCCCGGAAGGGCATTTTATTGAGGGGTTAATTTTTTCTTATTGAATCCTGGTTACTTCTATCTTATTGTTGTCCACTTTTTTAAATGCCAGCCCATTGATATTCCCCAGCATTGAAAGCACCACGTCTAATGAATCAGATGGCAAAAGTTTGCCTGTTATCAGCATATTGTTAAAGCGTTCATCGCTGAATTTGAATTCCACATTATATTGCCTGCCGATGCTGGCCAATACTTTCCCCAGCGGCTCCTGGTTGAATTCGAGCGATATGGCCGCTGTATCTGTTGACTGGACGGGCAAGGGGATATTATTGACAGGTTCCCTGAAAGACTTTACGGTGAAGTGCCTGGAACGGTTGTCCATTACAAACTGTTCTCCCGGCTTAAGGTATACGTCCTTCATGCCGAATGTTCCCGCAGCGGAGCGGATCACCACTTTCCCTTCAAATAATCTTACGCTTACCTTATGCCGATGAAGCGTATTCATCATAAAACGGGTGCCCAGGACTGTCGTGCTGATATTTCCCGCGTACACCGTAAAAGGTCTTGCGGCATTCTTCGTTACTTCAAAGATGGCTTTCCCGGTAAGCCTGATATCGCGCCTGCCTGTATCAAATGAGGTATGATAGCTGATGGAGCTTCCCTGTGCCAGCTTCACGACGGAGCTGTCTGACAATACAAGGCGGCGAACGCTGTCGCTGTTGTTGGATTCAACGATCAGCAGGTCTTTCCTGGTTTCAGCCGCGGCGGCAACGGGAGGCGTTTTGCGCCCGGTGTTATTATAATGAAGCCAGGCGGCGCCGGCAATAAAGAGCACCATGGCCGCGGCTGCCCATTTTGCGGACATGATGAGAATACGCCTGGTGTTGTTGCGGCCGGATGTACTTTCCCGGTCAATGATGTTCTGGTGCAATTTCTCCAGCAGCAGCGCTGACCTTTCCGGGGGAAGAATAGAGTCGCCGGATTGAAGGAAGTCTTCAAATTCCTTTTTCAAACGGGCCTTCTCCCTTCGTTCGTTGCTGTTTAATGCCATGCTGTTCCTGGTTTCTGGTATAAATACCCTGAACCGTGAAAAAGGGGATGCCGTTTTGTGTTACGAAATTGTTATGTGCTTCAGCTGAGATAAAAAAAGAGCAAAGAAGCCCCGGCGGCAAGGCTTTCGGATTGGTGATGGGAGATATAATCTTTGATGAACCGGGTGGATTGTTTAAGGTAATCCTTTACGGAGGCGGCGGAGATGCCGAGAATGTGCGCTACTTCGTCATATGATTTGCCTTCGTAGCGGCAGAGCCTGAAAACTTCTTTTTTACGTTCGGGAAGATGGCTCACCGCTTCTTCCACGATAGACAGCCGGAAAGTATACAGCTCTTCATTGAGCGGCTCTTCCTGGCAGATCTCGGTGGTTTTGAGCGGCACCAGCTGCCTTTCCTTCTGCTTCAGGTATTTGAGGGATTTGTTGAAACTTGTCACGAACAACCAGCCGGCCACTTTGGCGGCATCCAGTTTCAGGCGGTTTTCCCAGAGGGCGAGAAAAACTTCCTGGAGTATATCTTCCGCGGCTTCGTGCTGCTTTACGATCTTCCATATGTTGGCATACACAGCCTGGTGGTATTGATGGTATAAGGCATCAAATTCACCCAGGTCCACCTGGTCTGGTAAGCGTCCGGCAAAATATGGCGTGTCCATTTCGCGGGCAAAACTACAAGGAACCGTGTTTAGAGTGATGTTATAAAATTGTAAAGCCTTTTTGAAGCAAATAAAAGGGCCGCCTCCAAACCGGGAGGCGGCCCTTTTGATTACACGGATGATTATCTGTTATTGTTTTACGATCCTTATCATTTCCGTATTCCCGGTTCCTTCCAGCCTGATCAGGTAGAAACCGCCTTTCAGGAAGCCGAGGTCTTTCACCAGCCTGGTTTCGCCCGGCCGTATCCCCCACTGCCTGATCACGCGGCCCTGTATGTCAAACAGGGTGGCGGTGCGGAAGCCTTCCGGCAGGTCGATGGTGACGTTGCCCAGAACAGGGTTGGGATAAGCCCTTACAGCCTGGGGACGTTTCTCTTCCGGCTGCGGCAAAGGAATTTTGGAAGCTACTGCGAGGAGCGGCGCGCTTTCAGCCGGTATAGCACTACAGTTATCGATGCTGAACCAGTTGTATTTGAACGTGCCTGCTTTTACGCTGACGGTGATATTAGCCGATGCGGGCAGTGTCACGGTGTCTCTCACCGTTTGCCAGGTGCCGCCGGTATTGGGCACGTCTATCAGCCCGAATGTAACACCCGAGTAACCAATGCCTATCTGCCCGGCCGCTGTGGAGTTGACCCTCACGCTGACGGTGTAAACGCCCGCTGCGGGCACATTCAGATTATCGTAGGAGAACCAGTGGCCCACGGCCAGGCCGGCGAAATTCTGTCCGCCGCCCACGTCCGTGCAGGGTTGCAGGTAAGGGCCCGCGTGCCGCGTTGAGAAGCTTTCGGCTTCGCGTTTGTTATTGATGGTACAGGTGGAAGTCACCACGTTTACCAGTGCTGAAACGCTGAGGCCGCGCAGCGCCGCGGTTACCGTGTAGCTGCCGGTGGTTGCGCCGGCATTGAACATACCTGTGGGGCTGATAGTATTATTGGCCCCTGTAGTGGTCCATTGCGTGGCAGGCAGCATCACCGGGGTGTTGCTTGAATCGTAGGCCATCAAGATAAACGGCTGCGCGTTACCGCTGGTAACATCCACCGTATCAGGGCTCATGTCCAGCCGCACTATTTCCGGCGCGCAGTTCTCGATCCTGAACCAGTTGAACTTCGGACTGCCGGAACCCACGGTGATGTTCATGGTCGTGAGGGCGGGCAGGTGAACGGTATCTGAAATGGTCACCCATTTACCGCTGGTGTTGGGTATTTTGATGGAAGCGTACGTCTGGCTGTTATGCACCAGCCTCATTTCCGCGGGATAGGTGGTGGATACCCTGATACGGAAAGTATACTTGCTTTGAGAAGGCACGTTGAGATTGCTGTAAGTGAAGCGGTGGCCGCTTGCCAGGTTGGTATAGTTCTGGCCGCCGCCTACGTCTGTGCAGGCCTGCAGGCTGGATCCGCCGGCTACGGACGAAGCGGATTCCGCCTCGTAATGATCGTTCACCGTGCAGGTGTAGGCCGTGGTGGCATACACGGTATCTTTCGCTGCGCCGCTGGCGAAGGTGACCATAAAGGTACCGATGGAATCGCCCGCGGTGAATACGCCGGCAGCGCTAACGCGGTTGCGCGCCCCGGTAACCGCCCATGCGCTTTGCGCCGGTATCGGCATAATGCTGTCGAACTGGTCGTACCCGGTGATGGAAAACGACTGGGAGGCATCTACCGGCACCGTTGCGCTGCGCGGAGAAATGGCCACCCGCGTCAGTACGGGCACAGGCACTACTTTCACCATGGCAGTGCCGGTCACGCCTTCGTCCCTTGCTTTTACCATAAACCAGCCGGTAGAATCGCCGGCTGTGAACAGGCCCTGCTGGTCGATCGCATTCACCGTGTCGCCATTGCGCAATTTCCACTCAGGGGTGAATGATACGATATCGCCGCGCTGGTCGAAAGCCTTGGCGCTGTATTGCTGGGTCTCGCCGTTTTTAAGCGTCACGGAATCGGGCGTTACCGCCACGCTGGAAACCACCACGCTGTCCGCATCCACGATCCGCAGCCAGTTGTAGTTCCAGCCGGATGCATTGGATACGATGCGGATGGTTTGTTTGCCCTCCCTGAACCTGATCTTGGGCGAGGATACGGTGATCCACTTCTGCCAGCCTCCGCTTGCCGGCATCTTCACGGTAGCCAGCAAAACGGTGTCCAGGTAAATGTTGGCGCTGGTGGCCGTGCTCACCGCTGCCCTGAGCTGTAACCGGTACTTGTTGGTATCGGGCACATCGATGTCGTACTCAAACCAGGTGCCTTTGCCGATATAGCTTACGTTCACCGTACCGCTGGTGTCCTGCGTAGGCTCGGTGCAGCAGGAGTTGGAGTTATCGAATGCTTCCGCTTCGATCCTTGCGGGAATAAGCTTGTAGTTGGGCGTGCGCACATTGACGTATGCCGAGCCGCTGACCGATATGGTATCCTGCACGGCGGTGGCTGTAATAATGCCGGAAGTATCCAGGGTAGCGAGTCCGCCGCTGGTGATGGTATTACCTGCGCCGGTAATGCTCCACTGGGGCGACAGGTTCATCACATGCCCGTTCTGATCGAGCACCTTGGCCGTGTACTGCAGCGTTTTGCCTTCCAGCACCAGCTGGTTGGCGGGCGTTACGATCACGGTATCGGGATAGGGCGTGCCCAGGCCTTTCTGGTATACGCGCACATAATCTACGTTCATGCTGTCCGGCCAGTCGGCCTGTACGATGGTACCGCCCATACCTCCGCCGATGGCGAGGTTGAGAATGATGTGGAATTTCTGGTCGAAAGGCCAGTCTTTCCAGTCGGTATGCGGGTTCCTGTAGGTGTAAATATGCAGGCTGTCGAACGTGAACACCAGCGAGTCCGGCGACCATTCCAGCGAATACGTATGGTAATTGGTATGCGCATCGGGGAACATGCGGTAGCCGGAAAGGTGGCCGTTGTTCTGCCAGTTGTTGTTTTCGGTATGCACGGTGGACATTACCCTGCCGAGCTGGTTCCCGATATGTTCCAGGATATCTATCTCGCCGCTTTTCGGCCATCCGCCGTATACGCTGCTGGTAGGCATCATCCAGATGGCGGGCCAGGAGCCTCTCGCTTTGGGCAGCTTGGCCCTCACTTCCACCTTGCCGTACAGGAAATCCATTTTGTTCTGCGATATCACGCGGGCGGACGACCATGGATCTGTGGTCCCTCCGTTCGGGAAATCCCTCTTGCCGGTGATCACCAGGTCGCCGTTGCGCACGCGCGCATTGTCGTGCGTGGTATCGGTATACACCTGCTGCTCCCCGTTGATCCAGGCTTTTGGTTTGGGGTCTACCGTCCATTTGCTGCGGTCGGGCAGGCCGTCGATGTTGAATTCGTCGTTGTAGATCATCGTCCAGTTGGGGTTGCCGTCAAAAATGGCATTGCCTTTTACGGCGTAGGATGTAACGTTGGCGCCATCCACCTCTTGCCCTGCTACCGTCAGTTTGAGCACAGTGCGGGAATAGTTGGCGGGGGAATTACCGGCAAGCACGATGTTCGCGATCGTATCGTTCATGCGCTGAATGTTGCCGATACTTACGCCCGGCGGCAGGTTTTCCGCATTCCAGTTCGATTGGAGGAGCGTGTCATTAAAAACGGCGCCGTTCACTTCCACCGGTATCACCGCTCCGTGTTCCTGCCCCATCGGGATGCTGGTGTTGCGGAAAGTAAGGTTGATGGGATTGGGCGCCTGCACCAGGTCGAAATACAGGATACCGTTGGCTTTCCGGCCGTCGATGAACTGCACGGCAATGCGGTTGAAATCGGTCCTGTTCGCCACGCTGGAGAAGTTAAAGGTGGCTTCTTCCCACTGGTTGAGGTTCTTGATCTTGTAGGTAAAGAACACGGCTTTCGTGTAGTCGTTACCGGGTTGGAGCTTAAACATCACTTCTTCGCGCACGTTGCTGTACACCAGCATTTTGAACACCCCGCCGCCGCTGAGGTCGAAGGTGGTGGTGAGGCCGCAGCTGGCGCTCATGTACTCGAAGCAGGTCGTGTCTTTCGTGAATTTCGCTACATGCGAGCTGGGGTTAATGGATGAAGGGGCCGGGTTGGGCACGTTGAACAATACGTTGCCTGTGGCATTGGCCCCGGCGTAATAGGTCCATCTGCCGGAAAGCGGGCCGTGGCCTTCAAAATCGTCCAGCAGCAGGAACTGGGCCTGCAGCATATTGCAGCAGAGCAGGCCGCCCAGGATGAGCAGTAAAAGTTTTTTCATAACGGGTGTTTTTCATCAGTGGATAATTAGTGTTCTGATAGTCTTGCGCAACCTCGCATGCAGCTCTCCCGCCGGCGGCAGGGCTTTCATGCCTGGTTTCATGTGGAATTATTTACTCTTGGAAGTCTTATGTAGCCCCGCATGAAACGTCTTTCACGCGGGGCTGCATAAGAAAAAGTTTGTATCGCGAAAATGTGGAATGATCAAAGGTTCGGGTTCATCTGCGCATCCGCGCCAGGGATGGGCAGCCAGTATTTTGCTTTCGTGATCGGGCCGGGCGTAAGGTCGCCGGGATCTTTGGAAGCATTGGCCGCTTCCACTTGCTCAAGGCGCACGAGGTCGAACCAGCGGCTCCATTCACCGGCGAATTCCCAGGCCCTTTCATTCACCACGGCCGCTGCGAACGCGGCGCCGTTCAATCCGGGCGTAAGCTCTCCCAGCCCTGCGCGGAGGCGCACAGCGTTCACGGCGGCATATGCTTCAGGCGAAGGAGCGGCGCCAGACCTGGCCTGCGCTTCGGCATAGATCAGCAACACATGCGCATAACGGATCATCACCACAGGGTTGTTAGACATGTAGGTGTCTTTCTGCCCGCTCTGGATGGTGAACTTTTTGTAATAAGGGTGTTTTGTTGTAACCTCCTGCCAGGGGATCGTAACGCCGCCCACTACGAAAGAGGTGGAGAAAGTAGCGTCTTTCCTGCTGCCCGCAGGGAAGTTGTTGAAGAAGTTCAGCTCGGGGAAGAAGTCGGACCAGCCGCCTTCATTTTCGGGCATGGTGGAGAGGCCGTAAAAGGAATTGTAAGTAGACCACTGCCCGCGGGTGAACAGGGTGAACACATCCTCCGAGGTACCGCCCGCAAATATTTTCAGGAAGCCGTCCTGGTACAGGTCGAATTTATACACGCCTTTGTTGTCGATCACTTCTTTCGCTTTCGCGGCGGCCAGCGCGTATTTGCCCTGGTCTTTCAGCGGCCATCCGGCTTCAGTGAGATACACATCTGCCAGCAATGCTTTAACGGAACCTTTGTTCGGCCTTCCCGGATCGCGTTTGTTATTGGGCACCCATTCCTCCGCCTTCAGCAGGTCCGCCTCGATCTGTTTGTAGATATCGGCCGGCTGGCTTTTCTGCATGCTCAGCTGGTCGGAGGTATATTTTTCGGTGAGTATCAGCGGCACGGCGCCCCAGTAGCGGGTAAGCCAGTAATAACAAAGTCCGCGCAGGAAATACGCCTCGCCCACGATGGCGCGTACCGTTGCTTCGTTGCCATCTTTCACCGCCGTATAATTGTTGATGATGTTGTTGGTGGATTGTATCACCTTGTAACAACCGCGCCAGATAGGCGTCATGCGGCTGTTGAGGGAAGATACGTTGAAGCGGTCGAACTCCCTGAACTCTTCCTTGTTGGAACCGGGATGCGTGGTAAGATCGTCCGCCCCCATGCTCATGGCTATTTGCGAAACGGTCGTGAAGCCACTTTCCCAGGGAACCATCAGGCTGCCGTAAGCACCAGTGAGCGCGGCTTCCAGGCCGGCCTGGCTGCTCAGGCCCTCGCTGCCTATTACCAGCCCGCGTGGATTTTCTTCGAGGGCTTTGCTGCAGCCCGCCAATATGATGATAAGTGCGAAGGAATATATCTTTTTCATGAATTGCTGTTTTTGGATCAAACCTTTAAAAATTCAATGTAAACCCGCCCGTGATCGTTTTTGCGTTCGGGTACGAGCCATAGTCTATCCCCTGCCTGAAATCGCCGGACGAAGAGCTGGCTTCGGGATCGATGCCGGAGTAATCGGTAAAGGTGAGCATATTGGTAGCGCTCACAAACACCTTCAGTCCCACATGCTTCAATACCGGTTTGGGTAAGGTGTAGGAAAGACTGATGTTTTTCAGGCGCAGGAAATCTGCTTTTTCGAGGAAGCGGGTAGACTGCGTGAAGTTTTTATTGGTGGAGCTGAAAGCCGGTATGTTGGAGGTTTCGCTCTTACCGGGGATGTACCGGTCCAGGATATCGCGGAGCGTGGCCTGCCTGGCGTCGCCGCCGAGATACATGGCCGCGGCATTGTTGTAGTTGAGCTTGTCGAACCCGAACATGCCCTGGAAAAAAACATTGAGGGAAAAAGACCGGTAATTGACGGTGTTGTTCCAGCCCAGCGTTGTTCTGGGAATGCCCGTGCCGATCACGGCATAATCGCCCGCATCGATCACCCCGTCTTCCTTCAGATCCTTATATCTCGCATCGCCGGGTTTGGCGCCGAACCTGGCAGCCTCGGTTTCTTCACCCGGCTTCCAGGTGCCCTGGTATTGCAGGCCCCAGATAGCGCCCAGCGGCTGGCCCGCCATTACCACGAACTCGGATTGCGGCGACATGCCGCCACCAATGCGGCGGTTATTGGGGTCGAAGATGATGGACTTCGAACCGGTGGACTGCACGTTATTTTTTACGAAAGAAATATTCACGCCCGTGTTCCAGGTAACAGAGCCACGGTCTATCACATCGCCTTCCACCGCAAATTCCCAGCCCTTGTTCTGCACCGACCCTATGTTGCGGGTGATCACGTTGCCGCCCAGGTAAATAGGCAGGTTCTCATTCAGCAGCAGGTCGCGGGTATTTTTCACGAAATAGTCGGCACTGATGCTGATGCGGTCGTTTAGCAGCGAAGCATCTATCCCGATGTTCTGATGTTCGGTGGATTCCCACTTCAGGTCAGGATTGCCGATCACGCCCAGGATGATGCCGTTCTGGAAAGTAGAGTTCGTGAAGGATGCGTTCCTGTTGGAATAGGCGGAGAACGTGCTGTACGGGCCAACGCCGTCGTTGCCGGTATAGCCCCAGCTGGCGCGCAGCTTCAGGTTGCTGAACAGCTCCTGGTCTTTCATGAACGGCTCCTGGCTGATGATCCAGCCCGCTGAGAAAGAAGGGAAATAAGCGAATTTATTGCCGCCTAAGAATTTGGAGGAACCGTCGCGGCGAACTGCCGCCGATAACAGGTAACGGTCTTTATAGCCATAGTTCACACGGCCCACCAGGGAGAAAATGGCTCCTTTGGAATAGCCCGAGCCCGGACTGCCGGCCGTGCCCTGCGTGAGGTTATTCCAGTGGAAAGATTCATACACCAGGTTAGACGCGCCGGCAGACATGTAGCTGTACACGGTCTGCTGGTATTCCACTACTCCCGTTGCATCAATGCTGTGACCATTGAATGTTCTCCGGTAGTTAATAATATTGGTGTTCTGCAGCTTCGTTTCCTTGTTGGTACGGAGGGCCGCTGTAGCCGTGCCGGAGTTGATCACTTTGCCGGCGAAAGATTTATCCTGGTACTCGAGATAGTTCGCGCCGTACTGGATGCTGAGCGACAAGCCCGGCACCGCCACATCGTCGAACTTGAACCCGCCGATGGCGTTGGCCAGCATGCGTTCGCGCACAGACAGCTGCTCGGTGGTGAGCGCTACCGGGTTGAAGAACACGGAGCCTACAGGGTCGGTTGCGGTATAGGTACCGTCCGCCTTGCGCACGGGCACGGTCGGCGACCAGGTCGCGGCCTGTGCGAGCGGGCTGTGGGGGCCGTCTGCCGGGATATCCACATTTTGCGCCAGGCTATAGGAGCCGGTGATATTGAGGAAAGTGGAAATTTTATTCGTAAGCCTTGAATTGATATTGGAGCGGAGCGTGTAACGTTTGTAGTTGGAATTATTGATCACGCCGTCCTGGTCCAGGTAGTTACCGGAAATGAAGTAGCCGCTTTTATCATTGCCGCCGGAGAGGCTCAGCATGTATTCCTGGCCGAGGGCAGTGCGGAATATCTCATCCTGCCAGTCTGTGCCCCCGTTTTGGCGGTAGCCGTCTATCTGCTCATCCGTAAAAGGTTTGGCGGTGCCCAGCGCGGTGGCGCGTTCGTTTACAGTGGTGGCAAATTCCTCAGCGTTGAGCAGGTCCATTTTTTTGATGACCTGGGAGCTGGAGAGGCGGGTGGTGAAATTCACTTTCATGCCGCCTTTACTGCCTTTCCTGGTGGTAACGAGAATAACGCCGTTGGAGCCCCTGCTGCCGTAGATCGCGGTAGCCGCCGCATCTTTCAGCACCTGGATGGATTCGATATCGTCCGGGTTGATGGAAAAAAATTCCGCGCCCACGAAACCGTCCACCACATAGATGGGACCGTTATCGCCGTTGATGGAGTTGGCGCCCCTGATACGGATGCGCACCGCGCCACCGGGCGAGCCGGCGGAATTCGTTACCTGTACGCCGGTTACGCGGCCCTGCAACACCTGGTCCAGGCGGTTCACGGGTTGGGCTTCAAAGTCCTTGGCCGAAAGCGAAGAAATGGAGCTGGTCAGCGAACCTCTTTTTTGTTCGCCATAACCTACCACCACCAGCTCTGCTATTTTTGAGGCCGATACGTTGAGGGTGATATTCAGTTCCGCGTTGCCGCCTACCGGCACCTCCCTGCGGTCGTAACCGATGGAAGACACGATGAGCACGGCGTCCGGGCCCGGTACTTCAATGCTGTATTCCCCGTTGGCGTTACTGGTTACCCCGCGGGAAGTCCCTTTCACCTGTACGGTAACGCCCGGCAGAGGCTCCCCTTTATCGTCCGTTACCTTTCCCTTTACCACCACATCGGCGGCAACGGCGGCGTCGCTTACCGGGGCGGGCTTGCGTTTCACCACGATGGTCTTGTTCTCTATCGTATAGTGCAGCGGCTGGTTTTCAAAACACTGGTCGAGCGCTTCTTTCAGCGGCACGTTTTTCAGCTCCAGGCTGAAAGCGCGGGCGTGGAACAGCTGCTCGTCCGTATACAGGAAGGTATACCCCGTTTGTTTCCTGATCTCCTTAAAGACCTTTTCCAGGGAAGTGCTGCGGGCAGAGATGGACACGGTCTGTGCAAACCCTGCTGCATGTACCTCCAGTAAGGCGGTGGTCATCAATAGCACTATCAATTTCATGATCAGTAACGTTTTTGCTGATAATCGCGGAATCCTCAGCCGCCGGGCATACCGGGGCCTGCTTTGGGAAAAAAGCATACATTTGTACGGTTATGGGTAATTAAATAATAATTGCGAAACGATTGTTGGTTGATGCACCCAAACCCCGCCGGGAGCGGTACGAACGCTTCCGGCATTTATTTGGGCCATCGTGGTATCATAGTTCAGGGACTCATAACGTTGTAATTTGGTTGACCGCTGCGTTTTTTACGGTGATACAATAATTTGCCTGTCTCCTATCTCGAAATGAACTTCTCCTGTCAGTTCCAGCATTTTTAATACCTGCGATACGGGCACATTCCTTGGCACAATGCCCCTGAAGTGCGCGGGCACATTGCCTTTGTATACTACCTCCACATCGTACCAGCGCGCAATCTGGCGCATGGCGGAGCGGATGTCGTTGCCTTCGAACTGGATGAAACCGTTCTTCCAGGCCACCGCTTCTTCGGTGTTCACCTCGGGCAGCAGTTCGAGCGTGCCGCTCTGGCGGTGAAGACTGGCGCCCTGACCGGGTTTCAGCTTCCTGGCGAGACCGGCCTTCTTTACTTCCACCACGCCTTCCAGCAGGGTGGTCTTCACAGCCGGCTCATCGTTGTACGCCATAATATTGAAATGTGTGCCGAGCACTTTTACTTCCATCTCATCCACTTTCACGACAAAAGACCGGCCTGCCTGTTTTGCCACTTCAAAATAAGCTTCCCCTTCCAGCTCCACTACCCTGCCGCCGCCGTTAAAAACAGCGGGGTAACGCAAGCTGCTGGAAGCATTCAGCCATACGCGGCTGCCGTCCGGCAATGTAATGGTGTATTGCCCGCCACGGGGAGTGGCGATCTTGTTAAAGACCGGCTGGCCGCCGTTCTGCGGCGCATCGTATTGTAATTCCCCGTTGCCGGTTTTGATCACCTTGGCGCTGCCCTGTTGGGCCAGTACGCCATTGCCCGCGCTGTCCAACGATATTTCGGTGCCGTCACTCAGCGTGAGCACGGCCCTGTTGCCGCCGGGGGCGATGTCTTTTTGCGGTTGCGCCGCCGCTACAGGCCCCTGCACGGGGGCCGGCCTGCGCAGCAGCCAGAAAGTTGCGGAGGATGCGACGATCAGCACCACGGCCGCTGCCCAGGCACGGATGCGCCAGGGTATTACTTTTGCCGGCTGGGGGCGGTCTGCCTCCAGGATATTGTCTGCCAGCCTGTTCCAGTGTGCTTTATCGTATGCCTGGCCGGGCGCTGCGTCGTTGCGCAGCAGCGCTTCTATCTCCAGCGAGCGCTCCCCGGAGGGATCGTGCTGCACGAGATCGGCGAGTTCCTGTAATTCTTCCGCTGTGGCCGTGGCGTCCGCAGCTTTTTTAAGAAGTACGGCTATACGTTCTTGGGTAGTCAATTTTGGTATCGTTTTTCAGTTTATGTGGCGCTTTCATAAGAACAGACGCGCCACCGGATATTTAGGACCCATTGAAAGGAAAAAAAATTTAAGGTAAGTGAAATGAGCCATGATAGCGGCCGGGCGTAACATTAAAATATCAACGCAGCCGGCAGGAACCATAACAACGCCAGCGGCAGCCAGTACCCGCCCGCCTCCATATGCCGCCGGATGGCCTGCAGGGAGCGCACGAGGGAATTTTTTACGGTATTGGGAGACAGACCGAGCTGTGCGGCTATTTCAGGGATGCGGAGGCCGTTTTCGCGGCTGAGCTTGTAGATCTTCTTTGCCTGCGCGGGCAGCTGCTGCACCGCCTCTCCCACCAGCCTCAGCATGGCTGCATAGGCCACCGCTTCCTCCGTGGTGCTCCGCATTTCGTCTTCACCGTATGCCATGGCGTCCAGGGCTTTGTAGTGCACGTTCCGGCGGCGCAGCCAGGTGAACGACTGGTAAAAGAGGATACGCAGCAGCCAGGAACGCGGATTTTCGATAGCCGGCAGCTTGTCGCGGCTGAGCCATACCCTTAAGAACGTTTCCTGGATGATATCTTCCGTTACGGACGCCGTTTTGGTGAGGTGCATCACCAGCGGCTGCAACTGTGGCACATAGGCATGGAACAGCTCGCGGAAAGCGGCTTCGTCGCCTTCGGCAATTAACTGAAATAACCTTTTGTCTGTGTGTGAACGGTCGTACATGCCTGAAACGTGGGATGCGGTATGCTGGTTGAATTATCGCCAATGTAATAAAATTATTGAAAAGGCATCCCCCGCCGTGTAAATAATCCCGCAAATGTATGGGCTGATGGAGCGGGTGAGGCAACATGAGTACGGCATAAAAACTAAAAAGGCTTTAAGCCGAAACTTAAAGCCTTTGAGGACAGCTCGCTGCCGGCAGCCCCTTAATTCAGGAACAGGTGGACGAATTGGCCTGCCCATTGGGTTTCCAGGAGATAAATATCGTTGTCCGTCAGGTAACTGGTATAGATCCGGGCGGGATTGATAAAAGTTCCATTCTCCGCCAGGTATCCCTCCGCAGCAAAGATGATATGTACCGGGAAGCCGTCTTTCAGGATGGGTTGATTGTTGGAATCCAGGAACGTGACACGAAAACCGCCAAAGGTGCCATAGTCCGGTATCTCCGGTGCGGCCAGCGTCGCATAACTTTCCGTGGAAACGGTAACATTGAAAATGGTATCCGGCTTGTCGCTGTAAATATCACCTCCCGAGTCCCAGTCATACCCGATGGCCTGACGGAATTCCAGGTTCACCGGCTGGCCTTCAGGCAACAGGCTGGTGAAGTTCATGACCTTCAGCTTTATACTGTCCTTGCCGGGCTGCGGCTCGCCGCCCTGGTTGCTTCTCAGCAGGCTCGCCATCTGCGCGGACGGTAGTAACAGGTATAGCGTATCCTTTTTCTGTATGTCAAATTCCTGTTCAAACAACGTATCCCCGGTTTCTTTATTCACAAGGGCCAATGTGTTTTTGCCGCTGAGTACCTTGAAGCTGGAAGTATTCCTGGCAAACGCCGGCTGGCCGTTGCTCAGAAGCTCCAATTGGTTGAAATCGTAGTTCCGGATGTGGAGATCGGCAATGTCCGGCACAGCCTCCACAGCGGTTTCGCCCTTCTGGCAGCCGGTGGCTGCAAACATCGTCAAAGAAACAAACAGTGCTAAATATCTTTTTTTCATACCTCAGGATTAAAAATTATAAGTGAGAGACATGCTGAAACGCCTGCCGCTGCGGGAGCGGAATTTGATCACGTCGCCGTCCTGTTTGTTGTAGTCGTCATTCCCCCGCACCCGCAGCCATTTGCTGCCGTCCGCGGGATCCTGCTCATAGGCTCTTGTATTGGTGTAGTAAATGTTCCATTCATTCAGCAGGTTCGCGGCATTCAATTTCAGCTCGGCCGCTTTTTTGAAGAAACGCAGGTATAGCTGGAAGTCCAGCCCACGCGGCGCAATTTCATATTCTACGGCGTTGGGAACGTCTGCCGGAATATTGGTCCGGTACCCCCGCTGGCTGTAGGAGGCCGTAGCGCCAAAGCTTTCGCCCCAATAGGCCAGGCCCGCGTTCAGTATCCAGGGAGACTGCCCCAGCAAAGGACGGCTTTGCCCCGGCAGCCGCTTGGAAATAGTCACCTCTTCCCCATCCACCATTTCTACTATGGGGAAAGACATCACTTCCACTTTCGATTTGACCAGGGTGCCGTTTCCGAATATGAACAGGTCCTGAAGCCACTTTTTCCCCGGCAGGAATCCAAAGGACTTCCTGATCTCAAGCTCCAGCCCCTGGTTTACGGCTGAATGCTGGTTCTGAAATGCATACTGGCCGGACAGCTGGCTGTTGGCTACCAGCTCCGTAGGCTTGTCCATATACTTGTAAAAAGCGGAAACAGAGATGATCTCACCCGGGCCGGGGTACCATTCATACCGCAGATCTATATTGTCCACCAGTGTAGACACCAGTTGCCGTCCGGAAATATTAGCATCCAGCTCGGGATCATAGAACCCGAAATAAGAAGTCTCCCTGAAATCAGGACGTATAGCCGTGCGTGAATAGGAAGCCCTGATATTCATTTGTGGCGTAAGGCTGTAAATAAGATTGACGGAAGGCAGCAGGCGCCAGTCTTTTTCGCCCGTGGTAGAAAACAATTTGAGATAACCCGGGATCGAGCCGAACCTTCTTTTTATATAATCCTCCTGCCGGTTGGACAAGTTGTAATATTCCGCCCGCAGACCATATACCAGGCGCAGCTTGTCCCGGAGCTTCTGGTCTGCCATGGCATAAAAAGCGTGGTTGGACATAGCGCCGTCGAAAATCGGGCCATTGATATTTTCCGCCCAGTAAAAGGCCTGCCCTTCACCAGCGCCGATGCGGTCTTCGGAAAGGATCACATCATAGGGTGTTTCAATCAATGTTTTGCCGGCAGTCATGGGCAGCATCCGGAATACGCTTGCCTTCCTGTGTTTATGCCAGCCCATATATCCTGCTTTCACCTGGGTACTGAACACGCCGCTCTTGCCAAAGCTGCGGGTGAGCGACGTGGCCCAGTTATAATCCGTTTCATCCACGTTGGTCCACATCCGTGAATCGCTCCTCACGTTATTGGAAACACCGGCGGAACTTGCCAGATACAGGTTGGGCGTGTGGAAATAATGCTTGCCGTCCAGCAATGCCGTTGCCCTGTGCTGCAATTTCCGCTCGTCTACGATCTGCTGTTCGATGAAGTTGACGGAAGCTGAAGCATCCAGTTGATATTTCGGCGCTACCTGGTAGCTGACCTCCAGCTTGTGCTGCCGGAGCGACATGGACTCGGGCAATTGGTATTGCTGCCTGATCATGGGTAAGGATGTGGAAAGATCGCCATAGACCAGGCGCTCGGACTCGTTATAGAAATCGTTGTAAACGCGGGTATACATATTTTTCAGGCCCAGCCGCAGGCGGTCGTTCTGAAAACCAATGTTGGCAATGGCGCCTGAAGTGCTGTTGAAGCGGTAAGACCTGCCAGGTCCGTTAGCGGCATACCCGGTACTGTCCATAAAATTCTTTGAGTCTTCCGCGCCGCGTACGTTGTTAAAGTCTACAATATTCTGCTCATTCCTCAGGTGCAAGCCAGCAACAAAACCGATGCGGGCATTCCGCTTCAGATCATATACACGCCCTAAGGAAATACGGTATTGCTGATTGGGCCTTCCCTTGTATCGCTGCAGTTTCAGTGCGTCAGCGCTGATGCGTTTGCTCTGTGCTACAGCATCCAGGCTGCTATAGGGCGCACTTCCCTCTTCCGGGATCAGGGGAAGATCGTCCGTCTGTCCAGGGATTCCGGGAGGGGGCACATTCACGTTGTTATGCCAGTACCACGCTTTCATGTTATCCGGCAGCTTGTTGCCCGGGTTATCGAAACCAAGGTACTGGCCCGTGCCGAGCTTGCCGAGGCGGTAAAAATCCTTGCCGGTGGTTTGCGAGTTCCAGCCGGTGCCGATGGTAATAGTAGTGAAGCTTTCGGAAGGGATGTCCAGCGTATTGACGGATACCTGCCCGCCGGAAAATTCCGAGGACATGTCGGGCGTGGCGGTTTTGTTCACCACTACATTGCTGACCATCTCGGTAGGAATGATATCGAACGAAAAGTTCCTTTTGTTCATACTTGTGCTGGGGATGACGATGCCGTCCAGCATCGCCTGGTTGTAACGTTCGCTCAACCCGCGTACGATCACATATTTGTTGTCTACCGTAGTGACGCCGCTGATGCGCTTGAGCGCCTGGCCCATATTGTTGTCTGGTGTACGGGCGATCTGTTCCGCCGAGATGCCGTCCGTAACGGTACCGGCGTTTTTCTGGCGGCTGTAAAGCGCATTCACCCCTTCCCTGCGGGCCGAAGACCTTACCACTACCGTGGCCAGGTTACCTTTTTTTTGCTTCAGCGTTGCGTTGAGCGTAAACACCTGGTTGCTCCTGATCTCCACCCCGCCGATCTCTTTCGGGCCATAGCCTATGGAACTGAGCACAGCCGTATATCTGCCTGCCGGAAGCCTGATGCTGAACTGCCCGTTTTCATTGGTGGTGGTGCCGGTTGCGCCAATGCGGACCGTTGCCCCGATAATGGGCTGGCCATTCTCTTCGTCTATAATTTTCCCCCTTAAGCTACCGGATTCTTTCTCCTGCACGGGCGCCTGCGTATCGGCCTGGCCCTGCCTTACATAAATATTTCCGTCTGAAACGGAGAACAGCAGGCCGTGCTTTTGCTGCAACAACTCAAGTACCTTGCCCAGCGGCTGTTCTTTTACAGTAAAATGCCTGATATTGACACGGTCCAGTATTTCCGGCGCAAACAGGAAAGCATGACTGCTTTGCCGGTCTGCTTCTTCAATGATGCGCTTCGCAGTGGTTTCGCGGAGATCAAGGGTTATCTTCTCCGTTAAGCTGTTCAATTGCCCCCGCGCCGGCAAAAAAAAGAAGGCGGCCAGCGATAAGGCATGCAGCGCTTTGCGCAGCCTCAGTTGGCACTTTGCCCGGAAAATGCTAAAATTGTGGTTCATAAATACTTGTGTTGATACGAGTTTTTAAGGGAGGTGTTGGTAGCACCTCCTTTTTTTGTAAATACATAAATTCTATTCCGCTATTTGTATGAAGCCGCCGGCGACCCTGTAACGGAGGCCGTGAACGAAGAGAATGCCCTGCAGGAGCTTTTCCCAGGAAGCGTTGTGAAAGCTGCCGCTCACCATTTTCCCTTTCAGCCTGCCCGGATCGTACCGGATAATGATGGAATAGCGCCGCGCCAGCCTGTCCAGCGCTTCAGACAACGGGAGGCTGTTGAAGGTCATTCCTCCCCTGGTCCACGCAAGCGGATCGCTCACCGTGATCTTTTCTACCTGTATATCTTTTTGATGACGACGGTATCGCAGCAGCTGGCCGGGCTCCAGTAAAGCAGGTTGAAATATTTTTTGCCGGCCGGCCACTTCCACCTTTCCCTGCAGCAGCAACACCCTGGTTTCCGTTTCCCCTTCATAAGCTTCTATGGTAAAGGCGGTGCCCAACGCCCTGGTTTCAATACCGTTGCTTTCCACAATGAAGGGATGCGACTGGTTGGGATGAACATCAAAATATCCTTCCCCCGATAACGTTACCCGCCTTTCCATGGCATCAAAGTCTTCTTTCCAGGTCAGGCGGGAAGACCGGCTTAATATCACCCGGCTGCTGTCAGGCAGGTAAAACGATATAACGGCGGCAGTGTCGTTGACAATTACATTTTCCGCCAGGTGTTTTTTATCCGGCCCTATCCCCGGGATAAATAAGGCGAGGCTCACAATAAGGCCTGCCAGCATTGCGGCAGCGGCCAGCTGCCATCCCCGTATACGCGCCGGCTTCCGGGGATTGATCTTGGCCATAATGGTGCTGCGCATTTCTTCGCGGATAACATCTTCCTGCTGCCTGCTGCGCAGCAAATCCTGCGAGCGCAGGTCCAGCAGCCAAAACCATTGCCAGAGCAATTCCGTTTCTTCAGGCGTGCAGTCGCCTTCCATGAATCGCCGGAATAACCGGTCCAGTTCCTTTTTTCCAGGTTCCATATACCGGGTAGTTCCACAAAGTGGCTAAAGGGGCTAGTTGTTTTGTGTTAACTTAATATGAACTCTTCGAAAGCGGCGCAATTCAGTTCATTACGCATAAAAGAAGCAAGGGGTAACAACCGGAGGCCTCGCCCGCCTTGCGCAGCCGTGAGACGCCTTCTTTGAGATGATTTTTTACGGTATGGATGCTGATGCCCAGTTCCGCGGCGATTTCACTGTTGCTGTATTGCCGGAAATGTTTCAGGGTGAATACTTTTTTCATCTGCCGCGGCATTCCGGCAATTGTGGCCTCAAGGATGTCCGCCATCCGGCCCGGTTCATTTTCCTCCAAGTAAGCGCCGGTATGCGCCGGCTCCGTGTTCTGACCGGTTTGCGCCAGGTATTCCTCAAAATGCCGGTAATGGATGGACCGGAATCCTTTGACACGGAAATACCGGAAAATTTTCAGGTACAACGCGGATATCATATAGGTTCGTGCCGCCCCCCTGATCTCCAGCCTGGCACGGCGGTTCCAGAGGTCTACAAACAGCTCCTGTACGATATCTTTGGCATCGCCCGTATCGCCCGTCTTTTTTTCCGCCAGCTGCAGGAGGAGCTTCCAGTACCGGTCGTACAATTCATTGAAAGCGCCGGCATCGCCAAGGCCGATCAGCTTAAACAGTTCCTTATCATCATCACTGGAAGTCGCGTTCATAAATGGAGGTTTCCGGTTGGAGGCGTAAAAATATAAATGGAATGTTATCTTATCATTAATAACGATCCGCACTGCTAAAACACTTCCATTAAATAGATTTTACCTATCAAAACATAAAATCAATAGATTTTAATTATGGAATCAATACGGTAATTTTACTCATCTGCACAACCACAAGGTGTGGGCGACTGTTTATTCAATTAATTAAACTTATACAATGGGAAAAGAATCGAACGACATCAGCAAATGCCCTTTTCATAATGGCAGCATGAAGCAGAACGTAGGCGGCGGAGGCACCAGGAACCGGGACTGGTGGCCTAACCAGCTGAAGCTGGGCATCCTGCGCCAGCACTCTTCCAAATCCGATCCGATGGGTGAAGATTTTAATTATGCAGAAGCCTTTAAAAGCCTCGATCTGGAAGCAGTGAAAAAAGACCTTCATGCGCTCATGACGGACTCGCAGGACTGGTGGCCGGCAGACTTCGGGCATTACGGCCCCCTGTTCATCCGCATGGCCTGGCACAGCGCGGGCACCTACCGCGTGTGGGACGGCCGTGGCGGCGCAGGCGCAGGGCAGCAACGTTTTGCCCCGCTGAACAGCTGGCCTGATAACGTGAGTCTCGATAAAGCCCGCAGGCTGCTTTGGCCCATCAAACAAAAATATGGCAACAAGCTCTCCTGGGCAGACCTGCTGATCCTCACCGGTAACATTGCCCTGGAATCGATGGGCTTTAAGACCTTCGGCTTTGCCGGCGGCCGCCCGGACGTATGGGAACCCGATGAAGATGTGTACTGGGGCTCTGAAACCACCTGGCTGGGCGGCGATATCCGTTATGCCCATGGTTCCGAAGGCGTGCCGAAAGAACATGGCGTGGTGTCGTCAGACGACGATGCAGACGGTCAAGTTCATTCACGCAACCTGGAAAAACCGCTCGCAGCCGTGCAGATGGGGCTGATCTACGTGAATCCCGAAGGCCCCGACGGTAACCCCGACCCTATTGCCGCCGCTAAAGATATCCGCGATACTTTCGGCCGCATGGCCATGAACGATGAAGAAACAGTTGCATTGATAGCAGGCGGGCACAGCTTTGGCAAAACCCACGGCGCAGCCCCTTCCAGCAACGTAGGCAGCGAGCCCGAAGCCGCCGGACTGGAACAGCAGGGCCTGGGCTGGAAAAACGCTTTCGGTTCCGGCAAAGGCGCCGATACCATCACCAGCGGCCTGGAAGTAATATGGACCAAAACTCCCACCCAATGGAGCAATAACTTCTTCGAGAACCTGTTCAGCTTCGAATGGCAGCTTACGAAAAGTCCCGCCGGCGCGCACCAGTGGGTAGCCAAAGATGCTGAGAGCATCATTCCCGACGCGTACGACGGTTCCAAAAAGCATTTGCCCACCATGCTTACCACCGACCTGGCTTTAAGGTTCGATCCCGTTTACGAAAAAATATCCAGGCGCTTCCTCGAAAATCCTGATGCGTTTGCAGATGCCTTCGCCCGCGCATGGTTCAAATTAACGCATCGCGATATGGGCCCCCGCGCCCGTTACCTGGGGCCCGATGTGCCGGCAGAAGAGCTGCTCTGGCAGGATCCCATCCCCGCGGTGGATCATGCATTGGTGAATGACAGTGATATCGCGGCATTGAAGGCAAAAGTGCTCGCTTCCGGGCTGACCATATCCGAACTGGTATCCACAGCATGGGCTTCCGCTTCCACCTTCCGTGGCTCCGACAAACGCGGTGGCGCAAACGGCGCGCGCATCCGGCTGGCCCCGCAGAAATTCTGGCCGGTGAACAACCCGCCGCAGCTGCAAAAAGTATTGGATAAGCTGGAGAGCATTCAAAAGGAATTTAATGCCGCGCAGAAAGATGGCAAAAAGGTTTCGCTGGCAGACCTGATCGTACTGGCCGGCAGCGCAGCTGTTGAAGCAGCGGCGAAAGATGCGGGACAAGCCATTACCGTTCCTTTTACACCCGGCCGCATGGATGCTTCGCAGGAACAGACCGACGTTGAATCAGTAGGTTACCTGGAGCCCGTTGCGGACGGCTTCCGCAACTATCGCAAATCCAGATCGCATATAGCCACCGAGGCTTTGCTCATAGATAAGGCGCAATTGCTCACCCTTACTGCGCCAGAGCTGACAGTACTGATAGGCGGCCTGCGCGTGCTGAACGCTAATTACGATGGCTCCCCGCATGGCGTTTTCACCTCCCGCCCCGGCCTGCTGACCAACGACTTCTTTATCAACCTGCTGGACATGAACACCGCATGGAAAGCGGCTTCCGAAGACAAAGAATTGTATGAAGGCAGCGACCGCGCCACCGGCAAAACAAAATGGACTGCCACCCGTGCTGACCTGGTGATCGGCTCCAACTCAGAGCTGAGAGCGATCGCAGAAGTGTACGGCAGCGCAGACGGCAACGATAAATTCGTGAAAGATTTTGTGGCAGCGTGGACCAAAGTGATGAACCTTGACAGGTTCGATCTCGTTTGATTGTAAGATCAGTGAATAATTACAGGCAGGCCCCCGGTAAACGGGGGCTTTGCTTTTTTATTGCAATTACCGGAGCGTTTTCATCAACGCCGAGATCCTTTCCTGCCCATACCCCGCATCCTGCGCTTTGCGGAAAAGCTGCTGCCCGAAGCTGGCAAAACCGCCGTCCAGCTTGTTATCTGCGGCGAGGCGCAACATGAGGTCGAAGGTGCCGAGGCAGATATCCAGCGAGCTTTCAGGGTTGCTGTATCTTTCCGCCTGGATATCATCTGCCGTATCTTTGACCATTTGCCCCAGCACCGGCGCAACGTTGAGGATCATATTCCCGAGGTCGGCCACCTGCATGCCTTCTGACTCGATGATGCGGGCGCCGTTCAGGAAGCCGATCATCATGCCGAACATGCTGGAGAGCGCGGCAATGTCCCATGCCGAAGCAGCTCCGGGAGCTTCGCCGAGGTAGATAAGCGTGCCGCCCAGGATGCGCAGCGCATCTCCCGCGGTTGTCCACGCTTCCTGGCTGCCGGAGAGGAAAATCGGTGTTTGTTCGGCGCCCATTTGTGAAGGAGTGGCCAGGATGGCGCCGTCCAGGTAGGCCGCGCCGCGGGCGCTGAGCGAAGCAGCCATCAGCCGCGCGTCCTGCGGGGTGCCGGTGCTGAACTGCACTACCGTTTTGCCTTCCAGCGAAACGCCCTGCAACACCTGTTCTGTAGCCGCATAATCCAGCACACATACCAGGATGATGTCGTTCTCCGCCACTGCCTTGCTGATATCTGCCGTGTAGGCCGCGCCTATCGCGGTGAGCGGTTTGGCTTTTGCTTCCGAACGGTTCCAGACCGTTACTTTTTTTCCTTTTTCCTGTAGTAACCGGGCCAATACCGAACCCATAGCCCCTAATCCTATCATCAGAATTTTTTCCTGCATGTTATGCCTGTTTTATTTTATTAAAAAAATCATTCCTGCGGAATTGATGCGGACATTGCCGTATCATTTCTGCTGAACAAAATTCCGGGATCCCGGAACGCATAACAATACGGGGGATTTTATTCGGATAGGGATAATTTTATCCTTGTCCGTTCAGGGCCATACGCCTATTTTTGCTGGTATAAAACGTGAGAAGATATGTATGAGAAGAAGATCCCGAAAGACTTTAGCTGCGGATTTTCCGTGCTGATGGAGATCATCGGCGGCAAATGGAAATCATACCTGCTGTTCCTGATCAGCAGCGGGGTACGGCGGCCCAGCGAGCTTCACCGGAAAGTGCCCACTGCCACACGCCGCGTGCTGAACCTGCAGCTGAAGGAACTGGAATTCCATGGCATCATCGGCAAGGAGATCTACCCCGAACTACCGCCGCACGTGGAATACTTCCTGACGGACTTCGGCCTGTCCCTCATGCCCGTCATCAATGCGATGGATGCCTGGGGCAACGGCTACGTCCCGGAATTCCAGCAGCTGATGCAGCAGAAAAACGAGCCGAACCCGGCGGAGGCGCACAGCTGAGCCTTCGCCAGGTTCGTAAGATGCTCTCCTGCCCTTTTGCCCCTACAGGCTTTGTATAATGTCTTCGTAATCTGCCGTAAAATTGTTCCCCGCGGTACCTTCCACCCTGAACGTACAAACGTCTGTAATCCCAACATACGCGCTAAACACAGCTTTGACGTAGGATTCAATAAACTCGTACCCATCGGGCCACTGGGATAATTGCCCCCCGGAAGCAATGGCCAGGTATACTTTCTTGTTTTGCAGGCGGCCTGATCTCATGCCATCGCTGTCGTAAACGTAGGTGAGTCCAAAACGGACAAGCTGGTCCATCCAGGCTTTCAAGGGAGCGGACATCCCCAGGTTATGCATAGGCGTGCTGATAACGATAACATCGGCGTTGCTGATCTCATTGAAAATGGCATTGGAATATTTCAGCAGCCGCTTTCCTTCTTCCCCGACCGTTTCAGGATGCTTATAAAATTCCCCGATCAAAGCCTGATCCAGGAAAGGAGGGAATTCTCCGGTGAGGTCGCGCTCCACTACCGCTCCTATTTCATTCCTGTCTTTCAATTTCTTAACAATAGCAGCGCTCAGCCCTCTGCTGTACGACTGGCTTCCCCGTGCACTGGAAACAATATGCAAGGCACTTTTCATTAGTTTAAATTTTGTGGTTCCCCTGATAACGACCGGCATTTCAAAACGGGGACAATAACGATGCTTTTTTTGTTCAGCATGCGGGGGCAGGCAGACGGGGCGGTCTGCAACGAGGGTTATATCGGGTAAGCGGTGTCGCTTTTTGTTTCTGATAGCACAAAGAAACTCTGCACGGTGGTGATATTGGGCAACGTCGCCAGTTTCCGGTAGAAAACATGGTAAGCGTCCATATCTGTCGTGGCAATGCGCAGGATAAAGTCAAAGGTGCCCGTCATCTGGAAACATTCCATTACTTCGGGGAATTTCACGACCTCCTTTTCAAACGAGCTCAGGGTATTGGCCGAATGGTCTTTCAGCAATACATGGCTGAAAGCGATCAGGCTCTTGTCCACTTTCTTCCTGTCCAGGATGGCAACCACCCGCCGGATATATCCCTGCTCTTTCAGCCTCCTGGTGCGCTCATGAATGGTGGCCACGGATTTGTGGAGCTTGTACGAAATTTCCTTGTTGGTCAGTTCTGCATTCTTTTGCAGCAACCGTAAAATCTCAATATCGGTAGGGTCCAGATCCTTCATCGTTTAAAAGATTAAGCTGCGCGCCGGAAGAAATTCGGAGTTTTCGATACGCGGTTGGTCTTTTCTATTGAAAAAAACCTGAATTCCGGCATTTGCCGTATTTTTTACGGTTTTCTCCCAAATCGCAGTAAATATGAAAAACATTTTTGAATTTAGATTGAAAATATTTCAGCCGGAAGATAATAAATTTCCGGCCGGGGGCAAACCATTAGTTTCTCGATCAACGCCATAAACCAACCATTTATTCATCAAGAGTTTCCGTAACAGGAAACTCTTGATCTCATCCCATCCTCACCCCTTGCCGGTATTTCAGTACATACACCAAAACAATCACTTACAGGTCTAAGATCAACCTCAGATACACTTTTGATGATGCATGTTTGACAACTTGAATGGCCCCTGCGGGGGCCATTTCTCATTGGTAATTCTCCCGGAGCCAGAGAGATTACCTGCTCCCCCTGATCAAATCCGGCCCCAAAGCAGGCGGATTTCAAAAAATACCCGGCGTATCTGAAAGCTGCCCGCTTCAGGGATGGCAGATTACTACTTTCGTGTTACAACCACCACTCACACTTAAATTCCATTTCTATGACATTACAACTAAAACAATCACCGCCCTCCCTGCAGGAGCTGCATGCCATCATCCAGCAGCAACTGTCCGGCAAATACAGCTGCGATATTGTGCACGACCGCTGGTCTGTGAACTTATCCGGCCCTAAGAACTGCCTGCTTATCAAAAAATCCGGGATGATCGGCGTGGGTGTATTTGTGAATGAAAAGAAAAATATCCTGGACGTGGATGGTATCGTACCCAATATGGTCCTGGACCGTACCGTGTTCGGCAATTTCGTTACCCGCCTGGCGCTGCTGCCTTCATGGAACAAGCTGGAAGCAGAAGTGGCGGCGGCCCTGCAATCCAAAATATCCTGATCCATCCATGAACCCTCTTAATAACATCGAGCAATACCTGCAATCCCTCAAGGCCATGGGAATGAGCGAGGAAGCCATAGACATGTACCGGAAACAGATGGAGCAGTCCATGCAGTTTTCCAGCGCCTGGGCCAGCCAGCTCAACCAGTTCAGCCAGAACATCCAGCAATTTAATGCCATGTTCACCGGCGACGATGCGGAAGCCCCATCTCCCGGAGAGCCGAAGCAAATATTGCTGAACCCCGGAAGCACCCTCACGCCGGAGCAGCAATGGGCCATTGCCTGCGGGGCAGACCTGGCCATGATGAACGGCCAGTACCTCAACGACCTTACCACGGGCCTTACCCGGCAGGACTGCAGGGAACTCCTTTCCCAATGGTGGGATATAGACAGCAAGGAAGAGCTTACCGAAACCCTCGCCTGGCTGATCAACGAAGGCCACCGCATCCAGTACGATATTATCTGGCAGGCCATGAATACCGTTTCCATCAAGGAAAGCAAGGCCTTTCTCCGGGAATATGTAGCCTCTAACAAGATCGAAGAAGAAACGGCCCTGGAGCGGCTCCGCAATATGCGCGACGCGCTTGAGCTGTACAGGGAGCGGAAACTGATACAGCCGGATACACAGCCCGAAATGCTGATCTGGGACTATGCCCGCATTATCAACCTCAGCCGGGGCGGGTTCGACGCCGGTTATCTTATCCGGGAGGAAGCTTTATCCTTCATTGAACGTTGCGCGGAGCCTATCCGCAACATGTACGTTTCCTGGAAACAGCTTTCCGTTTCCTACCAGTTTGCCAGGTGCGTATGGAATGGTATTGATGAAGACGTGATGACCAGCATGCAGCAGGGCATGGAGCTGCTGCTCAGCGACCCGCAAAGCCCCTGGGTGAAACTGGCATTCCGGTGAGAACTGATGTTATAAACGAACCGATATAAAAAGCCGCTTCATAGCGGCTTTTTGTGATGATATCCTGCGAAACAGCCCGGTTACAGTATTTCCACGTATCCATCTGTTCCATTCACCCGGATCCGCTGCCCGTCTTTGATCAGCCTGGTGGCATTCTCCACGCCCACAACCGCCGGCAGGCCATATTCCCGCGCAATCACCGCTCCGTGCGTCATCAGCCCACCCACTTCGGTGACCAGGCCTTTTACCGATACGAACAAGGTCGTCCAGCTGGGATCGGTAAAAGACGTGACCAATATATCCCCCTCTTCCAGCCTGGCATCTTCCATGTTCAGGATCACACGCGCCCGCCCTTCTATAATGCCGGAAGAAACAGGCAGGCCTGCGATAGCGCCGGCCGGAAGAGCTTCTCGTTTATACTTTCCCGTTATAATTTCACCGTCGGAAGTGATAACACGCGGCGGGGTCAGCTTTTCATATAACCGGTATTCCTCTTTCCGCTGGCTGATGAGCCGGTAATCCAGTTTATTGGCGCGAACTGTTTCCCGGAGCTCTTCAAAAGTGAGGTAATAAATGTCTTCTTTTTCGTGGATAACGTTGTTCTGCACGAGCCGGCCGGCCTCTTCCATCAACGCCTGCTTATAAACGAAATAACGGCTCACCATGCTGTACTTGGGGTATTCACGGTAACCGATGAAATTCCGGATCAGGCTGATCATCCGTTTTGTTTCCCGGGCTTTTTGCTCCCCATCCGGTAATTGTTTCAGCTGGTGCAGCAGCTCCTGTTCCTTTTCCAGCGCCTCCTGCAGGCCTTGCTCAAATTTCCGGTGGCCGGCGCCGGGCTCAAAGTTCCTGATATTACTGAGGATCATCGGTACGAGGGTAGCCGGTTTTTCGCTCCAGCGGGTTTTGGTGATATCGATCTCCCCGGCGCAGCGCATTCCGTATTTATCAAGATAAGCCTGGATTGCATCCCGGGCTTCGGGCCCGCCTTCAAACTTAGCCAGCTCCTCGAGGAAGCGATCGTCTTTTGCGTGCTGTAAATAACCGGTCACTTCCGGGTAAGGGCGGATCACGTCCGCAACGTCCAGCAGCGCCAGGCCCATTTCTGAAGTAATATTGCCGGGCGCCGATTGGGAAAGCGTGTCTGCCGTGCCCTTTTCTCCCAGCCACTCCTTCATTTTATCATTGATCCATGATGACGCGTTCATACCAGTCATGATTACACTAAAACTTTGCGGATCGGTGACGATCTTCTTTAAGTTCTGAAGGTCTTCCAGGATAAAGTCAAACAGCTCTGGCCCCGATTTTGACCGGATGGCATCCTTTAACTCGTTTATCGATGTTTCGCTATGCCTGATCAGCTCAGAAACGATTGCCGGATCGTGGTCTGCCAATGTCCCGTAATCCACCATCGGAGAGCCTTTGCCGCCGGGTGCATTATCCTCATCCGGTAATGTTTTGATAAAATCTCCCCGCTCTATGATGGTGGTGAGCGCGTCTTTTATGAGCGGATCGATTTTCCCCAGGGTGTCTATCATCGATTTCCTGCCGGCTGGCCGGGCCAGCATGGGCGCAACGTCAACAAACAACCTTCCGCCGGCTGTACGCATGGGTGCGCGGGTGGTTAGCAGGTAAAAGGATAGTCCCAGCGGCTTGATGGGATCGGTCATCATCTGCTGGTGGCCTACGGATATATATACGTGGTTTTCCTGGTCGTTTGTTTCAGGGACCGGGTATAGCGTGGTAACCGGCCGGCTCTGGACAATATAAAATGTATCGTCAGCCAGGCACCATTCAATGTCCTGCGGGCGACCGAAATGCGCCTCGATCTTTCTGCCCAGGCGTTCGAGCCGCAGTATCTGTTCGTCTGTCAGCGCCTGCCTGTTCTGCATTTCAGGTGCTAGCGCCTGTTCTTTCGTGCCGCCGTCCTTTAAAGCGTAAATAGCCAGCTTCTTGGCAGGTATGTTTTTATCTAAAATCCGGCCGTTCTGCACTTTATAGTTATCAGCATTCACCAGGCCGGACACGAGGGCTTCGCCCAATCCAAAACTGGCGTCGATGGATGATACTTTCCTGTTGGAAGTGATGGGATCGGCGGTGAATAAGATCCCTGCCGCCTGGGGGAAGACCATCTTCTGAATAACCACAGACAGCAGTACTTTCCCGTGATCAAAGCCGTTTTGCAGGCGGTAGATCACTGCCCTGGCGGTAAACAACGATGCCCAGCATTTGCTGATATGTTTCAGTATCTCTTCCTTCCCGGTAATGTTCAGATAGGTATCCTGCTGGCCTGCAAAGGAAGCCGCCGGCAGGTCTTCCGCCGTAGCGCTGGACCGCACCGCATAAGCATCTTTCTCACCGAACTTTGCGAGATAACCAGCGATCTCTCCTGTTATGTCTTCCGGAATGGGCATACTTTCAATAGTCATGCGGATCTTTGCGCTGATCCTGCTGATATTCTCCCTTTCTTCCGCCTTATAACGCGTTAATTCATCCAGCAGGCTGTGAAGCTCCCGGTTGTTCCCGGTGATCTTTTTATACGCTTCAGTAGTGATGCAAAAACCGTCCGGCACCCGTATCCCCTCCATCCCGGAGAGTTCGCCCAGGTTGGCGCCCTTGCCTCCTGCAAGCATTAATTTTGTGCTGTCGATCTCCTGAAAACTTAGTACATATGTGCTCATATTTTTCCGTTTTATCGATACAAAACTTGCGAAGCATTCAAAATGCCTCCCTTGAGATTATCAACAATATCCTTCTTCTGACGGCTTTTTAGAAAATGCAGAATGCCAAAAATACAAGCTGATGCTTATCAAAGCACGGTTTCCCAACTATATTTTTTTGAGCACAATAATGATGGAAGCAGGGGCGTTTTCAGTTCAAATAGAGCGATTGAGAAGTAACCAAACAACAACTCCGCACTAAGCGGAAATCGCTTCTTTATTAAATTTCGCCCGGTATTCCAAAGGAGATAAACCGGTTATCCTTTTAAAGACCTCCCTGAACACCCTGTTGTCCGCTTTCTGTTAATCCCGCTTATCTCCTACCTCATAATGCAATTGCACCGTGTTACCGTTCAATTTTCTCACGTCCACCAGCGCGAGCTGATATTCGAATTCCACATCGCTCACGAAGGGCAATCCACTCCCAAATAACACCGGCTCTACCACCAGGATGATCTCATTCACCAGTCCGGCTTTAACAAATTCAGTGACTGTTTGCGTGCCGCCAATGATCACGGCTTCGGTATGCCCTTTGGCCGTGAGTTGTGCTACGATCTTTTCCGGGCCGTCGGCGGTGAACAGTACATTGGATTGGGATGGCGTTGCGTTCGTATCATGCGTCAGCACTACCAGCGAACCTTCGTCTTTCAGCGGCAGGTATTCAGGCGACAGGATGTTGTAGGTCGTTTTCCCCATGATCACGGCCTGCGTGCGCTGGCTCATGGCCATAAATCCCTCCCCGTATTCCGGCGACAGCCAATCCGGTACATTCCTTTTATTGCTGATCATTCCATTGGCGGAAGCCGCGAGATAAATGATGATTTTCATTTTGCAAAGTTTTATTTCCTGTTGAAGCAGGAAAGTACATTACAAATGTATTTTGATCAGGCTTACCGGGCCGCGTATGTATACGACATTATCCGGGTGTTTTACGACAGGGCCGGGAATCATGTACCGCTCATGCTTCATACAAAACAAAACCCCACGCATGGCGTGAGGTTTGTCATCTTCCGGCGATGTTGCCGGCATTATAATAAGCCCTTACAGTAAGGTCATCCTACCAATTATCAGTACGGAAGGAAGATGCCGGCAAACCTTCCGTATTAAAAAGCTCGCCTGTGAACCAGTCTTTAAAAGCATACCGGACCGCTACCGGATTTTTCACCTGCTCAGACCGCAGGCGGATACCCTTTTGCGTTATGCTCGCCTCCGCGGGATGAAAAACTTTATCCTCCCCCGCTATCTCGAACAGGGTAAGGTCTTTCCCTCCCGCATACAGGCCGTTTTGGGCATGATCAAAGGTGAGATCAACAGTGTCTTTGTTGATCTTCATGGACTTGTAAACCGGGCCCTGGTATGGAAGCTGGCTGATGCCATAGTCCCGTGCCAGCGCACAGTAAGCCAGCCGGGTGGCTACCGTCATTTTATCCGGCGGATGGATCGATTGTTCCTTCCCCACATCGGCGGTTACCGCCATTGCCGAGTTGGGGATCAGTTTCAGGGCCTGCAGCTGCGCTTCCCTGAGATAAGCCGATCTTTTGTCGTTCTCGTATTTGTACGGAGCGATCTGCACATAATAAAACGGCCATTCCCCGCAATCCCAGCGCTTGCGCCAGTCCGCTACCATAGCCTGCATCATTTGCGCATACTCCTGGTGGTTCCTGCGGTTGGCTTCTCCCTGGTACCACAATACCCCTTTGATACTAAAACCAGCAATGGGATTGACCATTGCATTGTAGAGTACGGCAGGGCTGTTCTGATTTAATTTTACAGTATCGCCGGCAGCGGGGATCTTAACCGAAGGAAAAGCCTGCAAACCAGCGGCGCTCGTCCATGCTTCGATGCGGGTGCCGCCCCAGGATGTAAGCACGATGCCCACCGGCACGTTCAGCTTTTCCCGGATGATCTTTGCAAACAGGTAACCCACCGCGCTCATCTCGCTTACGCCCTCCACATCCGCTTCTTCCCAGCGGCGTGCCTTTGCGTCGAACTGGACTTCGCCGGATATTTGACGGGTAACCTGGAACAGCCGGATATTGGGGTTCTTCGCATTCATCAGCAAGTCGTTGGAACCTTCTATGGGCTGGTTGCGAAAACCTTTAACGGGCATAGCCATATTGGATTGGCCTGAGCAAACCCAGACCTCGCCGATGAGTATGTTCTTCAATACCAGCTTTTCCCCATCGTCGAAGGTGATATTGAAAGGGCCGCCCGCTGCCGGCGTACTTACCGAAACGCGCCAGAGGCTGTCGTTTCCGGCCTGGACAGTGTACGTTTTTCCATTCCAGCCGGTTGTGATCTTTACCTTTGCCGCCGGGCGCGCTTTCCCCCATAGAGCGGCGTTCGTTTTTTGCTGAAGCACCATGTTGTGATCGATGACAGCCGGCAGGATCACCTTGGCGCTGGCAGCCGTGCTCAACAGCATAAACAGCCCGATACATGCTTTTATTCGTTTCATATGACTTATTGGTTAGTATATTTTTGATGGCATCTATTGTTGAAGGAGGATCATTTTCGCCGCAAAACGTTTGCCCAGTTCCGTAGCCGACGCCGCATCGAAATGGGTCTTGTCTCCTTTGTGAATAAGCCCTTCCGAACCGGCCAGGGCAGTGTTTTTTACTTTCCCCGGCAACTGTTTCAGCTGGTCATTCACCAATTGATAGTTATCACGGTAATGCCCGAGTTCGCCCGCAACAAAGGGCAGGTTGTTATCCCCGGCAGCCTGGCGCAGGCGGCCGATGAGAGTTTCCAGGTTTTCGAGGTAGCCGGCAGACCGCTCAGCCTTGCTGTTCGCCTCTCCCTGGTGCCAGATAATGCCTTTGATCATGCCGCTCTTCATCGCTATGCGTAACCTGGCCACTGCATCGTCATATGGATACTTCCTCGTCGCGAGATCCATCGCTGCCGGCTGCCAGGATTCAATCGCTGTGCCTCCCACGGCACAGGGGATCAGCCCGATCCGTACGGAAGGATTCGCTTTCGCCATTTCCAAACCGAACGCAAGTCCCGGCCCTACCCCTGCCCTGGCCGGCTTATCAAAATGCAAAGGATGCGACGCCGTTACCCATTTACCCTCTTTATCCAGCATCAGTACATTGGGTTGTGAAGGGCCGCTGTATTCGGCGGTGATGATCCCCCGGCCGGCCATGTTGGACTGCCCGACGAGCAGGTAAAGGTGAAACTTGGGATCCGGTTGTTCCGGCTTTGAAAATGACGTAAGAAGCAGCATTATTGAGAAAAGAGCGCTTCCGGTTTTTACCAGGTTCATTGATCAGTATTTAGCAGTTATGTGTTTTTCATCACGGTTCAGGCTGCCCATTGAGAAGCCATGTCAGGTTAAATTTCTGAAATTCGATGGACCAATTGCTGTTTGAGGATGAAGGTGTTTCCCTTTGCTCCACTAAAGCGCCGATGGCAAAGTCGGCTGTTTTGGTCATGCTTGAGTATCCTCCTTTCCCCTCCGCAGCCGCCTCTTCCGGCGTAATGGTGTTGTGCAGCCGCCGGCTGGCATACCAGGTCTGCCCTTCATTGTAACTTACACGGGCAACCATGTAATAACGGGTGCTTTCACTGGCTGAATTCAGGAAAATAATACGGGAACGGTCGCCGGCATATCGGAGTATTGAGCCTTCACATCGCGGATCGGGCAATGCGGAAGCGGGAGTAAATGCTGAAAAACCTCCTTCGATCGTTCCGGTAGAAATATGGCGCCTTTTGGCCGCCTCCCAGGGCGTTCCCCCGGGCCGGTCGTTACGCATAAGCGTGCCGTCTGCCAGTTCCACAATGGTGCCTTCATCTGTTCCCGCAGGGATGATCTGGTAATGCCAGGTTTGCCCGTGGTCGTCGCTGTAAATGTTACGCCTCCTGGCCGGGATAATGAGGCGGCCGGGATGCGGGCCTCCGGTAGTTTGTATGCCAACACCGGGCCCCATGGCGTCCCAGGTCATCGTGGAAGGCAGCAATATACTGGTTTTATCGACAGGTGTGGCCCAGGTTGCGCCATTATCGTCACTCCACGTTAAAAAAACGCGTCTTTCCCCCCAGGTGTCCACCGGTTCTGTATCGCCGCTGCCGTTTTCGCTGTGGTCAGCGTCGTTCCAGGACATAAAGAGCCATACCCGGCCTGTGTCCCAGTCAACAACCGCCGTGGGGTTGCCCCATGTGCCAAGGGTTGCCCCCGCAATCGTTTTGAGCGCAGACCATGTTACGCCGTTGTTCGAAGATGTTTTACAGACGACGTTGATATTACCGTAGTCGTTGTCGTTATCCGCTCTTCCCTCGCAAATAGCGATAAGCGTGCCGTTGGTAGTACGTACGATAGAAGGGATACGATAGGCATGAAAGCCGCCCGTTCCCCCGTCAAACAGCTTAATGCTTGTATGCACCGCCGCGCCTGTTTGCGCTGCCGCCACCGCTTTCCCTTCGGGCTTAAGAGCTTGGCCGCTGCTATTGAGGTCTTCTGTCAAACCGTTTCCTTTCCGGCATGCGGAGACCGCGGTAAGGCATACGATGGCGGCTACAACCGCCATTTCCACATGCGCGGGGCGCCATCGCCGTAAACCGCCGTTCAACGGTTTACGCCCGGGGCGTGAGAACAGAGATCTTACAGGGGCTGGATTCAGGTTCTTTCTCATAATATAATTATTTAAGGTAAAAACAGAATAACGGCTTAGGGAACTATAACATCGATTTCGCGGACAACGCGTAACTGTCCTTCATAACTTGCATTGGTAGCGATGAATACCGCCTTGTAGGTTCCGGGAGTAGTGTAGTTAAAAGAATAGCTGCCAAGGCGCGGATTAATGGCGCTTTTTATGGCGATAGGCCGGTCCGGCCCCATATCGGTCCTGGTGATCAGGAATCCTTTGCTTATCGCCCACGACTCCGTTTGCACCTCCTTGTTGATGTGGTTCCCATTGAACCGGATGGCCCCGGAGCTTTCAATGACCGCCCCGCGGCCGGGATCAACCACCGCTCCGTCGTTGATGAGATTCCAGTCTGCAGTGGTAAGCGTTGCAAGTGAAGCAGCGCCCAGATCGGTCTGTGATTGCAGTGAAAAAGCACGGATGCGCCACGTGGAATTCGCCCCGTTTTCCGTTTGCGGTTTGCAGATGTAACGGTATGCATAATAAAGAGGCTTCCCCTCCACAACAAATTCCCTGATATCTTTCGTTCCGGACGGCAGGGATGCGGAGGCTCCCCTCGTATTCAGCACATAGTGGCTGGTAATATCGGTCCACGTTGCCAAGCGGATGTTTGCGATGTCATAGGTGCCGTTAAAGTCGGAGGAAACCAAAACTGACAGCTGGTTCTCCTGCGTTCCATTGTTAAGCGTGGTGGAAAAGGACGAAAGCAATGCCTTTACATCGAGAACACGCCCTTCCCTGTACGCATAATCGTTGCCAAGAAGCCCGGGATAAAATGAAATGACGGCTGCATCGCCCGAGAAGCTGAACGTGACCTCCTTAACCGCGTTGCCCGAAGTGTCTACAATGGAGGTGACCTTGTAGCCGGTTATGTCGAAACCGGGTTCGCTGATACTTTCTTTATCGCAGGAAACAAAGGCCCCAAGGCACAAAGCGGCTATGATATATTTGAATCTCATATTGATCAGTGTTAATGAGTGATTACCATCCCGGATTCTGAACGAGGGCGCGGTTGAGCGACATCTCATTAGTCGGAATGGGGAACAGATAATTTTTTTCTGAAACATTGAGGCCCGCCCTTGATTCAAATTTGTAGGCCGAGGCGGCAATCTGGCTGATCTCGGTGCCTGCCGCGCGCATCTCCGCGATGAACTCCTGCCAGCGGATGAGGTCGCCTTTTCTCAGGCCTTCAAAACATAGTTCCCGGCTGCGTTCGTCGTGCAGGAAAGCGCGGAAGTTGTTTTGTGAACTGTGATCGCCGGGCGGCACATCCGCATCGCCGGGAGTTGTGATCTGCGCGACCGCCGTTGCACCAGTTCCACCGCCGCCTGTTATCGTGATGGTTGGCGCTGAAGTATAGAAAGCACCACGGTCGGTTATGGTGACCGCTGTGACCCTGCCGCCGGAAACCGTTGCGCGCGCCGTTGCACCACTGCCGCCACCGCCCGTTATCATAATAACCGGGAGGTTGGTGGAAGAGTAACCATTGCCGCCATCCGTAACGGTTATCACGCTTAGATTTTCTCCATGAATATTTTTACCGAAGGCTCTTCTTCTTACAAGATTCACCGCATTTACAGCTTCAGGTGATGGCGTTGCGGACAGCTCGTTATCCGCTTCCGCAAACATCAGCAGAACATCTGAATAACGCAGGATGGGGTAATTGATCGGCGTGAAACTGGTACTTTTTGGCAGGAGCACCTCGTACATCCGGCGGTACTTGCCGCAGCTTCGTTGCCAGGTATTGCTCTCCGGCCAGTATTCTCTTTCAGCGTTGTCGGTCCCGCCGTAAATATAGGGTGCGATATTCCAGTCGCGGCGCTCATCGAGCGCCTCATAGCGATGGTAGAAACGGGGAGTTGCATTGATGCGCCCGAGGCTGTAGCCGGTATCCACATTCGTGCAACGGATGCCGTTCCGCGAACCGAGGCGGCCGCTTTCCGTGTACGCATCCGAACGGTTTCCCCAGAATTCAACTTCGAACAGGCTTTCCCTGATGTCATATTTGTCCGCTGCAAGATTGATGAATACCTGGTTATAGGAGTTATTCAGTGTATGCGCGGCCTCGGCATCGTCCATCACCTTTTTGGCCCAGTTGCGGGCATCCGTATATTTTGACCTGTCATTCAGCGGATAGCCGGCCATATAAAGGCATACCCGCGCGAGTATCCCGCGTACGGCCGACTTATTCGCCCGCCCGCCGAAGCCCACCGCCTTGATGGAGGGCACAAGCGTTTCTGCTTCCGTAAGGTCGGCCAGCACCTGGCTGTATACCTGCGAAAGCGGGGCGCGCGGCCGCTGCGTATCATCGGGAGACCTGGTCGTTTGAAGGATCAGCGGCACATCGCCCCACATCTGCGCAAGCAGAAAATAGTAATAGCCGCGAAGGAAAAGCGTTTCTCCTTTGATCACCTTCCTCTTATCCTCATCCATCACCGGCCGGCCGATATTCTCCAGCAGCAGGTTGGCGCGCCCGATACCATTATAGAGCGTTTTCCACGTAGCGGCTACGATCGGGTCTGAGCTGGAAAAATTATACACCTGTACGCCCGCAGTAACACCGGCATGACCGTATACCCCTTCGTCGGTGATATCGAAATGATAAAAAACATTGTCTCCATAAAGATCCGGACTGCCCAGTACGTCGTAAACACCGGTAAGCGCATACATCAGTTCCTTTTCCGTGTTATAGTATGTTTCAGGAGCCAGGAAATCGCTCGGTTCCGTTTCAAGGAACTTTTTACAGGAGCCTTGTGTGATCAGGGCAAATGCCAGGAGAGATATATAAAAAGACTTCATGTTGCTATTTTATTTAGGAACTAAAAACCAGCCCTGATGCCGAAGACCAGCGTCCGGGCCCTTGGATAAGCGGAATAATCAAAGCCCGGCGTCAGCGCGGAGTTCCGTACCGAAACCTCCGGGTCCATACCGGAATATTTCGTCCAGGTGTATATGTTCTGGGCTGAAACGGTGGCCGACAAACTTTTCACGAAGGTTGGCCCCAGGAGCCTGACAGGGAGGGAATACGCAAGTGATACGGTCTTCAGGCGGAGAAACGATCCGTCTTCAAGGTAATAGTCCGAGTAATAACCCGACGGGCCGTATCCACCGGTGCGGAACATCTTGCTATCCTGGTTATCCGTTGTCCACCGGTCGTTGTAGGAAGCATATTGATTCAGGTTGGCCTTGTTATTAACGTTGCCCTCGAACATCATGCGGTTGGCATTGTAAATCTGGTTGCCGTACGACCATTGAAAGAATATATTCAGGTCGAAGCGTTTGTAGCTGAAGTTATTGTTAAAACCTCCCGAGTGTTTGGGCAGTACACGCCCGATGACAACCCTGTCCTTTTCATCCACCACCCCGTCGAGATTGATATCCTTGTACCGGATATCGCCGGGCTGGACGCGGTACCTTGCCATTCCGTTCGTGGGTTCCGAGAGCTTGAGGCTATATACGCCGCTGGCCGATTTGTCGAAATCATCTACCTGGTACAGCCCGTCGGAGAGATAGCCGAAGAACATTGCAGCGGGCCCGTTGAGGGAGGCCATATAAAGGGGCACTGTATTGAAGCTGTTCTCCCATCCTATCGTGCTCAGTAAATTATCCTGGTTCTCCGCGAGCCCCATCACCTTGTTCCGGTTGAAACTGATATTGATATCACTGTTCCAGGAAAATGATTTTGACCGGACGTTGACCGTAGTCAGCGTTAATTCAAGTCCTTCGTTGCGTACTTCCCCGATATTTTTGAAGACGTTGGAAAAGCCTGTCGTTGTTGGAAGATTGGCATTCAGCAACAGATCGGAAGTCGTTTTGCGGTATATGTCGGCGTTGAACATGATCCGGTTGTTCAAAAAGCCCAGGTCAAGGCCCACATCGATCTGGGTGGTATTTTCCCATTTGAGCCTGGAGTTGCCTAACGATGACTGGATAACGCCCGTAGAAGGGCTTCCGTTATTGAAGGAGTACGAAGCCCCTACCGGGCTCGTCAGCGCCGGTAAGGTGGCGAAATCGTTCACGCGGTTGTTTCCCGTTACGCCATAGCTGGTCCGGAACTTCGCTTCGGAGATAAATTCCGCTGACTTCATAAAGCCCTCTTCCTTTAACCTCCAGGCAAAAGCTGCAGATGGGAAATAGGCCCAGCGGTTTTCAGGAGAAAACTTCGATGAACCGTCTGCACGGAAGCTCACCGTAAACAGGTACCTGGAACGGTAGCTATAGTTCACCCGGCCGAGGAACGAGCTGAGCTTGTTCTCTGAAGCCGATGAAGATGTTGACCCGGGAATACCCTGTTCAAGGCCAGCGACGCCAAGCGACTCATTCGGCACGTTCTGCGACAAAAATCCGTAGCCTGCTGCTTTTGTTCCCTGCATGGTAAAACCGCCCAAAACTTCCACCCGGTTATACCGGTTGATCCTTTTGGTCCAGGTCAGCGTGTTTTCGTTCAGCCAGCTGCTTCTTTCAGCGTAATTCACGCTGCCGAACTGGCCGCGCGTGTTGTTGGGGAATAATGGCGTACCACGTGAGGTGAGCGAATTATAGAAACTTGTATTTCTCCGGATAAGATTTTCAACGCCTCCGCTTATCCGGAGCTTCAGGTCCGGAATGACATCGATTGCAATAAAAGCATTGGCAATAAGATTGTTTGAAATTGATTTTCGAATTTCGTTCTCGGCCGATATGATCGGATTGACCCGGTAATCCATCGTTTGATCGATATCCTCGTCGATCAGCTCATCGCCAAGGTCATCAGTGGCCGGGTCCAGGCTTTTCCCGGACACAGGGCGGGATCCCCAAACGGAATATAGCAGGTAGCTGCTTGCGCCGTTCCCTGCATTTGCCGCCGCCGCGATCTGCCCGTTGTTGCTGAACCGGCTGTAGTTTACGTTGATACCCATGTTCACCTTCCTGCCAACGGCCTGGTCTAAAACAAACCGGCCCTGGTAACGGTTTTGACCGGAATTTATCAGCACTCCCTCCTGATCCGATACGGAGCCGGAAACAGCATATTTCGTTTTGTCGTTACCACCGCGCACAGCAATATTGTAAACCTGCATGGGCGCCCGCCGGAACAAACGGTCCTGCCAGTTTATGCCGGAGGTCCGCTTATAGTCTTCCAGCGTCAACCCGTTTGACAGGTAAGCATCGGTGGTGGTTTGATCGTCCCGCTCGAACTGGTAGCGCACAAAATCATAGGGGCTCATCAGTTCCATACGTTTGGTCACATCCTGGAAACCGAAAGATGCCGTTGCCGTGATGGCCGGGGCGGCGCCGGCCTGCCCGTGTTTGGTTTCGATCACCACCACGCCATTCGCGCCCCTTGCACCGTAGATCGCAGTAGCGGATGCATCTTTCAGGATGTTGATCGTCTTGATATCTTCAGGGTTGAGGGACATATTCTCCGGGTCTTCCATCGGGAAGCCGTCGATCACATAGAGCGGTGAATTGCTTTGTGACAGCGAGTTTGCGCCGCGCACAACGATGTTAATGCCTTCGGCTCCGGGCTGCCCGTCGTTAGACGATACCTGGACGCCCGCGACCCTTCCCGCAAGCGCCTGATCGAACGACAGCACCGGGGCTTTTTGCAGATCCTCTACGCGCACCTGGGATACGGAGCCGGTCACATCTTTTTTTGCCGAGCTTCCGTAACCGAGCACGACCACTTCGTTCAGCCCGGTGATGTCGGGCACAAGTGTTGCGGAAACAGTCGACCGCCCCCTGATGGGCACTTCGGTGGCGCTGAAGCCCAGGTAGGTAAAAACGAGGGTTCCCTGCGTATCAGGAACGCTGATCTTAAAATTGCCGGCCGTATCCGTTCTTGTGGCGGCGGTTCCATTTTTAAGCCTGATGTTTACGCCCACCAATGCCTCGCCTTTGTTGTCCGTTACGCGGCCTGTTACAACGGCGGGCGGGCGCTGCGCAGCTGCTTCCCCGAGCAGCAATAATGCGGACAGCGCCACGGCCATCATTGTTCCCAGATAACGACGTACAGGCACACTGATGCGAACGAAACTCTGAAAAGTAGTTGGTTCGTGGTACATGAGATAATGATTTGAAATTGGTTAGTTTCGCCGTACAGGGCGGTCTGCAACAGTCCCGGCCTGCCAGCAGCGATTGTTATAAATAAATACCTACAGTTGTTAGCTATCTGATCTTGTTTAGCATAAAAGTGAATGTGAACAGGGAGACTTTAAGCAGCCAACCTTTGAAGATCTTGGTGGTGGATCATTCTGAGGTAGAGGTTTCTTTAGTTCTCAGTAATCGTGGAATTCATTCTTTTATGCACGTATGTTGACTTAACAAAGTGGCTAAAAAGTTATTGAAAACAAATCTAGTAGTTATGTAGTACATATCAAAACATTTTTTTTGAATCGATAACAAACCTGGCCGATATTCTCCATCATAAAGAGCATCTGCATCTTCATAAATACGATCAAACCCGCATCTATTTTAGCTCACAACCCTTAGTGTAAATGGAACACACCTGATGTAAATATTTTTTTACCTGGATGGGCTTTCCTCTTTTTTTATGAAGAAAATACGATAGGTTTTGAATATATTTGTTTTGTGCAATTGTACTACATATCTGTTTAAAGCATGTTTTCAGGTTACTTCCCTGCTTGAAATGCATGTCAAAAAACTTATAATAACGCCGTTACCACGAAATATGAAAGATCAAAAAAACAACGACATAACATTCTGCACCAGTAAGCGGGCCTTTATAGCGGCTGCCATCGTGATGCTTACCATGAGCGGCTGCCGGGTAAATAAGGGAATGAGCAATCATAAACAGCCTCCCAATATCCTTTTTATCGCGATAGACGACCTGCGCCCGCAATTGGGGTGTTATGGCGACCAAACCGTGCAGAGCCCGAACATTGATAAACTGGCGGGGGCGGGCGTTCTGTTCAACCGCGCATACTGCCAGCAAGCCGTATGCTCTCCTTCACGGACCTCTTTAATGACAGGGAAAAGGCCGAATACGACCAGGGTCTGGGATTTAAAGACCCATTTCCGTAATACTATCCCGGATGTAATTACATTACCCCAGTATTTTAAAAATAACGGCTACCATACGCAATGCATTGGTAAAATCTATCACGATCCCGCTTCGGCACAAGATGCTCCCTCCTGGTCTGCACCGGAAATATTGGCGGTAACGAACAGGGAAGGCAAATATGTGCTGCCTGCCAATCTTCAAAAAAAAGGTTCAAAAGCAGCGGCCACAGAAGAGGCAGATGTAGCCGACGATGCTTATATCGATGGACAGGTAGCGGATCAGGCGCTGGAGGTTTTGAGAAAGGTGAAAGACAAGCCCTTCTTCCTGGCGGTAGGATTCCGCCGCCCGCATCTGCCTTTCAGCGCGCCTAAAAAATACTGGGATATGTACGACCGGGAAAAGATCCCCCTGCCCGGCCAGCGCACTCCCGCTTCCAATATACCGGCCTATGCGGTGCATAAGAACGAGGAGCTGAGAGGGTATAGCGACATTGGATTTAATAACGTGATCACGGATGCAAAACAGCGGGAATTGCTGCACGGCTATTATGCCGCCATCAGTTATACGGATGCCCAGATCGGAAAGGTGCTGGCAGAGCTGGACCGTTTAAATCTGACCAACAATACCATCATTGTTCTGTGGAGCGATCATGGATTTCATCTAGGCGAAAAAGGGTTGTGGACCAAAACCACCAATTATGAGCTGGATACCAGGGTGCCTTTGATTATTGCAGCGCCGCGGAAAGAGCGGGGCGTAAAAACGGATGCACTGGTTGAACTGGTAGACCTGTACCCTACTTTAGCCGAACTGGGCGGCCTTCCCGTTCCGGAGGGGCTGGAGGGTACTTCTTTAGCGCCATTATTGACCAGGCCCGGCCAACCCTGGAAAAGCGCGGCGTTCAGCCAATTTCCGCGCCCCTGGCAATACAAGGGCGAACCGGAAACAATGGGATACGCTATTAGAACAGATCGTTACCGTTACGTGGAATGGCGTAACGTTAAAACCGGTGAAGTAAAAGCAACCGAGCTTTATGACCACCAGGCTGATCCGGGTGAAGTAAATAACATAGCAAATATTTCAGCGAATGATGCTTTGACCAGCGCGCTAAAACAGCAACTCCAGGATGGGTGGCAGAAGGCCCGCCCGGCCCGGCAATCCAGGCATTGATCTATATTTTTTAAAAAAACACGGCGTCATTTCTCCATAAAAAATGCCCCCAAAAAGCATCCGGCTTCTTGGGGGCATTACATTCATCCCTGATTACTTTCCTGTTGGATGAATGCCTGCAGCACAATGGTTACCAGCCTTCGTTCTGCTTCAGGTTGGGGTTTCTCAGCGTTTCGTCTGTAGTGATGGGGATCACATACATGGCATTCCTCCACAGCCTGTCTTCCACCTTAAAACGTTCGTACCGGAAACCGCCCGGCGCGGTATTGTCTACGATAGGCCGCATACCCCACATCTCTTTCTGCGTGGCTTCTGCTATTTTCCAGCGGCGCACATCCCAGAAACGGTGATTTTCAAAACACAGCTCTATTCGCCTTTCGTTCTGTATACGCTTACGCATGTCCGCCTGCGAAAGACCTGCCGGCAAGGGTTGTTGTCCCGCGCGGGTGCGTATCAGGTTTACATACGTGAGCACATCCGGGTTGGCAGGCTCGCTCTCGTTGAGCGCTTCGGCATAACTCAGGTACATTTCCGCGAGGCGGTAGTTAATACCGTGAATGAAGCGGCTGCCGCTCTGCCCGGGCGTGATGGCCTCATCCGCCAGCTTGCGGTTGAAATAGCCGGTGCGGGTATGGTCCGTTTCAGTGCTCTGCTTGTCGCGGCCGGTAGCGTAGGTTTCCACCTGGCGGCCTTTCCAGTTGGCGCCGTTGTACAGGATGTCCGTATAAAAACGGGGATCACGGTTTGTATAGGGCATGGTTTCATCGTACCCGGAAAGCGGGTCCTCGATGGGCAGGCCGTTGCTCATCTCATAATCGTCCACCAGCTCCTGGGCCGGTGCGCAACCGCTCCAGCCGCCGTAACCCTTGGGGAAAATATAGCGGTCGTAGTCCTGGTTGGCTTCGCGCATGCGCACAAAGATCACCTCCTTGCTTTGCAGTGTTTTACTCTTGAACATATCCTGCCTTGCGGCCAGCGTAGGTTCCAGGGCGTATACGGTGTTGCCGCCGGCATCTTTCAGGTCTATCACCGCCTTGGCTGCATCTGCGGCCCTTTTCCATTTGGCGGGGTCTGAAGCCATGCTGCCGGGGGCAATATCCGCGAGGTAGCCGGTTTTGCCGGCATTGGCCCACAGCGGGCTGGCGGAGAACAGTAATACGCGGGCCTTCAGGGCCAGGCAGGCGCCTTTGGTAACACGGCCCACTTCTGTATTGGGATCGTAGGCGAACCGTACGCGTTTGAACGCCTCATCGCAGTCTGCCAGTACCTGGGCCACGCACTCGTCGTATGTATTGCGGGGCTTGTTCAGCTCCACTTCATCCGTCTGTTCAACGGGTTTTGTAAAAATGATCACTCCGCCGAACTGGCGCATCAGCTCCCAAAGGAAATAGGCGCGCAGGTAATACACCTCCCCGATCCTGATCTCCAGGGTGCCCGGGTTATTCGCATCGTCGGGCGTATTGAATTTGACTACGTTCTCGAGAATGGTGTTGGCCTGGCGGATGGCCACATAGTTGTCTCTCCAGGTATTACCGATGGGGTTGTCGTTGCCCGACCAGGAACCGTTGTTGAAGCGCATGGAGCCCATCCAGCTGGAAGCGTCCTTGGCTTCGTCTGTAGCCGAGGCCATGTTGTAACCGCCCAAATAAGTGTAGGTGCCGCGCATTTTGCTGTACAGGTTGTTCACCACCTGGTCCGTCATGGCGAAGCTGGTGAAAATATCGGAGTCCTGCTGCTGTGTGGTGGCTGCCCTGTCAAGGAAGCCCTTTTTGCAATGCGGCAGCAGGGCCAGGGCTGAAAATAAAAATATTGAAAGGAGAATATTACGTTTCATCTGAATCAGCTTAAATGGTGAGTGGTTAAAATTTTACATCTATCCCGAAGTTCCAGATACGCTGAATGGGATACATCGCGCCGTTGCCATCGCCTATTTCCGGGTCTACCTGGTAATCGTCCAGCTTATCCCAGGTGAAGAGGTTCATGCCGTTGAAGTAAATGCGGAAATAAGAGAGGCTCAGCGGGTCTATCCAGCGTTTGGGCAGGGAATAACCTACTTCCGCGTTCTTGAGCCGCAGGTAATCTGCACTGCGTATCCAGAAAGAGGAAGCACGGTGGTTGTTGCCATGGGTGTTGCTGTGCAGGCGCGGGTAAGTGGCTGTGGCAGCCGTTTCCGGCGTCCAGCGGCCGAGGTGGAAGGGTTTCACTTTTCCGCTCTGGAAAAATTCATACACAGCTTCGTTGTTCAGCAGCACATCCGCATGCGCGGCGCCTTGGAACAGTACGCTCAGATCCCAGTTGCCGTATCCGGCCGCCAGCGTGGCGCCGTACATGATTTCAGGCGTGCGGGCGTAGCCTATGCGGGTTTCGTCGAAGCTGGCCTGTATGTAGTCGTATTCTTTGCCGGTGAGCTTTTTATACTTGATATCGCCGGGACCATAAGCGGAAAAATTCTGGAAGGGGCTGTTGGCCACGTCTTCCGCATCCCTGAAAAAACCATCGGCTATCAGGCCGAACTTGGTGCCGATGGGGTGGCCCGTACGCCGCATCCAGGGAAAGCTGCGGGTCACTTCATCGCTATACACGATCACGTTCTTGGCATAGGTAAAGTTAGGCTTGATCTGGTAGCGGAACTTACCGATGGTGTTGCGGTGTGAAATTTCAAACTCTATGCCCTTGTTGTCTACCGCGCCGATGTTCTGCGCCTTGATGCTCTGGCCGAATACATCGGAAAGGGTGCTGCGTGAAATGAGTATTTTCCTTCTTTTCTGTGAGAACAGGTCCAGCGTAACATCCAGCTTGCCGTTCCACATCTGCAGGTCCAGCCCGAGGTCTATCTGCTTGCCACGCTCCCATGTAACGCCGGGATTACCGATGGCGCCCTGCCCCCAGCCGTTGGCCTGGTTGGCGTTGCTGCCGAAATAATACGGGTCTGCGCCGCCCCAGGAAGTGAACCAGAGGAAGCGGTCGCCGCCGCTCCGGTCGTTCCCCACTTCGCCATATGAAGCGCGGAGCTTGAGGAAGCGGATGTAAGGCGCATTGTCTTTGATGAAAGGCTCTTCAGACAATACCCAGCCGCCGGAAATGGAGGGGAAGAAACCGAAGCGGCTTTCCTTCGGGAAGTTCTCAGAGCCCTGGTAAGAGGCGCTCAGTTCCAGCAGGTATTTCTGGTTGTAGTTGTACGTGCCGCGGAACAGCAGGGACTGGTATGCATTGGGAATGCTGGAGCCGTTTTCCAGCAGGCGCCTGTTCCACAGCAGCATGGCGGTGGCGTTGTGCTTTTTGAAAGAACGGTTCCAGTTGGCGGTTGCTTCCACATAGGTTTGCCGCACCGCGCCGCCGCCGCTGAAACCGCCGTTGGGGTCTATGCGGGTATCGTTACCGAATTGTTTGTAGCTGGTGATTTCCCCCTGCGCGTTGCGGATGGGCTCAAACACGGCGTAGTTGCGGCCGTAGCTGGCATTGGGAGTATTGGTGTTATCATAAGAGAATGAAAGTTTGGCGCTGAGGTTCTTCGTCAGGAAATCCAGCTTGCGGGTGAGGGCGAATGTACCTTGCGTGGTATTGTTATACCAGCGGCGGTAACCTTTCTGCGAGAGTTCCCCGTAAATATTGCTCTGGAAAGTACCGTTGCCCCACATGCTGCCGTCTTCGTTAAAAATGGGATAAATAGGCGCCATGCGGTTGGCCAGGTTCATGATGGTGCCGGCGGAGTTGTTGCCGTCCGTCCTGTCTGTCAGGATGCCGGCCAGGTCCAGGCGGGCGGAGAGGTTGCGGGTAATATCCACGTCCACATTGGCGCGCAGGTTATACCTTTTCATGATGTTGTTGCCGTTATACCCTTCTTTATTGGATTTGGTATGACGGTAGTTGCCCTCTGCAATGTTGTAGCCGGCTGAAATAAAGTAGCGCGCCACGTTGCCGCCGCCGCTTACATTCAGGTTCGCCTGCCCTACGTGGGAGGTTTTCATGATGAACTTGTAATAGTCTGTATTCGGCGCCGAGCCGTTGCGAAAGGCTTCCAGCTGCTCATCCGAAAAAGCGGGCTGTGCGCCGTCGTTCACCAGCGCCTCGTTCAGCAGCCGGGCATAATCGTACGAGCCCAGGTATTCGGGCAGCTTGTTGGCTTCCTGCATACCGGCGGAAGCGCGGAAGTTCACACTGGGCGCGCCAGATTTACCGCGGCGGGTGGTGATCAGCACCGCGCCGTTCGCCCCGCGCATACCGAGTACGGCGGTGGCGGCGGCGTCTTTCAGGATGGTGAGGCTCTCAATATCGTTTGGGTCTACATAATCGATGCTGCGCTCCACGCCGTCCACCATAAAAATGGGCGTGGCGCTGTTGAGCGTGGCAATACCGCGGATATAGAGCGTGCTGGCATCCACACCGGGCTCGCCGCTGCGCTGCGTGGTGATGAGGCCGGGCAGGCGGCCTGCCAGCGCGTTAGTGAGGTTGGATACAGGGCTTTGCTGCAGCTCCCTGGTGGTAAGCGAGGCGATGGAACCTGTAACGGTCTGTTTCTTCTGTTCGCCGTAGGCCACCACCACTACTTCATCCAGGCCGGTGTTGGAAGGATCCAGCGCTACGTGCAGCTGGTTGGAAGAGGTGAGCTCCACTTCTTTCGGCTTGTAGCCGATATAGCTGAACACCAGCGTGGCGGAGCCCGAAGGCACCTGCAGGCTGTAGGTACCGTCTCCCTGGCTTTGTGTGCCGCGGTTGGTACCCTTCACCATTACGGTAACGCCGGGCAGCGAAATGTTGGTGCGCGCTTCGGTCACGGAGCCGATAATAGTGCGCGCCTTTGTTTCCTGCCGGGGCGGGGCGGCGGGCGTCACCGTGGTGTCTGCCTCGGCTTTTCCTTCTTCCTGGAGGAAAACGATGATGATATCGTCCTGCTGCCGGAATTCCAAAGGCGTATTCAGCAGCAGCAGGTTAATGGTTTCCTTCACCGTACGTGTGCCTTTGGGCAGGTTGATGCCGCGGTAACGGGCCACCTGGTCCGGCGGGTAGGCAATACGGAAACCGGAAAGGGATTCTACTTTTACCAATGCATTGCGAAGGGATTCTTTGGTAAGAGATAACGTGATCTTTTTGGTGGTCATGTCCTGCGCGCTGCCGGACGCGGAAAGGAGCATAGGCAGCACAAGGAAAGTTGAGATCAGTACGGGCAATAAAAAGCCTCTCAGCTGTTTTTGCACAGCTACGTGTGTTTTCATAACAAGTTTCAGTTTAGTTTGTTACAGAATAATCCTGGTTGACTTACGGGTATACGGCGCCCTGCGGCAATTATAATTGCCTTTTCCCCGGATATGATACGGTCTGAAAGTTCAGGCAAACGCGGGGCCTAAACGGGCAGCGCAGGGGCCCATTTCATGTTTGAAACGCGGTTTTTTTGTTAACGAATAATGTGTTGCTGTGTTCCTCTTATTTAGTAGTATCGTTTAATTACTGGCATCCTTTCCCTGTTATCAGAATATTGTTTTCATCTTCTATGGTATATGACGCGTTGCGTATGCCGCAAACTACAGACAACACTGTTTCCAGCGACTCCGTTCCGTTGAACGAGGCCCTGATGGGGCAGGCTGCCAGCCCTTCGTTCTCGAACCGGATGTTGACATGGTAGCGGCTGGCAATGGCTTGTGTAACGGCGGCGAAAGGCAGGTTTTCGAACATCATGTCTTTCCGCACCCATTGTATCGTAGAGTCTGCCATTACGGGCTGCCTGACGGCCATGGCCTCCAGGTTGTTGTACACCACCTGCTGGTCAGGCGTTAATACGGCGAGCAATCTTCCCTCCTGCTCTGTTTCCACCTTCACTTTTCCGCGTGTAACCGACACTGTTACTTCCGGCGAACCTTCATAGGCCTTTATGTTGAAAGCCGTGCCCAGCACCGTAGTGCGCAGGCTGCCGCTATGTATCACGAAGGGTTTGGCGGTATCGGGCCTGATGTCGAAATAAGCTTCGCCGACCAGCGTAACATCGCGGAGGCCGCCGCTGAAAGCCAGCGGATATTCGAGGCGGCTGCCTGCATGCAATATTACCAGGCTGCCGTCCGGAAGGGTGATATGGCGGCTGTGTTCAGCCGGTATGCGGTGTTCTTTCACCAGCTCGTTTTGCCGGGAAACAGGCCTGAAGTAATAGGCGGCGCTTCCGGCCAGCAATATCAGCCCGCTCACTGCCGCTGCCCAGCGCAGCGCTCTTTTACGGAAAGGCACTACACGCTGCCCGCGCCCGACGGCGGCGCGCAGCTCCTGTAATTTACGTTCGGTGAGCATCCGCGCCGGTTCGCTGCCTTCTTCCAGCAAGCTGTCCGGCCGGCCGCTGCCCAGCGACGCATACCAGCGTTCCAGGCGCTCCAGCTCTTCCGGGCTGCAGTTGCCCTGCCGGTACTTTTCCAAGAGTTCATATAAAGCGTGTGCTTCCATAAGTATGTAGATAAAAACACGGATTCGGTGAGCTACCGTTAGTCCGCTGGGGAGATTTTTTTTAATTTTCCGGGATTTGTCTTATAACTTACTGATAATCTATATTATACAACAATCATCGTTTTTTTGCTGAATCGATTCAGCAAAGCGCTGAAAAAGTACGAAATATTGTTATTTTTGGATAAACTTTATCAACATAGCACGGTACGCCAACTATAATGACCCTGAATTATTCGCGTTATGGCAGCAGGGAGATGAAAAAGCGTTCAATATTATATATGAGCGCCACTTCATCCGCCTGGTGAATATTGCGTATAAAAAAACCGGTAACACCGCCGCAGCGGAAGAACTGGCGCAGGATGTGTTCCTCTCCTTCTACCGGCAGATGCCTACCCTCCGTGAAGACACTGTTCCGGAGAATTATCTTTTTGTCGCACTTAAAAACCGCATTTTCAACTATCACCGTCAGCAGCTGCAGCAGCTGCGGAAAGACCAGGCCCTGTGGAAAGCCCCGCATTTCCAGGCGCCGGAAGTGAACCTGCAGCTGGAGATGAAGGAGCTGCATAACTATATCAAAGCACGCATAGCGGAACTGCCGCCCCAATGCAGGGCCGTATTCCTGCTGAGCCGCGAGGCACAGCTCTCCAACAAGGAAGTGGCCGAAAAGCTGAATATTTCCGTAAATACGGTGGAACAGCATATGCGCAAGGCGTTGCGCATCCTGCGCGCATCATTGGGGAACGATGTGACCCTGCTGCTGATACTGGCGGCGGATGGATTAATAAATTGATTACCGATGTCCTTTGGCAGGTCCCTTACCCTCTTCATCATTACAGTCAGCCTGGTTTCATGCCTGACGGGCAAGCAACTGGACGCTCCTGCCTATTATGAAGCACCGGCGCCAGCTGATACCAATAAGTTGCGGTTCGATGGTTTTTATTCAAATACCAGTAAACCAGGCTATCCCCGTAATAAGTATTCCGCTGTGAACCCGGTATTTTTCACCCCGAAAAACAGGATACATGTTTCTCACGGCGCGAATATCGTTACAGACAGCTCGTTATTTACCTGCAGGTATTACCAGCAAATGAACCCCGCTGACCTTGGGGTATACATCATTGAAGGAAATAAAATATCCGCTTTTGTTCCGGCGGCGGTAGCGATGGGAGAAGGGGCCTGGTACGGGATATACAATCTGCATTTTAGCGGAACGATCGTCAGTAAAGATTCCATTACAAACTGGAAAGCCGTGCCTCCGTTTCCCAAAAGGATCAAAAAAAGAGATATGGAGAATTCTCAGAACAGCGGCATATTTGCAGAACATGATCTGAAGTTCATTCAGGCGGATAGTATCAGCTGCTTAAATCCTTAAGCAGCATAAAGAGCAGGAAACACTCCGGTTTAGCGGAATAATTTACTTCCTGCGGATTAAGCCCCCGCTCCCCTACTTCATCTCCTTCACGGCCAGCATCCAATGATAGGCGCAGCAAACCAGCAATACCGCCACAGCCCCCCATTGCGCACCCGCCGCATCAGAAGCCACGCCCATCAGCAACGGGAAAATAGCACCACCGGAAACGCCCATGATCAAAAGACCCGACACTTCGTTGGACCGTTCCGGCACCCGCTGCAGCGCAAAAGAAAACAGGATGGAAAAAATATTGGCGCAGGCAAACCCCGCCAATGCAATGCCCGCGTAGATCAGGGCCGCATTGTGAGCGAACAGCAGCATCACCATGGCAGCCACCGCGGCGATGCTGGACCCCAGGTAAAACCGGTGGGCCGGCCATTTGGCCAGCAGAAAGGCGCCCAGGAAGGTGCCGGCGGTTTTGAAAACAAAATATACGCTGGCCACATAACCCGCCTGCTCAAGCGCCATGCCGGTGCGTTCCATCAGTATTTTGGGAGCGGATACATTCAACCCTACGTCAATGCCCACCAGCGTCAGTATGCCGAGGAAATACAGGAATATCCTGCTGTCGCCCAGCAGGGCGAAACATTCCGCGATGGTAGAGGTATTTTCCTTGCGGCCGCCTTCGTGCAGCGGCGTGGCGCTGAGCCAGAGGAAAGACAACAACGTGATGCCAGCAAATACGGGAAACAACAACTGCCAGTTCCCGAATTGCGTGCCCGCATAGGCTGCAATAATGGGCCCGAGGAAGGAAGACACCGCTTTGATGAACTGCCCGGTGGTGAGGCTGCTGGTCAGCCTGTCTTTACTCACCACATTGGTCAGCAGCGGGTTGAGGGCCACCTGCAGCAGCGTGTTGCCGATGCCCAGCAGCGCAAAGGCCGAGAGCACCACGGGTAAGGTATAGGATATCATCGGCACCAGCAGCCCGATGCCTGTGAAGAGCATGCTCAGCTGCACGGTGCGTTTTCTGCCGATCCTGTTCATGAGCATGCCGGTAGGCACCGAAAAGATCAAAAACCACAGGAAAACCGCCATGGGCAATAGGTTAGACAAGGTATCAGACAGGCCGAAATCCTTTTTCACGTAGTTGGTCGCAATGCCCACCACGTCCACAAAGCCCATGATGAAGAAGCCGAACAATATGGGAGCGAGCTGCAACACACTTGTTTTGGCCGGCGGAAGCGATGAATTGCTGGTAGCTTTCGTCATAAGTTGTTTGATGTTGTATTCATTATAAATTCAGCAGCGCCATGCGTGCATACAGCTCGGCAATGCAGGCTTCGTCCAGCAGCCACTTGGGCTTACCGGCCTCATCCCGCTTGTCGCTCCAGTTATGGTTGAGCAGGCCGTAACGGTCACGGTTGTTCCAGGCATGGTCCACCCGCGCCATGATCGCTTTTAAATACACAGGATCTTTGTCTACGGCATAAAGCGCGGCATACCCGCGGAACAGCACCGTGGCAAACCAGGGCAGGTCGCAAAATTCACTGCGCATATCTTTCTGCGGCCGGCCGAAATAGTGGTAAGCCGATTCAGCGGTCTGCTTCGCATCCCGGTAATATTTTTGCTGCCGGGTGAAACCATAGAGCATCATAGCCGCTTCCAGCATAGATCCTGAATTATATGTATAGTAAGTAGCATTCAACGCTCCCGTGGCGGTCTTAATATCGTTCAGGTACAAACCGGCGGAGTCGCGCAAATGCCTGTTCATCCAGTCGTAGAATTTAATGCCCTGCCGCAGGTAATACGGTTCTTTGGTGGCCTTGTATATTTTGAGCGCGGCCAGTGTGGCCATACCATTGCTGCAGGCGGGCTTTTGATCGCCGCGGCCTTCCAGCCAGGTAACGCCGCCGCCGAGCACATCCGTCCATCCGCTCATGATGAAGGCGAATACTTCTTTAGCCCTGGAAAGATACACAGGGTTGCGGGTATTTTCGTAGGCTTCCATGTAATCGATAGCCACGAGGCCATTGTCGTCATAATAACGGTCCACCTTCTCGAACTTTGCCGGGTAAGCCTGGTAGCCGGCCGGCCGGCGCGTAGTATCCCGGTATTGGTACATGGCTGCCATGGCTGAATCCACGTAAGGCTGATAGGTTGCCTTTTTGCCGGGCAGCCTCATCATGATGTTAGCGGAGGTGACCACGCCGCTAAGCGGCCAGAGGTAACTCACTTCTTTCGACTGCACATTCCCGTCCTGCATATAGGTGAGGGAATCCTTGTGCTGCTGCGGGTAATACTCTGAAAAAAGCCCGTGCTGCGGCACGCGGTACAGCGTCCATACGCGGTGGAACATTTCTTCCGCCCTGCGCCGGTATTCACCCTGCTGCGCAACAGCCGGCAGTACCGCTGCGGCCAGCGCCATACTCAATAATATCCTTTTCATAACTCCCGGTTGAGGCGTCCGTTCGCAGCTATGATCACCGCGAACGGATGCGCCGGTTTATTGTTCTTTTTTCCAGATCGATAGCCTCGCATAGATCTCCACCATACCGATGTGCGTGAGCAGGGAATAATATCTCCCCAGGTCGGAGCCGGACCAGTCCTCATAGAACTGGAAAGTGCCGGGCAGCCTGCTGTGCTGCCACGCATAGTCTACGTTGGCCGCGAGGGTATTGATGTACGTGGCGTTCTTGTCCAGCTCATACAGCTCCAGGTACCCGCGGAGCAGCACGGCGGTGAACCAGGGGTCGTGCGGCACGAAGAACCGCCCGATGTTAGCCACTTGGCGCGTAAAAAAATTATAGGAGGCCTGCGCCCATGCTTTCGCATCGGCGAGGTAAGCCTCTTCCCCGGTGATCTTGTACAGCAGCGCTGCGTTCTGGATCATGGCGCCGGAGTTGTAGGTCCATTTGGCGTAGTTGATGCTGCCATCCTTGATCCATACGGAGTTCCAGAAGATCTTGTCCGAGGGGTCCAGCATATACTGTTTCACCCAGTTATACCAGCGTTTGGCGGAGGCAAGATAGGCGGCGTTCTGCTCCTGCTGGTACAGCTGCAGGGCCAGTGTGGCGGAAAGTGCGGTCACGTTGGTGGCCTTGATATAATTCGGATCGTCTGGATTGTTACGCACGCCTTCGTTCCAGTGAAGGCCGCCGCCCGCTTCCGGGGTTTCGGCGGAGGCGCAGAACGTGTAACAGAGCTTCGCGTTGCTGAGCAGCTGCGCATCGCGGGTGAGCCGGTAGGCTTCCAGCATGTCTATGCCGGTAATGGCGTTGTCGTCGTAGAAACGGTCCGCCAGGCCTTCGCTTACCGGAACGGACTGGTAGCCGGCAGGCAGGCGCGACGCGTCCAGGTAACCCTGCATGCCCGCGAGCGTGCTGGTATAATAACCCTGGTACACCTCATCCGTAAAGCCCAGCTGCTTGATCAGCGTAGCCGCCGTAAACATGGCGGAGTACGGCCAGAGATAAGCATACTTCGGGTCTCCGGGCTGTGCGGGAAAACTTTCCCGCACATAGTTGCTGCCGCTGATGCCGTAGTTCTTATAGATATCGTCGAGGGCCTGGCGGGCTTTGAGCTTGTAGGTCAACGTCACCGAAGTGGTATCGCCTTCCGCCTTCACGGGCGTGTCTTCCCGCTCCTTGTAACACCCGGTAAGGGTAAGCGCCGCCGCGGCTATGATCAGAATGATAGGTCTCATGTAAATGACTTTAAAGGTTCACCAATTAGTGCACGATGAGTTTATAGGAATAATCTTCCTTAGCGTTCAGCTGCAGGGTAAAGTCCCCTGTTTTCCCGTCGGACCCGGCAGGGTATTTATAGGTGAAATCCCATTGCGAATTATCTACCGGTACCACGCTGTAATAAGCGGCCGGCGTATTGGCGTCAGGCGGTGTGGAATTGGACTGGTTCACGCTGCCATAGTAGAGGGTTCCGGCAGTGCCGCCCGCATCCAGGGTGGTGAACTGGAATTTAAAACGATCGTCTTTCCAGCTGCCGAAATCGAAGTACGCAATGGGCACGCCCTGCGCCGACCAGGTTCCGTTGCCTGCGTAGGCAAGCTTGCCCACCACTTTGTTGTATGCGGAGGCGAACACGCCTGCGTCGGTGATCTCGATCATTTCCGCGGCGGCATTCGCAAAGTCCAGCCGGATACGGTATACCTTATCGCCCGTCTGCTGGTTTTCACCGCCTTCCTGCAACCTGTTGCCCTGTATGGAGTAAGTAACCGGCGTTCCGCTGTTGCGGTCTGTGAAGGTGAAAGCGCCGGCCTTCAGGCGGGTAAATATTTCGAACACGCCATCGGTGCCGAGCTTCATGGCTTTGGCGGCTGAAAGGTCCGTTCCGCCTTCGGTGGCGGCTCCGGTGATAAACACGTTGTCGGGTATTTCGGTAAAGCCGGAGGGCCTTTCGATCACGATCACCCTGGAAGAATCCGCGCGTTTTTCGTTGAGGCCTTTGCTGGCGATCACCGTCCATTGCAGGGAACCGGAGGTAGCGGGCTGAATGCCTGCTTTGCTGGCGATGGAGTTCAGTATTTTATGGGAGAGCGCGAGGGAATTCTGCACGCCGTTGCCGTTGGAGGCAACGGTATAAATGGGGCGCTGAAAATTTCCGCCTACCGTATCGAACGCCACTTCGTACATCACGAGGCTGCCGTCTTCGGCCCTTGCCGCGCTCCATTCGAAGTTCACCACGGCGCTGGTGGCGGGCTGCAGCTTGTAGTACTTGCCCACTTCAGGGTAATACAGTTCTTTAACGGTGGAAATATTGCTGTTGATGGTTTTATCCTTTTCGCAGGAGGCGAAGGCTCCTACCGCCAGCAGCGCGGCCAGCATGCTATATATCCTGAGATTGAAAGTGCGTATCATGAGAATATCTTTTTAGAAGTGTTGATAAAGGTTGTACAGATCACCAGCCGGCGTTGTTAGGCAGCAGGTTTTTGTTCATATCTAAATCCGCCTGGGGCACCGGCCACAGGTAATGTTTACTGGCATCGAACACGCGCCTGTCGGCTATAATATGGCTATTGCCCACCTTCATACCGTAGAGGATGCCGTTCATCACCGTTTCCGCGATCTTCCAGCGGCGGATGTCGAATATCCGCTGGCTTTCCAGCGCCAGCTCGGTCCTGCGCTCGCGGCGCACGAGATCCGTTTTGGCTGCGTTGCTTAACCCGGCGTAGTTCGAGAAGTTGAGTGCCGCCGGATCATTGAAGCCTGCGCGCTGGCGGATGGGTTTAATGGTCTTATCCCACGTGGCCGCGTCCAGCTGGTTCATCATCGCTTTTGCTTCCGCGTACATCAGCAGCACGTCCGCATAACGGATGAGGATCAGGTTGAGGCCGGAGTTGTTGTTGCCGTCCGCCGTACGGTCGTAGTACTTGCGGAAGTAATAGCCTGTTTTGGAAGCGTCCGCTTTGTCTGCCGCGTTATCGCCGGTGCCGGGCGCGGTGCGGATAACGATGGTTTCCCCGCGTTTGGTGGTGAAGGAAGAGCCGTCGTGAATGATGGTGGCTTCCAGCCTCGGGTCGCGGTTGCGGAAAGGCGTATTATCGTCGTAGCCGGAGCCCGCTTCGTTGATGCCCTTGCCATTGGTCATGATAAAATCGTCTACCAGCGACTGGGAAGGCGCCATGCCGCTGATGAGCGTGCCTTCGGTGAAGGGAATGAAGAAACGCTGCATGCTGTGTGTTCTGCTCACCGGTACAAATTCCAGGTTGAGGATCACTTCGCTGTTATTCTCATTTTCCGCCAGGAAAATGCCGGGGAAGGAAGGGAACAAAGTGTAAACACCGTATGTGCCCGCCATGATCTGTTCCAGCACCGCAGCGGCGTCGCTCCACTTGTTGTCGTAGAGCAGCACTTTGGCCTTGAGGGCTGCTGCGGCGCCTTTGGCGATGCGGCCTCTTTCGGCGGCGGGATAACCAGATTTCATGGGCAGTTCGGCGGCCACTTCGTCCAGCTCGGAGAGTATGTAGCTCACCACTTCGGCTTTGGCCGTGCGGGCAATCTGGAAACTTTCTTCGTAAGATATCTCGTTTTTGATCAGCGGCACGTTGCCGTACCAGGTAACGAGGTGGAAGTAATGGAAAGCGCGGATGAACCTAGCTTCGGCGAGGTAACGGGCCTTCAGGCCGGCGTCGAGACCGGGCACTTTATCGATATTGGCGATGAGATTATTTACGTTGCGGATGCCCCCGTAATGAAACGCCCACTCCCCTGCCACGCGGTTGGTACGGCCGTCGTAAGCGCCAGCTGCAATGCTCTGCGCGGCGCCGCCGTTCACGGAGCTGGAGCTGAAGGAATTATCACTGAGGCTTTCGTTGAAGAAATAATAATCGTCTGAATACATGCCGGCGTAGCAGTTATTGAGCACCTGCTCCGCGGCTTCCGGCTTTTGCCAGAAGGTGAGATCCGTATCCTGGTAGGACGGGCCCAGGTCGAGCTTCTTACAGCCCGCGGCTCCGAGCAGCAACGCCCCCAACACAATTGAACAATACTTTCTTATACGCATATTGCGATCATTTAAACGTGGTTAAAAGTTGATATCCAGCCCTACCGCCCAAACTTTCTGAACCGGGTAGATGCGGCCGCTCGTGGCGCTGCTCAGCTGGTTCAGGTTGAGGGTATTGTTAAACTCCGTCAGTTCGGGATCCATGCCGTTCTTCATGCCTGTAACGGTCCACAGGTTCTGCCCGGTGAGGTACACCCTTACCTTCTGGATCTTTGCCCGGTTAGTGAGACTGGCAGGCAGCGTATAACCGAGCTGCGCATTCTTCAGCCTGGCATAAGCGGCGTTCTCCAGCCAGAAAGTGGAGTTGGCCCTGTTGTTCACAGATTCCGTACCGATGGTAAGGCGGGGATAGCCGGCGTCCGGGTTGTTCGGCGTCCACCGGTCGATATGCTGTGCGTACACGTTATCCCAGTTGTTGTGGAATGCCTCTACGCCTTCGCCGCGCAGGAACACGTTCCTTTTGCCCACGCCCTGGATGAAGATGCTCGCGTCGAAACCTTTCCAGGTTACGCTGTAGTTCAGCCCGAAGGTGAAGCGGGGAAAAGGATTGCCCATGATGAAACGGTCGTCGTTGTTGATCACGCCGTCGCCGTTGCGGTCTACATACTTGATGTCGCCCGGCTTTACCTGGTTCGCAAACGCCGGTTTGGGACTGTTCTTGATGTCTTCCAGGTTCTGGTAAAAACCGTCTGCTTCGTAACCATAATAGGCGCTGATCGGGTACCCTTCGCGGTTGATGTAGGTGACGTCGCCTTCCTGGATGAAAGTGCGGCCTTTGAAATCAACGATCTCGTTCAGGTTGTCCGCCAGATTGGCGCCCAGCGTATGGTTGAATGCGCCTGTTTTAGCCCTGTAGTTGACAGCCAGCTCAAAGCCCTGGTTCTTCACCTTGCCGGCATTCTGGAAGGCGGGCGTGGCGCCGTACAGGCCCGGTGCGGGCAGCTGCAGCAGGATGTTATCCGTGATCTTGTGGAAATAATCGTAGCTGATGGTCAGCCGGTTATCCAGCATAGACAGGTCGAAACCAATGTTGGCTGAGTTGGCGGATTCCCAGGTGATCACCGGGTTGCCTACTGAAAAGGAGGAGCCTGCCTGCGCGAGGTTGTTGAAGCCGTACATATTGCTCACGGTCGTATACACGTTCATATACCCGTAATTGGAAATGATCTGCTGGTTGCCCAGCTGGCCCCATGAACCGCGCAGCTTCAGGTCGCCCAGCTTCTGCTTCACCGTTTCCATGAACGGCTCGTCCGTAATACGCCAGGCGGCGGAGAACGAGGGGAAGAACGCACCGCGGTTGCCTTTGGCGAAGCGGCTGGATTCGTCGTACCGGAAATTGAATTCGAAATAATAACGGTTGTCGAAGCTATAGTTCAGGCGGCCGAACGCAGAGTTGAGCGCCCATTGGTCGATGCGGGTATCGTAGGTATCGTTGAAGCCCTTAAGGGTTTCGGTACCGGCGGTGGAATCGCCGGTGGTATTATCCACGTTGAGCCGGCGGGTTTGGCTGTACTCATTTTTCCAGCCTTCCGTAGCATAACCCAGCATGGCTTTTACTTCATGCACTTTGTTGAAGGTGCGGTCGTAGTTGAGCAATGCCTGAAAGTTGTCCTGTATGCTGCGCGCATGGTTCACCGTTCTGGCGCTCTGGTTGTCTGACCCGGAGTAGGGCGCGTAGTTGATGGACCGGCGGAACTCATCCATGTTGTTCACACGGATGTCCGCGCCGTATACCAGTTTGGCGGACAGGTGGCTGGTGATCGCGTATTCGGCATTGGCCATGTAATTGTAGCTGTCGTTGTTGTACAGCCTGCGGCCGCCCTGCTCCAGCTGTGCCAGCGGGTTGTTGGAGGCTGTGGGCGCCAGGAAATAATGGCCGGCCGTGTCTTTGATGGGATATATGCGGGGAATGCGGATGGCTGTGGAGATCAGCCAGTCTGAATAATAGGCATGCTCCCTGATCTTCTGCTTTGCATACGCGAAATTACCGCCCAGCTTCAATTTACCCAGCTGCGTGCTGAGGTTGGCGCGCGCGTTGTAACGCTGGTAGCCGTAATCAGGCCCGCGGTAAAGGCTGTTCTGGTCCAGGTAGCCGCCGGAAACCAGGTAAGATACCTTGCCCACTGCGCCTGTTACGCCGAGGTTATGATTGTGCTGCAATGCGGCGGGGCGCATCACTTCGCCCATCCACCATTTCTCTGAGCCTTTTTCTCCCTGCTGGCGGATCTGTTCGGGGGAGAACTGCGCCGTTTGCCCGGAGTTCACCAGCGCCTCATTTTTCAGCTGCATGTATTCCACCCCGCTCACCGGCTTGATGAGGAAGGTAGGCTGCTGCGCGCCCGCCATGCCGTTGTAGGTAATGCGGGGCGTTTTGTTGAGCTTGCCTTTTTTGGTGGTAACGAGTATCACGCCGTTGGCGGCGCGGGAGCCGTATATGGCGGATGAGGCCGCGTCTTTCAGCACGCTGATGCTTTCGATGTCGTTAGGATTGAGCAGGTCGAGCGATCCGGGCACACCGTCTACCAGTATCAGCGGGCTGGTATTGTTGACGGTGCTGACGCCGCGCACGTTGATATTGATGGCGGCGCCGGGCTCCGTGGCGTTCTGCTGGATGATGAGGTTAGGCGCTGCGCCCTGCAGGGCCTGTACCGCGCTGGTAACAGGTTTGCCCTCCAGGTCTTTGGCCGTCACCACGCTCACCGCACCTGTGAGGCTGGTGCGCTTCTGTGTGCCGTAGCCTACTACTACCACATCCGATAAAGTGCTGCTGGACACTTTAAGGGATATGTTCAGCTGCGACGCTGATGTGAGCGGTACTTCCTGGCTGGCATAGCCGATGGAAGAGAACACCAGCAGCTGGTTGCTACCGGCGGGGATCTTTAAGGAAAACGTACCGTCGGCGGATGTGGCCGTGCCGGTGCCGGTGCCTTTGAGTGAAACGGATACGCCCGGGATGGGCTGTTTGGTAACATCGTCCGTGACGCGGCCTGTAATGGTACGTGGATCCTGGGCGTACGCGCCGCGGCCCGCCGCCAGCAGGAGCAGCAGCACCATCAGCGGGAGCCTGCTTCTGCGCGAGAGCATGTCTGCGATAACGTGATAATAAGCTAGCATAGGCTTAATTTTTTGATCAGATGTGGAATATTCTTTTTTTAAATGCCCGCCGCATTAATACGCAGCAGGTTTGTCGGATAAGCGGTACTCCAGCTTCCCTCCCTGCGTCAGCTGTGCGAACGATATGGAATTTTGCCGGAGCTTTTTGCCGTTGAATGTTGGCTGATGGAGATAGATATTGCCCGCGCCGTTATTGCGCGTAACGATCTCGAGGGTGCTGCCCTTGTAATATTTTTTGTTCAGTTTGATCTCCACCTTGTCGAACAGCGAAGAAGCGATCTGCATCACCGGTTTGGCTGCAGCGCCACCCTGCACGTCGAACAGCCCCATGGCGCTCATCACGTACCATGCGCCGAGCTGTCCCTGGTCCTCGTCCTGCCCGTAGCCGTAGCCATGCACACCTTCGGTACCGTAAAACTCGTTGCAGATGGCCCTCACCCACTTCTGGGTAAGATGCGGTTTGCCGGAGTAATTGAACATCCAGGGCATTTGCAGGCAGGGCTGGTTGCCGTGATTGTAAGGCGCGGAAAGGCCAGAGAACGCATCGATAGTGGTGCCGCCGCCGAATGTTGTTTTTTGCGCGGCGGTAAAAATGCTGTCTAGTCTTTTGTTGAACTCAGCCTTCCCTATTTTGGCCACCAGGCCTTCGGGGTTGTGCGGCACATAAAAAGTATACTGCCCCGCATTCCCTTCCTGGAAACCGCGCCAGGGCTCGGTGGGCTTGAAGTTGTCCACGAAGCGGCCGTTTGCATAACGGGGACGCATATACTTAACGGATGGATCGAAGATGTTTTCCCAGCTTTTAGAGAGCTTCAGCAGGGTGTTGTAATCACCGGTTTTGCCCAGCGCTTTTGCCCACTGTGCCACCGCGTAGGCGCTGAAGGAATATTCCAGCGTATGGGAACCGGAAAAGCACCAGTCGCCCGGCTTCGGGTCTATATGATCCACATAGCCGTATTTGCGGAACCGGGCCACATCGTCCTTACCCGCGCCTTCAGGCCTGTTCTCGAAGCCGATCTCGTTCTTAAGCGCGGCCGCATATCCTTTGGCCACATCAAAGTCGCGAATGCCGTAGTTGTATGCGCCGGCTATCACGAGGCTGACGAAGTTGGTACCCACGCCGGATACGTATTTGCTGGAAGCGATACCATCGCCCAGCCAGCCGGCGTCGTTGTAGACCAGCAGCTGGCTGCTCACGAAGTCGGAATAATATTCCGGGTATACCAGTGCCCAGAGCGGCGTAAGGTTCCAGAACGCGCCCCATACGGCGTCTGTATTGTAGTGGTTATGTACGGGCACGCCCTTGTTGTTCAGTGGGATCTGCCCGTTGCCGCCGGTATTTTTTGGATAAGCCCCGTTCACATCGCTGGCAAGGCCGCGGCCCAGCACTGCATGGTACAGGCCGGTATAAAATTTTGTACGGTCGGCTTTGGTGCCGCCGCTTACGGTAATGCGGCCGAGGTATTCGCTCCATTTCTGCTGCGCCTGCTGCCTGGCCTGGTCGAACGTCATGGCGGCCGCTTCGCGCTGCATGTTGAGGCGGGCGTTCTCTACGGAGGTGTAAGAAAGACCGATGCGCACGGTAACCGCTTCCCCTTCTTTGGTTTCAAAGCTGAGGTAGAGCCCCGCCCCTTTCCCGCGGATGTCCCTGGAGCCGGCGGTTTGCGTTTCACCGCTGAAAGTGCCGAAAGACGAAGGTTTTTTGTCCACCACGGCAGAGAAGTACATGGCCACCTCGGCGCCCTGCTGGTACTTTTGTACGTAAGCGGGCAGCGTGATCACGTAACCTTCAATGCGGCCGTCCGGCGACATGTACACCTGCGCATCCTTCACTTCGCCGCTTTCGCCCTGTTTGTTACCGATATCGAAAAGAATATGGGAATCGTTGCCGGCGGGAAAAGTGAAGCGCTGAAAAGCCACGCGTTGGGTGGAGGTCAGCTCTGCTTTAATGCCATAGCGTTTCAGTAGTACAGAATAATATCCCGCGGTGGCAGTTTCCTGCGCGCGGTCGAAGGCCGAGCGGTAACCGGAGAGGCTGTCTTCCAGCTTCCCGGGCACTGTTACCAGCGGGCCTTTGGAGGGCATCAGCACAACGCCGCCTACCTGGAACTCATGGAAATTGGGGAAACCTTCAATAGAAGTATGCCTGTAATCGTAGCCCACCGCTTCCCAGCCGTTGGGATTGCCGTAGTGCCCGTTCGTAGAAGGGCCGGGCTTGGCCATGCCGAACGGCGAAGCGCCGGGCGCAAAATGGAACCAGCGGCAATGCGCGGTACCGATCAACGGATCTACATATGCAACCGGGTCGTTCTTTTCCTGTGCGCTGAGATGGGATACTGAAACGAGCAGCAGCAACCAGAGCATCCAATTTTCCTTTCTCATACCTGACATTGTTTTGTGATGATGACAGCCCGGGAACCAAGCCCCGGGCTGTTCCGTTTTATTTTACAAAAGCCTTTACCACTTTGGCCGTGGTACCGCCTTCATTGATGATCTTATAAGAACCCGCCGCCGCAGGCACCGCGAAAGTTTCCGCGTAGTTGTACCGCTGCCGGAAGCCGTTGGCAGTTTCCACCAGGATGGATTTCCCTTCCACCAGCATCAGCACATGGCATTTGCCTTCCGTTTCCACCGTTACGGTACCGGTGAATTCGATCCGGTGCACGTCGTAGAAATGTTCGGCGTGGGTGGGCGCATGCACCAGCTGCCAGTTTTCGCCGCTGGCGATCACCTGCTGCCTGGAGATCAGTTCTTCCTTTACCCGAGCGCCTTTACGGCTGAAATCGAGGTTATGGAAGGCATGATCGATATTGATGGGCCTCGGTTTCCCGTTGAGGTCCAGCCGCACCCAGTCGTACATTTTGAACGTAAAGATGTAAGGGGTGGCGCTGATCTCCAGCACCAGGTTGTTTTTCCCGGAGCTGTGCACCGTACCATTGGGAATGAGGAAAAAATCGTGTTTGCCGGCGTCGTGCACCTGCACATATTTTTCGATATCGATGGCCTTGTTCTCCGCGGCGCTTTCTTCCAGCACACGGCGGAAGGCAGCGGGATCAATATCGTCCTGGAAGCCGAGGTAAACCTTTGCTCCTTCGCTGCAATCGAGTATGTAATAGGTTTCGTCCTGCGTGATGGTTTCCCCGAATTGCTCCTGTATGTATTGTACGCGGGGATGGCACTGGATGGAAAGATTTCCGCCGTCGAAGGTGTCCAGGAAATCGAAGCGGATCGGGAAATCGATGCCGAAACGCTGCTCATCGCGGCCGAGCACTTCCCTGGAATGTTTCATCATCAGCCAGTCGAACGCAATTTCCAGCAGCCTGCTGTCGCTTTCGAACACCAGGCCGTTCTCGGGAACGATCATTTCGAAAGACCATGCGTAGTTCACCTCTTCCCTGTTGAGACCGGGGATCTTTTCCTTCATCCAGTCCCCTCCCCAGGCGCCGGCCTCAAACCAGGGCCTTACACGGAAAGCGTTTTGGGAAAGGTATTGCAGGCCTTTGCTGATGGCGGCATGCGTAGCCCAGGTGAATTGTTCCTTCCACTGGCCGTCCGCAATCACTTCGATGGAAGGCAGAATTTGCTGCTTGTGCGCGTTGAGCAATACCCAGTCCACGAAATAAAAACGTTTGTAGGTTTCCTGGTTATCGTCCCACTGCTCCTTACCGAGGTTATTGGCCGTGCGGGCGCGCATGCGGTATTGCAGCTCGTTCTTGGGAAGGTCTATATATACCACCGGCGCATCCAGCCCGGTGAGCGCGGCGCCTACGCCGATAACGAGCGTGATGCCTTCCTCCGCGGGCTGCACCTGCTTCAGCTTATCGTTGTCAAAAAGATCTTTTAAAGTGATCGTAGCCCTTCTGCCCCATACCGTTCCTTTCTCCCCGAGAAAAGGCGCTACCAGCGCTTCCACTTCTTCAGCAGATTTCATCAGCGAGGAAGCGTACACCAGGTTCACGGCGGCTCCCGTGGCAGTCAGCTCCCGTTCCAGGGAGCCGGCGATATACTCCCAGTCGTTACCGATATAACCGTCTATCAGAATAACTTTACGGCCGGCCGTCCAGTTGGCAAGACTGGCATATCCGCATTGGATGCTGCCTGCTTCCAGCCTGGCGAAGGGGTACATGTCGTAATGACCTGCCGATGGAACCTCTCTCTCCGCCGTTGTAACCGGCATCAGGGGTTGGGTTGTTTTTCTCCAATTCATCATGGTGTTCATGTCTATCGCGCGTTGTTGTTATTGATGGGTAAGAATGGACCTGCATATCCATGCGGCTCCCGACAGGGCCGAGTTTTCGCCGCGGCCCGAGATGTGCACGCTGGTCTGGATATTGCTCCGCCGTAAACTGGTCTGCAGGGCGGGCAGGAAGTACGGATGCGCCTTGCGGATGTTGCCGCCGATCACCAGGCGCTCCGCATCAAAATCCATGAGCCAGGGAGCCAGCACTTCGCCTAAAGCTTCGCCCATTTCCGCGAACAGCGCCAGTGCAACAGTGTCCTGCTTTTCGGCTAGTTCCCCGATATGCTTCACCTCAGCCAGGCGCTGGCCGGTGCGCTGTTGATATTCGTTGAGCAGCCAGCGGGAAGAGATGTAATCTTCCGCGATGCCTGCTCTGTAAGGCAGGTGATAGATATACCCTTCCGGCGGTATGCCTTTGCCTTCGTGCAGTATTTCGTTATTGAGCAGGAAGGTGCCGCCGAGGCCTGTGCCGAGCGTAACGGCCACCATACGGGCGCAGCCGGCGCCTTCGCCTGCCCATGCTTCGCCGAGGGCAAAACAGGAAGCGTCGTTCTCGAAATAAATACCTTTAAAAAATCCCAGCGATGCCGTCAGTTTCTCCCGGATGTTCATGCCGTAGAGGGATTCGTATTTGGCCACGCCTTTGATCAGCGAAATGCCGCCGGGGTAATCGAAGGGCCCCGGCATGGCGATGCCGATGGCTTCCACTTCCGCGCCGGCAGCGGCGAGCGTGCGGCTGATGCAAGCCGTCCAGTGCGCAAGGATGTCTTCAGCGCCGGCGCCGGCATTCACCGGTTCTTTGAACTTACAATCATCTACCACAGCGCCATTGGCCAGGCTTACGAGAGCCGCCGTAATATGTGAACCACCGATATCCGCACCGATCACATAGCTATTGTTCATATGTTTGAACATATTAAGAATGAAGAAAAAAATATCCTTTTCCTGCGTGGAGCAAAAAAAGGAGCGTTTATATCAGATCAGCGTTCTGACCTTATTTCAATGGAATACGTGAATTTATCGGACCTGTAATAACCTATGTTGTATTCTACCGGCCTGTCGCCCGGGTCGTACACGAAACGTTCCCTGAAGAGCACGGGGCACTTCGGGTCCACCTGCAGCTTTTTAGCCACAGCGCCGGCCATCAGGGCATTGATATGCTCGCTGGAGCGCACGACGGTGATATCGAACTTTTCGGACAGGAGCTGGTACAACGGACGGTTCAGGTCGTCGCTTTCAGTAAGGGTGATACGTGGATGGAAGTAACTTTCGAAATAAACGATCGGTTCGCCGTCTACGCCTTTGAGTTTGCTGAGCTTACAGATGGATGTGCCGGGCGGGATGTTGAAGAAGCCGGCCATCTTTTCGTCCGCCTTCACCTTTTCGAGCGTTAGCAGGAGGTTGGACGTGATGATGCCGCGCTTGGACATTTCCTTGGTAAAGCTCTGCCAGTCCTGCAGGCTGGTGGAAAGCTGGCGTGGCGCCACTTTGGTGCCCACTCCTTTTTTCCTGGTGAGCAGCCCTTCGTACTCCAGCTTATTGGTGGCCTGGCGGATGGTGTTCCTGGAAACGCCCAGCCGGTTGGCCAGCTCTACTTCCTTTGGCAGGAAGGAGCCGCCCTGGTATTCAGGCTGGCTGATCAGGTTCCGCAGCAGTTCTTCCACCTGTATGTGGAGCGGCATTTTGCTCTTATGGTCGATCTTTAAACTCATGTACGAATGTTCAAACATAGTAAAGTTCGGGGATAAAACAAGGGGTTGGGAGAATTTTTTTTCGGGCGGGTGGCCGTTTTATTTAATGGGCGGCTTTATAATCCGGATTTACACGCGGCATCTGCACCATTGCCTCCTTTCGCCACCCGGCCAGTTTCCGGTGAAGATCTGCCGTTACCTGCGGATACTGCTTTGCCAGATTGCTTTTTTCCCTGATATCATTTTCAAGATCGTATAATTCGAGGGAGCCGTCTTCGAAGTATTCTATGAGTTTCCATTTGCCATCCCTGATGGCGCTGCATGGGCCGGAGGCGTTAGGATGGCCGGTGCCGGTGTAGTTGGGGAAATGCCAGTAAAGCGGCTTGTTGCGGCTTACGGTTTTACCTTGCGTAAGCAGGGGCTCCTGGTTGATGCCATCGATATATTCCCTGCCGGGGTACAGGCCTGCAAGGCCCAGCAGGGTGGGATAAAAATCGGTACTGATGAATGGCGCATCGCTGCTCCGGCCGGGTTTGATATGGCCGGGCCATTTTATGATCAGGGGAACCCTGATGCCGCCTTCGTAAAAATTCCCTTTGTTGCCGCGGAAAGGCCAGTTGGATGTTATCCGCCCGTGCCCGCCATTGTCTGATGTGAAGACCACTATGGTATTCTCAGACAATCCCAGCTCGTCGAGCTTCTGCATGATCCTGCCCACGCTTTCGTCGATGCTTTCTATCATGGCTGCGTACTTTGGATTGGTATGGCCTTTCAGGGAATCGACCGGCTTTTTTTGGTACTTTTTGATCAGGCTGTCTTTGGCCTGTATAGGCGTATGCACGCCGTAATGCTGCAGGTAGGCTAAAAACGGGCCTTCCTTATTTTGTTCAATGAACCGGATCGTTTCATCCGTCAGCCTGTCTGTAAGGTATTCATTCTTTTTCCCGTCGGGAAATACCTGCCATTCCACAACTGGGCTCGACGGGTTCATTTTCCATTTGCCGGCATAGGGATAAAAGTAATCCATCGTGCTTCCCATTCCCCCGCCGCCTATATTCAGATCGAAGCCCTGGGATTCGGGGAAGTATTGTTTATCCCAGCATACATGCCATTTACCTATCGCCGCTGTTTTGTAACCATTTTCTTTCAGCGTTTCCGCGAAAGTTACTTCTTCAAGCGGGAGGTTCTTGGTGTAATCTGCGTCCATCAAAGGCGTGTTCGGCAGGCGGCTGTAACCTTCTATCGGTATGGCGTGGGTGATGTGCAGCCTGCCGGGGTATTTGCCGGTGAGGATGCTTGCACGGGTGGGCGAACATAAAGTGCTGGCGGCATAGGCATTGGTGAATTTAATTCCCTGCTTTGCCAGCCTGTCTATATTGGGCGTTTCGTAATAGGTGGAACCATAGCTGCCGATATCGCTATAGCCCATATCATCAATCAGAATGAAAACGATATTCGGGCCCCTGCCGGGTTGTGGGGCTGAGCCGCTAAGCAGTGGCAGCATAAGGGCTAAAAAGCAGAGTGTTTTTAACGGTCTTGTTATTTTATGGAACATCTTTGAGCTGGTGTTTTATTTCTTTTAGAAGCCCTTTTCTTAACTCCTGACGCCTGATGAACAAGCCGGGCTTCAGTCAATTTATTATGTAGTACATAAATACAAAATTAAAATGAATAAAAATTCAAAAAAATGCAAGGGAATATTTTAGTTTTTCGCGGGCGAAACGCTGATGCATAAATAAATGGCGCCCCGGAAGATGAATCAAACGCGCATCTGTAATTTTCTATCTGTCAATATCTCTCACACACCGCACGTACAACCCGAAATGTTTATCCAGCGCGCATCTCATTACAGTCTTATTGTCAATATGCGCACCGCGGCCCCATACAGCCATCTGGTCATTTCTCGAGTCCTTTAAATCGGCTTCAGTAGCACTTGCCATGTAAGTGAATTCCCCCATTCCTGTGAAATCGTTCGTTGCAACATGCCAGCCCACCGGTGCTAACCCCCTTGCATCGTTTACCGCAAACCAGTTGTACATGCGGCCATAGCTCCTGACCTCACCCGTATCGCCCCGGTAATAAGACCATGCCGGTCTGCCCTCGCGCCCTGCCCTCTCCCATTCCTCCGCAGACCTGGCGTGCGGAATCGTATCTCCATTCCAGTTTACCGGAATAAAGATCAAGCCTGTTATGAGCCCTGGCCGCATTACAGGGGCCGGTGAAGACTGGAGACGGCAGTATGGTCACTAACGATTTATAAAGTATATTTAGGACGGCACCCTCATCTAACACCCTACAGTTAATGGATTATCAAACATTTCAACCGCATTCAGACCTGAAATCAGTTGTAAAATGTTTTTGGACACTGGAGGTTCCTGCGGAGGAAAGCTCCCAAAGACAGCGTATCCTGCCTGACGGCTGCATTGAACTGATCTTTATGCTGGGAGATGATGTAAAGCGGATCATTTCCGAAAACGAGTTTATCGTTCAGCCCCGTACAATGGTGATCGGGCAAATCACCGAGCCGTTTTTGATCGAACCAACAGGATACGTCCATTCCTTCGCAGTGCGCTTCTACCCTTATGGATTTGCCAACTTCGTGCCTGTACCCATTAAAAACCTGGCGAACAAAGAAACGCCCGCAGCGGCTTTGTTTGGAGAGACAGCTTCAAAAGAGCTGGAGCAAAAAATCATCCAGGCAACGGATACTCCCGGCAGGATAAAAATCGCAGAAGACTTTCTCCTGGATAAGCTGAAAAACAAGGCAACCATTGACCATATCGTCAAATCGACCATTGACATTATTTTTTCAACAAAAGGAAGTGCAGCCGTACATACTATCCTTAAAGGCGATCTGTCCAAAAGAAGGCAGCTCGAAAGAAAGTTCCTTCAACAGGTGGGGATGAGCCCAAAGCAACTGTGCAAAGTAATCAGATTACAAACGGCATTAAAAATGCTCCTCCACCCGCAGGGCGAAAGCTTAACCGAAATTGCCTATGAAAGCGAGTACTACGACCAGGCACATTTTACCAAAGACTTCCAGGAATTTACAGGAACGAACCCTAAAGATTTCTTATCCGATAAGACAATGATGCTTTCCGCTCTTTTCTACAAACAAGGATAGGTGTCGCAATTTTACAATTTTAACACCTGCCGGCTTCCTAGATTTGTTTTGTAAAACAATTAACAGGTTATATGAAAAATCTAGTATCAATCGTAGAGATCCCCACCGTGGATTTCTCAAGGGCCCTCACATTCTACCAGGAAATATTAAACATCCATATCGAAGAAACGGATATGCAGGGAACACAAATGGGATTATTCCCGGGCGACGGCAATGGCGTATCTGTCGTGCTGATCAAAGGAGAAGGATACAAACCCTCCACAGACGGCACCATCGTGTACGTGAACACAGACGATCTGCAAATGGTATTGGACAAAATAGAACCGAATGGAGGACAGGTGGTTGTCCCGAAAACAGAAATTAACCCTGAAACCGGCTTCTTCGCAATGTTTATCGACACTGAAGGAAATAAAATGGCACTGCATTCCAAAAATTGATGACGCTGATTTACCCCGGCACAACACCCATCCACTTCATCCTTAACACTTTGGTAATATGCTGCGGCTATATTTGTGCGGAATCTGCCTCCGTATGCATATCGCCCATCAACATCCCGCTGTACCTGCCTCCGTTATTGCCGCATTCCGGGACGGATCGGAAGAGGCGTTCCGGGAAATATTCATGGCATACGATGCCCGGCTTACCGCTTATGCGGCAAAAATATGCAGCACCCGGCAGGATGCGGAGGAAGTGGTACAGGATGTATTTACCAGCCTCTGGGAGCACCGGGCCGGTATGGAAGGCAATGATATCTCCGGCTGGCTCATCACCGTATGCCGCAATAAGGCCCTCAAATCCCTGCGCCGGCAGATCCTCCATACGGACATCAGCAGCCTGCCCAAAGCGCCCGCTGATCTGTCTGACCCGCTGCAACAACTCTATTACCACGAGATCGAACAATACATCCACACCATTATTCAATCCCTGCCGCCCATGCGGAAGAAAATATTCCTCATGAGCCGGGATGAAGATAAAAGCTACCAGCAGATCGCGGACGAGCTGGGTATTTCCGTGCTGACCGTGAAGAAGCAGGTGAGCCTTGCCCTTACACATTTACGCACACAGGTCTCCCCTTATGCCTACAGCCTGGCCGTGCTGCTGCTCCCCGTATATTAACTAATTGTTACCGCTTACTACCTCGCAGGCTTTATTGGGTACTTCCTGTAAAAGCCGCCCGATATGCCTGTTTCTCCCGAGCTGTTGAAGCAATTGCTGCGCAAACAGAAAGACAAGACCATCACCGACCGTGAGATGGTATTGCTGCGCCTGTACCTCTCTACCCCCGAAGCGGAAGAACAGCTGGCCGGCATTGATTTCTCCGACATGCCGGATGCCGCCGGGCAACCAGCAACACCGCAGGAGGTGCGATTTCAGCAGATCATGCAAAGCATACCGCGCAAGCCTGTACGAAAAACTGCCTGGCACCGCCTGGCAGGCGCAGCTGCCGCGGCGCTGGTGGTCGCCGGCGTTGGCCTGATGTTGCGGCAGGACAGGAAACCGCCCTCCCCTACCCCCATGCTGACCCTGCAAACTGGCAACGGGGAACTGAAAGAAATACTACTGCCCGACCACTCCCGCATCTTCCTCAACGCACGCTCCGCGATCCGTTACCCGGCCAGCTTCAGCGGCGGAACCCGTACCGTGCAGCTATTGCAGGGGCAGGCTTATTTCGATGTTGCAAAACAGGAAACACCTTTCATTGTGGAAAGCAGCGAAGGTATGCAGACCATCGTACTGGGCACCACATTCACCGTTATGACAGACAGTGTTGCCGGCCATTTGCAGGTAGCGGTGAAAACCGGTAAAGTGCGGGTTGACAGGCAGCAGAAAGCCATTGCGACGCTGTTACCCGGTGACGGGGTGTTCTATGACATTGCAAATGCCCGGACGCGGACGATGCATACCGATCCCGGCAATATCGGGGAATGGACAGGCGGGGAAGTACGGCTTTCCGGAGCCAGTTTTGCAGAAATGGCCGGCCTGATGCAACAACTCTACGGCATCACCGTCATAGCGGGCGGTGCGGCTGTAAGGCACAATCAATATAACCTGCCCGTCAAATACGGAACAGACCCGCAGCCGTTGATCGAAGTTATCTGCATGGTGAACGGGAACCGCGCGGAATGGCAGAAAGACAGTACGGAAGTGATCATCCGATAAAAAAGAAAAAACGCCTGTTGGAAGCAGGCGTCTTCAAACACCGGTATTGGAAGTACCGGTATTTATAACAAATAAACTAGAACGAAGGTATGAAATTTTTCAGTCGGACGAAACCGCGGCACCGCCTATGGCAACGCCTCCTGCTACTGGTGTGCCTCTTTACCAGCCATCATTTGTATGCACAACAACCCGCTTTATCCAAAAAGATCAGCATCCGCTTTACCGGCGAAAGCATGGCGGCCGCACTCGGGAAAGTGGAGAAACAAGCCGGGCTCAAACTGGCTTTTAATGCCGCCAACACCAACGGATACAAAGCTCCTGTTGCCGAATACACCGATAAAACGCTGGAGCAGGTATTAAAAGCCCTGCTGCAGCACACTTCCCTTTCTTTCCGGGAAGCCAATGGCTACATTATCATCAGCAAAGAAAACAACGCACCAGCCGCTCCCGTTCGTGCGAAGGGAAAGCTCACCGGCCAGGTGACGGACGAAGAACAGCGGCAACCTGTGCCAGGCGCCAATATCCGCATCGGCGGCAGCGGCGCCGTGACAGATGCGAACGGGCACTTCAGCATCACGCTGCCGGCCGGCAATTACACCGCCATCATCAGTTATGTGGGCTTTGCCTATACGGAAATACCCGGCGTAACGGTAAAGGACGATTCCACTTCCACGCTGGACATCGTATTACAGAAAGACAAGCGCCAGCTGGGGGAAGTGACCGTGCGGGCGGACCGTGTGATCACCACCAGCGACCGCCAGCTGATCGAAGAGATCAGGACGGCGAGAGGTATTGCTTCCGGTATTTCCTCGGAACAGATCACGATCAGCGTGGACCGTTCCGCCTCCGAGGTGGCGCGCCGCGTATCGGGCGTTACTTTGCAGGATGGTTTTATCAGCATCCGTGGTATGACGCCCCGGTACAACCCCGTTTACCTCAACAATGCCTTTCTTCCCTCCACCGATCCCAATAAAAGGGCCTTCAATTTCGACCTGCTGCCCTCATCTGTGATAGACCGGATGATCGTGTATAAATCTCCCGCACCGGAACTTCCTGCTGATTTTGCGGGCGGCGTGGTAAAGGTGTACACGAAAAAATCCGTTCCCATCCGCAGGCTGGAGATCAGCCTGAATGCACAATACCGCACAGGCAACAAGTTCTTCGACGATCATGTGCAGGCTGGCAGCGGTAAATACGACTGGCTGGGCTTTGACGACGGCACCCGCGCCATGCCGGTGAACATGCCGCGTAACCAATATGGCATGGTAATCCTGGGAGATGTGCCGAGCGTGCCCGATGCCTACCTGGCCGCCAACGGGGCCATGACAGACGCCTTGCTGGCGCGCAGCGTCAAATCCTGGAACCTGAGCAAAAAATATCACCCGGCAGACCTCCAGGGCGATATGACCTACTATACTTACGCCAATATCGGCAAGCTGAAACTGAACAGCGTAACCGTAGGGCGTTATGAAAATCAACGCAGCTTCTATTCTACCAATACCGCCCGCAGCGCCAATATGTACAGGGATACGGCATTCCCCGCTCCGGGCACGGCGCTTACGCCCCTAACGCTTCCGAGCTTGCGCATAGGGCACGATTCCGTTTACTCTTCCAGCATACGGCTGGCGGCCATGCAGCACTTCTCCCTGATCATCAACGACCGGAACGAGATCACCGCTATGGGCCTGATGAACCGTAATACGAAGCAGGTGTTGCAGATCAATACCGTGAACGAGTGGTATACTGGTGAAGCCCCTTCGCTTCATATCCGTCGCATGGAGAATGCTTACAATACGCAAGACCTTTACCTGGGAATGCTGGGCGGTTCGCACAAGACCGGCAATGAAAAACATCTGCTGGAATGGACGGCCAGCTATTCACAGGGTATCAATAAAGATCCTAACCAGTTCTCCAACGCTTATGAGCCGGACGCTGCGTCTATTACCGGCGACAGGGCCGGCCTGGGAAAGTTTACTCAGACGGATAGCACCACCTGGCAGTTAAACGCGGCTACGCGCAAGAACACGGTGATAGGGCGGTTTACAGATGGCGAGGGCGATGAAAAACGCTGGCAGGGAAGCCTCGATTATACGTTCACACCGCTGCGGCAAAAGAAAGATCTCCTGCTGCGTGCGGGCGCTTATGCTGAAAGCCGCCGCAAGCAATATTTCTACAGCGCGCTGGCTTACAAGAACTTCCCGGAACTGGGATACAGCGCGAATCCATGGGAAAACCTCGGCGACAGCCTGTTATATGCCATGCGAACGAGGAATGTACGCATGTACACCAATATACAGGAAGTAGGATTGGCCGGCGCACAGACGAATGGGTACACCGCCACTTTCGATAACGTGGCCGGCTACGTGGCGTCCAATCTTCCCGTGACCTTCCGCTGGCCATTTGGCAACCGCCCGGTGATGAAGCTGGACATCTATGGCGGCTTACGCGTGGAATATTCCAAACGCGTTGTATTGGACACGAAAGGGCAGCAATTGCTGAAGGCATATGAAGCGAACTCCGCCGGCCAGCAGGTGCTGGTAGGAACGGCTCCTCCCACACACCAGTATTTCTTTTTACCCTCCGTGAACGCCACGCTGCACATCAACGATCAGTGGCAGCTGCGCGCGAGCTATGGCAAAACATTGAACAGGCCGGAGCTGCGCGAGCTGTCTCCCTTCGTTACATATAATCCCTCGGACGGGTTCACTTATATCGGGAAGTCCACGCTGCACGATGCGCGCATCGATAACTACGACTTGCGCCTGGAATGGTACCCCACCGCGGGAGAAGCGGTTTCCGCCGGGTTTTACTACAAACATATCGATCAGCCGATCGAAGAAACAATGGCCAATACCAATACCGGCGTTCCCGGTTTCACCCACAGCAATATGCCTTACGCCCGCATTTATGGTATAGAGCTGGAAGTTCGCAAGCAACTGGGCTTCCTCGGCGGGGACATCTTCGAGCATATGGGCCTCATCGTGAATGCCTGCTACAACTTCACGGAAGCCAGCAACAAGGCGATGATGGTGGATGCACCGGAGAACGAGAACTACTATCCCGGCGGTGAAAAAAGGGCCTTCACGGGCGCCGCCCCCTGGATACTGAACGCAGGTCTTTTTTATGATCACAAGGCCAGCGGCAGCAGGATATCGCTGCAATACAACGTGCTCGCAGAGCGCATCCTCACCAATACCTCCGGCGGCAGGGTAACGGAGCTGGAGCCCCCGGTGGTTGAGCGCAGCAGGCATTTGGTGGACCTTTCCATTTTGCAGAAGATCAACAAACGCATCAGCGTAAGAGTGGCCGCGCAGAACCTGCTGAACGCGGCGATCCGCCACTACGTGGACAATGACTTTAATAAAAAGTTCAACACCGACCCTACCCTGTTCGAATGGACCATTCACAGCCCTATTCGTACGGAGACCACAAAATACATCCGCGGTGATTATTACATCCGCAACTACAGACCGGGCGTTTATTATACGCTGGGCTTCCAGTTCAACCTGTAAAAAATAACATCATGAAAAGAGATATATACTTACTGTTCATTATGCTGATGTGCGCGTTCACGGCCTGCCGCAAGGAAGTGATCGACGTGCGGGATTTCGGCAAGGTGACCATCGACAGTATTTCGCCGGGCGCCGGGCCTGCGGGCACCTACGTGGTTGTACACGGCCATAATTTCACCTACCTGGCGGCAGATGCCAAAGTGCGCCTCAACAACGCCGAGGTGCGCATCGTGACCATGTCGCTGGACAGTATGCTGATACAAATACCGGAAGGCGCCGTGACCGGGAAGCTGGAATTCAATTTTAACAGGAAAAACCAGACAGGCGGTTATGACTACAGCGGGCAGGTGGATTCTGCCGCTACGGGGCCTGTTTATACGGTTGACGCGTCTGTTATTCCATTACCCATGATCCGGGAAATACAGCCCATGCATGCGAGGGTTGGCGGGGAGGTCACCATCAACGGGTATAATTTTAAAGACGGCAGCTGCAAGATCTTCTTCGGCGATACGGAAGGAACGATCACGGAGATCAGCAGCACCCAGGTAAAGGTGAAGGTCCCGAAAATAACGCCGGATACTGTTTCCCTGCGCGTAGAACAAGGGGTTTACAGCATTCATGCAGGCCGGTTCGTCGTGGATGAAACACCTGCCGGCGTGAAGGAGATTTTTTGGGCATCATGGGGCAAGGTGTACAAGGCTGTGATAGATGACAATGGTAATCCGGTCATCGAGGCTATATATGATGAGTCTGACAACGTGGGCGTTTACCCCAGCGGGCTGACCATTGACCAAAAGAACGGGCGCGTGTACTGGATGGACATCAACAAAATTTACTACGGCAGCATGGATGGCACTGCCACTCCCACCCTCGTGCATACATTCCCGGAAGGAGTGATGTTGCAGGATATCGCCTTTGACAGCCAGGACAGGTTATATGTAACGGTGGCAGACGTTACTTTTTCGGGCAACAATTACATTTCCCGGGTAAATATGGATGGAACGGGAGCAGAAGAGCTATATAAGCTGGGAGAAATGATGCCCGTAGGGTTAAAAATAGATGAGGCCGACGGGAAAATATACTGGACAGAGCAAATGTTCATGGCCACTTACGAAGGCAGCATCGACGGCCAGGCAACACAGGCGCCCAAAATGTTATTCGATGCCAACGATGGCGTTAGTGCCCCGGCCAACCTGGCCCTGGATGGCACGGACATCTATATCCTCGACGGCGGTAACAGTTCCTGCTATACGGGCGCCCGGGATGGCTCCGGAACACTTACGAAGCTGCCGGTTCCCGCGGAATTCATGATGGGGGTCGGCGACCTGGAAATAGACGCTGCCAATCAATACATGTACTGGATCACATATGATTTTAATGTGGGGTACGGCACGTTGTTCCGCTGTAAAACAGACGGTACCGGCCTGCAACGGGTTATCGAAAAGGTGCCCGAAGCTTATCACCTGGCTATTGTTTTATAATACCACCAGGCAACGGGCGCGAAGGTTTCGCGCCCGTTGCTTATATATACAAACCCACGTTCCGTAAACAGAAACCCCTCATCCGTTAATTCCCTCCCTTTACAGCCGTTGAACATCCCTAGCTTGCGGCCATAAAATCACCCTATAAACCTTTTATAGTTATGAAAAATACGTTTGTATTGCTTGCGGCCAGCCTCCTGATCACCCTCGGCGCCTGTAAAAAAGAAGGCCCCGCCGGCCCCGCAGGGAAAGACGGCAACGCCAACATCACGGCAAAAAAATTCACCACCATGGCATCCACGTGGAAATACCCCGGCCACTACGCCCTGGATTACGGCAACAACCAGGTGAAACTGCATTTCAGCAAATATATTACGGTGGAAGCTCCCGAGATCACGAAAGATGTGATAGATAACGGCCTGGTGCTGGTATATATGATCCCGAAAGGCGTGCACAACTGGATGCCGCTGCCGCTTTCGTTCCAGGCCGCCTCACCCTCCGACGTGGTGCATAATTTCGCGTACGAATACCGCCAGGGAACGCTTACCATTCACTACTACTGGACGGCCAATACAACCGGCAAACTGGTGCCCGACGGATTGGAAAACACCCTTATGCCCTTCTATAACTTCCGGTACGTGGTAGCATCGGGCGTGATGAGCGGGCAGCTGAAATCTTCCGGGGTGAATATGCAGGATCCGGTGGCGGTGGAGATGGTTTTGAAGGGGAGGTGAGCGGGTTTGGGAAGGGTTCATTAAGTTTGAATTGACTTAAAACCGCTTGTGAAATTATTTGGGCGCGCTCAGTTCATGTGCGAATGATTTGATAGACTCTTTATTTCTTATGAGAGTTATTCTTAAAAAACATTGAGGAGCTTAAACGAAAAAGGTGCTACTTCTAGCACCTTTTTGTTATCCCTATGGCACAACTCGAACTTTTTGTATTTGATTTACGAAAGTTTGCAGAAATAGCATGATTATTGTCATCATTGGTAAAAATGGTATTAGTCCCTATTTTGGCGATTCTTCCCTTATGACAGGCTTGGTCAAATCAATAAATCTTACATTGATTTGACATTTCGTTAACCATATTGGCTATGTGCCCTGGGCGTGAAATCGAAGCACAGAATTCAATTTATTACTAATTTTTATTCGATGAACCACTGCTGAATCTCGCTCGTCAGTTCGACTATACAAAAGCCGTATTAATTTTGGCAATTCTCTTGTTACTTGTTTTGGGGATTAGTTTATAAAAATCAAACCCTTCATTCTCGTCAGACACTCTTTCTAAAATACCCAAGCCCTTGCCTTCTAAAATCAGTCGTTGGCGAGCGACAGCATAGTCAATAATATGTTCTCCTTGATCAATTCCAATATATTGTCTTTTCATTTTGTGAGCAACAGCGATAGTTGTACCTGTTCCTACATATGAATCTAATACCAAATCATTCTCCTTTGTTGCTATTTCCAAAATTCGTTTTATCAGTTTCTCTGGTTTGGGAGTATCGAATATATCCTTTTCAGGAAATAGCTTCATCAAATGTTTTTTTGCCTCTTTATTGGTTCCAACTTCATCAGCAAGCCAAAGTGTTTCGGGTGTTATTATAATTTCAGATTCTGATAAAAATTTTTTAAGTCTTGGAACACCGTTACCATCATTTCCAAACCATACTCTACCATCTTCTATAAGAGCGTCCATCTTATGTTTATTATAAACCCAGCACCTACCTTTGGGCGGGACATGGATTTTGCCGGATGCACTAACTATTTCATAAAATTGTGATTTTACAGCGTGTCCTGCCTGCACGTTTAATGAAACAGATTGCCAAGCACCCCGTTTGTCATTGTCAGGATTTTTATACCTCGCAATTTGCGCACCATTTCCTTTGAGTTTGTTCACGGACTTAGAAAATTCCAATCTGTTTTTTGCATAAACGAGTATATACTCGTGGTTATTCGAAAATATTTTTCTATTTTCTCTTGTTGTTCTTTGTTGCCAAATTATTGTAGTGACAAAATTGCCTCTATCAAATATCTCATCTGCCGCCACCTTAAGATAATGAACTTCCGAATCGTCAATAGATATCCAAATACTTCCATCTGATTTTAATAGCGGTTTCAGTTTTTCGAGTCTTTTCTTTATTTCTATTATCCATTCCTCGTGAACAGTGTCGTCATAATGCGTATAGTTCTCTCCATTATTGTAAGGCGGGTCAATATAAATGCATTTAACTTTCCCACTATAGTTATGGGCTAGCAAATCTAATACATCAAGATTTTCACCTTGAATTATTTTTCTTGTTAGGCTATCACCTGATGGCGAGGAATGTTTTTTAATAAATTTAAGTTCCATCATCTGTTCTGACAAATTATTAATACTTCTGCTGATTCTTCTGCTTCTAAATGTAAGTCTGCTCTATTCAATTTGCTATGTACTAACTTGCCAATTGAACGAATTTCCACAAAGTCAAAGTAGACTCTAGCCATCTTCTCCAACGTTTCGATCTCTACAACTCTAGGATGGGCTCCTTTTAATTTGTCATATGGGGAGTATGAGAGCAACAGAATTTTATTTTTCTCGGAAACAAGTTTAAATAACTCTTCAAACGCCTTTGGAGCTTTAGATCTAATACAAAAATCAGACTGTTCTCTATTCTCTCGATAAAGACCCCTGCTAAGTCTTTCCTTGCCGCCAATTTTAGTTTTAGAAACTGTTGGAAAGTCCCTCAAACTTAAAGTTTCCAGGCCGTGATAGAATCTACTATAATGATCTCTCGTATAAGGTGGATCGGCATAAACTATACGTATGTCATCGCTTAAATTCGTTAATGCTTCCTTGAAATCTGCTCGCAGTACTTGATGTCCATTTTCGGCAAATTGATTGCTTGTGTACTTATGCAGCCAATACTTATAGAGATCAAAAACATCAATATTCCTATCTTTTCGCAACTGTTTTACAATTCCTTTTTTAGGTAGACCGTTTTTGTTTCTTGGTCTTATTGGTTGAGCAAACTGCTTACCAACAGTATTTACAATGTCGCTTGCTGTACTTAAAAGAGCCGCAAGTAAGAAGCTTTGATGTTTAATATTAGTATTCCCGATTTCAGTTATAATGGCATCTAAGAGTACTGATTGTTTGTATGAAAAATAAATACCGCCAAAATACTTCGAAGCTATAAATGAATTACCTCCAAAAGATTTTAAGTTTTCCTCGACTCTATCAAATGCTTCTCTTAATTCAGATCGTAAATCGTTATTTCCATCTTTTGACAAATAGGAATATAAAGAGCCATTTTCTAAAAAGTGACAAACGGCTTCTAAGTTTGTACCTAATTCACCATTAATTATTGAATCTTCCAAAATAATTAGAGGTTGAAACGCCTTTTGATATTCAACAATAAATTTGGAATTATTCATCCTTTCAACAAATGAATTAACCAAAGAACTTTCCTCCGGAAACAAAAGTGCCGAGCAAATAATGTTAGAATAGTTTTGAATGTCGACTGCAACTACCTTCCTTTCTAAAGAGAAATATTGGCTAACCGAACCCGCTCCCGAAAATAAATCGCAAATCCCATTTCTGTTAGGATCTAACTCATCAACTACCTTCTTAATAAATTCAAGGACTCTTAACTTGCTACCTAAATAGTGAATAGTCCTAAATGATTTAGGCTTATTTAAGGCTACAATTCCATTTTCGATCTTTCCTATTACCGCCATTGTTTACTATGTTTAAATAAGATACCTGTTGAAGACGGATTGTCCAATAATAGCAGGTAATTGGCTTATCCTTCCTGTAATTCTTTTCATTCTGTCTTCTCTACCTGTCCAATTTGTTTGTAACCATTCGTTAAGTTCTGCGTATAAAGGCTGGTCAGGCATATAAAGATGGTATAAAAACATCCTTGTTGTAACTTTCACAAATACTCCAATAGGTTTTCCTTCGTTCGGATAAAGCAAACCACTGGCTGCATCTAATTCAAATCTGTAGTTCTGACTAACGACCGACACGCTCGGTCTTACTTCAATCTCAGACATGGAGAAGTCATCATTGATATTTCGTAGAAGTATTCTTTGGCTATTATCTCCTGGTATTGCTCCAAAGAAGTTTCGAAAAGTATCAATATCAAAATTAGCTTGTTTCCATCTATCACCACTTCTTGGAATTTCAGCAATTAGCACTTCACTATCAGGGTAAAACTGCCATCCATCCTGATGTAAAATTTCAATTTCATCAACTCCTTCAGGTAAAGCATCGATTTCAACCTCTACTTCTTCATCAGGTCGTATTATTCTTGCTCTCCTCACATATTGATTATCCCGAGCTTTTCTTATTACATCAGGATTATCAATTTCTTTTAAAAGTTGATCTGAATGTAACAACCAAGCATTCCAATATTGTTCAATTCGTTGAAATTCTTCATTGGAAAGCTGTATAAGACTAAAAGCCTCTCTGTTTCTGCGCAAGCCCCCTAAAGTCAAATTTCCTGAGCCAACTATTAATGTTCCTGATTCATTCTGATTTTTAAAATAGCTTAATTTAGGATGAAAAAGTGAGCCCCTGTTATTGTGATCAAATGCTTTAACAGTTAAGCTTGGTCGTGCAGTTTTGATGTTATGCAGAATCTCTAAGCTTGCGAGATTAGTAATTTCATCTATGCCAATGATCAATGAATACTCACCTCTTTCCAACAAGGAATCAAATACGCTATCTTTAAAAAGAATTTCAATTCCCCCTTTAGATGCAAAGGCATATGCTCCTTTTCCATGGATTGAAGCTGAACAAGATTGAATCAATGCTTCGTGGAGTGTATAAGAGTTCGAAAAATATGGGTCCTGAAAATGAAGCATTTTATATTATATTTCGTGTAAAGTCGTTAATTATTTGATTTTAAAAATCATAGCTAACCCTCAAATATACATAAGTTCTACCAAAATACTAATGTACCAAAATTCGACAAAACTTACAGAAGATCAATGTGATACAAAGCCTTGTTCTTTTTTTCATTGCTACTTACCTTAGTAGTTGGATAGTTGTAGGAGATATTAAATGTATATACATGCAATCTGTGTTTCTTTATTGGAAACAGCATAAAAGATCAGAAAAATCAGCAAGTTTCATTTAAGCTAGGAAAGCACAAGGACAAAGATGTGATCTTGGAGGGAGGGAGTTATTGAACATCTATTAAAATTATAAGGGATGAGAAAATCCAGCATCCCAATGATATTAGAACCAATGCTGTCCTTGCATTCAACCAGTTGCAAATGATAGTAGCTTCAATGAAAACCTCAAACACAAAAAAGCCTTCAAATTCAATGAATCTGAAGGCTTCTGATTTTCCAGTGATCCCGCTGGGACTCGAACCCAGGGCCCATACATTAAAAGTGTATTGCTCTACCAACTGAGCTACGGAATCATCCCGTTTCGTTTTCGATTGGGAGTGCAAAGATATGTATTAAATTATTTTTGCCAAATATTTCAGTCAATAAAATTTACTACCCAGCTCAAACCCTCTCCCACCCTGGCTTTCAAAGAGAAAAAAATTCTCCGTTGTATGATCATAGCGGCACAGAAAATCAATCCCCGCCCCGCGTAAACACCATCTTCCCCACCACTCCTTCCGCGGGCTTCTTTTCATCATACACCCGCAGCGCATAATATTTCCCGGCCAGCCAATCGCTCACCATATTGTCGTAATACTTGCTGCCGGGGTTGCCGCTTTGGCCGCCGGGGAAAATGCCCCAGGCTTTGGTTTCAGGGCCCAGCTCCACCACCATGCGCCAGCTGGGGCCGGTGGTCTTTTTCGTGGCGTTGATAATGTGCCGGCCACCGCCGGTGTTCAGGTGCATGCGGCTGAAAGCGGGTATGCTGCGGCTCAGGTGCCGGATGTCCGTACCACGGAATTTCCCCAGCGCCAGCTCGTTCCTGGCGTCCAGCGCGGCGGCTGTGTCTGCCGCCAGGCGGAAGCTGGCCATCACCTGGTCCGCCAGGGTTTCGCGGGCGGGGGTGCGGATATTGTCGATGAAATGCATGGCGCTGTCGCGCATCAGCCAGAACAGCAGCGTTTTTTCCTCGGGCTGCACGTAGGCGATGCTGTCGTTCAGCGGCAGCTCGTCGCTCCAGATCGCGTCTTCCAGGTTGCTCCACCAGAGGTTAAAGAGCGTGGCGACCTTGCTGTCGGGCCCGGCCACACCGTCCCAGGCGAACATCATACGCCAGTATTCCTGCTGCTTGGACGTTAAGGTATTTGCGCTCACGTATTCGCTCAAAAAGGGCACCGCGGCCTCCGCCAGGCGGTTCTTGTTGTCGTTCTGGAGCTTCATCATATCCTCCGGCGTAATGCCGCTCATCTGGCTCAATTGCTCCTGTATGCGCATGCCGCGGAAGAGGTCGTAATAACCGAAAAGGTTGTATGGATAAGTGCTGTCTGTAGCCTGCTGGTTGGCGGAGCTGACGAAACCCTCTGCCGGATTGTACACGTGCGGGTTCTCGGCCTGGGGAATGAAGCCCTGCCAGGCATAGGTGCTGTCGCTGCCGGGGGTTACGAACTTGCCCTGGTCCTTCCAGCGCAGCGGGTGCTTGCCGTTGTGCCAGATGGCGATGCCGTCTTTTTTGCCGGCGTAGATGAAGTTCTGGCCGGGGCAGCTCCAGTATTTCATAGCCTCCAGGTAATCGCCGTAGCCTTTGGCATGGTTCAGCAGATGCACGGTGCGCAACTCGTTGCTCTGGTCGTGCGCCGTCCAGCGCATGGCCAGGTAGCCGTTGAAACGGGGATCTTTAAAGGTCTCATCGTACAGCACCGGGCCCCAAACGGTGTAGGCTACGGTGTCGTAGAAGCTGGGCTGGCCTTTTATTTTGATCTCTTCCACCCGCAGGTCCGCAGGGCGGTATTGGCCGTTGAAGAGGTATTCTTTTTTGCCGTTGCGGAATTCCATTTTGTAATAATCCAGCACATCCACGTAACCATTCGTGAAACCCCAGCCCATATTGTCGTTGAAGCCGATGATGATGCCGGGCGCGCCGGGCAGGCTTACGCCATACACGTTCATGCCGGGGGTTTTGATCTGCATTTCGTAGAACAAACTGGGCAGGCTCAGCTCCAGGTGCGGGTCGTTGCAGAGGATGGGATAGCCGTTCTTCGTTTTACTGCCGGCCACCGCCCAGTTGTTGCTGCCTTTGTCTCGGTCCTGCTTTGCGGTGTTGTATTGGAATTCGGCGTTCACCACACTGTCCGGCGGGGGCACGGCGCGGCGCGCGGGCGCGGGGAAGGGCGTGCCTCTCGGAATGATGGGCGCCATGAGGTCGGTGAAATCCGGGTATAATTGGTCGAAATCTTCTTTGGAGAAATGGTTGCGGGCGTTGGTGTAGGGGATATCGTCCGCAGTGGCGGCCAGGTCCGCACTCATGTATTTCACGAGCAGGCCGGTCTTGATGTTGGTCCATGGCTCCGGACTGTACCCCAGCAGCTTGTATTCCAGCGGGTAGTTACGTTTGCGCAGCTCGCCGATGTAAGCATTGATGCCGGCGGTGTAGCTGTCCAGCTCCATTTTGGTGACGGGATCCGCCTCTATGCCTTTGATGACCTGCTCCGCGCCGTACACCATGCCTTCTCGGCGTTTGCGGCGGTCGTAGTCCAGCAGCTTGGGGCCGAGTATCTCGCTGAGCCTGCCGCCGGCGGCGTGGGTTTGCAGCTCCATCTGCCAGAGGCGGTTCTTCGCGTGCAGGTAGCCCTGGATGAAATAAGCATCGGCTTCCTGCTCTGCGAATACGTGGGCCACCATCCGGTCGTCGAACCATACTTCTGCCTTGCCTTTCAGCTGGGGAAAGACGAATTGTCCGTTAACAGGAGAACCAACGGGCTCCGCATGTACCCAGAAACCGTGCTGCGGGCTGAAAAGCATACCAAACGGAGGCGTTGCGCCCCAGCGGTGGTTGAGCGCCCAGACGAGCGCAACCGTGAAGATCAATGGGATAATTCTCATAAAGAGTTTTACATGGTTGCCGGTTCGGCCAGGTAGATATCGATGACCTTGTTACCGATGTCATCGTACTTCTGGAAGATCTTTTTCAGCAGTGCGTACAGTTCTTTGTAGTTGGTGAATACAGGCTTACTGATAGGCGCGGGGTCTCCCAGCATGCCCGGCAGCAGGGAAAACGTGCCGCCCACGCGCGTGTCGTTGTCCAGGTCAAAAGCTACCACCACTTCCACATTACCATCCTTGAGGGAAATGCTCACGCCGGCGCCCAGGCCTTTTACAATGCGCGTATCGTCTACGCCTTCTACCTGGTAGAAAGAAGTCTTGGGATCGAAATGCGTTTTCTTGAAACCGAACTCCATGATCATATCCTGCGCTTCCGTGATACTATGGTCCGCAAAGGGCTGTGTGGTTTGAAACTCATCGGAAAGTGACCGGTACCAGGATACAAATCCGACTTCTTCTAATACTTTTCTCCAGACTGGGTTCATCTCCATAAAAAATATCTTTAGAAGGTAAGGAAATCCATTGTTAATATACACCTTTTCAGGAATATGACAATACAATTGCGGCGAGTTGTTCCACTTCCTCTGCCGAATTAAAGCTGTGAAGCACAACTCTTAAGCGCTCCTGCCCTTTCGGCACGGTGGGGTGCAGAATAGCCCGCACGTCCAACCCTTCTTCCTGCAATTGTGCTGCCAATTGTCTCGCCCTTTCATTGCCCGGCGCCATCACCACCTGTATGGGCGTATGGCTGTTGCCGCCCAGGCGTTCGCGGAACAGCTTTATCAGATGGTCCAGGTGCTTCCTTTCGGCGTGCATGTCCGGGAAAAAGGCGTAGGCGCTTAATATGACCGCCACGGCCTGCGGCGGTAACGCGGTAGTGTATATGAAAGGCCGGCAGAAATTGACGAGGTATTCCCGCAGGAACAGGCTTCCCAGCACAATAGCGCCATGGCAGCCCACCGCCTTGCCGAAGGTATGCACGCGGGCAAAACAGCGCTCTGTAAGCCCCAGATGCTGCACCAGGCCCTCTCCCCGCGGGCCCACCACGCCGGTGGCATGCGCTTCGTCCACCACCAGGTATGCATTGTAACGTTCGCAGAGTTCGCAAATGGCCTCCAGGGGGGCCATATCGCCGTCCATCGAGTACACGGATTCCACGGCCACGAACACCCGCCCTTCGGCATTGGCGAGCTTTTTTTGCAGGTCCGCCAGGTCGTTGTGCAAAAAGGAATACGCCTGCGCGGCAGACAGCCGGATGCCGTCGCGGATGCTGGCATGGATGAGCTGGTCGTACACCACCACATCGCCTTTTTGCGGCACGCAGGAAAACAGGCCCAGGTTGGCGTCGTAACCGGAATTAAAAATGAGGCCCGCGGGCGCCTGGTGAAACTCGGCCACCAGCTGCTCCGCTTCTTCGATCAGCTCGTAATTGCCCGCCAGCAGGCGCGAACCGCCGGAGCCATGCACCTGGTCCAGCTGCTTCACGATGGCATGAGCGTTCTCCTGGATCTTTTCGCTGCGCGCAAGGCCCAGGTAATCGTTGGAGCAGAAGTCCGTCCGCTGCCCGCTCAGCCGCAGCTGGCGGAAGGCGTGCTGCTCCCGGCGTTTGGCGAGGGCCGACTGGAGAAAGTCTTCCTTTTGCATAGTTCAAAACTAAGTATCTTCTGTGTAACTTCGCAGATCAATATCCAACACCTGTATGAGCAGTAAAGTTTCGATACTCGGCCTGAAGTTACCCACGGACCCGCGATGGGTGAACCTGGCGGCCATTTCACTGGAAGAAGTGCTGACCGATCACGCATTCTGCGAACAAAAAGCCGCCACCTCCTGCATCTCGCTCATACAGCGCTACCCTGATAAACAAAGGCTGGTGGAAGAGCTGGCGCCCATCGTGACCGAAGAATGGGGCCACTTCAGGCAGGTGCTCGCCGAAATGAAAAAACGCGGCTTCGCACTAGGCAAGCAGCGGAAAGACGAGTATGTGAACAACCTGATGAACTTCCAGCAGAAAGGCGGCGCGCCCGCGGAAGTGCTGCTGGACCGGTTATTGATCTTCGCGCTCATCGAAGCGCGCAGCTGCGAACGGTTCCGCCTGCTGAGCGAAGGACTGGAAGATGAATACCTGCGCGAGTTCTACCGCCGCTTCATGGTTTCCGAAGCCGGCCACTACCGCCTGTTTATAGACCTGGCGAATGAATACCTCCCCGAAGAAAAAGTAAAGCTCCGCTGGGCGGAATGGCTGAAATTTGAAGCGGACATGATACAGCAGCTGCCGGTGCGCGGCGACAGGATGCATTAGAAATGAAATCCCAGGTTCACATAACCCTTTAAATATTTCGCCTGGTCGCTGTACATGAGTGTAATCTCCATCGGCCCCAGACGCGAGCTGTAGCCCGCCGTGATGCCATAGCCCGTTACATACCGGTATTTCGGTTCGGCCTTGCCGTTGAGGTCGTACACCGCGGCATTTACCCTTGGAATGATGAAGATGTTGCGGAAAGCCTCGTATTGCCAGCCCAGCTGCAGGGCGCCCACGCTGGAAGTATTGATCTCCCCGTCGTACAGCCCCACGAAGGGGATCTGGTTGCGGCTGAAATCCGTTACGCCGCCGATCATAAAATCGTTCAGCAGCTCCAGGTCGTAGTTGAAGTTAAAGCCGGCATAACCGTTCAGGTTCAGCGTGCTTTTGCGCCCCAGCGGGAAATAATAGTTCATTTTCAGCAGCACGCGCTGGTAGTCGTTGAAGTTAAAGCCCATACTGTCCAGCGGGAGGTTCTGCCCGTTCATTTTCAGCCGCAGGTCAGGGTTCTGGCCGTACACCATGCCGCCTTCCAGCGAGATCAGCGCGCCCCGGGTGGGGTATAGCTTACGGTCGATGGTGTTGAGGCCGTAGTAGAAGAAGGACTGGTATTGTTTGTTGTTGCCGTCCAGCTCCACGAAGGGCGAGAGCTTGGGTTTCACGCGGATGTACTCCCAGCGGGTGCCTATGCCAATGGCCATGATGCGGTTCAGCATAAACTGCATATGTACGTCCACGTTAGCATATTTGCTGCGGTATTCCTGGATCTTTTTGAAGTTGTCGTAATAGTTCAGCGGGTTGTTCTCATAATACGCGCCCAGCCCGAAACCCATGCGGCGCTTGCGGCCGAGGTATTTGAAATATTCCCCGCGCAGCCGCGGGTTCTCGCTCACGGCCGCGGTCACGAAGGCGCGGCTGTTGGGCACCACGAAGTTCCGCTGCGTGATGTTCACAACGGCGCTGATGTTGGTGAAGGTGTTGTAATGCAGGCCCAGCTTCACGTAGGTGAGCGGGGTTTCTTCCACGTCTATTTCCAGCTGGCTTTTGCCGTAGCCCAGCGGGTTCATGTGGTAGGTGATCTGTTTGTAGAAACGCGTGCCGTATACGTTCAGGATAGCCTCGCGGATCATGTCCGGCGTGTAACAACCGCCGGGCTGAAGGCCCAGCCTGCCGCGGAAGAACTTTTCATCGGAATGCAGCAGGCCTTTGACGGCGATGTCCGTGATCTCGATATCCGGCACCCTGGGCAGGCGGTTCAGCTCCGGCGGCGCTTCGGGATGGAGCGCGTTCAGTGAATCGGCCATACGTTTGAATACAGGGTACATTTCCCTCCCCCGCTGCCGCCCTTCTTCCAGGATGGAATCGATGCTGCCGAAGGCGGCCGGGCCATAACCTTTCAGGTCGTGATGGATATATACGTCGGTGATCTTGCGGGCTTCCACGAAATCCTCCGCGTCTTTATAAAATCCCAGCTGGTAGAGTATATCGATGGGCGTTTGCAGTTCCTCCGCCGTGCGCAGGCCGCTGCTCACGTTGCTGCCGATAATAATATCCGCCCCCATCTCCTTCGCGGTGATGGACGGGAAATTGCGCACCACGCCGCCGTCCACCAGCTTGCGGTTGCCGATCCTCACGGCGGTGAACACGGAAGGGATGGCCATACTGGCGCGCATACACGAAACCACCTCCCCGCTGTCCAACGTCACGATCTCTCCCGTAGCCACATCGGTGGCGATGCATTTGAAGGGGATGTTGAATTTTGAAAAGTCCTTCACATCCCGCACCGGCCAGCACATCTTGGCCAGCTCCAGCCACAGCTGCTCGCCGGAGATCACGCCCGACGTGAGCTTGGGCTTGCCGTATTCGAAAGGTATCTCTATCATGTAGCGGTTGTACTCCGCTTTTTCTTCGTAGCTGATGTCCGTAAGCACGGGCTGGTTGGAGAAAAGCTGGTTCCAGTCCAGCCTGCGGGCCATGGCCTCGATGGAATCGCCGGAATAACCGATGGCGTAGAGGGCGCCTACGATGCTGCCCATGCTGGTGCCGGTCACGTAATCGATCTTCAGCCCCGCACTGTCTATCGCCTGTAAAATGCCGATATGCGCCAGCCCCTTGGCCCCGCCGCCGCTCAGGGTGAGCCCCACGCCCGGGCGCTGGGCCGATGAAAGGTAGGGATGCAGCCCTGCAACTAATAGTACTAAAATGAATATGATCCGGCGCATTGGTTAACCGTCCTCCTGGTGTTTGAATAAAGATAAAGGATTCTGTAATTCAAAGGCCGTTAGGAAAGGAAACTTGTTTTATTTATTAAAGTTATTCTCTATCTTTTCCGGATAACAATTTCACATTATGAGCTCAACGTCTGCAAAGCAGAGTATCTGGCAGGTGATATTCGCCTCGTCTGCGGGAACCTTGATAGAATGGTACGACTTTTACATCTTCGGCAGCCTTTCACTGATACTGTCGGAAAAATTTTTCCCTGACAGCAACCCTACCCTCGCCTACGTAGCCACCCTGGCCACATTTGCGGTGGGCTTCATCGTACGCCCCTTCGGCGCCATCGTGTTTGGCCGCCTGGGCGACATGGTAGGCCGGAAATACACTTTCCTGCTCACCCTCCTCATCATGGGCGGCTCTACCTTCGCCATCGGCCTTATACCCAGCTACTCCACCATCGGCATACTGGCGCCGATACTGGTGCTGATATTACGTCTTGCGCAGGGCCTGGCCCTGGGCGGGGAATACGGCGGCGCCGCCACGTATGTGGCCGAACATGCGCCGGCCAACAAAAGAGGATATTACACCAGCTTTATCCAGACCACCGCTACGCTCGGCCTGTTTGTATCGCTGGGCGTGATACTGGTTACCCGCATTTCCATGAGCCCGGAAAAGTTCAACGACTGGGGTTGGCGCATCCCGTTCTGGCTGAGCGTGTTCCTGGTTATGATGAGCTATTACATCCGCATCAAGCTGCATGAATCGCCGCTGTTCAGCAAGCTGAAATCGGAAGGCAAAACCTCCAAGAACCCGCTCAAGGAAAGTTTTGGCAATAAAGAGAACCTCAAGCTGGTGCTGCTGGCGCTCTTCGGCGCAGCCATGGGCCAGGGCGTGGTATGGTATACCGGGCAGTTCTACGCGCTGTCGTTCCTGCAGAACACGATGAAGATCGAGTTCATACAGAGCAATATCATCATCGCGGTGGCGCTGCTCTTCGGCACGCCGTTCTTTATTTATTTCGGCGGCCTCTCCGACCGGATAGGACGTAAGAATATTATGATGCTGGGCATGTTCATCGCCGCCATCAGCTATTTCCCTATTTACAATGCGATGGATAAAACGGTGGACCTTTCCTCCAAACAGGAAATATCCGCCATGTACCGCGTGGAAGGCTCGGTGACGCCTGATTCCGAAGGCAGGATGACGGAAAGCTCCGCCAAGGTGCGCACGTATTCAGACAGCACCGTGGTGCGCGACGTAACGGTGACCAAAGCCGGCAAAACCACGCAGCATAAGGAGATCAAGGTGGGCACCACGGCCATGATATGGCTGATATTCCTGGTGTTCATCCAGGTAATATTTGTGACCATGGTATACGGCCCTATCGCGGCCTTCCTGGTGGAACTGTTCCCCACCCGCATCCGCTACACGTCCATGAGCCTGCCTTACCACATCGGCAACGGCGTGTTCGGCGGCCTTTTGCCCGCCATCGCCACGCTGATGGTGCAGCGCACGGGCAATCACCTGGCGGGACTGTTCTATCCCGTATCTATCGCCATCATTTGTATGGTGATCGGCATGGTGTTCATCAAAGAGAAGAAAACGAAAGACGGCTACGCGGAAGAGCCGGAAGTATAAGCCGTCATTAGGAGAAGCAATACCAGCGTACGTCACTTCAATGAAGGAGATTGCTTCGTCGCCCCCTGCTTCTCGCAATGACGATCTTTTTTTACCTACAATTGTGTTCATGAAGAAAGGGCTGCTCCGATACCGGGGCAGCCCATTTTGTTTGCAGTGGAATATGATCAGTAGTCAGGGTTCTGGATCAGCTCCGGTGCATTCCGGTCTATTTCCGTTTGCGGAATAGGCCAGAAATCATAATGCGCTTCGTATTTTGTTTTGATGGTGGGCGCAAGGGGGTTCTGCACAAAGCCGTTCAGCTCCTGGCGGGCAATGCCCCATCTTCTCAGGTCGAAATAACGCTGGCCTTCCAGCGCAAATTCCACCCTTCTCTCATGCCGTATCCGGGTGCGCATGGCGTCCTTGCTCAATCCCAGGGGAAGGCCGGGCATATTGCTCCTGGCACGCACCAGGTTTACGGCCGCATAGACCTCCGTATCGGGGCCCGCCGCTTCGTTCTGCGATTCCGCAAACATGAGCAGTATGTCCGCGTAGCGGAGCAGTACAAAGTCGTTGTCGTCTATGGTGCCGTAATCGGGATCTACCAGCGAAGGGTCCAGCCATTTTTTTACGGCGTAAAAACCGGTGATCCAGCTGTCCTTACCGGGAGTGGCCACGGCCAGCGCGCCGGTGAACGGCCAGCCCTGGGCCTTGGTGTCGCCGGGGAAGAAAAAGGTCATCCGCATGCGCGGGTCCCTGTTCTCGTAGGGGCGGCCTTTTACGTACACGGCGGACGAAGCGGTGTCCTTACCATCGGCGGCTTCGTATTCGTCTATCAGGTCCTGCGTGCCCAGCTCGCCTTTCCACCGCTGCAGCTGTACCGCCACGGCCACATCCAGGTGCAGCACGTTCGGGCGCTGGTATTTTACGGAGAACATGATCTCTTTGCTGTTATTCTGGTCCGGCTTGTAGAAGTTGCCGGCATAGTTGGGATACAGGATGTATTTGTTGCTCGTCATGATCTGTTTTGCCAGCGCGGCCGCTTCGGCGTATTTTTTCTGGAAGAGCAACACCCGCACTTTATAACCCTGCGCGGTGGTTTTGGTAGCATGCCCGTCGCCATACGCCACATCGGGCAGCGATGCGATGGCCACATCCAGGTCTGTTTCCACCTGCTTCAGCACTTCGGCCCTGGCAGACTTTGCTTTGACAGTGGTATAGTCCACCTGGAAAGGATCTTCCGTGAAAAGAACGGTATTGCCATACAGCTGCGCCAGCCAGAAATAATTGAATGCCCGGAGAAAGTGCGCTTCTCCTTTGTAACGGGTGAGCTTGTCGCCCGAGAGTACTTTTTCCACGTTGGCGAGGAAGGAGTTGGCTGCTGCAATGGCTTTGTAGGAGTTCGCGTAATAATTCAACACGAAATCGCCGGACTGCGGGGTGATGCCGGAAGAAAGCGCGCTCTGCCCGCCCCCGTAATTATACTGGCCGTAAGAATCATCACTGAAATTATCCCAGGCAAAGATCTCATACAGGGAAGTGGCATAACCGCCGCCGCTCTGGTACAGGTAATTATATAGGCCGGTGAGCGCAAGGTCCGCATCCGCTTCTGTTTTCCAGAATACGGAAGTAGATAATTTATCCCGCGGCATCACGTCCAGGAATCCTTTTTTACAGGCACTCAGCAGCAGGGCTGCCACGCAGGGTAATATGATGAGGTAATTCCGATACTGTTTCATATGCAAATCATTTTATGGAATATGATCAAAACTGGACCATCGCTCCCAGGGTGAATGTTCTTGTTTGCGGGTAGGTCACATAATTGCCGTCGCCGGTCCGTTCGGGATCGAGGCCGGGAAACTTGCTGACGGTAAATACATTGTCTGCTGCGGCATATACGCGGAGCGACTTCATGCTGAGCCTGCTGATCAGGGACACAGGCATGGTATAACCCAGCTGCAGGTTGCGGAGGCGGAGGAACGACGCGTCTTTCAGGAAATAAGTGGACGCATAATTCTGCACCGGCGCGTAACCGTCTGCCACGTAGATCTTCGGCATGGTGTTGGTCGGGTTGGTGGGCGTCCAGCGGTTGCGCCAGTCGGTAGTGGGCACGGAACCCTGACGGAACGGCTCTATCCCCCATCCGTTCACATAGATCTTTTGCCCACGGGAGCCGTAGAACTGTGCGTTCAGGTCGAATGATTTCCAGTTGAGGCCGACGTTGAAGGAATATTGGAACGAGGGGTATTTCCCTTTCACAAATGTGCGGTCCTGGTCGTCTACCTTGCCGTCCATATTCACATCCCTGATCTTGAGGTCGCCAGGGGTGGGCGTAACGGGCTGTTTGGGAGATTTCAGTATCTCGTCGGCGCTCTGGAAGATGCCGTCCCATTGATAGACATAATACCCGTCCAGCTCAAGCCCTTCTTTACGGATGGTCCTTCCGCCGATCTCCGTTTTCCCGAATTTCTCCAGGGAATTTTTATACGCCTGGAAATTGGCGCCGAGGTTATAGCTGAAGTCTTTGCCGATACGGTCGCTGTACTGGATATTGAACTCGAACCCTTTGTTGCGCACCGCGCCGTTGTTGATGATGGGCGCGTTCAGCCCCAGCCAGAGCGGCACCTGCGATTCGCGGAGGATGTCGTAGGTGTATTTATTGAACCAGTCCGCCGTGATGCTGAGCCGCTGGGCGAATACGGTCAGGTTGATCCCGAAGTCCAGCACACGGGTGCTTTCCCAGGTAAGGTCAGGGTCTACCAGTGTGCTGCCCGCGAAGCCGTTGGTAACGGCGCCACCGAATACGTAAGGGCGGTTGTCCAGCGAGGACTGGTACGGGTAGGTAGGTATGTTCTGGTTGCCCAGCTCGCCCCAGGAAGCACGGAGCTTCAGGTCGTTCAGCCAGGAAACATCTTTGAGGAAAGGCTCTTCCGATACGCGCCACGCGCCGGAGAAGGAATAGAACAAGCCCCAGCGTGTGTCCGAAGGAAGCCGGGAAGTACCGTCGTAGCGCAGGCTGGCGCCGAACAGGTATTTGTCATTGTAATCGTAGTTCACATTCCCGTAAAAAGAACGGATGGCCCATTCGCTGGAAGTGCCGCTGTTAGACTGGCCTTCGGTGGGGCCGGCATTCAATTCGCGCAGCAGGTTGGTGGGGAACTGGGTGCGGTTGGCATTCAGCTCGTCGTTCTCATTATGTTCCTGCTGGTAACCGGCCAGTGCGGAAATATTATGGACGCCGAATTTTTTCTTGTAGGTGAACTGGCTGTAATAAACCGTGTAGAGGTTCCCCCGGTTGTTGATAGTGAGGCCCGGCGTACCTACGTCCAGCAGGCCGGCGGGACTCATGTCGTTGTAATAGAAGGTGGGCACCACGGGCCTGAAATCGTTCACTTTTATGGAGTTGTAGTTCATCCCTCCCCTGTTCTCCCATTTCAGGTCGTCCGTAATATCAATGTCCACGGAAAAATTGCCCTGGGCGTAATAATCCACGAAGCGCGTGCGCACATCTTCGCCTACCAGGGCAACGGTGTTCTTGTTACCCAGCTCGTTGGAATATGCTTTTTTGATCCACCTGCCGTCCGGCGAGCGCGGCGGGTACAGCGGGGATTGGGCAAGGGTGGAGAGGAACATGTCTCCGGCACCCTGCGGAGGATAGTTCCGGTCGCCATACCGCATCTGGATATTGGTGCCCAGCGTTACCCTTTTGTGTACGCGGGAGCTGAGACCGAGGTCCATGGTGTATTTTTTATAATCGAACCCGATCATCACGCCCGGTTGCAGGTTCATGCCGAGGCCAAGGCTGTAATGCGTGTTCTCCTTACCGCCGCTCATATTCAGGTAATGGTTCTGCGTGTAAGCCGTGCGGAACAGGTCGTTCAGCCAGTTGTAGTTCGGGTATTTCACGCGGTCTGTCGCATTCCTGTAAAGGTCTATCTGCTGCTGGGTATACAATGGAGCAAGGCCGGAGTTGCCGCGGGCTTCGTTGGACAATTCCATGTATTCCGCGGAATTGGTGATCACATCCGGGAGCTTGGTGGCTTTCGAGATACCGAGGTTGTAGCCGTATTGCAGGGTGAAGCCGGTCCCCTTCCCTTTCCTGGTTTTCACCACGATCACGCCGTTGGCGCCGCGGGAGCCGTAAATAGCGGCGGAGGCCGCATCTTTCAGCACCGACACGGATTCGATATCGTTCGGGTTCAGCACGCTCAGGCTGCCAGGCAGACCGTCCACGATCACAAGCGGGTCGTTGCCCGCGCCGCTGAAAGTGCTCAATCCCCTGATGCGCAGCACCAGGCCTTCGTTGCCGGGTTCTCCCGATCCCTGGGTGACCTGCAGGCCGGGCAGCTGGCCCTGCAGCAGGCTCACGGGATCGGTGGCCACGCGTTTGTTCAGCTCCGCGCCGCTTACGGTAGCCACGGCGCTGGTGAGCTTGTGTTTTTCCTGGGAGCCATATCCCACCACCACTACTTCACTCAGGCCGGCTACGTCTTCTTTCAAAACGATATTGAAGGAAGCGCGGCCCTCCACGGCAATCTCCTGCCTGATGTAACCAATGCCTGACACTACGAGAATTGCGCCCGCAGGTACATCCAGGGAAAACGCGCCCTCAGCGTCCGTCAGCGTGCCGATGCCTGTGCCTTTTACCTGTATGGTGATGTTGGGCAAAGGCATCCCTTTTTCGTCGGCGATCTTCCCGCTCACTTTTTGCGCGCGGGTTTGCGCGGCGTTCTTTTTGAACACCACCATCTTGTTGTCGATAACGGTATAATGCAGGCCGGTAATGACCGAAATGGAATCGAGCACCTGCCGGAAAGAAGCGTCCACCATCCGGAGGTTCAGCCTGGGCAGCTTTTCCACTTCGGTATTGCTGTAATAAAAAACATACCCCGTTTTCTTTTCGAGGAACTGGAATGCTTTTTCCACTTCAGTTTGCACGAACGAAACGGATAATGTGGTTTGAGAATACCCTGCAGCGGATACCCTGAGGAACAGCAGCAGAAGCACCGCGGTGAATTTGATCAGCTGTATGATCTTTCCTGCGTATACAGGCAGCCGGTGCAGTGATCGGGTAATTGATTTTTTCATAATCGTGTGGGATTCAGATTAATTATTCAATAAAGCGTGGATTTGCAGACGTAAGGCGTATAATAGGGCATAACATTCCCCTTAGGGGAGCGCCCCTTATTTTGTTCACATAATGCATAAAGAAGGTTAGTTTATGATGACGGTGCCATCTTCGATGGAATAATTGAACGGTTTAATTTCCTGTAGGATCGCTAATAGTTTTTCAAGCGGCAGATTATCCGCGCGGCCGGTAAATCTTAAGCCGGACAATTGCGGGTCTTTGATGACGATCGTAATGCCGTACCAGCGCTCAAGCCTGCGGGCCATGGATTCCAGCGTTTCATTCTGAAAAACGAAGCGGTTGCTGAGCCAGGCTGTTTCGGCCACCTGGCCGCTATCCGGCGAAAGGATGGCAGACAGGGCCTTACGTTCTATGATCACGTCCGCCGACTGATGGATGATGGTTGCTTTTTCGACTTTGGTTTGTGTATGTTTTATATCGTGGACCACTAATTTCTGGTTCGGTTTCAGCACTACCCGGCTGAGCTTGTCCGCCTGTTTCACGGATATTTCCACCGCGCCCGAGATCAGCGAGGTTTCCTGGAAATCCTCGTCTTCGTAAGAACGGACGTTGAACGCGGTACCCAGCACTTTGATATCCATTTTTTCGGTATGAATAATGAAAGGCTGGTTCACCTGCTGCTTTACATCAAAATAAGCCTCGCCTTCCAGGAATACTTCCCTGGTATGTTTGCCGAACTTCGGCGGATATTTTAAAGAACTGCCTGCATTGAGCCACACCATGGTACCGTCGGACAACCGGATCCGCGTTTTCATACCGGCGTCCGTCGTTGCCACCTTATACCCGCCCGGCGCGGCTATCCACCGGGTGTACACGAAAAACAGCCCGGCGGCGGCCACGAGGAATACGGAAGCAAGGAGCGCCGTGCGGAACGGCCGCCGTTTTCGCACCATTTCCGGTTGTTCTGTTCCAGCCTCCATGTTCTCCATCACTTCGATCTCCCGGGAAACCTTATCGGCCCATTCCGCCGCGGCATCTTCGTCCATGACGGGTTGTTTCGAAAAGGAAAGCTGGTCCATCAAACCGGACTTCAGCCAAACATCCGGATGCTTCAACAACAGTTGCTCCAGCTCGGCTTTTTCGTCCTTTGATATCTCGTTGCACCAGTAAAGGGCTAATAATTCCCTTAGTCGATTGGTCATTTATATGCGCATTACGCTTTTAATAATAGTAAGACAACGGAAAACGGGAAAACAATTAAGGCGGGTAAAAAAAAATCAGGAATGGGATACTTTAAGCGCCGTATCCAGTGCTCCCCATATCTTTTTCATGGCGAGGGTCATCTGGACATTCACGGTGGCTTTGGAAATATCCAGCAGGTGCGCCACCTGTTCGTAGGTAAGACCGTCCTCCTTTACGAGGATGAATATCTGGCGGCAGCGGGGCGGAAGGCCGCGGATCACGGATTGTATGGAAGTCACTTCTTCCTTGCTGATCATGATCTCTTCCGGGTTGCGCCCCTGCAGGCGTTTCACCTGTACTTCCCAGGCGGAATGGTGCGAAGCCCGGCGGTCCTTGCTTTTCAGGTAATTAAGGGCGGTATTTTTAACGGCTTTGAAGAGGTAGAACTTGATATTCCCGGGAGGCGGCAGGTTTTCGCGTTGCTGCCATATTTTAATGAACACGTCGGACACGATCTCTTCGGCTTCCTGGCGGTTGCCTGTCATGCTGTCGGCAAAATAGTGGAGCGCGGGGCCAAATTCCTTCATCAGGCATTTGAATGATCCCATGTCCCCTGTTTTCCAGAACGTGTTGTAAGATGGCTGTTCACTGCTCATAGTAAAGCTCTACTAAAGCTAAGCCGCATTTTCAATATTTCATGGCTAATAATTCACCTTTCGTGGTATTATATTAGCTGGAAAGGCGGGTCTCCGTTCAGCCCCGGAAATATACCAATTCCTCCTCCAGGTCAAGATAAGGATGCTGCTCTCTGAGGGCTTCGGTTTTCCGCGCATAGGTTTCCAGGAACTGCCGGTGTTGCGGGCTATCGGCGTTGAAAGGCCGGTGCTGCCGGGCGCGCAGCAGGTCCTGCACTTGTTTTTCCAGTTGTTGCGTGGCGGGAGACATACACGCATTCACAAAATGTTCCCATACGTACTGGATGGCCAGGTCGTTAGGATGCACAAGGTCTTCCTTAAAGAAGCGGTAGTCGCGCAGGTCGTCTATCACCAGTTCGTATGCGGGAAAATAATAGAGGCGGCTGAACTTGTTCACCAGGTGATGCACGGCCTGCAGCAGGATAGCTTTGCTGAGATTGTTCTCCACCACGCCGTCCCTCGCATAACGCACGGGGCTTACGGTAAAGAGGATATTCACTTTGGAGTTGGAAAAGAAAAGGCGGTGCATCATGTTATCCAGCGCGGCGATGATCTCATCCGCACTCAGCAGTCTTTTAAAAAAAGCGGCTTCCGGCACTTTATGGCAGTTGCCGACGATGCGGCTGTTTTCCTTGAGCACATACACGTAGGCAGAGCCGAGTGTGATAACGAGCCAGTCAGCTTCCTTCAGGCGTTTGGAGGCTTCCGACTGCGCCTGGTTGATCTGGTCCAGCACTTCCTGCTGCCGGGTGCCGGAGTAGCGGGAATGATGGTCCCAGCTGTGCCAGATGTCCTCATGCAAAAAAAGATCTGTATCCGTGTAGCGGCGGCCGTCCATGTAGCTCTGCATGCTTTGCGCGATGCTGAGGGGGTTGAAGAGGATGCCATTGGGATTTACCTGTACGTTGAACTTGTGTTGCAGCAGCCTGGCGCCGATCTCTTCAGCAAAGCAGGAGCCGGACAGCAGGATCTTGTCTGAATATTGCAGCGAAGGCTCCAGCGGAGCCACCGGGAAGGTCAAGCGGAAGTTCATGCTGCAAAAGTATTGAATTCGGAAATGATTTGAAGATTGAAGCCCTTTTTCCACCGAAGCTCACCGGGTTGCCCGGTGCTTTGAAAGGAATGGAACATTTATTACTTATTCCGCCCACAGTCCACTGTAGCACAAAGCATTTTGTTTAACCTGTCACATTGAAATACAATACGGTCTTAGTGCCCGAACACATTATCCGCCAAAGCCCCTGCCGCCGCAAACCGCTCCAGGTTGAAAGATACAGGTATATTACGCGCCTGGCAGAAGTGAACGAGGTTTTCCGTGGCAATATTCCCCACGAGATCGTCCTGCGCCATGGGGCAGCCGCCGATGCCGCGCAGCGCACTGTCGAACCGCAGGCAGCCGTTATCGTACGCCGCGGCGATCTTTTCCTCCCACAATTGCGGGGTGGAATGGAAATGGGCGCCGAACTCTATTTCCGGGAATTTAGGCACCAGGTGGGAAAACAGCTTCTCAATGCCTTTTGGCTCAGCTACCCCCACCGTGTCCGCCAGGGAAATGATGGGGATATTCAGCTCCGCGAAGTTGCCGGCCCAGTGCAGCACGGTGTCCGTACTGTAAGGATCGCCGTATGGATTACCAAAGCCCATGGAAATATAGATCACCAGCTGCTTGTTGTTCTTGATGCACAGCTCCTGGATGGTTTGCACCTGCTCCATGGCCTCTGCGATGGTTTTATTGGTATTGCGCAGCTGGAATGTTTCTGAAATGGAAAAAGGAAAGCCCAGGTAAGAAATGGCATCGTGTGTTACCGCTTCTTCCGCCCCGCGGACATTGGCGATGATGGCCAGGAGTTTGGTGGCGGAAGGTTTCAGGCCTTTCAGCACTTCAGCGGTATCCGCCATCTGGGGCATTACTTTGGGGGAAACGAAGCTGCCAAAGTCCAGCGTGTCGAACCCGACGTCCAGCAGGGCATTCAGGTAGCTTATCTTTTCATCCGTGGGGATCTGGCGCGGCCATCCCTGCATGGCATCGCGCGGGCATTCAATGAATTTCAGCATAAGCTAAAGTAAGGAAAAAACAGGCGCGGAACTGCCGTGGCATACATGGAAAACCAAACACCCCCAGCTTCGCGGGGCTGAGGGTGGTAATTTATTTTTGCTCGAAAGATTGAGTATCTCAGCTTCCCGCTTTCATCCTTTGCTTCATCGCTTCGTAAAGGATAATGCCCGCGGCCACGCTCACATTGAAGGATTCAAAACTGTTCTGCATGGGAATATGGAACTGCTCGTCCGCCGCTTTCAGCAGGGCGGGGTAAACGCCTTTGTCCTCGGAACCCATGATCACCGCCACGGGCTCCAGCCAGGGCAGGTCGAACAGCTGGCGGGGGGCCTCCATTTCGCTGGCCACGATCCTTATGCCGTTCAGATGCAGGGTGTCTATGGCCTTCAGCAGGCTGTTCACGCGACAGATGGCGATCTTTTCGAGGGCGCCGGCGGAGGATTTGATGGCTTCTTCGTTGAGGGCGGCAATACCCTTGTCCGGTATAATAATGGCCTGCGCGCCGCAGCAAACGGCGCTGCGGGCAATGGCGCCGATGTTTCGGACGTCCGTAATGCCGTCGAGGATCAGGAAGAGCGGGGTTTCGCCTCTGTCCACCACGTGGGAGATCACATCCTGGAGGTCCAGGTAGGCCACTTTGGCGGTAACGGCTATAACGCCCTGGTGATTGGCCTGGGTGAGGCTGTTGAGCTTCTCCATGGGCACCAGGTTCACGGGAATACGTTGCTCGGTGGCCAGCTGGCGGAGCTGGGGAATGATGTCGCCGGTGGCGCTTTTGAGGAGAAAAATACGCTCAATGGCCTTCCCGGCCTTCATGGCCTCCAGTATGGGCTGCCGGCCTACAATCAGGCTGGACTGCTTCGGCTTGGGCGGCGACGGTTTAAATCTGTTGTTCATCGCGGCAAAGATAACGCATCAAAGCTCCCCTTCCAGCATCATGAGCCTGATCTTTTGGATCGCGGCCAGGGAAAGGGAATCGGTGATCCGGTGCTCTTTTGCCATTTGGTAGGCTTCCATAAAGGGGATCTTTTTCAGGAACAGCTGTTCCGTTTCCTCTGGCTCGGCCTCCCCTTGCTGCAGATCCCGCGCCAGGTAAACGATCCCGGCCTCGTCGCTCACGGAATTGCTGAGGTGCATGTGCACGATGGGCTGCCAGCTACGGGCGGTTAGACCGGTCTCTTCCAGCAGCTCGCGTTTGGCGGATTCCAGCGGGTCTTTACCCAGCGGGCCGCCGCCTTCGGGGATTTCCCAGCTGAAAGCATCTATCGCCAGGCGGTACTGGCCTACGAGATAGATATTATTTTCTTCATCCAATGCCACCACGCCAATCGCGAGGTTCTTGAAATGCACGATACCGTAAATGCCACGCCCGCCGGAAGGATTGATCACCTGGTGCTCTGTCAGCCTGATCCAGCGGTTATCGTATGGAACTGTCGATTCCAGTATCTGCCATGGGTTCTGTTGCGTTTCCATGCAGCAAAGAAAAGGTAAAACAGCGGTACAAGAAAACACCAGGGGCCGGCAAAGTGCTTTTCTCTGTTTACCAAAAGGAGCAGGCAAGCAACTTGAGTTAGGAAGCGTATTGAACGGTAAAGGTCTTTTCAAAAAAAAGGGACGCAATATTGCGCCCCTGACTGATCACTGTATAGCTATGGTTAAATGGAGAGATAATAATAGTAGAATTCTTCATCCAGCTTCCAGCCGTTGGATTCGTACAGCGTGCGCGCCTTCGTGTTGTCAATATGCGTCTGGAGCATGAGGTACCGCGCATCGGTGGCCTTACCCAGCTCCCGGGAAGCTTCCAGCAGGCCGCGGGCAACGCCTTTCCGGCGATGATCGTCCGCCACGTACAGGTCGTTCAGTATCCAGGCCTTTTTCATGCCGATGGAAGAAAACACGGGGTACAATTGCGTAAAACCCACCAGCTGCCCTTCTTCTTCCGCCACGTAGATCACGCTTTCGTTCCGCACCAGCCGTTCGGCAAGGTATTGTTCGGCTCCTTCGAGGTCCGGCTGTTGCTCGTAATGCTGGCGGTAAAGGTCGAAAAGGACCGCCAGTTGCGGTAAATGATCGGTAGTGGCTTTAGTAATTTGCATGAACAGGAAATATTTGTGTGAGATGATGTTGTAAATGGCGCAGGTAATCTTCGGCAATGTACCGCAGCGTGACCGGCGCATGGGGCCCCACGGCCAGGATGTGGCCCAGCGCTTCTTCCGGGATAAGGGGCAGCACCCGCACGATGTGCAGGTTCAGCATCTTCCAGATCTGCACCAGCTCGTCCCAGTCCTCTTCCTGGTAACGCCGCACGTCTACCCAGAAATCCTGGTTGTAGCCGGGCACTTCCAGGTATTCGGCCTGTTGGCCGCGGATGAAGCGGGGATAATTGTTCATCGCCGAATCTATCAGGTGGCCCAGCACTTCCTTGCGGCTCCATTTGTCCGCAGAGGGGCGGATACCTGCTTCTTCGTTGCTGTACCGCAGCAGCTTTTCCACGGTGGTATGCACTGCTTCCTTCAGCTGCCGGCTCAAACCGGCCAGTGGCGGTTCTTTCAGGTCTATAGTCATTTTGATATCGCAGCGCTGGTAACCGCCCTGTTCCAGCTCCGCTTCCGCGAAACCCAGCTTGCGGTACATGGTGATAGCCGGCGTCAGCTTGCGGTTGGAGAAAAGCACCATCTTCTTATAACCCGCCGCAGCAGCGCGCTCCATGATGGTCTTGCCCAGCAGCCAGCCCAGCCCGCGGCCCTGGAATTCTTCGTCCACCCCCATCTTCGTCATTTCAACGGTCTCATCGTCCAGCCGGCGGTAAGCCACGGTGCCGGCTATACGCTTGCTCATAGCCACGAATATGATATCCCCTCCGGGAACGATGATATGCTCAGCGGGATGCTCCAGCACTTCAATGTCCACCGGTTCCAGCACAAAATACTTTTCGATCCAGGTCTTGTTGAGCTGCTCAAAGTCCTTCTGGTAAGCGGGATGCCAGCTCAGCACCCTGGGTTCATTTACTGCGTTCATAACTCTTATGCTTGTTAAATGCTTTGTTCACGATATACACGCCCAGCAGCGTGACCATACAGCTTGCGCCCATCAGCCAGTTGAGCTTTTCGCTGAGGATCAGCCAGCCGAGTATCACGGCCACTACGGGATTGATGTAGGCATACACGGATACCAGCGAGGGCGGCAGGTTGTTGAGCGCGAACACGTAGGCGGAATAGCTCAGCAGCGAGCCGATGAACACCAGGTACAGCAGGCTGCCCCACAGCTCCCCGGTAAAGTTAGCAATATTCAGGTGTTGGCCCATCAGCGCGGAGATGATCAGCATCACGATACCGCTGAACAACATCTGGTAACCGGCCCCGTACAGGTAATTGATGCCCAGCGCCCACTTGGCCGTGAGCACAGAGCCCAGCGCCCAGAATACGCAGGCCGCGGTGATCAGCAGCACGCCGAAGCGGTACTCGGGCTCCATCAGTTGGGCCAGGTTGTCGTAAAAGATGCCGCCAATGCCCAGCAGGCCGATGATCATGCCGGCTATGAGCTGCCAGGATATCCTGGTGCGCTGCACTAAAAAGAAACTGAAAATAGTTACCCAGATGGGCACAGTGGCGGCGATAATAGCGCCCAGCCCGCTGGGAATGTATTGCATGGCCCAGGTCATGAGGCCGTTGCTGCCGCAAAGCATGATCACGCCGATCACGAAGAGGCGGCTCAGCACCGGCATTTCCGGCAGCTTGTACCCTCTCAGCAGAAAAAATGCGGTGAGGATCACGCCCGCGCTGGTCTGCCGCAACCCCGCCAGCATCATGCCGTGCATGTGCTGTACGCCTATCCTGGCGGCCAGGTAAGTGGTGCCCCAGAATATGCTCACTATCACCAATGCCAGGTAGGCATTTGTATTTTGCTTTTTCATGGTGTCCCGTTTAATCTGCGATCTTTTTGTTCATGTGAAAACCCTCGATAAAAAATCCTTCCCTGAAATAGAACCGGTGCGCATCGCGGTTATTCACATATGCATCCAGCAGGATGTGTTTGCAGCCTTCCGCGCGCCCTTTTTGGGTGATCCAGTCGCAGAGTATTTTGCCAATGCCTTTGTTGCGGTGGTTTACATCCGTTACCACGTTGTCCATTTCAATATACTTGCCGCAGTAAAGCTTGGTATTGATCCAGAAGCCGCTCATGCCGATGGGTTGGCCGTTCTCGAGCACCACTACCTGCCGGTAGCCGTTGCGGATCATATCAGGCAGCATGGTTTCGTAATCGTCTTGCAGCAGCCGTGGGTTCAGTTGTTGTAACAGGAAATACTGGGCCTTCATTTCTTCGAATGAAATGAGCTCCTTCAGGTCGTATTGCATATCCGTGTGTGTTAATGAATAGAAAAACGTGCAATGGGTAGAGACCCATCGCCGCTACTAATATCAACCTCTAAATCAATTATTTTCGATAATGGCAGACAGGTCTGAGATGTCGGCTGCCACGGTTTCTAGTTCGGTGATGACTTTATCGATGTCCTGCCCGGTGGTGCGCCAGTTTACCAATGCTGCACGTACGCCGGGAGTGCCTTTGTACGTGGTTGGCGTCATGTTCACCACCCCCCGCTTGACGAGCTTCTGGAGGAACAGCGCCACATGGCTGGCCCGGTTCCGTTCTTCGGTTTCCAGGGTGAAGCATACTACGCACATTCGAACGGGAGCCAGCAGCTTAAAGCGGCTGCTCCGCGAAATGGCTTCGCCCAGTTGCTGCGCCAGGCGGATATTCTGCTCCACCAGGTCGCGGTAGCCTTCGGCCCCGTATGCTTTCAGGGAGAACCATGCGGGCAGCGAGCGCAGGCGGCGGCTGTTCTCTGGCGCGTAGTTGATAAAGTTGAAATTGGCCGCAGGGTCGCCCAGGTAGGCGGCGCCTGCGTTCTGGAATACGGCCAGCTGCAATTGCGGATGCCGGGTGAATATCATCGCTGAATCGTAAGGCACGTTCAGCCATTTATGTGCGTCGATGGTGATGCTGTCCGCCTGTTCCCATCCATGCAACAGGTGCCTGTAGCGCGGACTTACGGCGGCAAACCCACCAAAGGCCGCATCTACATGCAACCAGAATGTGTGTTCTTTTTTAAGCTCCGCCAGTGCGGCAATGTCGTCGAAGTCCACGGTATTCACGGTACCTGCGCTGGCGCTGAAGATGAAGGGCTGGCCGGGATGCTCGCCGATCCAGGCTTTGAGGGCATTGATGTCTACCGCTTCCCTGCCGGGCAGGGTGGGCAGCAGCACGAGGGCATTCCTGCCCAGGCCGAGCATGGATAATGCTTTGCTGATGCTGGAATGCGGCGTTGCGGCCAGTATTTTCACATCTTTGATGGCGCCCGCGCCCAGTTCCGCCACATTCACGCCCTGTTGCAAGCCCAGCCACTGCCTTGCGGCGGCCAGTCCTGTGAAATTGCTCATGGTAGCGCCGCTTACGAAGCAGCCCAGGAAACTTTCAGGGAGGGAAAAAAGCTGGCGCAACAGGCCAAGGGTCTCGGTCTCCACCTGGAAGGAAACGTCCGCCCGGTCTCCCGGGTTCATGTCCACCGTAGCTGCCAGCCAGTCCCCGGCCAGTGCAGCCGGCGTAACGCCCCCGGTCACAAACCCGAAGTAGCGCGGCCCCGCGTTGGCGGTGAGATGGTCCCCGAAACGGTTATCGAACAATTCCAGCGCGGCGGCAGCCCCCATCCCCTTTTCCGGCAGTGCGGCCGGTGTAAAAGCGGGCAGTTGCCTGCTTACGGGCAGTTCGTTGATGCGGCTGAGAAAATCCCCGGCATAGCTGGCTGTCTGCTGTAAGAGGTCGTTCAACTGTAAGAGGTCCTCGCGGAATGTTGCATTCATGATACGGTGGTTTCGAGGTTGTGAATTGACGACCCAAAATTCAAACAAATCTGTAAGAAAAAACAGATTCAGTTTTGTAAATTTTGACCATATCAGATGGGTTGATCAAAAATAATGATCCATGACGAATGCGGTTCGTCATTCAAAAAAGCAGGCCTCCTTTTTCATGATCAAGGAGCCATTGTTTGCGCCACAACCCGCCTGCATATCCTGTGAGCACGCCACCGCTGCCGATTACACGGTGGCATGGTACCACTATCGCCAGCGCGTTCTTTCCATTGGTGGTACCTACGGCCCTGATGCTTTTGACATTACCTACGCGTTTGGCCAGCGCCAGGTAGGTAATGGTTTCACCGAAGGGAATGGTGGTGAGCTGTTGCCATACACGTTGCTGGAACTCAGTACCGGGCTGCTGCATGGGGAAATCAAACGTTTTTCTCGTTTTGGAAAAATACTCTTCCAGCTGCCGTGCGGCGGTGTACAGGAGAGGCGCCGCATCAGGTGTTGCAACATGTTGTTGGGATTCGTCTTCGAACAGCACGGCGGTGATATAGTCCGCGGTACCGCGGATGCCTATACGGCCCACCGGGCTGTTGATGTATATCAGCTGCTCATCCATGGTAGAGTGAGCGCCAGCAGTAGAAGGTTGCATATGCTGCGTGTTGTTGCCAGTGTTGGGTGATCTGTTTTACTTCGGCCAGCGTGGGCTTGACGGGCATGCTCAGCCGTGCTTTCAGCGCGTTGTGCAGCCCGGCGTCTTCCAGGGGCAGGGCTTGCGGGTGCTGCGCGAATTTCATGAGCACGTAGTTCGCGCTCCAGGGTCCGATGCCTTTGATAGCCACCAGCGTATCCCTGGCCGCTTCGAAGGATAACGCCCTGATCTTTTCTTCACTCAGCTCTCCCGCCGCCATCAGTTTGGCAACGCGGATAATGCCCTCGGCCTTGGTTTTGGAGAACTGCATCGCAGTCAGCTCTTCCGGCCTGATGGAAGCGATCACCGCGGGATGCGGATAAAGGTGATATGGATGCCCGCCTTCTTCCAGCACATATCCAAAAGCCTGCACCAGCCGCTGTTTCAGTGTGTAGGCAAATGCCAGGTTGATCTGCTGGCCGGTGATGGTCCAGGTGATGGCCTCAAACAGATCCGGTATGCCGATCAGGCGCAAGCCTTTGTAATCGCGGGTGAGCGGGCCGAGCAAAGCGTCTTTTGAAGAAAAGGCATAAAAGGGCGTCATGTCACCGTCCAGGTGCAGCCATTTGTTGATGAAATCGCGGATGTAGCGCTCTCCTTCCGGTGTTACTTCGCCGTACAGCACATCGGCCGCCAATGCCGGTTTGCCGGCTTCTTCGCGAATGCGCAGCAGCACCGGACTGCCTTCGGGCGCCAGGAGTTTATACACCGCGCCGTCCCGCACGGTATGCAGGCATTCGCGGGTGCTGCGGTTGAGGAACAACAGGCATTCCGCGAAATTAAAATGCCGGTAATCTGTGATGGGAAGGGAGATCATTTCGGTATGCTGTGCAGCAATTTAAAAACGGTGAACAGGTGGTGGCTTTCATGCAGGATCATCATTTCTATAAGGTCCGCCACGGAAAAGCGGCCGTACACCGGGTGCCTGCCGCAGCGGCTGTACGATTCAGGCGCGAGGGTGTTCACATAACGGATAAAATCCGCCCGGTCGTCGTTATACACTGCGATCAGCTCTTTGACGGGCAGCTGCCTGTATTGGGCGAACAGTGCGTCTTCCTCCCATTTGTAAGGAGGGAAAGCCGGTTCATCCTCTTCCAGCACACGTTCTATGCGGCCTTTGTAAATCCCGTGGAATACAGCCAGGTGCGCGAGATTGTCCAGCGCGGTCCATTTGCCGGGCGTTATCTCCTGCCTTAACTTTTCGTCCGGCACGCCAGCCGTCATTTCTTCCAGTGAAAGATGCTGCGTTTGCAGCCGCTGGGCTACGCTGAAGGGTAAGTTGCTCATATGTTCCTTTTTGGGTTTACCGGGGCATGAAAATATAAAATATAAAATAAACAGATTCCATTTTCGTAAATTTGACCATATCAGTACAAACCCGGCAACATGGAGACATTATATATGCAGGTGGCGGACCGCATCCAGACGATGATCGAGAAAGAAGTGATCCGCATCGGGGACAAGCTCCCCTCCGTCCGTTCCCTCAGCAAAGAGCAGGGCATCAGCATGAGCACCGTTTTCCAGGCGTACTACCACCTGGAAAGCAAGGGATTCATTGAACCGCGGCCCAAATCCGGGTATTACGTATGCTTCAGCCCGCGCCGCCTCCCGGAAATGCCCAGCATCAGCAGGCCCGTGAAAAAAGCCACCGAAGTGAACGTCAGCGAAATGATCACCGAAGTGTTCAGCCATCATGCCGGCGAAGACATCCTGCGTTTATCCGTAGCCGCCCCCAGCGAAGCCCTCCTCCCTTCCGCCAAGCTCAGCAAAAGCATGCTGGCGGCAATGCGCAATACCGGCGGCGGGCTCAATTACGAAAACCTCCAGGGCAACCTGAACCTGCGGCGGCAGATCGCGCGGCAAAGCCTCCAATGGGGCGGTAGCATCACCGAGCACGACATTGTGACCACCACCGGCTGTATGGACGCGCTCACCCTCTGCCTTTCCGCCACCACCCAGCCTGGTGATGTGATCGCCCTGGAAAGCCCCGCCTACTGCGGCACCTACCAGCTCGCGGAAAGCCTTGGCCTGAAAGTGCTGGAAGTGCCCACCAATCCCGTTTGCGGGGTAGACCTCGAATATCTCGACAAAGCCATTCCCAAGTTCAAAATAAAAGCCTGCGTGTTCGTGACCAATTTCAGCAACCCCATCGGTTCCTGCATGCCGGACAAGAACAAGCGCGAACTGGTGAAGATCGTCAACAAATACGACATACCGCTGATCGAAGACGATATCTACGCCGATATTTATTTCGGCAAGCTCCGCCCTTCCAGCTGCAAACAATACGACCGCAACGGCAACGTGCTGCTCTGCAATTCCTTTTCGAAATCCCTTGCGCCCGGCTACCGCGTTGGCTGGACCATCCCCGGTAAATACAAGGAACGCGTGCTGCGCCTCAAGCTCAACCACAGCGTATCCAGCGCCACGCTGCCACAAGCCGCCATCGCGCACTTCCTGGAGAACGGGCGTTACGAACACCATATGCGCAACCTCCGCAAAATGCTGCACACACAATGCCTGCGCTACCAGCAGGCTATCGCCGATTATTTCCCGGAAGACACCTGCGTATCCCGCCCGCAAGGCGGTTATGTGCTCTGGCTGGAACTGAACCAGTCCGTCAACACTATCGAACTATATGAACAGGCCTTCCGCCGCAAAGTAAGCTTCGCGCCCGGGCGCATCTTTTCGCTGCAGGACCGGTACAATAACTGCCTGCGCATCAGCTACGCCACCCCCTGGAGCAAACAGGTGGAGGATGGACTGAAGCTGATCGGGAAACTGGCGGGGCAGATGGGGTGATGATTAAGGTCGTGAAGTTCTTATATATTCTTGCAAAAAACAGGCAAAATAAATAAGCCGGAGTTTTTGATTTTTTGGAAAAAGATACGGACAAGCGTGAGATTCCGGAAAAATTTTGCCCTGGCAGTTCTTTCCCTGCCGGGGCTTTGATTTAAACGGCCATCCTCCGCAAAAAGCTGCCATTAGATGCTACAATAAATAGACTTTTAAGTGTGTTAAAAAGCCGGGGCACGAATACCCCGGCGTCTGTTTACCTACAACTGTTTACTATACCGTTTTACGGTAGTTCCATACCGCAATGCCGTTCAATGCCACTGCAAAGGCCAGCATTACACCTAAATAATACCTTATATCCGCCCATCCGCTGCCCTTCAGCATCACCATCCTGATCACCTTCACAAAATAAGCTACGGGGTTGAACAGGGTTATCTTCTGCGCCCAGAGCGGCATGCTTTCCACGGGCGTAAACAAGCCGCTCATGAGGATGAAAATGATGAGAAAGAACCAGGTGATGAACATACTCTGCTGCTGCGTTTCCGTGAAAGTGGATATCAGCAGGCCCAGCCCCAGCATCACCAGCAGGTACGCAGCCGCGAACAGGAACACCCAACCGATGTTGCCCACCACCGGCAGATTGAACACCAGCTTGCCCACCGCCAGGCCGAACACCAGCTCGAACAGCGCGATGATCCAGAAGGGCAGCAGCTTGCCAACAATAAAATGGATCTTTTTAATAGGCGTTACATTCAGCTGCTCTATCGTGCCCACCTCTTTTTCCTTCACGATGTTCATACCCGAAAGGAAAGCGCCGATCATGGTGACCAGCACTACCAGTATGCCCGGCACCATGAAGAACTTGTAATTCATATCAGGATTGTACCAGTAACGATAGCTGATATCGAAATGCGCGGGAGCATCGTCTTCATCCAGCGCCAGCCAGTCCAGCCGGATGCGGCGGTTGAAACCGTTCAGGATACTGCTGGCGTAACCGGCTGCCAGTCCGGCTTTGCTGCCATTGATGGCATTTACGAGCAGCTGCACCCGCACTTCGTTATCCCGCACGAGGTCCCGCTCGAAGTGGCGGGGAATGACGAGGATGAGATCCGCTTTGTCCGCTTCCAGGTGCTCATACGCCTGCGCAGTGCTGGTGGACTGCTTATAAAGTGAAAAATATCCCGAGGCGGTAAGCTTGTCGCGCAGCTGGCGGCTCCAGGTACCGCCGTCGTGGTCCACGATGTCGATGCTGAGGTTCTTTATCTCGTAATTCGCGGCGAAAGCCAGCACCAGCAGCTGCACCACGGGCACGGCGAAGATGATCGGCAGCATGCTCCTGTTGCGGAAGATCTGGAGGAATTCCTTTTGCAATATGAAAAAGATGGTACGCATCAGCTTAAACGGGTTTTAAATTTGCGGATACTTACAGCCAGGAAACAGACGGTCATGCCAATGAGGATCAACGTGGGCAGCCATACCTGGCGCAGCCCCGCCCCTTTCAGCATTACGTCTTTCAGGATAATATTGAACCATTTTGCCGGAATGATATTTGCCAGCAGCTGCAAGGGTTTCGGCATGCTCTCCAGCGGGAATACGAAGCCAGACAGCAGGATGGTGGGCAGCATGAGCCCCATCAGCGACATCATCATGGCGGTCTGCTGCGAATTGGTAACGCTGGAGATAAGTATGCCCAGCGACAGCGCTGTAACGCCGAACAATATGCATTCCAGCAACAGCAGCAGCAGGCTGCCTTTCACCGGCATGGCAAACACCCAGGCGCCCATGGCGAGAATGATGAGCGCGATGAGGAACGACAGCACGATGTAAGGCACCACTTTCCCCGCGATGATCATCACCGGCCTCAGGGGAGAAACGAGGAGGATCTCCATGGTGCCCAGCTCCTTTTCGCGGGTGATGGTGATGGAGGTCATCATGGCGGACACCAGCATCAGTATCAGCGTCATTACGCCGGGAACGAACAGGAATACGCCTTTCAGGGAAGGGTTGTACACCATTTGCACATCGGCCGTTATGGTAAGCGGCAGTTTGACCTCGCCTGTCAGTTCCTGCTGGTATTGCATGATCATGGCGGTGGCGTAGTTGATGAGCGTGGTGGCCGTGTTCGGGTCGCTGGCGTCTGTAAGCAGCTGCACAGCGGCTTTCCTTTCGTGGTGAAAGGCATGCCCGAATTTGTGGGGGATCACCACTACCAGCTTTACATCGCCCTGCCTGAACGTTGTTTCTATCTCTTTATGACTGGTGAGGTAACGGCTGACGGTGAAGTAACGGGAAGCGGTCATCTTCTGCACCAGGCGCTGGCTGTAGCTGTCGCGGCTTTCGTCCAGCACGGCTATCTGCACATGATGAATTTCGTTGGTGATGGCAAAACCGAACAGGATGATGAGCACCAGCGGCATCCCGAAAAGGATCAGCAGGGTGCGCTTATCGCGGAAAATGTGGTAACATTCTTTTCTGACGAATACGAAGAACTGTTGCATGTGTTAAGTTTTGGCTCTTGCGAGTTGGAGGAACACCTCGTTCATGGAATCCGCGTTGTATTGTTTCTTCAGCCCGGCCGGCGTGTCCAGCGCTTTGATCTTTCCATCCACCATGATCGAAATGCGGTTGCAGTATTCGGCCTCGTCCATGTAGTGGGTGGTCACGAAAATGGTGACGCCCTTGTCCGCCGATTCGTAGATCAGGTCCCAGAACTGCCGGCGGGTAATAGGATCCACGCCACCGGTCGGCTCGTCCAGGAATACGATAGACGGGTCGTGCAGCACGGCAATGGAAAAGGACAGCTTTTGTTTCCAGCCCAGCGGAAGGGAACTGACGAGCTGGCCCGCTTCTTTTTCCAGCTGCAGGCGCGCCAGCAGCTCTTGTGTTTTTTGTTTGATCTGCTGGTTACTAAGGCCGTAGATGCCGCCGTAGAAGCGGATATTCTCTTTCACCGTGAGGTCTTCGTACAGCGAGAATTTCTGGCTCATGTACCCGATGCGTTTTTTGATCTGTTCAGTTTGCGTGTAGATGTCGTACCCCGCCACTTTCGCTTCGCCGCTGCTGGGGCGCAACAGGCCGCAGAGCATCCTCATGGCGGTGGTTTTGCCGGCGCCGTTCGCGCCCAGGAAACCGAATATCTCCCCCTGCCCCACTTCAAAAGTGATGGCGTCGGTGGCAATGAAATCGCCGAAACGTTTGGTCAGGTCCTTTGTAACGATCGCCTGCGTGTTCATGTCAATTCGTTTTGTTCCTGCATAAGCTGCATGAAGGCGTCTTCAATGCCGGGCTTCGCCGGTTTGATCTCCAGTTCTTCGTGCCCCAGCGGCGCGAGGTAAGTCTTTACATTGTCCAGGTCGGTATGAAGGGTCACGTGCAGGTACTCGCCGAAGGCATAGCAGCTGTTCACGCCGTCAAAGGCCCGCAGGTCGCGGATGAGGCGGAACATGTTGCGCGCCTTCATGGCCCATATGGGCATACCGAAACCTTTTACGATATTGGCCGGGGTATTGATCTGCATGACGGCGCCTTTCTGCATCAGGGCCACCCGGTCGCAGAGAATGGCTTCGTCCATGTAAGGCGTGGATACGAGGATGGGGATGCCTTTTGTTTTGAGGCGTTGCAGCATGTCCCAGAATTCTTTCCTGGATACGGGATCCACGCCGGTGGTGGGCTCGTCAAGGAACAGGACTTTCGGTTTGTGCACGAGCGCGCAGCACAGGGCGAGCTTCTGTTTCATACCGCCGGAAAGCTTACCTGCAGGCCGTTTGGCGAAGGGCGCTATCTGTTCGTAAATATCTTTGATGAGGTCATAGTTCTCCTCCACCGTTGTGTTGAAAATGGTGGCGAAGAAGTTCAGGTTCTCCTCAATGGTAAGGTCCTGGTACAGGGAAAAGCGCCCGGGCATGTAACCCACTTCGCGGCGGATAGTGCGGTAATGCTTCACCACGTCCAGCCCGCCCACCTGCGCATTCCCTTTATCGGCCAGCAGCAGGGTGGTGAGTATGCGGAAGAGGGTGGATTTGCCCGCCCCGTCAGGGCCTATGAGGCCGAACAGCTCTCCTTCGCCGACGGTGAAGGAAATGTCGTGCAGGGCTTTCAGGTCCCCGAAACTTTTATGGATATGTTCCACTACAATGGGTTGCATACGCGTTTATTTAGCGATCCTCATTTCTCCCGGCATGCCGATCTTCAGGCTGCCGTCGTTCTGTACCCGCACTTTCAGGGCGTACACGAGGTGCACCCTTTCTTCGCGCGTCTGGATGGTTTTTGGGGTGAACTCCGCTTCCGATGCGATCCAGCTTACGGTGCCGGGCAGGCTTTTGAGCGTGCCATCCGGCTGGTCCAGCTGCACGGTCACCTGCTGGCCGGTTTTGATGCGTGAAAGCTGGTTTTCGCTGATGTAAGCACGGAGGTACATGGTTTCCAGGTCCGCGATCTTATACAGCGGCTTCCCATAGCTCACCACTTCCCCTTTCTCCACGTATTTCACAAGCACAGTGCCGTTAACGGGGTTGACTACACGCGATTGCGCCAGCTGTTCCTTCACCTGTTCCACCTGCACCTGCAGGGGCTGCGTTTCGCTGGAAATGCCCGTCACCTGGGTGCTGAGAGAGGACGCGGTGGAAGCGTACTGCTTCTCCAACACAGCGATCGCCGCGTTGATATCGTCCAGCTGCTTGGGAGTGGCGGCATTGGCTTTCAGCAGGTTCTCGATGCGTGTTTTTTCTTTCTGCTGCGTGGCGATCTGCTGGCGGATCACGGCCAGCTGCGGGGATACGTCCGGCGTTTTGCTGAGCACCGCTTTGATATTCGCGCCCAGCTGGTCTTTGCGCAGCTTCAGCTGGATGGAATCGATCCCGCCAACTAGTGTGTTGGCAGCCAGCACAGCGCCTTCTTCCACATCGAAGCTCAGCAGGCGGCCGGTGGCTTCGGCGGATATGATCACTTCAGTGGATTCAAAATTGCCGTAAGCATCCGCAACATCGTCGTTGCTGGAGCAGGCAGCCAGGCCAAAAGTGATGGCGATGGCCGTGAGAGCCGTTTTCAAAGGAAGGCCGGAAACCCGCGGTTCATCCTGCCTTATATGATTTGTTGTGCTTTTCATGTTTAATATCCTTTAATAACCTGGTAATTGATAGTTGCGTACACCCACTGTATCTCGCGGGTCTTTTGGGTGATCAGGGCCTGCGTTTCGGCGAAGAGGTCGCTGAGGTAATCGTGCACGGTGAGCACGCCATTGTCCAGCTGCGCGGCGGACACGTCCTTCACTTTCGTGCGCAGCGCCACGATCTCTTTGTCTTTTTCCATGGCCGAAGCAAGACTGCTGATCTCGCCCGATTGCTGGAGCAGCTGCGACCTGGTTTGCAGCGTAAAGGTTTCCGACTGCGATTGCAGGGATTGTTCCTGCACCCGCAGGATGTCGCGCTCAGTGCGGGTCTGTCGCCAGTTCCAGAGCGTCCATTGCAGGCGGAGGCCGCCGATGTAGTAGAAGTCGAACCGGTTGTCCAGCATATTCAGGCCGGGCCTGCCATAGCCTCCCTGCGCAAAGGCGCTCACTTTCGGAAGTGCTTTTGTGCCGGTGAGCTTCGATTGCCGGCGGAGCACATCCGTTTGCAGGCTGTAGAGGCCCAGCTCGGGGCGCTGGAGGTTTTGATCCGGATTGCCCGCGGGTTGCGGCAGCCGGAGGTTTTCCATTTCACGTATATCCTTCCCCGTTAGCAGGCTGAGGATATTGAGCGCGGTGGCTTTGCCGGTAGTCGCTTCGTCCAGCTGCTGCTGCGCTTTCAGCAGCTCGGCCTTCAGGATGTCCACCTGGCTGGCGAGCACGGTACCATTGTCTACCCCGGCCTGGAGGCGTTCCATGCGTTGTTTTACTTCGTCCATCATTTGTTTGCGGGCGGCGATGTGCTCGTTCCAGATGAGGGCGTTGAAGAACACCTGCATTACCTGCTGGCGGAGCTTGTGCATTTCCACTTCCACTTTTTGTTTTTCCGCCTGCTGCTGCGCCAGCTGCAGCTCGCGCTGGCTGCTGGTTGCGCCGCCGTCGTATATCGCCTGCTTCACGTCCAGCGTTACGTTGTACTGGTCTTTGGGCAGCGTGGGAATGTCCACGTTCGGCAGCTTGATGGGGATGGTCACTACGTCTGACTGGTAAGTGGCTTTGCCGTTAAGCTCTACCTGCGGCAGGTAATTCGTCCGGATGTTGCGGAGCTGGAGGGCGGTCACCTGGTCCGTCACTTCCTGCTGCTTCAGCAGCGGGTAATGGCGCCGGGCGGCGGCCCAGGCCGAATCCAGCGTAAAGGGCTGCTGCGCGGAAGCCTGTAAACAAGCCATGAGCAAAAGCAGCGGAAGGAACGATCTCATAACTAACTCTTTTATTTAACTGTTTGGTTAATTGCGGAACAAAAAAATATCAGGGCTCCAGCGCATGAAGCACGAAGCTGCTGACGAATTTTTTTCTTTCTTCCATGAAGGCGCCGAACCGGGCGGCATCCATCTGGAACACGCCACTGAGCAACGGTTTGGCGGCAAACGGGAATACGCACATGGAAATAATGCTGATCATGAGCTGCAACGGGTCCACCTTCCTGATATTTCCTTTTTCCGCTTCCTGGGCCAGTTCCATCATGAAGGCGCGTAGATTGGGAAAGAGGGGGCCGTGGAGAAATTGCTGCACAAGCCGCTCAGGGTTCTGGTTTATTTCATGGAGCACGAACAGCGGCAGGTAAGGATTTTCGCTGAGGGAGGCGATATAGTTGTCTATCGCCGCCACGATCTTTTCTTTCCAGGGCATTTCACCGGCGAAGATGGCGTTGACCCTGCCAAGAAGCATTTGCACCGCTTCGGCGAACACGATCTCGAAAAGCTTTTCCTTGCTGCGGTAGTAATAATGCAGCATGGCTTTGTTGATACCGGCCTCATCCGCTATATCCTGCATGCGGGCGCCGCTGAGCCCCCTCTGCATGAATATTTTCCTGGCAGCTTCTATGATCTGTTGTTCGGTGGTATTGGTCGTTTGCATGATCTAACTAAACTGTTTAACCATTTGGTTAATGCAAAGATAGGCAAAGGATTCAAATCACCAAATGATCGGGGAAATAAAATTCAAAGCACTGGTTTTCAATTAGTACATCATTCATAAAAACAAAAGCCGGAGCAAGATTACCCCGGCGGCTGTTACCTACAACTGTTTACTAAAGTATCTTGAGGGGTTAAAAGGATTGAAGCACCGCTCCCACCCTTTGGTCAAACGTATCTACGCCGTTGTGCTCCACCCGGATCTCGTCCAGGAGCTTCAGCAGCGCTTCATCATGTTCCGCCCGTTTGCCTGTTTTCAGGTCGATGTGCGCGAACCTGGACCAGAGAAAGGATTTCACTTTCTTTTTCTGCTCGTCCGTCATCCACATTTCCACGAGGATGTGATGGTTGGAAAATTCCAGCACGCGTGAATGGATATGCACTTTTTCCGCCACGAAAGCGGGTTTGATGTAGGAGATCTGGTGCTGGGTGACCACCCATCCCAATCCCTTTGCAGCATAGTCCTTCAGGTGAAGGTCGTAACTCTCCGCCAGGTGGTCTTCCCTGGCGTTCATAAAATAATTGATATAAGATGAATTGTTCAGATGCCCGAACGGATCGCAGTCATTAAACCGCACGGTGTATAACGAAGACGGTTCCTTTACAGTCATATAGCATGGTTTTACAGCTTAAAGTTAGGCAATTGGTTAAATTTTGATGAACGCTTTTTGAAAATGCCGGAGTGGTGCGAAACCACCCCGGCGATGCTTTTGTCAATTTGTTTTTAACGCATCGGGTTACAACGGATAATGAAAATATGCAGTCTTACTTTTTTAACCCAATAATTGATGTACTGTCATCCCTCCATCGATGTTATATTCCGCGCCGGTGATAAAGGATGCATCGCTGGAAGCAAGAAATGCTATAAGCTTTGCAACCTCTGCGGATTCACCGACGCGATTAAGCGGCACCCGCTCCGCGGATTTTTGATGGAAGGAAGCCACGCCTGCTTCATCCAGGCCGGCTTTGGCCAGGATGGGCGTTTTGATCGGCCCGGGGTTCACCGTGTTCACACGGATCCCACGGGATGCCAGCTCGCGGCTCAACGTACGGCCCAGTGAGTTGAGCGCAGCTTTGCTGGCGGAGTAAACGCTTGCGCCGGGCATACCGGTGAAAGCATTCACGGAGGATAAGAGAATAATGGAAGCCCCGTCGTTCAGCAGCGGCAGGAACTTTTGAATGGTGAAGAATGCTCCTTTAAAATTCACATTCATCGTTTCGTCGAATTGCTCTTCTGTTACGTCGTTCACAGTTGCAAAGGCGCCGATGCCGGCGTTGACGAACAGCACGTCAACTTTACCATATCGTTCCTTCACTGTGTTTACCAGCTCTTCGGAGTCTGTGATGCTCGCCTGGTTTGCGGTCACGCCCAGTGTACCGTTTCCCAGCGCGGAGGCAGCCGCTTCTACAGCATCGCGGTTGCGCCCGGTGATCACCACTTTCGCTCCCCTGGCTATGAATTCCTCAGCGGAAGCAAGGCCTATCCCACTGTTGCCGCCCGTTACTACCGCTACTTTATCTTTCAAGGTGCTCATGGTGTGTGTTTGATGGTGAGTGTTGTGATTCGTATTGATTTATTTAAAAACTTCGATATTTTTAAGCAAAAAAAAGGTCAGCTGAGCTGAAGGAAGAACATAGACAACTGTTTCATCATCTCCCGGTTGATAGTCAGGTTCACGTTGCGCCCCTCTTTAGTGCTGATCAGCACCCCGCTGTCTACCAATATCTTGATATGATGCGAAACGGTGGGTTGTGACAGGCAGGTGAGATCCTGGATGGCGCCGCAACAGATACTACACTCCTGCCTGGCTATCTGCATAAGTATAGCCATCCGGTGTTTATCTGAAAGTGCGTTCGCCGCCTTCACTATCATCGCTTCGTCTATGATCATGGTGCAAATATAGGTACTTTTTTGAAATATCGAAATATATCGATCTATTTTTTTCAGAAGGAGGAAAAAGCAGCCGGCAAAACCCGTCCCCGCTTCCCCGGAGCTTTAAAAAAGAGCCCGGAACCCGCCACAGGCAACGTTCCCGGTGCGGATATAACAATACCGGCCACCTATAACAACGGGCTGAACAGCCTTACCACGGCCTCCCCCAGCCGCGTCCAGCGGCCGCGGGCCCGCCAGTCGTCCAGCAGCAGCTCATTACTGTACAGGCAGTCCTGCAAAAATATCTCCGACATCTTCCAGTTCGCTTCTTTGCTATATACAAAAGCATTTACCTCGAAGTTAAAATCAAAGCTGCGGATGTCCATATTCGCCGTGCCCACCACCGTCAGGTTATCGTCCACCACCATGGTTTTTGCATGCACGAAACCTTTGTTGTAACGGAATATCCGCACGCCGGTGGCCAGCAGGTCTTCGTAAAAGGATTCCGCCGCTTTGTTCACCACCCGGTTGTCGCTGATGCCCGGCACCAGCAGCCGCACGTCCACGCCAGACAGTGCCGCCTGCTGCAAAGCGTTAAATATAGCCTCGTTGGGGATGAAATAAGGCGTGGTAATGTATACGGACCGCTGCGCCTGGTTGATGGCCGCCAGGTAGCTCAGCATGATGGAAGAACGCTCTGAATCGGGGCCGCTGGCGGCGATCTGCACCAGGTCTTTACCGGAAACGGGTATGTCCGGGAAAAAGTCCTGCGTAATAGGCAGGTCTGCCTCGGCGCAAAAGTTCCAATCGCCCATGAACAGGAACTGCAAGGTATGCACACCCTGCCCTTTGATACAAAGATGCGTGTCGCGCCAGAAGGGCCATTCCGGGTGTTTGGCCCGGTATTTCGGGTCGTTCAGGTAACGGTCCGCCACGTTGATGCCCCCCACGAAACCGGTATGCCCGTCTACCACCACGATCTTGCGGTGATTACGGTAGTTCAGCCGGTTGGCCAGCAGGCGCACACGGTAGAAGGGAAACACTTCCACTCCTGCGGCCCGCATCTGGCGCAGGAAGCGGCGGTTGATGTCGGAGCTGCCGAAATCATCGTAAATGAAACGCACTTCCACCCCTTCTTTTGCTTTTTGTTTCAGCACCTCCATCACTTCTATGCCGATGGTGTCCTCTTCAAAAATGTAATATTCCAGGTGGATATGATGTTTGGCGGAGCGGAGCGCATCCAGGAGATAAGGGAACTTCTCATCGCCGTTGATCAGGAGAATGGCCTCGTTGTCCGGCGTGATGGGCGACAGCGAATCGCGGAACAGCAGCCGCGCGATGCTGCTCTTGTTGGTCACCAGGTCCGGGTGCTCCAGCAGGGTCTGCCGGTTCTCCTGCCGGAGGTATTCCTGCAACCGCTCGCTGAGGCGCACATTGCTCATCCATTTGCGGCTATAGATGCGGTTGATCCTGCGGTTCACGCCGATGAGGAGGTAAATGATCATGCCTAAGCCGGGAAGGAAGAAGAGCAGGAGAAGATACGCCAGCGTTTTGCCGGTGGACCGTGTTTCGAGCAGTGCTTTGATAGCTACCAGGAATGTGAGGCTGTAAAGGATAATGAGGCCGATGGACTGCCAGTGGTCTTTGAGGAATTGCAACATATCGCCGGCAAATTACAACATTTCGGGGCACAAAAAAGCCGTACTATACTGCGTGCATTCTTCTAAGTTATTTGCAGTATAATACGGCCACGATCTTTAACGGAACGTTAGTTGCTTCCGCCGCCACCGCCGCGGTTACCACCACGCTGGCGCATCGCTTCCATCTGTTCTTTGTACTTTTTGAATTGTTCTTCGGTGAGAATGCCTTTCACTTTCTCATCCCTTTCGGCGTTCATTTTCTGGAACGCTTCGCGGTCCATGCGGCCACCGCCTGCCTGGGCTTCTTCGCGCGCCTTCTGCATGTCTTTGAAAGACTTGGTGAACACGGTATCCAGCTTGGTAACCTGGTCTTTGTTCAGCTGCAGCTCGGTGGTAAGGCGCTCCAGTGTTGCTTTTACGCGTTCTTCAACGGTGCGGCGCTGACCGCCGTTTCCCCCGCCCTGCTGGGCAAAGGCCGCTACGTTCACTGCCAGCAGAAATGCCAGCACGAACAGGATCTGTTTCTTCATGTTGTGATTGTTTAAGGGTTTTGGAGTATTATATTTTAAATGCTCATGGTCATCTTTTCAGGCTGTCTTCTTTGGGAGGACTTTTCCTGTAGTTGTTCATCTTTTTCATCACGTGCTGCACTACAGAATCGAAATGCGGTAACTGTTCCGGCGTGCACAGGCCGCGCACTTCGCGGAAGTGCCGGAAGGTCTGCACATCTATCTCCATCTGCCTGGAGCCGATAGAGTCGGCTGCCGCCGTGATCACCGAATCGGCCACGGAGTTTTCGTTCAGGAGCTTATAGAAATTATCCCTGGCGGTGCGTAGCTCCCCGAAGGAAGTTTTCATACGCTCCCAATGCTGCTCCTTGAGTTGCTTATACTGGTCCAGCTGTTGTTTGCTGAAACCGACTTCCTTTTCCAGCAGCTGCATCACTTCCCCGCCCCGGCTCCGGTTGCTGGTCCTGGCAGGGTCTGCGGGTTTGTTCCAGACAAAGAAAAAAAGCAGGAGGAGGTTCGTCAGCAAAAGGATGATCACCAATACGCTCAGTACTTTATTCCGCACGAATGTTTCCCTCATTATTGTTCCAGTTTTTCTAGCTCATAAAAATTGGCGATACCGAACTGGTATTCCTCATCTGCAAGCGCCTGCTGCAGGGCTGCCTGCTCCTGCCGCTCAGCGGTAGGCAGGTTCATGGCGAACATGATGCCGTTTACGGCCAGGATCAGCGCCAGGGCGGAAAATGCGATAGAGGGGCGGGCAATGACGCTGATAAAGCGCTCCCACGCGTCCATTGGCTCTATACGCGCCAGGCGGGCCTGGAGACGGGTAAAAAAGAAATCTCCCGGCTCCGCCCGCTGCACTCCGTCGAGGCTGCCGAGCGTCCTGTTTATTTCCTGTTCTATGTCGCGTCTCGCTTTCATAATCGCTGTATTTAATTTAGACGATAATTATGCTGAATACTTGTATTTAATCCTTATTTCTGTAATAATCCTCCAGCTGGTCCCGCAGGTTCTGCTTGGCGCGGTGCAGCAGCCCTTCCACGGCAGACACCGAGGCGTCCATGATCCCGGCTATCTCCTTGGAACTCAATCCTTCCAGCTTGTTGAGCACGAAAGCGGCCTTCTGGCTGTCCGGCAGGCGGGCAATGGCTTTGAAGAGCAGCTGGGCCCTTTCCTTATTGGCCAGCTCCACCCCGGGGTGATGAAAATCAGGGGGGTCGATCACCAGTTCATTCTGTGCCCCGAAGAGGCTGTATACTTTCCCCCAGCGCTTTTTCCGCGTCTTTTTACGCAGGAAATCAAGGCATTTGGTGACCGTGATGCGGTACAGCCAGGTGGATATCTGTGATTCTCCTTTAAAGGTCCCGATGGATTCAAACACCTGCATAAACACTTCCTGAGACACATCCTCCGCATCCGCTTCATTTTGCAGGATGCCGAGGGCGGTGTTGTACACCATGCCCTTCCACTGAGCCACCAGTTCCTTAAAGGCGGCTTCGCTGCCCTGTTTCAGATGTGCTATGATATCCGTCAAGCTACTTGCATATAGATGTTAAAACGGCATTAGAAGTCGCGGCGCATACCGCCGGGAGCGCCCATTCCACCGGGGGCCATTCCGCCCGGAGGGCCGTCTCCCCTGCCTTCGCGGTTCCAGCGGCGCTGCTCTCCGCCGCCCTCGGGTACTTTCAATTTACCAAAGTTTTTCAACCGGTAAGTAAAAGTAAGCATAAAATATTGGGTGAGAACGGAGTTCTGCTCATCCACAATGTCCAGCCCGTTCACCGTACGGTTGATGCTGCGGTTCTGTTTCAGCAGGTCGAATACGGAGAGGCGAAGCTCGCCGCGCTGCTCTTTCAGGAACTTTTTGCCCACGCTGGCGTTCCACAGCACGAAACGTTGATCGAAACCCTCTCCCAGTCCTTTAGTAAAGGTGTAATTGAGCTCGTTCTGCAACACGAACCCGCTTTTGGACAGCAGGTTGATGCTCGCGCTGGCGTTGTGGGTGGAATAGTTACTGTTGTTCTCGGGCTGGATGGTATTGTTCACCACGTTGAAGAGCGCGTTATACGACAGGTTGAAGTCGATATACTCGCTGATATTGCTGCTCAGGCCCGCGCCGAGGTTATAGTTGTAGTTGTGGGTGAAGCCCGCCAGGGAGTTGGTAACCCCGGGTATCTTGCTGTAACCTACGCCCGCGTTCACGTTCAGGTTGGATTTGATGAATTTCACCGGCATGGCCCAGGTAAGGCTGGTCCTTCCGCTGAAATACCCGTCCATATTGATCGGTTTGGAAAGCCTGCCACCCACTTTCAGTGTGTCCACGGGGGTGAGCAGGGAATCTTTACCGTTGGTGGGCGTATAGATCGCGTTGGCGATGTAATTGCTGTTCGTCTGCACATTTACGTTGGCAAACAGGTTCTGCCCGCTCTGGGTATTGGTGTAGTTGTACCGGCCCATTACACTGTGCCCGAACTGCGGGTTCAGGCTTGGGTTACCGATAGATACGTTGGTGAGTCCGGAATAAATATACACGTCCTGCAGCTGGTCGATGCCGGGCTGGTTGGTGCTGGCCCGGTAGAACACGCGGACGCGGCTGTATTCGCCCAGCTTGTACATCAGCATGGCATTGGGGAGTATGTTCTGGTAGCTCTGTGTGGCGTAGTTCTTCGTGGGGTATTCCCTTTTGGTCTCCATTTCGGCATACTGGTAGTTCACGCCCACCATCAGCATCCTGTCGCGGTTGCCCAGGCGGTAGCTGAGGCCGGCGGACTGGGTGTTGTAGCGGTTGCTGAACATGTTGGACTGCTCGGGGTCCAGGATGTTGTAGTCCTTGCCGGAGTAGTCGTACTGGTATGCCCGGCGGTCGGAGTTGTTGGTGGACCAGTTAGGGTTATAGTTTACCTGCAGCTGGCCCGATTTGCCGATAGGTTCGGTATAGGCCACGTTCACGCCGTAGTTCTGCCCGTCGCTGAGCGGCCTTACGCGCTGGCGCAGGGAATCATTATCCAGCGGGCTGCCGGGGTACACCAGGTCGCTGTTGGTGAACGATTCGCCGGTGCGGTCGTTGGTCCTGGCGCTCAGCCCCAGGGTGATGGTGCGGCCTCTTTTGGCGAAGGCATGCCGGAAAGTAAGGTTGCCGTTCAGGTTGTAGCCTGAATTTTCGCTGGTGGTACCGCTCAGGTTCCTGCTCAGCAGGGTGTCGGACATAAAAGTGTTGCCGATGGAATTGGAGAACCGGTCGTTCTGCTGGAAGCTGATGTTCGGTTCGAATATGATCGCGTTGTTGGAGTCGATATTATATTCCAGGCGCACGTTGAAGCGGTGGTTGTAGTTGTGGCTGCCGCTCAGGGATGTATCGTTCTCCAGCTGAACGCCTTTCTGGAACTGCGTTTGCGTACGGGTGATCTCGGTATTGCTGCTGTTGGAGTTATTGAAGAAATAGCTGCCGCTGAAGGTCACTTTTTTGCCCCAGTTGTCGTTGAAGTTGATCCCGATAGAGTTGGTCTTGTTCAGCCCGCTCTGGCCGCCGGTCAGGAAGTTGCCTCCGCCACCGCCGCCACCAAAGTTGCCACCACGGCCGCCGCCGCCCCTGGGACCTCCGCCGCCACGGCCGCCGCGGCCTGAAGCGGCGCTCTGCACGCCCAGCAGGTCTTGCGAGGAGAAGTTCTGCTGGTTCACGTTATTGGCCATACCCAGGATGGTAATGCGTTTGTTGTCTTTGAAGAAGTTCACGCTGCCGCCGGCGGAATACCGCTGGTCCGTACCATAACCGGCGTACACTTTCCCGAAGTGGGCGTTGCGCATTTCGGCGCGGGTCACGATGTTGATGGCTTTCACGGCGTTACCGTCGTCGAAGCCGGTGAAGCGGGCCTGGTCGCTCTGGCGGTCGAACACTTCTATTTTGGAAATGGCGTCTGCCGGGAGGTTCTTCAATGCCATGGCTGCATCGTCGCCGAAAAAGTCCTTCCCGTCCACCGTTACTTTCTTCACTTCCTCTCCGCCCGCCTTTACGGTACCGTTTTCCACGGTAATGCCCGGCATCTTTTTGATGAGGTCTTCCCCGCTGGCGTCCGGGTTTACTTTATAGGCGTCTGCATTGTATTGCAGGGTATCGCCTTTTTGCTGGCTGGGCGGCACCTGGCCCTTGATCACCACTTCTTTCAGGTCGCGGCTGCTTTTGGGCATCATAATGGTGCCCAGGTTCTGCGTTTCCGCCTGCAGCATGATGGCCCGGGTCAGTTCCCCGTAACCTACGTATGAAATGGTAACTATATAAGGTTTCGCTGAAAGGCCGGTGATCTCGAAAGCGCCGTCTTTGTCGGTAATAGCCTGTTTCTTGAATGCGGCGTCTTCCGGGGAACTTAGCCTGATGGTGGCGTTTCTCAGCGCCGTGCTATCTCCTTTATCCTTCAGCACACCCTTCAGCACGAGATTCTGCGCAAAAGATAACTGCGCGCAGGTCAGTAAAAGCAATGTAAAGATCAATGCATGCCGCATACTTTGGTTGTATTTCTGATTGATTGGACGATAATACGGTCCAAAACCTTTGAAACAGCATAAAAAAAAGACAGTTGCCGGAAGATCAGGCAACTGTCAATCAGGAAAAGTTCAAAAAGTATTTACCGCACTCCTTTTACATAGGTATCCAGCCACTGCGATTGCTCCCACAGCATATGCAGCAGGTTTTCCCGGGCGGAATAACCATGGCTTTCAAACGGCAGCTGCACATAACGCACAGTGCCGCCGTGGCCTTTGACGGCATTGTACAGCCGTTCGCTCTGGATGGGGAATGTGCCGGGATTGTTGTCCAGCTCGCCGTGGATCATAAGCAGCGGCGTTTTGATCTTATCGGCGAAACTGAAAGGGCTCATGTTGAAATACACTTGCGGCGCCTCCCAGTAAGTGCGTTCTTCCGCCTGGAAGCCGAAGGGAGTGAGCGTTCTGTTGTAAGCGCCGCTGCGCGCGATGCCTGCCCTGAACAATTTCGTATGTGCAAGCAGGTTAGCCGTCATGAACGCACCGTAACTATGCCCGCCTACGGCCACGCGATTGCTGTCTCCCACCCCCATTTTGGCCAGCGCCTGGATGGCGGCGTGGGCGTTGAGGTAAAGCTGGGGAATGAAATGGTCGTTCGGCTGGCTGTTGCCTTCGCCTACGATGGGCATTTCAGCATTGTCGAGGATGGCGTAGCCCTGCGTGACCCAGAAAATGGGGCTGCCATAACCCACACGGGTGAACGTATAACGCGAGCCTCTCACCTGTGCTGCATCCGCGGCGGATTTATATTCACGGGGATAGGCCCAGATCAGCACCGGCAGCGGACCATCCTTTTTGGCGTCGTAGCCTTTAGGCAGGTAGAGGTCGCCGGTGAGGTTGATGCCGTCTTCCCTTTTGTAGGAGATCTTTTGTTTGGTAACGCCTTCCATCGCTTTGTAGGGATTGGTGAAATCCGTAACAGGCGTGCCCATGAGCGAACGTTTGCGGAGGTCGCGGATGTAGTAGTTGGGCACTTCGGCCTGGCTTTCGCGGGAGGTGAGCATGATCAGCTTTTCCAGGTCCAGCGCTTCCACCACGTATTCGTAGGTGTTGGCCGGGCAGCGCCAGAGGATGGCGCCCTTCCCGGTTTTCAGGTTGTAGCTCTGCACGAAAGGCATGTCTCCCTCCGGGGATGAGCCCTGTGAGCGCATGAGCAGATCGCCGTTCTTTTGAATGAACAGCACCTGCCTGTCGTACTGGTTGCGGGTGGTGAAGGGCCTGCCAATATCGCTGTAGGCATCGTTGCTGCTTTTTTCGAACAGCGAATCGAGCCGGCCGGTGGTTTGATTGTAAATACTGATGCGTTCGCGCCTGTCTGCAAACATGGATTCGTATACCAGGGCTACTTCTTTATTGCCCCAGGTCACGTCGTCGAAGCGGCGTTTGGTGCGGAAGAGTTCTTTCGGCGCATCGTTACCTGTTACGTCGGCGGCATACACCGCGTCGCGGTATTCGGCTTTTTGTTTGCCCAGGCCGCCGTCCAGCGCTTTGGCGAAGGTAACGGTATGCGGCTCGTCGTCTTTCCAGGAGAAACTGCGGGGCACGTCCATCACATCGTCGAAGCCGATGGGCGCGCCTTCGGAGGAAGGATTCTTTGCAAGGCTTTTCACTTCACGCCCCTGCATATCCAGCACCAGCCAGCTGTGCGGGAAACCGTACATGGGCACAAGATAGGAATACGGTTTTTCCACTTTCCGCACCAGCAGGTATTGTTTGTCCGGCGACACGCTGAAGCTGGTGATCACAGCCGGCGCGCCCAGGTTCTTCTCCCCCTGCCCGTTGTTGAGCACAAACTGTGAAGTGGCCATGTGGGTGAACAGGGCTTCGTCGTAAGGGGACTTTATTAAATCCTGGTAAGTGCGCGAAGCGGCTGCTTTCCCTTTGCTTTCCTGTACCACCGGGCCTTTGGGCGCGGCGGGAACGGCAGGCAGGGCGCCGGTGCCCGCGGGTACTGTTTTGTATACTAGGGTGCTATTATCCACCCAGGCGAAGGTCATGCCCGAGGTGGCGTTGAGGGCGGCGGTATTTATTTTGGCGGCGGTCTTCGTTTCCACGCTTATCACGTATAAGTCTACACGCTGCGGGCCGTAATGCACCAGGGCGGCCTTTTTCCCGTCAGGGCTCCATTGCGGGCTGTTGGACCGCAGGCCTTCCGGCAGGCCGGTTACGGGGAAAAGCTCTTTGGTCCTGATGTTCTGCAGCTTCAGGTTGTTGCTGTAAGTGCCGCGCGTAGTGCTGAAGTTGCGCGGGTTCAGGCGGAGGCCGGCAATGCGCAGCTCGGGCTCGGCCAGCTCTTCCACGCCTGGAAAGGTAATGCGTTCGGCCAGCAGCAGCCATTCTCCGTTCCTTCCAACGCTAACGCCGGGTGTGGGTTTGGCCAGCAACAGCTCTTCGATTACAGCCGGCGGGCGCTGGTAGGTAACGGCGTCCTGCGCACAGGCGGCGCCGGAGGCCAGCAGGGCCAGTAAAATGAAGGTTGATCTCATGAAGATGTTAGATTTTAGTTGTGTCTTTTATTTACAGGATGTCTTCTTCTCTGACCAGGTTGTTCTTCAGGGCGTACATCACGACCCCCGCGGTGTTACGGACGTTCATCTTCTCCAGTATCCGGGTGCGGTAGCCCTCCACCGTGCGCTTGCTGAGGAATATGCGCTCTCCTATCTGCTGGGCAGTGAACTGCAGGCATATGAGCTTGATAATTTCCTGCTCACGGTCTGTGAAAGTAATGACTTCTTTTTGCTTGTAGGGATTGAATTTGCTTTTGGCGATCATGCCCGCCAGCTTGGCGGAAGTGCTTTTGCAGTAATACACACGGTCTTCGTATACGCTGGCGATGGCGTCCAGTATCTCCTGCTTGTCCGCGTTCTTAAGCAGGTAACCTTTAGCGCCGGCTTCAAGCATTTCCACGATCTGGTCTTCCTCATCGAACATGGAAAGGGCGATCACCCGCACATCGGGGTTTTGCTGTACAAGCAGGCGGGTGGCGGCGATGCCGTCCATGCGCGGCATTTTGATGTCGGTCATTACCACATCGGGCTTTTCGGCGTTCACCAACTCTACCAGCTCGCGCCCGTCGGAGGCCTGACCTACCAGGATGATGTGTTCCTGCCGGGAAAGCATAAGCGCCAGCCCGTCCAGGAAGATCTCGTGGTCGTCCGCCACTACCAGCCTGATATCGTATTTCATGAAAGAGAATTGCTTAGGGTCGGAAAAATATGGTTGCCTGCACAATATACAAATTATTTATCCCGGGGAAAGGATGTATCGCGGCGGATGTGCAAGGTGAAAGTAAAATATCAGCGCCGCGGGATGCGGATGTAATAATTGGTGCCCTCGCCGGGCGTAGAGCGTATGTTGATGGTGCCATGCATGATGTCTGTCCTGATCTCCAGGCTTTTGAGCCCCAGGCCCTGGGAATCGCGGGTGGCCTTTTGAACGTTGAAGCCCTTGCCGTTGTCTTTGACCAGCACCAGCAGCTCTTCGGCATCCTGCTTGAACCCGATGTCCAGCCGGGAAGCGCCGGCATGTTTGAGCGTGTTGTGAATGATCTCCTGGATGATGCGGAAAATATGGATGTCCTGCCCGGCATTGGGTGTGATGGGATTCATGGCATACACGTGCACTTCCAGCAGCGCTTCCTGCCCGAGGTGGCCGCTGAACTCGCGGATGGCCTCTACCAGGCCTTTCCGCTCCAGGGTGTTGGGCAGCAGGTTGTGCGATATCTGCCGCATGCTGGTAATGATCTCGTCTATGTACTTGGTGGATTTGCTGATCACCTGCCGGTCGCGCTCGTCGTTCACTTCCACGCTGGTGATGTTGAGCTTTACGCTGGACAGCAGGGGGCCGAGGGAATCGTGCAGGTCTGTGGCAATGCGTTTCCGCTCATTTTCGAGCGACCTGATCTCTGCCGTGATGCGTTCTCTTTGCAGGCGGATAAAACGGCGGTGGTAGCGGATGATGGAGGCAATGAAAAAGCTGATGATCACCGCCAGCAGCGAAGAGAGGAATATGGTGATATAAAGGATCCTGTTCTCCATGGGGTTGTATTATGCATTGAACCGTTTGGAAAAATAGATATCATCCCTTTCGGGCATGAAATATACAGCCACTGCATAAACAATATTAACAAATGCATTGATATAAACATAAAAAGTGAAGATCTTATTGGACAGCGGGGCATTGTCCGGGTCTATCAGCTGGGTGCCTTCCGTGATGAGGCTGTATACGCAGATGACGATGAACCCGATGCAGATCAGGAACCGGGCATTCCTGAACAGGTTGCCGCGTTCGGCAATAAGATAGTTGATCTCGTTGATGGAGAGCAATACGGTGGTGAGCGAATAGAGGAAAATGAAGTAAGAACATATCTGGCTTTCCAGGTCGCCATACACGATGTTCTCCAGCGTCCAGACCACGCCGTAGAGCGCCAGCACCGTCCAGTACAGTATCTTGTGCTCCCTGAAAAAGCCCCAGGCGTAAAAGATATACGCGATCACGACGGCTTCCACCAGCGTGTAGATATTGGTGGAAACATAATTGCTGCGGAGAACTTTCACGCTGATGAAACCTACGAGCTCGGAGGTAAATGCCAGCAGCATGAAGATCAGGAAGGGCTGGTAGCTGATGCGTATCCTGCTCAGCCGTACCAGCCCCATGATGAGAGGAATGACGATTGAAAAAGATAAAATGGAAGCGATGGTATGGTTCATCTCGGCAACCGGTTACTCCAGGTGATTAGATCTAGGGATTCGTTAGGGGGCTTTCCAGGTCGCACATATGCGGGCAACGCTGGCCTCTCTCAATAGCTTCGGCATCGTCAGGATAACCTGCCCTGGCGGATGTAATGCCGGGTATCCAGGTGTTGTAGTCCATGGCGAGGCGTTCGGTGATGTCTTTTCCTTTATCCGTTACCGGAACCAGTACGAAACATACTTCCTTTTTCGGGTTGAGGCCGAGGTAAACGCGGAGGCCGGTTGCGCCGGGCTTGTTGAGAATGGCGGCAATGGCGTCCCTGTTGAAGAGCTCGCATTGGGGCATGTTAAAATTGCTGTCCAGGTAAGCGGGGTTTTGCAGCTGGCGGCTTAGCGCAACTTTGGCTTCGGCAAAGGCCTTGGTATAACCTTCGGCCTCTTTCATGCTGATCACGTGCTCCTTCACCCTTTCCCCGCTAACGGGAATTTTGCGGTTCAGTTCCCGGTATATGAAGATCGCCAGCAGCAGCAGGACGATCAGCCAGGGCACGAGGTTTGATCTTTTCATAACAGTTTGAGGTTTTATGTGAGTGAATGTAATTTACAGTTAGCAGCACGACGACTGACAAGTAGAACTTCCCGAATAATAGCGTATAAATACGGATGGAAATCTCGTTATGCACATGGGGCGCACGATATGGCCTGCTACAAGATAGGGATTTTCCTTAAATTAGAATATGGATCCCATAGACGCCTATATCGCCAAAGCTGCGCCCTTTGCGCAGCCCATCCTGCAGCACCTCCGCAACCTGGTGCACAAGGCATGCCCGCACGCCGCCGAAGCCATGAAATGGAGCTTCCCGCATTTTATGACACATGGGGATAACCTCTGCAACATGGCGGCTTTCAAGCAGCATTGCTCTTTCGGTTTCTGGAAAGGCAGCCTGCTGGAAGACAGTCAGGGTATTATTGTGCTGGAGAACAAGGAAGCCATGGGCAGCCTGGGGAAGATCGCCTCGCTGGAAGACCTTCCTCCGGATAAAGTGCTGATCGCCTATCTCAGGGAAGCGGACAAGCTGAACAAAGCGGGCATCAAAGTAAAAAAAGAGCCTGCGGCCAAAAAGGAGCTGGTGGTGCCGCCGGAGCTGACCGCCGCGCTGAAGGAAAACAAAGCAGCTCAGAAGATATGGGATGGCTGGAACTATTCCGACAAAAAAGATTATTCAGACTGGATCAGCGAAGCCAAAACCCTGGTCACGAGGGAAAAGCGGCTGGCGCAGGCAGTGGAGCAGATCGCGGAAGGGAAGGTCAGGCATTGGAAATACAGGTAACACCATAAAAAAGGGCCGGCGAATGACCGGCCCTTTGAATTTGTTTATCCCGTTACTCGTCCCATCACCGGGTCACTAAAGCTGGTACTTCCCGTCTCAACATGCCCCGCAAAGCGGTACTCCGCCTTATGATCCGGAAGGGTGACCGAGATATCGTACCAGCCGTGCGTGCCGGAGAGCCTGATCGTTATGGACTTGGTTTCTTCCACTTTTACTTTCTCTGTTTTGGAAACATGCGATTGCGCGATATGCGCCAGCACAGGTGTTTTATCCTGGTTTTGCAGCTTCAGCACCAGGCCGCCGGCTTTATATTCCACCCTGATCCGCAGCAGGTGCGGCAGCTGGCCGCTTATGCCTTTAAATGAACGAAAGAAACCGTTAGGCCCGTATATGCTCAGCTCCTCCCCGTTCCATTCATCCGTAAGGGTATCGCCAGCAGATACGGCATAAGAGCGGTTCTCCATTTTCGCGCCGTATACGTTAAAAGGCGCGCCCGCGCTTTTGCCGCCGAATATTTTATTGCCGGCTTCCAGCTCAAGGCCGAGCGTTTTGCCGTCTTTAAGCGGAATGATGTGCGCATTCAGCTCATACGGGATGGCGCAGGCCGGGCGTACGCCCTTTTCCTGCTCCGGCATGTATTTCGCGGCATCGGTGAGATCCGTAACAGGTTTAAAATTGGAAGGCGCAGATTTGAACTTCGCGCTGTGAATGGTTTCAATGAACCGTTCCTTTTCCAGCGAAGCCGGCGTGCTGATCTTTTCGCCGTTCCAGGGCCTGAAGATGGAGGTCAGATCGCCGCAAACGGCGCGCCGCCAGCTGGAGATATTATCGGTATGCACTTCTTTTTTCAGCTTCCGGCTAAAGAAATGTTCGAGGAATTGCAGGTTGGAGGTATGGTCGAATACCTGTGAGTTCACAAACCCGCCGCGGCTCCATGGCGAAGCCACCACCAGCGGTACGCGGTAACCCAGGCCGATGGCGCTTTCCCGCACACCGCTGCCTTGCTCCTGCGCATCTTTGTTTACAAATTCCAGCGAAGCGTCTATGCCGGCAGACACTTTGCCTGCTCCCGGCGCCGGCGCGGTAAACGGCGGCACGTGATCGAAATAGCCGTCGTTCTCGTCGTAAGTAAGAATGAAGATGGTCTTTTTCCAGACCTCGGGATTCTGCGTGAGGATGTCCATCACTTCGCTAAGGTACCAGGCGCCGTACCAGGGCGCGCCGGGGTGGTCTGAAAAATTTTCCGGCGCCACGATCCACGACACGGCGGGCAACTGGCCGCTTTTTACGTCTTTGCGGAACTGGTGCAGGATGTCGCCCTTCGGCAACTGCACTTCCCGCTCCGTTTCGCCGTCTTTGTACTGCAGGCGCGAGAGGGCATGGTAATCCGGGTCGCCGGCGTTGGTGGTGAAGGCTTTTTTATGCAGCTGCTGCTCGGTGGCAGGCAGGGTATGGAAAGGTTTTTCCTCCACGCGCTTCAACGTATCCAAGGCGTATTGGAGCACCCTTTTTTGCCTGGCGATCTTCCTTTCCCGGTCGGTATAAGCTTTGGCGCCTTTCTCCATGCCGGCCAGTTCTTTTTCAAGACCGGCGAGTTCGGCGGGCATATCTTTTTTCACTTTCCTGAGCCAGGCCAGGTGCGGCTCATGGTATTCCACATGATATTGGGTGAACCACTCTATCGGGTTGTCGGTAAAGTTCCCCAGCCACGAATCCTCTTCTCCTTCAAACCCTACGCCCGCGCTGATCTCGTTCTGGTAGATCTTCCAGCTGATGTTGTGCTGTTCCAGTACCTCGGGGAAGGTTTTCCATTTGGCCCATTTGCCGTAGTCCACATCGGAGTTCCAGACGTTGGCTTTTACGTTGGGATGCTGCTCTTCGCGGATGGTGCCGGTCCAGAAGTAAAGCCTGTTGGGCGTGGTGCCGGTGAGCGAGGAGCAGAAGTGCTGGTCGCACACGGTGAAAGCGTCTGCCAGTGCGTAGTAGAACGGGATGTCTTCCCGGTTGTAATAGCCCATGGTGAGCGGCATCTCCCTGTATTCGCGGTTGCCGGAGCGTTTTACGTCCAGCCAGCGGTCGTACCTGCCATTGTTGCGGGCATCCACCTGGTCGCTCCAGGAATGCGGCAGGGCGCTCATCCAGGTGGCTTTGGTGTCTTTAATGTCCATCCGGAAAGGCGTATAGTATTCTCCCTTTTCATTCTTCTGGAAAAAAACATTGGCTGCGCCTTCCGTTTTCAGCGCGCGGGGATCGTTGAAGCCGCGAACGCCTTTCAATGTACCGAAACAATGGTCGAAAGAGCGGTTCTCCTGCATGAGGAACACAATATGTTCCGCATCGAGATAGGTGCTGCCCGGGGCGGGATTGATGGCCATGGCTCGGCGGATGGTGTCCGGCAGCATGGTGGCGAGGCCGCCGGCGCCCGTGAGCAACGCGGCTTTGCGGAGGAATTCCCTTCTTGAGTCCATAAATTGATCGTTAGGTTTTGAGTAGCTATGGACCAAAATAACAATAATTCCGGAATGGCTGCCGGTGCCGCTGTTAATTCGGGATGATCTTTACCCCTGCTACCGGCTATCCCGCCGGTACTCCAGGATATCCGCGGGCTGGCAATCCAGCGCTTTGCAGATGGCTTCCAAAGTACTGAAGCGAATAGCCTTTGCTTTACCTGTTTTTAAAATGGAAAGATTAGAAAGGGTCAGATCTACTTTTTCAGACAGCTCATTTAACGACATTTTTCGCTTTGCCATCATCACGTCTAAGTTTACAATTATTGGCATAGCTTATACAGTTAAATCATTTTCGTTTTGAATTTCAACACCTCTTTTGAAAATAAAAGCAATGACCAGTAACGTTACACCCATAAATACCCATACATCGGCGCCGCCTAATTTTAAATGCTGTATATCTGCCAGCTTAACGCCCTGGCTCACCAGCTGTTTAGCCAATTTTGCACCCCAGAAAGAAAACAGGCCGATACCCAGCGCCATGTAGGATATTATCAGTACAAACCGCCGCATGGCTTCATTGAACGGCTTCGACAGATCAAGCTTACTTTGGAAGATCCTCACAATGACATAAAACATCAATGCCTTCAGCACAGTCACAATAATAATAATGCTTGCCAGGGTCACATACTGGCTTTCATTGAAGTGGTATACCGCTGCCAGATCTATTTCTTTCCAGAATTTCGATGCGCCTTCCGTGCCGAGCGCCAGGGTAGCAACGGTATTGGTGATGAAGCCGCACGCTTCAATAGAAAGGCCGACAAAAATTATCCATGACAGCAGATGGAGGGCCTTAAGGATGTATTCTGTTTTTATTGTCATTGTCTTACATGTTTTATAGTGCAAGTCAAAATTAATAAATATTTATCGAAAAACAATAAATTTATAGTGTTTTTCAAAAATATCCTTTCGGCCCTGTTATGCTTCTTTCAGCATGCTGGGTGGATTTCCTACTTTTGCAAAAAAGAATAACATGGGCATAGCGGACAAACTCTTCCAAGCGAAGAATGAAAAAGCGGCGGCTAACCTGAAAGCCGGCCAGGACTTCCTGGAAGCCAACAAACAGAAACCGGGGGTAACGGCCTTGCCGAGCGGCCTGCAATACGAGGTGATCACAGAAGGTACAGGCCCCAAACCTTCCGCAACGAGTAAAGTAACCTGCCATTACCATGGCACGCTGATAGACGGCACGGTGTTCGACAGCTCAGTGAAACGCGGCCAGCCCGCCACTTTCCCGCTGAACATGGTGATCAAGGGCTGGACGGAAGGGCTGCAACTGATGCCGCAGGGCAGCAAATGGCGCTTTTTCATCCCGGCGGACCTTGGGTATGGCGACCGCCAGGTGAGCGCCCAGATCGGCCCCAATAGCACGCTTATTTTCGAAGTGGAGCTGCTGGGTATCAGCTGAAGTTTGTGGAAATGATTTTTCAGAAGCCCGGTTGCGTTTGGCGGCCGGGCTTTGTTTTGCCACCAAAAATGATAACCGAACATCGTAAATTTAAAGATGCAAATCCTGTGGAACTACCTCAAACCCCACCGTTGGCTCGTGCTGTGGGCGCTGCTGCTGGCGGGGCTCAGCCAGGTGCTGATCATGATAGACCCGCTTATTTTCGGGAAGATCATTGACGATTACACTACCCAGCCCCCTACCCGCCCCGAAGCCGAGCTGATCGCCGGCGTGATCCGCTGGCTGGGCATTGCCATCGCCATTGCATTGCTGGCCAGGGCCGCCAAATCGTTCCAGGAATACCTCATGCGGCTCGTGGTGCAGAAATTCGGCATGCAGGTGTTCAACGACGGGCTGAAGCAAACGCTGCGCCTGAGCTTTGAGGAATATGAAGAACAACGCAGCGGCGAAACGCTGGCCGTGTTGCAGAAAGTAAGAACGGACACCGAGCGGTTCATCAACGCATTCATCAATATCCTATTTACTTCCCTTGTGGGCATGGGCTTCCTGGTATGGTACGCCATCACCAAACACTGGGCGCTGATACCCGTGTTCGTGATCGGGATACTGGTGCTGGGCGGGCTTACGGGGCTGCTGAGCAAAAGGATGAAATCCGTGCAGCGGGCCATCAACCGCGAAACATTGCAGCTCTCCGGCGCCATCACCGAATCGCTGCGGAACATTGAGCTGGTGAAAAGCCTCGGGCTTACCTTCCCGGAGATCAGGCGGCTGAGGACCTTTACGCAGCAGATATTCGACCTGGAGATGGAAAAGACCCGGCAGGTGCGCACCCTTTCCTTCCTCCAGGGCACCACCCTCAACCTGCTGAAACAATCCATCCTCTTCATTTTGCTCTGGCTTATTTTCCGGAACATCCTCAGCACGGGCGAGCTGATCACCATGCAATTCATCACCACCGCTATTTTCGTGCCCCTGCAGGACCTTGGCAATATCATCATCCAGTACCGCGAAGCGGAAGCTTCCCTCCAGCTGTTCCACCGCCTCATGCAGCGGCCCGTGGAAGAAAGGCCGGAAGAGCCGGTGGAGATCGGAGAACTGGAGGAAATGCGTTTCGACCAGGTGGTATTCCGCCACAAGACCGCCACCGTCAATGCTATCGACAATATTTCCTTTTCGGTGAAGACCGGCGACACCATTGCGTTCGTGGGGCCTTCCGGCTCAGGCAAGTCTACCCTGGTAAAGCTGCTCGTGGGCCTGTACAAGCCCGTGGCCGGCGAAATATTCTATAACGACGTGCCCGCCAAAGACATCCGTTACAACGCCCTCCGCCGGCAGATCGGTTTCGTTACGCAGGACACACAGCTGTTTGCCGGCACCGTCAAAGACAACCTGCTGTTCGTAAAGCCCGACGCTACAGACGAAGAGATCATCTCCGCGCTGGAAAAAGCCTCCTGCACGGCGCTGCTCAACCGCTCCGGCAAAGGCATTTACACCAGGCTCGGCGAAGGCGGGCTGAAGCTTTCCGGCGGCGAGAAACAACGCATTTCCATTGCCCGCGCCCTCATCCGCCACCCGCGCCTGCTCATATTCGACGAAGCCACTTCCGCGCTGGATTCGCTTACCGAAGAAGCGATTACAGACACGGTGCGCAACATTTCCGCGCTGCGTGAGCAGATCACCGTACTGATCGCCCACCGCCTGTCTACCATCATGCATGCGGACACCATCATTGTGCTGGAAAAAGGAAAGATCGCCGAAACCGGCACCCATGATGAGCTTGTAGAGCACAAAGGGCTGTACTACGCCATGTGGCGGCAGCAGATCGGGGAAAGACGAAGCCCCGTTGCTGTGCCTGACGACACTAACCTTGAAGATGAAGAGCCTGAAGAGATATAATCTGCTCAGGAATGCTTACATTACCGTAAATCCCGCTGATGACGTTTGTTTACATCCTGCTTGCGATTGTTGCAGCCATCGCCGTATTTGTTATTTACCGGCTGGTGGCTGTCAAAAAAGCCAGCCGGCGGGCACAGGAAATTAAATTTGAAAGGATCAGTCCGCTGCTGGACAAGCTGGAGAGCGGCGTCCCCACCGGTACGGAGGATGTTCTCCCTTATGTGAAAGACGTCCGCACCCGCGAATCCGCTTATTCCCTGCTCAAAGACTTTAATCTTTCACACATCTTCCCCCCTGAATTCAACAGCCTTGTACATTCCTCCGAAGCCAACCTCGCCAACTGGCTGGAATTCCCCACAGAACTGGCCGCCATCCCCGACGAAATGGCCTATATCAAAAGAGTGACCATCGACTTCGACGGGCAGCAGCATTTCGTGCATTACGAAGTGTTCCGCTTCCGTGTGAACGCGCCGCACTGGGCCGCAGGCAAAGGCTGGATGCTGGGCGTGGTAGGCCCTTACTTCGACGAGAGCCAGCCCTACGACTGGCCTCAATGCACCTTCAGCAGGCTCACCTCCGAGCACGACGGCACGCCTGAAACAGAGGCGCGGTGGGTGCACGAAAAGATCTCCAAATAAAAACTGCCGCGCAGGCAACTCCCGCGCGACAGGTCTTCCGTTACAATACAGGTTACTGCGCCGGCGGCGAAGGCGCCTCCTGCGCGGGTTGCGGCGTGGCCGGCGTTACAGCAGGGGCAGGTTCCTGCACAGGCTGATGCCGGTTATCGTGCATACGGCGGTCGTCTCTCCATTCCCTTTCATCGCAGCGCCAGCCGCTGTACCTGCCGTTGTGATGGCCGAAGGCAAAGCGCATCATCGCCACGTTCGTGCCGATGAACAATACAATAGCCAGGATGGCCGCCACTTTAGTGATCCTCGCCAGCACCGGCCGTTTGGAGAACCCTCCGAACACATACCCGATGATAAATACCATACAGGCGGCAAACAGTATCCGTAATAAAATGATGAATGCGAATCCCATGATCGTCAGTTTTTGTGGTGAATAATTTTAATGCTGATACAAAACTAAACCAACGCCGGCCTGTATTTCCGGCGTGTAGACGCAAGGGGTAATTGTGTAGACGAAACGGTCAGCTGTTGCTCAAACGGGTCACATTTTCCTTGTAGGATTCACTCACGGGGATCTCCGTTTTGCCGATATACACGAGATCACGTTTGATCATCGTGATCCTGGATGCGGCCACCAGGTAGGATTTATGGGTACGGATAAAAGCGCCCGCGGGCAGCCTCTCTTCCATCGCTTTCATGGTCATGCGCGTGAGCACGGGCCTCGGGGAAGAAGCGAGGTGTATCTTGATATAATCCTTCAGCCCTTCGATGTATTCGATATCCGATACGGTTATTTTTACCTGCGTGTATTCTACGTTCACGAAAAAGTCCTGCACAGGCGCAACGGATGTTTTCTGCCGCAGCTTCAGCAGCTCGTCCGCACGGTTGCAGGCTTTCAGGAAACGCTCGAAGGTAAAGGGCTTCAGCAGGTAATCCACCACCTGCAGGTTATACCCTTCCAGCGCGTATTTTTCATACGCGGTAACGAGTATGGTGAGCGGCGGGTTTTGCAGCGATTGCAGGAATTGCAGGCCACTAAGGCCCGGCATCTGGATGTCCAGGAACATGAGGTCCACCTGCCCGGACTGCAGCGCTTCCATGGCTTCCATGGCGCTCCGGCACGACTTTACCAGTTGCAGGAACGGTATCTGCCGGATGTTGTCTTCCAGCAGCTCGCGGACCAGTTGTTCATCGTCTATAATAATGCAGCGTATCATGTGAGATGCAGCGTTAAAGTTACGTGAAATACCTTGTTGCGATCGTTTATTTCAAGCCGGTGCCTGCCTTTGTACAGCATGTTCAGCCGCGCTTTCGCGTTGTGCAGGCCGATGCCGGAACTATCGTCTTTACTCGTTTGCGTTTCGAACCGGTTCCTCACTTCCAGCACCATCACGCCTTCGATTACCGTGAGCCGGATGCTGATCCAGGGCGTTTCCGAAGTACCCGTGCCGTGCTTGAAGGCATTTTCCACGAAAGGGATGAGCAGCATGGGTTCTATCTCATAGGCCACCTCGCGGATATCCGTTTCATACTCGATCTTCACATCGCTGCCAAAACGCAGCTTTTGCAGCTCCACGTAGCTGTTGAGATATTCGATCTCCTTTTGCAGCGCCACTTTCTGCTGCTGCGTATCATAAAGCATATACCGCATAAGGCCGGACAGCCGGATGAGCGCGGGTTCCATCTGGTCCGACTTCTTTCTCGCCAGCGACACCAGGTTGGTGAGCACATTGAAAAGAAAATGCGGGCTCACCTGTGAACGGAGAAATTTCAGCTCCGCGGCCATCTGCTCCGCGCGGCGTTCCTTCTGTTCTTTTTCATGACTGATCCTGTCTGCCAGGATGCGGTACAAAAAGCTGATCACCAATATTGCGAAAGAAGGCGCGAACACAAAACGGTACAGCGTAAAATCCTTCTGTACATCAGGGAACCAGGCGGCCAGCATCTGCCATTTGAGGGGAATGGAAAGCCCTGCAAGCAGGAAGGCGGAAATAAAATACAGCCACCAGAAACGCCGGTTGAACAGCTTCGGGACCAGGAAATAGGCGTTGGTGTAAAAGATGGCCATGTGAATGAAGCCGGAGAGAGAAAAGATCAGCCCGGGAATGGAACCGATACTGTAGCCGCTGCGGGCCGTGGACACCACGTAAGGCATGAGTATCATCGCGCTCCAGATGAGCACGTGCAGCGCAATGTTGATGTACCTCGACCGGGAAACTGGCTTCATGGCAATAAAGATACGGCCCGTAGGGCTTATAACCGCCATTGCACAGGGGTTCTGTATACAAGCCGGCTAAATGGCACGACTACACCGGTAAATGTGCAGATGTAACAGCATACCGGCAGAAAAAAAGACCATCATCAGCCCATCCGTGAAGTGGCGGGATCCATCCGTTTTGTCGCGCAGATTGCGGGCCTTGTCTACTCCTCCCCCGCCTGCCTTCCTCATTGGGATAGCTTCGCTGAAAACCTAATGTATGAAACAGACAATACTGATCACGATCCTGACCCTGGCCGTTATAATACGCGCCTCCGCGCAGATGCCCGGCAGGCCCGCCAATATCGGCCATGTATATGGCAAAGTAACGGATGCGCAGGGTAAGCCGCTGGCGGATGCGTCCGTGTATTTCCTGCAACAGAGATACGATTCCGTTTCGCGTAAAAGCCGTGAGGTGCTGGTGAAAGGCGCTGTGACCGCGGGCAATGGCGAATTCAGTCTTGCAGAACTGCCCATAATGGGCAGGTTCAGGCTGAAGATTTCCGCTGCCGGCTTCAGCGGGTATGAGCAGGATGTTACGTTCATCAATATGCCGCCGGGAAGTTATCCGCAGGGAAAGCCTGCAACCGGCAACAACAGCGTACCGGCGCCCGCCAATGCTCCCACCAGGCCCGCAGGCGGCGCTCCCGGCAGGATGCCGGATATGAGCGCTTTCGATAAAGACCTCGGCAATATTAAACTCAGCCCTGTGGAAAAACAGCTGCGGACAGTGACCGTTACCGCCGCGCGGCCGCTCATGCAGATGGACTTCGATAAAAAAACCTTCCATGTAGACAAGAACCTGGTATCCGCCGGCGGCACCGCGGCTGACGTAATGCGCAACGTACCTTCCGTGCAGGTAGATATAGACGGTAATGTGAAGCTCCGCAATGCCGCGCCGCAATTGTACATAGACGGCCGCCCCACTACCCTTTCGCTGGACCAGATCCCCGCCGCCGAAATTGCCAGCGTGGAAGTGATCACCAATCCATCCGCGAAATACGATGCCTCCAGCGATGCGGGCATCATCAATATCGTGCTGAAAAAGAACCGGCAGACGGGCTATAACGGCAATATCATGGCGGGGGCGGACAGCCGCGGCGGTTATAACGGCGGCGGCATGTTTAATCTCAGGCAGGGGAAATTCAATCTTTCCGCCACGTTCATGACCAACCAGGTAAGGAACCGCACCACCGGCACTACCAGCCGGTACCTGTCCGGCGAACCGCGGGTGAACATTTTCCAGCAGAATGAGAACAAGACCAACGGCGGTTTCCTTTTCGGCAAGCTGGGCCTCGACTACTTTGCATCCAACAGAACCACGATCTCTCTTTCCGCCATCCAGATGCACGGCAGGTTCAAGCCCGGTGAAACCATTTATATACAAACAGACAGCCTGTTGCCTCCGGGCACGCAAAGCGCTTACGGCAACAGGCTTTATTCCTCCGGCCGGACGATAGACGGCACCACCCTGCAATTGGGCATAAAGCACAACTTCCCCCAGCCCGGCCGTGAATGGACGGCAGACGTTACCTGGAGCGACCGCCACGTAAGCGGCGACGGGTTGATCACAGCCAACGGGAGCAGCCATGGAGGCGCTTTCCAGCAAAAGAACCTGCTCGGGGCCAGTAACAGGCTGCTGATCCTGCAAACGGATTACGTATCTCCACTCACCCCTGCCACTAAGCTGGAAGCCGGACTGCGTGCGCAGCTGGCCGATGTTTCGAACGATAACGCAAACTTCATCCGTTTTCCCGGCGGTGAATTTGAACCGGTGCATGCCGCTTCCATGAACTACACCACCACCAACCACGTGTACGCAGGCTACATTACGCTTTCCGGGGCCGTTAAGCGGCTTTTCAGCTACAAGGCCGGCCTGAGGGCGGAAAGTTCAGGTTACACCGGTAAACTGACCAATACAGGCGAAGAATTCGAAAACGATTACCCGCTCAGCCTCTTCCCTTCCCTGGCCCTGAGCCGCAAGCTCTACAAAGAGCAGGAGCTGCAGCTCAGCCTTACCCGCAGGATCAACCGGCCGAGCTTTTACCAGCTTTCGCCTTACACCGATTTTACAGACAACCTGAACATCACCCGCGGCAACCCGGACCTGGTGCCGGAATTCACCAATGCCGCGGAATTCGCTTACAGCAAGGCTTTCAAAGGCAGCAACAGCTTGCTGGCCTCCGCGTATTACAAACGCACCAGCCACCTCATCACCCGTTACCTCACCAAAGGCACCCACCCTGTCACCGGGGAAGAAGCGTACATCAACACTTTCATCAACGCGAACCATGGGGAAACATACGGGCTGGAACTTACCGCCGTAAATGCCCTTACCCGCTGGTGGGACCTTACCACGAACGTAAACCTCTACCGTTCAAAGATCAGCGCGGAAGGCGCCGCAGATCCTTTGTGGAGCGTGTTTGCGAAGGTGAACAACAATTTTAAGCTGCCGCAGCACTTTACCATCCAGCTGTCTGCCGACTACCAGGGTAAAACCAACCTGCCTGTGAATACCAACCAGGGCTTTGGCCCGCCAAACCAGGCGCAGAGCGCTTCGCAGGGATATATCCGGCCGTTTTACGGGGTAGATGCAGCAGTGAAAAAAACTTTCGGGAAAGAGCAGGCCGCCTCATTGACGCTCAGCGTAAACGATATATTCCGCAGCCGCAAAACGGACCAGTATTCAGAAGGGCCGGGCTTTACGCAGGATTATTACCGGCTGAACAATCCGCAGGTACTGCGGCTGAATTTCGCTTACCGGTTTGGCAAAATGGATATGTCGCTGTTCAAACGCAGGAACATGAAGAACCAGGGCGTGGAGAATATGCAGGATATGTAAAATTGAATGAGCCGTCCCGCTAAGCGGGGCGGCTCATTTAGAGTTTTTCGGCAATATCTTTCACCGCCTGAAGCGCATAATCCCAACCCTCCGCCGCTTCGCTGAACTGTTCTTCCGTTGTTTCGTAATGCAGTTCTTCCGTTGCCGAAAGCATCGTTCCGCCGCCGTTTTCGATGAATTCGTAGGTGATGGTGGAAAGCAGTGCCCCGGGATCGCCCGGCCCGGACAAGTTATGTTTCAGCAGCTTTGCAGGCGCCAGTTCCAGGATGATGCCGCGCGTCAGCATCGTACCGTCTTTCCCTTTCCAGCCGAATTCGCTGCCAGGTTTCCAGCCGCTGACGTATTCACCACCCATCTGCCGGGTTACGGCAGGGTCTGTGAATACGCGCCAGACGTTGGCGGGCGTAGCGTTGATGTCGATCGTCTTTTCAATTATTCTGTTTGGCATACCGTATATACTTTGACCGGTTACAAGTTCGGAAAAACCGGGCACAAAGAGGCCGCATCCTTCCGGAAACGGCCTTTGCTTTTTCTAATGGCTGGAACCTTTCTGCCGCCGGCCTCCCACCAGTAAGGGGCAAGCCGGCTAAAACAACCTTCTTCCTATATTTCGATCACGATCTTTCCCGCTGTTTTCCCGCTTTCGATCTGCGTATGCGCGGCGGCTATTTCTTCAAAGGAAAAAGTTTTGGATACATGCGATCTGACGATCCCCTTTTCCAGCAATTCAGCCAGCTTTTGCATATCCTCCCCGCTGGAGGCAACCATCATCCGGATGCCTTTGATCTGCCTTGCCGCGGCCTTTTCCATCAGGTTTTGATTCAGGCCGGAAGGCAGGCTGATAATGCTGCCGCCGGGTTTGATCACTTGCAGCGCACGGTCTATTTCATCTCCGCCCATGGGCTCCAGCACGAAGTCCATATCCTTTACCACGGTTTCGTAAGGCTGCGCTGTATAATCCACGAACGCATCCGCACCGAGGGACAATACAAGATCGCGGTTGGCCGCCGAAGCCGTACCCGTTACATGCGCCCCGAGGTATTTAGCGATCTGTACTGCATAATGCCCTACTCCGCCTGCCGCAGCGCCGATCAGCACACGTTGGCCCGGGGTTATCGGTGCATGTGTTACCAGTGCCTGCCAGGCGGTTAACGCCGCCAATGTAGCCGCGGCGGCTTCAGCATGGGAAATATTGGCGGGTTTCAGAGCCAGGTGCGCAGCGGGCGCAGCCACATATTCAGCATAAGCATTGCCGATACCGGGGAAGTTCACCATGCCGAACACTTCGTCGCCCGCCTTGAAACGCGTGGACTTTGAGCTGGTCACGATGCCGGAAATATCCCAGCCTAATATAAAGGGAAAGGGCGCCTGCAGCCGCCCTGCAATTCCGCCGCCTTTGCGGGTCTTCGCGTCCACCGGGTTGATGCTGATGGCTTTCACCTGCACCAGTACCTCATCTTCCGCAATGGCAGGGGTGTCTATCGTTTCGTAAGCCAGGTTTTCCACCGGGCCGTATGCTTTTAAGAGAATTGCTTTCATTTATCAGGATGTGTTTGTATGACAAAATTATACCGTAAAAACATCTTAAAAAGGTACATGTTTGACATAATTCGGTAGTTTTACACCATGATCAGGGAAAACCTCCACGAACCGTTCTCGATCGAATTCGTGACGGTGGACGAATGCCCCAAGCAGGGGCATCAGCATAATTTCTTCGAGCTGGTGTACGTTGTTTCGGGCACGGGCGTGCAGTGCATCAATCAAAACAACTTCCATTACGGCGCGGGGCATATGTTTTTAATTACACCGGAAGACTGCCATTCCTTCAAAGTGCACACTACCACGGAATTCTTCTTCCTCCGCTTCAACAACATCTACATCCAGAACGGCGGCCTGCTGGCGGAGAACATCCAGCGGCTTGAATACATCCTGCAAAACGCCAACCACCAGCCCGGCTGCATCCTGAAGAACAAGACGGACAAGAGCCTTGTGAAACCTTTGGTGGAAGCCATTATCCGGGAATATGTGAACCGCGACCTGTATAACCGCGAGCTGGTGCAGCAACTGGTGAACACGCTCATCATCGTGGTAGCCCGCAACATTGCGAAGTACCTGCCTCAAAGCGTGAACGAGATGGCGGAAGAAAAAGCGATGAACATCCTGCAATACATACAGGGGAATATTTACGAGCCGGAGAAACTGAAAGCGGAGCACATCAGCCGGCATTTCGGGATCTCAAACGCTTACCTGGGACGGTATTTCAAACGGCATGCGAATGAAACCATGCAGCAATATATAGCAGGGTACAAAACAAAGCTGATCGAACACCGCCTCCGTTTCAGCGGCAAAAGGATCAACGAGATCGCGGATGAATTCGGGTTTACGGACGAAAGCCACCTGAACAAGTTCTTCCGCAAACAAAAAGGCCGCAGCCCGAAAGAATACCGCAACCAGGCACGCGCGGAATTTACTCCGGCTGACAATTGATGGTACAACCAGGATTGGCAGCCCTGAAAGCAGCTTCCTGCTCCTGGATATCCTCCCCGCAATCGCGCATTTCGCTGCTGGAAACACCATTGCATACGGCAGTGCATCTGATGCAGGGGTCGCTGTCTTTAGAGCAGGAAATGACCAGTGAAGATACCAGCAGGGTTACCGCCGCAGCAGCCATGATCACTCTTTTCATACAACGGGGGTTTAAAAGATCCACGACTGCTATAAAGTTACGCCAATTTCACACACCGCCGCAGCCCTTGCTGCTACTGCTGTTCCGCCCTCTCCATCAGGAACAGCGGCCTATTTTCTCCGGAGCTGTACCAGGCAAAGCCCGCCGATCACCAGCGCAACGCCGGCCAGCGTAAAAAAACTAAGCGGCTCGCGCATAAGAACGGCCGAGATGCCGAAGCCAAATACGGGGCAAAGAAAAAGCCAGAAAGATGCTTTCACAGGATTGTCTTTCAGCAGGAACAACCACAACAAAACCGCTACCATCGATACAGGCCCTACGAGCCAGAGGGAGGAAAGCAACCAGGTGAGGTTGAACAAATTTTGTGCAGGATCATATTCCCATATCATCACCGGTAGCAGGAAAAGCGCGCCGAATAAGGTTTGCCAGCCATTGACCGTGAAAATATGCAGGCTGCCGAGATGGCTGGCGGAAAAATAGATCGCCCCTATGGAATAAGCGATCATGCTGGTGAGCACCAGGCTCAGGCCAATGGGAGTAGCATAGCTGTCTGCCAGCAGCGGCCATGCCGCCACACCGATGCCCGCCAGGCAAAGCAGGAGGCTCAGGATGGTGAGCGGCTTCAACGGCTTGCGGAGCCATACGGCACTCAGCAGGCTGATGAACACGGGATTGGTGGCAGTGGCCAGTGCGCCAAGGCCAGCGGAAGTGCCCTTCATACCCACTACATAAATGCCAAGGTAAAGGGAGACATTAAACAACCCGTATATGGCCAGCCTTCCCCATTCTTTTCCCCGGGGAAGACTCTTTTTCATGCCGGCGTGTGAGATCAGCAGCATGATAGCCGCCGCCAGGAAAAAACGCGGCACAAAAAGCACCATGGGCTGCACCGCGCTCAGTCCCACCTTGGTGGCGGCCGACGCGGAAGCCCATAAAAATGCGAAGGTGATCCCCGCCAGTATCAGTTTGCCTCGCGGCGCGCCTGTTGCAGACATGAATAAAAGTGATGGTTCAAAACGGCGTAAAGATAATAAAGCAACAGTTGAGTTTGCCGCCGTTATTCGTCCGTATAAAAAAGGGAGACATTTTGAAATGTTCGCCATGGCAGCGCTACCTTCGCCCGATTATTTGAATTTTACCATAAATACCCTCAAACCGACCAATTTCCGCGCCTGGTGCGGTTTTACCTTTGTCAAAAAAAGGAATTATGTCACAGACACCCAAAATTGCCCTGGTAACGGGCGGAAGCCGCGGCCTCGGAAAGAACATGGCCATTGCCATTGCCCGGAAAGGACTGAACGTAGTGCTTACGTACAACAGCAACAAAGAAGAGGCATTAAAGACAGTAGCCGCTATTGAAGCGCTTGGCCAAAAAGCGCTGGCCCTCCAGCTGAATACCGGCGATGTGAAAAACTTCGGCGCATTTTTCGCGCAGCTTGAAAAAGAATTGCCCAAAACCTTTGGCGCGCAAAAGATCGATTTCCTCGTGAATAATGCGGGCATTGGCGTTTACGCCCCGCTCGACAGCACGGTTGAAGAAGATTTCGACACCCTGGTCAACATTCATTTTAAAGGCGTATATTTCTTCACGCAAAAGGCCCTGCAGCTGCTGGAAGACGGCGGCGGCATCGTGAATATCTCCTCCGGCCTGGTCAGGTTTTCGCTTCCCGGCTATTCCGCTTACGCAGCTATGAAAGGCGCGATAGAAGTGGTGACCCGCTACCAGGCAAAAGAGCTGGGCGCACGCGGCATCCGGTCCAACACCGTGGCGCCCGGCGCCATCGAAACTGATTTCGGTGGCGGCGCGGTGAGAGATAACGAGGAGATCAACAGGCACATCGCCGGCATCACGGCCCTGGGCCGTGTAGGCCTGCCGGACGATATCGGCGGCGTGGTGGCTTTCCTCTGCACGGAAGAAGCCCGCTGGATCAACGCGCAGCGGATAGAAGTGTCCGGCGGCCAGGCCATTTAAAAAGATCTAATGGAAAAGACGCTTTCTCTGACGGAATTCTACAAGAACTCGCTGGGTATTTTGCCCAGCGAGATCATTGGCAAGATCGGGCAGTTCAATGTTTTTTCATTGTCCGATTTCATTACCGGCCCCAAAGCCGCCGTGCCCTACAGCCGGAAAGATTATTATAAGATCAGCCTTATTTCAGGCAGCAACACCGTGCACTATGCGGATAAAACGCTGGAAGTGGAGCACAACATGCTCCTCTTCGCCAACCCGCAGGTGCCATACAACTGGACGCCTGTTACGCAGAACCTGGCCGGGGAATTCTGCGTGTTCACTGAAGATTTTTTTAAAGGGTACGGCAACTTCAAAGCCTATCCCCTCTTCCAGCCCGGCGGCATCCCGGTGCTGTCGCTCTCCGACGAAGAGTTTAACCAGGTAAGGGAGATTTATAAAAAAATGATGCAGGAGATCGCGTCCGACTATGTTTTTAAATACGACGTGCTGCGCAACCTTGTGATGGAGCTGATCCATACCGCGCTGAAGCTGCGCCCCGCCATCGTTACCCCAATGGAATCCGGCGGCAGCCATGCCGCAGACAGGATCACCGGGCTGTTCCTGGAGCTGCTGGAAAGGCAGTTCCCCATCGAGTCGCCCATGCAGCGCGTGAAGCTCCGCACCCCGGGAGAATTTGCGGCCCAGCTGAACATTCACTACAACCACCTGAACAAGATACTGAAAGAGACCACCGGCAAAACCACTACCCGCCTGCTGGCTGAACGCATCACCCTCGAAGCGCGGGCACTGCTGAAACATACGGACTGGAGCATTTCCGATATCGCCTGGTGCCTGGGGTTCGAAGACCCGTCCCACTTTGTTAAATTTTTCCGGAAAAACGAGCAGACCACCCCCAGGGCTTTCAGGGGATAAAACAAAAGTGCGCTTTGGTTTGTTTTAGGTGGATGGGATAAACCCTATTTTCTAATCACCAAAACAACAAGGTTATGCCGATAGTTAAAGTAATCGAGATCATTGCATCTTCTGAAAAAAGCATTGAAGACGCGCTGCAGAATGCGGTAACGGAAGTTTCCAAAACGATCCACAATATCGACTCCATATTTGTGAAGGATATCAAAGCGCATGTAAAAGACGGGAAGATAACGACTTACGGACTGATCTGTAAGGTTTCGTTCAGGATAGACGAGCAGGAGCGCCAGGAAAAGGCTGCTAAATAAGTGCATCACCCGTCTGTCTCATTGCGCAGCTTTTACTGTACAGGTTGCCATTTGGCCCTGACGGAGAGGCAGTCTTCCTTTTCAGGCGCTGCCTTCCGCAGGGATGATTTATATGGAACCCGCTTGGGGTGGAGAGTGTTGACCGGCATGGCGGTCAGTCGATGGAAATATTACGCGGCCCTTTTTTCTTCACTTCTTCCCGCTTTGGAATGGTAAGCCGCAACAGGCCGTTTTCGTAGCGGGCGTTGATCTTGTCTTCGTCCACCACGTCTTTCGGCAGCATAATAGTGCGCTGGAAGGCCTGGTAGCTGAACTCTTTGCGCGTGTAGTTGCCGTTGCTTTCGTTCCTGTATTCCTGTTCAGCGGAAATAGACAGAGTATTACCGTCCAGCTGCACTTTAAAGTCTTCTTTATTCATGCCCGGCGCGGCCATTTCCACTTCGAAATTATCGGCCGTTTCTTTGATGTTCACTGCGGGCATGGTGGAGCCGCCGGATGAGAAATTGGAAAGGCCCCAGTTGTACAATTCGCGACTGAAGAAATCGTCGAGCACATTGGATAATGCGGGAAAGGACTCCCTGGTTCTTTTAATGACAGACATATCAACCTCATTTAATAGTGAAACAATACTGTTGCCAAAGTTATTATTTATACTATCCGATGAAGGGCTGTATCGCCTTCCGGAAATGCCAGCTCAAGTCCTGTGCCAAAGGGTTTACGGGAATTTTTATGACTTTTTTTACTGTCATTTTTTCACCGGGAAAGAAAAAATTTCAGGACCGGAAAAAATTGCAGATCAATGCGCCGGAAAAAATCCTCTCCTGTTTTTTTGATCCTCCTGTTGGAATTTACCAAATATTCATCACGCAATCGCCGCGCCGCCCTGATCAGGCGTGCGCCGCGAAGTAAATTTCTTATGTCATTATGTTACCAACATTAAAAAAATGTTGCCTGGCAGCGGCATGCCTTGCCATGACGCAATATGCCGGGGCAGCAACCACCGCTTACAGCTACAGTCCTCCTGCTCTTTATTTTTACCAGGACAAAAAGATCAACGGTGCTGTTTCCGGCGCCGATGGGGAAAAGCTTCCCGGCGTAAGCGTGCGGGTGAAAGGCACCTCCAGGGGCACGCTTACCGCGGTAGACGGCAGTTTCAGCCTCCAGCTGCCGGACGGGCCTGTTACCCTGGTGTTCAGCTTCACCGGCTACCAGCCGCATGAAGTGAACGTTGCCGGCTCCGCCCCGCTGAACATCATTCTGCAGCCCGCTGCCGGCGAGCTGAATGAAGTGGTGGTAGTCGGTTACGGGCAGCAGAAAAAGACCAGCCTGACCGGTTCGGTGGCTTCCCTGGATCAGAAAGCGCTGGCCAACCGGCCCATCACCAATTCTTCCCAGGCGCTGCAAGGCCTGCCCGGCGTGTATGTCAACCAGGTGCAAGGCCGACCCGGCGCGGACGGCTAAGTTGAAGGAGTTGTATGCGTTAGCGCAGCAGTCGAAGACGAAGGCGGAGTTGGCTTTATTTGATTGGGAAGTGGATTGATTTGAATTGACGATACATAAAAAAGATTGCCCCGAGGCGGGCAATCTTTTTTGTTCCCATATGGCCCAATATGCCGGAAAGCCCTGAAAAAGCATCGGTTTGGTGTTTTTTATTGCACCAAAACCCTTTACAGCATTGGATTTCATTAATTCTATCCAGTCCGGGCCGAAAAATAATTTTTTTAAATTCAACCGGATTTATACTTTTGCGCCGGAGGAATGGCAGAGCGGTCGATTGCGGCAGTCTTGAAAACTGTTGACTGTAACAGGTCCGGGGGTTCGAATCCCTCTTCCTCCGCTCTCCAATAATGTCTCGCAGCTTGCGGGACATTGGTGTTTTAAGGAGGGCCACATACTATCCGATTTTACCAACGGCTTGTTTTATCAAGGCGATATGTTCCTTTAACTTTACCCTTTGAAGGTTTTCTGCTTTTTCCCGGCCACCCATAGCCAACAGCGGCACATAGCCATAACATTCGTCAAATTCAAGCTCTCCCAGCCTTTCTTTTGCGGAAGAAAAATGCCCGTCGTTTAAATTATCTTTTAAAAAGCCTTCATCTGCCAGGTCCATATCGAAGAACCATTCCATATCATCCCCGCTTTCAATAATTGATTCATGTCCATTCTTAAAGTAGATCGCTCTGACCGCATCGCCTGTCCATGTAAGGAAATCTCCAAAAGCGGTGATTGCAATCACAATTTCGCCATCAGCATTGTCGTAGGCATCATCAAGATCTGTCTGAAACGCTGATGGATTAACGATCTTCAAATAGCCGTTCATAAATACCCCAAACCCATAAGCCTTCCAGAAGTCGATAAGCTGTGCAGGCAATTTGGCTTTGAAGTGATTCACTACATTTTCTTCGGCCTTTTGTATGATGGTGTAACCTGGGTACTTTTCAAAGAATTTATCAAACATATGGTGTGGGTTTTATTCAGGGTTACTAATTTAAATGAATATATCCTAAAAAGCGCGGGCGCCAATTTTATACACCGGCATAAAAAAACCGGCAAACCGCGTTTCCGCTAAGCCTGCCGGTACAACCTGTTCATGAAGAAAGATAACCAGTGACAGATGACAGTTGTTCTTGCATTCTTCCGTATAACCTGTCTGTTGATTCCGAAAATAACAACTATCACCTGTCCCCGGTATCCCCTTCCTTTTTATTGGAATCCGCCGCCCAATGAGCGGTAGAGGTCTACCATTGCGGTAAGGCGCTGGCGCCGGATGTCTACCTGCGTAAGCTCCGCCTGCAGGCTGCTGCCCTGGGCGTTGATCACTTCCAGGTAATTGGCCAGGCCGCTGCGGAACAGCAGCCGGGCATTGCTCACGGCCTGCTGCGTGGTTTGCAGCCTTGCGCCGGCAATATCCTGCTGGCCCTGCAGCTTATCCAGCTGGATCAGCGCGTCGGACACTTCCTGCACGGCCACCGTTACGCTCTGGCGGAAACGGATCACCGCCTGGTCGCGCTCAACTTTGGCCACTTCCAGGTTGGTTTTCAGGCGCCGCTGCTGGAAGATGGGCTGGGCGATATTGCCTGCCACGGTGCCGAACAGGGAGTTGGGCATGGAAAACCATTTGCCGATCTCGTAAGCGTTCAGACCGCCGTTGGCGGTAAGGCTCAGCGCCGGGTACATAGCGCCCTGGGCTGCGCCTACGTTGGCGTTGGCTGCTTTCAGGCCCAGCTCGGAAGCTTTTACGTCCGGCCGGTTGGCGATCACACGCGCGGGAACGCCGGCCTGCAGGCTGTCCCAGATGGGATAATTATCCAGGGTACCGCCCCGGGTAATGTTGCCGGGCATCTGCCCCATCAGGATGCGGATGGCATTTTCCTGGATGGCTGCTGCCTGCTCCAGCTGGGGAACCAGCAGCTCTGCGTTCTGCTTCTGCACCACGGCCTGTTGTACTGCCAGCTCGGTTACTTCACCGGCTGTTTTCTGCATTTTGATCATTTGCACGATGGTGTCGCTGAGCAACACGTTCTTGCGGGCTATATCGAGCTGCGCATCGAGCATCAGCAGGTTGAAGTAGCTGTTGGCCACATTGGCGATAATGCCTGTCTGCACTGCTTTCGCAGCTTCGAAGGTTTGCAGGTAGGTTGCCAGGGCCGATTCCTTTTGCCGGCGGATCTTACCCCATACGTCAATCTCCCAGCTCAGGCCCACGCCAAGGTTATAATCCTCGATGTGGTTGGTCTTCAGGAAATTTTCCAGGCTCAGGCCGTTCAGGCTGTTCTTGGAAGGAATAGTGGTATTGGCGGTGGCATTAGCCGTTATGGAAGGCAGCATCTGTGCTTTGGCCTGTTTCAGGTAGCTGGAAGCGGCGTCTATCCGTTTCAGCGCTATCTGCAGGTCGAAGTTGCTTTTCAGCGCTTCGGCTATCAGGCTTTGCAGCGCGGGATCAGGGAAAAACTGCCTCCATTGCGCATCGGCGATGGTGCTGTCCGTTGCCGCAGCGTTGCCGAACTGAGCCGGTACGGCTACTTCGGGCCGCTGAAAGTCTTTTCCGACCTTACAGGCGGCAAACGAAGCTGCCGTGAGTATAGCTATTAGATATTTTGAATATTGCGTCATAAATCCTTGATTTTACTTTATACAGTTGCTGCTTCTTCTTCCATCTCTTCTTCATAGACCCTTAAACCAGGACGGCCGGTTATTTTTTCCTGTAAGAACTGGAATATCACATACAACACAGGAATAATAAATATGCCCAGTATTACCCCGGTCAACATACCGCCGATGGCGCTATAACCAATGGAATGGTTACCCACCGCGGAGCCTTTCTGCACAAATACCAGGGGTATCAGACCTACGATGAAGGCGAATGAAGTCATTAAGATAGGACGAAGCCTGGCCCTTGCCCCGGCCAGCGCCGATTCGATGAGGCCCATACCGTTGCGTCGCCGCTGCACGGCAAATTCCACGATCAGGATGGCGTTCTTCGCGAGCAGGCCTATCAACATGATCATACCAATCTGTACATAGATGTTATTGTCCAGACCGGCAAAACCGATGAACGCAAATACACCCAGGATACCTGTCGGGATGGTCAGGATAACTGCGAGCGGCAATACATAACTTTCGTATTGTGCAGCCAGCAGGAAGTATACGAATAAGATACTGAGCAGGAAGATGTAGATCTGCTGGTCGCCGGCGCTGATCTCCTCGCGGGTGGCGCCGGTCCATTCGTACCCATATCCTTGCGGCAATGCCTGTTTTGCTGTCTCTTCAATGGCCTTGATGGCATCGCCTGTACTATAACCCGGCTTGGGTGTACCGTTGATGGTCACGGCATTGAACATGTTGTTGCGGGTCACCGTTTCAGGGCCATATACACGCTTCAGCGACACCATTGATTTCACCGGCACCATCTCACTCTGATCATTCTTCACGTAAATACCATCGAGCGAGTGGATATCCGTGCGATAGGGCACATCAGCCTGTGCTACAACACGATAGTACTTTCCAAAACGGTTGAAGTCTGAAACATAGCTGCTACCATAATATATCTGCAAGGTCTGCATCAGGTCGTTAATAGATACGCCTAATTGTTTAGCCTTAAAATTATCCACTTCCACCTTGTATTGGGGGTTGCCTGCGGAGAAGGTAGTGAAGGCCGCACCGATCTCTTTTCTTTGCATCAAAGCGCCGATGAAAGCCCAGGCATTATTACCCAGCTGGTCCAGCGGGCGACCCTGCTTATCCTGCAGCATAAACTCAAAACCGCTCACGTTACCAAAGCCCTGTACCGTCGGGAAGGTAAAGAAGAAGGCGCTCGCATCTTTCAGCTCGCTTGCCGGCCCGTACATCATCCCGGTGATCTGGTCAATATTCTCTACGGGGCCTCTTTCGCCCCTGTCTTTCAGGCGTACGAACCCTGCAGCATAAGGAGATGCTGCGGCATTGCTGATGAAGTTAAAACCGTCCACCGTCCAGGTATGTTTCACCGCGGGGATCTGGCGAAGCGCCTGGTCTATTTTTTGGGTAGACTTATGCGTCCTGTCCAGGGAACTGCCCGGAGGCGTGTTCAGGGCATACAATACGAAGCTCTGGTCTTCTGTAGGAATAAACCCGGTAGGTGTTGTCCTGGTCAATATAAAGGCGCCGATCGTTACAATTACGAGGAGGCCTATGGCAATCGCCTTGCGGCGAATCAGGAAATTAAGGCTCTTGATGTAGCGGTTCGTCATAGAGCGGAAACCGGCGTTAAAGGCATTGAAGAAGCGGCTTCCAAATCCCGTCTTCTGGCCATGCTCGCCGTCGCCGTGTTCAGGTTTCAGGAACAAGGCGCACAGCGCAGGGCTCAGGGTCAATGCATTGATCGCCGAGATCATGATAGCAATGGCCAGGGTAAATGCAAACTGCCTGTAGAACACACCTGCGGGGCCCTCCATAAAACCAACGGGTATAAATACCGCCATCATCACCAGGGTAATGGAAATAACAGCACCTGATATTTCATCCATCGACTTCAGGGTAGCTTTCCTGGCCGGCCATCGCGTTTGTTCCATTTTGGCGTGCACTGCTTCCACTACCACTATCGCATCATCCACTACGATACCGATCGCCAGTACCAGGGCGAAGAGGGTCAGCAGGTTGATACTGAAACCAAACAGCTGCAGGAAGAAGAATGTGCCCAAAATGGCCACCGGTACTGCAATAGCAGGGATCAACGTAGAGCGGAGATCCTGCAGGAATATATATACCACCAGGAACACCAGCAAAAAGGCGATCACAAGCGTTTCACGCACCTGGTGTATGGAGGCGTCCAGGAAGTCCTTGGCGTTGTACATCACCTCCGTCTTAACGCCGGTAGGGAGAGTGGCCCTGAAATCCACCAGCAAAGCCTCAATGTTCTCGAGTATCTCATTGGCGTTAGAACCGGCTGTCTGAATAATCGCAAAGCCTGCCGCCGGCTTGCCATCCAGCAGGTTGTTCGCTCCGTAGTTGAGCGACCCGAATTCTATGCGGGCCACATCTTTTAAGCGAAGCATGGACCCGTCGCTGTTGGCCTTTATGACAATATTCTCATAGTCCTCGTTAAGGCTCAGCTTACCTTTGTATTTCAATACGAATTCAAAGGTCTCTGTGCTGTTTTCACCCAAACGGCCCGGGGCTGATTCAATGTTCTGATCCCTGACCGCATTCAGTACATCCTGCGGGGAAAGGTTATTGGCCGCAAGGCGGTCAGGCTTTAACCAGATACGCATGGAATAGTCCTTGGCGCCAAAGATCTGCGCCTGGGCTACGCCGGGTACACGTTGTATCTGGGGGATCAGGTTGATCTTGATATAGTTTTGCAGGAACTTTTCATCGTATTCCTTAGGATTTTCGCTATACAATCCCATGAACATGATGAAACCATTCTGTACTTTCTGCGTGCTGATACCCGCTGTTACTACCTCTGCGGGCAACTGGCTGGTAGCCTTGGATACCCTGTTCTGCACGTTCACGGCGGCGATATCCGGATCGGTCCCCTGCTTGAAGAAGACCGTCAAAACCATACTGCCGTCATTATTGGAGTTGGAGGTCATGTAGGTCATGTTCTCCACCCCGTTCACCGATTCCTCTATCGGGTTAGCCACGGAACGGGCCACTACTTCGGCGTTAGCGCCGGGATAGACGGCCGTCACCGTCACACTGGGCGGCGCGATGTCGGGAAACAACGTAACCGGCAGGGCAAAGTAGGATATGACGCCCAATAATAGTAGTATTATGGACACCACCGTAGAAAGGACCGGCCTTAATATAAATGTTCTTAACATGATAAATTCACTTTTTAGATCGTAAGTAAAATCGATTTTCGCATGTCATACTTTACAATTAAAGTATCGCTGTTACTTACAATGGTTTTGACTTGAGCACACTGTCTGCCGGTACCAGCTGCGGTGTGATTACGGCCCCGTCCTTTAAACTGCCTGTTCCGGACAAAACGATCTTTTCACCGGCTTTCAGCCCGTCTCTTACAAAATAGAGGTTAGCTGTTTTCCCGGCGATGCTGATGGGCCTGCTGGTCACTTTATTGCTGTCAGCTACAGTATATACCAGCACTTTGTCCTGGATCTCGAATGTAGCTTCCTGCGGTATCGTAATGGCAGCGGGAACTTCCTGTGCGAATCTTACTTTGCCCGTGTTGCCCGTACGCAGTACGCCGTCGGCATTAGGGAAGGTGGCACGGAAAGTGATAGCGCCGGTTGTTTTATTGAATTGTCCTTCTACCATTCCAATTTTCCCTCTTTGTTCGAACGTGCTGTTATCTGCCAGTATCAGCTCTACCGGAGGTGCATTCTTCAGCTTCTCTTCGAGCGTCTTGCCCGGAAAGTTGTTCTTAAACGTGATGAAGTCCGCTTCGCTCATTGAAAAGTAAGCGTACATTTCACGTACTTCGGAAAGCACGGTAAGGGGCTGGGCATCTACGTTGCTTACAAGGGCGCCTACTTTATAAGGAATCCTGCCTATGTAACCGCTCACCGGCGCAGTGACCAGTGTATAGCCTACATTGATCCGTGCGCTGCCTACTGCTGCTTTGGTCTGCGCTAAAGCAGCCTTCGCTGCCTCATAGTTTGCTTTTGCTGTTTTCAGCTGCACGTCGGAAACCACGTTGCTGGCAACCAGGGGGGCCAGGCGGTCCACTTCAACCTGCGCCTTTTCAACGTTAGCCTGTGCGGCAAGCTGGTTCGAGTTGGCGCCGTTCAGTTGTTCAGCGTATACTTTCGGATCAATTTTGAACAAAGGCTGCCCTGCTTTTACATAGGCGCCTTCATCTACAAAGATCTTTTCCAGGTAGCCTGATACCTGCGGACGCACGTCTACATTCACCTTTCCTTCCAGCGAAGCGGGAAATTCCAGGTAAGTAGTAGCCGGGGCCGATGCAACCACCATCACTGGCAACTGCGGGGGCCCTTGCTGGGGCGGACCTGCCTGGGGAGATGAGCAGCCATATAATAATATGGCCAACATCAGGACGCCAGCTGAATAACTGAATGGCTTATGTGTGGTCACTTTTTGTAATAGTTTCATTGAATTTGATACTGGTTTCATACTTCGGTTGTTTATAGAAAATTTTAGAACATGCACACTCATGCCGCTTTCCGCAAAAAACAGGAAGCAATAGCATATCAGGCAGGCATAGCAATGCCTGTATTCAAAACATGGTGTGAAAAAAGGAAGACTGTGATACTGCCTGGGCTTGCAGTATGTGGCTGTAACTTAATGGATCCCGTTTTTGGATATTGCTGTTATATCTTCAACGGAGGCTGCTACAGTTAGGTTACATAAGTTTCATCGTTCGTCGATATTGATGCGTTGCAATTGACAATGCAAATGTATAAAGTCTGTTCTTAAGTTGTACGTTCCGAATCGCGGTATTAATTGTACTTTTCGCGGATGGTTTTCTGGAATAAAGCCGGCGTCTGCCCCGTGTGTTTTTTGAAGAAACGGGAGAAATAGGCGTCGTCATCGAAGTTCAATTCCCCCGCAATCTGTTTCACAGAGTGCTTTTGCCAGAACAGCAGGCGTTTGGCCTCCATGATCCGCTTGGCGTCTATGATCTGTTTGGCGCTGCGGCCAATGGTGCTTTTTACCGTATCGTTCAGATGCCCGGGGGTAACGTGCAACATTTCGGCATATTCCGCCACCTGCACCTTCTCCTTGAAATGTTCGTCTACCAGTATCTTGAACTGGATACCCAGCCCGTTGAAGGGGGCTTCGGAACGGTATATCTCTGTGCTGCCGGTCTCAGGCCGCGCTATGCGCCCGCAGGCGATGATGAACGCGCTCAGGATGTGGCGCAGCACGGCTTCTTTCCGGGGTTTGTCGCTGCGGAACTCGTGCAGCAGGATGCGCGCGAAGGAAAGCACTTCCTGGAGCTGGTTCTCTTCCAGGTGCAGGATGTTGTCCTTGAATACGCACTGCCAGCAGCTGAGCACGCCGAGGGTTTCGGTCACCAGGAAGTCGCGCGTGAAGTACATGGCCAGCACTTCGGCGTCTGAACTACGGTCGTGCTGGTGGATCTGTTCAGGCTCCAGCATAATGATGGCCGGGGCGCTGATGGTATGTTTCTCGAAGTCTATGTACTGGGTAACGCTCCCTTTCAGCAGGATATCTATGGTATACCCGTCGTGCCGGTGCGGAATGTCAAACCCCTCCCAGTCTATCTCACGGAGATTGGCCAGGTGGATAAGGAACTGCGAGCCCTCTTCCGCATAGGCGGAATCCTGCACGCTTACCAGGGGTATATGATTGAATTTCGTCAGTTGCATGGGATGAGTTTTTACCGTTTATGATCCCTGTGCCCACATTATTTCGTAATAAAAGGGCTGTAAAGATACGTTTATTCTGCCTTTTGCCGTTCCTGCACCAGCACCAGGTCCGCCAGCTTCACCTGGATGGGGATGTTGCCGATCTGCACCACGGCTATTTTGCCGCGCAGCTCGTTCACCCTGCCCACCTGGTTATTCGTCCGGATCTTCACCTGGTCGCCCGCTTTCACTTCTCCCTTCACCTCCTCGAACCTGTCCTGAACCTTCTTCTTTATCTTTTCGTTAATTGCCTGGCTTTTGCGGTTAAAGAGCAGGGCTTCGGCCTGTTTGATCACTTTCTGCTTGTCTTCGGTCCGTTTCCATTCTATAACGATCTGCTTCAGCTTCCGCTCCATGTCCTTCAGGTAATTCAGGTCCTCTTCCTTGATCTTGTTCTGCAGCTTCTGAAGGGTATATTGCTGCTGCGCGCGCTCTTTATCGGATAATATCTCGTATTCCTTTTTCAGTTTTTCATTCTCTTTCAGCAGCTTCTGCAGCTCTTTTTCCTTGCTTTCCACCTTCTGGAGGTCCTGTTCCGCCTTGTTGAGCAGCTTGTCCAGCCTGAAATGCCCTTCATCCACCAGCTTCCTGGCCCGGTTGATCAGCCCCTGGTCCAGCCCGATACGCTGCGCGATGCTGAACGTATATGAACTGCCCGGCTTGCCTATCAGCAGTTTATACATGGGCTGCAGGTTCTGTTCATCGAAGCCCATGGCGGCGTTTACGATACCTTTCACTTTCCCGGCCATGATCTTCAGGTTCAGGTAGTGGGTGGTCACGATACCGAAGGCGTGCCTGCGCGCCAGCTCTTCCATGATCACCTCGGCAAAGGCCCCGCCCAGGTTGGGGTCTGAGCCGCTGCCCAGCTCGTCTATAAAAAAGAGCGTTCTGCCGTTCGCATTTTCCATGAAGTGTTTCATGTTCTTCAGGTGCGAGCTGTAGGTGCTCAGTTCAAATTCAAGGCTCTGCGTGTCGCCGATGTGGATCATCACCTGCCGGAAAATACCCAGCTGACTGGTAGGGTGCACGGGCACCAGCAGGCCTGCCTGCAGCATTAGCTGGATGAGCCCCACGGTCTTCAGCGTCACGGTCTTTCCCCCGGCATTAGGCCCGCTGATCACGAGGATATGCTGATCCTTGTCCAGCGTCATATTGACGGGGATGGTGGGTTTTCCCTGCTTGCGGTTATACAGCAGCAGCAAGGGGTGGTAAGCCTCCACCAGGTGCACCTGCGCATGCGGCATCAGCATGGGGAAATTACCATTGATATCCAGGGCCAGGCGGGCTTTTGCCCGTATGAAATCATAAATGCCCAGGATGTCGTGATAGCCGCTCAGCAGGCTGTGATGCTTCGCCAGGTCCGCGGTAAGACCGCGCAGTATCTTGTAGACCTCACGCTGCTCATCCCGCTCCAGGGAATACACTTCGTTGTTGAGCTGGATGGTTTCTTCCGGCTCCAGGAAGGCCGTCCGCCGCGTGTCCGACTCTCCGTGAAGGATGCCCTTCACCATGCGCTTCTGCTCGGCGAAAATGGCCACTACCCGGCGGCCATTGAGGAAACTCTCCTCTATGTCTGCCAGGTAGCCCTGCTTCTGTAATTTGGAAAGGATGCGGTCAAACACCCTTCTGAGTTCGGTACGCTTGCGGAACAGCTGCATGCGCAGCCTGGCCAGCTCGGGCGTGGCATTGTCCCGCACCTGCCCGGCCTCGTCCAGCACTTCGTCTATCAGCGTCACGATCTTCTTTTCGTAGTATGTGTTGGCAATGACGCTATACAAAGCTGCATAGGTCACTCTCCTGTCGGCGTCAAAAAAACGGACAATGCTGCTCATGCTTTCCGCGAGTTTGCGGATCTGCATGAACTGCTCGCCGGTGAGCACGGCCCCCTGAATGTCCAGCAGGCGGAGTTCCTGTTTCAGGTTCAGCACATGGTCATTCGGGAAATGCACCTGGATCAGCACCAGCTGCTTGTATTCGTGCGCCTGTTGCAGCGCAGTTCTCACGTAATCAATGTGCGTATGCAGGCGCAGCTCTTCGGCCATTTGCTTGCCCAGCTCCGTTTTGCAATGTTCCTGCAGTAATGTTCTTACTTTGTCAAACTCCAACTGTACCAGCGCCGACTCTGGAAAATATTTCACCTTTTTGTCAATTTAAATTTGTGGCTGCCGGCCCGGTGCAACCTTTTTCCTTTTTTCGTTCCGCAAAGTTGGACCATCTCCCGGAAATGCTCAAAAGCGATTGATCAATAAACAGGTACGAATGACAAATGCGGTTCATCATCCGCCGTTTTCTCAAAAGAATGTTAAAGTTACTTAACTTGTTGATCCAAAGCACCAGGGATATCGTAATTTGATAGACAGAACAAACATATGATGAACCTGAAAAAATACCTGCTCGCAACCCTTTTCGCAGGCTACGGCCTGGCCGGTTGCGCACAGTCCAAGTCCGAAACAAGTAAAGAACCAGGGGATATGACGATCTCAAAAGACACAAAGACCGAAACGGCCACCTTCGGCACAGGCTGCTTCTGGTGCACAGAAGCACAGTTCCAGCAGCTGGAAGGCGTATTGACAGTGGAATCCGGGTATTCCGGCGGCGAAAAGCCCAACCCCACCTACGATGAGGTATGTACCGGCAATACCGGCCATGCCGAAGTGGTGCAGATCACCTACGATCCCGCGAAGATCAGCTTTGCCACCCTGCTGGAAGCTTTCTGGCTCAGCCACGACCCTACCCAGCTGAACCGCCAGGGCAACGACGTGGGCACCCAGTACCGGGGCGTTATTTTCTACCATAACGAGGAGCAGCGGAAGGAAGCCGAGTTCTACAAGCAGAAGGTGCAGGAATCAGGCTCCTACAGCGCGCCGATCGTGACGGAGATCGCTCCTTTCAAGGCTTTTTACAAGGCGGAGAACTACCACCAGAACTACTATAACCAAAATGGTTCAGCGCCATACTGTTATTACGTGGTGAAGCCGAAGCTGGAGAAATTCAAGAAGGCTTTCGCAGAGAAGCTGAAGAAGTAGTTTTTCTTTAAAAGAAACTGAAAAAGACGCCTTTATGGGCGTCTTTTTCTTTTCCGGAGGTATCCCGGTGCAGTCTAACTGTTATATTTTACGGCCTATCCCGTTGTTTTACAGCACATCCAGCTTTTTGCTGCCTTTGTACAGCCAGGCCAGCAGGAAATACGCTATTGCCGTGATTATGAGCACATATCCGGCAAATCCTATGGTCAGGACTACTTCCGTACTCATCCAGCTGTTCAATTCGGCAAAATAGGCGATTACTGCCATTAAAATTCCGGTGATACCGCCAATGATGGTTACCGTTTTCATAGAGGGTGGTGTTAATTTTTGGGTCAATCGATTTTAGGTTACAATTCGGTTACATCCTATAACGTGCCAACCTGTAAAAGGTTTACAGGCGCGCCCGGAGAACATTTCCACATTCCAGGGTGTGGATAAATTTACATGGTTGTAGGTTAACCCTGCTTATATAAATCCACAATTCCCCTTATAAGACGGATGAAAAGGGCCCTCTCCCCCACCATTGCCCAATAAAAAAAGGCAGGCCGCAATGGCCTGCCTTTTTATGTGATGTTGCTGAGTACTATTTCTTCTTCGCCACTTCTTTTGACAGGTCTTTGATCCTGATGTTCCGGAAACTCACAACAGAGCCGTGGCCCAGGAAACCGATATGCCCGGTGGTGTTTTTCAGGCCGGGATGGTCCTTGTGGTCAAGCGTACCGTTGTCGCGGGCATTGGCAATGTCGCCGTCGAGGATCACGGTGCCGTTCAGTTCCACGATGATGCGGGTGCCTTTTACAGTTACCTGCTGGTAGTTCCATTCACCGGTGGGTTTCAGGAAGCCGCGTTTGGCGGGGATCACGCCGTACACTGAACCGTGGTACTGGTATACCTGCAGGTTCTTGTAGATATCCGCATCGTTGTCCAGTATCTGTAATTCCATGCCCTTGTAAGCCGCGTCGCCGCCAAGCGGGGCGCGGATGCCCAGGCCGTTGTTCGCGCCGGGAGTGAGCTGGAATTCGAAGCGGTATACGAAATCGGAGAATTCGTCTTTGGTGTAAAGGTTGCCGCCGCTGCCGCTTTTCGGCTCGCAAACCATGGCGCCGTTTTCGATAACGTAACCGCTGGTATTGCCGGTCCACTGGTGCATGTTAGTACCGTCGAACAGGATGCGGTAGCCTTCTTTCTTTTCAGCTTCGCTGAGAACGTAGGGTTTGGCGCGCTCAAACTCGCGTACATACAGGTTGCGGTAATATACTTTGGTGCCGTGGGCCTGGAGCTCCAGCTGCTCTTCGGGGAAGATGGGCAGCTTGCGGTCCCAGTAATTTTCCAGCATTACATTGTTCACTACCTGCTCGCCGTTGAGATAAACAGTTACGCGGTCGCCTTTCATAATGATGCGGAAAGTATTCCATTCGCCGGGCGTATTGTCCGCCAGCACGGCGGGCTTGCTCGGGTTTGACTGGTTATTGTAAAGACCGCCGGAACCAACATCCGCGCCAACGTCCCTGCGGGCGGTATCCCAGATCTGCACCTGCGGGGTGCCGCGGAGATAAATGCCTGCGTCGCCATTTGGTTCTATTTTCCAGTCAACGAACATTTCAAAATCACCGTATTTTTTGGTGGTGCAAAGGTTGTCGCCATGACCGTTGAACGTGAGCACGCCATTGGTTACGCTCCAGCCTTCGCGCATCTTCGCGTCCGCTTTCTCCTGCTCTTTTGCAAGCGTGGCAGCATCCATCTGCGCACGTTTGATGGGGTTGGCCACGAGGCCTTTCCAGCCGCTGAGGTCTTTACCGTTGAACATGCTCACAAAGCCTTCGCCTGCCGGCATTTCAGCAAGATATTTACGGATCGCCTCGCGCTGGTAGTCCGCATCACGGCCTTTCAGCACAGACGAGGTTTTTTCCAGCAGGCCGCGTACGGTGGCGCCGCTGTATGTTTTATCGGCCAGCGCAACGTTCATCACTGCCTGCGCTGCTTCCTGCTGTACGGACGCATCGTCAAGGAACCTGCCGGCGAATATGAGCGCGGGGAAGGTTTGGCATTGCTCAGCCTGCGCAAGTATCTTTTTCTTCAAAGCGGCGTCGGGGTTCAGTTCCATGGCATTGCCCAGCATCAGCAGGCGTTGCTCGGGCTGACTAACTGCCTTGGCTAAACGAACATATCCCTGTAAAGCGGTGTTGCGGTAAGCTGCGTCCTTGCGTGCGATCTGCAGCAGGGAATTCGTCGCGCTTGCATCTTTCCAGTCGTTGAGTGCCGCTACTGCCGCGGTTTTCTGCGAAGCGCTGCCTTTCTCGAAGGCAGTGTTCACCATTTTCAGCGCATCGGCGCCGCCCAGCCCTGCGAGGATCGCGTAATAACGTTCCTGGGTGGCGGGCGTTTCTGTTTCCATCTGCGCGATCACTGCTTTCTCCTGGCCCGGCGCGGCAGCTATCACAGCGGCTTGCAGGGCTTTAATGTCTTCTGCGTTTTGCGCGGAAGAGAGCAGCTTGTACAATGCAGGCAGGTTGCCGGCGGTAACCATATCTTTTAGTGCGCCCATGGCGGCTTTGCGCACGCCGGCGTCTGAGGATCCGGTGAGGGGCAGCACATCCTGTATGCGGCTGTCTGCCTTGCGGGAAGCAAGCACGTCTATGAGGGCTACTTGTGCCGCCGGTGGCACATTAGCCAGCAGGGAACCGGATTGGGCGGTCACTTCATCGCCTTTGATCGTTTGCAGCGCGCTTTTTACGGCGGCAATTTCAGTGGCATTGCCGGTTTTCATCAGGCCAAGCAGCGCGGGTACGGATTTTTCGCCGCCTATTTGTCCTACAGCGGTAATGGCCGCCAGTTTCACCGGCGCGTCCTTGCTTTTCAGGAAAGGCATGATGGCGGGCAGGGCCGCTTCCACTTTATTATTACCCAGCATGGTGATCACCGCGGCTTTGCCTTCCGGCGTGGCTTTGGATAAGGATTTGATCCATGCGGCGGTGGCAGCGGCGCCCAGGGAGCCGCTTGCAAATTTCATGGCGGCGTCGCGGTATTCGGGTTGTTTATCGTTTACGGCGGCCAGCAGCATGGGTAGCGCTCTTTCTCCCTCTGCCTGATTCAGGATGTATAAGGCAGCGGTGCGCACATGTACCTGTTCGGGCGCCTGTGCCTGGTTCCGGATGTCCTGCGCGGCGAGGGACGCTTCTTTGGTTTTGCCCTTTGCCAGCAGGTTCTGCGCGTAAGCGACATAAGAACCGGTCGCGTTGGTGAGGTCGTATTTATAATTGGCGCGGCGGGCTGCATTTTCCAGCGTTTTGCCGGCAGCAGGGTCTGCGATCTGCGCGAGAGCGTAAAGTGCAGTTTTGGCCAGCATCTTGTCCGCATCTGTTGCCAGTGGAATCAAAGCGCTGGTGGCAGCGGGAATGCCCGCATCGCCGATGGCTTCAACCAGGATCTGTTTGTTGCGGCCGCTGAGCTTCGGCAAAGCTGCCAGCAGGGCCTGCTGCGCCGCGGGGGAATTGATCTTGGAAAGCGTGCGGGCCGCGGGGTCCGCCAGGCGCTCGTCTGTAAGATAAGGTACGATGGAAGCCACCGCCTGGTCTGTACCGATCTGCTGAAGCTGTGCCAGCAAGAAGGCTTTGCTCTCTTTATCCTGCACCTGGCCCAGCGCTTTGGAATAAGCGGCTACCGCGGTTTTGCGCAGGTCTTCCTTGCCGGGCTGGGTTACACAAAAAGCATAACCGGAGAGTGCGTAGTGGATGGCAGTGTTGTCGCCTTTGCCGGGCGCAGACAGCATGGCGGCCATGCCGGTGATGCCTTCCTCCCCCAGTTCCGCCAGAGCGGTCATATTGGCCTGGAGGGCGGCCTGGTTCTTTGCAGGCTGCTGTTGCAGCAGGTCTGCTATTTTCGTATGTGCGGCACGGTTATCCTGCTTCGGTTGGGCCATAACACCCAGCTGAAGAAAACAACAGGCAGCAACGATCAATATTTTTTTCATCATGTTTAATTGTCAGGGTGATGCAAGCTAGATGGTCCAGGGGCCGCGCATAGGCTGGAATATAAGCCTGTTGGCGCCTTCGTCGTTGATGAACTCCTGTTTTACGGGGTCGAACTCGAGGTTACGGCCTAGTTGCAGGGCGATCTTACCCATGTTCACGATAGTGGCGGAACGGTGGCCGTTCTCTTCATTGAGCGCGAACTTCTGGCGTTTTTTCACGGCTTCCACGAAATCCGTTACCTGCGGCGCGGGGTCGGGGAAGGCGGCGAGTTTCTTTTCCAGGTCCGGGATATCTGACTTAAAACCGGGATACAGCTTGCCTTTCGGCCCTTCGATATAGGCGGCTTTGGTTTCAGTGCCTGCACCGTCCAGCACGATCTGGCAACCATCTGCGTAAGTATAGGTGATCTTGCGCCAGGTGCCTACGGCATCGCTGTGCTGCTGGGGTGCGTCGACTTCTACTTTCACGGGGCTGGTATTGTCTTTCCCAAGGAAGTACTGCACGGGGTCCAGGTAGTGCTGGCCCATGTCTCCCAGGCCGCCGCCATCGTAATCCCAGTAGCCGCGGAAGGTACCGTGCACACGGTGTGCGTTGTATGGTTTGTAGGGTGCGGGGCCCAGCCACATGTCGTAGTCCAGTTCTTTGGGAACGGCCTGCGGTTCAAGGTTGGTTTTGCCTACCCAGAAAAATTTCCAGTCAAATCCGGTGTGCCTGCTCACGGTCACTTTAAGGGGCCATCCGAGCAGGCCGCTGTCCACCAGCTTTTTGATGGGCTCCACGGTAGTGCCCATGCCGTAAAAGCGGTCGGAGAAGCGGAACCAGGTGTTGAGCCTGAAGATCCTGCCGTGCTGCTGAACCGCTTCCACGAGGCGTTTGCCTTCGCCGATAGTGGCCGTCATCGGCTTTTCGCACCAGATGTCTTTCCCGGCGCGCGCGGCGTCCGCCGCAATGATGCCGTGCCAGTGAGGCGGCGTGGCCACATGCACAATGTCCACTTCGGGCAGCTGGATCAGCTCGCGGTAATCCGTAAAGGTTTTAACGCCTTTCCCGCCGTTAGGGAGCGCATCCAGGCCTTTCTGGATGTGGCCTTTGTCCACATCGCAAATGGCGACTACGCGGGTGCCTGCATAACCGAAGTGACCGCGGCCCATGCCGCCGGTTCCCACTACGGCCTTCGTCAGCGTATCGGAGGGGGCCAGGTAGCCGCGGCCCAGAACGTGACGGGGTACAATGGTAAAAGCTGCTAGCGCTCCCAGGGAGTTACGGACGAACGCCCTCCTGGAAGATTGATTTACTTTCTTTCCCATGGTTTTATTTGAGTGTAAACGTGATTTTTCGCAATACAAAATACAAACTGGAATTTTTTGAATGCTGATGCTGAAGCCAAACGATAGGTATCTTGCTTTTCTGAAAACCCCTTAGATAATTATATGCATTTCAAATATGCGGACAATTTTTGCTAAAGCGTAAAGTTTTCTTATTTTTTACTTAATGTAAAAAACTTTTCTAAAATTTTACATAAAGCAAAGAACCCGCAACCTGGATTTTGTGTTTTTTGCCCTATCCTGCCGTTTTGCCGTCGAAAACGGCGATTCAGATGATATCGTTAACTTTATGACCATGTACGTTACATTTCCTCCCCCGCCGCAGCTGGCCCGCCATGTGCGTATGTTCTGGGCTTTCGAGTACCAGGTACCGGATGGGGAACCGTACGTTTACCGCTCGCTGGCAGACGGTTGCGCGGAAATGGTCTTTCATTACAACGGCCGCTTTTCCCAGCTGGGCGGCAGTTGCGACCAAACCGCGGTGCTGCATGCGCAAACCAGCCGCTACACCCGCTTCCTGACGCATGGCAGCTTCGGCATCTTCGGGGCTTACCTCTATCCTTCCGCACTGCCGCAGCTGTTCGGTATCTCTTCAGCGGCGTTCAGCAACCAGATACCTGAGCTGGCAGCCGTTTGCGGCGCGGAAGGGCGGTGGCTGGAAGAGCGGATCATGACGGCGAAATATCATCACCAGCGCGTGGAAATACTCAGCGCATTCCTTCAAACACAGCTGGCCCGGCGCAAGCCTGTTGAGACCGCCGCGCATCATGCCATCAGGACCATCCTCCAGGCGCAGGGTATGGTGAACATCACGGAGCTGGCGGCGGATTTATGCCTGAGCGCCCGCCAGTTCGAGCGCAATTTCAAAACCTACGCGGGCTTCACCGCTAAAACCTGGTCGCGCATCATCCGCTTCCAGCGGGCTGTGTCGCAATATGGCCGGGTGGAAGAAAACCTGACGGGCCTGGCGTATGAATGCGGGTATTACGACCAAAGCCATTTTATACACGACTTCAAAGAGTTTTCCGGATACCATCCGCGGCAGTATTTCTCCGGCCGGCCGGAAGGGATTGAGTATAGGGAGGAATAAAAATCTCTTGCCCTGAACCAAGAGTTGAAGTAACTTGCTTCAGCATGATACCTTTCTTCAATAAAATAACGGATGTGCTAAACAGTCACAACATACCGTACATGCTGTCCGGAAGCGTTGCGATGAGCTTATATGTTCTGCCAAGAGCCACTCGTGATTTTGATTTTATAATACATCTGGAACCGGGGAGCGTGGATCGTTTCGTTGAAAATTTCAGTGAAGGCTACTATTGTGACAAGGATGCTATAAATGAAGCCGTGCAGCGACAGGGCATGTTCAATATTATTGACCATGCTTCGGGGTTTAAAGCGGATTTTGTGGTGCTTAAGCGAGACCCTTTCAGGCAAATGGAATTTAGCCGGAGAATTTCGCTGGATTTTTACGGAAAGACGATTTTTGTTGTATCAGCAGAAGACTTATTGATTTCCAAACTTATATGGATACAGGAACTTCAATCGGCAATACAAATGGAGGATATCAGGAATATCGCGGAAAAGGAGGATTTAGACAAGGAATATATTAGTTCCTGGATTAAAAAGCTAAAATTAAGTACCTTTAACTTAATAAATCTATGACGGACACACCCGCACATATCAAAGCACTTCAGTTAAAGATATGGCTTTCCAAATCTCCGATGGAAAGGCTGAAACAGATGATGTCTGATAATGCATCATTGAATCAATTCTGGGCAGAGGCAAAGCGGAATCGCCACTCCGCGGACCGTCCTGCCAAAGCACCTTCTTCCCCAAAATAGCCTTTTTGAAAAAACGGCTTTGCACTTTTAGTGCAAAAAGTCGTTTTTCTCCAATTTCCCCCTCCTCCCCAACCTTAATATTGCAATAAAAACAAATCATGGCAACACCGAACAAACCCGCGGGCTCACCCACGCTTTGCCCTTATTTCCTGGTGCCGGACGGGGACAAATTCATTTCTTTCCTTAAAAATGTGTTCGAAGCCGAAGAATCAGCCGTGTACCGCGACGATAACGGCCGCATCCTGCATGCGGAATTGCGTATAGACGACAGCGTGATCATGTTCGGCAACAGCACAGAACAATTTCCCCCGCAAACCGGCGGCGTGTTCATGTATGTGGCCAGTACAGATGATGTGTACAACAAAGCGCTGGCAGCAGGCGCCACTTCGGAAGGCGAGCCGGAAAATAAGGACTACGGCAGATCTGCCGGCATAAAAGATCCCTTCGGTAACGTGTGGTGGATCACGCAGCTGTGATCAGGCCAGTTCGGCATCCGGCGCGGTATTCACGATCGGGTCTTTTGCATGGGCTGTATAATAATCCCACATAATGTTGAACACCTTTTCCTTCAGCATTGGCAGATCCGCGCGGGTAAGGCCTCTGGTGTCTACCGGCGGCAGGAAATGAAAATCGATCCGGTGCGGCAATGCGAAGAGGAACTTGCCGGGAACCTGTATCTTTTTGGTATGGAAGAGCAATGAAGGAATTACAGGCGTTTGTGATTCTATCGCCAGGATAAAGGCGCCGTCGTAAAATTTTTTCAGGGGCATGCCCGTGCGGTTGCGCGTGCCTTCGGGGAAAAGCACCATGTGCATGCCCATCTTCAGCGCGTTGTGCATATGCTCGAAGCTCTGGCGGCGGCTGTTATCATCCTTCCGGTTCACCATGATGCCGCCAATTCGGTACAGCATCCCGAACAGGGGAATCTTAGCCATTTCAGCCTTGGCGAGGGTCTTGTTCACGCCCGGTACGCCGGGTGTGGTTACAGGCACGTCTATGAAAGAATTATGATTGCATACCACTACGTACTGCTGACCTTTTTTGAAGTGTCCCAGGCCTTTGCGGAAAACCGGGCAACCGATGAGGGGCATGTAAATACCCATCCATACTCTGCCGATGTTCAGGAAATAACGCGTTTTACGGGGATCTGGCAGGAAGGATATGATCCAGATAGGGATAAGCACGATCAGCAGCGTCGCAACGAAGAGCAGCAGCCCGTAGATTGCAAAAACCCGACCCGCAATGTTTCTAAGCCATTTCATACGCTATGGGAATGAAACGTAATATTAAGAAAAAATCACAACTGCCAGTTCACCGGCTCTTTCCCCTGCCGGATGAGCAGTTCGTTGGCCTTTGAAAAGTGTTTGCAGCCGAAAAAGCCCTTGTCTGCGCTGAACGGCGAGGGATGGGCAGCTTTCAGGATGTGATGCTGGGTGCCGTCTATCAGCACCTGCTTGTCCTGGGCGAACTTACCCCATAGCATGAACACCACGCCTTCCTTTTTGTTCGAAATGGTGCGTATTACCGCATCGGTGAAAGTTTCCCAGCCTATCTTGCTATGCGAGGCTGGCTCCCCGTCGCGCACGGTAAGGATGGCATTGAGCAGCAGTACGCCGTTCTCCGCCCATGGCGTAAGGTCGCCGGTCTGGGCAATGGGGATACCCAGGTCCGCATTCATTTCCTTATAGATATTCACGAGGGATGGCGGCGGTTTTACGCCTTTTTGGACGGAAAAACAAAGGCCGTGAGCCTGTCCGGGCCCATGGTAGGGGTCCTGGCCGAGGATCACCACTCTTACGTTATCAAAGGGGGTTTTGTCAAAAGCATTAAAGATCTGGCTTCCCTGGGGATAAATGGTTTTACCCAATGCCTTTTCATGTTTGAGGAACATGACGATCTGTTCGAAATAGGATTTTTGAAACTCGTCTTTCAACGCTTCCTTCCAGCTGCTTTCAATCTTTACATCCATTATATTACCTTTGGGTCGGCGATTAATTTGATTAATTGGTGGAAAATTATATAAATTTGCACTCCCAATAAAGAAAAATTTATTGTGATACGTTACCCGGACCGGTAGCTCAGCTGGATAGAGCAGCTGCCTTCTAAGCAGCAGGCCATTGGTTCGAATCCAATCCGGTTCACCATATGAGGGTTGTAAATCATGATTTACAACCCTTTTACTTTTTATAACCCACCTCCATCAGCACCAGTTTCTCATTCCATTCAAACCAGTCTTTAAATCAAAAGGATTAAAAAACTACCGGCGATCCTCTTAACGTTAACATAACATGCGCAGGTTAGCTTTGCAATGCAACCAGCATGATGCGCACCGATCCCACTCATATAGATTTATCCCAGCCCAGTGACGAAACATTGCTTGAGCAGCTGCGCAAAGGCAATATGCGTGCGTTTAACACGCTCTTCGAACGGCATAGCCGCCGCGGGGTGGAGCTGGCAACGATGATCGCGGGTAACCGCTTCGAAGCGGAAGAAATTGTATCGGATGTGTTCTTCAGCTTTTGGGCAAGAAGGGAAAAACTTCCGCCTATCCCCCTCTTCCAGGCCTACCTGTTCACCGCTATCCGTTACCGGGCCAAAACAATTGCGCAGCTCAATAAAACAGTGCAGGTTGTACCCCTGGATGATTACGCCTCCCGGCCCCAGGATTCGCCGGTCGATCCCTTGCGGCAACTAGCCTCCGGCGAACTCGCCGGTATCCTCCACAAGGCTATTGAACAGCTTCCCGCCCAACGCAAACTGGTATTCAAGCTCAGCCGCATAGACGGGCTTTCTTATAAAACCATGGCTTCCCTCCTGAATATATCGGAAAGCACTGTGAAGAACCAGCTGGCCGCAGCGCTTAAGACCCTGCGGAACAGTTTGTCCGCTTACCCCCTCGCCCTTCCGATGCTGCTGTGGCCCTGCCTGCCGTTTTCTTTTTAGCCTGCGCCTTTCCCGGAGTTAACAGTATGGTAACATTGGCCGATAGGCCATTTGCCCTGCCCAACGAGATATACAGGCAGAAGCGATTGTTATATCAAAAAAAGAAACATGACGGATATGCATGCGTTCTGGCTGCTGACCGGTAAATACCTGTCCGGCGAGATCAACGATCAGGAAAAGGCCACCCTGCTTGCACTGCTGGAAAGCGACCCGGTGCTGCGGGATGAATTCGACGAAGCGAAAAAAATGTGGGAGCAGACCGCGGGCGATGAGCCGGGATATGACAGCCAGCTGCTGCAACGCACCCACCAAAAGATCAGGGAATACGAAGCAGGAGAACGGCAGGCCCCGGAACTGCCGCCTTATGAACATACAAAAGAAACACCGGTCTACACCCTGCCCGGCCAAAGGAACGGCTGGAAAAAATGGATCGCCGCCGCCGTTCTCACTGGCATCAGCGTGTGCTTGTATTGGTTCTTTCAAAACAACCCGGCTACAAGCCCCGTAAAATGGGCGTCTCTGGACGTATTACCCGGCAAGCAACAAAAGATCATACTGGCAGACAGCTCCGTCGTGTATGTCAACGCCGGCTCCCATATCGAATACCCGCTTGCCTTTACAGACAGCGTCCGCGAGATCCGTTTGAACGGCGAGGCATTTTTTGAGGTCGCGCAGGATGCGGGCAAACCCTTTATCGTACAAAGCGGCGCCCTGCGTACCAGGGTGCTCGGCACATCCTTCAATGTGCGGGCCTACAGCGGTGAAGAAATGCAAAGCGTTTGGGTGGCAACAGGCAAGGTACAGGTGAACACTGCTGAAAAAACGCTGGGCGTGCTGTTACCCGATCATCTGCTGACCTACCACGTGCAGGGAAAAAATTTTGCCCTCAGCTCCCAGCCTCATGAAACAATGGACTGGCAGCAGAACCGCATGGCATTTAACGATATCCCGTTCAAAGACCTTGCGGCGGAACTGGGCAGGCGTTACGGGAAAACACTGGTGTTCAGCGATCCTTCCATGCAACACTGCCGCTACAGGGCAGTGTTCCGGGATCTGCCGCTCGAAAAGATATTACAGCAGCTGAGCCTCACCAACGGGTTCCGCTATACCGCCAAGGGAGACAGCATCTTCCTGGAAGGGAAAGGCTGCGAATGAATTATTATTCACCCATAAAACCATGCATATACGATACCCTGAAAACAAATAAAAAACCGGAGCCCGCGAAGGCTCCGGCAAATTCCGCAACACCGGCCGGTGAATTTTTGGAAGAACGAACCGGCGGCATTACTAAAATACCAACGCACCCGGAGGTGCATTAACGCGCTAAAAATATGACAAAATTGACATTTGCGGGACAGCCCGTATTCCTGATGATCGTTTTCTGCATCCTGCTCAACCTGCAGGGACGGGCCCAATCCACCCGTAAAATAAGCCTGGATGTGAAAAATGCACCGCTCACCGCCGTGCTGGAGGCTATTGAAAAACAAACCGGCTCCCCTTTCATCTATAACCGGCAGCAGGTGGAAAAGATACAGGTGGCCAGCGCTTCTTATCAACAAAAAAGCCTGACGGACGTACTGGATCATTTGCTCGGCCCATACAAGTTCGGCTACAAACTTGAGGGCGGTAATATCATCCTCTTTCCCCAACCCAAAAAGGAAGAAAAGAAAAACGCATCCGATCCCGGCCAGGTAAGCGGCAGGATCATTGACGAAGAAAATGGCCAGGCTGTGCCAGGCGCCACCGTACAGATCGGCGCAAAGGGCACCATCACGGCGATCGACGGTTCATTTACGCTAATGCTTCCCGCAGGCCGCTATACCGCCATTATCAGCTATATCGGCTACGGCACCAAGGAAATCAGTGAAATTGAAGTGACCGGTCAAAAGACCTTTGAACTGAATGCAACACTGAAGCGCAGGAAAGGACAGCTGGGTACCGTGGTCGTAACGGCTTCCGCCAGGAAGGAAAGCGTGGCCGCGCTTTATGCCAGGCAAAAGAACGCCGCCGCCGTATCGGACGGCATCAGCGCAGAGCAGATCAGGGCTACGCCGGACAACAACGCGGCACAGGTGCTGAAACGCATAAGTGGCCTGACCGTACAGGAAGAAAAGTTCGTTACCGTTCGCGGCCTGAGCGAGCGCTACAACAACGTGATCCTGAACGGCGCCAACCTCCCCAGCACGGAACCCAACCGCAGGAACTTCTCCTTCGACGTGATCCCCAGCGTGCTTATCGACAACATTGTAGTGAACAAAACAGCCACGCCCGATATGCCGGCGGAATTCGCGGGCGGCCTGGTGCAGGTGAACACGAAGGACATTCCGGCGGAGAATTTTGCTTCCATCTCTGTCGGCACCGGCATCAACACGAACAGCACCGGCAAGTCCCTGTATTCATCCCCGAGAGGCGGCAGGGAATACCTGGGCTTCGACGATGGCAGGCGCACGTGGTGGAAAAAGGACTGGGACCCGCGGGAATACAGGCATTACGCTGCCGTGGAAGACAATATGAAAGCAAGTGAAATGAATGCGCGCATTCCCAACAACTGGGGACTGTATAAATACAAGTACACGCCCGTGCAGAATTACCAGTTCTCCGCAGGCCGCAGGATCAGCCTGAAAAACGCATCCTCGCTGGGTATTACCCTTGCAGGCACTTATCGTCATGAAGAGAATATTACAGACGACCAAAGGCGCCAGCCGGGTTATTATGATTACAATACCGGCAATTCCTACAATTTTTCCACCGCCCTGGGCGCCGTTGCCAATGCAGGTTTCCAGGCTAAAGGGCACAAGCTCGCATTCAAGAACCTGTACAATCACAGATTCAGCCACGAGTCCGGCGTCAACTACGGAAAGGAGTTCAATTTCCAGATGATCGGTACGCCCGGCGGCGATGAAGTATTTTACTACACCGATATCCTGCTGATAAACGAGTTGCTGCAAAACAGGCTGGAAGGCGAGCACCTGTTGCATAAACACCTGAAATTCGACTGGTCTGCCGATTATATCACGATCAACAGGTATCAGCCGGACAGCCGCTCCTCCATGGGATACCAGGGCAATGGCCCCAAAGGTTATTACGAATACCTGCTGAACGAAGGTTCCAGCTACATGACAAGAGGGAACAACATCTTTAATTCTGAATTAAAAGAAAGAAGACAGAATGTATCGGGTAATTTCTCCGTTCCTTTCAAAATAGGCGAAGCCAACCAGCTGATCAAATTAGGGTATGCAGGCGCGTTCCGCAAGGCCCACTTCCAGTCCACCTCACTCCGGCTTTTCCAGGACAGTAAAGGTGATCCTAACGCTACCGCAAAGGCAATACTGGGCTTAGCAGACTACGAGCTGCAAAATTTCCTGAAACCCGGGTACCTGACATACGTGCTGACAGGCACGGGCTCCGGCTACGCCGGCGAAGATTATGCCGGCGACCAGCAACTGCACGCGGCTTATTTAATGGCTGACCTGAACTTCCTCAAAAAGTTCCGCTTTATCGGCGGCATGCGTGTGGAAAAAAACAACATGGACGTAAATGCCATTGCATATAACGCGAACTCCGGCTTGCCCGTCGATTCAAACATGCGGTACCGCAGAACAGACTGGCTGCCTTCCGCGAACCTGGTGTACAGCCTGACTTCCACGATGAACATACGCCTGGCCTACTCCGAAACCCTGGCCAGGGCCGATTTCAGGGAGAGGTCCGCTTTCAAATATTACGAGTTCAGGGACAGGAGCATATACAGGGGTTCCATTGGGCTCGACGATGCGAAGATCAGGAACCTTGATATCCGTTATGAATATTATCCGGGGCCCGGCGAGGTCATTTCCGTGTCGGGCTTTTATAAAAAGTTCCGTAAACCGGTTGAATTGATCGGTCTTTTCTCCGGAAGCGCCGAATTGAACCTCTTTTACTTCAACCTGGAAAGCGCTACCAATAAAGGCGTGGAAATAGATATCCGGAAATCGCTGGGCTTTATCGCGCCGGCAATGCCATGGTTAAAGAAAATATTCGTCAGCGCGAACGGTTCCTGGATGAAGGGCGATGTAGCCTATAATGCCGAAGCCCTGTCGAAATCCGCCGCAGATGCAGGGTCAACGCCAGGGCAGGATCCTCCGGCAAGCCGCCGGCGGCCTTTGCAGGGACTTTCTCCTTACGTCATAAATGCGGGGCTGGGTTATTTTGGAAACGTTTTCGGGGCCAATATCACCTACAACCGTTATGGCAGACGAATACTCAACGGCGGCTACCAGCCCTGGCAGGACCAGTACGAGAATTCCCGTGATGTGATCGATATCCAGCTAAGCGCCGTCTTACTGAAGAACAGATTGCAGGTACGTTTCAATATCAGCGACCTGTTGCAGCAGGATTATGTGATCTATCAGAACGTATCTGCCAATCCTTCGTCGGTTAATGGTGGCGGGGCTTTTATCCTGGGGTCTGCCGAAGACATGACCAATAAGGCGAACATGAACGATGATCCCAAAGGGCTTTCCTATAACAAGGAACTCGACTTTGCGCTCCATAAATGGTTCAAAGGAAGGAACCTGAGCTTGACGGCTACCTACAATTTCTAATCTTACAGCATGCGATAAATTTTTTACGATGAACAACATATTTAGACATATAAAAACAGTTTTCTTTTCGGGCGCAATTGCTTTCCCCGTTTTAATGGCTTCCTGCAACAAAGATGGCGAGCTGGAAAAAAATACACAGATCATTCAGCTGACGGTGTCCAGCTTCTCTACCGATCCGGAAGCCGCCTTTTCCGTTAACATCAACGGGGAGCTGGTATCAGACAGCCTTTACAACAACCACAGGGCTTCAAAAACGATCGTACGGCAGGATGGCATGCAGCACCTGGTCGTAAAAAAAGAGACAAACGATTCCACGCTGCTGGATACTTTAATTAATATGCCGGAGAATATTGCCACTGTAACGCTGCTTCAGCTCGACCCCGGCAGCGTTCCCACGCTGGTGAACGGCGGCGCTTCTGATGTACCCGAAGACAGGAAGATGCTGGCGTTCTTCTATTCGGACTCCGTATTGCCGGAAGCATTAGGCGTTGAATTGTATGCGTGCTATTATGATCTTGATACCAGGGAACTGCTCGGTATAGATACGCTGGCAAAATTTGACAAAGTGATAAGAGGTGAATTAACCGGATTTAAAATGGTGAAAGACAGTGTGCCAGGCAACACCACAATCGCTTATTTCTTTCAACTGCTGGATGCCGCCGGCGTTCCTTTCGCGGATGTGCTGCAACCCTTTGTTCCGGAACGGGCAACCGGGTCGCGGTTTGACTTTAATAAAGGCGCATTGGGTACTGAAAAAAATTATATCAACAATTTTACAGGACTAAGATTAGCCAACGGGAAGCTGCTCCCGCGTTCATTCAGGCTTTTATCCTATTAATACGCATTTACTATCTATCCCTTCCCGGAAGTTCAAAAGCCTTCAAAATCCTTTATTTTGGAGGCTTTTTTGTTTTAATAATTCCGGTGTTTTTACATCTTCATACGCAGATCATGCTATAGCCCAAATTCATATCAGACATCCCTGAGCTGTTGCCGGACGCCGATGATGCCCTGACATATTGGAATACGCAGCGGAATGACCTTCTTAAAAATTAAATTTGACCTTATCCCCCCTTATTTTCGCTGTGTTTAATTATTTCTCTATATTTGCGTAATCAGGAACGTAATTAACTACACTATGAACTTTTACGACCAGACCGGCAAAATGGCCATCGGCAGCAGGCTGCGGCTGCTTACCGACAAGATCACGGAAGACGCAGCGGAGATCTATAAGCTCTACCAGGTTGATCTTCAACCTAAATGGTTCCCCGTTTTCCATGCCCTCTCCCAAAAGGAGAACACCATTACCGAAATAGCCCAGCTGATCGGCCACTCCCACCCTTCGGTGAGCAAGATCGTCGCGGAAATGTCCAAAAAGGGTATTGTTACGGAAAAGAAAGACAAGGCCGACGGGCGGCGGAACCTCGTCAGCCTCTCCAAAAAAGGAAAAGAGATCGCTGAAAAGATCCGGGAACAATATACCGACGTGAACAGCGCCATTGAAGAAATACTCAGCGGCACCCGCAACGATCTCTGGAAAGCGATCGGGGAATGGGAATTTGTGCTGGAACAGAAAAGCCTGCTGCGGCGCGTGCAGGACCAGAAAAAGCTGCGAGAAAGCAGCCATGTGCAGATCGTGGATTACAAACCCGCGTACGCCAAAGCGTTCAAAGCCCTGAATGAAGAATGGATCTCTGCTTATTTTAAAATGGAAGAGGCAGACCACAAAGCGCTCGACAACCCGGAAACCTACATCCTGAAACGCGGCGGCGCCATCATCGTGGCACTATACAACGGCGAACCGGTGGGCGTTTGCGCCCTCATCAAAATGGACGACCCGCATTATGACTTCGAGCTGGCGAAGATGGCAGTATCCCCTGCCGCGCAGGGCAAGAACATCGGCTGGCTGCTGGGCCAGGCCATCATCGAAAAAGCCCGTGCGCTGGGCGCTTCCACGCTTTACCTGGAAAGCAATACGATATTAAAACCGGCCATCAATCTTTATCATAAACTGGGATTCAAAAAAGTAGCAGGGCATGTATCGCCTTATGAAAGGTGTAATATTCAGATGGAGCTGAAGCTTGAATAACAGCGCAGACGCCGGATGTAAATTCACTGGAATAGATGGAACAGGTACCCAAGCGGTGCAAACAGGCAATAAAAATGAAGTAGGATTTCAAACGGCAAGGCTTATTCCTTCCAAAGCGCAGCAATTATGACAGAAACTTCTTCCGGCCCTAATTCAAGCCCAACCCCCAGTTCAATAAAAGTGGAAATGCGCGAATCCTTCTTCCCGTTCTCAATCCGGGCTATGTCCGCATAATCCACGTCACAGCGCATGGCAACCTGGCGAAGGCTCAAGCCCTTCCTTTCCCTGATCATCCTGATGGTCTGACCAATGGCTATTCTTTCCCTATGCCGTTTGCCGATTGTCATTGTGTGAAACCGGCGCTCAAGTTGATGGAAATCTTTGCAATAGGTGTTGGCGAATAACCCAACAAAACAATTTTTTTCTTATCTTTCCGTAAACTGGTACCTGACTCTTTATACCCAAAGAACTGTATGGAAAAGACCCCCGCCATCATGCTCCAACAAAAGATCATTGCATTCATCAACAGCCTGAAAGATGACGGGATAAGTTATATCGGCATCAGTATCGCGGGAAACGAATCCCACTTCCTCCCCGATGTGAAGATCGACACCATGCTGCTGGACGGCAAGCCGTTTACCTCGCAGCATTATTTTCCGCCTACAGACATCGAATCCACTGTGATCCTCCGAACGAAAGAAATTTAATGATATTCACTCCGGTGAAATTTAAAAAATGGACATACAAACTTACCGGGCATTCCTGCCCGGTTTTTTATGCATATAAAAAAATACTAACTTATCATGATGGGATAGTAAAACCTATCCATTATATTTGATGCGATTTCTATACCTTTTATTCCTAATCCCTTTACCCTCGCATCAACATGAAAAAACTGTTACTCCTGGCCATCGTCTGCCTCTCCGCCACCGGCGCATTTTCCCAGAGCTTTATGCACGGTGTGGGCGTTACCGTTATGGTAGACAAAGCCAAAGATCTCGACGCCCGCGCAGGCTTCGGCTTCACCTATTCTCCCCGCTTCAATTTCGTGGAAACAGAAAGCATGTCCGTTTCCGTCGGCATCCCCATGAGCGCGGTGATCAGCGGCAGCTACAATGTTACCTACAATTCAAGAACGGGCTGGGAAGACGATCCTTATGCTACTGACGAACCCAGCGTAGGCGTGTTTTTCAACGCTCCGCTGATCGTAAACCTCAACCTGGGCGCAGGGTCCACCCACGACAATGAAAGCCGCCTGGGCGGGTTCTTTGGCGCCGGCTTCGGGCTGCACCTGAGCGCTTCTACAGACCAGGTGTTTTACGATGAAAACGGCAACGTGGAATACCGCAACACCGGGGGTACGGTATTCGGCCCCGCCGCCAACGCAGGCATGCGCATAGGCGTGGGCAACAGCGGCAAAAACATCGAAATAAAACTCTCCTACTTCAAAGGACTGGACGATAATAAACTGAACCTGTTCGGCCTCGCGGGACTTTTTAATTTCTAGCAGGCAAAACCGAACAAAAAAAGAAGGGCCGTCTCGCTGAAGACGGCCCTTTTATTTTTTCCGCAAGGGCCGGTTGTTTTCTTGCCGGCCCGCTACAAGTCGAAGAACTGCCGCGTTCGGTTCACCCTCAGGTCGCGCAGGATGCCTGCCTTGGGGTTAATGGTGATGCTGAACTGCCGGTACGATCCGAATGGCACCAGGTTGATGCTCATCTGCCAGCAGTGCATATCCCTCGAAACGGTGAGAGTGGTGTATGAGATCTGTTTGAGACGGAAGTCGAAACCACTGCTCATAATGATCTTCCATTTCGGCGTAAGACTGAAGTCGCCGCTGAAATTAAGACCCTGCGTGAATATCGTGGTATCGCGAAGCCGGTCCTGCGACCGGCCGCGGGTATAGTTAAGGCTATAGGAAAGATCCAGGCGCCAGGGAATGTCAAAGTCAACATAGTCGCCCGGGTTCGCACGCATCAGTTCCATCTGCCGCCGCTGTTCTTCCAGCTGGGCCTCGGGCAGCACGCCATCTTCTTCGGCCATCTCCTCTTTTTGTTTCTGCTTCGCCTTGCTCTTCGCATCCTGGCTCTGGAAGGAAGTGCTGATCGCGATATTGGCCTGGGTCAGACGGCCGATGCTGAACTTTTCACCTTTCCAGGTGTATTTGTCCACCCGGTAACCCATGCTGTCCACCTGGTAAGGATCTATAGTGCCGCTAAAGGAGATATTCACTTTGTCGAACAGGTTGGTACGGGCGTTCAGGCTGAAGGGCGCCAGGTTAAAGGAGTCTGCCACGAAGTTGTAACTGCTGTTCACCCCAAAACCGTCCAGTATCTTTACTTTGCGAAAACCCGAGGTATCCTTGTCAGACCGGACTTTCATTTCCAGGTTATTGTCTATCCCGAAGTTAAGACCGGCAAAGGTTTCCGCCGGCGAAGGGCCGAAGGGGGCGCCGTCGTAGTAGGAAAACCGGCTCTGGCGGCCCGTGGTGTCTGACTGCACCATATAATAATCTTTGCTGGCCAGGTCCGGCGAGTAGCTCACCCCCACATTGGGGCGCATTACGTGGCGGATGGCCTGCACTCTCGATTTTTTGTTCTTGAACTCATACATACCGTACACCGCGGTAGCCAGGGATGCGCCGGTAGACATGGCGCTGCTCCTGTAGAAGCCGCTGTTGTAGGTCGTGTCGTAATATCTTTTCTTTTCGTTCCAGGTCATTACCTGCTGGCGGATGTACCACTTTTCGGTATAGTTCACGCTGGGCGAAAGGGTCAGGTTCTTAAACAGCGGGATGGACAGGGTGAGCGGGATCTGGTGCTGCATACCCGCCTGCAACCGGTCGAACATGGAAGGTTTTCCGAATGTGGAGTCCGCGAAATTCATATTATTCCTGAACAGCAGGTTGTAGCTGGCCCCGATCTTCTCGTACCATTTGGGCGTACCCACCATTTCTTCCCGCTGGAAGGGGTAAATGGTGTTCACGTTAAAGGAACCGTCCGGGAAATTAATAGTTACCTGGCGGGTGAGCGTGTTCTGGTTATGGTTAGCGGCAACGGAAAAGTTATAAGGCTTACCTACCCAGCTTTTGGAATAGGTAATGGAAGAGCTCATGTTGTTGTTCAGCCTCGTAGCCGCATTCAGCACATTGTACTGGTTGTAGGTGGAGGTACCAAACAGCACGCTGGCGCTGAAGTTAGTCCCCGGCCGCGCCTTCCCGTCCATACTGTGGCTCCAGGAAACCCGGTAGTCCTGCGAACGCGTATAGTCCTGCTTCACCTCGGGGTCGCCCATGCGGGTGAGAGCGTAAGACAGGTTCATGCTGCCGCTGTATTTATACCGCTTGCGGTAAGTGGGCGCGAATGCCATGCCCCAGCTGCCGTAGGAGTAAACATCCGCCCGCACGGTAAGGTCCAGGTACTCCCCCAGCCCGAAATAATAACCGCCATTCTGCAGGCCGATGCCTTTCTGCTGGTCTACCACGTACTGCGGCGGCAGCAGGCCGGTGCGCTGGCCCTGGCTGATGGGGAATATCGCGAAGGGGATGAACAGCGGGGTGGGAATGCCCTCGATCTCCAGGTTGGCCGGGCCGGATACAATTAAAGTGTTAGGGATCACTTTGATTTTTTTGGCACGAAATGCAAAGTGAGGCGTATCGAGGTTACAGGTGGTATAGCCGTTCCTGAACCCGAAAATAGTATTGTCCGGCTGTTTTTTTACTTTCTGGCTGCTCACGAATCCTTCCCCGTACTGAGCGCGGGTTTGATAGATCATCGCCTTGCCGCTGTTAAAATTATACTGCACGGAATCCATGTCCGAACTGGTGGAACCGTCGTTCAGCACAGCCTTGTCCAGGGGTTTGCCCGCTGTATCCACTCCCATGCGGGAGGTGAGGATGCCGGTAGCCTGGTTGAAATCCATGGTATTGCCGGTAAGCTGGGTCTGTTCGTATTTCACGTCCGCTTTATTATAAAGACGGAATTCTTTCTTTTTCACCAGCATCACGATGGAGTCCTGCGCCTTGTAGTACACGGGGGCGCTGAGGCTGTCTTTGGATATGCGGATGCCCGATGTATCTCTTCGCAGGGAGTCGCGGCTGATGCGCGAACTATCCATGAGCTGAAGAGAATCTGGCAGTACAGACGGAATTGTGTCAATTACGCGTTTAATAACCGGGCGGCGCGCCGTATCTTTCGCCAGGGAGTCCCGATCGGGGAAAGTGACGGGATGCGGCTGTGGCACGGTATCTGTGAAAGTTTTGTTAAAGTAAACTGACGGAACCACGGATGCACGGGCTAATTCGTCTTTTAACAGGGACCAGGCCGTGAATAAAAGAAGGATCAAAGGCAGGAAGAACCGCCTTAAAAAGTTTTTATAATTATTTTTGCAGAAAGGGTCCATGTGTTAAGCGGGCACAAACCTACATGATTTTATACAAATTATTACATAGTACGCTAATGCCCCTGCCAGGGAAAAAGGTATGGAATGTTGGGCGGACGTGCATCATACGAGTATAAAATTATGGTGAACAATTAATGAAGGACCTGTTCCCGATTGAATACAACCCATTAAAATAAAATGTTGACATGCGCTGGAAAAGAGTTTTATTTTCAGGTTTAGGCATAGGACTGATCTATACCTTGTTCATTCATGCAAAAACTACACCGGATTTCCCTGTTCAGGACAAGCCTATCCGCACGATCGTGATCGACGCGGGCCACGGTGGCAGCGATCATGGAGCCGGCGGACGGTACTCCCATGAAAAGGACATAGCCCTGGACGTAGCCCTGAAGCTGGGAAAGATCATAGAGGAGGCCATGCCCGATGTGAAAGTGGTATATACCCGCAAAACCGACCGGTTCGACGATGTGCACCGCAAGGCGGCCATCGCCAATGAAGCCAAAGGCGACCTGTTCATCTCCATTCACTGCAACGCCGCGCCGGACATCAAACGGATCGTGGGGCACAGAACCGTGACTTACAGGGACAAGAAGAAAAGGAAACGCACCCGCAAGGTACCCATATACGAAAGCTCGCCTAACCCCGCCAAGGGCACCGAAACCTACATTTGGGCCACCAGCAAGAATAACGCTAAGACCGAATCGCTGCGGAACAACTCCGTGATCGTGTTCGACGCCAATTCCGAAGAAACGCAGCAGATCATGGACACCCGGGACCCGGAGACCATCATCATGCTCAATACCCTCCGCAACGTTTATTTCGACCAGAGCCTCCGCCTGTCCACCCTCGTGGAAGACGAATTCACCCGCGTGGGCCGCATCAGCCGCGGCGCCCGCCAGCGCAATGAAAAGGGCATCCTCGTGCTGCATGCCACCGCTATGCCCAGCGTACTGGTGGAACTGGGCTTCATCAGCAATCCCGAAGAAGAGAATTACCTCAATTCCGCCAACGGCCAGGATGAAATGGCTTCCTGCATTTACCGTGCGGTAAAAAGGTACAAGGACGAACTGGAAAGGATATACAAAAGCGGCGAGCCCCGCCCGCCCGTGCTGGAAACGCCCGCCACCGGCGCTGCTGCTCCCGCCCCCACCCCTGCCAGGCAGGTGGTGAACCATATATCCTCCACCGTTAGTACCGCTACCGAACCCCCCAATGCCCCCGCGGCGGACGCTACGGAAAGCTTCAGCTACAAAGTGCAGCTGATGACCACCGAAAAAGTATACGCCCGCACCAACACCCTCTTCAAAAACCTGAAAGGAACCATTGAGCGTGAGGAATTTAAGCAGGGAAGGAAAAAAGTTAACAAATATATATGGGGCAGCTTCCGCACGGAAGCCGAAGCCCAGGCAGCCGTCTACAAAGCCCGCAAGCAGGGCTTTTCAGACGCCTTTATGCTGGCCTATAAAGATGGCAACCGCATCGACTGACCCCGGCCCGTTGGCCCGCCTTTTGCAGATATTCTGTCTACCTACAACTGCCGCACCGTTGTTTTAACTATTTTTGCGACACGAACTTCATACAATGATGCTGAAAATAAATAACGAAACAAAAGTAGGTATTCTGACCACCGTTGCCATTGTGCTGCTGATCCTGGGTTTTAATATCCTCAAAGGAAGAAGCCTCTTTTCCAATAAAAAGACGATTTACGCCGTATACCAGCAGGTAAACGGCCTCCAGCCTTCCAACGCGGTGATGGTGAACGGGCTTGCCATCGGCAGCGTGCTGAGCCTTGAAGTAATGGACAAACGCGCAGGCCGCATCCTGGTGACCCTTCAGATCAACAAGGACATCGAGATCCCCAAAAATTCCGTCGCCCGCATCAGCTCAGACCTGCTCGGCACCCGCAAGGTGGAGATCGATTTCGGGAATACGGAAGAAGTATTAAAGAACAAGGACACTATTTACGCAGCGGTAGACGGTTCCATCACAGACGCGCTGAAAGAACAGCTCAGCCCCCTCGTGAAAAAACTGGAAACCACCCTCGGCGCGGTAGATACCCTGCTGATCACCGTCAACTCCGTGTTCGACACCACTACCAAAAACAATCTCCGCACCGCCATCGCGGGCCTCAACGGCACCATGAACAACCTGTCCATGGCCACCCGCTCCATCAACGGCATGCTGGCGGAAGAAGGCAAGATCGCCGGCACTTTCGACAACTTCGCGGCGGTATCAGAGAACCTGAAGAACAACAACGACAAGATCTCCAATATCCTCACCAATTTCGACAAGGCCTCCGGCTCGTTCGCGAACGGCCAGCTGGACACTACCATTAACCAGCTGCGTTACACGATGGAAAGGCTGAACAACGTGGTGGCCAAAGTGAGCAGCACAGACGGTTCGCTCGGTATGCTGGTAAACGACAAGAAGGCGTATAACAACCTCCAAAGCTCCCTCAGCAGCCTCAACAAACTGCTGGAAGACCTGCGGTACAATCCCTGGAGATATGTGCACCTGAGCGTGTTCGGAAGGAAAAACAAAGTAGTGCCTATCCCTTCAGACACGGCTCAATTACAATAAGAACATGTTCAAGAACGCATTATACGGCCTCATTCTTTTAGGAGGAATAGGCGCTTCCGGGTTACTGACGGCCGCTTACCGCGCCCCCGGCCGCCTGCCGCTGAACAGGCCGGAAACTATGCCGGTACAGCAGGATACTTCCAAAAAGATCCGGCTGATACAGGCCAAAAGCGTGGTGAACCTGCAAACGGATACCATGACCGAAAGGCGCTTCGTGGGAGACGTGATCTTCCAACAGGGCACCAGCCTGCTTTCCTGCGACAGCGCGGCTTTCCATGCCAACACCAATATTATCGAAGCCTGGGGCAACGTGCACATCAACCAGGACGACAGCGTACATACTTATTCAGACCAGTTGCTTTACCGCGGCAACCAGCGCCTGGCCACGCTTACCGGCAACGCAAAACTGACGGACAGCAAGATCGTGCTAACCAGTCCCACCCTCCACTACGACCTGAACACCAAGATAGGCACCTACGATCAGGGCGGCAAGCTGGTGAACGGGGAATCGGTGCTCACCAGCCGCGAAGGCATTTATTACGGTGAAACGAAAGACGTGTACTTCAAAAAAGAAGTGGTGGTGGTAGATCCCGGCTTTACATTGGGAACAGACACCCTGATGTATAACTCCGTTACCAAAATAGCCACCATCATGGCTCCTACCACCATCAACGATGGTAAGATGACCATGTATGTTACCTCCGGCTATTACAACACCGAACTGGGCTACGGCAACTTTGCCCAGCGCCCGACCATTGAAGACAGCACCAATACTTTTACCGCCAACGAAATACAGACAGACAAAGCTACCGGCATTTCCATCGCCACCGGCAACATGATATGGAGGGACACCGCGCAGAAAGTGGCTGTGCTGGCCAATTACGGCATCGTGAACCAGAACGTGAAAACCGTGCTGGCCACGCAAAAACCCGTGATGCTGCTGGAAGGGAAAGACGATACGCTTTTCGTAGCGGGAGACACCCTGTTCTCCGGCATCGTGCCCATCATAAAAGACAGTGCCACGCTGGCTGAAGACAGCGCCCGTATTGCACGCGGCGATACCAGCGTCAACAAATCCGACACCGCGGAAAAACGTTTCCTCATCGCTTACCATCATGTGAAGATATACTCCGATTCGTTGCAGGGCGTGGCGGACAGCGTGTATTATTCCAGCGTGGACTCCGTGTTCCGCCTCTACCGCGACCCCGTGCTGTGGGCGAACAATAACCAGCTCACGGGAGACACCATCTTCCTCTTTACCAAAAACCAGAAAGCGGACAAGCTCCTGCTGGACCAGAACGCGCTCATCGTGAACAGTCCGGGGCCTGACATGTACAACCAGATAAAAGGCAATACCATCCTGGGTTACTTCGGCGACGAAAAACTCGACTCCATGTACGTGAACGGGAACGCAGAAAATATTTATTACGTGCAGGACGACGACAGCGCGTTCGTGAGCATCAACCGCCTGCTGTCTGCCAATACCCGCGTGTATTTCGAGAAGGGCGAGCTGGAAAGGATCGTGTTTGTAAAAGAGCCCGAAGCCACGATGTACCCTTTTACGCAAATGCCTGAAGAGCAGAAGCTGCTGCCGGGGTTCAAGTGGGAGATCCACCGCAAGCCCAAATCGAAATACGAGCTGATAGGCCAGTAATCATTCATATAAACTTATAAGATGACTATTAAACAGACGATCAAAACACGCGTAATCTCCCCTATTTTCCAGTTTTTAAAAGATAGCCGTGCAGTAGGAATTGTCCTGATCGTTTGTACCATCTTGTCGCTGATCGTTGCCAACTCGCCCTGGCAGGAGCCTTACATCCGTTTCTTCACCAACCTGTTCGATGCGGCCGGTGGGCATCATTACGACTTCCACGGACTGCACCTCCCCAATTCCTGGCTGTTGTGGATCAACGACGGTTTCATGGCGTTGTTCTTTTTCCTGGTAGGTATGGAGATCAAGCGGGAACTGACGGTGGGCGAGCTGGCCAGCGTACGCAAAGCCATGTTGCCCGCACTGGCGGCCGTTGGCGGAATGCTTGCCCCTGCCCTCATTTATGTGGCTTTTAACCATCATACCGATTATCATCAGGGCTGGGGCATTCCCATGGCCACAGATATTGCCTTCTCCCTCGGCATCATTTCCTTGCTGGGAAGGCGCGTGCCGCTGAGCCTTAAAGTGTTCCTTACCGCACTGGCCATCATAGACGATCTCGGCGCCATCCTCACCATCGCCATATTTTACACGGCTGAGCTGCATACCATGTACCTGTATGCAGGCGCAGGCATTTTTGCGTTGCTGCTGGCGCTGAATTATTTTAAAGTGCGGCAGCTCATCTTTTATTTTATCCCGGGAATAGTGCTCTGGTACTGTATTTTCAACTCCGGCATCCATGCCACCATTGCCGGCGTATTGCTGGCGTTCACCATCCCGCTGGATAAAGTGCATTCGTTGGAAGACAATCTACACGACCCTGTCAACTTCCTGATCATGCCCGTATTTGCGCTCGCCAACACGGCGATCACTTTCCCGGCTGACCTGCTGCATGCTTTCGGCCATACCGTAAGTTTTGGCGTTATGGCGGGCCTGGTGCTCGGTAAGCCGCTGGGCATATTCATGCTCTGCTTTATCGCCGTGAAGCTCAAGCTGGCCAGCCTGCCCGCGCAGACGAACTGGAAACAGCTGTGGGGCGTGGGTATGATCGCGGGCATCGGTTTCACCATGAGTATTTTTATCGCCACGCTGGCGTTCAGCGACGTGGAGATACAGGTCGTTTCCATCATGTCCGTTATCGCCGCATCCGTTATCGCCGCTATTGCCGGGTTTATATTCCTGAGAATATTCACTAAAGATCCTTCCGTAAAACCATTGAGGCCTGTTCAAAATAAAACCGCAGAATAGCCGTTCCTGAAGCAGCCTGTGCAACCGGATTTCCCTTCTGTCGCCGCCTTTGGCATTGTTATTGCAAATATTCAATCGCATGAAGTATCGTATTATCGCGGCCATGCTGGCTTTGGGCTTTACCGTAAGCGCCAGGGCACAGCAGGCAACCGGACAAATTGAAGCAGGCGTAAGACTGGGCCTGCCATTGGGCGTAACAGGCAGGTATTTTTTCACAGACCGCTCCGCAGCGGAAGGAATTGTGGCCCTGTATAACAAAACATTTTCCGTCACCGGGTTGTACCAGTATCACTGGGACCTCTCCGCCCTTACCGTAGAAGGCTTCGGCTGGTATGCAGGCGCAGGCGCGCATCTCGGCACAAGGGAAATAGACGGCAGCCAGAAATTCCTTGCAGGCGTGGATGGTATCGCGGGCATCAATTACAACTTTCCCACGATACCGCTAAACCTCAGCCTGGACTGGAAACCGGCGATACATTTCACGACCTCTCCCAACCTGGCGGACTTTGCCATATCGGCACGCTACCGCTTCGGATGGAAGAAATGATACAAGCTTAATTAAAGACGAACATATGAAAAGGATCCTGTTGCTCTTCGGAGTACTTTCTTTGATGGCCTTCCAGGCTAATGCACAGCGCAGAACATCGGGCGGGGGCTCTCCGGCTGATTACCATACCGCGCTGGGCTTAAGGGTTAACCCCTGGCTCGCAGGTTTCACCGTAAAGCACTTCATCAAAGGGCCGCACGCCATTGAAGGCATCGTGCATCACTATTTCGAGAACGGCGATGATGCTTCCAATGTGACGTTTACCGGTCTTTACGAGTACCACTGGAATGTATTCGGCAAATCAGAATGGAACATGTACGCCGGCGGCGGCGCGCACATCGGCTTCTGGAGGGATTATTACTGGGACAATGGCCGCCGCAGGGGCGACGGCACCGACGTTGCCGTTGGCCTGGATGGTATCTTCGGCGTGGAGTACACGTTCAAGAACATTCCGCTGAACCTCAGCGCCGACCTGAAGCCGTACGTGAATTTCAACGGCTACAACGATTTCCTCGGCGAGCAGATCGGTGGTTTCTCTGTAAGGTATACATTCAAATAAGTTTGAAGAACAAAAGTTCAGGCGGCTGCTTCTCCATGAAGCAGCCGTTTTTTTATGCATATCAATCGCCCGCTGGCGGCAGCCGGTTTTTTATTATCTTGGGAGAGTATGAAGATACTTTCCGCACAGCAGATACGGGCGGCAGACGCCTACACGATCCGGCACGAACCCGTGAGCAGCTTACTGCTGATGGAACGCGCCGCCGCGGAATGCGCCGGATGGATGGTGCATACCTTCGGTGAAACGCCGCCCCCCTACTACATTTTCTGCGGTATGGGCAACAATGGCGGAGACGGGCTGGTGATTGCCCGGAAGCTGCAGGAACAGGGCTTTAACGTGCAGGCGTGGCTGGTGCATACGGCAGGTGAACCTTCAGAAGACAATGCGGCTAACCAGCCTTATTACCCGGAACTGATGCACATCCGCGAACTAGCGGAATTCCCGGCTTTGGAAGAGCCCGGCATTATTGTGGACGCCCTTTTCGGCACCGGCCTCAACCGCCCCGTAGAAGGCTGGGCCGCCGGTGTGATCCATAAAATAAACGACCAGCAACAGCGCCACACCATCGTTTCCATCGATATGCCCTCCGGTATGATGGCCGATGAAAGCTCCCTTCATTTTCCGTGTGTGCATGCACGTTATACGCTTACTTTTGAATTCTATAAACTTGCTTTCCTGCTGCCGGAGAATGCGGAGCGGACAGGGAAGACGGAGCTGCTGAAGATCGGGATACACCCGGATTACACGGCGCAGGCGCAAACAGCATACCATCTTACTGACACTGCCACCATCCGTACTATTTACCGGCCCCGCGATCCGTTCTCCCATAAAGGCACTTATGGCCATGCGCTGGTGATCGCAGGCAGCTTCGGGAAAATGGGCGCCGCGCTGCTGGCTACCCGCGCCTGCCTGCGGGCCGGGGCAGGACTGGTTACCGCGCACGTCCCGCGCTGCGGTTACGAGATCATGCAGACCGCCGTGCCCGAGGCCATGTGCCTGGCGGAAGAGCAGGCGCATTTTTCCGCGCATTTCGACGAGCCGTTCAGGTTGCGCCAGGCGCCGGATTATGCAACGATCGGCATAGGGCCGGGCATTGGCACGGAAAACGTCACAGCCAAAGCGCTGGAACGCCTGCTGCAGGCCTATCACAAGCCCATGGTGCTGGATGCGGACGCGCTGAATATTATCGGGAAATACCCGGCTTTACTGGCGGAGATCCCTAAAGATTCCATCCTCACCCCCCATCCGAAAGAATTTGAACGCCTCTTCGGCAAAACAGATAACCATTTCGAGCGGCTGCGGCTTCTTTCCCGCCAGGCGGTGGAATGGCAACTGTATATCCTGCTGAAGGGAAGGTACAGCGCCATGGCCTGTCCCGACGGGTCCGTATACTTCAATCCCACCGGCAACCCCGGCATGGCCACGGCCGGCAGCGGGGATGCACTGACCGGGATACTGACCGGCCTGCTGAGCCAGGGTTATGCCCCGAAAGCCGCGCTGCTGCTGGGTGCGTGGCTACATGGCCTGGCCGGCGACCTGGCTGCCGAAGATCTTTCAGAAGAAGCCCTCGTTGCAGAAGATATCATTCATTACCTTGGCCAGGCATACCTGGACATCCGGAAATAACGTCCATATTACACTTCTAGTGAATATATGCGAGCACTAGTAAAATAAATTCTAATACATTATCTTCGTCAACCTTGTAAATTTTAAAAGGCTTCTATGAGTATGAGTATAGTTTACGTTATTCCACTGTTCGGACTGATCGCACTGTTATTCACAGCTATCCAAAGTGCCTGGGTTACCCGCCAGGATGCCGGCAATGAAAAGATGCAGGAAATTGCCAAACACATTGCAGAGGGCGCTATGGCCTTTCTGAAGGCTGAGTACAAGATCCTCACCTATTTCGTTATCATCGCGGCCCTCTTGCTGGGCTACATGGGATATTCCCACGAAAGCTCTGACTGGACGATCGCTCTCGCCTTTATCATCGGCGCGATATTTTCCGCGACCGCCGGTTTTGTAGGGATGAAAATAGCCACCAAGGCCAACGTGCGCACCGCGCAGGCAGCCCGCAGCAGCCTTTCCCGCGCACTGAAAGTTTCCTTCACCGGCGGTTCCGTAATGGGAATGGGCGTTGCAGGTCTTGCCGTGCTCGGCCTGGGCGGCCTCTTCATTATCCTGAAAGGATATTTCGGCGCGGAGGCCAATACCGCGGAAATGATCAAGACCATCGAAGTGCTCACCGGTTTTTCCCTCGGCGCTGAAAGTATCGCGCTGTTCGCCCGCGTAGGCGGCGGTATCTATACCAAAGCAGCTGACGTTGGGGCCGACCTGGTAGGTAAGGTAGAAGCGGGCATTCCCGAGGACGATCCCCGTAACCCCGCCACCATTGCAGATAATGTGGGCGATAACGTAGGCGACGTTGCCGGTATGGGCGCAGACCTTTTCGGTTCATACGTAGCCACCGTGCTGGCCACGATGGTATTGGGCGTAGAAACCACTTCCACAGACAATTACGGCGGCCTGGCCCCTGTGCTGCTGCCGATGTTCATAGCCGGTATCGGTATCATACTTTCCATCATCGGCACTTTCTTCGTGCGCATCAGCGAAAGCAGCGGGCTGAGCACTTCCGCCGTGCAACGCGCGCTGAACATGGGCAACTGGGGTTCCATTGTGCTCACGGCCATTGTATGCTATTTTACCGTGAACTGGATACTGCCCGAAAGCATGACCCTCCGCGGCCATGAATTCACCCGCGACGGCGTTTTCGGCGCCATCATCGTGGGTCTTGTGGTAGGCACGCTCATGAGCATCATCACAGAATATTATACGGCCATGGGCAAACGTCCCGTAAAATCCATCATCCGCCAGTCTTCCACCGGCCATGCCACCAACATCATCGGCGGCCTGGCAGTAGGCATGGAATCCACCATGCTCCCTATCCTGGTGCTGGCGGGCGGCATTTACGGCTCATACGCACTGGCCGGTCTTTACGGCGTGGCGATTGCCGCGGCAGGCATGATGGCCACTACCGCCATGCAGCTCGCTATCGACGCCTTCGGCCCGATTGCAGATAATGCCGGCGGTATCGCTGAAATGAGCGAACTGCCGAAAGACGTTCGTGAAAAGACGGACATCCTGGATGCTGTGGGCAACACCACCGCCGCCACCGGTAAAGGTTTTGCGATCGCTTCCGCTGCGCTTACCGCACTGGCGCTGTTTGCAGCCTACGTAGGCGTGGTAAAGGCAAATGGTTACGACCTGGAAGACGCGATCAATATCTATAAAGCGGATGTACTGGCAGGCCTCTTCGTAGGCGCCATGATCCCCTTCATCTTCTCTTCCCTCGCCATCCGCGCGGTAGGCGAAGCCGCCATGAGCATGGTGGAAGAAGTACGCCGCCAGTTCCGCACCATTCCGGGGATCATGGAAGGCACCGGCAAACCGGAGTACGATAAGTGCGTGGCCATTTCCACCGAGGCTTCCATTAAAAAGATGATGGTGCCCGGCGCTATCGCCCTGCTCTCTCCCATCCTGATGGGCTTCATTTTCGGACCTGAGGTGCTGGGCGGTTTCCTGGCAGGCGCTACCGTGAGCGGCGTGCTCATGGGCATGTTCCAGAACAATGCCGGCGGCGCATGGGACAATGCAAAGAAAAGCTTCGAAAAAGGCGTTGAGATCAACGGCGAGATCTTCTATAAAAAATCCGAGCCGCATAAAGCATCGGTAACCGGCGACACCGTGGGCGATCCTTTCAAAGACACCTCCGGCCCGTCCATGAACATCCTCATCAAGCTGATGTCCATCGTATCGCTTGTTATTGCCCCCACCCTGGCCGATCTGCACCGCAATACACCCGTTGTTGCCGGAGATAAGGAAAAAGCGCAGGAAGTGGTTAAACAGGCTGAAACGGTTTCCAAACCGGCAGTAAAGCTCTAAATATCAACGGTTCCACGATATGAACAGGCCGGCTGAGGATGATCCCAGCCGGCTTTTTCTTTTTACCGGGATCTTTTTTCGAAAATATTTTGGACGGAATCATTCTTCCCCTTACCTTTGTACTGTAATCAAAAAAATTACAGAATTGATCAAAAGCAAATTCGCCATCAGTATTCATATCCTTTCCCTGCTTGCCAATTTTCCCGGCGAGTGGCTCACGTCTGACTTCATTGCCGGTTCGCTGAACAGCAATGCGGCCCTGGTGCGGAAGGAACTGAGCATGCTGCGCGAAGCTGGGCTGGTGGAAAGCAAGGAGGGCAAGAATGGCGGGAACAGGCTGGCCCGGTCCACAAAAGACATCCGCATGTCGGATGTGTTCAACCTTGTGAAGGACGAGCATATCTTCAGCTACGCTCCCAACACGCCCAATCCTGAATGCAGCGTGGGCAAGCAGATCAACGAGGCGCTGAACAGCCTGTTCACCGGTATCGACAACGCGGTGCACAAACAGCTGCACGGCATTACGCTGGAAGAATTCACCCGTAAATACTTTTAATTTTTTTTCCTTAAAACTGTAATAATTTTTATAACAATTAAAATATCACACATGTCAAACACCGTATTAGTATTAGGCGCCACCGGCCAGGCCGGTAAAGAGCTGGTAAAATTGCTGGCCGGGAAGAACGTGCAGGTAAAAGCTGCTACCCGTACGCCTGAGAAATTCCAATCCCCCGCCCCGAATGTAAGCCCGGTACGCCTCGTACAGGAAGACGCTTCCACCTTTGCGCCCGCGCTGGCCGGTGTAGACAGGGTTTTCCTCTCCGCCCTTCCCCTTGATGCGGAGGCAGCCACTAAACTTTTCCCTTTCGTGGATGAAGCGAAAAAAGCGGGTGTGAAAAAGATCGTGTTCCTTTCCGCCATGGGTGTGGAAAATCATGACAGCGCGCCGCTTCGCCAGATAGAGCTATACCTGCAGAAATCCGGCATCCCTTACGGCATCCTGCGGGCTAACTTTTTCATGGAGAACTTCACCGAAGGCCCTTTCAGCGGCACCGTCAAAGCAAGCAACCAGATCATTCTCGCAGCCGGCGACGCGGCGTCCAGCATGATCTCCACGGCAGACATTGCCGCTGTGGCCGTGGAACTGCTGCTCAACGATCATCTTCCCAACCGGGAACTGACCCTCACCGGCCCTGATGCGATCGATCATCACCAGGTGGCGGACATTATCACGAAACATTCCGGCAGGAAAGTTACTTACCTGCCTATTTCAGAAGCAGACCTGCTGAGCGGCATGAAAGCACAGGGCGCGCCTGACAGCGTGGCCCAATACCTCGCAACGCTGCTGGCTGCCATGAGAAGCGGCGCCAGTGCGGCTACCACTACCGCGGTGAAAGATATTACAGGCAAGGAGCCGGTTAGTTTTGAAGAGTTTTCGAAATTGAACGCGGGGAAGTTTTAATAAACGAAAAGCGGCTGTACCATTGGAGATGCAGCCGCTTTTTTTATGTTTAAACAAATGTTGTCACATCCATTTCCTCACTTCCCTCGGGCTCATGCCATATTTCTTCCTGAACGCATTGCTGAAATGCTGTAACGACGAATACCCCAGCGTATCGGCGATCTCGGTGAAAGACAGCGCCCCTTCCCGTATCATTTCCCTGCCCTGCTCCAGCCGGTAATCGTTCAGGTAGCCGAACACCGTATTGTTGAACACTTTTTTGAAACCGGTTTTCAGTTTGAATTCGTTCAGGCCTGATTTGCGCGCCAGCTCAGAAAGTGACGGCGGCTCCTGCGAATGGTGCAGCAGCAGGTCGCGGGCGTGGTATACCCTTTCTTCGTCCGTCCGCGATACTTTATGATTTCCCGGCCCGCGCTTCGATTCGGATTCTATCTGTTCGCATTGCAGCGCCAGCAGCTCTATGGCCTTGGATTGCAGGAATAGCTTCTTCAGGCCGCCGGTGAAATGGCAGTGCTGCACTTCTTCTATCACCTGCATCATGCGGGGCGTAATGTGGTAGCCGCGGGTGAGGAACACCGGCTTATTATTGGCCACGTTCTCCGCGTAACGGTCCAGCACAGGGCCGTTGTTGGCCGCCAGCTGCACGAATTTGTCTTTCACGAAACCCAGCCCGAACATCTGCAGGTCCGGCTGCCGCTCCACCTGCACCGTTTCTTCGGCGTCAGGATTGTAAACGATATTATGCTGGTGGCTGGAAGTAACCAGGTTATTTGCGGCGCCCCTGATGTGAGAGGTCACCTGGCCGCGGATCATAAAATGCATGCCCACCCGCTGCAATTCCTCGCTCATTTCGATGTGCAGGCGCTGGTTCACCATAGCGCTGCCAAAACCCAGCATAAACCCGTCGAAGTGGAACTCCTTCATTTCCGCCTTCCCGAACTTAAACTCCATACGGTGGGTTTGCTCTATCAGCTCCGGTTTCATGAACATTTCCGCGGAATACACGGTATCGTCGTGAAAGAGGATTTCGCGGTTCTCGTTGGTAATGGTTACAGGCATAATAATCCGTTAAGTATAAATAATAATCCGTTTGGTATAAGCAGGTTTGCCGTGCGGGTCCGACTTTTGTGTGAAATTATTCAAATTAGGCACATGATCGGAATCTTCAAAACAAATATCTCTACCCAGCAGGATAAGATTAAGGTGATAGACGCGGTGACCGGCCGTTTTGCTGTTACCGCCTGCACGCTGGACCTGGAAGATTGCGACAAGGTATTGCGCGTAGTGTGCCAGCAGCTGGAAGAACAGCATGTGATCTCCCTCGTATGCAGCCTCGGCTACCAGTGTTCCGTACTGGAGTAATTAAAATTGCGCCCATTTTACCGGAAAAAACATGACGTTTATCAGTTAACCCCTGCAAGATGATTCTGTGAATTATTTTATTCCCGTAGGGGTAACTTCCCTTTTGCACGTCATACTCTCGGAAAACGGCGGAAACCACCTTCCCTTTTTCCCCATTTAACATATAAAAACCTGAAAACCAAATGAAAAGGATTGCAAACTGGCTTTTGCCCTTTTGCTTGTTCATGCTGACAGCATTCAGTTCATCGGCACAACAGCAACGTTTTACCATCAGCGGCTACGTGAAAGACGCTCAGTCCGGCGAGTCCCTCATCGGGATCTCCATCGGCAAGCCCGGCACTTCTGTAGGTACCGTTACCAACGAATATGGCTTTTATTCGCTGACCCTGCCCGCCGGAACACACGAGATACAGTTCTCCTACATGGGGTATACCGCCCAGAAATTTACGGTAGACCTCACTTCCAATAAACGGCAGGACATTAAGCTGGCCCAGTCTGACCGCCAGCTGAATGAAGTGGTGATCACCAGCAAACACCAGGAAAAGACCATCAACACCCTCAATACCAGCATGAACAAGCTGGATATTGCCGAGATAAAGAAACTGCCCACCTTTATGGGCGAAGTGGACGTGCTGAAAGCCATCCAGACGCTGCCCGGGGTGAATACCGTAGGCGAAGGCGCGGCCAGCTTCAACGTACGCGGCGGCAACGGCGACGAGAACCTTATCCTGCTCGACGAAGCGCCCGTATACAACTCCACCCACATGCTCGGTTTCTTTTCCGTATTCAACCCGGATGCGGTAAAGAACATCAATCTCATCAAAGGCGGCTTTCCCGCGGAATACGGCGGCAGAACCGCTTCCGTGCTGGACATCAGGATGAAGGACGGCAACAACCAGAAATTCGGCCTTACCGGCGGCATCGGCAATATCTTCAGCCGCCTCGCCGTGGAAGGACCGCTGCAGAAAGATAAATCCTCTTTCATCGTAGCCGCCCGCCGGTCTTATATGGACGTGCTCATGAAACCCTTCCTGAAAGGCGATATGAAGGACACCAAGCTGTATTTCTACGACATTACCGCGAAGGTGAACTTCAACCTGAACAAGAACAACAACCTGTTCGTGAGCACCTATTTAGGCCGCGACGTGTTCGGGTTCGGCAACGAAGCCAATATGAACTGGGGTAACAACACCGCGTCTATCCGCTGGAACCACATCTTCAACAGCCGCCTCTTCCTCAACCTGACCACTTATTATACCAAATACGACTACAGCCTGGAATTCAAAACGGAAGAAGGCGAACCCGTGAGGCAGCGGTTCAAATGGACTTCCAACATCATCAACTACGGCGTTAAGCCCGCTTTCACTTATTACATCAACGCGAGCAATACCCTGCATTTCGGCGTACAGGGCACCTATTATACATTCAAACCCGGCACCGGCACCTCGCAGGAAGACGAACGTGAAACACGCATTACGCTCAAGGACAAAAATTCCATTGAAGCAGCGCTGTACCTGGACCATGAGCTGAAGCTCGGCGATAAATTCGGCATCCAGTACGGCGTGCGTTACTCCGGCTTCCAGTACCGCGGCAAAGGCACCGCTTATTATTATGCAGACACTGCGGCCGGTACCCGCAAGCGTTTCCTCGGCACGAAAGAGTTTGAAAGCGGCAAAACCATCGCCGATTACTACAACTTCGAACCGCGCCTTTCCGCCCGCTACGGCATCAACAGCACTTCCGCCGTGAAAGTGGCCTACAGCCGCAGCGCACAGTACATGCATCAGCTGAGCAACACCGCGTCCCCCACCCCGGTGGATATCTGGACGCCCGTGTCCAACAACGTGAAACCGCAGGTAACAGACCAGGTGACAGCCGGATATTTCTACAACGCCCCCGGCGACAAATTTGAAATATCAGCGGAAGTGTTCTACAAAAGCATGCAGGACCAGCTCGACTATATAGACAATGCGGACCTCGACCTGAATGAATTCATCGAAGGCGACCTGCTGGCCTCCAAAGGCCGCGCCTATGGCCTGGAGCTGTACGCGAAAAAAGACATCGGCAACACCACGGGCTGGGTAAGCTACACCCTCAGCCGTTCCGAGCGCAAAACGCCCGGGCTGAGCCTGAACGAATGGTTCATTAACCGCTACGACCGTACGCACAACCTGAACGTGGTAGTGAGCCACGAATTCACCAAACGCCTCAGCCTCAGCGGCAACTGGGTGTTCGCTTCCGGCACGCCCGCCACTTTTGCAGATGCTCGCCTCGAATTCCAGGACTGGGATATTCCCTACAACACCACTGAAAAAAGGAACAACTACCGCCTGAAACCCTTCCACCGGCTCGACCTGTCCGTAACATGGAAAGGCAAACAGCTGAAACGCTGGAAAGGCGAATGGGTGTTCTCGCTGTATAACGTGTACGCCCGCAGGAATGCCTACACCGTGTATTTCCGCCAGAACCCGGACGATGCGTCGAAGAAGGAAGCCGTACGGCTGTCCATCATCGGCTCCATCATCCCCGGCATCACCTACAATTTTAAATTCTAATTACCCGCAAAAGCATCCGATCATATGCAAAAGATCATCAACACACTCGCCATTATATTCGCCGCCGCGGCATTCACCGCCTGCGAAGACGTTATAGACGTGGAAGTACCCGAAGGCAAAACCTTTACCGTAGTAGACGCATGGATCACGAACACTCCCGGGCGGCAGGATATACGCATCACCCAGAGCATGCCTTACACCAACCAGGCGCCCGCCCCTATTGTGAGCGACGCCGTGGTAACGCTTACCGACATGACCAGCGGGCAGGTGTATCCCTTCGCTTTCTCCAACGGAAAATACAGCTACGACCCCGGCGTGGGCATAAGCGTAGGCATAGTGAACCATATATACAAGCTGCGCGTGGAGCTGAAAGAATCCACCTTTGAAGCGATCGACACGCTCAAACGCGTAGTGCCAATAGATTCCATCACCTACGAGTTCAAGACCAAAGAAGACGCCGCCAGCAGTGAAGAAGGTTTTTATGCACGCTGGCACGGCAGGGACATTGCCGGCGCCACCGATTTTTACTGGGTGCGCAGCTACCGCAACAGCACAGACAACCGCGTGGCGGACGCCTTCCCGATAGACGGCTCCTTTGAGGCAAACGTGGCCGACGGCTCAGTGTTCATTTACCCGCTCAGCGAAGCCATCACCCGCGAGGACAAGCCTTTCCAGGAAAACGAAAAAGTGATCGTGCGCCTGTCTTCTGTCAGCAAACCCAGCCACACTTTCCTCAGGATGGTGGACGAGCAGCTGAGCAACGGCGGACTGTTTGCCAAGATACTGGAGAACGTGCCTACCAACCTGAAAAATGTCAATACCTCCAGCAACGCGAAAGTGCTCGGCTGGTTCGGCACATCCGCCGTACAGTTCAAAGAACGCGTAATGGTGAAATAACATTCTCCAAAACAATTCTTAAACACGTTTTGATCATGAAACTGAAGACAATACTTTTCATTGCAACAGCGGTACTGCTCTCCCACACAGGTTTTGCGCAGGATGAGCCTATTGAGAGCCTGGCAGGCCGCGGGAAAACGAAGATCCGTGTAGGCGGTTTCGGCGCGCCCACCGTCAAGTTCACCACGTTCGACGATCAGCTGGGCATTTTGATGGGCGGTTATGCCGGCGTGATGCTCAACAGCAGGATGATGCTGGGCGCCGGCGCATACGCGCTCGTGAACAACATCGAAGCGCCGCGCAGCAACGCGGCGGACCCCACCCTTTACTGGAACATGTGGTACACCGGCTTCGTGCCCGAGTATACCATTAAATCCAATAAACTCTTCCACATGGCCGTAGGCGGGCTGATCGGCGGCGGCGGCGTGATGAAGAACGAACGTTTCAAAGGGGCGGAAGAAAGCGAGAACTTTGATTACAGCGGCTTTTTCGTCGGCGAGCCGCATGTGAATTTTGAAATGAACATCACCTCCTACCTGCGCCTGGCAGTTGGCGGATCGTACCGGTTCGTAAGCGGCTCCAACACCACGGGCATCACAGATGAAAAGCTGAGCGGCCCCGCTGCGCACTTTACCATCAAGGCCGGGAGGTTTTAAATTTTATACTGACGGGAACCATGCATATGATGCTGCCTCACCTTCAACCGTGGGGCAGTTTCTTTTAACTCTCTACGGATTGCGGATGCGGGGCGGTTTTTCAGGAAATGTCGCCTGAATTCCGCAGATATTCAGTAACTTTTGGCAAAAGGAATATCACCTCCATTCGTAATCCGTAACCAATGGACCCGATACATTTAGCTATCCCTGGTTTTGTGCTGCTGCTGCTTGCCGAAGTGATCTTCTCCGCCTGGGACCACCGCAATCTTTACGAAACCAAAGACGCCGTCAGCAGCATCGCCATGGGCCTTGGCAATGTATTCATCGGCCTTTTCATCAAAGGCGTCATCTACCTTGTTTACGACTTCGTTTACCAGTTCCGCTTCCTCACGCTCGACGCGGGCCTTTGGTGGGTATGGGTGCTTTGTTTTTTTGCGGACGATCTCACTTATTACTGGTTCCACCGTTTCAGCCACAACATCCGCTTCTACTGGGCCAGCCACGTTATCCACCATTCCAGCCGCCGTTATAATCTTTCCACCGCCCTGCGCCAGACCTGGACGGGCAACCTTACCGGCACATTCCTGTTCTGGTGCTGGATGCCGCTGATCGGTTTCCACCCCGCCATGGTCATGACCATGCAGGCCATCAGCCTCATTTACCAGTTCTGGATCCATACCGAGGCCATCAACAAGCTGCCTCGCCCGCTGGAATTTGTGCTCAATACGCCTTCCCATCACCGCGTTCATCACTCCTCCGATCTTAAATACCTGGATAAGAACCATGCCGGTGTGCTGATCATCTGGGACCGGTTGTTCCGCACCTTCCAGCCGGAAGAGGAAAAGCCGGTGTACGGGCTTACCGCCAACATCAATACTTACAACCCGCTCAAAATAGCCACGCACGAATGGGCCTCCATCGGAAAAGACCTCCGCAAGGCGCGTTCCTGGCGTGATGCATGGCATTATCTTTTCGGCGCGCCTGGCTGGAGCCCAGACGGCAGCAGGCAAACTACCCGACAATTAAGAGAAGCGGCCCGGAAGGCTTCCGCTCCTCCTCCCGGAATACCATTTATCCAAAAATAACAGGACATGTTTTGTTATTACGAAAAGTGTCGTACATTCGTTTACGAAGATATTCGTACAAAGAGATCATTACAATAGAAATCAACATGAACAAGCCCATCAAGCCTACCGAAAGTGAACTGGAGATACTGGCTATCCTCTGGGAAAGAGGGGCCAGTACGGTCAGGGAAATACATGAGATACTGGAGCAGCAGAAGGAAGCGGGTTATACCACTACCCTCAAGCTGATGCAGATCATGCATGAAAAAGGATTGGTGACGCGGGACGCCAGCGCCAAAACGCATATTTATGAAGCGGCGGTGGACCGTGAGCTTACCCAACGGCAGTTGCTGAACAAAATGATAGATACCGTTTTCAAAGGCTCCGCTTCACAGCTGGTGATGCAGGCTTTGGGTCATCACCGTTCCTCCCCCGAGGAGCTGGACATGATCCGCCAGTACCTGAACGAAATGGAAAAAAAGCAGAAATAAACATTTTGCCATGACTTCGTTGCTTCCTTTTACCCAAGATCTGATTCGTGCATTCGGCTGGACGCTGCTGCACTCCTTCTGGCAGGCCTTTTTTGTATTCGCATGCCTGCGTATTGTGCTGCGGCTCTGGCCCCAGGCAAGCGCTGCCATCAAATACCACCTGTCGTTCCTGAGCCTGGCCGGCATCAGCGGCTGGTTCATGGCCACGCTGTTCGCCCAGCTGTCTGCCCTGCGGGAAGCACAGGTGCAGCAGACCATCACTCTGCAGCTGGACCCCGCCGTAATGGCCCGTGCCATGCAGCAGGCGCCGGTAAAGAGCAACGGGCTACAGATGATGATGCCTGGCATGGAAAGCTACTTTCCTATCCTCGTGGCGGTATATATCATCGGGGTGACAATCATGACCATCAAGCTATGCCTGGACCTTTCGCAGCTGCGCCACATGCGCAGGCAGGGCGTTACGCCTATGGGAACAGTCTGGGAGCGTCATTTAAAAGACCTGGGCAAACGGATGGGCATCACGAAAAAAGTACAGTTGTTCATTTCCGAAACCCTGCAGGTGCCGGTGATGATCGGGTTCCTGAAACCCGTGATACTGCTGCCCGCAGCCATGGTGAACAACCTGAGCCCTGAACAGCTGGAGGCCATCCTGCTGCACGAGCTCGCACACATCAAGCGTAATGATTATCTTCTCAATATCTTCCAGTCCATTGTTGAAACCATCCTGTTCTTTAACCCGTTTGTATGGTGGATATCCCGGAACATCCGCCTGGAAAGGGAACATTGCTGTGACGACCTGGTGATCGCAGGCACCGTTCAGCCCATGCATTATGCCAAAGCCCTTGTGGCGCTTGAGGAGTACCGGATCACCGCTAACCCGATGGCCATGGCGGCTGCGCATGATAAACATTTCTTACTTCATCGCATTAAACGCATCATGGAAATGAAAACGAAAAATCTCAATTATAGCCAGCGGTTCCTTGCATTGCTTATCATCGTTACCGGCCTCGTGTCCATTGCCTGGCTGAACCCGGGCAGGAAGAACGAGAAAAAAGAAAAAGAACGGTCTGTTTCTGCAAAAGTACGGTCCCTTTTTTCAGATACCGTTCCGCCGAAGGCGCCTATTGCACCAGGCGTAACACCCGCACCGCCTGCGCCGCCCGTAGCGCCGCCCGCTGATATAACAGCGCCGGATGCGCCTCCTGCTCCGCCCGTACCGCCAGTGGCAACGCCGCTCCCATTCCCGGCAGCAGCGCCATTGCCGCCCGCGCCGCCATTCCCTTCGCCCGCAGCCGCGCCTTATCCGGCCGCCACGCCGCAACCGCCTACTCCCCCTACTCCTCCGGACTGGGTTAATTTCGGCGGTAAGGATGTCAGCGTGAACGGCTTCGGCCACCGCTCCGGCAACGGCTACACTTATTATTATGCCGATACGCTTGCTCCCGGTAAAAAGATCATCATCGTAGATGATAAAGGGAACAAAAAGGAATACAGCAGCATCGATGAAATGCCCGCCGAAGACCGCAAACGCATGGAAGAAAGTTTCTTCAACATGCAGCAGGCCAGGCAAAACATGCAGTTCAATTTCGATAATTTCAAATTAAACCATGACGACTTTGCCAAAGCCATGAAAAGCGCGCAGGAGGCCATCGGCAAGATCAACTGGGACCAGATGAATGCCCAGATCAAAGCCAGCATGTCAAAGGTTGACTGGGACAAGATGAACAAACAAGTGGCCGAGAGCATGAAGAACATTGACTGGAACAAGATGAACGCCGATATCGCTAAACAAATGAAAGAGATCCAGTGGGAAAAGATCAGCGATGAAATGAAGGCGAAGATGAAAGACCAGGACTGGGACAAGCTGAGCCGGGAGATTAAAAAATCTATGGACAAAATAGACTGGAAAAAGATAGAGAACGATGTGAAGAAGGCCATTGAAGAGCAGAAAAAGAACGGCAATTTCAACTACAACTTCAACCAGGACTTTCACTTTGATACCAGCATCCACCGCGAAGCGCGCCGCAGGGAAAACGAGGCTCTCCGTACCCGCGAAAGAAGTATGGCACGCGTCCGTGAAGCGCAGGCAAGAAATGAAGAACGTACCCGCCAGATACAGGAAAAAAATGCAGAGCGTGCCCGCGCTCAGCATGAGATCAACCTGGCCCGTAACCGCGACGTCCGGCAGGAGAATGAAGAAAGGGTAAGGCGCATACAGGAAGAGAATGTTGCCCGTACCCGCGCTATCCAGCAGGCGAACGAGGAAAGAACAAGACGCATGCAGGAAGAGCACCTCGCCCGTACCCAGGCCATTCAGCAGGAGCGTGAAGAAAGAATTAAGGAGATCCAGGAGAAGCAGCAGATTGAAACAGAGAAACACCTCCTCAGGGCAGAACAGGACCGTAAGAAAGCCGAAGCCGCCACCGAAGGCTTCCGCAAGCTGCTGGACGGGCTGGAATCCGACAAGCTGATAGACCGCAACGCCCGCTACAACGTTGAAAAGAAAGGCAACGACCTTTACATCAACGGCAAAAAACAACCCGAAGATATATTAAAGAAATACGGACAATATCTCAAAAACGATAACGTTTCAATACGTGGAAGCAAAAACGAGTTGAACATACAGTCTACCGACAACAAGTAGCCTGTGGCTCTTTTGCCCATGTTACCCATTCCCGCCCGCCATTCTAATAAAAAAGCCGCTGCCTTACCGGTAGCGGTTTTTTATTATATTTGCCCCTCGTTTATTCACCATTAAAAAGCCCGTTTATGCCGTCTTTCGACATCGTGAGCAAAATAGATCTTCAAACCCTCGACAACGCCATCAACACCGTAAAAAAGGAAATCACCACCCGTTACGACTTCAAAGGGTCGCACGTAAATATCGAGCTGGACAAAAAGGAACTGCAGCTGAAGCTGGAGGTGGAAACAGAAATGAAGCTGGACCAGGTGATAGAGGTGCTGATCAGCCGTACCATGCGGCAGGGGCTGGAAGCTTCCATTTACGATCTCAGCAAAGAGCATTACCAGAGCGGCAAAGTGGTTAAAAAAGAAATACCCGTGCGGAACGGCATTAAGCAGGAAGATGCAAAGAAGATCGTGAAAATGATCAAGGATGCGGGGCTGAAGGTGCAGGTGGCCATCATGGACGATATTGTACGGGTTACGGGTAAAAAAATAGATGATTTACAGGAAGTTATACAAAAGTGCCGCGAAGCGAACCTGGGTATTCCCCTCCAATACGTAAATATGAAAAGCTAAAAATTTCTTGGCTTATTTAAAATAATCTCCTACCTTTGCGCTCTGTATTTAACTTTTTGATATGAAACAGGGAATCCATCCGGAAAATTATAGATTCGTAGTGTTTAAAGATATGTCTAACGGGCATAGCTTTCTGAGCCGTTCTACCACTCCTACCCGCGAAACCGTGAAATGGGAAGATGGTAACGAGTATCCGTTGATCAAGCTTGAGATCTCCAATACTTCTCACCCCTTCTATACAGGTAAGAACGTACTGGTAGATACCGCAGGCCGTATCGACAAGTTCAACAAACGTTACAAAAAAGACGCGAAATAAGGCGTCCTTCCATATTTTAACAATCCCGCCGGTCCTATATCGGCGGGATTTCTTTATTTTAGCCAGCTATGAACCCGCACTACATCCTGTTTGACACGCCTGAACGCGACCAGCTCTTTCCCTTCACGCATACCCGCCCGGTCGCCGCATGCCGCATTGGCCTCCTGAGCATCCGGGAAAAATGGGAAAAATGGCTGGGGATCAGTCCCATCAGCTATTTTACCCTGGACTACCTCCAGGAGAAATTCCCCCTTATCAAAGCGCCCAAAAATGCCATTACCATCCTGCTGAACGGGCACCTCCTCCCCTCTGCTGCTATCGTGGCCGCCGTGACCGGGCTGGAGCCCGGCCAGGAAATATACAAGAATGGCCGCCTGCTGGCCAAAGCCGTAAGCGGTGACGATTTTTTTGTGCCTACGGCCGGCCGCATCGATTTTGAAGGAGACATCATCCGGATAGACCAGCCCTGGCATATCGCGCAATATAACGATGCCGCGATCCGTGACGATTTTGCATTGCTCACGAAACGGCGTAAAAGCGCCTCCATCTCTCCTACCAACCGGGTCGAGAATCCAAAACAGATATTCCTGGAACCCGGCGCCAAAGTGGAGCACTGCGTGCTGAACGCCTCCACCGGCCCTATCTACATCGGGAAGAACGCCGAGGTGATGGAAGGCTGCCTCATCCGCGGGCCTTTCGGCATGGGCGAACACGCCGTGCTGAAGATGGGCGCGCGCATTTACGGCGCCACTTCCATCGGCCGCCACTGTGTGGCCGGCGGAGAGATCAAGAACTCCGTTTTCTTCGACCATTCCAACAAAGGGCACGACGGCTACCTGGGCGACGCGGTGATCGGCGAATGGTGTAACCTGGGGGCCAATACCAGCTGTTCCAACCTGAAGAACAACGCCCGCGAGGTGCGCGTCTGGATGGAAGCCAAGCAGGAAGCCTGGTCTGCCGGCACCAAATGCGGCGTGATCATGGGCGACTACAGCCGCTGCGGCATCAATACCATGTTCAACACCGGCACCGTGGTAGGCGTGAGCTGCAACGTGTTTGGCGGCAATTTTCCGCCCAAATACCTGCCTTCCTTCAGCTGGGGAGGCGCCGGACTTACAGACCGGTACCGGCTCACAGAAGCCCTGCGGGACGCCGATTCGTGGATGCAGCTCAAGGGCGCGTCGCTCAGTGAGCAGGACCAGCAAATACTTACCCGTATATTTCAGGGATAAATGCGTATTTTTCGCGCCTCTTATCAAAAGCAAGTAAAACGTCTATGAGAAAAAAGATTGTAGCCGGTAACTGGAAGATGAACCTCACACTGGCGCAGGGCGAACAGCTGGTGAACGACATCGTTTCCGCCGGCATCAAATTGGCAGAAGGCCAGGAAGTGGTGATTGCCCCTCCTTTTCCTTACCTGGCGCGGGTAAAACAGATCATCCGCAATTACCCGGGCATTTACCTGGCTTCGCAGAATTGCGCCAGTGAAAAATCAGGCGCTTATACCGGTGAGGTTTCAGCTGAAATGCTGGCGTCTGTGGGTGTGGACTATGTGATCCTCGGGCACTCCGAGCGCAGGGAGTATTTCGCTGAAACCAATGCGCAGCTGGCTAAGAAGATAGACCAGGCGCTGGCCAACGGTTTGAAGCCGATATTCTGTTGCGGGGAGCCGCTGGAGATCCGGAAGGCGGAAACACAGAACGAATACGTAGCAAAGCAGCTGGAAGAGAGTCTTTACCACCTGGACGCCGCTGCACTGAAAAATATCGTGATCGCGTATGAGCCGATCTGGGCTATTGGCACAGGTTTAACGGCCAGTGCGCAGCAGGCGCAGGACATGCATGCGTTCATCCGTTCGCGCATTGCCGAGAAATTCGGGCGTGAAGCGGCGCTGGGCATCACTATCCTGTATGGCGGCAGCGCGAAACCGTCCAACGCGGGCGAGCTGTTTGCGAGCGCCGATGTGGACGGCGGGCTGATCGGCGGCGCGTCGCTGGTGGCTGCGGACTTCACGGCGATCATCAAGAGCTTATAAACTGCTGAAATACAGCAGGAGCGGCTGACGGGCTACAACCTGTCAGCCATTTTTTTTAGTATTTTTTGCTAATAATTTTAGTATTTACCAATTTAGTTTGTATATTTGTATTGTGAAAAGAGGGGATCATTATCGCGATGCTGTAAACGATAGTGATTGTTTCAAATTGATGATTGCTTAATCATAATGACATGGAACAGGACGTATTATATGATTACATGCTGGTATTACAACCTGACGCGCAGACGGTGCAGGATGTGAGCATGTACAAGCACCTGATCGCGGAGGAACTGGGCCCTTCCCCCGGTGCGTTTTCACAGGCGCATATTGCGCTTTTCCGGTCGGAGTTCCCGGCCCGGTATGAAGCGGAGTTCATCCTTATGCTGGATGCGCTAGTGGCGGACCAGTCGGCATTCACGGTGTACACTTCCCGTATTGATCATTGCCGGCAGGGGGAAACGAAGCATATGTTTTATGTGAACGTGGCCAATCCCCGCCCTGTGGAGGAGTTGCACCGCAGGATCCTTGATGCGTTCGAGCTGAAGGCCGGATCCTACAAGCCTCATATTACGCTGGCCCGTTCCGTGAGCCAGCAGCATTTTAACCAGCTGGCGCCTTACCTGGCCAACAAAATGTTCGTGCGCAGTTTTCATTGCCAGAGTTTCAGCCTGTTGAGAAAACCGGTTGGCGGCGGCAAATATGAAACGGTGAGAGAATTTATGTTTGGAAAGGACACGCCGGCCAGGCACCCCTTATTTAACCATGCAGCTTAAGGACACAAGACATAATCTTTAAGAGTCAGTATCATATCTCACCGGGTCGGGCGTTGATCTCCCGACCCCTCTTTTCCTACTTACGACCCATCCGATTCACCCTTGTATTTGCATTCAACGGGGCAGGAACCGCCGGCGCATAACAGGCAACTGTAGGTGCGGGGGAACTTATGCCTTGCCAATTCATCACCTCTGCCATAAAAAGCAGCACCGGTGGATGGAACAGACGATCTTAACCTTTGCCTGCCTTCCCCGGGGAAGACGCACAGACCATGGCAGTGGGCAACCTTTGCCAGGGCCTGATGTCGGCAGGGAAACTCGTTCTTGTCAATCATCGCCTCTGCCATAAAAAGCAGCACCGGTGGATGGAACAGACGATCTTAACCTTTGCCTGCCTTCCCAAGGGAGGACGCACAGACCATGGCAGTGGGCAACCTTTGCCAGGGCCTGATGCCGGCAGGCATTCATTGATCAATAAAAAAAATACGCCTGTTGGGCTAAGGCCCACCAGCAAATGCATTACTCCCCAGTAAATTTAAAAACCATGGAATGGGTCACTATCACACCAGCATATAAAAACGGGCAAATGCAGCCCTCCCCGGCACAAACCGTATTCTCCTGGCTTACCAGGGCCGGTTTCCAGCTGGAACAACAACGGCGGAGCATCTCCCCCGCCGTGACCGAAAATTTTTACTTTCATCCGTCATTATACATCCAGGTGCACGAAGTGCAGGAGGCGGACAACGGTCCGTCCAGTTTTTTCATCTTTTACCCCGGCGGCGCAACGGCTTTTGCCTCTGATATCGGGCAATTGCAACGTTGCATCTCCGCCGGGTAAAACCTGGGCCCCAATTCATTGTTATATTTATTACCCAACATCAATTATTAAGACAAAATGATCCATAAAGAAATTATAGTGAAAGGCAAAGTACAGGGCGTTTATTTCAGGGCAACCGCACGGTCCGTCGCGGTCAGGCTCGGCCTAACCGGCGCTGTCAAAAACCTGCCGGACGGCCATGTTTGGATCGTTGCGGAAGGACCGCAGCACGCCATGAACGAATTCATCAGCTGGTGCCGCATCGGCCCTTCCGGTGCAAATGTCACCGAGCTGGAAATTACCGACGGCCCCCTGGAGAATATCTCAGGTTTTGAAATACTGCACAGTTAAAAAAAATTATGCTATACCGCCTTTGATTGATGCATCTTCTGAAACCAGCTACCGTAAAGCGTTTCACGGAACCGTACCGGTGAAGGGTTACGGCCCAATGTTTAACTCAGCAAAAAACACCAACTTGCCTGCGTAACAATTTTCGCATGCAGGGTTTTAACCCAGCACTTACGTCAATTAAAAAATTCAATTTGCCGGCAGAGCAAACCATCAATCAATGGCTTCACAAGAATCTGAAATACTGTCCATTTTCGGTGAAAATCTCCGGCATATCAGGCGGGAGAAAGGATACAGCCAACGGGAACTTTCCTCCCGCTGCAATGTCGACAATGCGGACATCTCCCGCATGGAAAAAGGAGATATCAACATAACCCTCCGCACCGCGGGTCAGCTGGCAGACGCGCTGGACGTGCGCGTTATCGACCTGCTGATCAAACGGTACCCCTCAAAATAATGACAGACCTATGCCATTCAGCCATAGAAAAACGGCGGCAGGAATCTTCCCGCCGCCGTTCAAATCTATTTCCCTTAAACCTTAATTGAGCTGCAGCTTCTTCAGCAAATCCTTGTCCAGCGCTGCTTTTGGAACAATAACATTGATCGTGTTCACCGCGAAGTACGGTTCTGACACATATACATAACCTCCAAAAGGTGAGGATTGAACGCCCCATGAATTTTTCACGATAAAGAAAGATTTCCCGGCCGGGCTTTTACCGAGGCCGGTGATATGCATCAGGTGATCGTCCTGCGTAACGAGCTTTTCGAACAGCTCCTGGCGATAAGCCTGTGTGGCGTTCACTTCCGGGAGATCCGGGTTGGGCTTTCTGCGGTTGAACAGGCTGTCTGCCTGCGGGGAAAACGCATAACCGCTGGAGGTAACGAAACCACGGTTGCTCACGTCCGCATCCCACATCACGGTATACCCCTTCTGCACGGCGCTTTTGGTGGCGCCGATCAGCTCTTCGAGCGTTACGTTGTAGAAACTGCCATTGGCGTGGTTATCCGGCAGCTCAAGAATGAACCTGCTGTAAAACGGGTGATGGGTGAACGATGTCAGGTTCACATAATCAGCCGGGTTGAATTTCACTACTTCCTTTGCATACTGCTGAGGAGTGTAGGTACGGCCGTGGAAGTCGAATGTGGCAGGCGGCGCGCCTCCCATGTATTCGTCCATTAACGCGGCGTACTGCTGCTCCCAGTTAACGGGGATGGGCCTTTTGCGCAGCATGGTGTCCAGGAATTTCTTCAGGGTATCCGCCATTTTGCTGTGGTCAGGCTTTGTTTGCCCGGCTGCGCGACCGTTGTAGGCAGATTCCGGCATGAGGCCGTATCTTTCAGCGGCGATCAGCACATCATGGCCGAGGCCGCCTTCGCCGAACTTCGCATCGCCCTGGCGCATTACATAGTTACGGGCTTTGAGCATGTATACATTGCGCACGGTGAACATTTCCGAGATATCGGGCGTTTCACCGCCTTTCTTCACACATTCGCTCTCGATAAGGGATACAGTGGCGAAACACCAGCATGTGCCGGTGTTTCCCTGGTCTTTTATTTCGGTGGCCTTGTTGACCTTGAGAACGGTCACCTCCTCCGGAGTAGCAGTGATCGCAACAGGATGCTCCTGTGCCACAACCTGAAAGCTGCACGCAAGCCCCAGGATCAACAAAATGTCTTTTCTCATAAGCGGCATATTTTGTAGCGAAGATAAGAAAAGCGCCCTAGTTTTCTTTGCTCACTTTACCTTTTCCGGAAACAGCCTGCTCAACGCTGGTGGGGTTTCCACGGAATTTTACATTGCCGCTGCCGGAAATGGCCACTTCCAGTTTCTCCGATACATTCACACTGGCGTTGCCACTGCCGGAAATGTGCAGTTCCATGTTCTTCGACTGCATTTCAGGCGCATCCATTTCGCCGGAGCCGGATATGCTTACCTCCGCGTGGTCCGCGCGGCCGTTGAGTTTCATTTTGCCGGAGCCGGACAGGGCCACTTCAAGTTTATCGTACTGCACGTCGAGCTTTGCATCTACCCTGCCGCTGAAGTTCATTTCGAGACCTTCGCCCTTCAATGTGCCATCCGTAGTTATATCAGCCTGGCCGCTGGCATTGATCTCCTTCAATGTGGCGAGGGTGACCCAAACGGTAATGGACTGGCTCGGGCTCAGGTTATACCCTTTTTTCGGATGCAGCTTCAGTTCGTTGCCTTCGATCTCGGTTTCGAGGTAAGGCAGAATGTTTTCGTCCGCTTCCACCTCGATGGAGTGGCTGCTGCCCTGTTTCAGTACCAGCTTGTATTTGCCGGCGGAAGAGATTTCGCTGAAAGCGCCTTTGGCCGGGCGTGTTTCTTTTTTGAGCTTACCATTGCCACTGATCTTTTCCTGCGCGTGCAGAGTTCCGGCAACAGCGATGAGCGAAGCAAACAGGAAGGTTGCAATTTTCTTCATAATGTTAGATTTAATTTGGCTTTTGTGTTATTCTCCTCCCAACTTCACGTCGCTGTACCTTCCATTGATAATAATGACAGGCGAAGCATCCGAGCCGTTGGCAGTTATGGCGGAAAAGGAGAGGTTTTCGTTGTTGCGTACCTGGTTTACATCTTTCCATTCAAAATCCCTCGTTCTGAGGTCGCCGTTCTTCATCGAGGCCTTGATACGGAAGGCGCTGTTATCGCCCAGGCCCAGTTCCACATCCGTGTAATTGGTGCTTATCCTGATGCTTTTGAAATCGTTGGTGATCTTGCGCAGGGTGATATCACCGTAGTTGGCGCTGATACTGGCGGGACCGTTCAGCTGTTCCGTCTTGAAATCGGTATAGTTGCCGTCAAACTCGAGAGATTTAACGCTTTGGATTTTGATATCGTCATAATTGGAACTGATCTTCGTTTCGCCGGTTGCTCCGAATGTGCAGTTACCATTGTTGGAATGCAGCACCAGCTTTCCTGTATTACCTACGCGCATATTGGAATAATTGGCATGCACTTCCAGTTCCTGGGCTTTGCCGATGCGGCATTTGTCTGTATAGTTAAGATGCACGGACATTTTTTTACCGGCTTCGCCAATGTCCACGAAACCGTAGTTCACCGCTACCCTGCTTACCATGGGCAGATCGCGGGCCAGCACGTCGCCGAAATTATTATCCAGCACAAGGAAGGCGATATTGGCGGGAACATACAGGTTATAGTTCACGTTCACATAATCGCGGGAATCCTTTTTGCCGAAGTTGAACCATTTACCGGCGCCGCTTGCGTTGTAGGAGGTTTCCATTTTCACTGCATCGCCGTTGTCGCTGGCCTTTATTTCAACCATTTCGGCCATCTTCCGTGCCTGCTCTGCATTTGCGCCGAATCCCACGATCTCTATATCGGCCTTGCATTCGTTGCGGTTCCAGATATTGACCACGATCTTACCATACTTGTTCAGGATGATCACCTTCGAACTGCTTCTTACGCTGAACGATTTGGTGATACGCAGCTTATGTTCCTCATCGCCCTTGGTAGCAAAGACCAGGAGCGGGCAAAGCAATAAGAGTATTAATGTAGATTTAGAGAACATCTTTTTTATTTAATAGTGTGGAGTCGTTGTTAGCGTTATCGTTGAACTTGCTGTGGCCTTCCAGTATTTTGTCCAGCAGTTCCAGCTTCATCTGGTAATAGCGGATCATGGCCGAGCGGATGCGCTCGTTGCCCGGGTTGCCGGCCAGCTCTTTTTCCAGCATCATATAGGTTTCGTTGCGAAGCTCCAGTTCCTTGCGGGTGGCGCTGTCCAGCCCTAGCTCTGCGGGCGGTATCTGTTTCAGCTCATCAAGTTTCTGTTCGATGCGGGTGGTGTAGAATTGTTCCATCTCCTGCATTTCCGGGATCACCACAACGGTCGCCTCCTTTTTAGTTTGCAGGAAAGTGAGGAGGATGCCCGCATTTGCCACAAGTGCAACCAGGATGGCAGCTTTCCACCAGTGGCGGGCCATCATGGAGATCACCCTGGGCTTCTGCTTTACCGGCAGCTCCTTTTCCAGCGCGGCCCACACTCCCGGGCCAGGCCCTTCTTCTTCAAATTCACCTCTGTGCTGCTGAATGAAATCTTCCAGTTTCATACTTCTCTCGTTTTTATTTTCACCAATTGCCTTACCCTCTCTTTCGCCCGCATATACTGGGTTTTTACGGTAGATTCCGATATGCCCAGCAGTGTTGCGATCTCGCGGTGCGAATACTCTTCGAACAGGTAAAGATTAAGTACCGTCCGGTAACCGTCCGGCAACTGGCCTATCGCTTCCTTTACCGCCGCCACCGTCATGGTGTGCTCCGATTCGTCCACCCGTTCTTCTTCTTCAAACTCCGCCTCTCCCACTTCCTCGAAATACACCTTCTTTTTGCGGAGATAGCTGAGGCAGTGGTTCACCACGATCCTTTTGATCCAGGCGGTAAGACTGCTGTCTGTGGCCAGCTTGTCCAGGTTCTTGAACACCTGTACAAAGGCTTCCTGCAACACATCTTCTGCATCGGCCGAATGCCCCGTCATTCTCAGGCAGATGTTGAACATTGCTTTGGAATACGCCTCATACAGCTCACGGTATGCCCTTACGTCGCCCTTGCGGCAGCGTACCACGATTTGATTAGTTACAGGCGGATGTTCCAAATTGTCAGGGTATAAAGTCATATTAAAGACGCGGGATTGGAATGATGGTTGCATTTGGGAGACAACTATTTTCAAAATACTGAAAATCATTGATATATAAAACAGAACGCGACCTGCAAGAGGCCGCGTTCCTTCCATCCTTATATACCTAAAACATGATTAGGTCCGTGTTTGTGTTATTTCACCCTGTTCTGCTCGTCTTCCAGCCCGGTCTTACGGTTGCGGGCCTCTTTTACGTTGGAGTTGCCGAAACGGTAGGAGAAAGATACCCTTACCTGGCGGCTGTCCCAGTTGTTCGCGAGTTTCACGGAACGGTTGGTCACGCTGTAAGTGCCGCCGAAACGCTGGGTGTTAAATACGTCGTTCACATTCAGGCGTATGGTGCCTTTCTTTTTCAGCACGGTTTTCTGGAAGCCGAGGTTAAAGGCATACATGGGGTTCATTTTGAAAAGCCCTTCCTGGGAGATCTGGCGGGAATTGTACCAGAAAGAGGCTTCCGCGGTGTAACCTTTGCCGAGGGTGAAGGTATGCTGGGTGTTGCCAAAGAAGCCGCCTGATGAGCGTTTGATCAGCTCGTTATTAACGGTTGTTTCGAAGGCGTTATAAAAAACAGAGAAGGTGCTGAAGGTGTTCCACCATTTGGTGATGGGAACAGGGGCCGAGATGTTCAGGTTCACGTTGTCTTTCTTGGCCACGTTCATGTATTTGTACACTACGATGGTGGTATCCCCTGTTTCCGGGTCCACACCGGCTTCCAGTATCCGCGAAAGCATGTCTTTCGTGTGGCTGTAGCCAATGGCGGTGGTCAGGAACGATTTGAAGGTATGCGTAAGATCGAAGTTGCTGGAGTACTGCGGGCGGAGATTGGGATTGCCGCCGGCTTTGGTGTAACGGTCCAGGTAAAATTCGAAGGGATTCAGATCGTCGTAGCTCGGGCGCTGCAGCCTGCGGCTGAATGAAAGTCCCCACTGGTGGTCTTTCCCGGCGGCGTAGCTCAGGAAGATGCTGGGGAAGAAGTTCAGGTAGCTGGTGTCGTTCACCTGCTTGAGCGTCACTGAATTTCCTTCAACGTTGGTCTGCTCCGCGCGCAGGCCGGCCTGTACGCCGAATTTCTTGAACTGCTTGCTGAAGTTGAGGTACGCCGCGTTCACGTTCTCTTTATAAATAAAGTAGTTGGAGCGGTTGTAGTCATACTCCCAGTTGCCGTGCCGCAGGGAATCGAAGCGGGAGTTGTTGTCGGAGTCCACGAAGCTCACTTTCAGACCGGCCTCGAACTTGGCGTTGTTCTTCAGCGGGTGGGTATAATCGATCTTCGCGGTCTTGATATTGATAACGGAAGGCTGCTGGCTGCGGGTGGTATCGCCGCGGAAGTGGATCTTACCTATCGCATCCATGTAGCCGGAATAGAGGTCGCTGTACTGGTCCTCGGCGTTGCGGGAATAGTCCAGGTCGATGTTGAGTTCCCTGCCGGTCGTGTCCAGCCGGCCTTTGTAGTTCAGGTTGTAGCTCTGGCGGTTCATATTCTGGCTGTTGACGGTAACGGTGCGGAGGCTCGAATCCACCCTTGTGCCGTTGCCGATCCAGGTCTGACTGTTGCCGCTCCCGTTCCAGCGGTTGCCGGCTACATTTACCATTACGCCTACCGTATGGTTCTTGTTGAGGAACCAGTCGATGCCGGCTTTAGCGCCATGGTATTGACTTTTCTTGTCCAGGTAAGAGTTCTGGTCGAACACGATGCGGCCGCTGGCCTCCATGTTGTCGCGGTCTATGTTCAGGTTCTCGAACTGGCGGTTGTAGTTGTAATTGTAAGATCCGTAAACGTTGATCTTTTCGTTGCGGTGGTTCAGGTTGAGGCCGCCATTGCCGCGGGGAAGGGATCCCTGGCCGTAGGTGGCGTTCACGCTGCCGTTGGTGCCGAAGTTGGAATTCTTTTTCAGCTTGATGTTAATGATCCCCGCGTTGCCTGCTGCGTCGTATTTGGCGGAAGGATTGGCGATCAGCTCTATCTGGTCGATGTTGGAGCTGGGCATATTTTTCAGCAGCAGGGCAACGTCCTGGGGAGACATGTTCGTGGGTTTGCCGTCGATCATAATGATCACACCGTTCTTGCCACGCATGGATATATTGTCGTCTTTATCTACCTGTATGCCGGGGGATTGCTGGAGCACTTCCAGCGCCGTGCCGCCCGCAGCCACGATGCTGTTCTCCACGTTCACGACCATTTTATCTGCTTTCTGCTCAATAAAAGGGCGTTTACCCGTTACGTTTACCTCTTTCAGGCTGCGGGTTTCTTCGGAAAGCACGATGGCGCTTACTTTCACAGGAGAACCGTTTACTTTGACGGGCTTGCTGAAACTCTTTTTCATGCCCATGTTCGCCGCAGCCACCAGGTACTGGCCTTCGGCAATGCCTTCAAAAACGTATTTGCCTTCGATATCGGAAATGGCCCCTTTCACGAGGGAGGAATCTTTCACTTTCAGGAGCGTTACGGTGGCAAATTCAACAGGCTTGTTATCTGTTTTTAATACGATGCCGGTCACTTTACCTTTTTCATTTATCTGTGCGGGGGTGTTCTGGGCCTGTCCATTAAAACTGTTACCTATCAGTAACAAGCTCAGGATCAGCAGCATAAAGTTAGATTTCATATAAGGAGGATTGTAGAATTTGGATTGATTTGTATGTTGCTATAGTTCCTTTCTTTATCAACTACAGTGTAAAGGTAGGTAGTATGTTTAACATAGTACATAATTATACACAAGTGGTCGTAATCTGGTGACGATTGGTAAAAACCTTGAATTTGAATCTTGGAAACTTGGTTAGGTTAAATCCAGTCGTTCGTTAGGGACCGCATTCAGGATAATAGACGACCGGGGCAGGGATATGTTGCAAAGTTTCGCCTGCATTTGATGAATGGAGCTTATCGGGGATGGACCGGAAAAAGAAAAAGGGAACTGCCCTTTCCGGGCGGTTCCCTTCGATATAGCTCGTCATTGCGAGAAGCAGCAGGGCCAGGTGGGTGGGGCGACGAAGCAATCCTTTTGCCCGGTCAGGATGCGGCCGGCCCGCCGTCTTTCCGCTCCTCTTCCGCTGTGGCAGCCGTTTCCGGCCCTTCGGGTTCAGCTTTGGGAGCAGGCATGATCCAGCCGTCTTCCAGCTCGTCCTTCCTCCTGCGCCCGGTGATCCAGCGCCAGACGGCCGCGCCGGCGGCAATGAGCCCCAGCACGATGAATTTCCCGAATTTCACAATCACCGCGAAAAAGCCGGCTTTGGCCAGCACCTTACCAGCTACCAGCCCGCCTATGCTCCAGGCGGCCACTTCGTCCACATCCGGATCGAAATCCGCATAGCTATCGCCCTGCTCAAAGGTGGCCGAGGCAATGATAGCCGGGACATGCTGCCGGATAGCCGGCAGGTCGTTCATGGTGCCGATGGCATTCATGATCAGCACCCCTTTCCGGCCCAGTATCCTTACGTTATAATTCAGGGTATGGTCTTCGGCTTCCCCGAACTTCAACTCCTTGGCCCAGTGAAGGGTCTTTTTTGTTTTATCATAATATGGCGGCGCAGCCCAGCCGATGAACTCGATCGGCTCGTACCCGTTCTTGATCCGCTCGGGGTTCGCTTCACGGATATCTTTCTGTTGTTCCTTCAGCAGGTCGTCATAATCTATCTTGTCCGCATCTTCATCTTTTACGTAACCGATAGCATCGAACCAGACGTTGAAGATCCAGCAGGCCTCGTCCATAGGCCCGAGGGAATCGGGCACCAGTGAACCAAGCGTATGCATTTCAGGGTTTCCCCAGATATCTTCCAGCAGGCGGTGGCTCTGCTTTTCGTCCAGGAAGCGGAAACCTTTGGGAACAGTCAGCACGGCGCCGTTACCCAGCCTGATAGTGCCGGTCTGGTAAGTAAACGTTGCATTCACGGAATCTGCATAGACTTTAAAACGGGCTTCGGCCTCTTCTTCAGAGAGTTCTTCTTCGGGCGCTTCGGCAACCCGCGGGCCGCTGGAATCCAGCTTCTGGGCATGGGCGGACAGGCATAAGGCCAGCGCGCAAACAATTAGTCGGATTGTTTTTTTCATGATATAGGGAGGTTTGTATGGAGAGGTTGTTAGTCGAACTTCAGCTTATCCAGCACTTCGAGCAACAATTCCTGCATTTTTTCGAACACGATGCGTTCTTCTTTACGGATGTGCGCTTCCAGGTTGCAGGCCAGTGTATCCATGTCCGTTACCAGGTCTTTACTGTCCACCAGCGCGCTGTACATGCCTGAAATAATGCGGTGTTCATCCAGCAGTTCGTCCAGCATGGCATCCATCTCGGGGGAGAAGCCGCGGCATTGCTCAAACAGGTGGTCTTCTTTCTGGATATGCGGCACCATTACTTCCTGGAATACCTTTACCATGTAATCCATCTTGGCGCTGGTTTCCAGCGGGTAGCCCTCGTACGGGGCCGCATCCTTTTTCAGGTACCTGCACACAAAAAGCAGGCTTTTATGTTCGTGCGAAAGTGGAATCAAATTCTGATGACGCTGCATCTATGCGGTTTTAGGCGTATTCGTTTTGCGGGCGTACCAGATCAGCACAGCCCCTCCTATCACCAGCAGGCTGGCGATCAGCTCCGCCTGGGTGGGATGGAAGCCCAAGATATCATATTTTGTATTTACCCGTATCTTTTCCACGAAGAAACGCTCTACCCCATTGAGTATCAGATATATGCCGAAGATCACCCCGGGCGTGGTCACCTTTTTGCGGATGGCCATGAGCACTACGAAGAACAGGCCGCAAACGACGATCTCATATAAAGGCGTGGGAAAAACGCCTACGGGCAAAGCGCTGCAATACTCTCCGCTGCAGCCCTGCAGCTGAACGCCGTCGTTCACCACGTTGTGCGGGTAGCTGTATGCAATAAAATAATCGGGGAGCCAGCTGAGAGAGGCCGGCTTCTCGAAGCTGCGGTGCGGCACGTTCTCCAGGCTGCCGAACTGCCTGGTAAAATAATCCGCGTTCTTTTGAATGATCTCCTGGTACTGGGCCGGCGCTATTTTCACCACTTTGCCGGTAGCCGCGTCTGTAGCATAGGCGCTGTTATTGATGCCCCAGTCGCCATCGCCGGAAAACTGGCAGCCCATGCGGCCGATGGCGTAAGCCAGCATCAATGCAGGGCCGGCGCTGTCTATCAGGTGCTTCCAGTTGATGCCTTTTTTATGGGCGTAACGGATAATAACATACGCCGCCAGGATCAGGCCGCCGTAAAAGGTAAGGCCGCTGGCGGAAAAAAGGGAACCCCAGGGATCGCTGACGAATTCGCCCCAGTTCTCCAGGTTGTGGAATATCTTGGCGCCTATCAAACCAGCCACTGCGGCCATAATGGTAAAGTCGGGCACGCGCTGGTGCGGGTACACCATCACTTTCTCCTCCCTGGGTTTGGGCAGCGCTTTCTTTTTCTTTGTATAATATTTATAATACCCCATGGCCGCGGCCACAAGCAGGCCGCCAATGAAGCTGCCCTGGGCAGACAGCAGGTAGTCGCGCAGCTCTCCCCCGGCGTTGCCGAAAAAAAGCCCGAGTATCTTATAGCCAAGGATAAAACCGATCACCGCGTTGATGAGGATATCCCCCATGGAAGCGGGTTTACCGACTGTAATTGTTTCCGGCACCGGGTGAAGCAACCCGAGCTTTTCGCGCCTGCGCAATTCTGAGGTCAACACGTAAGCCGCTGCCAGGAAGGCCAGCGCCACAAAAAAACCAAACGTCTGCAATACTTTCAGAAATGGGATCTCGATCCCGAACAAATCCTTAAAAGCGTAATACAAGTTAGGATACATAGGCAAAAAAAATGGTGATCTGTTTTCCTATGAACAAAGCCGAATTGAGTCAGTCGGAAAATCAAACCACCAAGTTACATTTCAAATATGAATTAACCATTACGAATTTAAAAACACCATCCGTAACCGTTATCCATATTTATTAACAGTATTCGTCGAAAGCAGCCAGCAGGTTGGTTGCGATCATCTGGGCCGAACGCCCTTCGATCATATGGCGCTCAATAAAGTGAACCAGCTGGCCATCCTTAAAGAGTGCGATAGACGGGGAAGAAGGCGGGTACGGCATCAGGTGCGTACGGATCTGCTGCACGGCAGCGGAATCGAAGCCGGCGAAGCTGGTCGTCAGCCTGTCCGGTTTCTTTTCACTGGCAGCTACCGCCATCAGCACACCGGGGCGCGCGGTACCGGCAGAGCAGCCGCATACGGAGTTGATCACCACCAGGGTAGTACCGCTTTCCTTTAATACGTCATCCACCTTTGCAGGCGTCAGCAATTCTTCAAATCCATTATCTGTTAATTCTGCCTTCATCGGCATCACGAGTTCCGCAGGGTACATAACTATATGTTTTTTGCAAAGTTAATAATATATCGACATACTTCAATGGATATCGAATTTTGACAATTTGTCTTGAAATTAAACAATATTTTGACAACTTGTCATTAAAATATGCCCAGTTTCTGCTGATTTTACTGTTTCCCGGCATTGGTATCCCGTTTGATCTATACCCTGCGTAACCGAAAAAAATGGTTTAACTCAAAAAATAATAAACACTATGACACTCGTAAAATTTAATCATCAGCCGGTTAAGACCTTTAGCAGCCTTGTAGACGATATTTTCAACGGCAAATTCATTAACCGCGATTTTGTTAGCTCCGACTTCTTCGGCAGCCACACCCCGGTGAACATCACCGAAACCAAAGATGCTTACGTGCTCGACGTGGTAGCGCCCGGCCTGGCCAGGGAAGACTTCAAGATCAAGCTGGACGCGCAGACGCTGACCATCAGCGCAGAAAAGAAAGCTGAGCAGAAAGAAGAAACCGACAAACACATCCGCCGCGAATACAGCTTCCGCTCCTTCTCCCGCTCCTTTAACCTGGACGAGAATGTGGATGCTGAAAAGATCAACGCGAAATACGATAACGGCGTCCTGAAACTGACCCTGCCTAAAAAAGAGGCAAAACAGGAAACCGTAAAAGAAATTACAGTTGCATAAGGGTTAGGAATAGTTGCGATTTGACATTCGAATTTCAACATTACGGAGCTGCTCTTTCAAGAGCGGCTCCTTTTTTTATGCGCCTAAATTACCACTAACGTTGAATGGCCGGCATGCAGGATGGAAGTACCTTGTTCAACGAACCATATAAAGCTCCCCCCGGATATGTCGGCCACGATCAGCAGCATACGGCGCCTCTCGAACACCCTCTACAGCATCGCTGAAACATGGGTAACGGGCAGGCTTATACGCAATACGTCCTGCCCTTACGAGCAGGCCCGTATCAAAATGCTGTTCGATTACCTGTTCTTCTACAGCCTGGTGCTGCTGCCCATCCTGGGGGCGGTCGTTTACCAGCACGACTGGCCCAACGCCTTCGTCACCGTTTCTTTCATATCCATCTTCGTGTTATGCGCGGCCCTGATGGCTTCCGGCGTAAATCTTGCCATAGCCGGCACCGTAGCCGCGCTGAACACCCTGGTGATACCTATGCTCAGTTCTTTCACCAACGACCTGGACGTATCCCCCATTTATGCCATACCCTGGATGATGGCCTGCCTGCTGGGTTTCTTCGTGATCAACCTGCGGGCGGCCCTTGGGCTGAGCTCGATGCTCTTCCTGTACCTGGGGCTGGTGGCGCTGATCAAGATCAATCACATCCCGGTATTGCTGCCTCCTACCTACTCAGCGATGGACAAATACGTGGCCACCCCTTTCCTGATGGCGGGGTACATGGTCGTTTGCCTGCGGGTCTGGGGAGTATATTACCTGAATATCACCCGTTTGGAACAGAAAACCCGGCTGGAGCAGCAGCAGCAGTTCACCGCCATGATCAATCAAAAGCTGACCAAACAGTTCCTGCTGGTGAAGGGGCTCTCCCGCTCCGGCAAAACGGAGAACATGGAAGGCAACACCGAGATGCTGGACGCCTGCTTCTCCGAGATCGAAAAACAATGCGATACCGCCATCCAGTACCTGGACGGGGCGCGGCCTGAATAACCTACTCCACGCACTTTTCCTTTCTTCTTGTATCCACCAGGTAGATGATCTTCCACCCGCCTTCCGGGCTTTTGAATAACTGGAAAGAATTGACCCCGCAATGGGAGAACTTTTCGTTGAGATAGAACTGGTAGGGCGTCCAGACGCTGGCAAGGGGGCCATCCACTAAAACTTTGCTAAACGAGATCCGCTCATCCCACACGTCCGTGTGAGGCGAGCCTACAGCTGTTAGAAATTTTTCAAAGGAGGCGGTCACCAGTTTAAGGGTGCCGTCTTTAGTGGTCAAAGCAGTTTGCATGACCACGTTTTCCGAGAACACAGCCTTTACCATCGCGCTATCCCCGCGCTTCATCCCCTCAAATAGTTGACGAATGGCACTTTTTACGGCTTCTTCCTCTGAATGCTGCGCTGCCGCAGGGCGGGAACATATAACTAATAATATAAACGGGATAAGTTTAAAGTATTTCATAATTGATTGATCGCCTTAATTTAATATTATCAGGTATGGAATAAAAATGTGTGCAACGCATTTTGTGTAAAAAAGTTGTTAAAAGATACAACTAAGAGGTATTTGCAATCGGATTCCTTCGGACTAATTTTGAACTGAGCAATAAATCGTAACCTATTGCCCGATACCTTGAGATTTTCCTTTTTCCTTATGCCATGAATTGTTCGATTTTCCTTGTACCTGGAATTTCCGTTTATTCCCTTGCTATGAATGTTGGATCGATCTATCCTATGAAATTATAGGCTCTCCCCCTGGAGAGCCTATTCAATTATGTGATAGTCAGGTATTCCGTAAAACGAAAGGCGGAAAGAGAAACATATCGGGTTATCCTTTACTTAAATTACGGAACTGCCGCGGGAATACCGGCCGTTTTGGGACGAACGGTTGCATCGGGTTATAGCCGCCATAAAACAGGAAACCCTCCGGAGAACCGGAGGGTTTTTAAGTGGATTACTAACCCATTTTTTTAATAACCCAAAATTTTCAACATGCTCTGGGAGGTTTGCTCCTTGGCATATAACCAGTCTTTTAATTGTCCGTTCTTGTCGTACCCCACGATCACGTGCTTGGGGGAAGGTATCAGGCAGTGCTTGATGCCTCCGTACCCGCTCAGTTGATCCTGGTAGGCGCCCGTGTGGAAGAACCCGATATAAAGGGGCTCCCCGTTGGTCAGCTTCGGGAGGAACACCGCGTTGATGTGCTCTTCCGAAGTGTAGAAATCATACCCGTCGCAGGTAAGCCCACCAAGGTGCACTTCCTGGTACTCCTGGTCCCATTTGTTGATGGGCAGCATCAGGAATTTTTCGCCGATGCCCCAGGTGTCTGGCAGCGTGGTAATGAAAGAACTGTCTATCATATACCAGGCCTCACGGTCGTTCTGCTGTTTTTCACCCAGTACGCTGTAGATCACTGCGCCGCTCTCTCCCACTGTAAACGACCCGAATTCCGTATAAATGTCCGGCACGGGCACTTTGTTCTTTTTACAAACGCTCTTGATGTTGGCCACGATCTCGTTCACGATGTAAGCGTAATCGTAGTCGAACCCGAGGGAGTGTTTGATCGGGAAGCCGCCGCCGAGGTTGATGCTCTCCAGTTCGGGAGCGATCTTCTTCAGCTGGCAGTAGAGGTTCAACACTTTATTGAACTGGCTCCAGTAAAATATATCGTCCTTGATCCCCTTGTTCATAAAGAAGTGGAGCATTTTCAGCTCGAACTTCGGGTTACCCTTCAGCTTGTCCACGTAAAACTCGAGGATGTCGCGGGGGGCAACGCCCAAACGGGAGGTATAAAAGTCAAACGTCGGTTCCTCTTCTGCCGCGATGCGGATACCCAGCTTAAGGGGCTCCTTGGTGCGCACCAGCTTGGAATAGTCGTCCAGCTCCTCTTTATTGTCCAGCACCGGTATCACATTGGTAAAACCGCTGTTCACCAGTTTGGCGATGCTCCGGGTATAAGTTTTGGTCTTATAGCCGTTGCAGATAATGAACCTGTCCTTCGTGATCTTTTTCCTTTCGTACAGCTTATTGATGATGTCAATATCGTAGGCAAAAGAAGTTTCGATATGCACGTCGTGCTTCAGGGTCTCCTCCATTATAAAGGAGAAGTGCGAACTTTTGGTGCAATAACAATAATAATAATTGCCATCGTACCGGTTCTTTTTGATCGCATCCTGGAACATCTTTTTAGCCCTGTTCACCTGCATCCCGATCTTGGGGAGGTAGGTCAGCTTAAAAGGCGTCCCGTATTTATCGATCAGGGCCCGGATATCCAACCCGTTAAATATAAGGTTGTTCTCCTTCACTTCGAACCCCTCCTGGGGGAACTCGAAGGTTTGGTTAACGAGGTCCGTGTAGGTGTTGTTCATTTAACGCTGTGAATGAATTTTTGAGTTAGTAATTAAACTTAAATAAACTACAGTATAAATGAGCTGGAAACTTCTGGTTTATACACCTACGTAAGTCGTTTGACCAGCAAAATCGGATGCAAATCTACTATTTTGTTCCAATGGAAATCCAAAAATTTTCCCCCTTTTTTATGAAAGGTGGAAAATCAATTCATTTAATTGAATATTAATAAATTACGATTATCACCTGCTATTAAAATTTCAAACACAGAGTACATTTCTCCCTCATATATAACAGCGTGACGGGAATATTACAATGGCTTCAGAATCATTTTAATAGTTCCAGTCCCCTTTTTCCTTCACAGAATAACAGATCGAGGATGCTAAGGTTCGGGAAAAAGCCGGTTCTTTCTCCAAATACCTGGGTATAAACCGGCGCGCTGTCCGGCAGCCCGCCAGGCACCATGTGATCCCTTTTATCGATGATGCCCTCGGCCGGATCGTAGGTTTTCCGGAACGAATCCGTGAGCCGGATCTCCGGATGGACGCCCAGGGCATTGTTGGCCCACTCCAGGCAGGCCATGTTCCAGTCCAGCAGGAATTCAAAACGCTGCTCATATAAATTCTCCAGCTCTGGTTCAAAATATTCGAACCAGGGGGAACGGCGGTAAGCGGAAGTGAGGGTCTTCCAATGGAGGGCCTGCCAGTTTTCCTCATTGCTGATCCGAACATCCTTCATCACCGTCCGCTGATTTTTTCCCTTCGACAGGGGGACGCTTAAAAGTATCACGCCGTTCGGTCCGGCGATGTAACAACGGTTCCTGAAACTCACCTTCTGGTAGTGTTCATATCTCTCAATTTGTAATATTTCAGCCTCAATTAAAGTTTTATAAAAATAAATTGATGGAAAATATTGACTTTCAATCAATAATGTTTTGAATCGTTGTACTTCTGTCATATAGTCACAATTGAACTTTTATATTTGCAAAATCGATGGAAAACAGTTGCTTAAACTTTAATGTTAAGTTGCTGTTGTAACTGCATAATTTATTGAAATGCAGTCCATAGAATGATATTAAATATGCTATTTACTTTAGTAAAATGCTGTTTGAAGCAGAATTTTAAAAGTCAACAAAAATACTAAAGTTCTTAGTCCGAAAAAGAGTTGATTTTGACAGATTTTTATTTGAAGTAAAATTTGAAGTAGGAGGTCCGCTCCCAGCCTTCCGGAAAAGAATCTTTAACGTAATGTTTAGAGGGAGTTTCGTAGGTTTGATGAAATTCTTAATCAGCAGTTCATGAAACGGTTTCAATGGTGCCTTATAGTGTTGGTCATCTGGGGAGGGCTCAGCTCCTGCGATAAAATGAAGGACCTGGAATTTCTCCGGATAGCCAGCTTCGATTTTGAGAACCTGAGCTTTTCAAAAAGCACCGTTAAAATGGAGCTCGCTTATTTTAACCCGAACAATTTTTCCCTCCGGCTCAAAGACGCGGAGTTCGATGTTTTCCTGGACGACACCAAAGTCGGCCACTCCCTGCAAGACACCCTGATCGACATCCCGGCCAGGGATACTTTTTATTTCCCGGTGAAACTGGAGGTGGAAATGGGCAACGTTTTCAAGAATGTGCTCGGGGCCCTTGGCAATAAAGAAGTGACGATAAAAGCGGCCGGAAACTGCAAAGTGGGCAAAAAAGGCGTCTTCCTTCCCTTCCCGATCCGTTGCGAAACGAAGCAGAAACTGGATTTTTTCTGATCGGGGCATAATCTCTTTTTCCTCTCATCCCTGATTTCGATAACGCGGAGATTGGCATTATTCACCTAATTCCATTGAAATGTCAGACCATAACGATCCATCGGGCCAGGAAGCCCGGCAAGCCATTCTCGCCAATATTGAAAAGTTCGGATGCCACCTGGTGCAGATCGAAACAGACGGTTATCTGCCCGGGTTCGTTTACACCATCGGTCTTTTTAAGGAGTTCGGCCACCCGGAAATTATCTGTTTTGGCTTAAAACCGGCAGTGATGGCCTCCATTCTCAACCACGCCTGTGATCTCGTAAAAAAAGGGGAAAACCTCACGATAAACAGACCGTATACCGGTTTTTTGCAGGGTTTTGAAATACAATTCCTGGAAGTGGATAAAGCTTATTATCCCGACTATGTGGGTTATGCAGGTTGGTTCTATGATATGACCTTCGATTTTCCCCTCCTGCAATTAATATGGCCCGACAAGCAGCAGCATTTCCCCTGGGAACCGGGATTCAACCCGGACTGGAAATTCAAGCAGCCTTTGCTGGACAGGAACATGGATTTCAAATTCTTTGAGGAAAGGAATACCACCGTTTTCACCACCGAACGGGCCCTGAAGGGCGATCCGGTACTGTATGTTTACCACGATGAGGACGGCGCCTGGCAGTTTCATACCACGCCCGCTCCCGCCGAAAAGGACATAAAGATCGTCGGCCTCGAAGAAATAACCCGGCTGGACCCCTCCTTGAATGAACTTTTTAACCTGCCATATGGCGCCCAGGCCTGGCGGGCTTCCAAGGGAGACGACTGGGAGTTTATTGAAGACGGAAACGATGATGAGGAGGAGGAGGAAGAGACATAACCGGCCCAACCTTCCGGGCACAAAAAAACCGCCCCGGAACCCGGAGCGGTCAAATATGTATCTTATTCTTTAATTCTTCTTCACCGGCCCTCCGCCGTCTTCAGGTTTCTTGCAGCACTTGGGCAGGGCATTGTAGGAATCCTCATTCGCCGTCACATCGTCCGCATCGTAACCCGCATTGGCAATGGAGGTCTTGATATTCTCGATATTCGTACGGTCGGTGTAATATTTTACGGTAGCTTCTTTCTTTTTAACGTCCACCACCATACTCTTTACCCCTTCTTCCTTCAGGAAATAACGCTGGATCCTGTCTTTGCACATATTGCACTGCACGGTCGGCACCTTGATCTTCGCCGTGGCAAGCGTCTGTTTGTTGGACTGGGCCATGGCAGCGCCTGCTCCGCACAACATGAACACCAGCATTAATTGAATGATACGCATAGCATGATTTTTATGTCTACAATATACAAATAAACGTAAATATATCCCGTTTATTTCCCCCATACATCCGGGGCGGAACGCCAGGCGTTCAGGGTATCCTGCTCTGCCGCGGATACCTGGCCTTTTTCCACCGCCAGCTCTATCAGGGCGCTGTAATTGCTCAGGGATTTGAAGGGTACGCCTGCCGCTTCGAACGCTTTTACCGCCACGTCGAAACCATAGTTGAAGATAGACACCATGCCGATCACTTCCCCGCCTGCCTCACGGATAGCCTGAACGGCTTCCAGGCTGCTTTTGCCTGTGGAGATCAGGTCTTCTATGACCACCACCGGCTGGCCGGGCTGCAATACGCCTTCTATCCGGTTGCCCATGCCGTGCTCTTTCGGCTTGGAGCGCACATAAATAAAGGGCAGCTTCAGCTGGTCAGCCACCATGGCGCCATGGGGAATACCCGCCGTAGCCACGCCCGCAATCACGGCAGCGTCCGGGAAAGATTCGAATACCATGTTGCACAGCTCCGATTTGATGTAATCGCGCACGTACGGGAAAGACAATACCTTGCGGTTATCGCAGTAGATCGGGGATTTCCAACCTGAAGCCCAGTTGAAGGGCCGGGCCGGGCTTAATTTCACGGCCTGGATCTGGAGCAGCTTTTCAGCCACCTGTTTTTCGCTGACATTATTCATAACGGGGGCAAAAGTACGATGAATAATGCAAAGGATTATTTTTGCAGCATGGAAACACCCGTTAATATATATATAAATGAAAAACCGCTGGTAATAGCCGGTTTACAACAACACCTCGCTCCCGCATTCACCACGGCCGCTACCCTTTTTTCCCCCTCCGACGAAGAAGTGGCCCAAACCATCCGCCTGCTGGAAAGAGGGGAACTGCCCATGGCCGTACTCCGCAGTCCGCACCCGGAAACGGTGATGGAACAGGTGAAAAGCCACTTTACGGAATTCGTGGCGGCCGGCGGGCTCATCACCAACGCAACCGGCGAGGTGCTGCTCATGTTCCGCCGCGGCAAGTGGGACATGCCCAAGGGCAAACAGGATGAAGGCGAAAGCCTCGAAGCCTGCGCCCTCCGTGAGGTACAGGAAGAAACCGGCCTTCAGAACATCAGGCTGGGGCACCTTATCACGGAAACCTGGCACTATTACTCCCTGAAAGAAAAGAGAATACTGAAGCACAGCTACTGGTACCGGATGTACTTTACGGGCACCGAGCTCACCGTTCCCCAGATCGAAGAAGACATTGTGGACATCCAGTGGATACGCCCCGATAACCTCGCCAAGTACATGCAATACTCTTACCAGAACATCGTTGATGTGGTGGCGAAAGCCGGATACAAACTATAACCTATGAATGCAAAAGACCATTACGACAATCACCTGGCCGCCTTCTATGCCTGGATGACCGGGAATTTCGAGACGAAGCAGCAGGAACAGGAAGCCTATTTCTCCCGTAAGCACATTACCCCTTCCGGCAACCGCGTGGCGATCGACCTCGGCGCCGGCCACGGCCTGCAAACCATTTCGCTGGCAAACCTGGGCTTTACGGTTTTTGCGGTGGACTTCAACCAGCACCTTCTTTCAGAACTGAACGCCCGTGCCAAAGGCATGCCCGTGCGCACCATTCTCGCCAATCTCACCAACAGTGCGCAATACGCCATGGATGCGGAGCTGATCACCTGCATGGGCGACACCCTCACCCACCTGGAAAGCGTGCAGCAGGTAACCGCCCTGCTGGAGCAATGGCAGCAAATGCTGCCCGGCGGCGGCAGGCTGGTACTATCGTTCCGCGACCTCACGCAGGAGCTGCACGGGGAAGAGCGTTTCATTCCCGTAAGGGCGGAAGACGAACGGATCCATTCCTGTTTCCTGGAGTACTTCCCGGGATTTGTGAGGGTGTTTGATGTGCTGATGGAGAAAGTGAACGGGCAGTGGATACAGAAAGTAAGCAGCTATCAAAAGCTGCGGCTGGGAATTGAACAGATAAAAATGATGCTTACCGCCGCGGGTTTCACCGTCACAGACCACGAGGTGATTGCCCGGATGCATTACCTGGTGGCGGAAAAGAATAAGTAATGAGCCGCTAAGCCTGCTCCCGTTTTGGCAGAATGGCCACGGTGAGGCGGCTTACGCATACCAGTTTATGCTGATCGTCCGTAATACGGATGTCCCACACATGGGTGGTGCCGCCGAGGTGCAAAGGTTTGGCGATGGCATGCACATAACCTTCCCTTACGCCGCGCAGGTGGTTGGCATTGATCTCCAGGCCCACGCATATCAGCTTCTGCTGGTCTATTACCAGCGCGGAGGCCACGCTGCCAACGGTTTCGGCCAGCGCCGCGGAAGCCCCGCCATGCAGCAGGCCGTAGGGCTGAATGGTGCGGTGATCCACCGGCATCATGGCCCTGAGGTAGTCGGGGCCTATTTCCGTGAACTCCATACCCAGGTACGGCCCCATCGTATTGGCCGCATTTTCATTCAGCTGATCCAGCGAAATATCCAGGGAAAACCAGATTGGTTTCATGTTATATAGCTTTTTACGATTTTTTTCTTGAAGCCACCGTTTTGGCCACCGGTTCCGGCAGGAACTGCGCGGCATCGCCCCCATGGCGGATCACGTCTCTTACCAGGGTACTGGCGATAGTGGAATATTCGGGGGAACAGGTCAGGAAAACGGTTTCCACTTCATGGTCCATTTTCCGGTTGATGTCCGCGATCGCTTTTTCATATTCAAAATCACTCACGTAACGGATGCCTCTCAGGATGAACTGCGCTCCTATCTGTTTGCAGAAGTTCACGGTCAGCCCTTCATAAGAAGTTACCCTGATGCGGGGTTCGTTGCGGTATATTTCCTGTATCCATTCCACTCGCTGTTCTACGGTGAACATGGGTTCTTTGCCTGAATTCACCCCGATGCCGATCACCAGTTCGTCCACCAGCGGCAGCGCCCGGTCTATAATGTCGGTATGGCCCAGCGTTACGGGATCGAAAGTACCGGGGAATAAGCAGATTCTTCGCATACGGTATTGTTATTGTTCTCCGGGAGCGGGTTTCCTTAATTCCTCCCGGTTGATGAATATAGAGAAAATCGTGGTTCCGTAGTTCCGCTGCGTGCGGTAGTAGCTGAATTGTTTGTAATCGTTCCGTGGCGTATGCTCCAGCACAAACCAGCCTTCGGGTCTCAGCAGCTGCTTCCTGAAAATGATCTTCGGCAGCTCGTCTATTGTGTCGAGCGCATAGGGTGGCCCGGCGAATATAAAATCGAACTGCTCGCTGCATTGTTCCAGGAACCTGAATACGTCCATCCGCACCAGCTTGAGGTTCACCCCCAGTGTAGCAGCGGTTTTGGCGATGAAGTCCGCCATCGCATTGTCTTTCTCCACGATCGTCTGGTCCGCAGCCCCGCGCGACGCCAGTTCGTAACTGATGGCGCCCGTGCCACCAAAGATGTCCAGCGTTTTGAGCGTGGAGATGTCCAGGTTATTCTCGATAATATTAAAAAGGCCGCCTTTGGCAATATCGGTGGTGGGCCGTGTATGCGGCATATTAGCAGGGGGATTGATCCTGTGACCACCCAATGTTCCTCCTATTATACGCATAATGCCAGTGCATAAAGATTGTGGAAATGATGCGGCGGCAGCTCGTTCATTTTCGGGATATAAAGGTATCCATCCGGCCTGTGTACCCACTCCAGCCGCGGCAGGAAGCGGTTCAGCTCCTGGTATACCTGTGAATCCTGCATGAGGGCGCCGCCCAGCTTGATCCTGGCCTGCTGCTCCGCAAAACCCAGCTGGCGCAGGGAATTGACGATGTAATATACAATGTCGAGCCCGCTCCGGTAAGTGTATTGCTGCTGCATCTGCAGCTTGCCGGAGGCGTAGATGGTGAGTGTAAATTGCTGCGCCCCCACTTCAATATAGGCCACTCCTTCGGAGTGCTGGATATCCCGGTCTGCCTGGTACGCTTTCAGTAAAGCGGAATGGGCGTGGATGACCTGGTCCGTAGAGAATTCTTTCCTTAAAAACCCCAGCATATCCTTGTCCACCGCAAAAACATTCACCATTCCCAGGTCCGGAAGCATATCGGTGAGCACGGCTTCGTGCAGCTTTTCCGGCAGCACGGTGCGCAGGTAATCCTTTTTGAGCTGCGCCTGGTAATGCGCTTCAGGTACGAGCGTGTTATCCGGCGAATCGAAGGCCAGCAGCACCTGTTTGAATGCGGTAAACAAGAGCTTGTCCGCGTCAAAGATATGCTCGATCATCTCCAGGTCCGCCAGTGCAACGGTTTTCGGCTGGTAGCTATAGCTCTTCAGCGCCAGGAACTTCCTGCTCATCGGCAACAGTACCGCATAACTGAACGTACCGGCGCCGATCAGCACCAGCAGGGTACAATTGGTGAGGTCCGTCTCCAGCAGGGAGGCGTCGTCTATCGCGTATGTGGGTTGTATGGTATATGCCACGGGCATTGTAAATGTTGATGTTTCGGGACACAAAGTCCGCACAATAATAAACAAAAAGCTCCAACGGATACCTCAAATTTGATAAAAAAGAACTGGGCTGAGAGATTCCGGGGCGGAGGGCTCAGCTTTTTTATCAAATTTGAGGCATCCGTTTCCGGCCCCACAGGAAATGCCGGGCTTGACAGGCAAATGGTTGAAAACGGTAAGTTGGCAGGCTCAGCTTTTTTATCAAATTTGAGGTATCCGTTTCCGGCCCCACAGGAAATGCCGGGCTTGACAGGCAAATGATTGAAAACGGACGATGGAGAAGCATGCTGCACACTGGAATACTTATGCTTGTCTTCCTGGCACAGTTCACCCGGATCTTACCTGAAACACCATCGCTCCCAACCCGGCATTAATAAGCCGGAGCGGAGACGGGTAGCGGATATTTTATAAAAAAGCTGAGCCCGTTGCTACTAAAGACTAATGCCCAGTTCTTTTTTATAAAATATTCGATACCCGTTGGAGCGTTTTTCAATAAATTGCCGGACTTAATTTTTGGCGGGAACCTGACATATGCAAGTTAATTTATCGTACAGACAGATCATCACCATCGCCGGGCCTATTTGCCTTGCGCTTATCCTTCCGCAGATCAATCACATGACCAATGCCGCCTTCCTCGGGCATTTGGGCGAATTCCCCTTTGCGGTGAACGGCATAGCCGGTATTTATTATCTCGTAATGCACATGATCTCTTACGGGCTGAACAACGGCTTGCAGGTGCTTTTCGCGCGGAGGGCAGGTGAGATGAATTACGGCGGCATGGGGCCCATATTTTCCAACGGTTTGTTCCTTGCCATCGTCTTTTCCCTTTTTGCCATCCTGTTCACTTATACCGTTTCTCCCGCGTTCTTCTCCGCCACCCTTCACGACCCCGCCATCAGGGATGCAGCCACGGGGTTTGTGCGCATCAGGATATGGGGACTTCCCTTCCTCATGCTCATGAGCCTCTGCAACGCATTCTATATCGGCACCGGCAACACGCGGCTGCTGGCCATTACTTCTATTTTCCAGGAGATCGCCAACATTACGCTGGACTATGGATTTATCTTCGGCAAGCTCGGCCTGCCCGCGCTGGGACTCAACGGCGCGGCTTATGCATCTGTGATCGCGGAGGTGATAGGGTTTACGGCGGCGTACTGCCTGCTGTTCGGGCTTAATTTTCACGCCAGGTTCAGGCTGTTTGACCGGTTCAAACCCGAATGGGCAGCGATAAAAAATATACTCACCATATCCGCCCCGCTGATCGTGCAGTTCCTGTTCAGCATCGGCAGCTGGCTGGTGTTCTTTATTTTCATTGAGCACCTGGGGCAACGGCCGCTGGCAGTGTCTAACATGATGCGGAGCGTGTTCGGGCTGTTCGGGATATTCACCTGGGCGCTGGCTTCCACCTGCAATACAATGGTGAGCAACCTAATCGGGCAGGGACGCGAAGGGGATGTGTTGCCTCTGGTGAAAAGGATCATAGGAATAGCATTTCTTTGCGCCACGTCCGTCTGCCTGCTGATCAACCTATTCCCCTACCAGTTATTAAGAATATATACGAACGACGCTACGCTCATCACAGACGCGATCCCTTCCATCAGGGTATGTACGCTGGTGATGCTGCTTTCCGCCATGACGGCCATTACTTTCAACGGGGTGACCGGCACGGGCAATACACGCATCAACCTGCTGATCGAATTTGCGGCGGTGGCGGTATACCTTACTTATTGCATTGTAGTGATAGAAAAATGGCGGAGCGCGCTGCACTGGGCCTGGGGCGCCGAGTTCGTATACTGGAGCGTTATGGGCGGGCTGGCCTGGCTTTACCTGCGCAGCGGGCGCTGGAAAGGAAAAAAACTGGCTTAGCCACAGCTTGCGCGTTACTGCATCTCTTCCAGCATTTTTTTGCATTCCGCTTTATACGCCACATCGTCCTGGAAAATGGGGCGGAGCTTCATGGCTTTATTCAGCACTTCCATGCTTTGCGTTTCCTGGTTGTTCTGTTTAAAAGCGATGGCGAGGTCCAGGTAATTGATGATGAACGAAGGTTTCAGCTGCATACATTTCTCGTAACTGGCAATAGCGTCTTCCATGGTGCCGGGAGGAACGCCGCCGAATAATACTTTGGCTGCGGCTTTTTCGATGGAACTGAGGTTATGCAGGTCGAAGTTCCATTTGCCGATGAGGTGATATACTTCGCCGTAATCCGGTTTGAATTTGAGGGCAAGGTCCGCATACTTTTTCACTTCTTTCGCTGCCGCCACTTTTTCCTTTGCGCCGGAGATCTGTGCCAGGCGGGCATAGTACACGGCCTGGGCGTAATTGGCTTCAGGATTTTCCGGTTCCACTTTCAGCGCTTCGTAGGCGTATACCCTGGCCTGGTCGAACCATTCCTGTTTGGCGGCTTTATCTTTCTGGCGGGCGCCTTCGCGGCTGCATATCAGGCTGGCCTGGGTAAATGCGATAACATGACCGGGGGATACCTGCAACAGCTCCTTATATTTGGCGAGCGCCTCGGTTTCCTTCATTTGTTTGGTGAGCTGCTGTGCCTGGCTAAGCAATTCTTCAGCGCTTTGGGCCTTCACGCCCATCGCGATACCGCAGATCATCAGCAGGAAGATGGTTTTCTTAAGCATAGGACTTTTCGAATTTAAGGGTCACCAAAAATAAGTTTTCTCCCGGGTAAATAACAGGGAAGCTTCAATATTGTTTTTCGAGGCTCACCACGGAATAAGCCAGGTCGCCCCCGAAAGGCGGGGCCTGTTTCCGCAATGTGACCCTGGAATGGGTTACCGCCGGGTACCGCTCGCGGATGGCGGCGGTAATGTTATGTACCACCTGTTCCAGCAGGGGCTGCGGTACTTCCATCACGCGGCAGGCAATGCCGTACAGCTCTTCATAGTTCACCGATTCCGCCAGCATAGACGGATGCTCCGGCTCAGGGATGCTTACCTGGACGTCCAGGATAAAATGATTGCCCAGCACCTGTTCTTCTTTATACAAACCGTGGTAAGAGAAGAATTTAATACTTTCCAGCGCGATGGTCAGCATATGTAAAATATAAAAGGCCGGTTCAGCAAGGTATCCTGCTTTGGTAAAGTTCAGCGCCGCGCAATGCGGCGGCCGCTCTCCTGCTGAATTCCTCCCGGCCGGCCCTGTGATGAATATCCTGGTTACAGGTTCGGATAGCTGTTCGCGTTAACCGCGTCCTGCCGTTCTGCCCTGTGTTTATTAATGTCCTTTGGCAGACAGGTACCTTTCCGCATCCAGCGCGGCCATACAGCCGCTGCCCGCTGCCGTTACAGCCTGGCGGTAGATCTTGTCCTGCACGTCGCCACAGGCGAAAACGCCTTCCACGCTCGTTCTGGTGCTGCCGGGAACGGTTTTGATATAACCCTGGTCGTCCATTTCCAGCTTGCCTGCAAAAATGCCGGAGTTCGGCTGGTGGCCGATGGCAACGAAAAATGCGTTGACAGGTATTGTTTTTTCTTCTTTTGTTTGGGTATTGAGGATGCGTACGCCTTCTACCTTGTTCTCCCCGGTCACTTCCAGGGTCTCGGTGTTCCAGTATACCATGATGTTGGAAGTTTTGAGCACCCTGTCCTGCATCACCTTGCTGGCGCGCATCTCATGGCGGCGCACGAGCATATGCACGTTGGAGCAGATCTTGGAGAGGTAGAGCGCTTCTTCCGCCGCAGTATCTCCCGCGCCCACGATGGCGGCTTCTTTCCCGCGGAAGAAGAACCCGTCGCACACAGCGCAGGCGGAAACGCCGCTGCCGTTCAGCCGCTGTTCGCTGGGCAGGCCCAGCCATTTGGCGGAGGCCCCGGTGGCGATGATGATGGCGTCGGCGGTGATGGTCTTTTCTTCGTCTATTTCCACTTTATAAGGCTGTGAGCTGAGATCCACGGCGGTAGCCAAACCGTAACGGATATCGGCGCCCATGCGGGTGGCTTGTTTTTCGAAGTCTACCATCATTTCGGGCCCCTGGATGCCTTCGGGGTAGCCTGGATAATTTTCAACTTCGGTCGTGATGGTAAGTTGGCCTCCGGGCTGAATGCCCTGGTATAGGACGGGTTTCAGGTTGGCCCGGGCGGCATAAATGGCTGCCGTGTACCCCGCCGGGCCCGACCCGATGATCAGTACATGTACATGTTCCTGTGATGTTTTGTTTTCCATGCTGTTGTTTAATGGTGTTTTTAATGTGTTGGTGTTGGTTTTGATTTTATTTCGGAATAGTTATGGTTCTGTATGTTATGCTGTAGCCTCCCCAATACCCGAGCGCTCCCTGTACGTTCCCCAGTATACGCGTGGGCGATGCAAAGGGATTGCCGGTGGATGTATAGGCAAAATCTGCCGTGCGCCAGAAATCATAGGTACTATGATCTATGTTGCAAAATTTCAGCGTCACCGTATCTCCCTTGTCGAAGAAGCCGTAATCGTCAAAGTCAACGCTCCTGTTCTTGTCCAACCCCGGATCCAGCGGTACGTCGAAGCTGGTGCCGTTCACCACCTGGTCGTCGAATACTGAGTTGAGCCCCGGCAGGAAACGTTCGTTGTTCCGGGCGGTGAAATAACGGACATAATTGCCTCTTTCGGGAGGGTCCGTCACTTTCACCAGGATCCTGGCGCGGTCTGTATCGCTGCCGCCTGCATTTTTCCACCACATGCTGTCCAGCCGCAGGCGTGGCTGAGGGATGGTGGTGATGGCATGCAGCACTTTCCCTTCCGCCTCTATCCGCAGGGTGTAGCTTTTACCGGCTTCGCCGACGAAGGCGGTTTGCAGGTTGGCCGTGTCTATCGTATAAAAATGCAGGGCCACGCCGCCGGTGGTATCGGTGCTGTATTCACGCAGCTGGTGAGTACGGGCGCCGTTGCTGACGGTGATGGTCGCATTATGCACGAAAGATTCGAGCAATTGCTGCGGGGTGATCCGGCTGAAGTAGTTGAGGCTCCTGCTCAAACGCACCATGGGAAAGCTTCCCTGTTCAATAATCCCTTCTACCACCAGGAGGTCTTCACTACGCTGCGGGTCAACTTTGATTTCTTTTTCACAGGCTGTTCCGGTTACTGTCAGAAAAACGAGTGTGAAGTATGCCTTTCGCATAAGTTTGCAAATATAAAGGGGTGAAAGGAAATATTCGAATCGGGGGGAAACGTTTAGCATCTATATGACTCTATACTGGTATAGATGAACTTGATAGGTATAAAAAAAGGCATCCCGCCACATTACATAGGGCGGGATGCCTTTATCCCAGATTCGAAGATATAAGATAGTAGTATTAAACCAATTAACCCAGATAGGATTTCAGTGCGCCGCTATAGCGGGCCTTTTGCAGCCTTTTAATGGCTCTTTCCTTGATTTGGCGGATACGTTCCTTCGTCAAATCATACTTTTGTCCTATTTGTTCAATTGTCGCGCCGTTTTCACCATCCAGACCAAAGTACGCATTCACAATTTCCGCTTCGCGGGGGCTCAGGGACTTGAGCACGCGGCGGATCTCCTCACGCAGCGAATCCTGCATCACATCATCATCCGTCACATCGCCACCTTCCAGCAGATCGCCCATGGCCACATCTTCCGCTTCGTGCACGGGTGCGTCGAGGCTCATGTGGCGGGTATTGCTCTGGAAGATATTGTTGATCTCCGACTCAGACATTTCCAGGATCTCTGCCAGCTCTTCCGTGGAAGGCTCGCGCTCGTTCTCCTGCTCAAATGCCATGTAAGCTTTGTTCGCTTTATTGTAAGTGCCAATTTTGTTTTGCGGCAGGCGGACCAGACGGCCCTGCTCAGCCAATGCCTGTAAAATGGACTGGCGGATCCACCATACAGCATAAGAAATGAATTTGAAACCCTTGGTTTCATCGAAACGTTGTGCTGCCTTGATCAACCCTAAATTACCTTCATTGATGAGGTCGGAGAGGCTTAAGCCCTGGTGCTGATATTGTTTGGCCACAGAAACAACGAAACGAAGGTTTCCTGTAGTTAATCTTTCAAGAGCCCGCTGGTCGCCCATTTTAATGCGCTGGGCCAGTATGGTCTCTTCCTCTGGAGTTAACAAAGGGATCTTCGAGATTTCCTGCAGGTATTTTTCTACCGCCTGCGAATCACGATTGGTGATCTGGGTGGCAATTTTAAGTTGCCTCATATTTTAAAAGTATTGGTTTACGAATATTATATTAACAGCCGAAAGATAATTTTGTTGTAACATTTAAATGGTATATCTTACACGGTTGCGAAATTAGCCTGCAAAGATCGTGCTAATCCCCCACTCTTCCAAATTGCTACGGATATGGTTAGGTTGGGTTACGGATACCTTGGGTAAGACGCTCATTACCTGTTCACTTTCAATAGCTGAGCACTTGCTGAAGAACAGTCTCTATGCCTGTTCATTATAACAAAGTACTCCATATAAACGGAATTTAATAGTGAATCCGTCAGTATTTCCGGGGGTTTATCTAAATTTTAACAATTGAAAAATATACACATTCAAATTAGCAACTTCTCTAATTTATTTAACCACCTATTGCAAAATTTTTAATGGATTTCAGGAGCGACACTTTTACCAAACCCACTCCGGCCATGCTGGAGGCCATGCTTAACGCCCCCGTGGGCGACGATGTTTTCTGTGAAGACCCATCCGTAAATGAACTGGAAGCCAGGATGTCAGCGCTTTTTGGCATGGAGGCAGCGCTTTACTGCCCTTCCGGCACAATGAGCAACCAGATCGCTATCAAAGTACACACCCGTCCGGGAGATGAAGTGATCTGCAGCAGCCTCGCCCACGTATACATCTACGAAGGCGGCGGCATCGCGTTCAACGCCGGCGCGCAGGTACGCCCGCTGGAAGGCGACCGCGGCATGATCACAGCCGCTGATGTGGAAGCAGCCATCAACCCGGATGATGTGCACAAAGCCCGCACTTCCCTCGTGTGCCTGGAAAACACCTCCAACCGCGGAGGCGGATGCTGCTACAGCTGGGAAGAGATCGAAAAGATCAAAGCAGTTTGCACCGAACACGGCCTGCAACTGCACCTGGACGGCGCCCGGCTGTTCAACGCACTGCTGTCTGTCGGGCAAACGCCCGCCCAGTACGGCCAGGTATTCAACAGCATTTCCGTTTGCCTCAATAAAGGCCTCGGCTGCCCCATGGGCTCCGTACTGCTGGGCAGCGCGGCTTTCATCAAAGAAGCGCGCCGCATTCGCAAAAAGCTTGGCGGAGGCATGCGCCAGGCCGGCTACATGGCCGCCACAGGCATTTACGCGCTGGAACATCATGTGGAGAGGCTGGCAGACGATCATACACACGCCAAAATGATCGCCGCTGCCCTGCTGGAACAGGCCTTCACCGGCCATATGCTGCCGGTGGAAACCAATATCCTCATTTTTGAAGTGCACGGCGGCTGGACGCCCGTGAAGTTCCGCGACTACATGGAACGCGAGGGCATCCGCGTAATGGCCATCTCTCCCACCCAGGTCAGAATGGTCCTTCACCTGGACATTACCCCCGAAATGGTGGAAAAAACGATAGAAGTGATCCGCACGATGGCATAACTGCTATAACTATACGAAAAAGCCGTCCCGGATGAGCGGGACGGCTTTTTTTATACAAAGCAGGAGAACGGAGATTTTCGGTGAAACTTTCATATTTGTGAGTTTGAGGTTACGTGATCATTCAGGAACAGGGGCCAAACGCTTCAATAACTCGAAAATAATGCTATGTTTCAACAGCCAATCCCGTAAAAATACCTGTTTTCAGAACCCTCCATTCCTTTCAGAGCCCGGCAGCCGCCGGCTCCCATCATAAAAATTCAATATATTGACCGCTGATTTCCTTCTCTCCTGAATCTCCGCTATTTTTGCAGACCTTATTATGAACAGCATGGAACTTTCGAAGAATTACATTCCTGCCTCGGCAGAAGACAAATGGTACCAGTATTGGATGGACAAGCAGTATTTCCGCTCCGTTCCCGACGAACGGCCTCCCTTTACCGTCGTGATCCCCCCGCCAAACGTAACGGGCGTGCTCCACATGGGCCATACGCTGAATGAGACCGTGCAGGACATCCTGGTGCGCCATGCCCGCATGAGCGGCTTCAATGCCTGCTGGGTGCCCGGCAGCGACCATGCTTCCATTGCCACCGAATCGAAGGTGGTGAATATGCTGAAAGATGAAAAAGGCATCGAAAAAAGCCAGCTTACCCGCCAGGAATTCCTGAAATACGCCTACGAATGGAAAGAGAAATACGGCGGCATCATTTACCACCAGATCAAAAAACTGGGCTGCTCTGTGGATTGGGACCGTGTGACCTTCACCATGGACGACCATTATTACCAGGCCGTTATCCGCGTGTTTGTTGACCTGTATAACAAAGGACTGATCTACCGCGGCGCCCGCATGATCAACTGGGACCCGAAGGCCAAAACCGCGCTCAGCGACGAGGAGGTGGAATACAAAGAGATCAATGGCAAGCTCTATCATGTAAAATACGCCGTGGTGAACGCAGCCGGCGAAGCCACCGGTGAATTCATCACCATCGCCACCCAGCGCCCCGAAACCATCATGGGCGACACGGCCATCTGCGTGAACCCCGGCGATGAGCGTTACGCCCAACTGAAAGGCCACTTTGCCGTGGTGCCGCTGGTGAACCGCAAGGTGCCCGTGATCTTCGACGAATATGTAGACAAAGAATTCGGTACCGGCGCGCTCAAAGTAACGCCCGCACACGATATCAACGACTATAACCTGGGCCTGAAACATAACCTCGAAGTGGTGGACACCCTGAACGACGACGGCACGCTGAGCGCAGCAGCCGAAGTGTTCGTGGGCGAAGACCGCTTCCGCGCCCGCAAAAAAGTAGTGGCCGCGCTCGCGGAACAGGGCCTGCTCGTAAAAGAACAGGAATACACCACCCGCCTGGGCTACAGTCAACGTAACCCGGACACCGTAGTGGAGCCGCGCATTTCCACGCAATGGTTCGTGAAAATGGCGGACATGGCGCAACCCGCGCTGGATGCGGTAGTGAACGGCGATGTGAAGATCCATCCCGGCGACCGCTTCCTGGCAACCTACAAATACTGGATGGAGAACGTGAAGGACTGGTGTATTTCCCGCCAGCTGTGGTGGGGCCAGCAGATCCCCGCCTGGTACGACGATGCGGGCCAGTTCGTGGTAGCGGAAACCCTTGCGGACGCGCTGAAGCTGTATGCGGAGAAATTCGGCAAAACCGTTGAAACGCTCCGCCAGGACGAAGACTGCCTGGATACCTGGTTCTCTTCCTGGCTCTGGCCCATGGAAGTTTTCAACGGCATCAGCCAGCCCGATAACGCGGACATCAACTATTATTATCCTACTTCCGTGCTCGTTACCGGCCAGGATATCATCTTTTTCTGGGTGGCCCGTATGATCATGGCCGGCCTGGAATACAAGCAGGTAAAACCTTTCAGCGACGTGTACTTCACCGGTATGGTGCGCGACAAGCTGGGGCGCAAGATGAGCAAGCAGCTCGGCAACTCACCGGACCTGCTGGAACTGATAGAACGTTTCGGCGCGGACGCTGTGCGTTTCGGCATCATGATCTCCTCCCCCGCGGGCAACGACCTGCTGTTCGACGATACCAGCTGCGAGCAGGGCCGCAACTTCAACAACAAGATGTGGAACGCCCTCAAGCTGGTGAAAATGTGGAAACCCGCCGCAGACACAGGCGCGCCCGTTCCTGAATTCGCGGTGGAATGGATGGAGAACCGCCTGAACGAAGTGCATGCGGAAGTGGAAAAGCTCTTTAAGGACTTCCGCCTCAGCGAAGCCCTCAAAGCCATATACAGCCTCATTTGGGACGATTTCTGCTCCTGGTACCTGGAATGGATCAAGCCCGGTTTTGAACAGCCTATCGACGCGGGCGTGTATGAAAAGACCATCGGCTTCTTCGAACGCCTCGTGCAGCTGCTGCATCCTTTCATGCCTTTCGTAACAGAAGAGCTGTATCACCTGCTGCGCGACCGCCAGGCGGGAGACGACCTGGTGATCCGCCAGTTCGCCGCGCCCGCCGCCACTCACCAGCCTGTGCTGGTAGAAGGAGCGCTGGCCAAGGAAGTGATCACCAGCATCCGCGATGCGCGTAATAAAAACCAGGTGAAACCGAAAGACACCATTGCGCTGTACATCGAAACGCGCCATGAGAACGCCTTTAAGCGCATCGAAAGCATACTGGCCAAACAATTGAACACACGCGAGCTGACCTACACCAAAGCCGCTGTGCCGGGCGCCGTATCGCTGGTGGTGGGCAAGGATAAGTTCTATATGGTAACGGATACCGAGGTGGACCCTGCCGCGCAGAAAGAGCAGCTGCTGAAAGATCTTGTTTATCAACAGGGCTTCCTGAAGTCTGTAGACGCGAAGCTGGCCAATGAGAAATTTGTGCAGAACGCCAAACCTGAAGCTGTGGAAGCCGAGCGCCGCAAGAAAGCGGATTGCGAAGCCCGCATCCAGGCCATCGAAGAAAGTCTCAAACTGTTATAATTTAAAGGCCCGTCCCGCGTTTAGTAACCTGGACGGGCTTTTATAATTCCCTATGATGCAGAAACTATTTTACACGGTCTTGTTTTTCATTTGCTGCAGCGCTGCGGCCAGCGCACAGGCGAAAAAACCGACTTCCTCCCAAAAGCCTGCACAAAAGCCGGCCGCGAAGGAAAAGCCGCTTAGTTTCCGCACTACCTGGGGCATTTATTTAAGCGATACGCTGCCCCGCCCCGAAGTGGTGAAGCTCCTCGATTCCTCGCTGGTAGTGCGGGATCAGAAGAACAACAAATTCCCCGTCGTGTCTTTCGACTTCACTTACGAATCCAAAGAACCTTACCTGAACGATACCACGCAGCAGGTCGGCTTTTACACCGAAACCACCGGCGATTCCTTCAAAAGCAACAAGCTCAGCCCCTTGTGGAGCACCCGGCTGAAAGAAACCGTGCAAAAAGGCGAGATATTATTGTTCTCCAACATCGTGATCCGCTATACAGAAGATAAATATTACCGCGTGCCGGAATTGCGCATCGTGGTGAACTGATCATTCTCCCTGCCCCATCAGCAAGCCCCAGGGGCGCATATTCGGTATCCTGTCGAAGATAATTTTCAGCAAAGCCATCGCGGGTATGGAAACGAACATACCGGCAATCCCCCATATCATGCTGCCGATAAACACGCCCAGCAGGGTGATCATCGCGTTGATGGACACTTTCGAGCCTACGATCCGCGGCAGCAGCACGTTTGCATCAAGCAGGTGAATGCCGAACATAATGAGCGCCGCCCACAAAGCCTGTGCGCCGGTGCCCGTGGTTAAGGTCACCAGCACCGTTACCAGTATCGTTACTACCATCCCGATGTAAGGGATCACGTTGAAAATGGCGCCCAGCGTGCCTAAGAGCACCGCGTACTTCACGCCGAGGGACAGCAGCGCAATGATGTAAAGCGCCGCCACTACGATCATTTCAATAAAAAGGCCCACCACGTAACTCTTGATCACCACGCGCGAATGCGCCATCACTTCATGCACTTCATCCGCATGCTCGCGTTTGAAAAGCTTCAGCAAAAAGTTCATCAGCAGGCGGCGGTAGAACAATAAAAAGAAAGTATACAAGGGAATGAACACGAGGAAAATAAGCACCGAAGAAACGGACGACACGGCGTTCATCACAAACTGGCTCACCGTGCTCACGCTCTTCGCAGCCGTTTCGTTGATCCAGGCCACCTGCTGGTCCGAATCGATCTTGAATTTCTCGTCTATCCAAATGGTGAGCTCGTTGGCCAGCGTCATCATCCTTTTTTCCAGTACCGGCAGGTCGTTGAGGAAAGTGGAAGTTTGCCAGGAGATAAAATACACCATGCCGAGCATTGCCATCACAAACAGCAGCACAGCGATGGTGGAAGCCCAGGCGCGGGAGAGTTTCATTTTTTCCAGTCCCTGCGCCAAAGGCAGCAACAGCACGGCAAAGAGGAAGCCGAAAGCCACCGGCGCCAGTATTTCCTTCATGGTGCGGAGTATCACCACGATCAGCACAAGGCTCAGCAGTACATGGCTCAGTTTGATGTAAAAAGGCGGTTTATTGGATAAAGGTTTCATGATCTGTTTTTAGAAAGAAAACAATTGCTGCAAAGGCACGATAAATTCAAACCGGTCTTTCCGCGAAGGGCCGCCGGGGTTGGTGTTCAACAGGTAACTGTAACGCATTCCGAAAGTAAACGGCAGCACGTTCCCGATCTTTGTATCGAAGAAAAGCTCTCCCCCCGTGGATGCATAAGTAACATCCTGCCTGCTTCTAAAGTTGTATGCGGAGCTGTAATCATAAAAAGCGTTGCCCCTGATGCGCGAGAAATACAGCAGGTTCGCAAATCCCCAATCCGGGTATGCTACCGGGAAATGATAGTTGGCGCCCACTTTCCAGATATGCTCGTAGAAAGGTTTGCTGTAGCCTCTTGCGTACACAAAATTATCGGTGAAGGAATACCGCAGCATGGTATCCCGCTGCTGGTAAGCGCCCTGCAACACGATGCTGTGATTGGCTGAAAGGCCCGGCAGGTAGAGGTCCAGGCGGCCATACAGCTGTTCCGCCGGCACATTGTTCACCGATTTGTTATAACGCGCGCTCAGCGACTGCCCGAAGTGCGAATAAATATTCTGCAATGCCTTTACACGCTGGCTGGAGAAACCCAGGGCGAGGTCCAGGTACTGGATATGGCTGTCGCGGAAGCGGTATTTGGAATTGTTGGCGGGGGTACGGTTCACTTCATGGTAGTTGCCGCTGATGGTAAGGCCCGTAAAATATTTCCCGGCGGAAAAGGTCAACGGGATGCTCATGCCGCCGAACCAGTCCAGCTCATTCCAGGTTACCTGCACGGTGTCGTTCACGAAGAGGTAACGCTGCATGCGGTAGTCCGCCCCGGTGCGCAGGTAAGGGAAAAACCCTGCGTAAGTAAGCTGCCCGCTGATGGCGGGGCTGCTTTCGTTGGTGTTGTAATATGCGCCCACGGCTGTTTGCAGTGTGCCCAGCACGTTATCGCCGTAGAGGTACAAACCATATTCCGGATCGTTGATGCTCGGTATCCAGCTGTGAAAATTAAAGAGACGGTGTGATTTACGGTATTTGCGGACTTCCTGGTTACCTGACGGTACTTTATCCAGGATATTACCTTCCTCGCCCAGATCGGGCTTTAACCATACGCTGTGATGGTCCTGCTTTGGATCGAAGGGGGTGCTGCCTTCCAGCGGTTTTTGCAACAGCTTGTAGCCTTCCGTGGTAAACTCGCTGAAAACGATCCTGTTGTTCTGCACCGCCATATGGCTCACGCCGTTGGGACGGTGGGTGACCTGCTGTACCGGGCCGCCGTCCAGCGAAACGGCGTAAACGTTGTCCGCATCGCCGAAGGAAGCCTGGAAATAAACGGTATTGCCTTTGATGCTGGAAATGCCGATGGTGGGGGTTCCGAAGGGAATGAGGTATTCGACGCCGGCTTGGGCGGCACGTATCCGTGGCAGGTTTTTGATCGCGGAATCTGTTGGGGTACCAGGCGGAAGTGAAATCCATTCGCCTTTGGCACCCGCGCCTGTCCTGCCCGGCAGCAAGGGGCTCAGCCGTTGTTTGATGAGCGCCATCCTGCCCTGCTGGTCACGTACGGCGCTTACAATATGTTGGTCATCGTCGGTGAACTTAGGATAAGTGTAATACCAGTTGTCCGGGTTGATAAGGCTCCCCGTTACCGTGCCTGTAGCGGCATCCAGGATCTCCAGCCCGTATTGCTGTTCAGGCGTTACGGCATTTACAACGATCATTTTCCCGTCATGGCTCAGGTCCGGCGAAAAACAGCGGCGCTCCTGCTTCAGCGTCGCGGCACGCCCGGTTTGCCGGTCGTATACCTTCACAACGGAATAATCGATCCTGTTCCAGCGGGGGTTGTAACGGCTTTCCGTCCACAGGATGCGGTTGTTGCGGTAGCTGAAATAGTCGTCGAAACCAACGCCGGGGCGCGTTATCAGCTCTTCGCGGCCATCTGCATGCCGCAGCCGGAAGCTGGCGATCTGTTTGTATGAATTAGTCAGGTAGATCAAGGTGCTGTCGTCCACCGCGTATACATACCGGTAATTGGAAACGGTGCGGCCCGCGGGCGTGAGTGTATCGGCCTTTTCCACTTCCCTTGGCGTCCAGGCTTTTTTATAATGGTCCAGCGAAGCGGCGAAGAACGCGGCTGCGTTTTTGCCGGTGCGGCGTTTCAGGCTCTGGCTGAAGGGATAGAATACGCCCCGGTAGCGCACGGCATCGTCCGTTACGTCTTTCCAGAAATCTTTCCCGTACTGCAGCCGCCCGTAGCTGCTCATAAGATAGCCGGTATGGTAATGGCTGGGCATGTATTTCCTGTAAGAGCCGTTGCGGACCTGCATGTAGCTGTATTTTTTATCCGACAGCGTGATCGCCCTGAACCCGTCGAAAAAGGCCGGCAAACGCCCCCTGCCCTGCAGGCTGAGCGCCGTTTCCATCACCACCGCATCGCCTTCCCAGAACCAGTCGGGCACCGCAATGCTGTTGGCCGCGCCCTGCCCCAGTTCCCCGCCAAGGTAATAGAGCAGCTTGCTCACGCCTTTCCGGAAATTGTTGTTTTGCGCCACATGCCGGTATTCGTGCAGGGCCAGCTGGTCCAGCCAGTTGATGGACCCGAGGTCTGTACTGTTGGGTGGCGGGGTAATGAAAAACTCGGAACGGAAAGGGCCTACCTGAACATACCCGTTGGATTGGAGGGTCTGATGCTGCAGGATGATATTGACCTTTCTCACCTGTGGCCCGAGGCTGCCGGTATTGAACCGGCTCATGTGCTGCACGAGATCCGCCACCCGGCGGCCCTGCGCTTCCATGCCATAGGGAAAGATGACCCTCACCGTATCCGTATTCACCTGTTGCCACTTCTGGGAGGGCGGGTTTCCACCGAATAATTGTGCAGCCGCCTGGTTGGCTAATAAAACGGCCACGGCAAGGCATAGTAATCTTTGCATATAAGAAGGGTTAGGCACCGGGAAACAAATTACATACAATTTTTAACTTTCATATCTGCGGGGTTGACGATCATGTGACAACACACATTCTTCATTTTTCCGTATTTTTGCAGTATAAATCGTATCAGAACAATGGAAACAATCACCAACGCACCTATAAATCTCACCAGCGGCGCCATCCAGGAGCTGCAACGCCTCCGCGGGGAGGCAAGCTTCGACCAGAGCCAATACCTCCGCATCGGCGTAAAAGGCGGGGGATGCTCCGGCCTTTCCTATGTGCTCGGCTTTGACGCTAAAATGGAAGATGACGAGGTTTACGACATTGAAGGCATTCCGGTAGTGATGAAGAAATCGCACGGGCTGTATCTCCTGGGCATGGAAATCGACTTCCAGCACGGGCTGAACGCGCGCGGGTTCACTTTCTCCAACCCGAATGCCTCCTCCAGCTGCGGCTGCGGTACTTCGTTTGCCGTGTAACAGCAGTGAAATTACTATTAACAAGAGGCCGTCCAGGTATTGAACCGGGACGGCCTCTTGTATTATTTTGACTCTACCTCCGGAGTGCTCTCCTTTACCTCTCCTTTACCTGTCCTGTACGTATCGTATAGGCAAGTCTTTCAGTTAAAATACCATCAAAACAGAAAGGCCGTCCCTTTTACGGAACGGCCTTCTGATATAAAATTTCCATTTGAGCTTATTTGCCCCCTACTAAAGGAGGAGCTTTTTCGACCTTCACGGCTTCTTTCTCCTGTGACAGCGTGTTCTTCTTATCGAAGTCCACCAGGATCGGCGCGGCTACGAAGATGGAAGAATAGGCGCCGGTCAGTACACCGATCAGCATGGCGAAGGCAAACCCGCGGGTTACCTCGCCGCCGAAGATGAACAGGATCAGGATGGTGAGGAACACCGTTACAGAGGTCATGATCGTACGGCTCAGCGTGTCGTTGATCGCACGGTTGATCACTGTTTTGGTATCTGCATTCTTGGTCAGGCGGAAGTTCTCACGGATCCTGTCGAACACGATCACGGTATCGTTCATCGAGAAGCCTATCACCGTCAGGATGGCCGCAATGAAGTGCTGGTCAATCTCCAGTGCGAAAGGTACGATGTTACGGAAGAACGAGAATACGATCAGCGTAACAAGCACGTCGTGCAGCAGGGAAACGATGGTACCGATAGAGTACTGCCATTTATTGAACCGCAGCAGGATGTAGAGGAACACCACGATCAGCGACAGGATGGTGGCTTTAATAGCGCCGGTCCTCAAGTCGTCGGAAATAGTGGGTAGAACGGTTTGCGAACCTACCAGGTACTGGGCTTGCCAGGTAGCAAAATCCAGGTTCCCTTCGTAGTTGGATTTAATACTATTGAACAGCTTGGTCCGCACTTCGTTGCCCGCTTCGTCGGAGTTATCATCGATCTTGTACGGAGTAGTAATATTCAGCTGGTTGTTGGTACCGATGGTCTTTACAATAGTTTCGGATTCGAATTCCTTGTTCAGGGATTCGTGAACAGCCTCGCGGTTCACCGGTTTGTCGAAACGCACGGTGTAGCTGCGGCCGCCGTTGAAGTCCACACCACGGTCGAAGCCGTTGAAGAAGGTAGCGATACCGAGGATCAGTACAATACCGGAGATCACGTAGGTGATCTTACGCATGCCTACGAAGTCGTAGTTCGCATGCCTGAAGATCCTGCGGGAGATCGGCGTGAAATATTCCAGGTGCCTTTTTTTGTTCGTCCACCAGTCGGTGATCATGCGGGATACGAGGATACCGCAGAACAGGGACAGCAACAGACCGATGATCTGTGTGGTGGCGAAGCCCAGTACGGGGCCGAGGCCGAAGTAGAACAGGATGCAGGCTGTGAGCAGGGAGGTGATGTGACCGTCGAGCACGGGCGCGTAAGAACGTTTGTAACCGTCTTCCACTGCCTGCTGGTAGGTTTTGCCTCGGCTCAGCTCGTCCTTGATCCTTTCAAATATGATTACGTTCGTATCCACTGCCATACCGATGGTGAGCACCAGGCCGGCGATGCCGGGCATGGTGAGCGTGGCGCCCAGCGAAGCCAGGATGCCTACGGTGAACAGCAGGTTGAGTATCAGCGCGATGTTGGCCACCCAGCCGCCGGTGTTGAAGTACACCAGCATCAGGATGAAGATCACCACGAAGGAGATGATGAATGATTTAGCGCCCGCTGCGATGGATTCCTGTCCCAGGGTGGGGCCTACCACCTGCTCCTGCACGATCTTGGCGGGGGCGGGCATACGGCCGGACATCAGGATGTTGGCAAGATCTTCCGCTTCTTCGGTCGTAAAGCTGCCGCTGATGGAAGAGTTACCGTTCGGTATCTCGTTGATGATGGAGGGGGCGGTGTACACTACGTTGTCCAGCACGATGGCTACGTAGTTGAAGGTGCTGCGGTCGTCAGGATTGGTGGGCTTCAGCTGGCGGGTAAGGTTGCGCCAGTCGCGCGTGCCTACGTTGTCCATGCTCATGCTCACTTCCACGCGGCCGTCCTGGCCGAAGTCCGAACGGGCGGCAATCACCCTTTCACCGGTGATCTTCGCTTTCGGGCTGGCCGGGTTGATCTTCACACCAAATATCTGTAACGGCTGGGTGCGGTCTTCTCTGTTGGAAGGGCCGTAGAGGAATACCAGGTCTTTCGGCATTACAGCTTTCACTGCGGGCAGTTCGAGGTAACGGCGGAAGGTGGCGGTATCTTTCGGAGCGATCTGGCCCAGGATGGAACTGGGTTCCGGGTTGATCTTGAATACCATGAAGAGCGGCATTTCCTTCTGGTCCCTGGCGAGTGCGAGGGCAGCGGAGTCGCCGGCTACCTGTTTGCCGGAAGAATCCTTTGCCAGCAGGCTGGAAAGGGAACCGGTGGTATCGGGAGCGGCGGTGGGCGCCGCGGCAGTGGCCGTACTATCCTGTTTAACAGCGCCGGTATCTACCTTGGGGGCGTTGCCCAGGGAAGCTTTGATAGCTTCGTTCATGGGCAGCAGCACACCGTCGTAGAAAGCCTGGCTGGTTTTGTAAGTTTCACGGAATTCGAGGTTGGCGCTGGCCTGGAGGTACTTGCGTACGCGGTCGGCATCGTCCACGCCGGCCAGTTCCACGGAAATGATACCGCGGTTCTCGTCCAGGTTGATGGAAGGCGAAGCCACGCCGAACTTGTCGATCCTGTTCTGCAATACTTTATAGGTGTTCCTGATCGCCGCCCTGGATTCGTTCCGGACGATGTTCAGTACCTGGTCGTTGGAGCTGTTGAAAGTGATCTGCTTCTGCTGCGCGCTGGCGAAGATGGAAGACAGTTTCCCGTTGGGCGCTTCTTCTTTATAAGCTTCGCCAAACAGGGTCACGAAATCGGACTGGCTGTTCTTTTTGCGTTCTTTTGCTTTGGCAATGGCTTTGTTGAAGGCCGGGTCTTTCGACTGGCCTGACAGCTGGCGTACAACGTCTTCAACGCTTACTTCCAGCACCACATTCATGCCGCCCTGGAGGTCGAGGCCCAGGTTCAGCTGCTTTTCTTTCGCTTTGGTATAGGTGGTAAACCAGGGAAATCCTGCAATCTCCTTGCCACTGGCGCTGTCAATCAACTGTTCCGAACGCGCTTTGATGTAATCGTTCACGGTATCCTTGTAGAGGGCCTGCGCCTCTTTATTACCGGGATACTTCTGTTCTGCGGAGGGATACTGTTTGGCCACAAAGTCTTCGGCCTGGGTCTTTATCTTTTTCTCATAGTTCCGCACCACGAACGTGAAGGACAATTGATACAAAGAGATAAGGATCAGTGCGACAGCAAAAAATCTAACCAGTCCTTTTAGTTGCATTTTGTTTGATTATTAATATAAATTTTTTAAGAGTTGCAAAGATAGAATTTAAATTGATATATTAAAGCCCGGTAACAAACAGATCAAAAACCAGTAGGTGATTGGTTTTGAGCTGCATTCCGGCCTAAAAATTTCCTTCTATGGCGCAACAGTTTTTTCTGGCAGCTGCAATATTGGTTTTTTTTACGAACTGCCAAACTCCCAGGGCGATAATTTCTACCTCCATGCAAAAAAATACGGATGCATTCCTGGATTCACTGCTGAAAGCCAATGCTGAGCGCCTGGGCCCTGTGATGGCCGATCCGGGGGAGTACCGGCTCCAGGTTATTTACACCCGCATCGACCGGAATGCCCGGAACCAGCCGGTCTTCACGGATCACGCTTACCGCCTTTCCCCCGAAACCTACTTCTACCCTGCTTCTACAGTAAAAATGCCCGCGGCGTTCCTGGCGCTGGAGAAGGTGAACCGGCTGCGGGTGAACAAATACACCCCCATGTATACAGACAGTCTGTCAGGCATCACAACAGCCGTAACGTCAGACAGCTCGGCGGAGACCCGGCAACCTTCTGTGGCCCATTATATTAAAAAAATATTCCTCGTCAGCGACAACGACGCTTTTAACCGCCTGTACGAATTCCTGGGGCAGGAAGCCTTCAACCGCTCGCTCTGGGAAAAAGGGTATCCGTCCGTACAGGTGCGCCACCGCCTCGACATAGCACTGCCGCAGGAAGCCAACCGGCTTACCAATGCCGTGCGGTTCGTGGACAACGGGGAAACCGTGTACCGCCAGCCCGAGCAGCAGAGCGCCCTGCAGTTCGCTCCCCGCGCGGATTCCGTGGGCAAAGCCCATTACGAGGGCAACAAGCTGGTGGAAGCGCCTTTTAATTTTTCCGAAAAGAACCGGATCGTGCTGGAGGACCTTCATAACATCCTGCGGAGCGTAATTTTTCCGGAAAGTGTAACATCTGCGCGCAGATTTCGTTTAACGGAGGAGGATTACCGGTTTTTATACCGTTACATGTCGCAGCTGCCCGCAGAAACAGACCATCCAGTATATGACACCACGGAATTCCACCGCAATTACGTCAAATACCTGCTGGGCGGGGCTGATGCAAAAACGGAGCTGCCCGCGGGACTCAGGATATTCAATAAACCTGGCTGGGCGTATGGCTTTTTAACGGATGTGGCTTATTTTGCAGACTTTGCCAACAATGTGGAGTTTATGCTGTCTGCCACCGTGTATTGTAATAAAGACGGCGTGATCGGAGATGATACCTACGACTTTGAAACCGTCGGCCAGCCATTCCTGCGGGAACTGGGCCGGGTGATCTACGAAGCGGAACTGAAACGAACCAGAAAATACAAACCGGACCTCCGGCGTTATAAAGTAACGTACGGGCCCGAACAACAACCGTAACTTATAAGTACTAAAACATAAAATGAAAGAGCGCATGGTAACTAAAAAGAGCCGTTTATGGGCACTGGCCGCCGTGGCAGTTGCAATCACCGGTTTTTCCTCCTGTCTGAAAAACAGCGACCCCACTCCTCCCGAACCGCAAACGATCATTGCGATCGTGAACGGCGTGGCATCTCCCAAATACGGGCTGGACATTGCCCTTGACGGACAGAAGATCACTTCGCAGCCTATTCCCTTTGGCGAAGCTGTGGGCGACCGCTTCAGGCCGAGCAGCGGCTACAAATTCGATTTCAAGAAAGGCGGAGCAGACAGCCTGCTGGCAACTCTCACCGCCCGCTTCGACACTTCCCAGTACAACACGCTCATCGTGTATGGCGACCAGAGCACCGGCGTTGAAGTGTACAAGCTCCTGGAAAACTTTGAAAGCCTTTCCCGGACCAAGGCCAACGTACGTTTCTACAACCTGATGGCCGGCCCTGATGCGCTGGATGTGTTCGTCGGCGCAACCAAAGTATTCTCTTCCCGCTACTTCGCGGATTTTGAAGGCGGCGGTTACTCCCAGTTCGAAGCAACGGAAGTAGGCAACACCACCATTTCCGTGAAAACGGCTGCAGGAGCAGAGGTGGCTGTAAAGAACGATGCGGCCCTCACCGCTACCGGCGGCGCGTACAACATCTATCTCATGGGTGAAAGAGATTCCACCAGAGGCACTACCAAGCCGGTGATCAAGATCGTCGGTTACCAGTAATAAACGCTACACTCCAATTTATACAGAAGGTTCCGGGCATAAGTCCGGAACCTTTTTTCATTTTTTTGCAGTAGGTTTGCCGCGGTCAACCCAAAAAATAAACGTCTATGCAACTAGCCGAAAGATTAACACGGATATCCGTGCCGCAAACCATCAGGATGGCAAAGCTGAGCCGCGAACTGAAAGCACAGGGAATTGACATTGTGGACCTCAGTATCGGCGAACCTGACTTTGATACACCCGAATACATCCGTGAAGCCGCCAAGAAGGCCATCGATGAAGGGTATACCCATTACACGCCCGTAGCCGGGTATTCGGACCTCAAGCAGGCCGTAACCTACAAGCTGCAGCGTGATAACGGGCTCGAATACACGCCGGAACAGATCGTGGTGAGCACCGGCGCCAAACAAAGCATCGCCAACGCAGTGCTCAGCATTGTGAACCCCGGCGATGAAGTGATCATTCCCACGCCTTACTGGGTCACTTATTCGGAACTGGTGAAGCTTTGCCAGGGCGTCGTGAAGTTTGTACCCTGCGGCATTGAGGATAATTACAAGATCACGCCTGAAAAGCTGGAAGCTTCCATCACGCCAAAAACAAAGCTGTTCATGTTCTCTTCCCCCTGCAACCCTACCGGCTCCGTGTATTCCCACGAAGAGCTGAAAGGCCTGGCGGAAGTATTCGAAAAACACCCGGAGATATTTATCATTTCCGACGAGATCTACGAGTACATCAATTATGTGGCGCCGCACAGCAGCATTGCCAGCTTCGGCACGCTGAAAGACCGTACAGTGATCATCAACGGCCTCAGCAAAGGTTTTGCTATGACCGGCTGGCGCCTCGGCTACCTGGCCGCCCCGCTGGAGATCGCCAAAGCCTGCGACATGGTGCAGAGCCAGTTCACTTCCGCCACCTGCTCTATCACGCAGCGCTGCGCCATTACGGCCCTGCGCGGCCCGCTGGATACGGCAAAGGAAATGGTGGCCGCTTTCCGGGAAAGGCGCGCATTCATTTACGATGCGCTCAGGAACATCCCGGGGTTAAAAGTGAATGAGCCGGACGGGGCGTTCTATATGTTCCCGAACGTCAGTGCTTTTTATGGAAAGTCGTATGAAGACAGCAAGGTGAACAATGCGGACGACCTCTGCATGTACCTGCTGCATAAAGCAAACGTAACAGTGGTTTCAGGCGCGGCCTTCGAGCAGCCGGAATGCATCCGCATTTCCTACGCTACCGGCATGAACCGGATACAGGAAGGCATGAAAAGGATGAAGGAATGGCTGGGCAAGCTGAAATAACATCCCGCTGAAAGATAGATGGATGGCGCCTTCCCGGGCGCCATTCGTATTTAATGCATCAGTGCAGCTGCATCGTGTCCAGGTATTCTTTGTAGCGTTTTTTCACGTACACACCCAGGTCGTAGGCGGTGATGCCAGCCAGGAAACCCGCATTGGGGCGGGTTCTGTCCACAAAGGCATAAAGGCTGTCTCCCGTCAGCGGGATGAAGCGGGCCACCAGGTCCGCGTTATACATCTTATTTACCGCCCGCTCTTCCATGCTGGCCGTCAGCCTGCGGCGGAAAGCCTCGTCCCGCGCTTTTTTCTTAAAATCAAATACCGACACGATGGCGTTCAGGTTCATGGCTACGCCGGGCAGGTGGTGGGTTTTACCGTCCTTTTCATAAGCGACGCCCTTTTGTTTTTCGAGCGGTAATATCAGCCGGAAGTTCTTCGGCTGGAGCTTTCGCAGCATGGCGGAATCTTCCGAATGGTCGAAGTGCCGCACGTTAAATTCCTTCAGCTGGTAAACGCGCATGGGCGGCAGGCTGTCCCTTCTCAGGGAATCCTTTGCGGGCGCGAGGAAGCGCGGATAAGGGAGCGTATCTTTTTTCAGATATTGCGCGGAGGCTGAGCTGCACCATACCGATGCGCTCACCAGGGCCAGGATGCGGGGATTCATGCCATTAAACTACCGCAATCGGTTCTAAGAAAAAGTTAAAAGCCGGGCCGGGCCTGGTAAAGAAAAGTTAAAAACTTAAAAGCTGCCGGTGCAGGCTGAGCACCTGAGGTATCACCATCTGCTGCTCGTCGTTGTAGATCACGTAATCGGCCAGCTTGAGCTTAATGGCCTCGTCCAGCTGCTTGTGCATGCGCGCCAGCACGGCATTGCGGTCTACGCCGTCGCGCTTCATCACCCGCTGGATGCGCATGGCCTGCGGGGCCGATACCACGATCACCTTGTCCACATGATGAAAGGATTCCGTTTCGTACATCAGGGCGGCTTCCTTGAGCACGTAGGGGCTGGTCTGCCTGCGGGCCCAGGCTTCGGAATCGCGGATGGTGGCGGGGTGCACGAGGGAATTGAGCACGGCCAGCTGCTCTTTGTCTGCAAAAACGATATTGGAGATGTGTTTGCGGTTGAGGCTGCCGTCGTCAAAATAAGCCGCGTCGCCAAAGTGGGCCCTTATCTGGGAAACCAGCAGCGGGTCGTTCACCATGATCTCTTTCGCCGCATCGTCCGCCGAATAAACGGGAATGCCGAGCAGGGAAAATATCTTCGCAACGGTCGATTTGCCGGAGCCGATGCCTCCTGTAATGCCTATGATCTGCATATGACGGAAAATTACAAAAAAAGAGAGAAGGAAATTTCCTTCTCTCTTTTCATTATTTCGGGCTGAACCGGGTTTATTTGGTTTCAGCGGCTTTGTTGATGGCGGTGGTGTACTCCATGCTCACGGCAGAACGCTCTACAGTGAAGAAAGTACCGGGGCTCACCTCGATCTGGAGGGTGTTGTTGTCGTTGATCTTTTTCACTTTACCGTGTATGCCGGCAATGGTAACGATCTTATCACCTTCTCTCAGGTTATCGATGAATTGTTTTTGTGCTTTTGCTTTTTTGGTCTGGGGGCGGATCATGAAGAGCCACATCACGAGGATCATACCGCCAAAGAACAGCAGGGTGCCATAGCTGCCCATTCCGCCGCCCTGTGCGCCACCGGCCGGGGGCGTCATCAGAAATACGTTTAATAATAAGTTGTACATCGTATGTTGTTTATTGATTTGAAGCTGGTAAAGTTACTATTTCTTTGTTACGATCACACACTGGATCTTTGGGCCGTTGATCACGGGAGGATTGGTATTGGCCTGGATATACAGTTCTTTTTCGGTGTACCCTTCCGGGCGGCCATTGCTGTCGAACTTGACTTTCATATACCCGCTCTGCCCCGGTTTCAGCGGTTCCTTGGGCCATTCCGGCACGGTGCAGCCACAGCTGGCTTCCGCCTTGGTGATCAGCAGGTCCCGGCTGCCGGTGTTGGTGAACTTAAAGGAATATTCCACCACCTCTCCTTCCGTTACATCGCCAAAGTTATGGCTTTCCTTTTCAAAAGTCATCACCGGCCAGGTCCCTTTTGTGGTATCCATCGCGTCCGTAGCCGTGGCCGGCTGTTTGCCGGATTGGCCGCCGCAGGCCGTAAGGGCCAAAGCCGCAGCGAAAAACAGGTATAAGATCGGTTGCATATGAGATGAACTTTATTTCTTGTTCCGGTCCGTTTTCTCCACCAGGTTAGCCTGCACCAGGTCTTTGAGGATATTGTCCAGGATGCCGTTCACGAACTGCCCGCTTTGCGGCGTGCTGTAGGCTTTGGCCAGGTCTATATACTCATTGATGGTCACTTTGGTGGGAATGGTGGGGAAATACAGGAATTCGCAGACGCCCATTTCCATCAGCAGCATGTCTACCGCCGCGATCCGCTCCGGGTCCCAGTTCTGGAGCTTCGGTTTGATCAGCTCCATGCAATAATCCTTTTTATTGATCACGGTGGTGAGCAGGTCCTTGGCGTATTCCAGCTTTTCGCGGCTGATCAGCTGCAGGAAGTTGAACAGCTGCGGCTTGGAGAGGTAGTTGCCTACCAGGATGCCCATCATGTCCTCATCGTCGCCCCAGTGCAGGAAGCTGTCTTCCATATGCTGGCGGAACAGCTCGTTCTTTTCCAGTATGTGCTTATAGATATATTCGACGATATGCTTTTCAGAAGCCTTGTCCCTGGCGGGTTCCGCGATATAGGTCTTATACACTTCCGTTTCCGTGAGCTGGTTGTACAGTTTGCGGGTAAGGTCCACATCTTCCAGCCGGCGGAGTTTCCAGGTTTCGAGGTTCACCTGGAACCCTTTATCTCCCATTACCTGGAAAATAAAGTCGTTCCCTGCCACCTTGGTATTCACGGAAAGGTCGTGCTCGCTGGGCAGGTGCTTGTTGGCCCTTGCCTGGGCGTCGGTTTCCGCATACTGGGCCACGCGGGCCAGTGTGTAGAGTATATAGGTGAATATCTGGCAGGTCTGGTCCAGCTTCTCATTTAGCAAACTCGTTGCAGTGCCCGGTTTCACCGTTTCCTGCTCCATGGTATCCATGGCATACAGCGTTTGCATTACTTTAACCCGGATGTTTCTTCTACTGATCATTGTACGCTTAGGAAAATGGCCGCAAATCTACTGTTTTACAAGGACTTTATAAAAAATACTTCGTGGGGCAGGCTGTTCCGGCAGGCTTAAACTGCCATAGGACAGGAGCCTGGCAGGTAAAAAATGAAAAAATGGCATTTCTTGACAGTCCCGTTCCTATTTGCTTATCTTTGCTTCCTGCAAATTTGGCTCGTTGGCTCCCGGTAACCGGCCAAACAGGCCGGTTGGCATAATCTTCGTTAAGGGAAAAACCGTCAAACTTCATTTTATTCATACACTCATCTTTTTAAAAATAGAATTACAATGGCTAAAAATTTAAGTATTAAACCTCTGGCAGACAGGGTGATTGTAAAACCCGCAGCAGCTGAAGAAAAAACCGCAGGCGGCATCATCATCCCCGACACCGCTAAAGAAAAACCGCAGCGTGGTACGGTAGTAGCAGCCGGCCCCGGTAAAAAAGATGAACCCGTTAGTGTGAAAGTGGGCGATACCGTGCTGTATGGTAAATACTCAGGAACCGAGATCAGCCTGGAAGGCGATGATTACCTGATCATGCGCGAATCGGACATCCTGGCGGTTATCTAAGCCACCCTCCCCTGTTATCATTTCTAAAACACGACCAAAGAAAATAGTACAACTATGGCAAAACAGATATTTTTCAATACAGACGCCCGCAATAAAATGAAGAAAGGCGTTGACACCCTGGCTAATGCTGTGAAAGTAACCCTGGGCCCCAAAGGCCGCAACGTGGTGATCGAAAAGAAATTCGGCGCTCCCAGCGTAACTAAGGACGGTGTTACCGTAGCAAAAGAGATCGAACTGGAAGACCCCATTGAGAACATGGGCGCCCAGATGGTGAAGGAAGTGGCTTCCAAAACTGCGGATATCGCGGGCGACGGTACCACCACCGCCACCGTGCTCGCACAGTCCATCATCGGCGAAGGCCTGAAGAACGTAGCTGCAGGCGCTAACCCCATGGATCTGAAACGCGGTATCGACAAAGCCGTTAAAGCTGTAGTAGAGAACCTGAAAAGCCAGTCTGAAAAAGTAGGCAGCGACAATAAAAAGATCGAGCAGGTAGCCGCTATTTCCGCCAACAACGACGCGGAGATCGGTAAGCTGATCGCTGAAGCCATGCAGAAAGTGACCAAAGACGGCGTTATCACCGTTGAAGAAGCGAAAGGCACCGAAACTACCGTGGAAGTGGTAGAAGGTATGCAGTTCGACCGTGGTTACCTCTCCCCTTACTTCATTACCAACAGCGAAAAAATGCAGGCTGAGCTGCAGAACCCTTACATCCTGATCTACGACAAAAAGATCAGCACCATGAAGGACATCCTGCACATCCTGGAAAAAGTGGCCCAGCAAGGCGCTCCCCTGGTGATCATCTCTGAAGACCTGGAAGGCGAAGCACTGGCCACCCTGGTGGTGAACAAGCTGCGCGGCACCCTGAAAGTAGCTGCTGTTAAAGCTCCCGGCTTTGGCGACAGGAGGAAGGAAATGCTGCAGGACATTGCTACCCTCACTGCAGGTGTGGTGATCTCCGAAGAGCAGGGTTACAAACTGGAAAATGCAGACCTCACTTACCTGGGCCGTGCAGAATCCGTAACCATCGATAAAGACAATACCACCGTTGTAGGCGGTAAAGGCGATAAAGAAGCCATCCAGGGCCGTATCAACCAGATCAAGTCACAGATCGAAGTGACCACTTCCGACTATGACCGTGAGAAACTGCAGGAACGCCTCGCCAAACTGAGCGGCGGTGTAGCTGTACTGTACGTTGGTGCTGCCACTGAAGTGGAAATGAAAGAAAAGAAAGACCGTGTGGACGACGCCCTGCACGCAACCCGCGCTGCCGTTGAAGAAGGCATCGTAGCAGGTGGCGGTGTGGCTTTCATCCGCGCTATCGAATCGCTGGATAAACTGAAAGGTGACAACGAAGACGAGCAGACCGGTATCGCGATCGTTAAACGCGCTATCGAAGAGCCGCTGCGCCAGATCACCGAAAACTCCGGTATCGAAGGTTCCATCGTGGTACAGAAAGTGAAGGAAGGTAAAGCCGACTACGGTTTTAACGCCCGCACCGAAACTTATGAGAACCTGCTGGCAGCCGGTGTAATCGACCCGACCAAAGTATCCCGCATCGCGCTGGAAAACGCCGCATCCATTGCTGGTATGCTGCTCACCACCGAATGTGTGATCGCAGACAAACCCGAGCCTAAATCCGCAGCCCCTGCAATGCCGGGCGGCCACGGTATGGGTATGGATTATTAATCCTTACGGGAATAAATTTTCCAAGTCCCGCCCTGGTAATCCATGGGCGGGATTTTTTTATTTGTAACTTTCCTGCCTTCCTGCCCGTTTAACGGGTGTATTTTTGAAAAAAAGTTAAACAGGCATGTTATACCGGCGAATTCTGATCGTATGCATACTGGCGGCACTGCCGGCGCTCCTGCCTTCCTGCTCGAAGGACACGCCCAGCCTCGAAGCCGCCTTCGACGCCGTGACGAGGGATACCGACATTATCAGGCGCTACCTGCTGTACTCCAACCAGGATTCCGGCGCAGTGTATCATCCCAGCGGCCTCGTGTACAAGGTGCTGGACAAGGGGAACGGGAGAGATACCATCCGCCTGAACCAGGTACCCGTGGTTACCTTCACCCGCCGTATACTGGGCGATACAAAGATCGTGGAACAAAGTCCCCTGCCCACTTCGTTCGACAACCGGCAGCTGAAGAACCATATTGCCGGCTGGCAGATCGGGCTGCAGCAGATCACCAAGGGGGGGCGCATCCTTTTATTCATTCCTTCCGGGCTTGCTTTCGCGGATATCGGCGTGCCGGGCACCATTCCGCCCTACGCCATCCTTGCATGCGACGTAAGCCTTATCGATATTAAATAACCGGAAAAATATATGAAGAGAAACATTTTCGGCCTTACAGGCCTCCTGGCAATTGTACTGATGTTTGCCTGCAACAAAAAAGACAACGACACGCCTCCCTACGACTACGACAAACAGGCTGCGAAAGACGAGCAGACGATCAAGGACTACATTGCCGCGAATAACCTGACCGGTTATGTGCGCGATACCACCGGCGTATATTTTAAAGTGCTGGTACATGGCCAGGGCGGCGATACCATTAAGCTCACAGACCGTTTCAATATAGACTACAAAGGCTTCCTGCTGAACGGCACCCGTTTCGATTCCGCCACGGCAGTGACCTTCAACGACATGCGCCTGGGGCAGCCCGGCCTGATCGAGGGTTTTAAGGTAGGGCCGATGAAAACCACCAAGGGCGGCACCGTGCGTTACTTCATTCCTTCTGTGCTGGGTTACCGGGACCAGGATAAAGGCACCATACCGCCGAACTCCGTGCTGATCTTCGAAGTAAAGCTGAATAACTATTATTACTAGTTCAGACTGAATTTTTTATAAAAATGCCTGTTGCTCACCGCAACAGGCATTTTATATTACGGGGAAAATGTCCTACATTTAAGAAGACCAGAATCAACGAAAATCGCTGTAATTATTCCCCGTATTGCATGCACAATGAACCGAGATACCGTACCCAACGCCAGGATCCGCTGGAATTGCAATTCATGCAGATATTCCGGCGGCACGAAGGCAGGCTGTATGCCCTGGCCCTGAAGCTCACTAAGTCTGAAACATACGCCCAGGACGTGATCCAGGATGTATTTATCAAGCTGTGGGAACAAAGGGAGGCGTTCGGGCAGATCCGTAATATGGATGCCTGGCTGTACCGGCTCACCGAGAACCGGGTGATCGATTTCCTGCGCAAAGCCGCCGCCGATGAGCGCCTGCGCCAGACCATCTGGGAAGCGATGCCCGCCAATACCCAGGCCACCGCCGCCGTAGTGGAGGCCAGGGAATATCATCACATCCTGCAAAAAGCGATCGACCGCCTGCCGCCCCAAAGGAAGCTCATTTACTGCCTCAACCGGGAAGAAGGGCTCAACTACCAGGAGATAGCCGAAGAGCTTAAAATATCGCGCCATACGGTCAAAAACCAGCTATCTACCGCCCTCCAGGCTATCCGCAGCTTCGTGGCCAAAACGGCGGGGCCGCTGTCGCTGTTCTTTTCACTGTATTGCTGAAGCCTGTCCCGAAAATTGGCAGGCCCCGTTGTTTATCACCCTCTCTCCGCTTTTCAAAAAAATTCCACTTTTTTTTAAAACCCGGTAGGAACATTTTCCCGCTGCTTCGTCTTCCGGTGTATACACCAATACAACCGCGATGGAAGAACGGATACAATATTTGTTCAAAAGATACCGGGACAATACCTGCACCCGGCAGGAGTACGAAGAGTTCTTCGCCCTCCTGCGCCAAAGCGCCCACGACGGGGCAGTGCGCGAGCTGATCCGCCAGGCTTACGAAGCCGAAGCCGGCAACGCGCCCGCGGACGCTTACGTGGACGAGAACGGCCAGCTGGTGGTGCCTTTCAAACGCAACCGGGCCGTTCTCCGCAAAGCGCTGGCCATGGCCGCCATATTCGTTGCCGCCGCAGGCGCCGCCCTCTGGCTCATGCCCCGGCAAAAAGCCGTACAGCCCACGCATATGGCCCGGCAGCATACCGCCCGCAGCGAATACAAGCACATCGTGCTGCCAGACAGCTCGGAGGTTTGGCTGAATGCCGCCAGCACACTGGAATTCCCCGAAGATTTCGGGAAACGGAGCAGGGAAGTATACCTCACCGGCGAAGCTTATTTTGATGTGCGGCATGCGGTGGAAACGCCCTTCATCATCCATACCGGCAAGGTTTCCACCACCGTGCTGGGCACCGCCTTCAATATCAGGGCCTACCCCGGCCGCAGGAGCGTGGTGGTGAGCGTAAGCAAAGGAAAGGTGAGCGTGAACTACCGAGACGGCGCGCCGGCCATGCTGACGAACGGCCAGCAGCTGAAAGTGGACGTTACAAGGCCGGCCCAGAGCGTAAAAAAACTGCTCATGGCCGATGCGGCGCCCTGGAAGCAGGGAGATCTCCAGTACGACGGTGAAATGCTGGCAGACATCATTGCCGATCTCGAAAGGGTATACGATGTGAAGATCAGGATCATGCAGGAAAACCTGCGGGGGCTCACGGTGAGCACGTCGTTCAAGCGGGACATTGGGGTGGAACAGGCATTACAGGTATTATGCAAACTGACGGACACCCGGCTGTCGCTGACAGAAGGGGTTTATACGATACATTAACCAAAATCTAAAGATCATGAACCATCCGTGCACTCCTGCATCCGGCTGATTGTTACAAAAAAGCAGAGAGCCGCTCCAATTGCGACCTGGCAGCGGCTCCTGTTTGCGTTGAATAATCCCTTTTCATGAATTATTAAACTTACCAAAGCTATGAATTTGTATGTAGAAAAAAGCAATTTCATTGCCCCGCTATGCAATGAAATACAGCGGCCGGCGCCCATCCTCCGGCGGCTGACATTCAAAAGGTGTATTATGAGAATTTCCATTCTGACCATATTGCTCACTATCAACGGCTTACTCATGGCCGCTACCGGCAGCGGGCAGGATCTCAGCAAGATCACTGTATCCATCGACCTGCGGAACGCTTCGCTCAAGCAGGCGTTCAAAAAGATCGAATCGCTGGCCGACTGCTCTTTTACTTACAGAACCCAGGACGTTGCGGGTTACAACAACATCACCTACCAGGCAACAGATATCCCCGTCAGCCGCCTGCTCGACGAGCTGTTGCGCACTACAGACCTGCGATACGAGCAGGTGAACGCCAATATCGTCATCAAAAAAGGGATCGCTTCCTTAACCGCCGGCCCCTCCGCGCACAGGACAGCCGTTCTTTTTGATGGCGGTATCAGGGGCGTGGTGCGCGACGCATCAGGCTCGCCGCTCGCCTTTGCCACCGTGCAGATCGTAGGCACCACCAAAGGCGCCGTGGCAGACGAACAGGGCCGTTTCTCCATCAGCAACGTGGAGCCCGGCACCTATAAGCTCCAGGCTACCGCCATGGGCTTTAAAGCCGCGACCGCAGAAGTTACCGTGGTGAACAACCAGACAGCATCCGCCGACTTCAGCCTGGAAGGCGGCGACACCAACCTCTCCGAAGTGGTGGTGACCGCGCTGGGCATCACCCGCAGCCAGCGTTCGCTCGGCTATGCCACCCAGGGTGTGAAGGGGGAAAACCTCACTTACGCCAAAGACCAGAACGTGCTGGGCTCGCTCGCCGGCAAAGTGGCGGGCGTGCAGGTAGTAGGCTCTTCAGGCGCCAGCATGGGCGGAACGCAGAAGATCAAGATACGCGGCGTCAACTCCATTTCCGGCTCAGACCAGCCGCTGATCGTGGTAGACGGTACGCCCATCTCCAACGCCAACTTCGCTGAAAGCGACCGGGCGGATTACGGTAACCTCGCGCAGGACATCAATCCCGAAGACATCGAGGACATCAGCGTGCTGAAAGGTCCCACCGCTTCCGCATTGTACGGCCTCCGCGGACAATACGGCGTGATCATGATCACCACCAAAAAAGGAAAACGCGGCGCCAAAAAAGTGAACGTACAGCTCAACAGCGCTTTCTCCATAGAAAAGGCCGCCAACTTCCTGAAACTGCAAAACCTTTACGGGGCGGGCTCCAAACAAACCTGGAACACTCTCGCCAACGGCCAGAAAGTAGTGCAGACAGACTGGGACGAAAGCTGGGGGCCTAAAATGGACGGCACTCCCGTACGCCAGGTGTTCAGCTTCTACCCGCTCGATCCCGATTTCGGCAAGGAAACGCCTTTTGTGCCGCACCCTACCAACATCGAGGATTTTTATGAGACCGGCACCACTTTCAACAACGGCGTTAACGTAACAGGCGGCAGCGAAAACGCCACTTTCCGCCTGAGCTACAACAATACCAACATCCGCGGCGTGGAACCTAACAGTTGGCTGAAAAGGAACAACCTCGGTGTAAGCGCTTCGCTGGACCTCACCAGCAAGATCCAGGTGTCCACCAATATCAACTACGCCAACAACAGCGCCCAGCGCCCGTCTCAGGGTTCCGAATGGGGCTCGCGCTATATCGTGCAATGGTTCCAGCGGAATATAGACATGAAGCGGATGAGGAATTACAAATATGCGGACGGCACTAACCTGCACTGGAACATCAATCCCCCCGCTACCGGCGGCAACGGCGTAGTAACGGACTTTGAGCCGCAGTACTGGGACAACCCGTATTTCGACGCATATGAAAATACCAGCAACGACGGCCGCGACCGTTTCTTCGGCGACGTGGGCCTTACCTACAACCTGTTGCCCGGCCTCAAGCTGAGCGGTTTTGTGCGCGGCGATATGTATACACAGAACATCGAGACCAGGATTGCATTCGGCAGCAGAAGAGTGCCTTCCTATACCAGCGCCAAATACCAGAACAAGGAGATGAACTACGAGTTCCTGGCGCAGTACAATAAAACAGTGAACGACTTCTCGTTCAATTTCAACCTCGGCGGCAACATCTTCAACCGCAAATACAGCTATGTATCGGGCGCCACCGCGGGCGGACTTTCCAGTCCCGGCTACTACAGCCTTGCCGCTTCCATAGACCGGCCCGTGCTCAACTCTTATGAGCTGGAAAAGACCATCCGCAGCGCATACGGCATGGCTTCCGTGGGTTATAAGAACCTGCTGTTCCTCGAAGCTTCATTACGTAACGATAATACATCCACCCTCAACGAGAACAACAACTCATACTACTATCCTTCCGTTTCCGCCAGCTTCATTTTCAGCGACGTGCTGAAATGGAAGCCGCTGAATTACGGCAAGCTGCGCCTCAGCTACGCCCAGGCAGGGTCGGACGTTGGCGTGTTTGCCACCTCCGTGAACTACGGCGTGGGCGGCATCTACCGGCCGGCTACCGGCGCGGCAGTGAATTCGCTGTATGTGCTTGACGACCTGGTGAACCAGAACCTTAAACCGTCCTTTGCGCACTCTTACGAAGCCGGCGTGGACCTGAAGTTCCTGGACAGCAGGCTCGGGCTCGACTTCACGTATTACCTGCAGAAGAACAAGAACCAGATCATTCCCCTTGCGCTTTCCGGCACCAGCGGCTACAGCGGCACCATCATCAATGCCGGCCTGATCGAGAACAAAGGATTTGAAATAGCGCTTTCCGCTACTCCCGTGCGCGGCAAGAACTTTTCCTGGACCACTATATTCAACATCAGCGCCAACAAGAGCATGGTGAAAGAACTGGCGCCCAACCAGACCGTTTACCCGCTTTATTCTTCTACTTATTCCGGCGTTACCGCATATCTCAACGCATATGTAGGCAAACCTTTCGGCAGCCTCATCGGCAAAGCGTACCAGCGCGATTCCGCTACCGGCGCCATATTGCTGGGAGCGAACAACATGCCGCTGTACACCGAAGCCACTCACAACTTCGGATCAGTGCTGCCCGACGCCACCGGCGGATGGCAGAACACTTTCACCATCGGCAACTTCGACCTGAGCGCGATGATCGATTACCAGGTGGGCGGTATGTTCTTCAGCCGTTCAAGAATGCTGGCCGTTAAAACCGGCATGGCCGAAGAGACCGCTGCCATCAACGAAAACGGCAAAAACGTGCGTGACCCGGTGGCGGACGGCGGCGGCGTAAAAGTGACCGGCATGAAAGCCTCCACCAAAGAAATGATCACCGCTTACGTGGACGCCCGCGCTTATTACCGCACCGTGCTCGGCACGCATGTGTACGAAGAGTGGCTGTACGAAAGCGACTATATCAAACTGAGGGAACTGAGGCTGGGCTATACTTTCAGCAAGGCAAAACTGGCCAGGCTTCCTTTCAGCAGCATCAATGTGGCACTGATAGCGCGTAACCCCTGGATGATCTGGCAGAAAGCGCCCAAAGGCCTCGACCCGACGGAGCTTTCCAGCGGAAGCCAGAGCATCAGCTGGCTGGAATCCGGCCAGGCCAACACGGTGCGTTCTTACGGAGTAAACCTTATCGTCAATTTCTAAAGCCACACCATCATGAAAAGAATGTATGTTTTAGCAGGAATCACTTTCATCCTTGGGGCTTGTAACAAATTCGGCGACATCAACGTCAACCCCAACCTGCCCAGCCAGGCATCCAACACCCAGCTGATCGCCAACGCGGAGCTGTACCTGCCCGTGCTGGCCGAATCGCCGCAGGGTGAATACAACGCGCAATACCTTTCAGAAACACAGTATCCTAACCTTTCGTTATACAACCAGGTTTCAGCGAACTTCTACGGCATCTACCAGGGCCCGCTGATGAACCTGGAAACAGTCATCAAATCCAAACAGCTGGACGCCAAGGAAGGCCCCATTGCCAACCAGCTGGCCGTTGCCAAGATCCTGAAGGCGTATTATTTCTGGCATATCACCGACCGCTGGGGAGATGTACCCTATTCAGAATCGCTCAAGGGCAGTGAAAAATTCACGCCCGTGTACGACTCGCAGGAATCTATTTACAACAGTCTGTTCGCGCTGCTGGACGAGGCGGACAAATCCATCGTAGACGGCAAGATCAGTAACGACATCCTTTTTAACGGCGACATGACCCACTGGAAAAAGCTCGGCAACACCATCCGGCTGCTGATGGCCCTGCGGCTTTCCCAGGCCAATGCCACCAAAGCCCGCGAAGAGTTCAACAAAGCGCTGGCCGCCGGGGTAATGACCAGCAACGCCGGCAACCTGGTGTTCCGCCATCTGCCCGAAGCCGCCAATGAAAGTTACTGGTACGACCAGGTGACCGACCAGAACCGCAAATGGTGGGCGCTCAGCCAGCTGCTGGTCAGCAAAATGAAACCCGTTGGCGATCCCCGCCTGCGCGTTTATGGCGACCCGAATGTGGATGGACAATATGAGGGCCTTGAATTTGGCGCGCTGGACGGCCTCAGCACCACGGCATTCAGCCTGCTGGGTGCAGAGATCCGCAAGCAGGACGCGTCCGTTTACCTCGTAACCTATGCCCAGGCCCTCTTTGCACAAGCCGAAGCCGCCAAGCTCGGATGGATTGGCGGAAGCGATGCCGCCGCTGCGAACTACTACAACCAGGCCATCGAGCAGTCCATCCGCCAATGGAACAAAAACGACACTGCCGGTTATGCCGCCATGATGGCCTCTCCCGGCATGGCTTACAACGCCGCCACCGCTTATGCGCAGATTGGTACCCAGCGTTGGGTACACCTGTTCATGCACGGCTATGAAGCCTGGGCCGAATGGAGAAGGACCGGTTTCCCCGCCTTCACCAAACCCCAGGGCAAAGACGTACCTAACCGCCAGGGCTATCCGCCGGACGAGGTGTTCAACAACGCCACCAATTACACAGACGCTGTGAGCCGGCAGTTCGGCGGAGCCGGAGACGGGCTCTACGGCAAAGTTTGGTGGGATAAATAAGTCTTTCTCTATCTGTCATATAAATGCGCGTTACTGCTTGCGGTAGCGCGTATTTTTTTTGCCGGAACAGAAGTGGTCCCAAATCCCTTAACTTTGGACATTAAACCTGTTTACAGTGCCACACGAGTGTATCTCAGTATTTGATATTTTCAAGATAGGCGTAGGACCCAGCAGCTCGCATACACTAGGCCCCTGGCGTGCCGCCATGCGTTTTATTGACGAGCTGGCCGAAGCCGGCAAACTGCCCGCTGTGCAGCGCCTTGGCGTGCTGCTCTACGGTTCGCTGGCCAAAACCGGGCATGGGCATGGTACGGATATCGCCATTCAGCTGGGCCTTGGGGGAGAAGACCCCGTTACCTGCGATGTGAACGACATAGACGCGAAGATCGAAAAGATCCGCCGCGAACAAAAGCTCCGCCTGCAAGGCAAATACGAGATCGCCTTCGATCCGCTGACCGATGTGGAATTCCTCTACGACGAATCCCTCCCCTTCCATCCCAATGCATTGACCTTTCTCGTTACGCTGCAAAACGGCGAACAGCTGGCATCCACCTGGTATTCCATCGGCGGGGGCTTTGTGTTGAAGGAAGGCGAAATGGCGGGCGGCGGCAAAAACAATGTGGACCTGCCTTTCCCGATAGACACCGCGCGGCAGCTGCTGCAATGGTGCATCAAAACAGGCTATTCCATTTCAGAACTGGTGCTGGAAAACGAACAGGCCTGGCGCAGCGAGGCGGACACCAAAGCCGGCATTTTACAGATATGGGAAGTGATGCGCGACTGCATCTACCGTGGCTGCCACACTACCGGCGAGCTGCCCGGCGGGCTGAAAGTGGGCCGCAGGGCCGCGGCGCTCAACACCAAACTCCTGAAAGGAAGAACCTACACCGATTATAACAGCTGGGTGGAGGCCATCCGCTCAGGCGGGGAACATTTCTCCTATACGCTGGACTGGGTGAGCTGCTTTGCCCTGGCCGTAAACGAAGAGAACGCTTCTTTCGGCCGCGTGGTGACCGCTCCCACCAATGGCGCCGCGGGCGTAATACCCGCGGTACTGCAATATTTCATTACATTCTGCGATGGATTCCACAAGGAAAAGATCATCCAGTTCATCCTCACCGCTTCGGAAGTGGGCAGCATCTTCAAAAAACGCGCAACCATTTCGGCTGCTATGGGCGGGTGCCAGGCTGAAATAGGCGTATCGTCCGCCATGGCCGCCGCGGCCCTTACGGAATGCATGGGCGGCAGCCAGCGCCAGGTGCTGATGGCCGCGGAGATAGCGATGGAACACCACCTCGGCCTTACCTGCGACCCCATCGGAGGATTGGTACAGGTGCCCTGCATTGAGCGGAACACCATGGGCGCCATCAAAGCCATCACCGCTTCCCAGCTGGCGCTCCAGAGCAATCCAGAGCTGGCAAAGGTATCGCTGGACGCTGTCGTGAAAACCATGTGGGAAACCGCGCAGGACATGAATTCCAAATACAAGGAAACCTCAGACGGCGGGCTGGCAGTGAATATCCCGATCAGCCTGCCCGAGTGCTGAGCCATCAATAATCTTATAAACCTAGCGTTCCCCCAGGCAAGGCGGAACGCTTTTTTTATTTAATCTGATGTTTTCAGTTACAAATAATAAATTCCTATTATATTTGTACTTCTAAAACACACACGATTATGCCATCCAGTCAGGAACTGTTGTTTATCGTTATCATCGCCGGCGCTGTAGTGCTCGTTATCTGGACCCTGAAAGACACCTTGAAAAAAGGCGAAAAGAAAGAGAAAGAAGAAAGGGAAAAGGGGCTGAGATCCGTGTCAGGGAAAGCAGAAGGCGGCCATGGCGATGTAGTGCTGCCTTTGCAGCTGCAGGCGTATGAAAGGATCGTGCTGTTCGTGGAGCGCATTGCCCCGCAGAACCTGATCAGCCGTGTGAACCAGCCCGGCTTCTCGGTGCTGGACATGCAGATAGGCATGGTATCGAATATCAAATCGGAATACGATCATAACGTTTCGCAGCAGATATACGTAACAGCGCAGGCATGGGAGGCCGTGAAAACCGTGAAGGAACAGACCATTTCCATCATCAACCAGATAGCGCTGAAACTCCCGCCCGACGCGCCTTCCATAGAGCTGAACAAACAGATTCTGGAACTGTTCATGCTGCAGCCGGAATCCCCTTCAGACATCGCGATAGAGATCATCAACGCCGAAGCACGAAAGCTGATGCAACGGTAACGGATAAACAAAAAAGAGACCATGCAGGTCTCTTTTTTTACAGGTTCTTTTCCCGGATCATTTCGTTCAGCAGGTAAGTTTTCCCGTTGAACCGGATATACAAAGGCCGGCTGGCGTACCAGGGCTTGTCTTTCTCGATCTCATGCACCTGTATATGCAGGTGCGGCTCGGTGCTGAAGCCGGAGTTACCTACACAGCCCAGCGGTTCGCCGATCTTCACCATATCCCCTTCCTTTACCATCACGCTGCCCATTTTCAGGTGGCCCATGAACACGGTGTAGTTGTCTCCTTCTATCACCACCATATTGGTGTTCTTCGGGCCGCGCGCCATGTTCGGCGGAATATTGTCGGGGTTGTCGCTATAAGCCCGCACTACTTTACCGGAGCAGGGGCTGTAGACCGTATCCCCGAAAATGGCATAATCTTCCAGCTTCCTGGAAAAGACAGTGTTGGCACGGTTGCCGTATTTATTCAGCTTTACGATATCCATTGCGTAAATGGCGCCGCGCAGGCTGAAATGGAAAATATTGGTGGGCAGTCCCTTCCCTCCCTGTAAAACGAAATAACGGCCTTTTTTAAGCGGAAAATCAAGCTCTACGGTCTTGGGTACGCCGGTGGTGCCCGTAAAATACAGAACGCTGGCAGCGCCCAGTAAAATGGTGAAAACGAATTTCATCCAGATGCTGCGCGCAGGGAGGGTCACTTTCCGCCGGATGAAGAACCAGGCGGTGCTGAGCAGGAAGAGTATGCCGAAAACATACTTCAGGTAAACGCTCAGGAACACCCACATGCCGAAGAGGTAAATGAACAAAGCCAGGAAAGCGGAAAGCACGGCGGTAAACACCAGGTCAGCAAGCGGTTTCCGGGAAGCCCGGTACATCAGGAATATACTCAGCGCCGCCAATCCGATCGTTAGCGCCAATAACAAATACGTAAACATAGCCGGGCAACAAAATTTACCGCAATTTATCGTTTTTAAAGTAACATTGTAAATATGGAAAAGAAGATCAGGACGGATTCGGGAATAGAGATACAGCCATTGTACACTACTCCCGTGCCGATGGATGAATTGCCCGGCAGCTTTCCCTTTACCAGGGGCATACACGCGTCCATGTACCGGGATAAGCTATGGACCATGCGGCAATACGCGGGGTTCAGCACCGCGGAAGAATCCAACAAACGTTACCATTACCTGCTCGGCCAGGGCGTTAGCGGCCTCAGCGTGGCTTTCGATCTGCCCACGCAGATCGGTTACGATTCAGACCATGCCATGGCCGAAGGCGAAGTGGGCAAAGTAGGCGTGGCCATCGATTCGCTGGAAGATATCGAAACGCTGTTTGCCGGCATCGAGCTGGAAAAGGTGTCCACCTCCATGACCATCAACGCCACCGCCTTTATCCTGCTGGCATTCTACATTGCGCTGGCCAAAAAACAGGGAGCGGACCTGCATAAGATCTCCGGTACTATCCAGAACGACATTCTCAAAGAATACGCCGCCCGCGGCACTTTCATCTACCCCCCGCAGCCGTCCATGCGGCTCATCACGGATATTTTCGACTATTGCAGCCGGGAAGTGCCCAAATGGAACACCATTTCCATCAGCGGTTACCATATCCGCGAAGCGGGCGCCAACGCCGTACAGGAGCTGGCTTTCACACTTTCCAACGGGAAGGCCTATCTGAAGGCCGCGCAGGCCGTGGGGATGGACATCAACGTGTTTGCCAAACGCCTCAGCTTTTTCTTCAACGCGCACAACCACCTTTTTGAAGAAGTGGCCAAGTTCCGCGCGGCGCGCAATATGTGGGCGCATATCACCAAAGAGCTGGGCGCCACCGATCCCAAGGCGCAGATGCTGCGGTTCCATACCCAGACCGGCGGCAGTACGCTCACCGCGCAGCAGCCGCAGAACAACATTGTGCGCGTGGCCGTGCAAACGCTGGCCGCCACGCTTGGCGGCACACAAAGCCTTCACACCAACGGCTTCGACGAGGCCATATCCCTCCCAACGGAAGCGGCTGCACGCATTGCGCTGCGCACCCAGCAGATCATCGGCTACGAAAGCGGCATTGCCGATACTGTAGACCCGCTGGCCGGCTCCTATTACGTGGAAGCGCTCACCAAAGAAGTGGAAACCCGCGCCTGGGAACTGATCGGTAAAATAGACGCCATGGGAGGCTCCGTGAGCGCGATAGAACAAGGTTTCATACAGGATGAAATAGCCCGCAGCGCCTATCAGTACCAGCAGGAGATCGAGAACGGCGAAAAGATCATTGTGGGGGTGAATAAATTCAACGTAAAAGAAGAAGCGGATGCCGAAGTGTTCCGGATAGACGACAGCATCCGCAAACTGCAATCCGAAAAACTGCAGCACCTCCGCAGCCGCCGTGATAACGAAAAAGTAACATCCTTGCTGGCAGCCATTGCCAGCCGTGCAACAACCACCGAAAACCTCATGCCCCTGGTGGTGGAGGCCGTGGAAAACTACTGTACCCTTGGGGAAATTGCGGACAGCCTCCGGAACGTGTGGGGGGAATACAGGGGGATTTAATTTGTTTATCTTGCAGCCAGCTTTATGATAACCATGAGTAGCATTCATTACACGCAATGCCCTGTTTGCGGATCGGCAAAGATCAGCCAGGTGCTCACCGCAAAGGACTATACCGTATCAAAAGAAACCTTCGGGATCTGGGAATGCGCCGCCTGCACAGGCCGCTTCACGCAAGACGTTCCATCCCTCAACGAAATAGGACGGTACTACCGTTCCGAAGAATATATTTCTCACTCCGAAACCCGTGAAGGACTGATCAACCGCATGTATCACAGCGTGCGCAAGATCACCATGCGGTCCAAGCAGAACTGGGTGAAAACGGCCGCAGGCGTAAAACAGGGCAAGCTGCTGGATATCGGCAGCGGCACGGGCGCCTTCCTGCATCACATGAAGCAGCTGGGCTGGGACGTTACCGGCCTCGAACCCGACGCAGGCGCCCGCGAAAACGCCCTCAATCTTTACAAGATCGAAACACAAAGCGTGGAAGCCCTCTTCTCCCTCGCTCCCGCACAATACGATTGCATCACCATGTGGCATGTGCTGGAACATGTGCACGATCTGCATGGTTACCTGCAACAGATCCGCACGCTGCTGAAACCCGGCGGCGCGCTGCTGATCGCCGTGCCCAACTATACCTCCACCGATGCCCGCATTTACGGCGCCGGATGGGCCGCCTACGATGTGCCGCGCCATCTCTACCACTTCTCTCCCCGCTCCATGGACATCCTGCTGCAACGCCACGAACTCAAGATCGTGCAGAAACATCCCATGGTATTCGACGCATTTTACGTGAGCCTGCTCAGCGAAAAGAACAGCAAAGGCGGCAGCGGCCTGGTTGCCGGCGGATGGAACGGCCTGCGCTCCTATTGGAAAGCATGGCGGCATGTGGACAAATGCAGCTCGATTGTGTACGAAGTGAAAGCTCTGTAAAAATTCCTTTCCAGCACTGAAAAAAACCACCATTAGCAACTCTTCTCCCTCCCCCTTTTGGGGGAGGCAATGCCTTACTGCGCCTGCGTTTGCACTTTTCGGGAAATAGTTTTTATCTTGCCGCCGATTAGTATTCCCCTGTGTTTTAAACCGAATACCCTGCATGAAACCATCTTTACCCCGTGCTTATATCCGGCGCGCATTGTCGTTTATTACCTGTGTATTATTGCAACATACCGTTTCCGCGCAGCAGCTGTCCAATGCCGGCACCGATTTCTGGGTCGGGTACGGGCATCACCAGTTCATGGAGCCCGGCATGGGCAATTCCCAGGAACTGGTCCTGCATATCAGCGCCGAACAGGCGGCCAATGTAACGGTCAGCATACACGGTACCGCCTGGGTACGGCATTACAGCATTCCCGCCAACACTGCCATCACCACGGAATACCTGCCCAAAGCCGGGTTCTACGACGCCCGTTTGTATTCGGTTCCGCCATCGTTTGGCGGAACAGGCGGAGAAGGTATCTTCGCCAGCAAAGGTATTCACATCGAGAGCGATGTGCCGGTGGTGGCTAACGTGCATATGCTGGGGAGCGCCTCCAGCGGGTCTTCCATGCTGCTGCCCAGCAACACCTGGGGGTATGAATACCTCTCGCTCAACAGCCAGCAGTATTACCAGGACAATGCATTCTCCTGGCTCTTCGTGATCGCAAAAGAAGATAATACGGTGATCGAGATCACACCCTCCAAACCCACGCGCAACGGCAGGATGGCCGGTGTACCCTTCACCGCGACGCTCAGCAAGGGCCAGATATACCAATTGCTTGGGGCCAGCCTGGGTGCAGGTTTCGGGAACGATCTCACGGGCACAAAAGTGCGCGCAATCCAGAACAGCAGCGGCGAATGCCATCCCATTGGGGTCTTTTCCGGCAGCAGCCGCACCTATATTTCCTGCCCGGGCAACTATCCCGGAGGCGGCGATTATATCATCCAGCAGTTGCTTCCCCGGCACACCTGGGGGCAGCGCTATCTTACGGCGCCTTTTTCCAACGCCATTGCCGCGGATAACTTCCGGACGGATATCTACCGCGTACTGGTAAGCGATCCGGCAACGGTAGTAAGGCGGAACGGCGTTGCGCTGGGACCGCTCACCGATAACGCCTATTACGAATTTCAAAGCAATACCGCCGATCTTATTGAAGCAGACAAGCCGGTGATGGTGGCCCAATACATGTCTTCTGCAAGCGGCTGCAACAATACCACCGGGTTAGGCGACCCGGAGATGGTCTACTTAAGCCCGCTGGCGCAAGGCGTTAAAAAAACCGTGTTCACCCGTACCTCGCGTGAAAGCATCAATAATAATTACGTAACGCTAATAGTGCCCGATGCCGGCCTGGCTTCTTTACGGATAGATGGCGCAGGCGCGGATCATGTGTACCCGCATCCGCAGCTGGCAGGTTATAGTGTTGCGGTCAAACGGTATAATGCCCTGAATGCATCGGGCATCATTACCTGCGACCAGCCGTTCACCGGTATCACCTATGGCCTGGGCAGCGTGGAAAGTTACGGCTACAATGTGGGCATGAACTTGTGGAACCTCAACGGTTTTGGCCGGATCAGGAACGCGGAAAGCAGCGCAGCAAGCAGCGAATATACCTGCCAGGGTACACCGGCGCAGCTGTCCGTATTCCTCCCCTACCTTGCCACCAGTCTGAACTGGAAGATCAGCGCCATGGGCGGCGCCATCACGCCCAATACGGACGTGCTGCAAAATATGCCTTCGCCCATAGATACCGTACGTGTTGACGGCGTTCTGTATTATCAATACGTACTGCCGCAGCCGTACACGTTCAGCGCCCCGGGCGACTATGCCATCCCTGTAGAAGCCGCCCACTCCAGCATCAATCCATGTAACCATACCGAGACCATCAACATTCCCGTTGAAGTGAGGGCCGGACCGCAGGCAACAGCGGCTTTCAGCAACCCTACCGCATGCACATTAGATACTGTGCAACTTTCGGCCGGTACAACGAGCGGCGCTTTTACATTCGACAGGTGGGTATGGAGCTTCCCTGACGGCAGCACTATCAATGCACGGGAGGCGAAAAAACTCTACCCGCCCGGCACACATAAAACAAAACTCCGCGCCGTTACCACCATAGGCTGCGTAAGCCTGGATTCCGTTTCGTTCACCATACACGACCGCCCCACGGCCAGCTTCAACAGCGCTGTACCGGCCGTATGCGAAGAAGGCGCGGTCACTTTCACTGATAACGGTTCTGCTTATGCAGGCTCAGCGGCAATTTCAGGGCGGTCCTGGGATTTCGGGAACGGCGCGCCGACTCTTAACAGCGGCAACGCTTCAGAGCAGGCTACCTTTAATACCTACGGCAGTTACGAAGTGAAAATGGTTGCGAAGGTCAGCGACCTGTGCATAAGCGATACCGCCCGCCGGACTATCACCGTACACGCCAATCCGTCGATCACGCTCACGATGCCAGGCAACTGCCTGCCGGCAGACCGTTCGGCTTCATTCACCAGCAATGCCGCTACCCCAGACGGGCAAACGATCAGCAGCTACCAATGGAACTTCGGCGATGGTACCGGCACTTCCACAGACAAAGACCCTGTATATACTTATGCCGGCAACGGCACCTATCCCGTGCACTATGCTGTTACCACCAGCAATGGCTGCACCAGTGACAGCACGTTCAACGTAACCGTCGCCGCCAAACCGGAACTGAGTTATTCCGTGGTACCACCCGTTTGTGAAGACGCCACCGGCCCTGCTTCCGTGGCGCAGGCCAGCGTACTGAACGGTGCAACGGGTGCAGGAATCTACAGCGGCCCGGGAATTACCGACGACGGCGCATTGCAGGCGGGTATCGCGGGTGCCGGCACACATACCGCCAAATACATATTCACCACTACGGAAGGCTGTAAAGATTCCGTATCCACCACCTTCACCATACGCGCCAAACCGGTGCTCAGTCTCACCCTGCCGGAAGGATGCCTCCCGGTGAATGGTGAAGCCGCTTTCAGCAGCAACGCCACTACACCTGACGGGCAGGCCGTCACCGGCTACCAGTGGAATTTCGGGGATGGTTCCCCGCTGTCTGCGGACAAAGACCCGGTGCATCATTACACTGCGCCGGGCACTTTCAACGTCAGCTATACCGCTACTACCGTTAATGGCTGTACGAATGATACGAGTGTGCAGGTGAAGCTAGGCATGCTGCCTGATCTCGCCTACAGCGTTATTCCACCAGTCTGCATTTCCACGCAAGGACCTGCTTCGGTTGCCAATGCTTCGGTAGTGAATAACCTGCCGGGTAGCGGTATTTATACCGGTGAAGGCGTTAGCACAACTGGCATTTTGAATCCTGCGATCGCAGGGGCCGGCACTCATCCCGTTAAATATATTTTCACAACTACCGACGGATGCGTGGATTCCGTATCCACCACTCTCACCATACGCGCCAAACCGCTGCTCAGCCTTACCCTGCCGGAAGGGTGCCTCCCGGTGAATGGCGAAGCCGCTTTCAGCAGCAATGCCACTACACCTGACGGGCAGGCTGTTACCGGCTACCAGTGGAACTTCGGGGATGGTTCCCCGCTGTCTGCGGACAAAAACCCCGTGCATCATTATGCCGCGCCAGGCACTTTCAATGTTACATATACCGCTACTACCGTGAACGGCTGTACGAACGATACCAGTGTGCAGGTGAAGCTGGGCATGCTGCCGGACCTGGCCTACAGCGTGATCCCGCCGGTATGCGTTTCAGCGCCCGGACCGGTTACAGTCGCCACTGCTTCAGTGGAGAATAACCTGGCTGGAACCGGCATCTACCGCGGCGCAGGCGTTAGCGCCAACGGCAGCTTCGCCCCTGCTGTTGCGGGAGTGGGGCAGCATGCCGTGAAATATATCTTCACCACTACAGATGGCTGCGTAGACTCCGCGAGCAGCAGCATTACCGTGAATGCCTTACCTGTTGCGGGCTTCGTCGCTTCCCTCGATTCCGTATGCCAGGGCGGAAGCGTCACCTTCACGAATATGAGCACAGGCGGCGCATCTGCATGGAACTGGAACTTCGGGGATGGCGGAACCGCATCTGCGGCAAGCCCCACCCACCGTTTCAATACCGCCGGCGATTTTGCGGTGAGCCTTCGCGTAACGGACGGCAACGGCTGCGTGTCCGAACCTTTCAGCCTGCCGGTAGTAGCCACCGTGTTGCCGGTGATAGACGCGGGGCCTTCGTTCACCGTAAAACAAGGCGCACAGGTGCAATTCAGCCCGACGGCAAACAATACCACGCAGGTAACATTCCATTGGTCGCCGGCAGCGGATTTTATTGATCCCAATGTGCTGCGCGCTTCGCTGGTAGCCACCCGCGACGCCGTATATACGCTCACCGCCACCAGCGGCAGCAATTGCAGCGCAACGGACCAGGTAACGGTCACCATCATCAAAGCCATCGACCCCCCGAACGTATTTTCACCCAATGGCGATAACATCAACGATACCTGGGTGATCCGGGAACTGGTGCATTATCCCAATTGCATCGTGGAAATATTCAACCGCTATGGCCAGCGCCTGTTCCGCTCCAACGGGTACGGCGCCGCCTGGGACGGTAAATACCGCGGGGAGCCGCTGCCGATAGGTACCTATTATTACGTCATTCACCCCGGAGACGGCGGGAAGCCCGTTTCAGGATCCGTTACCATCCTTAAATAATGTTGGTTATGATCAGACAATATTTATACATATTCCTGCTGATGCTGGCATTTACGCCGGCCGCCGTTGCACAGCAGCAGCCGCACTATACGCAATACCTCATGAATCCCTTTATCCTCAATCCCGCCATGGCGGGCATTGAAAGCTACTGGGACATAAAAGCCAGCCACCGGCATCAATGGGCCGGCCTGCAGGATGCACCGGTCACCACCTATCTTTCGGCGCACGGCCCGCTGGGCAAATATTCCCGCAACAATACGACGCCGACAGACATGCGGTATACCTCGCGCGATAAAACTTACTGGGACAATTACAGCGCCCCGGAAGGGCACCCAGGCGTGGGCTTCACGGTGTTAAGCGATGTAACCGGCCCTATCCGGCGCTTCGCGGTGAATGCCGCCTATGCGCATCACATCGGCCTTGGCCCGAAAACAAGCATCAGCCTGGGTCTCGGGGCCGGCATGCAAACCTACAGCCTGGATGCGGACAAGCTGGATTTCGCCGATCCTGGCGACCCTACCATGGCGGGCGTTGGCCTGATGAGAAAATGGAAGCCAGACCTCTCCGCCGGCATCTGGCTGTACTCTGCTGATTTCTTCGGCGGCGCATCTGTGCAGAACATCATTCCGCAAGAGCTCACATTCGACGAAGGTGAAATTATCAATGCACGAGAACGCGGGAAGCTCACGCCACATGTATTTATCACCGCGGGCTACCGCCTCTGGCTGAGCAACGATTTCAGCGTGCTGCCTTCCATGATGCTGAAAATTGTAGACCCTGCACCGCTGGGTATCGATGTGAATGCAAAGCTGCTTTACCGCGACCGTCTGTGGGTTGGCGCCAATTACCGGGTGGACGACGGGTTTGCCGGGATGCTCGGGGCTTACATCACACCGGTCTTAAACATCGGTTACGCATACGACTATACAGCTTCTTCGCTGAACTACGTCAGTAAAGGCACGCATGAGATCACCATCGGCCTCACGCTGGGCAACCGGAGCGGCGTTTTTGCGCCGGGGCATAACTGGTAACAATATCTTCGGCATAAAAAAAAACCGCCTCGTGAGGCGGTCTTTTTTTTATTATCAGGACGCTTTTTTCAGCGGCGTCATTTTCCCTTTTTTCGGATGCACAAGCTTCATTTCATCAACGAGGTGTTTTGCACCGGCAAACTTGTCCACGATGAACAATACATACCGGATGTCCACCATAATGTTGCGGCAAATGGAAGGATCGTAGTTGATATCGCTCATGGTGCCTTCCCAGGTACGGTCGAAGTTGAGGCCAATGAGGTTGCCGTACGCATCCAGCGCGGGACTGCCGGAATTGCCGCCCGTAGTGTGGTTGCTGGCGATGAAACATACCGGCATCTTGCCGTTTGCACCGTATGGGCCATAGTCTTTCCGGGCATGCAGTTCCCGTAATTTCTCAGGCACGTCGAACTCATAATCGCCGGGTTTGTATTTTTCCATCACACCGTCCAGCGTAGTGATGAAGTCGTATTTCACCGCGTCGCGGGGCGCGTAGCCGTTCACTTTACCGTAGGTAATGCGCAGCGTGCTGTTGGCGTCCGGGTAGAAACGTTTGTCTTTCATCACTTCCATCTGCGCGGCCATATAACGGCGTTGCAGGCGGTTGATCTCCGGCTGAAGCTCGTCGTAAGGTTTATTCACAAAATCGATATAACCGTTGCGCAGGCCGATCATCAGCCGGGTGGCGGGGTCTTTCCATACGTCGGCAGACACGGTTTTGTAAGGCCTGTCCAGGAACGCGGCCAGCTTGTCGTACGACGAAAAAGCAGATTGACTGTACATTTTGTCCGCAGTCCTCTTCCCGTCTTTATTCGTCTCCATCCATACCTGGTAAGCTTCTCCGCCGATCTTGTTCGAGGGCACCTCTTTGAAATAAATATCCAGCAGCGCGGCCGCCACTTCGCGGTCCACATCGTTGTTATAGTTCTGGTATTGCGGTTTTATTTTGGCGAGATAAGCCTGTTTGAGCGTTTCATATTGCTCCTCCCCTTTCAGCCGCGTTTCCTGCAGCAGGGTGATGGCGTTGTTGGCGAATCCCAGCATTTCCACACTGCGTATCAGCTCGCTGTAATAATCGCGCGCGATGGCGTACGGCGCCTGCGTTTTGTAGAGATTATTGAGCGAGTCCAGCAGGCCGCTGTAGGTGCCGCGGTATTCCGCGTTGTTGTTCACCAGCTGCCGGAAACGGGCTTCGTAGTCCAGCTTGCGCTGAATGCCGTTCGTCTGGCGCACGCCCTGCATCTCGCCGATCCATTTTTTCCAGGAATTGGCGGTGGAGGCCTGTTTGGCCGCATATTGAATTTTTATCTGCTCATCCTGGCGCATAAAGCCGTCGATCACTTTCAGCGCAGCGTCGCGCATGCTTACACGGGCGGGGTCCTGGCCTTCCACGGTGAGCTTCATGGCTTCGGAGGGCAGGTATTCGTTCGTGCGGCCGGGGAAACCGAATACCATCGTGAAATCGTTCTCCGCGATGCCGTCCAGCGAAATGGGCAGGAAGTGTTTGGGTTGTAGGGGAACATTGTCTTTGGAATATTCCGCAGGCCGGTTGTCTCTCCCCGCGTACACGCGGAAAATGGAGAAGTCGCCCGTATGGCGGGGCCATACCCAGTTATCCGTATCGGCGCCGAACTTCCCGATGGAAGAGGGCGGCGCGCCCACCAGGCGTATGTCTTTGTATGTTTCCGTTACGAACAGGAAATACTGGTTGCCTTCAAAGAAGGGTTTGATGAGGGTTTCCTGCCAGGTTTCCTTTTTCGCGCCGCCTTTGATCATATTCAGGTTCTTGTCTATCGCGCTCTGGCGTTCGCTTTCGGTGAGGCTGGCGGAAACGCCTTCCAGCGCCGCCTTTGTCACATCTTCGATGCGTACGATGAAGGTGGCGGTAAGCCCGGCATTGGGAAGTTCTTCCTGCATGCTGCGGGCCCAGAAGCCTTTGTCCAGGTAATTATGCTGAAGTGAGGAATGTTTCTGGATAGCGTCGTAGCCGCAGTGGTGATTGGTGAGCAGCAGGCCTTTGGAGGAAATGATCTCCCCGGTGCAGAAGCCGCCGAAGCTGACAATGGCGTCTTTCAGGCTGCCTTTGTTGACGTTGTAGATATCTGCCGCGGAGATCTTCAGGCCCATGCCTTTCATTTCCTTTTCGTTCAGCCTGCCCAAGAGCTGCGGCAGCCACATGCCTTCCGTGGCAAAAACGGAAAGATGGGCGAGGGATAATACTGCGGTCAACAGGTATGTAGCGATTTTTTGCCTCATAAGATGGATTTGGTGAATCAAAGCGGCAATTTACTGATAACCGGAAGATTAACAAGGTGGTTTTGGGAGGGAATGCGGGAGGAAGAAGATAAGCGGCGGCGGTGTATACACCGCGCTGCATGGAAGGCTGATGCTAATAAATACTCGTGCTGTCATAAACGCAAAAGGCTGCACCACATGGTGCAGCCTCCGCTTTATCGTTATCAACAAGTTGATTTACAGGTGAATCGCTTCGCCGTAAGCCACTTCGATCGCATCCTTCACGGATTCGCTCATGGTCGGGTGCGGGTGGATGGAATTAAGCACTTCCAGGTAAGTGGTTTCCAGTGTACGTGCGGTAACGGTCTGTTCAATAGCTTCTGTTACGTTCATACCGATCATATGCGTGCCCAGCCATTCGCCGTATTTGGCGTCGAAGATCACTTTTACGAAACCTTCTGTAGCGCCTGCGCCCACAGCCTTGCCGGAAGCGCTGAAGGGGAATTTGCCCACTTTCACTTCGTAACCGGCCTCTTTGGCGGCCTTTTCAGTATAACCCACCGATGCGATCTCAGGCGTGCAGTAAGTACAGCCCGGAACGTTGTTGTAGTCGATCGGGTGGGGTTTGTGGTTGTATTTCTTTTCGTTGTAAGCAATGGCTTCCACGCAAACGATAGCTTCTTTGGAAGCCACGTGTGCCAGCGCCTGGCCCGGAACCATATCGCCGATGGCGTAAACGCCCGGAACATTGGTGGCATAATAAGGATCTACCAGTACTTTGCCCTTGTCGGTTTTTACGCCGAGGGTTTCGAGGCCGAGACCTTCGATGTTGGCGGTGATACCCACAGCGCTCAGCACCACGTCCGCTTCCAGGGTTACTTCGCCGGTAGCGGTCTTCACTTTCGCCTTTACGCCGTTCTTTGCACCTTCAACAGCTTCCACGCTGGCGTTGGTCATTATTTCGATACCTTTTTTCTTGTATATCTTTTCCAGTTCTTTGGAGATATCCTCGTCCTCAACCGGCACGATGCGCGGCATGAATTCAACGATGGTCACTTTGGTGCCCAGGGTAGCGTAGAAATAGGCAAATTCAACGCCGATAGCGCCGGAGCCTACCACGATCATGCTTTTGGGCTGGGTAGGCAGGTTCATGGCCTGGCGGTAGCCGATCACGTTCTTCCCGTCGATCTTCAGGTTGGGGAGCTCGCGGGCGCGGGCGCCGGTAGCGAGAATGATGTGCTTGGCGTCCTGAACGGATACTTTCCCGTCCTTATCGGTCACTTCCACCTGGCCTTTCGCTTTCAGCGTGGCAGTGCCCATAAGCACGTCGATCTTGTTCTTCTTCATGAGGAACTGAACGCCTTTGCTCATTTTATCTGCCGCGCCACGGCTGCGTTTGATCACAGCGGGAAAATCAACCACGGACCCTTCAACGGTTACGCCGTAATCCTTGGAATGGTTGATGTATTCTACTACCTGTGCGGATTTTAATAATGCTTTGGTCGGGATGCAACCCCAGTTCAAACAGATACCGCCCAAACTCTCCTTTTCTACTATTGCTGTTTTAAATCCCAGTTGAGAAGCCCGGATAGCCGCCACGTATCCACCGGGGCCGCTACCAATTACGATTACGTCGTATGCCATATTGCTTGATTTTTATAATAAAACTTGGCAAATGTAGCAAAAAAAAGTAAAGTTCTGCTGTTTGCGGCGGATACATGACAATGGCCGGAGACAGCCTCCCGCAAATAAAAAACGGCCCCCGAACCGGGAGCCGTTCCAGTATTATGCTGTAAAGGTTGAACTAGCGGAGGTCTACCACTTCCACGTTGGGATATTTCTTCGCGTCGAAGGTGAACAGATCGTCTTTCACGGCGCCGTTGGGGGTAAAATTGGTGATCTCGTAAGTGTAACGGTTGCCGTTCTTTTCAAAAACCTTCATACGGGCCAGGGTCTGGTTCTTCTTATCCACGTCCACCAGCACTTTGAAGAAGTTCTTGGATTTGTCGGTCGGCGTCAGCTCTATATTCTGGAGCACCTTTCCTTTCTCGGTGGTTTCACCATTCAGGCGGTACAGGAAGTCTTTGTCGTAGAAATTGGTGAAGATCTTGGCGGGCGTCATGCTGCTGTTGCTGTGGTCCACATTGCTGATCGTCACTTCGTTCACGTCTTTGGCGTAGGTCCAGGAGGTTTTGTTGTCGCTGATAATCTCCTGTCCGTCCATGATCACTTTATATTTGGACCCTTTTACGTAAACAGAACCCTTTTTGGTGTCGCTCACGCTGTTGTTGGCGCCTTCCACCTTCAGTACAAAATTAGCGATAACAGATTTGAGGGATTTGAACCTTTTGCTCACGCCATCCAGCACCACCTTGGCTTTCGGGTCGTTTTTGCCGGAGGACGACGATGCCTGGGCGCTGGCGCCGAATACCATCCCGCACATGATCAAACCCGTTAATACCGTTTTCTTCATCATCATAAGTTTAAGTGTTGTAGTTGTAGGGAATTAGACCAAATCTTATGCCGGTAAGTTTATACCGTCATGTTAAAGAATTGCAAAATTCGTTTATTTCCGTCAAAAGTGGAAGAATGCAGGCTGGCGTGCGCAAATTATAACATACTGTTAAGAATTTCTTCGAGGTCGGCTTCGGTTTTCACGTTCACGTCCCTCGCTTTGCTTCCCATGTTGGGGCCTACGATCCCGGCGGCTTCCAGCTGGTCCATCAGGCGGCCTGCCCGGTTGTAGCCCAGCTTCATTCTCCTTTGCAGCAGCGAAGTGGAGCCCTGCTGGTTCTGTACGATCACGCGGGCGGCTTCTTCGAAGAGCGGGTCACGGTCTGCCAGGCTGAAGTCCTTGCCTTCCATATCCTTTTCGTCGATATACTCCGGCAGCAGAAAAGCGTCCGGGTAACCGCGCTGTTCGCCGATGAACTCGGCCACGCTTTCCACTTCAGGCGTGTCCACAAATGCGCACTGGAGGCGCACAAGCTCGCCATTGAAGGAGATCAGCATGTCTCCCTGGCCAATGAGCTGCTCCGCCCCACCGATGTCGAGAATGGTGCGGGAGTCTATTTTGGATGATACTTTGAATGCAATACGCGCCGGGAAGTTTGCCTTGATGGTACCGGTGATAATGTTCACGGACGGGCGCTGCGTAGCGATGATGAGGTGGATGCCCACGGCACGGGCAAGCTGCGCCAGCCTCGCGATAGGCATTTCCACTTCTTTGCCCGCGGTCATGATCAGGTCCGCAAACTCATCTATCACCAGCACTACAAACGGCAGGTAGCGGTGGCCTTTCTGCGGGTTCAGCCTGCGCTGGGTGAATTTGCCGTTGTACTCGCGGATGTTGCGGGTGCCGGCTTCTTTCAGCAGGTCGTACCGCAGGTCCATTTCGATACAAAGCGCGTTGAGGGTATGCACCACCTTCTTGGTGTCTGTAATGATCGCATCTTCTTCGCCGGGCAGCTTGGCCAGGAAGTGTTTTTCGATCAGCTTATACAGCGAAAGTTCCACTTTCTTAGGGTCTACCAGCACGAACTTCAGCTGCGAAGGATGTTTTTTATACAGCAGCGATACCAGCAGGGTGTTGATGCCCACTGACTTACCCTGGCCGGTAGCGCCCGCCATCAGCAGGTGGGGCATCTTGGCAAGGTCCGCGATAAAATTCTCGTTGTCGATCTTTTTCCCGATGGCGATGGGCAGGTCCATCTGGCTGTGCTGGAACTTGTCAGACGCCAGCATGTTGCGCAGGGAAACGATAGTCTTTTTCACATTGGGCACTTCAATACCGATGGTGCCGCGGCCGGGAATGGGCGCGATGATGCGGATGCCCAGCGCCGAAAGGCTCAGCGCAATGTCGTCTTCCAGGTTCTTGATCCTCGAAATACGCACGCCCGCGGCCGGCACGATCTCGTACAGGGTAACGGTAGGCCCAACGGTGGCGCTGATCTTCTGGATAGCGATGTCGTAGTTCTTCAGCGTGTCAATGATCTGGTTCTTGTTTTTCTCCAGCTCAGTGGTGTCCTGCACGATCTTGTCTGACCCATGGTTCTCCAGCAGGTCCAGCGCGGGGTATTTGTAATCCCGCAGGTCGAGGGTGGGCTCGTATGGGTCTACGGGCACAGCTTCACGCACAGGCACGATCTCTTCCACTTCATCGTCGGTCGGATCTTCGTACACCGGTTTGATCTCGAAAGCCACTTCTTCCACCGCCCCGCTTTTTTTCGGTGAAGGTGAAGGTGGAGGGGTGTAGATCCCGGGCTCCGGTTCGGGCTCTTCTTCCGTGAGCATCAGCTCAGCTTCCGGTTCAGGTTCCGGTTCGGGTGTCGGTGCAGGCGGAATGAAGGTGATGGCTTTGGGCGCGGGATCTTCTTTTTCGATCAGCTGTAATTCCTGTTCAAATTCTTCTTCTTCCACGGGAGGGATCACCGTGATGGGACTTCCGCCCCCTTTCATCGCATTATTTTTGGCAGGCGCAAAAACGGGTTCCGGTTCTTCTTCCTCCTCTTCATCCGGCTCCCCGAAACCGGCAAACGGTTCTTTCACCGGTTTGGGTTTCTTTTCCGGCCATTTGAAGTCCACGTTGAATTTCCAGATGATCCAGCTGAGCCCCGCCACCAGCAGCAGCAAACCTGCGCCGGTCTTACCGAGGAAACCGCTCGTCCACCGATTGAGCGCATCGCCCATGGCCCCTCCCCAGGGGAAGGCCGACTTGCCGGTAAGGAAAGCGAAGGTCATGCTGATGAACAGCAGCCCGAAAATGATGTATTTCACATTGCGCCAGAAGCGGAATACGCGGCGGCCTACAATGAAGTTGATACCAATAATGAAAAAGAAATAACAGAACAGGTAAGAGGCAATGCCGAAGCCCTTGAAAAAGAACCAGTGGGAAGTAAACGCGCCGAGGCGGCCCAGCAGGTTGTCCACTTCAATTTCGTGCCTGAAGAGTACGGACGAGGAGTAACGGTGCACTTTATCGAAATCCTCCTCCCAGGTGAACAGGTAGGATGTGAAAGCAATAAAGCAGTACAGCGCCAGCAGCAGGAAAAAAGCCCCCAGTACTTTATGGGTGCGCTCATCCTTTACCAGCTCCTTCACTTTTACCTCCGGCTCTTTGTCCGGCTTGAGCGTATCAGGATTGGGTAGCTGTTCTTTTTTCTTTTTAGGTTCTTTCTTTTCTGATTTCAGTTTGTTACCTGCCATAATCGAAATCAAAATTAACTATTGCCGGGGCAATCGCGGAAAATTATTTCCGGGGCCCGGCGGTTTACCACAACCAGCTGTTTAATTCTTCCCGGAACGGCTGTCAGTTTTATGATCAGCTTTTTTCAGCCCGGTTTGTGCGGCTATCCATTCCTGAATATACGCAAGAACTTCGGGAGATATTGTCTCGGGCAGCTGTCCATATTCAAACACCGTGCAGGTTTTGCAATGCTGGAAAAGATGATTGAGGCCGGGAAAGGTTTTTACGGTTACTTTCGGGTTGCCTGCCGCAGTCAACCCATCTTTCCATGCTCTCAGATTGGCCTGGCTGGCCACCTGCACGTCTTTTTCTCCATTAATGGCCAGTACCGCCTGCGCATCTGTGGCGAAATCCGGAAGAAATGTTCTTGTTTGGAATGCCGACGTCTTAAAATTCCGCCCCGTGTTGGGCATAAATGGCTGACGGCAGCCACAGCAACAGGCATAGGGCAGTCTTTCTTATCATACCGTGATCATTTTTTGAGAACTCCCAGCAACAGCATTACCCACCCGGCAATGAACGCCAGCCCGCCGATGGGCGTAATGGCGCCGATGCCGCGCAGGCCCACCGTATCGGTCGCTTTCAGCAGGGTGAGCACGTACAGCGAGCCTGAAAACAGGAGGATGCCCAAAAGGAAAAGCCGGCCGGCCCATACCAGCTGCGGCCCGGGCGCATGCGCGTACAGGATGCCCACTGCCAGCAGTGCGAACACGTGGTAGAACTGGTAGGTAACGCCTGTTTGGAAGGTGCTTACGGTTTCGGGTGGCACGAGCTCTTTCAGCTTATGCGCGCCAAATGCGCCAAGGATCACTGCCAGCGCGCCTAAAAGCGCCGCCCATATGAGAAATGTTTTATGCATGCGGGATCAATTTATCAAAAGTTTCCAAAGATATCTCATCGTCGCTGATGATCACCTGACTTTGCTCATAGAATGACTGCCTTTCCATTAATTTCTTTTCAGTGAAGGCGGTGAGGTCTTCCACGGAGAGGTCCTGTATCAGCGGCCGTTTGGCCTGTTTCCTTTGCAGGCGCTCTACCATGACGGGCACGGAAGGGTTCAGCCAGATGGTAATGCCGGCGTTGTTCATGAAATCCATGGTATCCGAAAAGCAGGGTGTGCCGCCGCCGCAGGAGATCAGGAAGCTGTCGTAGTCCAGCGCAAGCTCACGGAGCACCTTGCCTTCCAGCTCCCGGAAATAGGATTCGCCTTTTTCGGCGAAGATCTCGGCTACGGACATGCCCTCCCGCTCCACGATCACATCGTCCAGGTCGAAATACGGCAGGTTCCAGTGAATGGCCAGTTGTTTGCCCCAATAGGATTTACCGGCTCCCATAAAACCAAGCAGAAATACTTTCATGTTGTCTTATTGTTTTCTTTCCCCCGCCGTCCAGGCCAGGCATAGGTTATCGTCCAGAATATATTGCAGGTCCAGGCAGGCGATCCGGTCGTCTTTCAGGAAATCGCAGGTGATGAAGCCGGCGTTCTGAAAGGGAAAGGATTGCAGCTGCATATTGGCTTTGAAATCAAGTCCGCCCATGCCGTACCATTTGTAGACCGCTTCTTTGGCGCTCCAGCAGATAGTCTGGTGCGGGAGTTTCTGTGCGGGCGACATGAATTCCTGTTCCCTGGGGGCGAGGAATTTGTGCGCTACGCGGCCGATCTTCGGCTGCACGTTCTCAATATCGATGCCAACATGTTCCCGGGTGCTCACGATGGCGGCGGCATAGTCGCCGCAATGCGAGATGGAAAAATAGTAAGGATTTCCGGGAATATACGGTTTTCTGCTTTCGAGGATGCGGATTTCATTCACGGGTAGGTCCGGGAACAAGTGCTGGAGGAGGTAGCGGCCGGCAAAATGCTGGAGGCGCTTGTGGGGGTGGTGAACGTCGGGTTCTATGCTGACGGTGGTCCTGAAAAACGCTTCTTCTTCACCAATTTTCCACACTCCCAGCTTCGTGGCGGGGTCAATTTGTATCGTTCGTATTAAAGCCATAAATTCGCCGCTATTACCGCGAATTTAAACGGAAATACCCAACTGGCCTAAACCTAAACAAACCACATCATGATCTTGTCTGACAAAAGGATTTTAGAGGAAATTGAAAAGGGCACCATCGTGATCAGCCCTTACGACCGCAAATACCTGGGTACCAACTCCTATGATGTGCACCTGGGGAAGTACCTGGCTACTTATGCGGACAGGGTGCTGGATGCCCGCAGGCATAACGAGATCGTGCATTTCGAGATCCCGGAGGAAGGTTTTGTATTGCAGCCGAATACGCTTTACCTGGGGGTAACGCATGAATATACGGAGACCCACGCGCATGTGCCCTTCCTGGAAGGCAAGAGCAGTACGGGCCGCCTGGGTATCGACATTCACGCTACCGCCGGCAAGGGCGACGTAGGGTTCTGCAATACCTGGACGCTGGAGATCTCCTGCGCCCAACCGGTGCGCATATACGCAGGCATGCCCATTGGCCAGCTGATCTATTTCGCGGTGGAGGGGGAAATTGAAACGTTGTACAATAAAAAGGGCAACGCGAAGTACAATGGCAGAACCGTGAGGCCGGTGGAAAGTATGATGTGGAAGAATGAGTTTTAAGACATTCCTGATAAGAAGAAGCGGGCTTCCTTAGAGGGCCCGCTTTTTTTATTACCCTTAGCCGGATTTTTACTTTGTATGTTCTCTTCTCAGACTAACACTTTCTCCGATTTATGAATATCCTTACTCCAACGCCCCGTAAGTCAATATCCTGAATTTCCGCACAAAATCCCCATACCAGCCATACGGGCTCACATTCGTAAACACCAGCATGATCAGGTTCTCCTGCCTGTCGATCGTATACTCGGAACAATATGCCCCGCCCCAGGTCAGCGAACCCGGCGTAGCCTGGTCGCCATAACGCGTATCATCAGTGATGATCTGTAAACCCAGGCCAAACTTGTCGTTGCGGTCCCACACGAAATTGTCGCCGATCTGGTTGCGCCCCATCAGGTCCACCGTTTTACGGGAAAGCAGCCGCACATTATTGTAACTCCCGCCGTTCAGGATCAGCTGGCATATCTTCGCATAATCTTCCGCAGTACACACCAGGCCCGCACCTCCCAGGAAAAGGGTTTGTTTCCCGGCAATTGGAAAGGTACGGTTCTCCACGCTCGTGCTGAGCGTAAGCGGATCGTTCACCGTGCGCTTGGAATACAGCTCCACCAGCCGCCCCGCCTTGGATGCGGGCAGGTAGAAATAACAATCCTTCATGCCCAGCGGCCCGAAGATCCGCTCGGCAAAAAACTGGCTGAGGTTCCGGCCGGAAATCACTTCCACCACCCTCCCGGCAATGTCCGTATTGTAACCATACGTAAATTTCTCCCCGGGCTCATGCACCAGCGGCCGAGCCGCCACCTGCCTGATAAGGGAATCGAGGGTGAGACCGTCCAGGTCGCTGAGCGCCCCGCCGGGCACTTTATGCGAAGGATGCTGGTAAGGAATGCCCGCGGTATGCGCCAGCAGGTGACGGATGGTCACGGCCTTCCTCGCCTTGTGCGTAATAGCGCGGCCCGTGGCCTTGTCCACACTATCCAGCACCTGCATGTCGCTGAACTCGGGCAGGAATTTGGAAACGGGATCATCCAGGAACAATTTTCCTTCCTCGTACAGCATCAGCACAGCGATGGTGGTCACCAGCTTGGTCTGCGACGCGATGCGGAAAAAATCATCCGTGCGCGCGGGTATCTGTTTTTCAATATTGCGGTGACCATACGCTTTATGATGCACGACCTGCCCGTTGCGGGCAATGAACGTGACGGCATTGGGCGCATATCCCCTTGCGATGGCGTCATTGAAAAAGCTGTCTATACGGGCGAGCCTTGCAGCGGAAAAACCGGCGGCCGCAATATTGGCGGCAGGCTTCAGCTGCTGCTGGGCCCCGGCGGCCGTTGCAAGCAGGGCGCCTGCAAGGAAAAGGAATACTGTTTTCATAAACGTGATTGATACCCGAAATATAACAAGGAATTACGCATAAAAAAAGGCGCCCTTTACAACCGGGCGCCTGCGCTTGATGAAATGTCGTGTATACGTTACTGCAAAAGCCCGTCCATCAGGTGGTTAAACTCTTTCTTGTACGTTTCGTAATGCTCGCCCGTACCCGGACCGTTAAACCCGGTATGCACCTCTTTCACTTTGCCGCTCTTGTCCAGGTAAATGGTGGTGGGGAAACCTTTTAGCGCCGTCAGCTGCGGCAGCGTCTTCTCCGTTTTCTGCGGGTCAGACGGCGTAACGCCGGTGATCAGCACGGGATAGGTCACGTCAAAGCGTTTAATGAAGCTCTGCACGGCTTTTTTCGACTTCCCGAAATCCGGCGTGCGCTCGTAGCACAGCATAATGATCTCCACGCCGCGGTCTTTGTTCTGCTTATACCATTCGCTGAGGTAGGCGGTCTCGTCCATGCAGTTGGGGCACCAGGAGCCGGAGATCTGCACGATCACGGCTTTGTTCCTGAAACGCTCGTCTCTGATAGACACCTTTTGCCCGTTCACATCCGGGAAAGTGAAGTCCAGCGTGGCGCCGGCCTCTTTCACGGTGGCGATGGTGGTGGCGTCCTGCAGTTTGGCGCTGCTGTCCTTTTTTGCGGTGAACTGCTCTTTGGCGGTAATGCCAGCAAAGAACACGCCGTTGCTGAGGGTGGAATCGTTTTCCACTTTGGCGGTGAACAGGTAAGCATGCGAACCGTCGAAGGTGGACAATTTGAGCGTATCGCCGTCCACAACGCCCTGCAGGTAACGGTAATCGCCGGTGGTGGTGAGATAGGTGCCGGTTACGGCGCTGCCGTTCTGGGAAAATTCACCGATGGCAAGGCTGCTGTCTTTCCCTTCGGGCGAAAAGAAATAAGTGGGCCAGCGGCCGGTAACGTTGAATTTTGGCGGATGAGCGGCGGCAAAACGTTCCGCCACGCCCGGTACGGCTTTGAACCGGATGCTCACGTCCTTATCCGCCAGGTGGCGTATCCACAGGCCCTGCAGGCTGCCGTCCGGCTGCAGCGCGGTCCTGAATTCGGAATCGAAGAAAGGCATGCGGATGAAAACGGAATCTCCCTCCTGCCTGATATCATCCACCAGCATACGTTCGCCGGCGTTGATGATGTGAATGGCCTTTTTGCCGGAGCTGTCTTCCAGCTCGAAGTTGAATACGATATCCCCTCCATCTTCCCGGAGCAGGTGCGCCTGCCAGGGGCCGGTAGCCAGTGTGGCCTGTTTCTGCGCGCTGCATGCGGCCAGGCCGATCATTGCTGCGATCATTAGTCTTTTCATCCGTTAATAATTGATTACTTCGTTCAAATATGTCTTTTATCGGCCTCAGTGAAATAACTTTTTTTTAAAAGCCGGATGGAACTTCGCATGTTAATGCATGGTTTCAACATGCTCCGTTTCATACTGTCTGTTTATGCATAGTTTCTTGCGCCGAAAAGCAGGCTGCCGATGCGAACGAGCGTACTGCCTTCTTCAAGCGCGAGTTTATAATCACCGCTCATGCCGGTGGATAATTCCCTGAAGGTATCTGTACCGGGGAAATACTTTTCCCTTATCCTGTCGCGGAGGGCTTTGAGGCCCGCAAACTCCCGGCGTATCTGCGTTTCATCGTCCGTATTGCTGGCCATGCCCATGAGCCCGGTGATGCGTACGCCCGCAAGTTCCCCGGCCTGGTCCAGCAACTGGAACAGCTCGGTTTCGCTGAGGCCGAACTTCGTCTCTTCCATGGCAATATGCACCTGCAGCAGGCAGTCTGTTACCCGGTTGTGCTTCAGCGACTGTTTGCTGATCTCGGCGAGCAGCTTCAGGCTGTCCACTCCGTGGATCATGCTCACAAAAGGCGCGATGTATTTTACTTTGTTGGTCTGGAGGTGGCCGATGAAATGCCATTGTACGTCTTCGGGGAGGAGCCCGGCCTTTTCCACCATTTCCTGCACGTAATTCTCGCCGAATATGCGCTGGCCTGCGGCGTAAAGTTCCCGGATGTCTTCCACGGGTTTGGTTTTTGATACTGCTACCAGCCTGGCATGGTATGGTTCAAGTTGTTGCAACACCTGCCGGTAGTTATTAATATTCACTGCCATATTCCTACAAAAATAATAGACTTTAAGCATTTACGGCGCAGCCTTTGGAAAAAGCCCAACAAATCGCCCCCGATCTATGCAAAATATTCAACAATACCGGGGAAATGCTTGTTACCGTTAAATTCTCTGGGGGTGATTTTTTTACATCCTCATTTTAAAATAGGTTTGTAAACACCAACAATCTTATCCTAAAATAAATTTTACATGGAATTTCAGTTAACAGAAGAACACCTGATGATCCAAAAAGCGGCAAGGGACTTTGCAGTGAGCGAGTTATTGCCGGGCGTAATTGAACGGGACGAGCAGCAGAAATTTCCTGCGGAACAGATCAAAAAACTGGGCGAACTGGGCTTCCTGGGCATGATGGTGGACCCCAAATACGGCGGGGCCGGGCTGGACACCGTTTCGTATGTACTGGCCATGGAAGAGATATCAAAAATAGATGCATCCGCTTCCGTGGTGATGAGCGTGAACAATTCCCTTGTTTGCTGGGGGCTTGAAACATACGGTACCGAAGAACAAAAACAAAAGTACCTGACGCCGCTGGCCAAAGGCGAAGTGCTCGGCGCATTCCTGCTCAGCGAGCCGGAAGCGGGGTCTGACGCTACTTCACAGCGTACCATCGGGGAAGACAAAGGGGATCACTATCTCGTGAACGGCACAAAGAACTGGATCACGAACGGTAATTCCGCCAGCATATACCTCGTGATGGTGCAAACGCACACTGAAAAAGGCAGCAAAGGCATCAACGCGCTCATCGTGGAAAAGAACACGCCTGGCATCACTATCGGCGTGAAAGAGAATAAACTGGGCATCCGCGGCAGCGATACGCACAGCGTCATGTTCCAGGATGTGAAGGTGCCGAAGGAGAACCGCATCGGGGAAGACGGTTTCGGTTTCAAATTTGCCATGAAAACATTGGGCGGCGGCCGCATCGGGATCGCATCTCAGGCCCTGGGCATTGCCAGCGGGGCTTACGAGCTGGCGCTGAAATATTCCAAAACACGCAAGGCCTTCGGGAAAGAGATCGCCCAGCACCAGGCCATCCAGTTCAAGCTGGCCGATATGGCCACCCGCATTGAAGCCGCCCGCCTGCTATGCCTGCGCGCCGCATGGGAAAAGGATAACCAGCTGGACTATACCCTCAGCGGCTCCATGGCCAAGGTATTCGCCTCCGAAACCGCCATGTGGGTGACCACCGAAGCGGTGCAGGTGCACGGCGGATATGGTTACGTAAAAGAATACCACGTGGAGCGCCTCATGCGCGATGCGAAGATCACCCAGATATACGAAGGCACGTCCGAGGTACAGCGGATCGTGATCAGCCGCAGCATACTGGGATAAACCCGGTTAGATGTTGGAATTTATCTTAATACGATTACCTTTGTTCCAGCATCAGCGGTTACACACCAAAACAATGTATGAAAAACATCAAGATCATTGAGGTTAAGTCCGAGATCGGCGCAGGCACCCGTGGCGCCAGCCTGGGGGTGGACGCCATCAAGATTGCCGCGCTCGATTTTATGAGCAATTTCTTTGTGCACTTCCCCACCGAAGCGGTGGAAACGGAGAACAAGCTGCTTTTTGAACCGATAGAATCCCCTTACGCCAAACGCATCAAAGGCACTTACGCCTTGTACGAACGCGTGAGCAAATCCGTTTGCGATACCATTAAGCAAAACTGGTTCCCGGTAGTGTTATCCGGCGACCACAGCACTGCCGGCGCCACCATTGCCGGGCTAAAGATGGCCAGGCCCAAAGCCAAGCTGGGCGTGATCTGGATCGATGCGCATGCGGACCTGCATACGCCTTTCACCACGCCGTCAGGTAATATGCACGGCATGCCGCTGGCCATTTCCATTGCGGAAGACAATGAGGACCATAAGGTGCACGACCTGGACGACAACACCCTGCGTATGTGGAACAACCTGAAAAACCTGGGGAAAATATCGCCGAAGGTGCTGCCGGAAGACATCGTATTTATTTCCCTGCGGGATTATGAGAAGGAAGAAGAGCACCTGATCAAAAAATACGGCATGAAGGTGTTCACCACCAACGAAGTGCGCCGCAAGGGGCCCGAAGCCATTGCCCGATCCGTATTCCGTTACCTCAGCGATTGCGAGTACATCTATGTTTCTTTTGATGTGGACAGCCTCGATGCGTCTATCTCCCGCGGCACCGGCACCCCGGTGAGCAATGGCCTGAAGGAAAGGGAAGCGGAAGACCTTATTTCGAAGTTCATGCAGCACCGTAAGATCTGCTGCTTCGAGATCACGGAAGTGAACCCTACGCTGGACAGGGAGAATCTGATGGCGGAGATCGCTTTCAATATCCTGCAACGCAGCGTGAATGTGCTGATGATGAACTGATGCCGCGGAAGAGGCGGGCCTGATGCGGATCAGATCCCGTAATAAGCCATGAGCCAGCCGATCACTTCGCTGTAGCTGCGGATGCCATGCTTCTGGCGGTTAGCCTTGAGGTATTGATCGTACAGCACCGCCGAATAATTATCCACCGGCCCTTCATATTTTTCATAGAACCGGATCAGCTTCCGGACGTCTTCCTTTACACCAGGGTCCGTCTTGTCCCACAAGACCCTTGCCAGGTAACCGTTCCGGCGGCCCAGGCGGCGGATGCTGTAGAGCAGCATGTCAAAATTGGCGGCATAACGGAAACGGCTGTCCGTCATCCTGCTGGCGGCGAGGTACCCCACAAAATTCGCATCTTCTTCAGGCGCAAAGCCCAGCTGGTGGGCAATTTCATGGCAGGTCACAAAAGGCTGCTGGAATGCCGGCACCGTGGTATTCACCTGCGCTTCGTTGGTAAAGGGATTCAGGTAGCCGGTTACGCCCAGGTAGTTGAGGTATTCGCCGAACAATGACGATTTTACGGAAGTATGCCTGTATTCCAGTGTGGGAGCGGATTTAGCCAGGTCGTTATAAGCATGGGCTGCCATGCTGAACATTTGTTGCTTACCGAGCGGCTGTTTTTCCATCTGCGCGCGGTCGCGGTTCACCAGTTTTACGAGCGTGTCCGTAAGCAGGTAAAGGTCCGCCGTGGTATAGTTCTTCGTTTTAAAACCAAGGTCCGCCACCATGGTAGTGCGGCGATAATGCCCGCCCCATAACAGCAGGAAAAAGAAGTAGAGGCTGAGCAGGGCGGCAACGGCTTTCAGGGTCATTTGCAAAAGTTCCTTCCATCGGCCGTGAATGAGCACCCACAAGCATCTTAACAAAAAAATTATACCGATTACGACCCAGACGCAGTATATTACATCGCCGATACTGAAAGGCACCCTTCCAATCAGATTTCTTAACAACGTACTGATAAATTCGTACCACCTATGAAAGTAGAGCCTTGCAAGCCACCCGTCCGCTGCTATGACCCAGGTCAGCAAAAGTATACCTGTAATACTGACCGCGATTGAGATGACCTGCCTTTTTAGCTGAACCCTTGTTTCCATTTTAAGTTGAAGGACTATGATAGATGAAATGACTAAACGGGAGCTGAACACTGCCCTGTCCCGTCAATTATCGGTGAAAATACAGATAAATCACGCAGAGCGGATACACGGCGGGGACATCAACGAAACTTTCCTGCTGGACACATCAGAGGGCCGCTGGTTCCTGAAGATGAACGATGCGCGGAAATACCCCACCATGTTCGAGAGGGAGCTGAGCGGGCTGGAAGAGCTCAGGGCCGCGGGTGTCATTTCCGTTCCAAAACCCTTTTGTTACGGTACGGCTGGCAACAGGGCCTTCCTCCTGCTGGAATATCTTGAAAAGGGCAGCGCGGCGCCTGACTTCTGGGAAAACTTCGCGGCATCCATGGTGCGCCTGCACGAGCATACGAGGCCTTATTTCGGGCTGAACGACGCCAACTATATCGGTTCCATCAAACAATACAATACGCCGTATACCAGCTGGGCGGTGTTCTACGCATTCAACCGCCTGATGCCGCTGGCGAAAATGGCATTCGACAATTACAGGATAGACCGGCCGGTGATGCAGCAGCTGGAAAGCCTTTGCAGGCGCCTGCCCCAGCTGTTTCCCGAAGAGCCGCCGGCATTGCTGCATGGCGACCTGTGGAGCGGCAACTTCCTGGTAGGCAACAACGGCAAAGCCGTTATTTTCGACCCTGCTGTATATTACGGGCACCGTGAAATGGACCTGGCTATGACGCGCCTGTTCGGCGGGTTCGACACGCGGTTCTATTACACATACCAGGCCATCCGCCCCCTGGAATCAGGATGGCAGCAGCGGCTGGGCTTGTGCCAGCTGTACCCGTTACTGGTACACCTCAATCTTTTCGGCGGGAATTACTTTAATGACGTGAAGGATGTGTTACAGCAATACAATTAGGAATTTTGATGATTCTTCACGAACTCGTGCATTTTTTGTAATTCAGACTCGATAGTGGGATAAAGGTTGGTCACTTCTGTAGCGATCTCGTCCAGCATACCGGGGATCACGCTCAATACTTCGGCTTTTTCTTCGCCCTTTTTGTCTTCCGCTTTACGCAGAATCCCTTCCAGGGCTTCCATTTTGCCTGTGATCCAGGTGAGGCCCACCATTGAAAAGTTAGGTTTGATCTTGTGTACCTGGAATTTGAGCTTGTCCCAGTCTTTTTCCTGCGCCACTTTTTCCAGTTTCCCCATTTCCTCCTTGATCGTCATCACGAATATCTCGAACAGGTCGATCGCATAACCGATGTTGCTTTCATAGAGGGTGTTCAGGTATCTGACGTCCAGCGCCGGATGGAATTCGTAACCGCTTATATTTTGCACTTCCATAATAATTTCTGTTTCATCTTCATTGAGGTACTTGTTCAACACCTGCAACAACTGATCGGGCGTATAGGGCTTCGTGAGAATATCCGTAATACCGATCGTGCGGGCCAGCGAAACCGTGCTGGGCATGGCCGCCGCCGTGGTCGCGATCACGGGGGTAGCCACGTTGGGGCGGCTTTCATCTTCCCGGATCTTTTTTGCCAGCTCAAATCCATCCATGCCGGGAATGCGGATGTCCATCAGCACCAGGTCGTACTGCCTGGATTCGAGGAAATACAGCGCGTCGGGGCCGTTGGTGGCCAGCTGGTAATGTATCTTATACTTTTCCAGCAGGCTGATCACATACTTGAGGTTCATCGGGTTGTCTTCCACCACCAGCACTTTCGCCTGCCCGAAATCGATCCTTGAGTATTTGTTCTCGATATCCGATTCAGCGCCCGGGGCCAGCGGCTTCCGGGTATCTATGAACGGGAGGGTGAAGCTGAAGCAGGTGCTGTATTCCGGCCCCTCTTCCACCGCGATGTTCCCGCCCTGCAATTCCACCAGCTGCTTGGCGATGGCCAGGCCCAGGCCCGTGCCGCCGTAACGCTCGCGGATGTCTTTTTCCGCCTGCTTATAGTTCTGGAAGATCAGCTCCAGCTTGTCTTTATGGATGCCGATGCCCGTATCGCAGACCTTGAACCGGATCCAGAGCGCATTGCCCTGGACGTCCTCCAAATGCACTTTTATCGCAATTTCACCTTCTTTCGTGAATTTCTCCGCATTTCCTAACAAATTCATCAATATCTGGTTCAAAATCATATCGTCCCCGATCAGCAGGGTATCGATCTTCTTGTCCAGCTCCACGGTCACCTGCACGGGCCGCTGGGCCAGTTTAAGCTGGAAGGTGTGCTTCATGCTCTGCACCAGGTCGCGCAGGTCAAATTCCCGGGGGTGCACTTCCTGTTTGCCGGCCTCTATCTTGGAAATGTCCAGGATGTCCGTGATCAGGCCGTGCAGGATGCCCGACGAATGCTTTAATATTTTGATATATTCCTTTTGTTCTTCGTTGAGGGTGGTTTCATCCAGCAGGTGGGCCATGCCGATAATGGCGTTGAGCGGCGTGCGTATTTCGTGGCTCATATTGGCCAGGAATTCCTTTTGGGCGCGTTGGGCTTCTTCAGCGGCCTGTTTGGCCAGCTCGAGCTCCTTTTGCAGTATCTTCTGGGGGGTGATGTCCATATGAATGCCCACCCCGCCCACGGGATTGCCTTCGCTGTCGTAAATATTGCCGGAGCTGGCCAGCACCCATTTGCGGGTGCCATCTTTCAGCACGATCTCCATATCGTAGAGCAGGGCCAGCTTCTTTTCCACGCGGTAGCGGCGCAGGTTGCGGGCGTATTCCCGGTTCTCTTCGGGCACAAATACGTCGGTAATGTTGCGGCCCAGCAGTTCTTCTTCCGTGTAGCCGGACATGCGGCAGAAACTTTCGTATACCTTGGTGATATTGCCTTCCAGGTCTGTTTCACAGAGGGCGGCGTTGAGATTGTCGAGGATGACGCGGTATTTTTCGTCCGTGCGCTTCAGCTCTTCCTGCCACTGGCGGTGGCGGGTAACGTCCACGATCTGCCAGATGCTGCCGGCAAACCGGCGGCCGTCGAACACGGGTATATAGCTGACCTCGCGGATATGACCGGTGCAGAAGGTGAGTTCCCAGCCGAAAAAAGGTTTTCTCTTCTTCCGTAACTCTTTCATTTTCAATTCAAAACCAGCAGGGTCGGTGGTCAGCGGCCCGATATGGTCCACGAAGGGCTGAAATGCCAGGTTGATGATATTGCCTTTGTAGGGGAAGGTGTTGTAACCCATGAACACGTCGTTGCCCCAGATGAAACGGTGTTTTTCATCGGAAACAAGCACGCCTGCATTGGTATTCTGGAGGTAAACTGAAATGGGGAGGGCAAAAATGTCCGGCAGCCCTTCTGGGGTGGAGGGAGTGGTCTTCAAAGAGCGTTTTTTTGTCCTGCCTATTCTACCTTTAGGTGCCATATCATCTGGGGAATAGGGGGCTTTATAGGATTCCATAAGGCATTAAAAACAAAATTATCCGAGTACTGTGTGAAGTTATTAATTTTGACGGAAGTATCTATCCTTAAATATCTGACATTTTTATATATTTTCATATATAATACTTGGTTGACAATCAGCAAAAGTAGGAAATTTTTGCTTTTGAGAATATTTGATTACCTTTGCATCCCTCTAAAAGTGAGGTTTTAGATATGAAGCACCTCCGCGAATTCGACATAGCTTTTGTAGGTCTGACGCCCGGAGTGCATACATTCCAATACCAGATCACTGACAGTTTCTTTGAGAACTACGGTCAGCAGGATTTCTCGAATTGTAACGCGACTGTAAAGTTACAATTTGACAAGAAAACGGGGTTTTTCCTGTTGAAATTCGAGGTTGGGGGTACCGTTACGGTAACCTGCGACCGCTGCGGCCAGCCGTTCGAGATGCAATTATGGGATGATTTCAACCAGGTGATCAAGCTGGTGGATAATCTCGGGGAGATGAATACCGATGAGGATCCGGATGTTACTTATATCAGCCGGGCCGAAAGCCACCTTAACGTGGCGGATTTCGTTTACGAATTCATCAACCTGAGCATCCCGATGCAGCGCATCCACCCGGACAAGCCGGACGGAACCAGCGGCTGCGATCCGAAGGTGCTGGAGATGCTGGCTAAGATGAACAAACCGGGCGACGACGATACGAATCCGATCTGGAAAGGATTGGAGAAGTTCAGAGACAATTAAACAAATACGTAGACAATTAAAAATTAAATAAGATGCCGAATCCTAAACGCAGACACTCGCAACAAAGATCAGCTAAGAGAAGAACGCATTACAAGGCAGTTGCTGACACTTTAAGCACAGACAGCGCTACCGGCGAAGTGCACCTGAGACACCGTGCTCATTGGGTAGAGAACAAACTGTTCTACAAAGGAAAAGTTGTTTTGGAAAAACAAGCTGCTGCTAAATAATAATTTTTACTAATTTTACACCCGAGCTAACAGACAAACTACAGTTCATGAGAATCGGGCTTGATATGATGGGCGGCGACTATGCCCCCGCAGAAGCAGTAAAAGGAGTACAGTTATTTTTAGACAGCGTAGCAACAGATGCGCACCTCGTGCTGATCGGTGATGAGCAAGCCTTAACGCCGCTGCTTGAAGGCGCACAGTTGGACCAATCAAGATATACAGTTGTTCATTCATCCCAGGTTATCGGGATGAATGAACACCCTACCAAAGCACTCAAGGAAAAGCCGCAATCTTCCATCTCCATCGGCTTTCATCTTCTTCAGAGCAAAAAGATCGATGCTTTCATCAGCGCCGGCAATACTGGCGCCATGATGGTGGGTGCGATCTATTCCATCAAACTTATTGAAGGCATCCTGCGCCCCACCATTTCCACCATTCTCCCCCGCGAGAACGGTTCGCTTGGTTTATTGCTGGATGTGGGCATCAATGCGGACTGTAAGCCGGAAAACCTGGTGCAGTTCGCCGTTCTCGGTTCCCTCTACTCCCAGTACATCATGGGCACCGCTTCCCCGAAAGTGGGCCTGCTGAACATCGGCGAGGAAGAAGGCAAGGGCAACCTGCTCGCGCAGGCCACCTATCCCCTGCTGAAAGAGAATACCCAGCTCAACTTCATCGGCAACGTGGAAGGCCGCGATGTGTTCAAGGAAACGGTGGATGTGATCGTTTGCGAGGGCTTCACGGGCAACGTGGTGCTGAAAATGGCCGAATCCTTCCACGACGTGGCCGTTCGCCGCAATATCAAGGACGAGTACTTCGACCGGTTCGATTTCGAGCAATACGGCGGCACCCCCGTGCTGGGCGTGGCTGAACCGGTGATCATCGGGCACGGTATTTCCGGCGCCAGGGCCTTCTCCAACATGATCAACCTCGCCAAACAAATGATAGAAAGCAAACTGCTGGAAAAGATCAGGGAAAGCTTCGTGGTAACCAACGAAAGCTGATCCCGTACAGCGTAAAAATATTAACGGCCGTTCCGGTATATCACCAGGACGGCCGTTTTTTTATGTCTTTACCCATCGTTTACGGCACCAGCGGCAACCTTACGAAGAAAGTAGTGCCCACGCCCGGCGTGGTCTTGAACCAGATCTCCCCGCCCGCCTGCTCCACGATATTCTTGCACATCGCCAGGCCCAGGCCGGTCCCGGAAGATTTCGTGGTGAAGTTGGGCACGAATATTTTCGGCTGCACGTCGTCGGGAATGCCCGTGCCATTGTCCGTCACCTCCACGATCACGTGATCCCCATCGTCCTGCACGCTGATGGCCACATGCCCCTCCTGCCCTTCAGGTATGGCCTGTATGGCGTTCTGCAGCAGGTTGGTGAACACGCGGTTGATCTGCGTTTTATCCGCATCCACGAGGTAAGGCTTCTGCTGCCGCTCGTAATAGATATGGCATTCGGGGTTGCTCATATACAGTCCTGTTACGGATTGCAGCACCTCTCCGAGCGAGAACACCTCGTTGTTCACCTTCGTGATATGCGCAAAGGCCGCAAAGTCTGACGCGATGTTCGACAAATGTTCGATCTGCTCCACCAGCGTGTTGGCCACGTTGCGGGAAAGCGCCTTTACATCCGGCGAATCGTTGGCGATGGCGCGTTGCAGGTATTGGATGCTCAGCTTCATGGGCGTGAGCGGGTTCTTGATCTCGTGCGCCACCTGCCGGGCCATTTCGCGCCAGGCCCCTTCTCTTTCGCTTTTGGCCAGCATTTCGGCGCTCACTTCCAGCTTCTGCACCATCTTGTTGTATTCCGTCACCAGCAGGCCGATCTCGTCGTCGTTGGCCCATTGTATCTGCTCGTTATGCTGGCCGAGGTTCACGCTGCGCAGTTTATCGGTAATGAGCGAGAAGGATTTTGTGATGGTGTTGGAGATCAGCAGCACCAGCAGGCCGGCGATCAGGAAAATGAATGCGTTGATATTGATGAGCGCAACCAGGAAGGTGGATATCTGCTGGTTCAGCTCCGTCTGCGTCGCGAAATAAGGCACATTGAGGTATGCAAACACCCGCCCCTGGCTGCGCAGCGGCACATAGCTGCTGATGTACTTCATCTCCCCTATCCGCTCTTCCTGTATGTACTGGATCTTGCTGAGCCTGCTCAGCTGGAAATAAGCCACGGGGTTCATCGCTTCGGAAAGCAAACCTTTTTCCAGCATCAACGGCTGTGCGGACAGCTGCAGCTGCCCGTCGGTATCGTAAATATTGACGTCCACATTATGCTCGGAAGCGATCTCCGCAATTTTGGCGGAGAGCTGCGAGGCGAAGATGGAATCATACAACATGTCCATTTCATCGAACTGGCGGAGGGTGTAGAATTCTTCTTCAATATCCTGCCCGATGCTGTGCACGGTCCTGCTCAGCTTCTCCGCGTTCTCGGCGCGGTAGCGGCCGTAGAAGAAGAGGATGGTGGCCAGGCCCAGCGCGAGGAAAGCGAATACCACCGCGCCGATGATAGTGGTCTGCACCTTGGTGCGGATGGTGAGCTTCACCAGCGTTCTGAGGTTAGACAGGCGGAGCCTTGCTTTGATGAGCAGGTCCAGCAGGCTGTATACGCCGATGATCAGCAGGAAGAGGCAGAACATGTAAGCGAACAGGGTAATGAACTCCAGGAAGTTGGCCATCTTCCGCACCACCACTACCATCTTGTCTTTGGACGCCCTGTAATACAGCAGCGAATTGTTCCCCTGTTCATCAAACAGGATGTCCGCCCCGGGAGTTTCGGGCGTGCCCAGCCGTGTTTTGAACGGGAAATTCCCGTGATTGTTCACCAGCACGCCTTTGTCGTATACGGCATAGGAATACTGGTCGGTGATCTCCTGCCCTAGATCGTCGCGGCCCGCGTCTATCAGTAGTTCGGGGTACAGGCGGTCCGGCTGCGCGATCTCCGCTTCGGAGCGCACTTCGTAGAACAGGTAGCCCACAGGCAGGCCGTCGTAGCCGGTGAATTCTTTTTTTCCGATATAGCTGTAGTCGCGGAAGCTGCGTTCGTCGTAATACAGGTCGTTGCCCAGCACATGCGAGAGCGTATTGCCCATGATGCGGCTTTGCAGCGCCACGAACGGCACGGGGTCGCCGTTGTAGAGCGGCTGCCCTTCGGCATCGTAGGTATAGAACGATACGTTGAAGCGGCTGAGGTAACGGGAAAAATATTTTTCGCGCAGCATTCCTTCCAGGTTCTTTTTGTATTCGCGGTTGGGGCCCATGAAATATTGGCGCACGAAAGCGTCTTGCGTAAGCCGCTCCCCTACGTCGTTCAGCAGGGTCTCGATGTACGGGTCGCGCTGTTTGGACAGGTTTTCCGCAACGCTCTGGCGCGTGGTCAGCTCTTTCTGGTTGTTGTAATAAATGAGCACGGCCGAAGTGGTGACGGTCATCATCAGCATCCACATAATAAAGGGAAGCGTGGCGGAGCTGCTGGAGAAACGCAGCTCCAGCAGGTCCAGTATAATCACGTAGCCCAGCAGCCAGAACATGAGCACCACCGAGGCCCCGAAGTCGGGCAGGTTGAAGCGGAAAGCCAGCCAGATGAGCCCTACGATAAAAAGGGAAATGTATTTGGTGCGGTACTGGAAATCGGTCAGCTGGTTCAGCAGGTAGTTTACGATCTGCGAAAAGAACAGGAAGGTGATGGCGATGAAACCCAGGCTCATGCTGCCTATCACGCTGTATTCGTTGAGGCTGAAGAAATTGGTGACGTCGTAGGATATCCTGGAGTCTATCACGAGGCTGCGGATCAGGTCAAGCAGGAACTGCCCGGCGATGAACATGACGAGCCCCGCCGCGCCGATGATCAGCCAGCCCTGCCAGCGTTTGCGCAGCACGGGCGGGTGAATGGTGCGCACGTGCTGGCGGAAGAAAAGGATCAGCCAGAAAGTGAGCAGCACGTTGAGCGAGAGGTCGCCCAGGCTGCGGAATACGTCATCTTTCGCGTAGATGGTGGGTTGGAAAAGGTTCAGCGCGCTCAGGTCTATCGGGAAAGGATACAGATAGGTGAGCACCCGGAACCCGAACACCACCACGAGCAGGAAGAGGAAGCCCCAGCCTGGCGTCAGCTTTTTGGCCAGCAGCGTGGCGAACAGGTTGATGAATATGAACACGCAGATGCAGCCCATGGTGAGCAGCAGAACGCTGGCGAGGCTGGGCGATGTTTCTGATTTGGAAGGGTCGTAGTGGAGGTAGAACAGGATGGTCCTGTTTATATCCAGCACGGGCAGGCCGGGCGGCCGGTTCTGAATAGTGTATTCGGGGCCTATGGCGGGGCGGCCGTAGAACGATCTGCCGAGGTAATCGTTCGTGATGGCAAACTCCTGCATCACGGGAATAAGGCCGACCAGGTATTTGCCCGGCGCGGTACGGTGGCAGAGGATCACATAATGGCCGTTGGCCAGTTTCCGGAAAGTGAGGCCGGGAAAAAATCCTTCCGCTACAGGCGGCTGCACGGTGCTGGTGCTCCAGAACTTCAGCCTGGGGCCATATTCCAGCGAATCGTAGGCAAAAACGAAGAAGTTCTCGCTATAGATATCATCCAGGGTCTCCTGGTTGAAATTCCCTTTGAAAAGACTGTTTACCAGGGCCGTATCCGCCGCCAGCTCCCCGAAAGCTTGCTGCCGGCTGCTGATATCGCTTTCGAGGCTGCGCTGCACGCCGTGGGGGGAGGAATAATAGCTCCAGTAGTTGTTGAACAGGAATGCGAATGTGAACAGCCATGCCGCAATGATGAGCAGGTAACCGTTCCTGAGGATAAAGAACCTTATTTCCTTGATATCGAGCATATGTTATTCGCCTTCCTTTATCTGGTTCCAGAGGCCGTCCATTTCGGTGAGGCTCATCTCGTCCAGCCGCCGGCCGGTTTTGGCGGCCATTTCTTCCATGAGCTGGAAGCGGCGGATGAACTTCTTGTTGGTGCGTTCCAGGGCGTTTTCAGCGTCTGTTTTCAAAAACCGGCTGTAGTTCACCAGCGAGAACATCAGGTCGCCGAATTCCGCCTCTATTTCATTATGATCGCCTTTTTCCACCGCTTCCCTGAGCTCGCCCATCTCCTCTTCCACTTTATCCCATACCTGCTCCCGGTTTTCCCATTCAAAGCCAACCTGTTTGGCCTTTTCCTGCAAACGCATGGATTTCACCAGCGCCGGCAGCGCAACGGGCACCCCGCTCAGCACGGATTTCTTTCCTTCTTTGAGCTTCAGCTTCTCCCAGTTCTGCTTCACCTCTTCGGCATCGGCCACCTTTACGTCGCCATAGATATGCGGGTGCCGGGCCACGAGCTTGTCGCACACGCCGTTAATTACATCCGTGATGGTGAATTGCTGCTGTTCGGCGCCTATCTTTGCATAGAAGACGATATGCAGCATCAGGTCGCCCAGCTCTTCCCTGATCCCTTTATAATCCTCTTCCGTAATGGCGTCCGCCAGTTCGTACAATTCCTCGATGGTGAGCTGCCGGAGGGATTGAAGGGTCTGCTTCCTGTCCCAGGGGCATTTCTCCCGCAGGTCGTCCATAATCTGTAATAATCGGCTGAAGGCTTGTTCCGGCTGCATAACATTTAATATTAATGATCTGGCGCTAAGAAGCGGTAAAATAATGCAATTTCAGGATATCCCCGCGGGTGGAAAAGCGGGGCGGCTTATTGTTAATTTCTTTTTCTTGGCGGAATAGCCAATTTAATTAGCTTTGCGGCCTTAGTAAAATCACAAAAGAAACGAATATGAATCCGAAATACGTGGCCCTCATTTCTGCTGAGCTGAACATCTCGATGAAGCAGGCTGAGAATACCATGAGCTTACTGGCAGAAGGCTCCACCGTACCTTTTATCAGCCGTTACCGGAAGGAGCAGACCGGCAGTCTCGACGAGGTGCAGATAGGCAAGATAGAGGACCTGGGCAAACGCTACCAGGAAGTGGACGACCGCCGGGCATTCATCATCAAAACCATCACCGAACAGGGAAAAATGACCGACGAGCTGCTGGCCAAACTTGAAGCCAGCTGGGTGCTCACGGAACTGGAAGATATGTATCTCCCCTACAAGCCAAAACGCAAGACCCGCGCCATGGCTGCCATCGAAAAAGGCCTTGAGCCGCTGGCAGACCTGATCCTGGCGCAGGAAGCCGGGGAGATCGACGAAGCCGCCAAAACGTATATCAACGAACAGGTCGCTTCGGCAGACGAGGCCCTGAAAGGCGCGCGGGACATCATCGCGGAAAGGATCAACGAAAACGCCGAGCTGCGCGACAAGCTGCGCAAGCTTTTCACGCATACCGCGAAATTCAGCTCCAAAGTGATCGAAGGAAAAGAAGCCGAAGGCGTGAAATACAAAGACTACTTCGATTTTTCCGAAGAGCTGCATTCCATTCCTTCCCACCGCGTGCTGGCCATCCTGCGCGCCGAAGCGGAAGGCATTCTTTTCGGCAATATCTCCCCCGATGAAGAAGAAGCGCAGAGCATTATTCACAAACAATTCGTGACCGGCAACGGCCCTGCCAGCCAGCAGGTGGAAAAAGCCGCCGCGGACGCATACAAGCGCCTGCTGCGCCCTTCGCTCGAAAACGAGAGCCGCGCCGCCGCCAAGGAAAAAGCAGACACCGAAGCTATTGAAGTGTTCGCCGAAAACCTCCGCCAGCTGCTGCTCGCAGCCCCTCTCGGCCCCAAGGCCGTGATAGCGGTGGACCCCGGGTACCGCACCGGTTGCAAGACCGTGGCGCTGGACAACCAGGGCAATATGCTCGCGCACGACGTAATGTTCCCCCTCGAAAAGAACTACAAAGCCCAGGACGCCGAGCACCTGCTGCGCAACTGGGTGAACAAATACGAGATCCAGGCCATCGCCGTGGGCAATGGTACAGCCGGCCGCGAAACCGAAGACTTCATCAAAAAGATCGATTTCGGTAAAAAAGTAAATGTGTTCATGGTGAACGAAAGCGGCGCCTCCGTGTATTCCGCTTCAGAAGTGGCGCGTGAGGAATTCCCGAATGAGGACGTGACCGTGCGCGGTTCCGTATCCATCGGCCGCCGCCTGATAGACCCGCTGGCAGAGCTGGTGAAGATCGATCCGAAAGCCATCGGCGTGGGCCAGTACCAGCACGACGTGAACCAGAGCCACCTCAAACAAAGCCTCGACCGCGTAGTGGTGAGCTGCGTGAACAATGTGGGCGTAAACCTCAACACCGCCTCAAAGCATCTGCTGGCGTATGTTTCAGGCCTCGGCCCTTCGCTGGCGGAGAACATCGTGAAATACCGCAGGGAGAACGGCGCTTTCAAAAACCGCCAGGAACTCAAAAAAGTATCCCGCCTCGGCGATAAGGCATTCGAACAATGCGCAGGCTTCCTCCGCATCGAGCATGGCGACAACCCGCTGGATAATTCCGCCGTGCACCCCGAGCGTTACCCTGTAGTGGAAGCGATCGCGGCAGGGCAAAAATGTACCGTATCTGAACTGATCGGCCGCAACGAGCTTCGCAAACAAGTGAACATCAAAGATTACATCAGCGAAGAAGTAGGCCAGCTCACCCTGGAAGACATCCTCAAAGAACTGGCCAAGCCCAGCCGCGACCCCCGCGACGAGATCGCCATCTTTGAATATGCAGAAGGCATCAAATCCATGGAAGACGTACATCCCGGCATGACGCTGCCCGGCGTGGTGACCAATATCACCGCATTCGGCGCTTTCGTGGACATTGGCGTGAAACAGGACGGCCTGGTGCATATCTCTCACCTCTCCAACAAGTTCATCAGCAACCCGAACGAAGCCGTGAAGCTGAACCAGAAAGTAACGGTAACCGTGCTGGAAGTAGACATTGCGCGTAAGCGCATTTCGTTGTCCATGAAAGACAACGAGCCTAATACCGGCGGAAGCGGCGGTGGTGGCCAACGGAAAGAAAGAAGGGAAGGCAGGGAAGGCAAACCAGCCAAGGAAGCGCCGCTCAACGACTTCCAGGCAAAACTCCAGGCATTGAAATCGAAATTCAAATAATAAAAAAAGCCCCGGTACATCACCGGGGCTTTTTTATGTCAGTTTTTATCTCAGTTCTTAAGATTAGCGTTCCTGTCTTCCTGCTCCTGCGGTATCGGCAGGAATTCGCTCTGCCCTACCGTAAAGCCCGGCAGCACAGTGGCCGCCTGGCCGGTGCGCAACAGGTCGTTGAACCTTTCGCCCCACCATTCGCAGATCAGCTCAGCGCGGCGTTCGTTCAATATCTGCTGCACGGTAGCGCCTGCGATCGGGTTAAGTTTTGCGCGGACGCGCACCAGGTTCAGCTGCACATCGCCGCTCTGCCCTTTGCGGACCTTTGCTTCGGCGTTCATCAGCAGCGCTTCGGCATAACGGAATACGCGGACATTATTATTCGCGCCGTAATAATCCACGCGGCCCGGCGTCATTTGTGATTTCGGGTAATAAGCTTTGCCGTTGAAATATTTTTTCCGTCCCGCATTACCTGAAACCGGGTCGCCGTCCGGCGTAAGGGCGGTAGTGCCGGGCTCACCGTTCACACCGCACCTGAGTATCGTCGTTCTCATTCTCAGCGTGTCCTGGCGTGCTGCCAGGAAATCCACGGCTTTCTGGGTGGGCACCATCCAGCCGGAGCCGGATATCGGCATGCCATGGGTATTTTCCGGGCCCTGGAAAAGGAAGAAATTGCCCCACAGTTCGTTCGCGCCGCCTGATGTTACGATGTCGCCGGACTCGTTCCCGAAATCGGAATATTGAAATTCGAGGATGGCTTCATTGGAGAGTTTGCCCGGTTTTTTCCATAGCTGGTAATAATCGGGGAACAGGTTGAATTTCCCGCTGTTGATGATCTGGTTCGTGCAATCCAGCACCACATCCCAATGCGGGCTTGCGTTGTTGTTGCCGGCCAGGTCCATCGCGGCTTTGGCTTTCAGGAAAAGCGCGGTGTATTTGGTCACGCCGCCGGCATGGGTAGCCTGGTTGGGGCGGGCATCTTCGAGGTTGGCGATGCAGAAGTCCATTTCTTCCATCACGTGTGCCAGCACATCGGCCCTGGATGTTTTTTTCGCTTCGCTCAACTGGTTCGGATCATTGCTTTCCATTCCCAGCACCGGCACATCGCCCCAGTACCTGCTGGCCCAGTAATGCCCGAGCTCCCTGAAAAAGCGTACTTCGGCGCGGTATTGCTCCAGGAGCTTCTGGTTGGCGGCGTCGCCGGAAGGTATGCGTTTGCCAAATTCATCCAGCTCGGCCAGCGCACTGTTCGCGCCCAGCACTACACCGTAAATGCTGATCCACATATCGTTGATGCCCCAGTAACTTTTTACCGTTACGTTGTTCTGGTAATTGTGAATAGCGATCTGTCCCGCATCGTCGTTGCCGGGCTCTATTTCATCGCCGCGCACCGACCTGATGGTAACGCTGATCCATTTCGCGAATGTTCCGCTGGCAGCGGTTCTGTACGTACCAGATACCGGCTGGTACATCAGCGAAAGGTTTGAGTAATCGATCGTGGTTACCGGCGGCTCGTTCTCCGCCAGGCGGTCGAGGAATTTTGAACAACCGGACAGCAGGGTAATAACAGTTGCCAGAATTGTGACTTGTTTGTATCGTTTCATAAGAATTTTTTTGAGTGGTGTTGACAGGATAAACTAGAATGATGCTCTCACGCCAAGGCTGTACGTAGCCGATATGGGATATACGTTCATATCGTAGCCATACCCGGAAACTTCAGGCGTAAAGCCGTTGTATTTAGTGAAAATGAAAGGCCTGTCCGCCGTGGCATATACACGGATCCTGGAAGGATTGTTTTCCTTGCCCACATTGAAATTATATCCCAGCTGTATGTTCTGTATGCGCAGGTAAGAACCGTTCTCAACAAAGAAGGTGTTGCTTACCTTGAACCATCCGTCTGCAATAGCGTTGGCGGAAGGATAAGCGTTAGTGGAGCCGGGCCCCGTCCACATGTTGCTGGCGAAATCCGCGTCGATGTTCAGCGAGTTGGACGCCTTGTATAATTTACCGCGGTTCAGGTTGAGTATCTTGTTGCCCGCCGACCCCTGGAATGCGATGCTGAAATCGAAGTTCTTATAGTCCATCGCGAGGTTGAATCCATAAGTTACCTTGGGAAGATAGCTGCCCATGTTGATGCGGTCATTGTTGTCCAGCACGCCGTTGCCATCCTGGTCTTTATACTTCAGGAAGCCCGGGCGTATTTTTGAAAGAGCCGTTGCATTGTAGTTGGACGCAATGGGATCTTTGGCGATCTCGTCGTCCGTCTGGTACACACCGATCATTTCGTATCCATAGAAATACCTGAGCGGCTGCCCTACGACGGTCCTGTTGGGGAATTCGGCTATATACGGAAAAACGCCGTCAATCATGCTGGGAAGCGTACCCAGGCTTGTCACCTCATTCTTTAATGTTGAAAAGTTGCCGCCTACTTCGTAATGAAAATCCCCGATCTTGTCGTTCCAGCTGAGCTGCACATCGAAGCCGCTGTTCACCATTTCCGCCCAGTTGCCGTAAACGCTTTCGTAAGTGAAGCCAAATGGCCTGTTGAGAGCCACATCCGAGGTTTTGCGGTGATAGTAATCGACGGAGCCTTTTAATCGCCTGTTAAGCACTTCAAAGTCTATACCGCCATCCCATTCTGTTACTACTTCCCAGGTAAGATCGGTAAAGAACCTCTTCACCGTATACCCGGGCACGTAAACGCCGTTGGCGGTCGGCGTACTGCCGAATATGCCTGAAACAGGGCTTCCCTGGGTTACGCTCGCATAGCCGGCATTGGAGCTCACCCCGTCGTTGCCCAGCTTGCCCCAGCTGCCGCGCAGCTTCAGGTAATCGAATATATGCTGGCCTTTCATGAAATTTTCACCGGTGATCACCCAACCAAGACCTACGGAAGGGAAATAACCCCATTTTTCCTGGTACTTGGAGCTGCCGTCCGCGCGGAGCGTGGCGGTGAGCAGGTACTTGTTGTCGTAGGAATAAGTGCCGCGGGTAAAGAACGATAGTCCCGCATTTCGGGTACCATCTTCATCGTAGCCGTTCTGATCCCTCGTTCCCTGTGTTACATACCATTGTTCCTCCGCAAAGGGCACGTTGTTGGCAGATACCCATGTTTGCCTCCAGCGTTCTTCTCTTGCAGACTGCCCCAGCAGCAGCGACCAGTTATGTTTGCCTTTGCTGTCGCGATAAGTGAGCAGGTTATCCAGCACATAATTCGTCGTGCGTTCCTGCGTAGACCTCAAATTGGAAACGGTCACGCTGGTGCCCGGGCCCAGGTTGCGTTCCTGGCCGTATTGCGCGCGCAGGCTGGAAGCGTACAGCTGGTTGAGCTGCGAGCGGAACGTGAGTTTGTCTTTCCAGAAATTCGCTTCCACATACAGCGTGGGCAGCACCTGGAAATTTTTCAGCCTGTTGTAATTATAATAAGCATTGGCCACGGGGTTTGCGTCTTCCCTGCCGATGGATGCGGCCGCGGTGAATTTTACAGGGAAGGCGTTAACGTTCTGCTCGTCGTATACCGGGAATAAGGGAGTGGCGGAATATGCATCGGAAAAGGCATCGCTGTTGGGCACAAATGTCGTGGAGTTCACCACGTACGCCGTGAAGCCCACTTTCAGCCAGGGGTACGCCCTTGCTTCCAGCTGCAGCCTTGCATTGTATCTTTCAAAGCTGTTCTTCGATTCCTGGATACCGTTCTGATAAGTGTAGTTGAGGCCGACCGAGTAGGTCACTTTATCGCTGCCGCCCTGGATGTCTACCCCATGATTGGTGATAAGCGCCCGTTCGCGCAGCAGCTCGTCGTACCAATCAGTGCTGGTAGAAGGGTTCAGCCCGCTGCCGCCGAATCTTTCGGAAGACAGCCGGATGGTATTCGTGTCCTGTGTCGTTCTTCTTTCGAGGGCAAATTTCGTGTATTGCTGGCCATTAGCCATCTTGAGCATGTTCACCGGTTTCTGGAAACCTACGTACCCGTTGTAGGTGACGCGGGTGGGCATGTTGAGCTTGCCTTTTTTTGTCGTGATGAGCACGACGCCGTTGGCTGCGCGCACACCGTAGATGGCAGCGCCCGATGCGTCCTTCAGAATGGACATTTCGGCGATGTCTCCCGGGTTGAGGAAATTGATGTCGTTAACGAACATGCCGTCTACCACATATAGAGGACTTTCGTTATTTAAAGATCCAATGCCCCTGATGCGCACGGCGGGAGAACTGCCTGGCGCGCCGTTGCCCACGATCTGCACCCCTGGCACGCTGCCCTGAAGGGCATCCATGGGAGTAGATGTAGTGCGTTTCATCATGTTCTCCGTGTTCACGGTGGTAATGGGCGCTGTGAGGTCCCCTTTTCGCTGGGTACCGTACCCTACCACCACCACCTGCTCCAGCGTGGCCCCTTCGGCGGGCTCCAGGGTGATCTGCATGTTGTCCGCAACGGCAAAGGCCCGCCTGTTGTATCCAAGGATGGTCACGACCAGGGAATCCGCCGTTGCAGGCACGTTGAGTGTGAACGCGCCGCTTTCCGAAGAAATGGCGCCTACCGTGGGCGCGTTCTTTACAGTGATGGTTGCACCAGGGAGGGGAAGCCCCTGCTCATCCTGCACCCTGCCTTTTACGGTCCTCGTCTGGGCCTGGGCGGATGCAAAGATCCCGGGTAAAAGAACGGCGATAATAAAGCATACTGAGAAAAAATACTTCATACGTGGGAAATTTAATTCAGGTTATAGTAGCGGTTTATCAAACACTTACTCAAAATTAACAACCTTATCAACCGGAGCGCTTAAATTCACTACATCATTTCCTCATCAAAAATTTCTAAGTGACTATTTTTCAGTAAATTCAAACTACTTCATCACCTCATCTAAGTAGGAAATTCTTGTATATGAGAACTTTAGTCCTCCTGCTACTGCTCTTCAGTACAGCCACCCGGGCACAGAATACTTTGGGAATTCCCTTCGTTGTCAACTATCATAAGGCCCTGTTCAATGGCGGCAGCCGTACCTGGGATATCGAACAGGATAACAAAGGGATCATGTATTTTGCCAACGACGAAGGGCTGGTAACGTTCAACGGCAGCTTCTGGAAATTATTCCCGCTGCCTAATAAAACTGTGCTGCGGTCCATTCATATCGACGCAAACGCCAGGGTGTATGCCGGCGGACAGGACGAGATCGGGTATTTTGAAGCAGGAAGCAACAACAGCTTGCGCTATACCTCCCTCAAAAAACTAATCCCCGGGCAATACCAGGATTTTGCAGACGTCTGGAATACCGTCGTTCATGAAAAAGCCGTCTTTTTCCGGGTTACCGACCGGATCTTCAAGCTGGAGAACAATCGCATAGTAGTATATAAGCCAGCCAGGGAGTGGATCTTTCTCGGTAAGGCCGGGAACCGGCTCTTTGCGCAGGACGCCGCCAACGGCCTGCTGGAATATAAGAACGGCCGCTGGGTGCCGCTGGTGAACGGCAGGCTCCTGCAAGGCGTGTCCATAGCTGCCGTTTTTCCATCCGGGAAGGAAGGCTATCATATCGAAACGGTCAATGATGCTTCATATTGGTTGAATAATGATACCGTTTCCAGCATCAGGGGCATTCCCCGTGAAGGTAAATACACCCCTTCATTTTCCCAGCTCAACGATACCGCATTTGCTGTGGCAACCGCCCTGGAAGGCTGCCTGGTGCGCGATGCCCGCCATCGCCTTATCCAGCGGATTTCTGTCGCGGAAGGCCTTCAAAATAACAATACTACATCTGTCTTTGTTGACAAAGACAAAAATATCTGGGCCGGGGTAGACAATGCGGTCGCGTTTATCAGCTACAGCTCGCCGATAAAGTTCGTTCGCCCTGACAAGCTGAATGATGTGATCGGTTTCTCCACCCTGATCTTCAACGATCAACTTTACCTTTCCACGTCCAATGGCATTTACGCCGCTCCCCTGGCCGGCGGCGCGGGCGACCTGAGCCTGCAAAAAAGCCGGTTCTCGCTGGTGAAGCGCAGTGACGGCGGCGAGGCCTGGCAGCTGGACGAGATCAACGGGCAGCTGCTGTCCACTCACAACAACGGCACCTATGTGATCAGGAACCAGGAAGCATTCCCCATTTCGCAGAACATGGGATCATGGAAATTTTTACCGCTGTCTTCCGTCTATCCCATACAAAATATACTGGTAGGCGGCTACTGGGGCATAGACCTGCTGCAGTTCAGCGACAACGCGTTCCGGCACGCAGGAAGGCTGCAAGGCACCTCGGACTCCTACCGTTTCCTGACCATGGACGAGAACGGCGACATCTGGTCGTCCCATCCATACCGGGGCATTTACCGGCTGCGGGTATCGCCGGACAGCCTGCGTTATACCGCCCGTTTCTATTCCGCTGCGAATGGGCTGCCCTCCGCGTTCAACAACTATGTGTTTAAAATAAAGAACCGCATTGTATTCCCCACCGAATCCGGCGTGTATGAGTTCAATGCGGCCGCGGACAAATTTGTTCCCTCCGATTTTTTATCCGTTTTTGACGGCATGGCCATCCGGTATATGAAAGAAGACGGGGAAGGCAATATCTGGTTCTGTAGCGGCAGGAAGGTCGGGTTAGCCCGCTTTGCGGCAACAGACACTGCCCGGAGCTCTTTTACCATCGTCTATTTCCCTGAGCTGGAAGCCCATATGCTGTCGAAGTTTGATAACATCTACCCCTACAACCCGGAAAATATCTTTATCGGTTCCGAGAAAGGCGCCATCCACATCAATTATAAAAAATACGTTTCCCGGAAACGGGCGCTGACCATTTTCCTGAACGAGGCCAAGGCCATCGGGGAAAAAGACAGCGTATTGTCCGGCGGTTTCTTTTACAGGAATGCGCAGGGAGAATACTCCCGGCAGCAGCATGACGTGCACTCCCTGCCTCCCAGCTTCAACGCCTTTCACTTCGAATACAGCGTGCCCGCCTATGGTTTTACCAACGAAATAGAATACAGCTACTGGCTGGAAGGCTATGAAACGGAATGGTCTGCCTGGAGCACCAAAACAGCAAAGGACTACACCAACCTGCCGGACGGCAATTATACCTTCAAGGTGAAGGCGCGGGACAACCTGCATAACGAATCGAAAGAGCTGGAATATTCCTTTTCAATTAGCCCTCCCTGGTATAAATCCGGCTGGGCGAAGCTGGTTTATTTTGCGATAGGCGTCATGATCTTATACCTGCTTCTCAGCTGGCACAAAAAGAAACTGCTCCAGCAGCAGAAAAAATTCGATGAAAAGAAAAGGCAGCTGGAATACATCCACCAGCTGGAGCGGGAAAAGAACGAAAAGGAAATTATCCAGCTGCAGAACGAAAAGCTGGCCGGCGAGGTAGCGCTCAAAAGCAGGGAGCTGGCCAGTGCCACCATGCAGCTGGCGGGAAATACGGATACATTAAGCAAGCTGAAAGACCAGGTATTCAAGCTGAACCACAACGGAGGCAGCGGCAGCGAAGGCGAGATGAAAAAGATCATTGCGCTGGTAAAAGGCGCGGAGGAAAGCAACGCCAACTGGGATAAGTTTGCGGCTCATTTTGATGAAGTGAACAACGATCTTTTAAGGAAGCTGAAAAAAACATACCCGGACCTGTCGCGAAGCGATCTGAAGATCTGTGCCTACCTGCGCCTGAACTTCTCTTCCAAGCAAATATCCCAGCTGCACAATATTTCCGTGAGAGGCGTGGAGATACACCGCTACAGGATAAGGAAAAAGCTGGGCTTAAAAACGGGTCAGTCCATCAGCAGCTTCCTCGATGCCCTGTGATCATCCGGTCTATTGCTCCTCGAACTTCATCATCCACTGCAGCAGCTTTTCGGGATAGGCCGCGTCCCCTTTTTCGCCGTAAAGCTTCACCGCCTTGTTGCGCGCAATTCCGATGTAGATCACGTCCTTCTTCATATCAATGGCGATGGCGGCTTCTTCCACCGAGCAGTCATGCGGCTTGCAGCCTTCATTGAACAATATGCCCGACTCGATCTCCAGCGGGGGCGTTACTTTGTAGCGGGCGATAAAATCTTTTTCCTCCTCTCCCAGCATTTCCTTCAGGCGCGCTTTGAGCGGCTTCTGATCAAGGAGCTTCACGTCGGAGGCGTATTTGCCGTTAAACTTCTCGAACGCCTTCCAGGATTCGATGAGCGAGGGCGTTACCGTCGTGTCCGTGATATGGATCATCGTGTCCGTGGGGATCATGGTCACGGAATCAGGCTTGTGCTGCTTTTTCTCCGGGGAAGAAGGATTATTGCAGGCCAGCGACAGGCAAACGGCGGAAAAGATTATCAGCCTCATATGGGGTCAGGGTTTGAGATCAAATTCGTAGATGGGGTCCTGCGGGGTGCAGGGCGGCATATGATACACCGGGTTGATGAGCCCGTCTTTCAGGCCATACACCCATCCATGCAGATGCGGGCGTTTTTCCCTGTACCAGGCTTCCTGTATGGTGATGGTTTTGGCCAGGTTGTTCACCTGTTCCCTCACGTTCAGCTCTATCAGCCGGTCCACCTGCTGGTCGTGGGTTTCCAGCGCGTCGATCTCTCCTTTATGCAGGCGGTATACGTCTTTGATGTGCTTAAGCCAGGGGTTGATGATACCCAGGTTGGTTTGCGTCATGGCCGCCTTTACGCCACCGCAGCCGTAGTGGCCTACTACGAGGATGTGTTCCACGCCCAGTACTTTCACGGCGTACTCCAGCACGGTGAGCAGGTTCATGTCCGTATGGATCACCATATTGGCCACGTTGCGGTGCACGAATATTTCGCCGGGCTGTGTGTTGGTGATCTCGTTGGCCGGCACCCGGCTGTCTGAACACCCGATCCAGAGGAACTTCGGGGCCTGCTGGTCCTGCAGGCGTTTGAAAAAATCCTTGTCCCGCGCCACCTGCTGGGCGGCCCATATCTTGTTGTTTTCGAGCAGTTGTTCAAATGGGTTCATTACGCAGCGTTTATCAGTTATTTGCCTTTAAATACCGGCTCTCTTTTTTCGATGAAGGCGTTCATGCCTTCTTTCTGGTCATCGGAAGCAAAGAGCAGGTAAAAATTCTTTCTTTCAAAATGCAGCCCTTCGTCCAGCGTACTGTCAAAGGCGCGGAGCACGGACTCCTTTGCCATTTTCACCGCCAGCGGGCTTTGTCTGGCCACTTCGGCGGCCAGGCGGAAAGCCTCTTCCAGGTATAGCTCTACGGGTGCAATGCGGTTGATCAGTCCTGCGTGGAGCGCTTCTTCCGCGGAGATGAACTTTCCGGTGAGCACCATTTCCATGGCGAGGGCTTTGCCTACTGCCCTGGTGAGCCGCTGTGTGCCTCCCGCGCCGGGCATTACGCCTATTTTTATTTCCGGCTGCCCGAACTTTGCCGTTTCCGCCGCCACTATCATATCGCAGAGCATGGCCAGCTCGCAGCCTCCGCCCAGTGCAAAGCCGCTAACTGCGGCTATAAGGGGCTTTTTGATCTTTTTGATCGCATCCCAGGTGGCAAACTGGTCGATATTATACATATCCATGGCCGTTAGCCCCGCCATCTGCCGGATGTCTGCCCCCGCGGCAAAAGCTTTTTCGTTCCCGCTGATCACGATCGCGCGTACCTGTTCGTCCTCATCCAGCTGCCTGAGCGCATCCCGCAATTCCTGCATCAGCTGGAGGTTGAGGGCATTCAGTTCTTTCGGCCGGTTGAGCTGTATATGCGCAACAAAAGGGCGCACCTGCGGTTGTACGATAATGAATCCGGGGGTCATGGTGTATGATATTTGGTGATTATGCTATCGCGAAAATAAGCAATAGGAATAATAATACGACGATCAAAGTGCCCAGCGCGTAACACAGCAGGATGAGCACGGAATCGAAGAGCGCCCTGGCCAGTGTGATGGCGTACGTATTGCGCAACGCGAAAACGAAGTAAATGTAGACCGGTATCATGAACCAGAGATATACATCGTCCGTATGCAGCAACAGCTGGAGCAGTACCGCGATAATGCCCGCCATAAAGATAAAGGTGTGCATGTGTATCGCAAAAATGGCGTGGTCCGCGTAATAATAACTTTTCCGGAAGAAGAACCATTTGAGCAGCAACGCGAAGAACGGCAGCAGCAGGAACATGAGCTTGGGATAGTTGTGGGCCATTTTGTCGCGGATCACATCCTGCACGTATTCGCCGTATTTGTCCTGCATTTCGTAATAACGGTGCAGGAAGTTGCGGAGGATAAAGCCGTGTTTTTCGCTGTCCGGAACGGCCGCCTGCAGGGAATCGTAGATGTGCGTGGCGCGGCCGGTAGTGTCGTACGACAGGTCCCGCATGGTTTTCATCACCGCGATGGCCGTTTTGGTTTTCTCGACCTCGTCCGGCGCTACTTTCCCGCTGTCCAGCGCCTGCTGGAGCCTCGTGCCGGTAGTGTCAAACACCATCCGGCTGGTTGGCCCCCTGCGGTGGCGCTCGTAAGGATTGTGGTCTTCCTGCGTGAAGCTGAGCATCAGGAAAAACACAAAGGAAGTGAACACATACAGCCTGATAGGATTCACATAATCCATCCGGTGGCCCTGGAGGTATTTTTTGGTAAGCAGGCCGGGGTAAAAGAAAAGATATTTGAGCGTGAGGAGGAGCTTGGAATCGTAGTGCGTGATATCCTGGAAAAAGTGGCTCACCAGGTGCCCGAACGATTCTTTTGTTTCCACGTTTTCCTGCCCGCAGTGGCCGCAGAAACGGTCCGGCACTTCATGTCCGCAGTTAAGGCAGGTTTTGTCTTTTCTGATATGTTGTGTTTTCAAAGCTGGTTTGCAGGTTTAGGACGGCTAAGATATAGATTTATGGACTATTCTGCCGCCGCGCATAATGATTTCGATCACGTGATAGCGAAAATAAACAAAATGAAGCCCAGGCCCACCACCGCGGTTCCCAGGGCGTAGACCGCCACGATGGCGGCGGACTTCAGCAGCGCGGTGTCCAACCTCACCTGGTAAGCGTTCCGCACGGCGAACACTACATACAGGAACACCGGGATCACCATCCAGCCGTAGAGCGCGTCGGAATCCAGCAGGGTATTGACCAGCATGCCTGCGATGCCGAACATAAAAATGAATGTATGGATGTGGATGGAAAAGACGGCATGGTCCGCATACACCCAGGATTTTCTCGGGAAGAACCACTTCAGCAACAGGGCGAAGAACGGCAGCAGGAGGAACATAAGCTTGGGGTAATGGTGAACGAGCTTTTCTTCCAGGGCTTCTCCCATGTTGCCGCCATATTTATCGCGCATCTCCAGCGTGCGGGTTTGAATTTTCCGCTCCAGCCAATCCTCGCGCATATGCGGCGGCAGCGACTCCTGGAGGGAATCGTACAGTTCCGCGGAGTTGCGGATGGAATCAGCGCCCATGATCATGAGCACCTCCGCCCTGTTGCGCATGGAAGCGGTATCAGCAGGCCGCACCAGGCCCCTGCGGAGGGAATCCCGCAAGGTCAGGGCCTCTATGACCATCGACTCCCTTTCCTTTATCTCCCGGACGCTGGCCTCCCGGTCGTACGGGTTCTCATGCGCGCCCGTGATGCCCATCATCAGGAAAAATACGAAGGAGGTGAACACGTAGAGGCGGATGGGATTGACGTAGGACATCCGCCTGCCGCTGATGTACTCCTTTGTGAGAAGCCCCGGGTAAAAGAACAGGAATTTGAGGGTAGTGAGAAATTTGGAATCGTAATGCGTAATATCCTGGAAAAAGTGGCTCGCCAGGTGGCCGAAGGATTCTTTTGTTTCCACGTTTTCCTGTCCGCAATTGCTGCAAAAGCGGCCGGTTACTTCGTGCCCGCAGTTAAGGCAGGTATTGTCTTTCCTGAGATGCTGTGTTTTCAAGGCGGGTTGATAGGTTTAGGACAGTTAAATATAAAGATTTATGAATTATTCTCATGCATATACGTTTTAAATTGCCCCGAACGTTAGTACTTTTGCGAACATTGAAGCCAAACATGCGAATACTGACTGTCATATTCCTCCTGCTGGCCCTGGGCGATACTGCCCGGGCGCAGTATTATTACCAGGACATTTACAATACTAACCAAACAGCGGCCACCATGGCCCTGTTCAAGGAAAACAAGGTGAGCTTTCAGCACGTAAAAACGCTGGATGCCAACCAGGAAACGGACAACGATTTTGTGTGCGTAAGGGGTACCAATCCCACGTTCAGGCAGCTGCGGGCCGTTACGCAAAGCAGTGTGAGCGGGCGTTCCGTGCTTACTTCCACCTTTTCCGCTTCCGGGCGGCTCACCCGCACGGTGGACAGTACAGACAACAGTATCAGCACCACGCAGTACCAGTATACGCCGGAGGGCCGGCTGGCCGAGATCCAGGCGGGTTCCAGGGGGCGGGAAGACAAGTTCCGCACCTCGGAGCGCCGCCGTTTTGTGTACGACAGCACGGGCAGGCTGTTGCAGCTGATCGTCAAAAAAGGGGGGCTTGACTCCACCATCGTGATATTCAAGACGGACAGCAGCGGCCGCGTGACCGAAGAGGCCGCCCCGGGCCGCCAGCGCGTGTATTACAACTACGACGCGCAGGGCCGGCTGACGGACGTGCTGCGGTACCATCCCAGCCGGAAACGGATGCTGCCTGACTATAATTTTGAGTACGGCGCAGGCGGCCGGCTGGCGCAGATGACCGTGGTGAATATCGAGACGGGGGATTACCTGGTCTGGAAGTACAGCTATGATGCGAAAGGACTGCCGGAACGGGAAGAGTGCTATGGTAAAGGGAAAGAGCTGCTGGGAATGGTGCGTTACACGTATGAATTTTTTCAATAGGTTAAAAAATACTTTGCAGATTGTAAACAATTCTTATCTTTGCAATCCCAACAGAAAAAAGTTCTTATACAGATATGCGGAAGTAGCTCATTTGGTAGAGCACGACCTTGCCAAGGTCGGGGTGGCCGGTTCGAGCCCGGTCTTCCGCTCCATAATAAAGGTTCCAAACTGTCGCAAGCGGTTTGGAATTTTTGTTTTAAGTTCTTTGTGAATGGACTACATTTACAAGGCAGGATACCCGGGTGGTGGAATTGGTAGACACGCCGGACTTAAAATCCTGTGAGCTGCAAGGCTCGTACGGGTTCGACTCCCGTCCCGGGTACTGGTTTTCAATCAGTTATAGAGGCTTCCGTAAGGGAGCCTTTATTGTTTTCAGGAGAATTTCAAACAATTTTCAAGCAAATACTTTTTGTTTGAATTGTGCCGGATGTAAAGAACTTGGTTTTATTAAAGTTAACTGATTTTCTCTGAATTTAACGCTCAAGAATATCCTTGACATAATGCAGTAATGAAATTGCTTTCATAGAGTTGAGTTCCGTTCCGTAATCGCTGCTTTCGCCATGTAATACACTATGCCTGGTGAAAGATAAATTGTTCGGTAAGGATTCATGAAGCTGGAAGGCACCGTTGCAAAGCAGTCCGGCTGCCATGGTTCGATGAAATCCTTCGCACATTTCCACCATTGCCCAACGTTTCACTTTTGGTTCATGCCCTCTCTCCTTCCCTTCTTTGCTAAAGAAAAGGAACTGCGTATGCTGTTTGCAGATTCCATCTGTTTGAGCGAAAAAAACTGGTATTGACAAGTAATATTGTCCTTTTTCGTGGGCCTCAAATGCCGCTTCCAAGGGTTGCCGGCGATCAGGATATGCTTTAACTAAGCTTTCTTTAAAAGCTTTGTAATCCTCCTGCAAAACCTTGCACATGAATACGTTCAGCTCTTGAATTTTCTTTTCCTCTAACAGCTGCTTCATTTTCTTCATTTCACCCATTGAAAAGCTCAGGTTAATATACCAGCCGAAGGAGGCCAACTCAATCAAGGCACTGGACATCGCTTCTTCACTCAAACCCACAATACCGGATGCAGAATTGGCCACTCGAGAATACACCCGGGCGAACAGAATAATCTGCTGTTGTACTTGCTCAAATGCCTTCATTTGTTTATTTACCATGAAGGATTTCTGTATGGCTCTCTCCGCCGCTTGTATAGCAGAGGTTGCATTAATTAAATTCTCCAGGTTCCTTTTGTTCTCCATCCTGTGCACGATTAATTAGAATTTGTAATCAATTGCCTTTGGGGTTTTCAAGATCATCAGCCTTTCATATTGTCAAATATACAAATGAATGGAATCCAACAGGGCTAACTAATTGTAACTTGAGTGTAAACATGCCAAATATTTAAGCAGTATGAATTCATACAGGCTCAAAAAAGCTATATTAGCGCATACAAGCCCTGCTATGGAAGAAAATTATATCTGCGCAGACTGCGTCGGCGAACCATACCTCCGGACAAAAATACTTGAAAACGGCAGCCGGAAACTTTGTTGGCATTGTGAAAAGGAAGGTCCAGGCATGCACTTAAACTGGCTGGCAGATACTGTCTATACCGCTTTCGAGACACATTACGTAACGGCTTTGCCAGTATCAGTAGAATATCAACGACTAGCTGACATGTTAGAATTGAATTATCCTTACTCACCAAAACATGTTAGAAAAGCAATAGCTGATATTGCCATTGTCAGCGAGATCATCGCGGAAAAAATACGCGCACAAATGGCCGCCAAGCCATTTGAAACTGGTGATTATAAAAGTGAAACTACTCCACCTTATAATCCCAACTCTTGGTACAGTTTCAGTCCACCAAGCCATGCATACTACGATGGATGGAATGAATTTGAAAGTGAATTAAAATCAAAGGCTCGATATTTCAACCAAAAAGCATTAGATTTTCTAAATGACATATTTGGCGATATTACTGAACTTGAAGTAGAAGGAGCAGATAAAATCATTGAAAGCGCTGGCCCAGGATGTCGGATTGACTCACTCTTTCGGGCAAGGGTCTTTCAAAAATGGGATGGAGTAGCACTTGCACTAATTTCGCCAGATGAGCAGCTTGGCCGGCCGGCCTCAAACGTTGCTGGGAGTGGCCGAATGAATGCTAAAGGTATTCCTGTTTTCTATGGAGCTTTGGAGGAAGAAACTGCGATCGCAGAAGTCCGGCCACCTGTAGGTAGTAACGTCGTTATTGCAAAGTTCAAAATCATTAAACCGCTAAAATTATTAAATCTTCCCGCGCTTGCATCTATTAAAAATAATGTAAGCATATTTGACCCCATTTTTGCTAAAAAGTATGCCAAAAGCATGTTTTTATACTCGTTGAGTGACACAATTAGCAGGCCTGTTATGCCTGATGACGCTGAATCCGAGTATCTCGCCACTCAATATATCGCAGAGTATTTAGCATCACGAAGTGAACTTGATGTAAATGGGATAATATTTCCTAGTGCCCAAATAAAAGGCGGCAATAAAATGAACGTGGTGCTATTTAATAAATCCTCAAAAGTAGAAGAGCTGCCTAAGTTTAAGGAGGGTAGTATTAAAGTTCGAGCCGTTGATAACTTTGATGACTATACACTTGAATGGCTAAATGCTGATATTGGCCTGGGCGATGAGATTGCATTCATCTTGGAAGACCCATTTGAGTTTGGTGAAACGCCTATCGATCATTTTGATGAGGATTATAGGAACAACAGCTTATTCGAGATATCGGAAGATGTCGAACCATCGCTATCCATTGATAAAAAAACGATTCAGATATTTCAAATAAATTCGGTTGAATATACGGTATTACCCAAAGGCATATTGTGGAAGAATTCAACAAAATAAAAAAGTAGCATATTCGAATCGCATCAAAAATACATTCTATCCTATGCGCGAAACTTCACCCGTGGATACATTTAATTCAAACGCAATATCTGGAAGGAAATCTTTCGGCGAACAATTGAATATCAGCGCAAACTTATTAAGGTGCTGCACATTATACCGCTTACTGTACTTCGGACTCTCCGCCTGCCCCACAAACCCGTTTGATTTACGAAATTCACACTTGCCGTCAATTTCTTCTTCGAGCAGGAGAAATAGTTCCATTGAATAGTATGAAATTTCATTACAGAGCAATACTCCAGTCATTGGGAAGTAATGGGGTTCATTCAGAAGTGGATCATTTGGCATTACTACCGGTGCGGTGGAATAAAAAAGTCCTCGCGAAATGCCAGCCAGACAAAACCAATCACCGTCAGGCTGTTGTATTGGTTAAGAAAACAATTAACAATCCCTAACACGAAATGGCCCCCTACCCGCCTTTCTATTCCGCCTGCGATTACTTAATTTTGTGAGGTAAACGGAGGCCAAGCCAACGATTTCCTATACCTCAGAATAATACATATGAGTTTTTTTTACAATTTCCGTATTTCAGTATGGTTGCTCGGAATGTTTTGTTTTTTAATCCCCGCCCAGGCACAGGTCAGACAGCTGTACCTTGATCAGGATGCAGACCTCCGTATTCAAAAGATTGACTTCTTCTCTCCATCTACCGGTTATCTTGCCACCAATAAATGGGTAGGCTATACGGCAGACAGTGGCAAGACCTATATCAAAAAATATATAACCGCCGGTAACGTCAACTACGGATTTTATACAGTGAACCTTACTTTTGGGTTTAATATCCGCGGGGTGAAGGCTTTCAGTAAAGATACCCTGCTGATATATGGTGATTACGGGCTGGAACCTGCTATCCTTTATTCCACGGACGGCGGAGATCAATATAAACTCGTTCATCATGGCGACCGGGTATACACGCCGCTGCCGGAAAGCAAAGGGGTGCAGGACATGTGTTTTCTGCCGGACAGGATTACCGGCTACGCCGTTTCGCCGGATGGGCTGCTGAAAACGAACAATGGCGGCCTTAGCTGGTGGCTTACTTACCAAATAAGCAATTCCGGGCTTGATCATATCCAGCTTATAGATGCCACACACATCGTGGCTTATAAGGAATCCGCCGCCGGCCTGTATTTTGTTACAGATAAAGCTTCGGATTATGTCTGGAAGCTGGGACCGGTATATGGCGGGCCAAACACCGGTGTGCATTTCTTCTCACCGCAAAAAGGATTTGTGCAGGCCAATGGCCCATCTGGCTCCCAGTCGTTTTTTACCGAAGATGGCGGCGACACCTGGCGTGCATTATCCGCCCCCCGTTACCCCTCCGTATCTGTAAAGGATGTTAGGTTTATAGACGCCGGTACGGCTATCGCCCTGTCTTCCGACCCTTATACCCTCTACAAGACCACGGATTCCGGCAAAGTATGGGAGCCTCTTCCAAGGAGCGGAGGATTTACGTACGCCAACTATACACACAACGACCTTCAGGTGTTCCCTTCAGGTTATATACTGGCAGGCGGCGATCACGGACTGCTGGAGCAGGCATATAATGGCGGCGGTATGCCGGAGCCTCGCGCATTTTTTACTGTGGATACCAGCGGTTATGATATTGACAACACGGTGGACCTGGTGAATGCATCGTCTCCGACACACAAGCTCAGCTGGATGCTCAACGGCAGGGAGATAGCCACTTCCTATAATGCCCGCTACCAGCGGGGCAGCACCAAACAACTGACAGATACGGTTACACTGATCGTAACCAACGGGATAAAATCAGATACAGTTACACAATACGTCCATTTCACCCCCCTGCTTGAAATTTATTCCGCCTGGCCTATGGAAGGTACCAAAGGTACCGAGGTAATCCTCAAAGGGCTTAACATCGGTATTGGTGTGAAGGCGGTATATTTTGGCGGCGTGCGCTCCGGCACCTGGGTGAACTATAACGCTTCTGAAATACGCGCCAGGGTAGAAGACGGAGCTTCGGGCAACATTACCCTGGTCACCGAGAATGGAAAAGGCCAGGTTCCCGGATTTGTGTACCTGGAGAAACCGGAAGAAGTGCCGGCCATCCTTCTGACGCCTCTGCGCTGCAAAACTGGGCCGGTAAGCCTCACCATCCAGCGGTCCGTAACTGGGATCGTCTACGAGCTGGTGGACAGCCTGGGCAATGTATTTGGCAGGGCTTCGGGGCAGGGCGGCGATCTTACTTTCACAAGCTGGCCCATATCGCGGAGCGGTACGTACCGTATCAGGGCGTCCATACCCAATGCCCCACACGTATCAAAAACCTTCGGTGAGCTAATGATCACTGTAGAACAGACTACCGCGGCCTTCCAGGCAAACATGCTGAATATCGCACCGGGCGAACCGGTGAAATTTAACAGCCTTTCACGGGATGCCGCGCAGTTGCAGTGGCATTTCAACGAAGATGCCAGCATTACCGGCAGCGACGAACGTTATCCGCCAGCCGTATCATATGCCAGCCCGGGCATGAAAACCGTAACACTCACCGCTATCAGCCGCAATGGCTGCCGGGACACCATTACGATGACCGCCGTCAATATTTATGATAAGAACTCCATCCCCGATATATGTTATATCACGCAGCCTTCTGCTGACGGCAATGTAACCACAAAGGATATGGCCACCGCACCCGATGGCGGCTTCCTGGTAGCGGCTGAGCTCACCGGCCGTACCACACTGGGCAGCCGCTACGGCGTAACCGTTAAACTGCCGGAAGGAGCCACTTCCTACAGCGGCAAATACAGCGGTGAAAGCGTGCTGAAATGGTATGTATACATGAAAGGCGGCCGCATTACCGCTACACAAACGGACAAAGACGGGAATATTTACCTCGGAGGCGCTTTTGACGAATTGAAATATATGTACTTCATGAACGGCGATTCCGTTATGCTGCGGACCGCCATATACGGGGATATATGGGGCTCTTACAGTTTTATCATGAAGCTCGACCCATACGGGAAATATCTATGGCACACCGTGCTGCACGACCAGACCAGTTCACGGCATGCTCCGCATCCGAAGAAACTGGCCATCAACGGCGAAAACGTTTTCCTGACAGGTACATTCAACGGGGGCTTGTTATATTTTAATTACAAAGAATCCCACTGGCATGAGCTATTTAACTACCCGGCGTACGGCTATTATAACCAGGAAACCGGGACATACATCCTGAAACTTAACCGCGAAGGTGATCTTCAATGGAGCGCCCACATTAAGTTCCATGACGGCAACAACATCTGCAGGCTGGAAGATATCATTTCGGACCCATCCGGCAACACCTTCCTTGGAGGCCAGTATGAATACGGGATGGAGATCTACAATGCCGGGCGCGAAATGTACAAATCTTTCAAACAGTCATACCCTGGCAATTCCACCGGCTTTTTCCTGAAGTTTAACAGCTACGGTAAAGCAGAATGGCTGAACACCTTCAACGACAGCTCATTCGCCAGCGGTTCCAGAATAAAGAGCGTAGCAGCAGACGCTGACTGGAAATATTTTTATCTCGCGGGAAGCACCGAGGCCAGCAATTACAAAGCTGTCATTCCCCACTTCATCACCCACAGCGACGGCAGCACCATTGAAGTCAGGGACAGCACCCAGGGATTTGCCGTATATAAGTTTGACGACAGAGGCAAATACCGCTGGCACAACGCCAGTTATGCCACCTATTATGCCTCTGGTGGAACCGTAGTGTTCAGAAACCAGGAACTGTTCGTAACCGGCTTCCTTTCGCTGAACGGAATTGATGATACGACATTCAGGTTTACCTCCCGCGACGGGAACCGAAAAGAAGTACGCCTGATGAATTCGGAGTTTTTTGTAGCCCGTTACGACACCGCCGGCGTATTAAAAAAGATCAGGAGGAGCGGCAGGAGTATGGACCTTGGGCACGTGCCGGATCACTTCCTGGATGCAGGGGGAAATAACTTCCTGTTCGGTACCGCCGTGCGCATGTATTACGAAGGGCCCAGCAGTATGTTTAATATGCCGGTGACCAAACCGGGTAATGTGTTCATGAAAACGAACCTTGATTTCTGTCTGGACGAGCAGCCTCCGGTTGCGGACGCGGGTACGGATACAGCCGCCTGCCCCAGTACAACCGTACGTATCGGCACAGCGCAAGCCACACTCGGCTACCGTTATTACTGGACCTCCATCCCCGCGGGATTCGTTTCCCGCGAACCCAACCCACTGGTAAGTCCATCCGGGCACACCATGTACCATCTCACCGTTACTGCAGACAACGGCATCACCGCCAGCGATTCGGTGCTCGTGCGGCTGAAAGGTATGCCATCCCTCGGGCCGGATACCACCATATGCCCTGGAAAGCCGCTCACTATCGGCGTAGTAGACGAAGGCGGGACTTACGAATGGAGTACCAATGGCAGCACCTTTATGACAGGCCCTTCAAAATTATCCATCAATATCCCGGATACAACACAGTATATCTTAAAGGCCACCAACGCCGGAAATTGCACCGGCACCTGGTATGATACCCTGCAGGTAAATGTCAAATCACCCCCGCAGCCATCCGTAACGATTGCCGTCCCAGATACGCTACTTTGCCAGGGACACAACGGCGTCTTCAGGGCTATGCCGGCAAATACAGGCATTCCCGCGAAATATAAATGGATCCGGAACGGCATGCCGACGCCACCGAGAGATGAAACCGACGAATTCTATCATATCTATAATATGACAGATTCCATAGAGCGGGTAAAGGTAAGAATGACCACCACCAATGGATGCGGAGATACGGTAACCGTAGAAAGCAACGAGATCACCCTTCGTTTGATAAAAGAAATAACGCCATCCGTAACAATAGCGGTATCGGATACCGGTGTTTGCCAGGGCGCTAATATCTCATTCAACGCGAACATCAGAAATGAAGGCACTAATACGAGATATGACTGGAAAGTGAACGGTATTTCAAAAACCTGGCTGAGCACCTTCGAAATGCAGGCCCGCAACAATGATATAGTAACCCTTACCGTCACTACACAAGGATATTGCAACACTCTCACGCTCTTCAGCGACACCATCGTGGTAAAGGCGAACGACTTCCAGGCACCTGTTAAAATAACCGTCACAAAAGACAAGATATGTTACGGTACGCCTGTTACTTTTACTGCGGTATCCGAAAGCCCTAGAAGACCGCTGCATTACAAATGGATGCTGGGAGGGAATCAGGTGGGCGAGAACCTGCCGTTCTTCACTACCAGTACACTCAGCCCGGAAAGCGATGTATATGTGATTGTTTCAGACCAGACGCCCTGCGGCCTTAAAGTGTCTCAAAGCAACACGATCCGTGTAGCGGTAGAAGCGTTTTTCCCCGAGGTGCGCCTCTCCGTACAGGACCGGATACTTTGTAAAGGCCAGCCTGCCATATTCAACGCCACCGCCACGGAGGGCGCGCGTTCACCTGTATTTGAATGGAAAAAGAACGGCATCGCCGTGGGAAACAACGAAGCCCAATACACCAACCCCACTCCGGATAACGGTGATGTAGTGACCGTGGAATTCTACGATGCCGCCAGTTGCCATATGGAACGGGCCGCCAGTCAGCCGGTAACCATACAGGTATTGCCGCATACTTCGCCAAAGGTGACCATTTCCGGAAAAACCACGCTGTTCAGCGGAGACGCTACCGTCCTCACGGCCAGCGTAGAGCCCGGAATGGATATATACGGATATGTATGGGAGATCAGCAACGGCGGCGGATGGAATTATTTCCCCAACGAAAACCGCTCCACGTTCTCCTACCGTCCCACGGACCAGGCTTCGGTGATCAGGTGCATGGTGGCCGGTGTAGCCGCATGTCCAGCGAATTATTACAGCAACATACTAGAGTTCACACTGCTGAACGGCGACAATAGCCGCGAAGTACAACTGTATCCCACCCCAGCCAATTCGGAAATCACTCTGAGGATCATCGGCGATGGTTCCTGGATGAACTTTTATATTACAGATATGATCGGCAACAGAATGCTCGAAAAAAATATACAAGGCCTGAGAGGTACTATGACCATCAATATCAGCAGCCTGGCCAACGGGCTATATTCGGGGAATTTTGTGGATGCAGACGGCAAAGTGACAAAAATCAAATTCACCAAATTGAAATTATAAAGGATCGGAATGCCCGGTTATGATTTTAACCGGGCATCCTTTATATACTTCGGAATCACCTCCCGAAAGAGTTCAATCCCCCAAAGATAGGAACAGCGGTTTTGTGCTGCCTACCGGCAGGTTGATCATCATATTGAGCGGACCGTTAGTGTTCGGTCCCGGGAACACACTGTCATTAAGGCTTTATTTTTGTCCAGCGGGATCACTGGGAAATATTAAACCTGCGTCTAGCGCAGGTTTAATATTTTAAGCCGACATGCTTGAGGATTCCTTCCCATCTCAATGTATATGCGGAGTGGCATGCTTTTACAAAAGAAAGTACTCAGAGTTAACGAAAGATCATCTCTTAAATTCTGTAAGCTTCCCCGCGTTGGCCTTTACTACACCATTTTCAAAACTTCCCAGGTAGTTTTCCGTTGTCCGTATATCTGTATGCCCAAGTGCTTCCTGAATATATTCCGTACTTACATTCGCTCTTTTCAAAAGCGTAGAAAAGCTATGTCGGGTAACAATCGTTGAAAGTTTTAGCTCAAAGCCAAGTTCCTTGCCAATTTTCTTCATCCATGAATTGATAAACTGTGTTGCACGCGGAACTGCACGGTATTCTTCCAGCGGGGAAAGGCCTGGCCGAAGAATGGGAAATATGTAATTTTCTTTATCCCGGTCCGGGTTACCCCATCTGTCTATAATGCGCTGCATATCTTCATTGATAAAAACAGTAATGGATTTCGCGTTCTCCCGCGCCGTCAGCTCAGTTTTGGCCCGGTCAAATTTCAAAAACTCCTCTTCAATATTCTTATACTTCAGCTGGGCCAGATCTTTTACGTTCATGCCATTTCCAAAATAGCAGAAGAACCAGAGACCAATGGCGTACTCTTCACTTTCACAGGGGGGCTGATAGTAATATAGCCGCCCGATATCCTGCAAGCTCAAAGCCTTATTCGTTTTCCGGGAAGACGGCATCTGGTACTTTCGCCTGCCAAAGGGATAACTATGCTGCTTATTGATAATTCCCAGGTGGTCCGCCTCATTAAATACACATCGCAGGTTACGCAACGTCATACCCACAGTGGTTTTTGACCTACCTGCCTTCAGCAGGTTGTCTTCATACCTACGCAACCAGCTAACCGTAATATCTTTGAACCGGGCGTTTCCACCGAACTTAAATAATGAATTATAGCTTTCCCGGTACTTGAATGCACTGCCCAGCCGGTTTTCGCTGATCAGCTGCCTGATGATGCAACAGAAAACCCCGGAAATCGTACCGGGTTCGTTGTGATCTTGCAATAAAATGGGGAATTTGGCGTAATACGGGGTAAAATCAAACTCCGAAGGCGGCGCCGTGGGTACGTCGGGCATGCTGGCCTTGCGTTGTTTGAACAGTGGGTTATCTTCTACCAGATCACGGTGGAATTCAAAATATGAAAATGGGTTCAGCCGCTTGATAATGGCATCCGCCGAGGCTTGTATTGTTTTTAAGTCTTCCCTTATCCTTTGAAGATAAGCTGAGACATTCGGCGCTTTCAATTTCTGAAAGTCTTCCGGAGTTAGATTGTGAATAGTGGCGTATTCTTTGGATTTCCGCAAATGAATAACCCGGAGCTTCACGGGGCATGTGCTTTTCTTGTCTTTGCCCGCCCTGGTGTCAATGAAGATGTTTGCTGTAGTTGCCATTGTTTGAAATTTTCGTTTTCACATAATCACCTGGCACATTTTCAAACATTTTTCAAGCAAACTGCCTGTTAAGCGTCCTGAAGTGTTACTACAACTAAGATAAGGAAATTACATAACTATTTCCAAATCAATTATTTATAGTTAAATTAAATTCATCCTGATTAAGCTGGATTAAGACTTTTTAATTCTTAAAATCCTGTGAGCTGCAAGGCTCGTACGGGTTCGACTCCCGTCCCGGGTACTGAATACCAAGGCGTTATAAAGGCTTCCATGAGGAGGCCTTTATTGTTTTCAGGAGATTTGCAAACAATTTGCAAACAAAGAGTTTGGTAGATTCCGGCGGTAAGTAAAGAACTTAGTTTTGTAATAAAGTTAACCTTTCCCCTTCAAAATTTAACGCTGAAATTTGCAAGCAATTGTAAAGCCGGAATAATTAATTAACTGGTTTAACTAATGAAAGTATAACTTAATCCTTTCATAAAGCTCGTACCAGGGACTGGGTATATTTCATCGAAACTTCTATCCTGTTATCGCTTCAGATTCTTTACAATAGCTGATATTGCCGGATCCTGCCTATAGTATAAATAATCCATCGAAAGACCATTATTAGTGAGCTGGGCCCTGATGCCCGCTTTAGTGACGGCAGGGATCACAATTTTCACTAAGTACCTGTCGAATCGCGGATTTTCTTCCATAGGAATCAGACTCTCTTCAGGGGACTGCAGTAAAAATCTTCCCATTTGAAGCCAGCGGCGCTGGGCGGCGATCTGTTCACTCTCATCGTCATTCCAATAAAATGCGGGATTAGCGATAATCGGATCCTTACACGCCAAAGGTTCCTGCCTGAAATAATCTGAATCCTTATCGTCCTCGTTATCCCCTTTCAGCACTTCATAGGGCGCCTGATAAACCCACAACTGACCATCATGTGCATCCATTGCCGGGTCGTGCACCGCAAAATACAAGGCCCGATGCCAGTCAAGACTGAAGTCCATGAGCATGGTCGGCACCTCATAGTGTTGCGCCTGCTGGAGAAGTTCCCAGTCAGCCTGATGAAAGCGGGGAGATCTATTGGTCAGCAATCGGCGCTCCAGCCCTGCCGCCTGAATACGTTTTTGAAAGTCATCCATAAGTTCGCGCTGGTGCTGCACTAGTTCTTGCGGGGTAGCCACCTGCCTGGCTAATGTGGGACGAAGCGTCCAGCCACAATCGTCACATGCCTGTCCCCTGAACTGTAAGACAGTGGCAGGATGACGGAGATCATCGATTATTTGGGCAATTTCGTCGTAGCCTGACACAATATATCTTTCCATAGGTATAAAATGTATTGATTTAAAAATAGGGCAATCCAAATTAATTGATATCAATTTGTTGGCGGCCTTAGTGAGGCCTGCCATGCGTCGACTCATATAGTCAGTATAGTAATAATATCGCCTATCAGGGCCGGACAGAAAAAAAGATAGAAGATACCATATCCCAGCGTAATGAACCAGAATTTTTGACCATATTCCTTTTTTGAGATTGAGGTCGCCACAAAATTGACAATGAACGGGAAGAAAGGCGCGAACATTATTATTACCATTATTTCTGAGATCAGGTCTGCCCGGGGAGATGGTTTAGGAAAGTCCTGCCAGACAAAATACCCCATCAGTGCCAAACATACTGGTATGACGGTCAGAATCGCCCACTTTAAGCGTAAAGGCTTTTTATCGAGCTTCATGGCGATCCAATAGCCGACAAGCACCATTATCGCATAGTACATTACCCCTACATTACTTTCCAAATAACCCGTAGTCCACGCAGAAGTTTCGGTGTTACCTAATCGTTGCAGTCGGATGTCTGCCAACAAGCGGAAAGATTTGGACAAGATTGGATAAACGCCAAAGAGGAGGACGCCAGCCGACCCTGCGATTTTCAGCCAGACAGGAATTTCATCTTTGGAGGTACGTTGATTTTTCATGGTGTATGATTTTGATGTTGAATATATCTCCTTTCACCGAACTAACGTACGCCGCCTACCCTTGCGAAAATCGGCAAATTGCTTACCCTTAATGTGTAGCAATGTCGACCGCCTATATCTGCCATTGTTGTGTTAAAAAGAAATGGAAAACAATGGTTCCGATCATAAATGCAATTATTGCGAAACCATGGCCTTACCTCTGCGATTATAAGGTACGAAGGGGTGTACGCTTAAAACACAAAGCCCGCGCTGATCACGCGGGTTCTGTATTCTACAGCTTTTTAAACGTATTATCTATTTTTTCATCTATTCTCTGATTCCATTCTCATAATGAAAATGCTCTTGACTACCTGAAGAAAACTTTCCAATAAATGCAGGCTGTTTTTGATCTTCTTTCTTAACAGAAAAAAAACCATTTTGTATAGCCCAATCATAAACACCTATATCAAGTGGATATTTAGTTAATATACCACTAAGCTTATTGGTAAATATCCATTCTTCAGCTTTCTCAATATTCTTGAAAATCCCACTTGAAAAACGACTATTCTCTCCGTTAAAAACCCATACATATTCTAGCATACTATTTCTTTTTATTATTATAATTAAACCATTTCCCAATCTTATCAACGGCCTTTCTAATATCTTTTTTAAAGTCTTGAACAAACTGCTGCTGAGTAGCCGTGAGTTCAGGTGACCCCTCTATTGGCTTTCCATTCTGGCCGATCTTCGTTTCCTTACCTCCGCCTTTGACATGTAAATGCGGCGGGCCGTGATCCCCACTTCTGGTATAATGGTCCGCTCTCACCTTACCGTTATCGGCAACCGTCTTGGGTGGCAAAGTTGGCTCCGTATATTGTCCTCCCGAAGTGTTACCTTCTATATTCTTAATCGGACTAAACAAGTTCTTTACTGAAATAGTGGAAGTAACAGCCCCGTGTATGGCTAGGGGTATCGCCACCGGAGCAGCGGCCCCACCTGTCGTAACAGTAGCGGCGCCTGCAGTTGCCATTTCTCCGGTACCGGTAATTGTTGACGCAGCATCACCTACTTTTTGCCCCCATTGATAGACAGTCGCATTCGCTCCAGTAAGTCCTGTTCGTTCTACGTCAGTCCTTCCAATACCAGCTGAATTGTTTGAGACATACGCATTGATGAAACCTCCAGCCGCAATAAGGAATTGTTCCAAAAATCCCGGCCCGTCTTCTCCCGGTTCATCTCCCAGAAAATCATTAAAGCGAATCGGGTTATCGTAATTTGATGCATACGGGCTCCACATTTCCATACTCTCAATCTTCGGATCAACCTGCCACCATCTACCGATCTGGGGATCAAGTTCTCTGAACAGGGCGTCGTAATCTTCTAATCCTAAATCCCCGATCTTTTCAATACCATTATACTTGTACCGGTTCTCCAACTTTCCCACGGCCTTCGTACTAATTCCCGCCATGGTCAACCCGAACGGATAATAATGCGTTTCCTCCAGCATAGGCCCCGGCAAGCTCAGCACCGTTACATTGTCAAAATACACATCCTGTGGGCTTTCGTTGCTTGTGTATACATATAGGAAGCCGCTCTTCTCCATCACCATCTTATCCTGCGCCAGCGTTTGCAGCTCATCCGGGGTGGCCTCCACCTGTTTCACTCCGCTATTGTCTTCCACCAAGTTAAACTGTTCGTCGAACAACACAAAATTCAGGTAGGCCCTGGGCCGCTGCGGATTGAACGCATCTTTATCCTTTTCCTTCAGCCGTTGGTAGGCATTGTTGAAGTCGTTGTTGAAGGGAGTGCTGTTCACCGCAGCAACTGTGGCACCGTGGCCAGGTTCAGCGATGCCTTGGCCATTACCAAAAGCGCTGATCAGCGCGTTAAGCATATCCTGTGGTACAGCATTCTGGTTCTTTTGCGCCGGGCCGGATTTATAGAATGCCTTCGCACCGATCTGGATCGTATCGCCCGCCATCACTTTTAACACCAGGCTGGGCCCGATCTTCTTATCCGGGTTATTGCCGTTCAGTTTGGCTACGAAGCTGTTCTGCTGTGTGGTGGCCTGTGGGGTCGCATCCTGCGGGTAACCCGCCGGTTTGGCTGTCCTGGTCGCATCGATGTTGGAGAATAGCGCGTTTTCTACCGCCGCGCTCTCTGGCTCCATACTGGCAGTATACATCGAAAAATCAGTCTGTTCCGTCAGCACCACCCGGATATTTCCCAGGTGATCCTTGACAAAGTAATCATACTTGTATTGCAGCGACTGGCCCGACTGGAACACAGTCCGGATGCGGCCTTCCTCGTGACTCAACAGTTGCAGCGTATCTTTTTCATATACCATGCCGCCGCTCATATAATCGGTGGTCGTTACTTTCGAAGGGGTAATTGTATTGTCCGTCACCGTCTTTTTCAGCTTGGTGCCCGCCGCATCGTACTGGTAGGCGATCGTGCCTTTGCCTGTGATGGTGATCGCCTGCGGTAGGTTCAGGTGGTTATAAACAATGCCGGTGATCTCCTTATTCTTATCCGCCGTCAGGTTACCGTTTCCGTCATAACTGTAATCGAAGTCAGTCGTGGGGGCATTCAGGTTGGAGGTGTTGTTGGCTGTGGGTTCTTTGAAGTCGCCCAGCGTGCTGCTGATGTCGTTGACATTGTCCCGTACATAGCGCAAACGGTTGCTATTGGAGTAGTAAGCATAGCTCAGCTGGTCCACCGTGGCGGGGGCGCCAGCCTTCAGGCCCCTTTGGGTCATGGACATAATATTGCCGTTGGCATCGTAGCCCAGGTTACTCACACTGAAGTCTGCCAGGTTCTTTTGCCAGGTGGTCGTGCCAGTGTTTTGCTGGTTGAAGTCCGCAGCTGTCAGCCGGTTGACTTTATCATAGCCAAATCCCATGGCCCGGGCAATGCCATCCCCACCGCTTTTCCATTTGAGGCCACCGATGTTGCCATTGTACTGGTTGGTGGTAAAGCCGTAGTCGTAGCTCATCTCCTGGCCGAACCAATTGCTCGTGCTACCTGCCGTGGTCACATAGGCTTTGTTGATCCCTTTGAGCCAGCCGCGGATGTTGTACTCATAGGCCAATTTCTCCATTTGGGCGGAAGCACTTGTTACGCCCAGCTTCTTTTCCTTTAGCTTGCCTAATTCGTCATATTCCATCGTCGCAACAGTCCGTTCCAGGGCAACATTATCGTTAAGCCGCTTTTTTACCGAGCGCAGGCGACCTGCGGCATCGTACCGGTTCATCGTCAGCACCGTCGTCTGGGGCGTGGCGCCGCTGCGCGGGTTGGTATGGCGCAGGTAACTACTCAGCACCTTACCGTTAAAGTCGTACAGGCTGGTGACGATATCTTTGCCGCCGCCGGTATTATCACTGATGGTCTGGATCGCCCGGCCTTTGTTATCATAATATGTCGTGGTGGTCAACCATTGATCTGTAGTACCTAATACTTTGATGCGTGTACCTGTTACCGAGCCTTGCGTCATCGTACTGGCAGCCGTAACAGTTTCCGGGTACGGATTATTATCCGCCTGGGGTTTGATCAGTTCGGCTGTTTGTAGGCCATGGCTGCCTGTGTAGACATAGTTATCGTAAAAGGTATAGATCAGCGGCTGGTAGCCTGTGATATTGGGCAACGGGTTGCTGACGGTTATCTGGGTTGTGAGACCCTGCAGTACGGGGTCGATCTCGGCCACGAACTCCGCGCCCGTTTCACTTTCAAAACCTTCTTGGAGGACAACACTGTTCGTAGCCTTGTAGCTAGTCAGGCCGGTTTGTCGGTTACCTACTACCAGGTCCGCTGTACCGGGGGCGGTATAGCTCAGCGTTGAGCTGGACGTGACAGCGTTCATCGCTGTTTGCAACTGGTTCCGCGTAGAATTGGAGGGATATAAGGCCGTCATCACCGGCCGGTTCAGCGCATCATAAAAGGTCACCAACCATTCTTTCGTGGGGGATTTGGCCCGTTGCACGGAGTCTTGTGTAAAAACCAGCCGGTCCCGGACATCGTAGACCAGCTGCACCGGCCCGGCGCCGGGGAACTGTTTTTCAATCATCCGCCTGCGTTCGTCATATTGATAGCGGAAGCATAGCTCGCCGGCAATGGCGGCGCTGATCACCCAGCTGCTGTTAATCAGCTCTACGGCCCGCGGCGGGATCACACAGCGCAGATTATTCAGATTGTCATACACGTAATAGGTGCAGAACCAGCCTACATGGGCGCTTCCCGGAGAGGTCGCCAACTGTACTTTTTTGAGGATGATCTGTCCTTCCTTGTCTTTATATTCCATTACCTGGTTGCCCGCCTCATCCTGGGTGACATTTTTGTACAATTGTCCTGCTCCGTATACCCTGCCGGCCGCGCTGGTCGGAATCGTACCGCTAGCGGGCATGTCCCAGATACGCACTGAATCGGTAGTAGTATTGACCAAATATTGCAGGCTTACCGGTTTGTTGCCGCCTTCCAGTGCCCAGCTGTTGCCAGGCGCGTATGTGTTCAGCACCCTGTTTAAAGGAGAGGCTTCGAACGCTGTACGGTTGTAATATATCGTTTCCCCTTGCGCACCCGGGTTCAACGTTGCATTTTGATAAAAGGCTGCCTGGCCGGCAAAAGGTGAGGTCTTGAACAACCCGTCGCTGGTATTGCCCGTTTGTGGTACATAAGGCAGGTATTGCAATTGCTCCCGGCCATACGCGTCATAGACATGCATACTCACCAGGTCTTTGCCGCCTGTGGCCTCTACCGTAATGCCGCCGCTCATCCCCTTAGACACCTGCTGCAGTAGCCTACCCAGTCCGTCAAAATATTGCGTGGTCTGTTTTACTTCTTTTACTGTTCGCGCTGTAGCGGTTACCACTGCAGTGTCAGTTGTCGGCATAGCCGGTTCCCAGGTACGGATATAGTTGACAACGGGATTAGTATAAGGTACCGGCAAGGTTGCAGCAGTAGCACCAGGACGGGCGCTTGTATTCGGGGGGTTCTGAGCGAGAGCATCAGCGCCGATCAACATCATCCAACTACTTGCAGCTAACCAAGCGGCGCGGGTATAGGTATTACACATCTGAAATTATTTATTGAGTTACTCGAGCCCTAATATTGATTGTCGTATTGTTAGAGTTCAGACTGGGATTAGTTTGAAACGACCTCTTTATACTTATATCGCATCACCTTCAGTATCTTCCCATCCCTATCCTTAATTACTTTCAGGCGACCGAACGAGTCATATTCATAAAATTCAGTTACACCGTTGGGAGCAGTAACACTACTGACACCTAAGCCGGAAAGATAGGTAAAAGTAGTTACCATCGCATTAGGCAACCCAACCCGCAGCTTATTAAGCTCGGTTCTTATCTGAGCTTCAGTAGAATTACTATTATTGAGCACAGCTAAATCCAAGAGTTGCACCGCACTGGCAAAATCACTCCCAGCAATCTTTGCTACGGGATAACGTCTATTATATCCCCAGATATAAGCTTCTTTGGCATTGTTTTGTTTATATTGCTCTTGCAAATTCCCGACTTCATCATAATTGGCAAATATCGACTCATCATAAACCGTCGATGTTGTATAATTTCGGTATGCCCCTAATCGAACCTGCTGGCCACTGAACAGTTTAAAAATATATTTGCCGCCGCTGACCATAGTTCGGATTTCACCTGCCTTTGAAAAAACTACTGTTTCGATAGGTTGCAGGTAGTTCTTCAAAAGCAGATTTGTTTTCATTGCCTGCTCCTCACTGCTCAACCCAAAATAAAAATCACTAGTGTTATTAAATACATACCGGTATTCTGTCTCCTTTACTTTTCCATCATTGATGAAGAGTTTCTCCTTTTTAAGGACGGGGCGGTTTTGGGAAATATAATATTCATACTCTGTTCGGTTCTCTATAGTACCTGTAGATGTATAGCTGGTATTCAACACAACCAGGGGCTCGGCAAAGAATGATCCCAAAGTATATACGTTCATGCACATTTCAGTACTCACTCCTGTCCTGTTGAACCTCGCGACCTTAAAAGCGCGTTGTTCTTTGGCATTTATATCACCCAGATGTTCCGGCCCATCCACTGGAAAAAGATTGGGATACAATACCATCTTATAGTTCTGGAGTACACTATCCTGATTATATTGTTTCTCCAGCAACAGCTTTCCCCTTTTCCAGCTTCGATCGTATCTTGGAACAACAGGAGGCGTGGTCTGTGATATCTCGTCCGCTTCATACGTAAATAAATCAAAATCAAAACTGAACTCCCGGTCCGTATAGCCATTGTTTTCCTGAATAGTGCGAACTTCAGGATAATATACGTAAACATTCCCCTCTGAGGAAAGAGGATAACAGGTAGATGATGCCAGACGGGAATAATCGCATCCCTGAGCTTTACGACAGGTACCCTGAAACAGAAATATCGGCGGTGTTATCAACAGACCGCTGGAGAAGCCAGGCATTCCCGGTATTTGATAACTATATTTTGTCACCAGTTTTTTCTGTGAAACTGGATCATAGTCTCTGATCTCTTTTATTCTTATCCCCCCCGCAAGCATGTTCGCTTTATAAAAATCCTCATTGTAGCGAACCAACGTCTCAGAAGGCATTTGTTCTTCCAGCCAGTTACCTTCTGCATATGTGAATACTGTACGAGAATCGCTATAATAAATCTCAAACCGGTAATTTCCGTTTGGAAGTGAAACCGTTCCTATGTCTTCATTCGTAAACACTTTAAAATTCGCTCCCGGATCACTAGGTCCGGTGAACTTTACGATCTTGACGCTAAAGTCCCCCCAAACATCCATCGTTGTAATTGAATAGTTGAAGGTAGCCGCTCCGCTTGTACTATTGACCGAAAAAGAATGCTGATACCTTGGTTCCGAGGAATTCTGACCAGGAAATTCCAATGTTTCAAAAAAATGAGGTACAAAATAATCTGGGTTGGTTGCCAATTGCGTCCAGATGGTTTGCAACGCCTGATTTCCTTCATATATGAACTCTCGATACCCTCCCGTTGGGAAATTGATCTTGTAAAGAGAATTTGCCTTACTGAATATAGAATCTACCCTTCTATCGCCGCCATCAGTGACCTCAATGGTAGTGCCATACCTTGTGTATCTTCCATTAGGTATTGTACTTAAATTACTCGTTTTCCCGTTAAAATATCCCCAATAGTCCATCGCCGTTGAATTTCTGGAGGGCAGATTTACACCTTCATGATACTGGAAAGAATGTACCAAACTATCATCGTTATTACTACCATACTCTGCGATATAATTCAACTTCAGGCGCTTGTGGAAGGGATCGTACAACGGGCCTTCCGGCGCAAATGGGTCGGAAAAATATCCATATGAGAACGCAAACTTCTTCCTCAGTGTATTATTATAATCTTTCACTAGTATGGCATCTATCCGTCGTGCTCCTGGTGAATCCTTTCTACCAGTGGAACTTTGAAACTCGATGATGCCTTTATTCGTAATTATTTTGTGAAGAAATTTCTCTTGTACGGAAGTAGTACTATATGCCACATCGGGCTCAATATCAGACTCCACGCATTGCCCCGCGGCCACCACAAAAACAGGGGTATAGTCTATCGACCTTGAAGTAAACTCAGGGTAACTATTGATATATTCGAAACGGGCGAGGGAAACATCACTCATATCGGTAATTTCCAGCAACTGCCAGCCCGAACAGTAGCTTTTAGTATCAGGAATATTATTGAGGCCGGTTTGATTCATAAAAGAAGTGGTAGAATAATCCCTGGCAGAGTCTGTCGCTGCTTTATTGAGCCCTAAATAATATTTATTCCCTGTTTCATCTTTAATGACCCATCCTCGTATCGTGTTTTTTCTTGCAGGATCAAGATAGATCGGTTGAATGTCCAACGGTTCCTGCTTTACAAGAACAACACTGTCTTTCTCATTAAAATAAAACTTTCCTGAACGACCATTTATATTAAAATAGTAAATGTCGGGCTGTGAATCTATTAGTCCTTCAGCGATATCTGTAGCATCATTAGCCGTAAGAGTCGCAAGCAGCTCCGACAAGTTCCGGGTCGCACCGAGCATCCCTAATGCATCGTCGTCAGCCACACTATTCAGCACCCGAGTTATTGATCCACCGGCATTTAGCGACCAGCCAAGCCCTACCGACCCGGCAATTTCTTCAACCTTAATGCCACCTGTACTATAATTAATGGATACAGGGATCTGGACAGCATTTTCTTCGAGGGTAGCTATCGGCACCTCTACTGGCACAGTGCCTGAAAAAGTCCCAATAGGATGCTCCACTGGCTTAAACAGAGCTGCCGCATCCGGCTTTACCGGATTGACGTGCGGTAATGAGTTCTTATACTGGGAGAATCCATGAACCGCGATGTTTAACAACAAAAATAAGACACTGCTCTTTTTCATATACTGAATAACTTGTTTAGTAAAGGCTTCGTGTGATTCAATTTTCTCGCGAAATTATCCCAACACCGCCTTATTATGCTACCATCTTCCTTCTTTTAAAGGGTTGTAGATATTGTTATACTTAATTGAAGGTAAAATTAGGAAATGACATTTTTTATAGGGCCTGCCAATACCCGGTATTCTCCTTTTTGATTTTTCAGTGAACGCATGGTCAACGGTTGCTCACATCGGATGTTGTCGACTATCGGCAAGGTCAGGTCAGTATTAAGCCATTTAAGGTAGGCCGGAGAAATCCAAATTACTGGCTGCTTAATTTGAGTTAATGGTTGGTTATTCAATACTTTTAAACTCATTTCCGGCACTGACAAATCATTTGCCAACATGAGATAAAGTGCTTGTGCATTACCAAATTGCATGTGCCGGTAGTTCAAATTTTTCACATCTATTATGATCCCCTTTTTCCCATGTGCGTCCTTAAATCCCATTCGATAATATATCTCATTGAACTCGGTTAATTGAAGAAAATCCAACTGGTAGCCTTCTTTATGAACGATTCTTTCACAAACTAACAACTGCGCCAATACGTCTAAAAAATTACTGAGAGTACTTTGTAAGAAAGAATGAAGTTTTTCATAGATCATCATCCACTGGTCGGATGGTAGCTTTTCTTTTAATCGGGTGACCAAAAACTCAAGATAAAGCCAATCCACCGTGGTAACAATAGGTTTTATATCCACCTTGGCAGAGGAGCCAAAAGGCAACGCCAAAGTATTTGCGTACAGCAAATCATCGCTTTGAACCCTTATGGTATTCAAGTCTCCAAACAGTCGGGTCAGCATTGGAAGCTGTATCCTTTTTCCATTTCTTGTAATCTGAGAATTCATTTTTTTCGATTAACAGAACTAGTTAAACAGCGTATAAAAATTACAAAGCGGCGGGATTCGCGCTAAATTTGAATTGCTATTAAACTTGGAAATGACTGTTCCTTGTTAAGCAAGGAACAGTCATCCGGAAACCTTTTTTAAAAATATTTTTTTTAAACCGGACATCCATTGGCGTCAACCGGTGTGCCTAAAGGGGTGTTAGGACAAAGGTCAACTTCGTCAGGAACACCGTCAATGTCCTGATCACCTTCACCGCCCCCCTCGGTTACAGGACATCCCCAAGCATCCACCTGGACGCCTGCAGGTGTATCCGGACAACGATCAACGCTATCTTCCACACCATCGTTGTCACGATCGCCTGCGGCGTGTTGTGCGGTTACCTCCTGTTTCGGTTGTGTGGATGCCTGTGCAGGCATTTGTTGAACAGCCAGCAGACTGGCACTGATAATTACAGCTAAAATGGTGAGAATAGTTTTCATAATAAAAGGGATTAATGATGAAATTAAAGGTTCTAAAATCGTTGATAATTACCTGCCAGTGCTCAATGTTAGCGCACTGCACTGGTATACAAAAATCCACGCAATTTCCTGTAGACATGACAGATTACATTAGTGAGGATGCCTGTATTTGTTAATGAGCTAAAATACGTGGTGGCTTCTGCATGAGTAATCGTAGTTATCCAATCTTGTACATGCAAAATAGATTACTCCAGTGCAGAGTAATAATTTGGGGTAAACAAAAAAACAATCCTTTCATAGTGATAAAATTTGGGTTCTAAGGGCTTCAGATGGGTTTCCTGATCATCTTAGCTTATAGGTATCAATATTGAAAATAACCCAATCGTTTTAAAACCTATATTTTTTTTTATGAAAAATTATCCGTAATTGTAAAGGTTCTGTTGAAGAATTGCAATGTGGGCAAGATGAACTATTCGCTTCGCCATTTGCTTCTCATTTTACTTCTTGCTGAATAATTCAGTTCTCATGATTCGTATTGCTAATAATTTATTCCTACTACGATAAGTGTACTTACCTCTAAGCTGAAAATTACAATAACGTTCAAGTATTCGAACTTCATTCAGCTGGGAGTTGTGCAGGCTGCACCAACTCAAAAGGCGCATCAGGAAGGAAATCTTTAGGAGAGCAATTAAATATTAAGGCGAACTTATTAAGATGCTGGAGATTATACCTCTTACTATACTTCGGGCTCTCCGCCTGTCCCACAAATCCGTTTGAATTAAATCCCGCCTTCTCAGAAAGTTCTTCCTGGGTCATTTTTGCCGCCTCACGTTTTTCGCGGACTTTATCTATAATGTAGTTGTCTATTGGGGATCTCATAGTTAATCACCTATTGGTAAGTGAAAAGGTGCCGGGATGTAAAAACTTTATCAATCACCTATAGGTGAGTATTTGCAGAATTTCCCTATCTTTGGTGTAAATAATCACTAAAGCGGCTTCTTTGGCAGGAAGTCCTGGGGACTGCATTCAAGTATTTTGGCTAACTGGTTGAGATGCTTGATATTATAGTGGGAAGGATACTTCGAACTTTCTACTTTACCAATAAACCCCACGGACATATTCAGCTCAAAGGCCAACTCTGCCTGGGAAAGATTCCGCTCAAGGCGCTTTTCCTTTACTTTATTGATAACGTATTGATCGATCTTGCTTTTCATAATCACCTATAGGTAGGTATAAAGATCAGGTGTTCCTATCTCTAAGACAATCACCTATAGGGAAGTAAATAAATTTCAAACCATGGAAACAGTAAAAAATTACCGTCATCCGGGACGATGTGCTGGCTGCAAACACCAAAGAACTTTCCGCACAGCTTTCCCGGGAATTCAGCGAAGTAACCACTGAATGCTGGAAAGCCGGGAGGCCGCAGGACATTAAAAGTGACCTCCACATTATCGGGCCTGACCTTCGCCAGGAAAAAGTCATACCCACGGCAAAAAGCATCCGGAAGCAAAGTGAAGCTGTACCTATTATTGCCATCCGCCCGGAAAATAGTCTACCCTTCAAACTAGCCTTGTTTGATGCCGGTCTGGATGACTATGTCCGTGCGCCATATCATGCCGGGGAGCTGCTGCGCCGCATCCGGGTGTTCCTGAAGCGTACAAAGCGCCTGGAAGCTTACAGGCCGGTAACTTTTAAAATGGCCGACCTGCTTTTCGACTATCATAGAGGAATGCCGCTGGAGCGAGCCACCTTCTACCGTAAAAGAAAGGACGCAGCCCGTTTGTCGCACGCTGAGACCACCACTGAAAAGAAACCCATGTTGCAGGACTTTCTCGCTTCACCGAGAGCCTTAGCCAGGCTGCAACATCTACCCTTACAGGATCGTATACAGTTCGTGCAGGCGGATATTTCCAAAGTGCAGCTCGCGGAAATCAAGAAAATCCTGCATTTTGACTACGACCTGTTAAGCCGCCTGCTGCTGATCACAGAGCGGTCTTTGCATTTAAAAAAAGAAAACCAAGTGTTCAGCCCCGGTGTCAGCGACCGGATCATGGCGATCCTGGAATTGTACAGCTTCGGGTATGAAGTGATGGGCGGCTCCGCAGATTTCCATGAATGGATGAGGCAGCCCCAGGAAAAGCTGCTGGGCTACAGCCCGCTCATCTCGATCATGACCCACCCTGGCCTGCTGGCAGTCAGGTCCGCTTTAAATAACATCCAATACGGTCACCTCTAAATATTTACAGATGAAATTGATACGATTAGTTCATAAAAAAGAAGCCCATAAGCTGGCAGAGAAACCACTGACCGGCTGCACCCTCTATCGCGGCAATCCTTTCTTCTATGGCTTCGATGCCGTTTCGGCAGCAATTATAGAAAGCCAGGTATACATGGCCCTGGGCGAGATACCACCTTCCATATTAGTCGTGGAATACGTTATTCCGGACAACAGCCTACACGTTTTTAATGAATTGCCGGTATATGAGGATTACGCTCACGGGAGCCATCATTTGGGAGCTTGGGTGAGGGGCTTCCTTAAAGACAAGGCCGCCCTGGTAGCGGCATTTCCTTCAAAACATTGGGCAAGGCAGCTAAACTATATTGTAAACCCAAGGCACGAGCTCTTCCCAAAGGTGGAGATATCGGAGATCAGGAAGATATATCGCTGATATGAGTCACTTTGCCCGGCTGCGGAGCTCCATGGCTTCCGCTTCTTTTTGCCGGGCCTGCTTCAGTAATTGCCAGCGGCGCTCCCGGGCGGCTTCTTCCTTCTTCACCGTGTCCCGGAGGCGGTCAGGCCCGGCAAGCTCCAGGCTGTCCGCCACATGCACCCACCGCAGCACCGTTCTGTCATGCTGTAACCATAGATACCGAAGCTTCGTGTCGCTGCTCCTGTAATCGGCCAACCGCTGCCAGCAGGAAAACCAGCCCATTATCACCATCGCCAGTACCAGGAAAAGCCCGGCGGACATCCAAACCAACTTTGGTACATGGTGGCGGTGATGATGCGGCACCGGCAGGGAAAGCTGGTGTTTTAATCCGGTCATTTCCCGGGAAAGGAGATGCACATCTACCTGAAACTTTGCACTCCGGGCCGTAGATTCTTTCAGCTCCTTTGCCAGCTCTGCTGCCAGGCAATTAAGCCCGGTCATTTGCGAAAGCAATGCTTTAATATCATGTATCTCCCCCTGCTGGCGCTTAAGCTCAGATTCATTTTGCCGTGAGGATTCCATGAGAGACTGCAAGGCTCGTACGGGTTCGACTCCCGTCCCGGGTACAAACCCTCTTTACATTCCGTAGAGAGGGTTTTTGTGTTTTTAGTGAATGCTGGTAAGATCCGTTCGGAGCGGGAAAATTCTTCTTAAGCGCTAATTTCAAGCTTATATCCTTTTCCGCGTATAACAGCAATTTTGATGTTCGGATCAGGTTCCAGTTTTTTTCTAAGTTTTGATATGAACATATCCAGACTGCGCCCGACAATAACACCTTCATCTTCCCAAATTTCTTTTTGCAGCCGGCTTCTCTCTATGATCTCGTTGGGAGACGATGCGAAAATGAGCAATACACGGGTTTCCGTTCCGGTCAGGTCTGTTGCATTTCCATTTATTACCAGATTCCGGTTCTTCGCATCGAACAACACCGAGCCCAAAGTGAACAAACTGGTATCACCTGCATCCTGACCCTCAGGTAAACCTCTTCGCGGCTTAGCAGATCTCAAAAAAATAAAACCAATAAATGCTAAAAAAGGCAGGCTGCCCAGAAGATATCCATTCTTTGCGTTATTTATCTTTGGCGGCTTGAATTTAATGTTGATCATGTAGCGTGCGCTGGGTTGCTCTCTTCCTATGCATGCTACAATATCATCTTTTTTATTTTTAGATATAGCGTATCCATAAGCTACACTAGAGTCGCCACTGTTCAGAACGTTAACAATATAGTCACTGGCGAGGGGGTCTTGGGCCAGCAAACGCCCGATAGTATTCACCAGGGAGCCCGGTCGAAAAGTAAGTTCCTTCTCAAACCTGATCTGGTATTCATTTTTTGCGATCTTTTTCACCGGAAGTACCCGCGATCTGCTGTCGCCAGACTGCAGAAGTAATTCATGCCCGATCCTGCGGAGCAAAACTTCTCTTCTGGCGATAGCAAAGTCGTCACTGCCGGTCATGCTGAAAGCCACACAGATTACTGCGATAAACAAAAGTAATATCAACGCGTACAAGTACCTGCGTTTCCCGGAGAGGAGTTTTTGGCTATTAGACATACTATTTACGCTTTATTTACAAAGTTTACATTTCTATTTACAGTCCAAATGCCCTGTGCTGAAAGATATCAAAGTAATTTCGCTGCATCAACTTTTATATGCCTGACCGCTCCCGGAACCGCGCAGCAATTACCAATATTAAACAAATAAATTTATGAAATACGTATATGTTTTATTTTTAATGCTTGTATTTCACACCTCCTGTGAGCAAAAGCAAACGGAACCACATAAAGATAATATCAATTACAATATCAAAGACACCGTCACTTCCTACGGGCCTAACTCAATGGTCCGGAATGTTAAGCAAGATAGAAACGGAAACATTTTGTTTGCCGCATCATGGGGTGGTGCTTTCCGCTACGATGGAAAATCGTTTACTAATCTCACAAGTAAAATAGGTTCGGGCAGATACGGAAGTATTTGGTTTGGATCTATGAAGGGAGTGCATCGCTATGATGGAAAGACCATCACTTTACAATCATTTATCAATTATCATTTATCAATCAATATTATTTCTGTAGTATGAAAAACAAGATATCACTCTCTCACTTAATTTTAATTATTGCTCCTTTATTCTTCGGTTGCAATGGACCTGTAAAAGGGGAAAATAACAATAATGCATCGGCAAGCTCCATATCCTTACATGTTGGGGATGAAAAATATTTTCTAATAGATACGAAGGAAAGTGTTGTAGCATGGACAGGTTCAAGTGTTCATGGTAAGCAGGAAGGGTACGCCTATATATCAAAGGGAGAATTGTTGATTGAAAACGGTCAACTTATGGGTGGTACCGTTGAAATAGAAATGAAAAAAATTGAGGGTCCTGGCCACTCGAGAGATAATAACCTTATTAATCACTTAAAAGGTCCTGATTTCTTTGATGTTAAAAAATTCCCCGTTTCTACAATTGCCATTTCCAGCGTTACATCAATAAATGTTGAGGATAAAGAAATCACTGGGAACCTGACCATTAAAGGTATCACACACCCCGTTACTTTTCCGGCTAAAATGGAAATGAAAGACGGAATTGTCAAAGCCAGTGGTAAGCTCGTCATTGATCGAACACTATGGGATGTCCGATATAAATCCGGAAAGTTCTTTGATAATTTAAAGGATCAAGCTATTTCGGATTCCATTGAATTCCATATTAAGATTGTAGCAAAAAAATAAGGTTAATTGAAATTCTTAAGTAATTAAAAGAAATTAAAAGAAATTATGAAATACGCACACGTATATGCTATGTTCCTGGTGTTTGTTTTTCACTCCTCCTGTGGACAAAACCAAACAAACGTACCACAAGATAATATCAGGTCCGAAATTAAAGACATAGGGCCTAACATGATGGTTCGTAATATAAAAAAAGGCAGAAATGGCACCATTTTGATTGCTGGCCCGAACAACTCATCATTTGGTGATGTTTTTCGATACGATGGAAAATCTTTTACTAATCTTACAAGTAAAATAGGTTCGCACCAATTCTGGGATGTCCTGGAAGATCGGCGAGGAAATATTTGGTTCACTTCTACTGATTCAGGCGTTTATTATTACAACGGGAAATCCATTCAACATTTCACTACCACGGAGGGACTTGCCGATAACCGGGTTAGGTCTGTTTATGAAGATAAAGCTGGCATTATTTGGTTCGGCACTGGAAATGGCCTGAGCCGTTACGACGGGACATCCTTTCGAAATTTTAAAAACCCGAACGCCCCGCTTTTTTATAAAGAAGGTCATTTGAATAATGATATTAATACGATCATGGAAGATAAAACAGGGAAATTGTGGGTGGGTACACAGGGCGACGCCTTTGTTTATGACGGGGAAAAATTTACCACTTTAACCCATAAAGGCGAACCCTTTCTCGACGTTTGGGGTATAATGGAAGATAGAAAAGGCAATATTTGGCTCAGCGGTTTCAATGGCTGGAAAGTAAGCCGGACCGGTGGCCTTTGGCGCTATGACGGCAGTACCTTTACTAAGGTATCGCAGAGAGGTGCTTATGCTATAATCGAAGATAAAAAAGGAAACATCTGGACCACTGGTTCAGTAAATCCTGCTAATTGGGCTATCCAGGCACTTTCCCGTTATGATGCAAAGTCCTTGCATAGTAATGAGCCCACTGTAACCGAAATTATGTCAGGAAATGCTTTCTTTGGGCTTTTGGAAGCTAACGATGGAGGTATTTGGTTTGGATCTGCAACCGGAGTGTATCGTTATGATGGAACCACCATCACGGACTTTTATAATAAAGAGGGTCAGAAAAAATATATCATAGATACGAAGCAAAGTGCTATAATATGGAAAAGTTCTATGGTACTTGGTGCATGGGAAGGTTCTACGTTACTTGGTGATGGTTCCAGTACAGGGCACGTCGATATAAAAAAAGGAGAATTGTTGATCGAGAACAGTCATCTGGTGGGCGGTGCAGTTGAAGTCGACATGAATACAATTGAACAAAAATTTGATGGTAAAGGTCCATACAATAAATCACCTGAATTTTTTGATGTCAAAAAATTCCCTGTTTCTACATTCGCAATTACGAAGGTTGAAATATGGAATAATAAAAATATAAAAGAGACAGGGGACTATATAAAAGTTACAGGTAACCTGACCATTGAAGGTATCACGAAGACAGTTACTTTTCCAGCCAAAATGGATTTTAAGGACAGAATGGACGGAACTGTCGTGGTGAATGGCACGCTGATCATTGATCGAACAGATTGGGGTATCAATTATAACTCAGAAAAGTCCTTTGATAAGTTTGGTGAAGGAGCTATTTCGGACGATGTTAAACTCTTTATGAAAATCGTGGCAAAAAAATAAATATCTGAATATACAAAAGACTTTAACCAAATCAGATCATGTTATCCTTGCGGATCCTGATCTTTTTTCAACTTTAATTAAAAACTTATATGAAATATTCAGCCGTTTTAAGCATTCTCATCCTGTCCGCTTGCGGATGCAATCGTAATGAAGTGAGGACAAAACTTTTGAACGAACAAGAAATCCTGAAGGATAGCGCTAATAATATAACCGAAAGGATAGGTGGCTACATCCAAAAAGGCGTTTACGACAGCGCAGAGGCTAAAAAGAAGCAACTTGGAACCGTTCATGCCCGGTTAATAGATATCCAATCTTCAATTGATAGTCTTGAAAAAATGAAATAGTAGTTACAGAAATTTCAAACTGGCTTCCGGATCTTGAGATTTTCTAAAAACCCCCTTACCAATTTCAAAAAATCCGCCAGGTATTCCGAGGATCTCCCGTCATCCGTACGAATATTTACCAGGTTTTAAAGGCTTCCGTGAGGAGGCCTTTATTGTTTTCAGGAGGATTTCAGACAATTTTCAGGCAAATACTTTTGTAAGAAATTGCGCCGGATGTAACGAACCAGATCCTATTAAAATTAACTGGTTTTCCCCGGACTCAACGCTCAGTAATATCCGTCACATAACGCGGTATTGAAATTTTTTTTATCGAGTTGAGTTTTTTTTGTACCCACTACGAATAGCGATTTAAATTTAAACATTTCAACATTTGTTGTATATTTGAACAAATAGGCCTTACTCTGCAAAGAGGATACACCGGGGCCAAGCTCGCCTTTCAAATCTCCACGAACTAAGTCTGAATTCACATTTCATCTTGCAGGCCGATAAGCTTCGCATGGTTGTTTCCTTATGACCTGCACACTGAAGTACGGCTGCGTATAAAAACCAAAATTATGAACCAGAAAGGATTTCTAATCGACATGGATGGCGTCATTTACCGGGGTGCAGAACCTATCCCCGGTGCAGTTGAGTTTATTAATCAGCTCCGAAACCAGGGCTTCCCCTTCCTTTTCCTCACCAACAACAGCCAGCGGACCAACCGCGATGTGTCCTACAAGCTGCGAAAATTAGGCTTTAATGTAGAAGACGAAGACGTCTTTACATGCGGTATGGCTACGGCCCGCTACCTGGCATCCCGTACCCCGCAAGCTACAGCCTATGTGATAGGCGAAGGTGGCTTGCTTGCGGAACTGCATGCCGCAGGTTTTTCTATTGTAGACGATCATCCGGATTATGTGATCATCGGTGAAGGCCGCACGATCATGCTCGAATCGGTCGATAAGGCAATTAACATGATCATGAACGGATCCAAACTGATAGCCACTAACCTGGATCCCAACTGCCCTGTTGGTAATGGAAAATACCGGGCCGGTTGCGGTGCGTTTGTGGCGATGGTAGAGTTTGCCACCGGAAAACAGGCTTTCAGCGTAGGCAAGCCCAGCCCGGTGATGATGCGTATGGCCCGCAAAAAACTGGGGCTCTCTACCGATCAGACTGTTATGATCGGTGATACCATGGGAACGGATATCCTGGGAGCTGGTTCAATGGGCTTTACCACGGTACTTACCCTGTCCGGGGTTACCAGTGCCGAAGATCTTAGTCAATACAGCTACCAGCCCGATTTTGTGATATCCTCCATTAAGGACCTGCTCGATGAAGCGCTCTTTGAACAGGTACTGGGCAATACTAAGGAAATCGCCGAAGAGGTGCAATACCCGTAAGCGCTTATTTAATATCGGACAACCAGCAGCACTGCTATCAATAGTGGAATTTAGTAATCTCATCCCGGCAGTGATACAGCATATCCGCAGGGCAAGGGGGCGCTGGCCTCGTTGCTCTGCGGATATGCTTCCTGAACAGGCAGATGAATATTGTTCAAAGCAGGTTCGATGGGCAACAACCCGCTATCACATTAAAAAAGATACCCCTATCATGCCTGACGAAACGCTTTTGCTTCTTAATCCTTTTTATTACATTTAAGTCAGAAATCAACCAGGATACGGGACTGAATGCATATTCAAGCAGATAATGAGGATGTTTTACTGAAAAAAATCGCTGAGGGCGACCAGGATGCCTTCCATGTGATATATTATCACTATGCGCCCCGCCTGTACGGAAAACTGCTGAAAACACTGCATTCGGAAGATCTCGCCTCCGAGATACTGCAGGAAGTATTCATTACCATCTGGCAAAAACGGGCGCTGATAGATCCTTCGCGCTCATTCCGCTCCTATTTATTCAAGATTGCAGACAACCTGGCCATAGACCTTTTCAGGAAAGCCAACCGCGACCACGCAATAATGGACCGCCTCATGGCCGCCAGCATTGACCATTATACGCATACGGAAGAATGGCTGGAACAAAAGGAAAAGGCCGGCCTGCTCGATAAAGCCATTGAAGCGCTGCCTCCCCAGCGCAAAACCGTGTTCATCCTCTGTAAACTGGAAGGGAAAAGTCATGACGAAGTAGCCCGCATGCTGAACATCTCTCCCTCCACTGTTAATAACCACATCGTAAAAGCCATGCAGAGCCTGCGCAATTACCTGGCTGACCATCCGGACGCCGCGGGTACGCTGCTGCTGTATTTCCTGCTCCAATAATTTTTTTTCCGGGGCAGTAGTTATTATCCTTCCCTTGACCGTATTAGCTATATGGAAGAAATGTACCATGAAGAGGAGCTTCGTTCCCTCTTCAGCAAATATTTGCAGAAGAACTGCTCTGAGGAGGAGATAAGGCTTCTTATGTCCTACTCAGAAAAGGAAACATTTTTCCCCGCCTGGCAGCAAATGCTGGAAGAAACAGAAGACGAAAGATCCGCAGAAGAACTCTATAGCCTTTATAAACCCGTTATTGACAAAACTTACGTGCAGATCGTTGCGGGCACTGCGCCGCAAAAGCAGAAACCAACCATTACCCGCTACTGGTGGGCAGCCGCAGCCGCCGTGCTGTTGCTGCTTTCCACTGGTATTTACCGCTGGCGGCAGCCTTCGCCCACGGAAATAGCGCAGGTGAAACACGATGTGCCGCCGGGTACGAACAAGGCAACGCTTACCCTGGCGGATGGTTCGGTGGTTCCGCTGGACAGTGCGGGGAGCCGCACTTTGCTGCAAGGCGGCGCCACCGTGCGCCAGCAGGGCGGCCAGCTTATCTACGACGTACAGGAAACGACCGCCGCCATCACCTATAACACCCTTCATACTCCCCGTGGCGGCCAGTTCCGCATCACATTGCCGGATGGCACCGGCGTATGGCTGAATGCCGCCTCTTCGCTGCGTTATCCTACAGCATTCACCGGCAAGGAAAGGGCTGTAGAGATAACGGGGGAAGCTTATTTTGAAGTGACGAAAAACGCCGCGATGCCTTTCCGTGTAAAAATTGCAGGCCAGGCGGAAATAGAAGTGCTGGGCACCCGCTTCAATGTAACGGCCTATGAAAACGAGCACACTATCAAAACCACGCTGGTGGAAGGTTCCGTTAGAATGCGCGCGAAGGGCCAGTCGCTGGTGATGGCGCCCGGGCAACAAGCCGAGCTCACATCCGCCGGCCAGCTGCGGATCGTGAAAGACGCCAGCGCGGAGCAGGCTACGGCCAAAGATGGTTTCTTCAGCTTCAACAAGGCGGACCTGCCTTCCGTTATGCGGCAGCTGGCCCGCTGGTACGACCTGGAAGTGATCTACCAGGATACGATTCCGCATGCTGAATTCACGGGGGACATCGATAAATCGCTTACACTGGACCAGGTGCTGAAAGGCCTGGCACGCAACAGGATACGTTACAGGATAGAAGAAGGCAGGAAGCTGATCATTCTGCCGTAAATACTTTAGATGAGAGAACTTTAGCCAAAATCAGAGAGTACAGCCTCTACAGGCTCGCACAGGCACAAAAAAAACCGGGCGCAAGATTGGACACCTTTCCCGGCTTTTGTTCCAGCGAATGCTTCAGGTGCGTTGAAACTCCTTTATTCATTCAACTTAAACAGTACAAAGGTATGCAATTTCAAAGTATTACCATGCGGCCTTCCCGTGCCTGTACCTTACGGGGGAGCCTGTCAACCAAAAACGCAGCCGCGATGCCGCGGAGCCATGGATCGATCTTCCGCCGCGCCGCCTGCAAAAAAATCTTTTTAGTCATGAGGATCACATTCATGCTTATCCTGGCAGCCATCCTTCAGAGCAGCGCCAAATCTTCGGCACAAACGGTCACTTACACCGGCAAGCCTGCTTCCCTTGAACAGATGTTCAAAGTGATCAGGCAGCAAACGGACTACCGCGTGTTCTACCGCGCGGAAGACCTGGACAGTGCCGGCACCGTGAATGTCCAGCTCAACGATACCCCCTTGCAAACCGCGCTGGAAATGATACTGGCCGGCCAGCAGCTCGATTTCGTGATACAGGGGCGGACCATTTTCGTCAATAAAAAAGAAGCCCCCCCGTTTATGGTAGTACGCGGCGCTGTGGTAGATGAAAAACAGCTGCCCATTCCCGGCGTAACGGTGTTTGCCCGTAAAAGCATGATCGCCACCGTGACGGACGAAAGAGGGATTTTTGAGCTGAACCGCATAGTGGAAGGCGACTCCCTCCGGTTTACCAGCATTAATTACGAGAATATCACCATACCCGCCGATTCCAGGGCCTTTGTACGGGTCGTCTTGAAACAGCGCATTACCAACCTCACCAGCATCATCGTATACAACACCGGCTACCAGAGCCTGGACAAAGAAAGGGCTACCGGTTCCTTTGGTAAGGCCGACATGAATATTTTCAGCAAACGCACCGGCACTATGGATGTGATTGCCCGGCTGGAAGGGCAGATACCCGGAATGCAGATCCTCGTCGGCACCAACAGCGATAATATAAACCGCAACGGCAGCGGCGTATCCCTGCGCAAAAGCGTTATACGTGGAATAGGCTCCAGCCGGCTGGAAACAACTCCCTTATATGTCCTGAACGGTGTGATCGTAGCGGATATGAGCGCCGTAAACCCCGATGATATTGAAGACATTACCGTACTGAAAGACGCAGCCGCCGCGGCCATCTGGGGCGCAAGGTCCGCCAACGGCGTAGTGGTGATCACCACCAAATCAGGCGCGAAGAACCAGCGCATGTCCGTGAATTATAACGGCTTCGTGAACTATTCCGAAAAGCCAAACTTTGATTATGCGCCGATGATGACCAGCCGGCAATATATAGACGCGGCGAAGGAAGTATTCAATCCCGTGGCATATCCCTACAGGTCACAAAGTTTCTTCGCCCCGCACGACCGCATATTGTACGACCAGGCGCTGGGCCGCATTTCAGCGGCCGAGGCCAACCGCAGGCTGGACAGTCTTGCTTCCATCAACAACCAGGACCAGATCAGGGACATCTGGTACCGGCATGCCATTACCACCAATCATACCGTGTCTGTAAACGGCGGCGGCAACACCTATTCCTTCTACGCGTCACTGGGCTATACTGGCACACAGGGCGATGCACCGGGGGAAAGGAGCAATTCCTACAAGCTCAATCTTACGCAGAACGTTAATGCCGGCAACCGCGTGCAGGTTTCGCTGAACACCTCACTGATCAATACGCTCAGCAAAAATAAAAGACCCGCTCCCGTCACTTATAGCTTCCTGCCCTACCAGCTGTTCCGTGATGCGTCCGGCAATAGCCTGAACATAAATTACCTGAACGGCTACCTGGATTCCGTTAGCCAGGACTATGCAGCCAGGAGCGGTATCAACATGGATTTTGATCCGGTTAAGGAAACAGAATACGGTTATTCCGAATCCAATCTTCTCGCCATCAATGTAACAGCCAACGTTTCCGTAAAACTGTTCAAGGGCCTGATGTTCGCCGGCACCTACGGCTACCAGAAAGCGCCCGGCACCAGCACTACATATGCGGACAACAAAGCGCTGGAAGAACGCAAGCAGCAGCTCAGCCTGACCGTTGTGAACAACGGCGTGCCGGAATACCTGTACCCGCGCACCGGCGGCCGCCTCACCACCAATACCAGCGACCAGCGCAACTGGACCGTCCGTAACCAGCTCGCGTATTCCGCCAAATTCCGCAAAGGCCAGGACGAACTTCTTCTGCAGGCCGGCCAGGAAGTACAGGAAGGCATGAACTTCAGGAGAAGCATTGCCATTCCCGGTTACGACGATGCGCTGGGCACCTACGCCCTGCTGGATTACGAAAGGCTGAGGGCAGGAGTTTTTCCTACCGTCACGGGATACGGCTATCTTTCCGTTGTACCCTTCCAGACCAGCAAGGACATCACCCGGTTCATTTCCTATTTCGGCCTTGGCAGCTACAGTATGATGAATGGCCGGTACAACCTGGATCTCAGCATCCGGCAGGATTACAGTAATATGTTCGCCAGCGAGATTTCTTCACAGAATAAACCCGCCTGGAGCATGGGCGCCAGGTGGAGGCTGAGCCAGGAAAAATTCCTGAGCCGCGTTAAATGGCTCAACGACCTTGGTATCAGGGCCACCTACGGCATTACCGGCAACTCCCCGTATGTAGGCGCCGCATCACAATACGACGTGCTGCGGTCTTTCACCAACGTAGAATCCTTCCTGCATCCCCTTGCAGCCGGCGACTCCTATAAACTGTCCGGCGTAGCCAATAAAACGCTGACCTGGGAGAGAACCGATAATATCAATTTCGGTATCGATTTTGCAGTGCTCAACCGGAGGATCAGCGGCGGGATAGAACTCTATCAAAGGAAAACCACAGACCTGATAGGCACCACCATCCTGAATCCTTTTTCAGGATATAGCTCCCTCACCGGTAACATCGGCGAATTGCAGAATAAGGGATTGGAGCTCAGCATCCGGTCTGAGAACATCCGCACCAAAAATTTCATCTGGGCAACCTCCTTTACTCTCGGGCATAACAGGAATAAACTGATCTCCTATAGCAAACCGAGCGCATTTTCCAACACTGTAAACGCCAGGATGGGCAATGTTCCTTACCTGGTTGGCTACCCGAACAATCCTTTGTTCGCCTACCAGTTCGCCGGCCTGGACAATATGGGCGATCCGCTGATCTACCTTGCGGATAAAAGCACATCCAAAGCTTACAACATCGCCAAGCTGGAAGATATCAAGTACATGGGCACCTCCACGCCCAGGTTCACCGGCGGTTTCAGCAACACCTTCAGCTACAAAGGGCTTAGCCTTTCCATGAACATGATCTATAACATGGGTCATGTGATGCGCAAGCCGGTAAATACTTTTTATGAAGGAAGGCTGGCAAGCTCCGGCAGCTTCGGCAGCGGTAATATCCCGCCCTTCTTCCTGGACCGCTGGAAGAAACCGGGAGACGAAGCCTTTACCAATGTGCCCTCCTATGTACCGGATTATTTCACCAGCTCGCAGCGCAGGAATGTTTCCTACTATACACAGGGCGACATTAACGTAGTGAGCGCATCTTATATAAAGCTGCGGGATGTTACGCTTTCTTATGACCTGAAACCGCAGGCGCTGCGGTTCCTGAAAATACAGCGTGCCGGCATTTACGCACAGGCCACCAACTTCCTCGTATGGGCCGCGAACGATGCCGATATCGATCCGGAATACGGGTATTCCGCACCGGTGATGCACAGCTACAGCCTGGGCGTAAACCTTTCGTTTTAATTTTTAAAGAGACATCCATGAAGAAACATATTCTTATTTCAATATTCCTGCTGGGCGCCTTCGCCGCCTGCAAAAAGAGCTGGCTGGAAATAGTGCCGCAGGGCAGCCTGGTAGCTACCACCACGCAGGATTACGACAAGCTGATGAACGATCCGGATTTCTATATCTGCTATAACATAGGCGGATGGGGCGAGGCCCAGCTGATGGGGGATGAAGTGGCGGCTGAAAGGCCTTACTTCGTGAACAAGAGCCCGATCCGTGACGCGCTTTTCCAGTGGAAAGACAGCGTTTATCCACAGCCAAGTGAAACGCCCTTCACATTAAATATGAACCTCCGCATGATGTACGAGCTGAATAAGATCGTGGATGAAGTGATGGGTTCCGAAGGCGGCACCGAAGCGCAAAAAAAAGGTATCCGCGCCGAAGCGATGGCCACACGCGCGTTTACCATCTTTAACCTGGCTAATTTCTATTGCAAGCCGTATTCCGCTTCCACCGCGGCTTCCGACCTTGGGTTTCCTTTCACCGATGTTCCTGATGTGAACAAAGATGATTTCCAGCGTGGCACTTTACAGGGCACTTATGATTTTATTGTGAAAAACCTGAACGATGCGCTGGCGGACATACCGGCGAAGCAGCCGATCGTTACCCGCATGTCCAGGCCCGCCGTGGAAGGCTTACTGGGCAAGGTCTATGTGTTCATGGGCAAATACAGCGAAGCGCTGCCGCTGCTGAAAGACGCGCTGGTACATGTTACCGCGAACGGCCAGACCTCCCTGTACGACTACAATCAAACCCTTGCTCCCGGCGGCGCTTTTATGCCTATCGACCCGGTTGCCGGCCCTAACGGTCCCAACCTGAACCTGCTCGACCTGCGTGAATCCGTTGTCTCCAAAATTTACACCAGCGGCTTTTACACCGGCAACCAGACCGGTTCAGACGGATTGGTGCTCACCCCGCAGGCACAGGCGCTGTTCGGCCCGGACGACCTGCGTTTGCTGTTCTACACCAGCAAAAACCCGGACAACTCCGTCAACCCCGCCGGAAGGCTCCGCAAATACGGCGCGCCTTTTCAAACCAACCAGTTCTCCAGGTTCGGCCTGGAGCTTTCCGAACTGTACCTGCTGCTCGCAGAATGCAAAGCCAGAACCGGCGATCTCACCGGCGCGGCAGCGGACCTGGAAACGCTCCGCAGGCACAGGATGCCGCCTGCCGGCGCAGTGGTGCCCGCGGCTATCGCAGGTAACCGGACCGCATTGGTAAAGTTTGTCATCGAAGAGCGTATCCGCGAATTTGCGATGGACGGCTACCGCTGGTTCGACATGCGCCGGCTGTCCGTAGACCCCCTGTTCGCCGGTACGGCTCATACACATACCATGTACAACGAGGACGGCAGCACTGCCGTATACACGCTGCGGCAGCCCAACCGCTGGGTGCTGAAGTTCCCGCGCTTTTTTACAGACGCAAATCCTGAAATGCCGGACAATCCATAACACCAGGCAATCCAGGGCCGGAGGCCAACCACTGCCGGGCATGCCGCAGCACCTGCGCAATGCCCGGCAAAGCCCCGGCCATGCCCAAATCATAAACATATCAAACTCATAACACTCATACCATTATGACCAGTATCGTAAAACTTGAGCGCCTCTCCCACCGGTACTCCAGCGCCTGGGCCATCCGTGACATCAACATGGAAATAGCACAGACGGGGATCGTAGGGCTGCTGGGATCAAACGGGGCGGGTAAATCCACCACCATGAACATCCTCTGCGGCGCGCTGAACCAGACCGAAGGGAATGTGTACATCAACGGCATCAGCATGCGCGAGCAGCCTGAGCAGGCTAAGAAAGAGATCGGCTTTTTGCCGCAGAACCCGCCGCTGTATATGGACCTCACCGTGGACGAATACCTCAGCTACTGCGCAGGCCTCCGCCTCATGCCGAAAGACGCCATGAAACCCGCTATCAAAGAAGCAAAAGAACGCTGCGGCATCGACCATTACAGCAGCCGCCTCATCCGCAACCTTTCAGGCGGCTACCGCCAGCGCGTGGGCATTGCGCAAGCCATTGTTCACCGCCCGAAGCTCGTGGTGCTGGATGAACCTACCAACGGCCTGGACCCGAACCAGATCATCGAAGTGCGCGCGCTGATAAAAGAGATCGCGCAGGACAGGGCCGTGATCTTTTCCTCTCACATCCTCTCGGAAGTACAGCTGCTCTGCAAAGAGATCAAGATGATCGAAAGCGGCAGGATCGTATTCTCCGACACGATGGACGCCTTCAACAACTACGTGGAACCGCACAGCGTGCTGATCCATATGGAGAATCCTCCTTCCGCAGCGGAACTGCAAAGGCTGGAAGGCGTTACCCGCGTGGATTTCCTGACGGAACGCCAGGTACGCGTTTACTTCAGCGGCGGCCAGGACATCACGGAAAGGATCGTAACGGCCAGCGTGCAGCACGGCTGGAGGCTGCGGGAGATCAGCCTCGACAAAAGCGCGCTGGATGAAATATTCAAGCAATTATCCACTCAACAACATAATTAAGTGCGATCCCGCAAAGCGGGACTGCATTAGCTCCATAAAAAATAAGTATGAAAACAATATTCAGAATTGCGAAAACCGAGTTGCGCACCTTGTTCTACTCGCCCATTGCGTGGTTCCTGCTCATCGTCTTCCTCGTACAATGCGGCATTGCATACCTGGGAAGCGTAAGCGGCATGGCCCGCATGCAGGAAATGCGCGGAGTGGTCATGATGGGAGGCCCCATGTCTCTCACCGAACAGATCTTTTTAGGCCGTGGCGGCTTGTTCCAGGGCGTCATGCAGAATCTTTACCTGTATATCCCGCTGCTCACCATGAGCCTCATCAGCCGCGAAACCGGCAGCGGCACCATCAAGCTGCTGTACTCCTCGCCTATCAGCGTAAGGGAGATCGTGTTTGGCAAATATCTCGCCATGATGATCTACAGCCTGCTGCTGGTAGCCATTGTTAGCATCTTCGTGATCACAGGTCTTTTCCAGATACCTCATCTCGATACCGGCATGCTCCTCACCGGCCTGCTGGGATTTTACCTGCTGCTCTGTGCCTATTCAGCCATCGGCCTGTTCATGTCATGCCTCACCACTTACCAGGTAGTAGCCGCCATCTGCACCTTCGTGATGATCGGCATCCTGAGCTATATCGGCACGCTGTGGCAGCGCATCGAATTTGTACGGGAGCTTACCTACTTCCTGTCTATCCGGGGCCGTACGGAAAGTATGCTGGTCGGTTTGCTGACCACCAAAGACGTGATCTATTTCTGCGTGATCGTGTATATTTTCCTCGGCCTCAGCATTTTTAAGCTGAAAGCGGGCATGGAATCAAAACCGGCTATGGTGAAAGCGGGAAGATACATCGCCATTGTAGCCTCCGCGCTGCTGATCGGCTATATCAGCTCAATTCCCTCGCTGATCGGCTATTACGACGCCACTGCCAACAAAAGCAGAACGCTCACGCCTAAAGTGCAAAAGATACTCACGGAGCTGGGTGACGAGCCGCTGGAGATAACCGCCTATAACAACCTGCTGGACCGGTTCTATTTCCTGGGCGACCCCGCCTCGTACAACGCCAATTCCGACCGCTGGGCGCCGTACCTGCGATTCAGGAATAATATAAAACTGAATACCATAAACTATTACGACAGCGCAAAAGGCAACGACTTTATCTGGAAGGCCTATCCCGGCAAAAACCTGAAAGAAATGGCGCAGCAATACGCCAAGAACCAGGAGATAGACCTCAAAAGCTTCAAATCGCCGGAAGAAATGCGGAAGATCATAGACCTTCGGCCCGAGCAGAACCGTTATGTGATGCAGCTGAAATGGAAAGGCAGGACCACTTTCCTGCGCGTGTTCGACGACCAGACCATGTGGCCCGGCGAAACCGAGGTGGCCGCTGCGCTGAAACGCCTCCAGCAGGCAAAGCTGCCGAAGATCGCTTTCCTCACCGGCAACCTGGAAAGGAATATCAGTAAAATGTCTGACCGCGACTATAAGATACTTACCAACTACCCCACTTTCCGCAACTCGCTGGTGAACCAGGGGTTTGATGTACTGAGCATTTCGCTGGACACGACAGATATTCCCGCCGATATTTCCACATTGGTAATAGCGGACCCCAGGATACCGATCGCACCCGCTGCCATGGAGCGTTTGCAGCAATACATCCGGAACGGCGGCAACCTGCTGATAGCCGGCGAACCCGGCAGGCAGGCGATAGTGAACCCGTTGCTGCAGGAGCTGGGCGTACAGCTTACGGAAGGCATGATCATACAGGAAAGCGCCGAGATGGCGCCGGACCAGGTAATGCCGGACCTCACGAAAACCGCGGCCGGATTTTCCAAACCCCTGGCCAAAAGAGCGGAAGACAGCGTGAAGGTATTCATGCCCAGTACGGCCGGCCTTGCCTTTACCGGCAACAGCGCCTATGCCATCAAACCGCTGCTGGTATCCGACGCAAAGCTCACCTGGAACAGGCTCAAACCGCTTGACCTGGAGATGGTGACCAACGCGGTGGCCGCTGAGAACACCGACAGCCCTGTCACCTTTGCCGTGAAGAAAACGGGCGAAACACCGAAGGACGGCGCAGCTGCCAACACTTCATTCACCGCGAAAAAAAGCAATGCCCCTTCCAAAGAGGAAAAGAGCAAAGCGCCGGCTGCAAAACCGCAAGTAACTTCAGCTCCGGCAGAGGAAATGGCTGTGGAAGAAGGCCCTTACGGCGGGCCCGGCAGCAGGCCGCGAACCGCCGTGGCGACTGTCAGCTTTTCCGCCGCTGACGGCGATGTAAGAGGCCCTATCCCGACTGTCGCGAGCCTCACCCGGCAGGTAAACGGCAGGGAACAGCGTATCGTGGTGGCCGGCGATGCGGACTTCATCAGCAACCAGGGCCTGCGCCGCCCCGGTACCGCCAATTTCATATTCACCACCGCGCTGTTCAGCTGGCTGAGCAACGGGGAATTTCCTATAGACGCTTCCCGCCCTGACCCGAAAGACACGCGCGTAAACCCCTCACAGGATGATATGGGCCTGCTCCGCCTGATGTATCTCTGGATAGCGCCCGCCACCCTGCTGGCTTTTGGCGCCATCCTGCTGATCAGGCGTAAAAGAAAATAAAAAGCAACATGTTATTCACGACAGATAAACAGACACTGGAAGATTTGAACATCTTCGGCAAACATGGCGGCGATTCCGTGTACAACATCTTCAACCGCTGCGCCACAAGAGGTGGCGCAGCGATCCTGGAGGAGATGTTCCGGTATCCTTTGTCAGACGATCCGGCTATCAACCGCCGCTGCGGCATCATCCGCCACTTTGCGGAAGCGGGCACGCCATTCCCTTTCCAGGGCGCGCTTTTCGACGCAGCTGAGCCTTATCTTGCCAATACTGATGAACGCACCAGGCTCAGCGCCCAGGAGCATTCCGTTACAAAAAAGCTCAGCAATATCATTGCCCTGGATGCCGAAACAAAGCAGGTGTACAATGGCGTGAACGCTCTTACGGAACTGCTGAAAGGCGCAAAAACATTTATTGCCGGCCTGCACATTCCTGAAGAACATTTTTATGCCGGGGACAAAGCGGCCATCTCCGTTATCCTTTCCGAACCGGCCTTTTCGCCCATTATCGAAAGCAAAGGCAAGCTGCAGCCCGCCACCATCGCCGAGTTCGACGTACTGTTGCGTTTCCGCCACCGCGAGGATATTCAAAAGCTGCTCCGCCACATTTATTTCCTGGACGTGTATCTGTCCATCGCCAGGGTAGCGAAGGAGCGGGAGTTCGCATTCCCGCAGGCTTTACCCCGCGGGCAGCATAGGGTACGGCTGCAAGGCGTGTACCACCCGCAGGTGAAAAACGCGGTGCCGAATAATATCACCATCACGCCGGAAGGCAATGTAATATTCCTCACAGGCGCAAATATGGCCGGGAAGTCCACCTTCATGAAATCTTTCAGCATCGCCATGTTCCTGGCGCATATGGGTTTTCCCGTGGCGGCGAAGGAGATGGAGTTTTCCGTGCTGGACGGTATTTACACCACCATCAACCTGCCGGATAACCTGGGCATGGGCGCCAGCCACTTCTACGCGGAAGTGCTGCGTGTAAAAAAGATGGCGAATGAGCTGAGCCTGGGGAAGAACCTGCTGATCGTTTTTGATGAGCTGTTCCGCGGCACAAACGTAAAAGACGCTTACGAGGCCACGATCGCCATCACTAAAGGGTTTGCAGGTAAAAGGAACAGCCTGTTCGTGATCTCCACGCACATCATCGAAGCGGGAGGAGTGCTGAAACAGGCCTGCCCCAACGTACGTTTCGTATACCTGCCCACCCGCATGAACGGGCGCAATCCCGTATACACATATACATTGGATGATGGTATTACGGACGACCGCCACGGCATGATCATTATCAACAACGAAGGCATCATGGATATACTTGAAGCCGGTATCAAAAAAAAGACATCAGCATGAGCTTTATTGCAGATAAACAAACGCTGGACGACCTGGGGCTGCTGGGCCGGTTCCGGCCGCATTCCGTTTTCAATCTTTTTAACAAAGTGCATACCGCAGGCGGCGGGCGTTTGCTGGAAGAGATGTTTCACCAGCCGCTGACCGACGCGGCGGCCATCAACAAACGCAGCTTCATTTTCCGGTACTTCCAGGCGCAAAAAATAACTTTCCCGTTCCGGCATGAATCGTTCCGCTTCGTTGAAAATTACCTGGGCGCCGGGGCCGCCGGCAATATAGTAACCGCCGCGGCAGGCATGCTGCGTAAAAAGATGATGGGCACGCTGTTGAAAGACGATCAGTACGGACAGCTGCAAAGCGGGCTGACCGCGACCATTGAAGCCCTCCATGCGCTGAAAGACCTGCTGAAACCACTGGACATTGAGCTGCTGCAGCCCGCCGTGGAGGTGCTGGCGGACAAAAGGCTGGCCTGGCTGGAAAAAGAACGCGGGGCAAAAGAGCTTGGCGTCATGAAAGCCGCGAAATACGATCAGCTGCTGCGCAATACCCTGCGCAGGGAGATGGAAATATTGCTGGACACCATTTACCAGCTGGATGTATATATTGCCGTCAGCTCAGTGGCCCGGGAAAAAAATTTATCCTATGCCCGCGCCCTGCCTGCTGAAAAAAATGTATTCAGCACTACGGCCCTCACACACCCGGGCCTCAGCAATGCAGTGGCCAACCCGCTGTCGCTGGACGAACAGGAGAACGTGATTTTCCTCACCGGCGCGAACATGGCAGGGAAATCCACGCTCATGAAATCCTTCGGTATCGCGGTATATATGGCGCACATGGGGTTCCCCCTGGCCGCGAAAGACATGACCTTCTCCGTGCGCGACGGGCTCTATTCCTCCATCAATGTGCCGGATAACCTGAATATGGGCTACAGTCATTTTTATGCGGAAGTGCTCAGGGTCAAAAGAGTAGCGGAGGAAGTAAGCAGCGGAAAAAACATGATCGTCATTTTCGACGAGCTGTTCAAAGGCACCAACGTGAAAGACGCCTACGACGCCACACTGGCCATTACCGCGGCGTTTTCAAAGTACCGGAACTGCTTTTTTATCATCTCCACGCACATCATTGAAGCGGGCGATGCGCTGAGGGAACAATGCGGCAACATCCGGTTCTCTTACCTCCCCACTGTAATGGACGGAAATATTCCCCGTTATCCCTATATGCTTACGCCGGGCATTACCAGCGACAGGCAGGGAATGATCATTATCGAAAACGAAAAAATAATTGAATTGCTAGCCTCATAACAGGTCGGGAGATATCGTCAGCCTGCTCAGGGTTTCTCTTGACACGCCGATATATGACGCCAGCAGCGCTTTGGGCACGCGCTGGAAAAGGGAAGGGTATAATTCGAACAGCTGCCTGTATTTTTCCTGGGCATTATTGCTAAGCAGCGATAAGATGCGGCGCTGTAAAGCGACATACCCGTAGTTGGATTTTACGCGGAAAAAATGCTCCATCTTATGCATTTCACTGCACAGCTTGTCTTTATTCTCTTTCGTGATGCCCAGCAGCTCACTGTCTTCCAGGCAGTCCGCAAAAGAGGTAGCCGGCGTTCCGGTCAGAAAGGCGGTGTAGTCAGACAACCACCAGTCTTCCATTGCAAACTGCAGGATATGCATTTTCCCGTCATCGTCCAGGATATAACTCTTTAACAGGCCGGACAGCACCAAAAATTCATAATTCACCGGGTCGCCCTGTTGTATCACAAACTGATGCCTCTTATATTTTTTCCGGATAAAAAACGAAAGTATATGCTCAAACTCGCTGTCAGTAAGCGATACGATCTTTTCAATCTGCTTGCGAAAAATATGCTCCATAAAGGGCGTTGTTTTTTATGTGATATACATCACATCATAAGTGTGACCCGGCTCATTGGACAGTAGGCCGGTCTGTAATGATCTTTGCACAAAATAAATAAAGTATGAAAACAATAACAAAAATACTCCTGTGCACCTGGTCGTTTTTCACCACAATCACAGGCCATGCCCAGCAGTCTAACACCAAAAAGTCAGATATGAAACAGAAAAAAGTACTGTTTGTGCTGAGCTCCACAGACAAAATAAAAACCACTGGCCAGCCTACCGGTACGTGGATAGAAGAGTTCGCATCTCCCTACTATTACCTGCAGGCTAAAGGCGTGGACATTACCATCGCTACCCCGGAAGGCGGCATTGCGCCTATAGACCCAAAAAGCCAGCAGCCCGGGTACGTTACGCCGAGCGTAAAAAAATTCAATGAAGATAAAGCTGCCCGGGAAAAACTGAACCGTACTAAAAAACTGGCGGACATCCGCCCGGAGGACTATGATGCCGTGTTCTATCCCGGCGGCCACGGCCCTACCTGGGATCTGCCTGAGAATAAGATCTCCATATCCATCATCGAAACCTTTTATGCAAAAGGCAAGCCGGTAGCGCTGGTATGCCATGGCCCCGCGGCACTGGTGAATACAAAAGCCGCCAACGGTGATCCTTTGATCAAAGGCAAAAAGGTGGCTGGCTTCACCAACAGCGAGGAGCAGGCGGGCCAGACTACTACGGCAGTGCCTTTTTCGCTGGAAGACCGTTTGAAAGAACTTGGCGCCCTGTACCAGAAAGGAGCAGACTGGCAACCTTTCGCAATTGCAGACGGTAAATTATTAACCGGGCAGAACCCCGCTTCGGCAGAGCCGGTGGCTGAGTTGCTGTTTAAGGCGTTGTAAGGCTAACATCAACCTTTTAAAAAAAGCAGCCCGGGAGTGGGCTGCTTTTTTTGCATTCGATTAATAAGCCAGCGGCGGTCCCCTATAGGTTGAAGAAAAGCCGCCAGCAACATAAACGTAACTGTATTTTTAAAACTCCTTATCCCCAAACTCGCTATTCGGAAGTTTTGATTTCCCGCTCAGCCTGTTCAGGTTATAACTAAGGTTGATCAGGAACACATCCGTTTCGTAAATGTAATTTGTCGTAGTGTAAAAATCCGGGCCGCTGGTGGAGATGCGCTGCCGCTGCGTCTGTTTCATACCGAGGTCAATATTCTGCCATTGCAGCGTGGCGGAAAAGCGCCCGTTCAGGAATGTCTTTTTCAATGAAGCATTGGGCACCAGGAACCTGGAATCTTCGCCCTGGGCGGTGGGCCGGGCGGAAAGGTAGTTCACATTCGCCTGGAGGCTCCATGACGGTCCCAGCTTAAAATTTGTATTCGCATTGATGGAATACACCCAGTTCGTATTGTTGACGGAAGATTTCTCTCCCAGTATATTGAGGTCACCCTTGATCTTATAGTTATAAATATTGCCGCCCAGGTATAAGCTCCACCATTTCGTTGGCTCAAAATTAGCTCCGGCCTCCAGACCAATTGCAGTGGCCGCTTCGGCGTTGGTGAACACCCGGTTTAAAATGGTATCGGCATACACGCTGTTTACCCGCTGGATCGGGTTTTTGATGTGCTGGTAATACAGGGTCGCAAAAAAAGAACCTTTTTTGAAATTGTGGATCGAGCCTATTTCCGCCAGATCTGTAAATGAGGGCAGCAGATCAGGATCTCCCTGCTCCAGGGTTTCGGAATGCTCCCGCTCGGGAATCGGATTCAATTCAAAATTATTGGTGCGCTGGATCCTTTTACTGTATCCCGCTTTTGCCTTCCACCCTTTGTTGATGGTGTACAGCAGGTTTGCGGAAGGAAATAAATTGGACAGATCAAGTTTGTGCGGCGTTGGATCATAGGAAAGTTCCACGGTCCTGGCGGCGTATTCATACCGCAGCCCCGCCACATACTCCAGTTTTTTCAGGCTTCCTGAATATTGGGTATAAACGGAATTGATCTGGTTGCGGGCGCGGGCGGATCCCCTGAACCGGTCCGCATCCGGTTGGGAGGCTGCGGGTGTTACGAAGTAATCAAATTTTCCGTCCTGCCTGTCGTGCCTGAACTGGTAGCCGCTTTCCAGTTTCCCTTTCCCGATATTGACCGAATAATCCAGTTTGAACCTGTATCCGTCAATCGGGTTCTCATATGGATTATAGACTTCCTGCAATACCCCGCCGGTTTCAGGGTAAACCAGGTTTTTGTTCCTGGTATTGCCAAAAAGCCGGGCGCTTTCAAACAACGCGGAAGCCGTAAGCGCAGATCTGTTGCGGAACCTGTGGGTATAATCCACATTTCCCAGGTAAAAATTCCCCTGCTTTGTTTGCAGGTTTGAATTAAAATAGGTGGTACTGCTGATCAGCTCGCCATTGGCCATGCGCGAAGCGGTATTATTGTACAGGATATCCGCCAGCCGGGCCTGGTATCTTTTACCGATGAAAATTCCCGCGGAAAAGGTGTTATTCGAATCCGGCGAAAAGGTGGCAGAAGCGCGGCCCGCATAATTGTATTTATCAAAGCTCCTTTCGCCGTTTGAGGGGAACCGGGTTATGATACCGGTGGAAAAGTTTTTGGTATAGACATCCCCTTCCCGGTAACCCGCATTATCATTCCGGGTATAATTGCCGCCGACGGAAATATCCCATTTATTCTTTTTGAAGTTGACGGTCAGATCGCCGCCAAAACGTTTCGGCTTTTCCTTGTTACCATGATCGCCCGTACTGGGCAGCCCCCCCTGTGCATTGGCGGAAATGCTGAACCCGTCGGCAGCCCCTTTCCTGGTGATGATATTAATGATGCCGGCTTTACCATCCGGATCATACTTCGCGGATGGCGCGGTGACCAGCTCTATATTCTCAACGGCATTTGCCGGAAGCTGGCTTAAGACCGTCCGGGCATCCGTAACTACCGGCTTCCCGTTGATCATCACCAGGAAACCCGACGAACCCCGCACGCTGATCCCTCCTTCGCCGTCCAGCGACACAGAAGGAAGGTTCTTCAGCACGTCAATGGCGCTCCCTCCTTTTGCGGATTCGAACTGCCCCGCGCGAAATGTCTGCTTATCGATCCTGTTTGAAGCATTGGATTGCACCCCGGTGATATTTACCTGCTCCAGCAACGCGCTACTCCGCGCAAGCGGGGTCTGCCCCAGGTTCAGCTGCTGCCCTGCCGTTAATGCCAGGTTCCCGATGTACCTGGTCTCATATCCCATGTACAAAATTCTGAGGTAGTAATTCCCGGGCGCCAGCTTTTCCAATGCAAAGCCGCCGTTTGCCCGGGTCAGGGCGCCGGTAACAAGGGAGGAATCGGCGTTGCTGAACACCGCAACGCTGGCATATTCCAGCGGCTGGCCGTCCTTTTTATCGTTAATAGTTCCTGTAATGGACGCTTTTTGCCCCATAGCCGCCTGGGCGGTCATCAGTAATATGGAAAGGAAAATAAATCTGTAGTTCATCCGGACGATTGTTAAACCGCTGCAAATATACTCGCCAGATTTGGACGGGGATTGTAAAATTCAGGGCAATGATTGTAGAATTATTTTTTTAAAAGCGCCAGTTCGCGATACTTCCCGGGGGTTAAGTTTGTATTCAGCTTGAAAAACTTGACGAAATGAGGCGCATCGGAGAATTGAAGATTGGCCGCGATCTCCTTCACCGGCAAAGCTGTAGCGGACAGCTGCATTTTTGCCTCCAGTAAAACCCTCTCGTTAATGACGGAAGAAGCCGTTTTACCGGACGATCTTTTACAGATCTCATTTAAAGTTGCGATGGTAGTATTCAATGTACCGGCATAAAATTTTAATTGCTTCTTATCCAGGAAATGATCGTTTACCAGGCGTTTATACTGTTGAAAAACAACATCCGCAAAAGTACCTGCGCCGTTACTCATCCCCGAGATCATTTTCAGTTTCGTGACCAGCAAATGAAGATATGCGCTACACACGGAATAACCGGTGCCGGCAACCTGGTGTTCGCCATATAACTCCGACACCAAGCGGAACAACTGCGGTTGATCTGCGAGGGAAATAATCGCGGGGAATTCATACAAAATGCCGATATCTTCTTTCAGCAGCAGTTCTTCCCTGAACAGCAGCACAAATCCCTTCGGCAATGCGGAGAAGTTCCAGCAATGGGTCTGCCCCGGTCTGATGTAAAAAGCCACAGGCGGAGCGACCTCGAAGCTCATATCATCGATCTCATGAAATCCCGAACCTTCATCCAGGAAGATCAGCTCATGATAATCCGCATGGCGATGAGGCCGGGTAGGCTTGATGACCGTCTTCATCATGCTTATCTTAAACAGGCTTTCCGCCGTGATCTTGGATTTAACCGGTATCTCGTTCATTTTCTCTGGAAATTATCGTCAAAATAAGCATCCTGGCGGTCAGACCGGGTCATTATTTTTTTAACGGGGGAAGCGACCGGTACCAGCTGAGCAATTTTTCTTTCAGCCGGGCTGAGATATCTGCATATTGAATTGCGACATTGCTGTTCTCGGAAGGATCATTTTCAAGATCATACAGCTCTGCCGTGGAACCATCAGCATTGGCCAGCAGCTTCCATTTGCCGTCGCGCACTGCCAATGACGGGCTCCGGTCCCTGCCGCGGGGATAATGAAACGAGGTCTGGTTGCGGCCGTATTCCCAGAACAGCGTGCGCCGCTGAGCCGAGGGTTTGCCCAGCAGCACATCAGCGCGGTTCATGCCGTCCGTTTCAGGCAGCGCTTTACCCGCGATGCCGGCCACGCGGCAAAAAGTCGGCAACAGGTCCGTAGCGCTCAGCACTGAAACACTATCCACTTTCCCCGGCCTTATCCTGCCCGGAAACCTGGCGATCAGCGGCATTCTGATCCCCCCTTCATAAAGCGACAATTTAGTGCCCCGGAATTCTCCGGAACGGAATCCGAAGGTTGGCAGCGCGCCGTTATCCGAGGTGAAAACGATCAGCGTATTCTGATCAAGCCCCAGCTTCTTCAGGCCTTCCAGCAGCCTCCCGATCTGTTTGTCGTAACTGGCCAGCACCTCCTCAAACTGCCGCCGGCTCTCCGCCCCCTTGGGCATCGTGTTCATTTCTGCTTCGCCCGGCACCCAGGGTGTATGCACATCGTCCGGCCAGAGATTGACAAAACAGGGCGTGCCCTTGTTGGCCGCCAGGAAAGCCAGCGTTCTGTCCACAAAATATCCTGTGCGGTCCCAACGCTTTATGCTGTCGGTCTTTGACCATATCCAGTTGCCGGAAGTAAGCAGTGGATCCGGGTCCGGACTTTCCCAGGTGCTGCTGTATTCATCGAAACCATATTCCCGGATGGAGGGCGCGTTCTTAACATCCCTTCCGCCGCCCAGGTGCCATTTCCCGAAATGGCCGGTACGGTATCCGGCGCTTTTCAGCAGCCTGGCTACTGAAGGCGCCTGCGCCTGTAAAAAGTCCGCCTGTTCGCATTCAGCATTACCCTTTCGCGTTTGCAGGTAACTGGTCAGGTTCCACCTGGCGGGATGGCTGCCGGTCAAAATGCCGGCCCGCGAAGGAGAACAGATAGGCGATGCGCTGTAATATTGCGTGAAACGGATTCCCTCAGCCGCCATCCTGTCCAGGTGCGGCGTTGGAACAACCTTTCCGCCATAACAGCCTACATCGGCCGAGCCCATATCATCGGTCAGTATCAGAATGATATTGGGCTTTTGCTGCGCCCCGGCGGTCAAAACCGTTAAGCATAGCCAGGCGGTAATAATTACTTGTCTTATTTTCATGAACCTTTTTTTACTGTTGAATGATTACTTTTTTGAAGCCGCCTCACTTTTCCAGTTGGGTCTGATGTCCAGGATAGGACCGGTGATAGTGTCTTTTTGCTGCGCCCTAAAGCTGGAAAGCTTTTTCTTCAGCTGCAGCAGGATATCGCCGTATTCTTTTTTCCCGGCCAGGTTATCCAGCTCATAGGGATCTTTTACAACATCGTATAGTTCCGCCTGCGGGCGGTGATGATACCGTTTTATCAGCGCTGCCGCCGTGTCGTTTTTCTCTGCCAGCTGTTCCCAGCTGATCCAGTAAGAAGCGCCTCCGTCGTGGTCCCTTGCACCGTCAATATGTGTATGGTATGCATACTGCGGCGACAGGTTTTCAATGAATTTATACCGCTGCGTTCGTATTCCCCGCATAGGGGTAATATTCATAAGCCCGTCCTGGGAGTGGGTGAGGAACACTTCCTGCCGGTGCGCCTGTTTTTTTCCCAGCAGTACCTTCACGTAATCAATTCCATCCAGCCCGGCGGGAACTTTGGCTCCGGCCAGCGTGAGCACCGTGGGCAACAGATCTATATGGGCTACCAGTGCATCAGTGGTACCGGCGGCAACCCTGCCCGGCCATTTTATCAGCAGCGGCACACGCACGCCTGCGTCATACAAATTCCATTTTGCAAAAGGGAACTGTGCGCCCTGGTCCGAAGTAAAAATGAAAAGCGTTTCCCCGGCCAGGCCATATTTTTCCAGGCTTCCTAGAACGCGGCCCAGGTTATTGTCCATTTTTGTGACGTCTGTGTAATAACGGCTGCGCATCTGCCTGTAAGCGTCCGTCGCGATGGCGTTGGGAGGTATGTCAATATCAGCGAGGGGATAAACCGGCCGCTGCGGCCAGATCACATGAGGACTATGATCCGCCACCACCAGGCAGAAGGGCTGGCCGCTCTCCTGCTGCGCCAACCATTTGTCCACCGCGTCGGTGCTCAGATCGGTAAATAATCCCGGCGTGTTTTCATGCCCGGGCTCCCGCACTTCAGACAAGGGTATCCATTCAAAAGGAAAGGCCTTCAGGGGGCCAATATGGCGTTTGCCTGCCAGCGCCACCCTGTAGCCCGCCTGCCGCAGCAACGCCGGCAGGGTTGACACTCCCGGCCGTACTTCGCTCACCGGGTAACCGTTTACGTTGTTGGCATGAGAACCATTGCGCGAGGGCATGAGTCCCGTCATAATAGTAGCCCGCGAAGGCGTGCAGGTGGGCGTGTTCGCAAACGCATTCGTAAATTTCAACGCGCCGGAAGCCAGGCTGTCCAGGTGAGGGGTTCTCACTACCCTGTTTCCATAGGGGCCGCTGTCGTTGTACCCAAGATCGTCCGCCAGGTAAATAACGATGTTCGGGTACCTGCTTTTCCCGTGTGAAGCCTTTTGCGCCACGCTGTTGCTTATCGACAATAGAATGCAGGCTGATAAAAAAACGCAGTTAACATATATCCTTCTTCCCATAACATGATATTTATACCGGTAGTATAAAGATAAAATTTCATGGATAATCGAAAGAGAAAATCCGGCAGGGTCATTAGGGGCTGCCAGGCCGCAGCGGTTCAGCTCCCGCATGGGTACAATAAAAAACGGCTTTCAGATAAAATTCTGAAAGCCGACTCGTCTGGATCAAAGATTATTCCTGTTCCCTGAAGTTACCATCGGAATTTCGGGGTTTGCATTTTAATCGGCAATACTGGAGGACGAATTGATTTTCATATCAGCATATTTCCACGCTTCATTAAAATCGGATTGGGCTTTCTGCGCCTCAACGTCCCTCTTCTGAAGCGCCAGGGTCTTATATAAGCCCATTAATGCCCACCCATTCTTCCGCCAGGTTCGCAGATCCTGGCGGTAAACTTCTTCGGCTTCTTTATGCTTCCCGGCTTTGAGCAGCACAGCTCCCAAATGATGCCTGACTGAGAAAAACCAATCCGGCGGCTCATTGTAATTAAGCATATCTTCCATGGCAACAGCTTCTTTCAGCATTGAAACGGATTGACCTGGTTGCCCTTGATGTAACGCTATTCCTGCAGACAGTACTTTCACGGCAATCTGCACCAGGTCCGCGGTGGTATTGATATTCCAGACCGTGAGGTCCTTAAGGATGGTGTCTGCTGCCAGTATATTTAAGCTGTCCATTTCTCTTTCCGCATTCACCAGATCATGCTTTCCCAGAAAAGCCATTCCTTTTGCATAATGCCAGATTGCACGGGGATACACAAGGTCCCTTCCCGGCGCCGGAAGCGCAGCAATAGTATCCCACATCGATAATTTCACCGCTATGTAAAAAGGAATGGTATAATAATGTTGTAATGTTCCCCATCCAGGCATGCGCATGATCTCTTCAGAAGTATGTTGCTGTAATTTTTTCGCCGCTTCCCAGGCCAATGCTGTATTGCCTTCCAGTGTTGCCGTAGCGGCCAGAAAATGGTAGTTATGCGGGAAATAAGCCAGGGGATAGGCTCCCTGGGCATGGCATGCGGTAGTATAAACGCTGTCTGTCTCCACTGCCCGGATATTAGCGAGCGAACCAAGATGATAATCCCCGGTATTGATATAAATATGTGAAGGCATATGCAACAAATGGCCGGCGCCGGGCACCAATGTATCCAGCAATTTCGCGCTTGCCAATGCTTTCTCAGGGGTGGCGGAAGCCTCCAGCGCATGTATAAAGAAGTGATGCGCCCCGGGATGCCTGGGATGAGTTTTCATAAGATGCTCCAGTACGCTGATCAACTCAGGGGTCCACGCTTTCGGAGCTTTGGTCTTTTTATCATACAGATCCCAGGGATGCAGATCCATCATCGATTCGGCATACAGCGCTCCTATATCCGGATCGGAAGAATATTGCGCATATACCTTTTTCATGGCGGAAGCATAGGCAATATCCAGGGAACTGCGGTCGGCCGGCGGCTGTTGTGCATACCGGGTAGCCAATGCTCTGATAAGCGCAATTTCTTTGGGTGTGCATTTTCCGGAAAGCGACTGTGCTTTAACGGACGCTTCGTAGGCGCGTTGAAAATTATCCTCCTCCATTCCGCCATTGTAATTCGGGCCCAATACATACGCAAGACCCCAATAAGCCATGGCACAATTGGAATCAAGGCGGGTTGCTTCAAAAAACGACCTTGCAGATTCGGCATGGTTAAAACCATAGGACAGCATCATCCCCTGGTTAAAATACGACTGCGCTTCTTTAACCGAAGTCGAAATCCTGAAATCAATGCCTTCCAAACCTTCAAACATTGGCGCTTTCCTGCCGGAAGTATACCAGTCTTTGTCCGTTGTGCGCGGATTATAACAACCAACTGACTGGGAAATTTTATCGGGTGATTGGCTTTCCTTTGCCGCATTGCGGTTGATACACGCGTACAGGAAAAATAGCGAAATAAGTGCGGTGCAGATTTGTCTCATAAAAATAATTGATTGAGGTTATTTTGGAGTTGACGATACATTATCATAAGTATGTTCATACCACTTATTCTGTACTGCTGACCAGGTATTATTTGGGGGTATCCGGCGGGGTATTATCCGGAAGCCAATCTCTCTATAACTTCTAATTTACGAATATTCTGTTTATCCCGGGTATTTCGAAGCCAATATCCGCATTGCCTGTTTTGTCCCGGTGCCCTGAAAAAAGCTTATCCTGCAAACCATTTTCGCCTGGTGCTTCGGCGATAACTATTTCCTGAACAAAGTTATATTTCTCATTGCGCGGTTTTTTTGTTTGTATTACCAGTTGAGGAGTATCATTCCTACAAACAACTATCCCTCAACACCCTCATATACTCCTCCCCTTTCCGTCTCGCAAATTCAATATTCCGCGCCGGGATGCCCTCCGGGTCAGGGAAATTGGACACTGCTTTGCGGATGCTGGCTTCCCGCAACAAATGCAGCATGGGGTAAATGGACCTGTTGGTATAATTGGCCGCGTCATCCGGCAGGGAGTCTGCAAACTGGTATAGCGGATGAAAACCGGCCACCTGGTAAATGCCTTCGTAACCTTTCCGGCGGATCAACCCTTCGGCAACTTTTACGATACCCAGGTAATCAGCAAACAGCGCGAACGCATCCGGGAAAATGAGCAGGGTCGTTCCAATGCTGCTGTCCTTATCAAGCCTGCTGCATTCATTAAGGAATGCCTGCCTGACGGTAACGGCACTGGCGGCATAAGCGACCTCGTAATGCACCCTGTTCTGCTTTACCTCCCTGGCTGCAAACGGGCAGAAATTACACCCTATCACCGTCACCCTGATCCAGTTCCTCGTTTGAGCAATAATCTCCGTCGTCTGATCCATGTTTTGATTTTTGTTTCCCGCGGCGGAAAATACCGCGCAGGTCCGCTCTTTCGGGCTTTCACGAATGTAGGCCATTCTTTCCGGCTGCCATGAGCTTAAATTCCGCGGGACCGCCGTTGCCCGGGAATACACAGGCCACCTGATCAGTTGAGCCGTTCACCATATATAATTGAAAAAATTGGGGTGAAATTCTTTATTTTATCGGATAGCGATGGCAAGATCGGAAACCATGGCGAACCTGATAAATAATTTACCCGTTAAAACAATGACTAAATCCTTCTTCACCCTGCTGCTCCTGGCGATCTGCGCCGCGTCGTATTCCCAAACCGTAGAAGACACTATACCCGGTACCTTCTTTTGCCCGAACGATACGTTCGTCATGAAACATAAAGGCCTGGACAAACTGTTTCCCTTCAGGGCCAGCAAGACCGACAACGGAAGCCCCGGCGGAAACGCCAGCCCGGGCGATTATGCCACGATATACTACGGCAATGACAGCCTTCGCCTGAACTATCATAACCGCCTGCCTTACGCGCATATCATTTATGTCAATTTCAGCTCCCCGAAAGGAAAATCAACGTTCCGGTTCCACTTCGACGAACCGGCGGCGTATTTTCCCGAAGCATACCGCCGGAAAAATAACGGGAACATACAATTTGATATCCCGGAACCTTATGAACTGGCGAATATCATATGGACGCTCTCTCCTACCGCGCAAAGAGCCGCAGACCTAGACAAAGAAGGCGAATACTATAAAAAAGTGGAAGCCTGGTTCAAGCCGTATGCCGGCCATCCGGTGTTCAAAGCGCTGGATTTCCCGGATAGCCTGTATTTCGACAGGTACTACAACTTCAGGGAAAACAGCTTTGCATTCAATTTCAAAAATGATCATTCATCCACGTTACTGTTCAATGGGCCATATTATTATGTTTTCGGCAGAAACCTTGCAGACAGCAGCCTGTTTGGTAAATTGAAACCACTGGTGGAAGACTTTGCCGCTACATCAAAATTCCGGGAGTTCTATAAAAACAATCTCGGTTACTATCACAAAACGGCCGCCCGCCAGAAAGCGCTGCTGCCTGTAAAAAAGATGTGGACATGGATGGAGGAACAGTTCCCCAACAGGAAGTTCTCTTCCTACAGGATCGTATTCTCCCCGCTCATCGGCGGCTCACATTCCACCCAGCAATACAGCACCTTCAGCGAGAGCGGCGCATTCAGGGAAACAGTGATGTTCATTTGCGGCCCTGACAGGTACGACAAAATCGACAGCCTGACTGAAATACAGAAAGAAGGACTTTTATCCGGGATTGTATTCACCGAAATCGACCACAACTACGTAAACCCGGCCACTTCCCGCTACCAGCAACGGGTAGACAGCATTTTTTCAAACCGCTCGCTGTGGGTAAAGGCGGATATCGCCAATAATAATTACAGGAACCCGGTGTCCGTATTCAACGAATACATGACCCATGCGCTGTTCTGCCTCTATATGCTGGACAGTTATGACACTGCAACGGCGAATTTCGTAATAGACAACCGCGAGCAGCTGATGGTGAACAGGAGGAATTTTATCCGGTTCAAAGAGTTTAACCGGGAACTGGTAAGGCTGCGGCAATTACAAAAGGATGTAAAGGTAATTGATCTTTATCCCGCGATATTAAGCTGGTGCGCGCAGCAGCGATAAACGGAACCGTGCCGGCTCTTTATTTAATGATCTCAATCTTCTGCCGGTCCACGATCACATTATTATTATCCGTGTCGTAGAACACCAGTATGTACATGCCCACGGCCAGGTTGGGCACATGCACGGGCATATTCGTAGCGTTGATCTGCGTTTTGCCCACCAGGCTTCCTTTCATATCATACATCTCCATCCTGAGCAGGTTACGCACGCCCGAGAGGCTGACGGTGAACTGGCCCCTGCTGGGATTGGGGGATACCGTGATCTTGTACATGCCGGGCACGGAGCGGATGGCGGAATAAATGCTGTCGCCGTTGCGGCTGACGGTTTTGAGGCGGTAGTAACTGAAGTTGCCGTAATAGTTGTCATCCATGTACTGGTACGGCCGGTTCACGTTGCTGTTGCCTGTAGGCGTTTGTGTAGCCACGATGGCGATGGTGCGGAATCCGTTCTCATGTTCCAGCCTGCGTTCCAGCTCAAAATGCTGCACGTTGCGTTCGCGCATAGTGAGCCAGTTGGTCTGCACCTGCCGGATGTCCCTGCGTGTGGCGTCGAATATCAATGATACGTCCAGCCCCGGCGCGACCGGTTTTTTGAGTGCGGCCAGGGAAAGAAACACCCCTCCGGATGCAGGCAGGGTACGGGTATGCAAATACGCCTGCCGGAGCGGGTTGCCGGTAGTGAGTGTGCCGGGTTGGGAAAAACCGCGCGGCGTAATTGTGTCCCAGCCGGAAAGCGGGCTGTAACGGGACATAAAGCTGCTGTCTATATTCTCCGCGAAGCCGGTGTTCTGTTCGGCCGGGTTATGCTGGAGGGAAACGGTGATGCTGTCCCCGTTCGGCATCCCGTTTTGCAGGATCTGCCAGGTTTTGAGCACCAGGTTTCCTTCCAGCGTTTGGCCGGTTTGCGCGTTGGCGTATACATTGTCGAATACCCTTGCGCGGAAATTGTCTGCCCGCCGCCCGCTGTACCGCAGGGCAAGCGGCGTATAGCTCTCCGGGGCGGTGCCGATGGGAAAAATGGCGTCCCCGGTTGCGGAGCTGATATTGTATAGGTATAGGAACCCGCCGTAAGGCGAAGGCCCTGTCACGATAAAACGGCTGGCTGTGTAGCCGGTAATGCTGCTTCTGCCGGTGGCTTCCCCTCCCAGGGCAAGGTCCCAGCCGTTGAGATAAAGATGCCCGCTCTCGAAATGCAGGTTGTAGCGGACGCGCAGGTCGCTGAGGTCCGCCAGTTCCACGCCGGAGGGATTGTTGATGTAAAGGTTCGGGAAGCTGGCGCCGATGCCGGTAGCGGAATTGTAGCCGCCAAAGACCGTTTGCCTTGCATCTCCCATGAACCGGAATACGCCCCCGCCGGGAGGCAGGGTTGGGTCATAGAAACGGTCTTCCGGCAGCAAAGCGGCATCGGTATTGCTCCAGCGGCCCCCGTAAAAAAATACCACCGAGCCGGTAGCGCTGCCAAAGCGGCCCTGGTTGTCCACATTACTGAAGATCGCAACAGTGTCTGCCCTGTGGGCCATCACGTCCGCGCCCGGCGGTATAAACACGCCTGTTTGTGCGCGGACGGCCAGGCCCGAACAAAGAAAGACCAGCTGGCAGATGAATGATATGTAATGTTTGTTCAACAACCGTTTTTAATAGTTTAATTCCCTTCTACACGGATGTAGAGCTTCGTAGTGGTATTTACATGTGGTTCTAACGCCAGGCTCGGCGTGGTGACATCCGCGCTTTCCATGACCCGGACCGTAATACTGCTGTTTGTATTGGATGTCACCACGGCGATAGGTGCATCTACGATGCCCGTCCCGCCTTTAGCCGTTACCTGGATTCCTAGGATATGGGTGAACGAAATATTTCCTGGAAAATTGATCGTCTGCACACCGGTGCTGGTGTTCGCCACTTCGGCGATCCACACCTTCGTCACCTCATCAACATCCGCAGTTCCTCCTGACGATCCGTCTGCGCCCGCGCCGCCGCTATAATATGCCAGCCTGTTCGCTCTCACCACCTTGCCGTTCTCATCCACGCCAAGTGCCGCCGCATTGGGCGTAATGGCGGAAGAAGCGGTAAGGTTCTCCAGCCTCAGCCCGCTGGAATCGGCTACGCCTGTACGTATATGCATTAACGTTGTAGGCGCCGCGGTCCCGAAACCAATGGCGCCGTTGGCGGCGATGCGCATCCTTTCCTGGTTGCTGGTGATGAACGGAAGCGCGAGGTTATTCACCGTTCCGAACGCGGAAACCGTGGGAAGGGTGTTACCGTCCAAAAGCCATTCTGTGGAGGTGGCGGCGTCTTTTAACGGCCGCCAGTAACCGCCTTTGCGAACAAGTATACTGTTCAGCGGCGTAAAATAAACGATCGTGCCGTCGGGCGCAGCGGCCAGGGTAGTCACCGTCGTATCCGGCACGCGCGGCAGCAAAAGCCCCTGGCTGCTGCTTTCCAGCTCCAGTATGGAAGACTTGTTGATACTCGCCGGGTTTTCGCCCAGCTTCAATTGCGCCCGGAGGGCGGAAGGGATCGCCATGACAGCGAGCAGCAGCAACGGCATCCAACCGTATGGTCGTATGTTCATAGCTGATCGTTTGATGAAGCCTTATTTTTTGATCACGTACCAGTTGGTGCCGTCTGTCTGTAAGGTCACGAACGTCCAGTCATTGTAAATGATGTAATCAGTACCGCCGTCGATGGTGGCGCCTGTGGGCTGAATGGTCAACGCATTGTCTATCCCCCCGGTGCCGATCTTTTTGATGGTGTATATCCTGCCGGCAATATTGGCGGTTGGCGGAAGCGTAACGATGATGCCTGCGCTGGTGGTGTTCGCAAGGATCGTGTTGTCCGACTCGCTGGCGGCATGGTTGGCGGTTACCGTCGTGATGTTGGAAGACATGGAACCGTTCAGCTGGAAGGTGGAGTTCGCGGTAGCGCCTGCGGCAAGGCCCACGCTCAGCGTGTCACGTACGTTCTTTGCGCCGGCGAAAGTTTGCGCGGTGATGGATACGGCGCCGGGATTGGCGTCGTCTGCCGGGTGCAGGCGGATGGAATCCCCGTTGATGCTGAGACCGGTAGCGGATGCTGAAGCAGTATACGCTGTGGCGAGTATCTGGTAACGCGCTGAGGAATCGAAACGCAGCCAGTCCGCATACGAGAGGAAACCGCGGGAAACGTTGCTGGTACCGTCCTGCGTAGGAATGTTGAATACGTGTTCGGCGTTGCCGGTGGTGCCGTTAACGGCGGAAGTGATGGCGATGTCGGATGTAACGGCGCTGTCTATACGAAATGTCTGTACCGTGTCCCTTAAGCCGTTTATCGACACGATGGCGTTGCTGAATGCGGATTCAGCGATGGTCCTTTGCATGAGTGTACCGGTAGCGGGGTCTATCACCATTACCTGCACCTGGTCGGTGCCCTGGGGAACCACGTTAGTGCCTACGGTAATGTTGCCGCCGGCGGTTAATCTCAGGCGTTCCGCGTTATTGGTGCGGAAGATGAGCGCCTGCTGGTCTGTGGTACCAAAGAAATTCTTCGTGGAGTCCAGGCCCGCGTTGCCGATCACGTTCCAGTTGGATGCATTGGCAACACTGTCCACGCTCATCTTTTGCCATAAAGCATTCTTACGCACAAAGAGGCTCGCGGAATCCGGCACGTAGATGATCATCCCGTCCGGCGCAGTGTTCAGCGGAGCGGCGCCCAGGTTGCTGCCGGGGATCCTGGGGAGCAGCAAGCCCTGGCGGGAGCTTTCCAGTTCGAGTATGGAGGATCTGTTGATCTGGCTGGGATTGGAACCGACCTTGAGCTGTGCGGAAACAGCGCTGCCAAGCAATAGCAGCACCGCCGCAAGAAGTAAATGTTTCATGCAGGTGTACTTTAAAGAATTAATAGAATAAAAGTTGTCCAGCGCGGTTCAGAAGAACCGGCGGTAATAGGAATACGGTATTCGGTTTAAGTATTAGGTATTAATTTTTTGCCTTGATTTATATGGGATTTCTCTAAAGGTGGTTACGATTTTTAACAGGAATACGGTATTCGGTTTCAGTATCGGTATTATTTTTTTTGTCTTAATTTTTTATACGGATTCTCTCTAAAGGGCATGGTTACTATTTTCTGGTATAGGCAGCGCAAAGGTATTGCGCATCTTTTGGAGTTTTATGATACGAGTGTGTGATTTTTTAAGCCAGATATTTTTCTACGCACTCATCCCGATTATTTAAGCATTCTACATTATGCTTATGTTATGTCTGCGCACTTTATTTTATGCACATCTTACACAAATAAAGCACTGATAAATTTATCCCCCACCTGAATCTTTTATCCCGTATTGATGATTAAAGCCATCGAAACTAATTTGCAGTCATTATCAGAACAAGTAAAAAAAATAATGATGACAGGAACAAAAAATAATCCCGGCGAAAAGGTGACCGTAATCGGTCTTGGCACTATGGGAAGCGCGCTGGCCAATGCATTGCTGGCAAAAGGGCACCAGGTAACCGTATGGAACAGGAACACGGCAAAGGCCGCTCCGCTTGCAGAAAAAGGCGCCGTACTTGCAACGGGTATTGCAGCGGCTATCGAAGCCAGCCCGCTGGTAGTGATATGCGTGTCTGACTATAAAACCACAGATAAAATATTTGCAAGCGAAGATATCACCCGCTCGTTGCGCGGCCGCACCCTGGTGCAGTTGAGCACCGGCACGCCAAAGCAGGCCCGCGAATTGGATGCATGGGCAAAGCTGCACGGCGCTGATTGCCTGAACGGTGATATACTCGCCTGGCCGCGGCAGATCGGTACCGACGAAGCCTCGATCACGGTGTGCGGCGATAGCGAGATCTTTAAGCAGCATGAAACAGCGCTCGGTTCCCTCGCCGGTACGGTCAATTATCTCGGCGGGGAAGCTGGTGCGTCGGCAGTCCTGTTCTCCGCGGTGATGGCTTACCTGGCGGGTAACTGGATAGGCTTCGTCCATGGCGCGCTGATCTGTGAAAAGGAAGGGTTCCGGGCGGATGAATTCGGCAGCCTGATCCATAGCATTTCACCGATACTGGCAAATGAATCCAAACATATGGGCGAAGTGATCCAGCACAACCGTTTCAGCGATCCTGAAAGTACCATCAACACAACGGGGCATGATCTTCACCTGCTGGTACAGCAGGCGGAAGAAGCAGGCATCAGCAAAGAACTGCCGGTATTCGCCGCCAATATCTTCCAGCGCGCGATAGACGCCGGTTACGGCGGGGAAGAACATGCGGCGATCATCAAAGTGATGAGACAAACTGCATAGAGCCTTCGGCTTCTCAGTAATGTTGCTGCGGCTCTGGAAGGAACTGGCAGGATCCTGCCTGGTATTCAGCATTATTGCGGTGAATATATTCCTTGTGCGTATTGCCCCAGTTTTCCAGCACGTCCACTACGGGCAATACGCTCTCACCTACTTCGGTAAACCAGTATTCCACCCTGGCGGGCACTTCGGCATATACGCGCTTGTATATGATCCCGAAATCTTCCAGCTCCTTCAGGTGCAGGTTGATGATCCTCGGGTTCACCTCATGCATTTCCCGGTGAATAGCGCTCGGCCGCTTCACCCCGCGCCTGATACAATCAATGATCCAGGCTTTCCATTTACCGCCTATTACTTTAACAGCCACAGCCAATCCGCAATCCAGCAACTCGGGTATTTTCTTCTGGTACATTGTAAATATTTTGTACCAAAGATAGTACCCGGAGCTGAAGCGGGGGATAGGGAAAAAATTGTCCCTGCCCTTTCCCGATATTCCGCCCAGCACCCCGCCAATCCGCGAAATACCGTTAGAAAATCTCCTCACTACACGCACCGGCATTTGATTATCAAACATTTAATCAATGGCGTGACGCTTGCAATTATCCACTGAACACGAAATGGCCCGGGAAACATGAGAAGAGCACAAACATTCAGATGCAGGTGATGTTCCCCTTTTCCAAACTTTTAAATGAACAAACAATGTCTACCATCAAACAAATCGTTACCGCAACGGTATTAACAGCAGCTACCGCTTCATCCGGCCCTGCCGGAGCGCAAACCACCTCCGTTCCCAAAGGAGTAAAGAACATCGTATTGGTTCACGGCGCTTTTGCCGATGGCTCCAGCTGGGCTAAGATCATCCCCGGCCTGCATGCCGGCGGGCTGAACATTATCGCCGTGCAGAACCCGCTCACTTCATTCGAAGAAGATGTAGCCGCCACCAAAAGGGCCATTGCCCTAATGGACGGCCCCGTTTTGCTCGTAGGGCATTCCTACGGCGGGATGGTCGTTACAGAAGCGGGTAACGACCCCAAGGTTGCCGGCCTCGTGTATGTTTGCGCCCTGGTGCCCAACGATGGCCAATCTGTAGTGGACGTAACACAGGCATTCCCGCCCGCGCCCGGCAGCGCGGAATTCAGGCAGGATGCATCCGGTTTCCTGAGCCTCTCCCCCAAAGGCATTCACGAACATTTTGCGCAGGACCTCCCCGCCGAAGAAAGGCAGGTGCTGGTTGCCACGCAAACGCCCTGGGCGGCGAAAGCGACTCTCACTAAAATATCAACGGCCGCATGGAAAACCAGGCCTTCCTGGTTCATCATTGGTACGGACGACCAGATGGTGCCGCTTGAACTGGCAAGGGCCGAAGCCAAAATGATCAACGCCAAAAAGACCGAACTGAAAGCAAGCCACGTGCCGATGGTTTCCATGCCGGACAAGGTAACGGAGATCATTATCAACGCGGCAAAGGAATTGTAATAGCTAAACAGTAACAGGAAAATGGAGCATTAAACCGGGTAATCCTGCCCGGTTTTTCCATTCCCCCCGGTTAAGAAAATACTTAAAATATTGATTATCAATACCATTAAAAAATGAGATAAATACCCCGAAAATTTTTGTCCAGTTGCGGCCTTTTGATTGTTATATATGAGCACGACATACTAAACTTTTAAAATCTGTCAATTTTAGCATGAGAAAGACATTAGCCATGACTGCCCCCAAAACCGCCACCAATGGCCTGGGTGACCGTATCACATCATTGGAGACCGAGCGCCGCATCCTCCTGGAACTGGGGAATGAGCTCACAAAAGTGCGGGCGAAGACCGACCTGATCACCATTTTTTCATCAAAGATCAGGGAGATGTACCCCTTTTCGCACGCCATCGTTACGCTCATCAACGACGATGCGCAGAGCTACACCCCCTTCCTGCTCGACCCCGATTCCTCCCCCATTCAACACCATGACCTGTATCCTTCGCTGGTAGCGGGCCGTTTTCCGCTGCACGAACCGTTCATTCAAAAGGTGATGGCAAACGGCGAGCCTACCGCTTTCAGGATGGAAGACGTGATGGATCTGCCCGGCAGCCCGGTGTTCCTGAAAGTCAACTACCAGGCCGGCATCCGGGTGATCCTTATGACGCCGTTAAAAGACAAGGACCAGATCATCGGCTTCCTGCATACTTATACAAAAGACGTGAACGGTTTTACGGATGAATTTATCCGCATCATTACCGGCATCGCTCCGCAGATATCCAGCGCAGTGGCCAATATCCAGAATAATGAAGCGATCAGCCACGCCGAATCCGTTAACGCAGTGTTGCTGTCGCTGAGCAACGAAATGGTAAAGGTGAGGAACAGGGAGGGCCTGCTGAAAGTGATCAGTTCCGGCCTGAAAGAGATCATCCCCTTCTCGAACGCCATGATCACCGTGATGGACGAAAAAGAGGAATATTATAAAGCCTACCTGATCGATAACCAGGCAAGGCTGAACGAGCTGACAGATTCCGGGGATGCGCTTTCCATGGCCACCCCGGCGGACGACGGCATTTACGATGTTGCGTCGCTGTACTACAAGCCGCTGGTGTTCAACATGCAGACCTTCGACCTGGAAAATGCGCCGCTTTGGTTCAGGCTCCATTACGAAGCAGGCGCGCGGGAGATGATCGTGAAGATACTGGGTGGCAACGGCGCGTCGAAATACAGCCTGATGCTGTTCTCCCACGAAACCGGCGCCTTTGGCGCAGAGGCCGTCAATATCGTGAACCGCATCTCCAGCCAGCTGTTCACCGCTGTCAGCAACATTGCAGCCAACGAAGAGATACTGGAAAGGGAAAATGAAAAATCCTTCCTGCTCGACTTCAGCAACGACATCGCCGCCGTAAGAAGTAAGGCAGACCTGGCGGAAGCCGTACGCAAAAGCCTTAAAAAACTGAATTCCCTCGACGGTTACGCGATCCGCAAGATCAACGACGACCAGGTAACCTCCACCACGTACATTTATGATGAAAGCATTGCAGCAGGCGACGACGAGCTGGTGCAGGAAATGATCACTGCCAGGCTGCCCATCGACGACGGGTTGCAGAACAGGGTGCTGAACAGCGAGATCCCGCTTTTTTTCAGCGTGAACGCGGAGATCGCCAAAGGCAATACCGCCCGCTACCTGGAACTCTGGAAAAAGATCGGGTTCACCTCCGTTATAGGCACGCCCCTGCGCACCGGCGATGTAACCCTGGGTATTTTGTGGCTGGGCCTCGAAGAAATAAATATGCCCCTGCTGCAAGGCATCTGCGCACAGATCTCCATCGCGATGTACAACATCATCGCCAATGAAGAAATATTGCGCCGCGAAAGGGAACAGACCTTCCTCCTCGAATTCAGCCATGATATTGCCGCCCTGCGGTCCAAAGACGACCTGCAGCGGGCCATTTCGAATGTTCTGCAGAATGTGCTGAATATAAAGCTCGTGATGATCCGCACCATAGAAGACGACGGCGTTACCCTCAGCCCGTACATGTACGATGAAAGCGTGTGGGGGAAAGAAAAAGAACAGTTCAGGACGCTTGCCGCCAGGAACATTGACATCCACGAAGAGCTGACCGGGCGCGTGCTGAAGAACGATGGCCCGGTCGTTTTTAATGTCCTGGAAGAAGTGGAACGGGACAGCGACAGCCCGGTGCTGCAGTTCTGGAAGAATGTGGGGATGAAAAATGCTTTCGGGGCGCCGCTTCGCGTGGGGGCCACCAATATCGGGACGCTCTGGCTGCTCACGAATGAGCTTAACCTCACCACTACTATCCTGAAAGGCATCTGCGCGCAGATCTCCATTGCCATTTCGAATATCCGCGCCAACGAAAAGATCCTGGCTTACAAGCAGAAGCTGGAAAATGAAAACGACTACCTGAGGGAACAGATCAAAACCATCTATAATTTTTCCGAGATCGTAGGCAGCGGCCTGCAAATGCAGAAGGTGTACCGCCTCATTACGCAGGTGGCCGAATCGGCCTCCACTGTATTATTGCTCGGCGAAACGGGCACCGGCAAGGAACTGATCGCGCGGGCGATACACAATGCTTCTCCCCGCAAAAACAAACTGATGGTGAAAGTGAACTGCGCCGCTCTACCCACCCACCTGATCGAAAGCGAATTGTTCGGCCACGAAAAAGGCGCCTTCACCGGCGCGATAGACAGACGGATCGGGAAGTTCGAACTGGCCAACAACAGCACCCTCTTCCTGGACGAGATCGGCGAAATGCCGCTGGAGCTGCAGGTGAAATTATTGCGCGTGCTCCAGGAACGGGAACTGGAGCGGGTTGGCGGAAAAAGTACCATCAAAGTGGACGTACGCATTATTGCCGCCACTAACCGCAACCTGGAAGCGGAAGTGAAGGCAGGCCGCTTCAGGTCCGACCTCTACTACCGGCTGAATGTATTCCCCATACACCTGCCCCCGTTAAGGGAGCGCCTGGAAGATATCGAGCCGCTTGCCAATTCCTTTATCGCCAAATTCAGCAAGAACATCGGGAAAAAAGTGACCGGCATTTCGGCCAAAGTACTGAAGCAATTAAAGAGCTACGACTGGCCGGGCAATGTGCGGGAGCTGGAGCACCAGATCGAAAGAGGCATCCTTCTCAGCGAAGGGGAGATCCTCAAAGAAGTTCACCTGCCCGGGCGGCAGGAGGAAGAAGAAAGCAACGGGCATCCCGCTTCCGCGAGAACGCTGGAGCAGATCGAGCGGACCTATATCATTGAAGTGCTGAAGCGTTGCGGCGGAAAGATCTCCGGTACCGGGGGAGCCGCGGAAATACTGGAGCTACCGGGCACAACGCTGCATTCCAAGATGAGAAAACTGAAGATCGCGAAAGCCGATTATTTTATAAAATAAGAGCGTGAACATGCAGGAAGGCCGTCCCACTCAACCGGGGCGGCCTTTTTATTTTGACGCCGTTCATCACCCGCTGTATTTCGTGAAACCGGGAGCAATTCTCTTTATAACGTGAAAGAAAAACAAGAGAAAAAAGCTTAAACAATTGATTTGCAAACCCTTGCTGCAATGGCACCCCGCTTGCAAAGTAATACGTGAACAACCCGGAGCGGTTAAGAAAAAATCTTCACAACATTATTAAATATCGACATCATGAAAATCGTAGTGATCGGCGGGAGCGGCCTTATCGGCTCCAAAACAGTGGCAAGGCTCAGGCAGCTGGGGCACGAGGTGATCGCAGCTTCACCGGCATCCGGCGTGAACACCATCACCGGCGAAGGCCTGGATGAAGCGCTCACGGGCGCGGAGGTGGTGATAGACGTCGCCAATTCCCCTTCTTTTGAAGACAAGGCCGTGATGGAGTTTTTCCAGACCTCCGGCCGCAACCTGCTGGCAGCGGAAGCAAAGGCGGGCGTGAAGCATCATATCGCCCTGTCTGTAGTAGGCACCGAGCGGCTGCAGGCAAGCGGCTATTTCCGCGCGAAACAAGCGCAGGAAGACCTGATCAAAGCTTCCGGCATTCCTTATTCCATTATTCATTCCACGCAATTCTTCGAGTTCCTGGGCGGTATTGCGGCCTCAGCGGCCAAAGATGCGGCCATTCGTTTATCGCCTGCGCCTGTGCAGCCCATTGCATCGGATGATGTAGCGGCAGCCGTTACGGATGTTGCGCTGGGAACGCCCATCAATGGTACGGTAGAAATTGCGGGACCCGACAAAGTGAGCCTCTCTTCCCTCGTAGCACGTTACCTGGGCGAAGTGAATGATCCGCGCACGGTGGTTTCAGATGTGAACGCCCTGTACTTCGGCGCGCCGCTCAATGAGCAGTCGCTGGTCCCAGGCGCCAACCCGCGCATCGGCAAGATCAATTTCGAATCATGGTTTGCCAGCCAGCCAGTAAAGGCGTAGGCATTTTCGACACTTCCAGGGCTTGCCCGGTTCCGTTTGTAACGAAGATGACGGGTGTCAGCTCGCTGCGGCTGTTGTAACTGGCATGCGCTTTCCACCCGTTCGCGCATGGTTCCCCCCCAAACGCCGGCGCGGCTTACCGCCGCGACATCCGGTCAGCAACGCAACGACACACCGGCGCCCGGCAAGTCCTGGAAATTTTATCCAACATCCACACATCAAGCTTTCTCAAATAATAATTTCTAAAAACAACAACATGCAGGAATTCCTCTTAGTGATCCATCGGGATCTGACCAGCGCCAACCCAACACCCACACCCGAACAGATGAAAGAAGCCCTTAAGCCTTACCAGGAATGGATAGCGGGCATTGCCGCGCAAGACAGGCTGGTAGCGCCTCCCAAACGTTGGGACGCGGACGGCAGGGTGATCAAACATGAGAAAAAGAAAGACCAGGTGTACAGCGGCCCTTATGCTGAAGGCAAAGAATCCATCGGCGGCCTCTTCCTGATCAAGGCAAAGGATTACGACGATGCGGTGGAAATAGCGAAAGGCTGCCCGATCATCCAGTACGGCGCCATTGTTGAAGTGCGCATGGCGGTGCCCGTAGCATAATTACAGCATTGAACGGCAAAAGGAAAGCCTTTGCAATATTGCAAAGGCTTTCCTTTTTTTCAGCTTCATTATAAAAGGCTCTTGATGTAAAATACAACAGGCATGGATGCAAAGGCCAACGGGATAATTACCGCAAAAAGCCATATGCCGGTGAATTTTATAAGGGGCGTATACTTCCGGCTCGCCAGCCCCGCCGTCTGGAAAGCGCTTTGAAAACCGTGATAGAGATGATACGCCACCGCCACCATGGCCACCAGGTAAAGCACTACATACCAGAGCAGGCTGAAGCTGTGCGATACGATCACATACAGGTCCTTTACCCGCACCACCTCTGTGTTCCCTTCCATGGTTACGGCATACTCAAAGTGCGGCGAATCCGGCAGGTACACGGAAGATGTCAGCTTGCCGGTTAAAAGGTCCTTCCGGTATTCGCGGTACGTTCCTTCGGTGAACTTATACCGGCCCCAGAAATTGGTCATATGGATCACCAGGAACAGGAAAATGATACTGCCCAGCAACCCCATGTTCAGCGACGCCCAGCTGGAGCCTGCCTTTGGCTGAACGGCATACTTCACCGGCCGCGCCCGGCGGTTCTTTATTGTTAATACAAGCGCGTAAACAGCGTGCACCAGGATGGAAATATACAGCACATAACCAATGATCTCCACCGGCAGGAAATTCGTCATGAAATGCGCGTAAATATTAAAAGTATACCCTTCATCGCCCGCGAACAGCGTGAGATTGCCGCCCAGGTGCACGATCAGGAAAAGGCAAAGGAACAGGCCGGTCATAGACATGATCAGCTTCCTGCCCAGGGAGGAACGGAAAAATTGTTTGAAACCAAGCATGATAAAGAATTTATGGGCGCACCTGTCCGCACCGGTTTTCCCGGTTGCCCGGCCGGAAGATCATCCGCAGGGCCTGATCTTGGGTGGTGCAGGCAACAGCCCGGTTATAAAGCGTTTTATTTTGTTGTTGTAATTTGACCGGGGAAGCCGGCACGGGCTGCGTGACCGTATCAAAAAAGGAATGAGTATCCTAATTATCCAGCCTGCGCTTTATCTGCCCGATGTTCTTTTCCATTAAAGCAATATCAGCCGGGGTATTGGCGTGCTTCAACGCCGTTTCATAATGCTGCATCGCTTTCCGGTCGTCTATGCCTGTATATAGATTGCCCAGCAATGAGTAATAAAAGTGGTTCTCCGTCAACTCCAGCTTTTCCGCCGCTATAATGGCCTCCCGTTTACCTTTTGCTTTGGCAAGGGCGAAAGTCCGGTTCAGCGCGGCAATCGGCGAATATTCCAATATCAGCAGCTGGTTGTACAGGTCCAGGATGTTGTTCCATTTTTCGCTGGAATCTTCTTTGTGCGTATGCCAATAGGCGATCGCAGCTTCCAGGTGGTACCGTGTCAATACCGGGCCCGCGGCCTGCATGAGATAATATTCGCCCCGTTCTATCAGTTCGGTGTTCCAGAGCGTTTCATCCTGTTCCCCGTATAACACCAGCTCGCCCGTATCGTTCATCCTCGCGTCGAAGCGGGAGGAATGAAAGCACATGAGGGCCATCAGCGCATTCACGGCAGGCTGGTTGGTATGCGGCTGCTCTATGAGCAGGTAAGCGAGCCGCATGGCTTCCACGCACAGTTCTTTCCGCAGCACGGTATTATGTGAAGTGGAATAATAGCCTTCGGAAAACAGCAGGTACAAAGTTTTCAGCACTGTTTCCAGCCGTTCGTTTATTTCCGGTATGGTCGGCTGCTGGATCTTTATATCTGCTTCCTTCAGCTTTTCCTTCGCCCGGCTCAGCCGCTTGTAAATGACGGTTGTGGTGGTCAGGTACGCATCCGCGATTTCCTGCGCGCCGAAGCCGCAGAGCAGGTTCAGCGCAAGGGCTACCTGCGATTCGGCGGGAATGGAGGGATTGCATACCGCGAAGATCATCGCCAGCTGGCTGTCCGTAATATTCCGGGCGGAAAGGTCTATCTCTATTTCTTCGCCTTCCGGGGTGTTGCGCCGGAGGTCTGCCAGCAATTTCTGCTGGAAGAGATTGTCCCGCTTCAGCCAGTTCTTCGTTTTGTTCTTGGCGACCGTATATAACCAGGCCGCCGGGTTCTCCGGCACTCCCTTTGCGCTCCACGATTCGGTGGCCGCCAGGAAAGTATCGCTCACGATATCTTCCGCCTGTTCTATATGTTCCATGCCGAAAAGCGAGCTCAGCACCGAAACCATTTTCCGGTACTCTGTTCTGAATAAATGCGGTAGTAACTCAGTCCTTTCCATACAACAAACAAAAATGCCTGTGCAAAAATAAGAAAGGCATTTCTATTTGATGCCGGAAGCTGTTTACACCACGGCCATACGCACTTCCACCGTTCCGCCCAGCTCGAAGATGGGCGCGCCCTTCGCGATCTCCACCGCTTCGTCGTAGCTGCCGGCCCTGATCACGATAAACCCGCCGATAGATTCCTTGATCTCCGCATAGGGACCATCCGTCACGCTCTTGTCCTGCTTCAGCACCTTCCCGCCGGATTCCCAGGGCTGCAAGGGCCTGGCAAGCAGGTCGCGTGCCCTGAGATCGTCAAACCATTCCCGCCACCGGCTCAAATGCGCCTGCAATTGCTCCGGTGACGGTTGAATCTCTTTCGTTTTGTAATCTCTGCGGAATACCAACAGGAAGTCATTCATATATCATGGTTTTTTTTGGTGCCTGAACGGTGCCTCAGCCAAACTGCCCTACGCGGTAAGTGCCTACGGCTGCCTGGTTGTGAAACGCTATATTGAAGCGGTTCCAGGTGTTGATGGTTGAAACTACCAGCGTGAGGTCTACCAGCTCTTCATCGGTGAACTGTGCTTTTACCCGCGCATAGGTCTCATCCGGTACATGACAGGCGGTCACTGCTTCGGCCCATGCCAGCGCAGCCCTTTCCCTGTCGGTATAAAACGGTGTTTCGCGCCAGGCGCTCACAGCATATAAACGCTGCTCGGTTTCGCCATGGGCGCGGGCATCTTTCGCGTGCATATCCAGGCAATAAGCGCAGCCGTTGATCTGCGATACCCGGAAGTCCACCAGTTCCTGCAATTTCTCTTCAATCAACGACTTCTTGAGATACGCGCCGGTGTGAAAGAGCGTCTTGAGGGCATTCGGCCCTTTTTCCTGAAAGTTAATTCTTTGTTCCATTTTTTATTGGTTTGTTATACTATAGACAATCGGATTTACCTCGATTGGACAAATTCCGGGATATTTTTTTCGAGTTTTTTAAACAACAATATCGTTCTGCGGTTTTAACCGGGCCGGCAACGCTGTTTCTCCCAGCATCTCCCTCAGGTCTATCTCTATATCACGGCAGATCTGTGAGATCGGAACATCGTTGGCATTCCCTTCAAAAGGGTTCTCCGTGCTTTCGCCCACCTGCTCCAGGGAAGTATACATCCAGGATATGAGCACGCTGAAAGGGATCACCAGCCAGATCATATTCCCTTCCATCAGGCCGCCGGCCAGGTTATTGAGCTGGTCTACCTCCTGCAGCATGCCAAATGGAAGCAGCAGGCAGAAGATGCGCACGAAAATGGTATTGATAATGGAATACTGCCGCGGATAAGGAGTGTCTTTAAGCGATTCGCATTGCCCCTGCTGGCTGAAGAGGTTATTGAGCGCCCGCTGTATCTCGATGAACTGGGCGGGCACGCCTCCCGTGCTTTCATACACCGATCTCATGGCCTGGCTCTGCAGGGCAAGCAGCTGGGTTGTTTTGTCGCGGGTGCCGGAAATATAAGCCAGCTCTTCTTCCGGTATGTATTTCAACATCTCTTCCCTAAAATCCGTCACCCGCTCCGGGATCTCGTAGTAACGCTGGTATTCCGCGTTGTGGTGGATGTCCGCCACTTCCCATACACGTTCTTCCCGCATCTGGTAACGCAATGCTGTAAGCCATGCGAAGTGGCGGTAAACCATCGCCCGGACGAACACCGGATCCTGGAAGTAATCCCGGCACATGATGGCCCATGCCTTGCTGGTATTGGCGATGTTGGTCCAAACGGCCTGCGCTTCCCGGGTGCGGCTGTAGGTCTGCGTATTTTTAAACCCTACAATGAAGGCGGTGGCCGTACCCAGGATAGACACGACCGTCCAGGGAACCACCAGCCATTTTATGCCGAGAAGGTGGTAGAGTATCACCGGTACGGTGCCCAGGATCACGAGCGTGTATATTTTTCTTCTTGTCCAGAAAAGAAAATCGAATAATTTATATGATTTGCCTATATGCATATGTTAACTGGTTCGCCGGTATTTATTTAATAGATCTCATCTTCTGCGATATCGTCTGTTCTGATCAGGTCGTCCAGGAATTCGCCGCCCTGGGTCACATCTTTCTCATGAACCGGGTGCAGGGCGGGTTCGTCGCTGGTGGTGGAAGGTTTCGGATCTTCACCCTTGAAAATGCTGCGCAGGATCTGGGCAATGGGTATCATGGCTTTGGGTTTTATTGGTGAATGCAACACTATTGTTGTGACAAAGTGTTTGCAACCCATGTGCCATTGGATTAACAAATTAGCTATCAATAAATTAAGGGAAATGATCGGAATGCCGCTTCGCGATATATCGCGAGTAAACGGATTTTACGCGGAATATAGTGAGGGATTGGGTTTCCCGCAGCATTAATAAATAAATGAAGAAAGTTCCTTTTTTACCCGTGACTTTTTAAAAATCCCACCACATCCGTGATGTCCTTTTCTGTAAGGTTATTGCTGACAGGATCGGGCATCAGGCTTTTTTCCTGTTTTTTACGCGAGGTGATTTTCTTTTTATCCACGACGTGCCTTTGCCCGCCAATGTCTTTGATGACGATCGACCGCTGGTTCTCGGAAAGCAGGAAACCGAAGAGCGTCGCGCCGTCGCTGGTATTTACCAGCCACGACTCATAGCCGAACACAATACCCGCGCTGGGGTTTACGATGGCATCGAGCAGGGCGGCATTGTCGAACTTCTTGCCAATGCCCGTCAGATCAGGACCGATACTGATGCCCTCCTTGCCCAGCCTGTGGCAGCTGCCGCAGCGGGTCGTAAATACTGTTTTGCCGTTCGCCACGTCTGCCTTCAGTTGCAGCATGTCAGGTATGGAGTAGGTCCGGCCGGAACCGGGTTGTTTGAAGTATTTGCCGGCCTGCATCCGGATGGTGGCGTCCGGATTGACAAATATTTTCTGTTCTATAAATGGCAACAGGTCTTTGGGTAAGGTCTTTTCTTCCGCCATCCCGATGAGCAGCCTGCCTCCTACGGAATCGACCGCCATCTCCTGCACCCGCCACTTTCTCTCGTCGAGCGACTGATGCTCGTCGGTGATGATCTGTTTTTTCACTTTCATCGTTGCGAGCTGGCGCTCATAAGCCGTGTTCAGGTCGATCGTGCTCCAGTCCAGCAGGTTATACCAGTCGTTGCCCTGGCGGAAAGCCAGCCAGTAAGAGGCAGCCTCCGACACATCCCGCAGGTTTCCTTTCGCCAGCGCAGCCATAGCCTGCGCCGCAGGTCCGGTGTTCACAAAGGCCAGCGCCGTCAATGCCGCCTGCCTGTCCTGCGCCGGCAGTTGCTGATCGCCGGCCCTTTGGGCTAAAGCGGGCACAGCTTCGGGAGGATGCAAACGCCATGCAAGCGCCGCCATCGGGCGGTTCCATTGGGCAGCGGTTTTTCCTTCACCGAATATTTTTACCACCTCAGGATATATATCCGGTTCATGCCCTTGCAAACCGGCGCCCAGGGCTTCCAGGTACCAGCGGTCTTCGCCGTCGAATTTTTTGATCAGCTCCACCAGCAAAGGTTTCTTTTTCTCATATGGCCAGTCGCGGAGAGAGATCGCGACCTCCCTCCTCACAAAAGACGAAGTATCGTTGATCATTTTCGTGGCATAGGGTAACATGTCGCTGTTACTCTGGCGAAGCGCGCGGTAAGCCGTGGCTCTCAGCTGCACTTCCTTGCTCTCCAGTACTTCTTCCACCACAGCCTTTCCTTTTGCGCCCAGTTGCGCCAGCAGCCACACCGCCCTTGCCCTGATGTAGGGATTGCGATCATCCAGCAATTCACGCACGGGCGGCACAGCTGCCTCCCCTTTCTGACGAAGCCGCTCAAAACCCCGGTTGCGTACATTGATGGCGGGGCTCTTCAGCGCTGCGATCTGCCCCTCCGTGGTGCCGATATCAATTTTGGGCGCAGCCAGTTTTTTATTTTTGGGAACGATCCGGTAGATCCTTCCATAACCTATACTGTCCTGCATCTGGTGGCCGCCCACTACCGGGTCGTACCAGTCCGCAATATAAATGGCGCCGTCTGTACCGATGGTTACATCACTCGGCCGGAACCAGCTTTCTTTTTTCCTGTTCTGCGCCGTATCATTCCATACATATGGCGCATCGGCATCTGCAACGGAGCTGATGAAATTTTCTCTCTTCCCGAGGTCGAAGCCGGACTGCCGCAGGGCGGGATGATAGCCGAATATCACGTTCCTTCCCGCATCGGCGCTCATCAAAAGCCCCAGATATTCTCTTCCCAGCGCATCGCTTTCATTCACCACGATACCTGTGGGCGCGCCGGCGCCGGACCTGTCGCCCGCGGGCATTACACCCGGGTCGTCCTGGTGCCAGTGCGCGGCGAACACATCCTGGCCGGGGCGTTGGTCCGCCTGCCAGAAACGGGTGCCGTCAGCACTGAAGAACCCAGCATTACCGCCTTCCATCAACCAGCTGGTTCTGCAGGCCACCACCTGGTCGTCGTTATCATTCTGCCAGAGATTGCCGTAAGAATCGGGTATCACCTCGTAAGCATTCCTGAAGTTGTGCCCCAAAACTTTCAAGCCTGTTCCATCCGGTTTGATGCACAAAGCAAGGCCGCCTACCCAAACCTTGCCGTCATCGCTTTTCATATTGCCGCTGTTTTTATTATTGTACGGCGATCCGCCGGTATAAATACTGCCTGACCGCAGGGTCCAGCCACTCTTATCCTTTACGATATGCGGGCCCGCATTGCCGGTGTTGAAATACCAGTTGCCATCCGGGCCCGCATACGCGGCGTGCAGGGAATGGTCATGATCATGGCCGCCAAAGCCGGTGAGGAAGATCTCTTTTTTATCCGGCCGGTCGTCGCCGTTTTCGTCTGTGTATACGATCATATTGGGAGAGCAGCTCACCACGACCTTATTCCCGATCACCGCAATACCCACGGGCGCGATCAGGTCGCTGTCCTGTACAAACACTTTGGACGTGTCTGCCCGGCCGTCGCCGTCTGTATCTTCCAGGATCATTACCCGGTCCCCGTTTGCGTGATACAGATGTTTGGCGGAATCGTTGTTGAAATTGCGGTAGTCCACCGCTTCGGTGATCCATACCCTGCCCCTGATATCAACGTCCATATTGGTGGGATTGTAGAATAGGGGGGATTCCGCCCACAAGGTCGCTTCCAGGTCGCCGGGGAGGTAAAGGTCCAGGCTTTTCGTTATTCCTTTTTTCCTGCCGGAAGGTTGACTGCAGGAGAGGGCAGTGAGCAGGAGCGCAAGCGGTATGCAATACCCGGTTTTCATGACGTGGTTCGTTATATGCGTTATGTTATTTCACATCCACTTCTTTCTCCCAACCGGTGTCTTTCAGCGCCGGGTCGTTCTCTTTTTTCAGGAAGTCGGCTTCAGATAAAGAAGCAGCCTCCCATTGCAGGATGGCCTCGTCGGGCACCGTGCGCACTGGTTCTTTCCAGGCCGTTGATGTTTCATTGTACGCCAGGTTGGATTGAGAGTTGTAGCAGGAAATGACCGACCAGCGCGGGTGGTCGGAAAGATTGGCTTCGGAGCGGTGGAGGATGTTGCTGTGAAAGAACAGCGCATCGCCGGGCGCCAGTTCCACATATACCAGTTCCATCGTTTTCAGCGCATTGCTAACCATGACCATATCCGCTCCCACCTGTTCGCCGGCGAAGCCGTGATTCACCCGGCCGAGCTTATGCGAACCTTTTATGACCTGCAGGCAGCCGTTCTCTTTATTGGCCGCTGTTAACGCCACCATCACGGATACAAGCTGGTCGGGGAACATAAACTGGTTCTTATACCAATACCCGTAATCCTGGTGCCATTCCCAGGCGCCGCCTACCTTAGGCTCTTTTTGCATGAGCTTGGAATGGAAATGGCAAACGGGGGAATCGCTGTCCAGCAGCTGCCCTACCCTGCCTACCACCTTTTCGCTGCGGGTCAGGTACCCGAATACATCGTTGCCGGGCGTAAACCAAAGGGAAAGTTTTGTTTTTTTCCCGGCCTGGTCGTTCAGGTCCAGCGCATTTTTGCGCATGGCATCGTCTTCCAGGGCCGTTTTATAGAGCAGGTCTGTTTCAGGCTGCGAAACAAGGCCTTTCACGATGATGTACCCGTCCCGGTGGTATTGCGCTCTTTGTTCGGGGGTGAATAGTGCGTCCATATTCAATGGTTTTATACGTATTCAAATATGAGGATTAAAGCGGGGCGGGTTTACAACTATTTGACCTAAAAAAACAACTTTTTTGACCCTTTTATTCATCCATGCGGCGATTTTTTGTATTTTAAATTATCACCAAAGGGTATTGCGATGAAGTCGCTCATTCAAAAACTGCCGCTTTCCGAACAATCGTCTTTTGTAGCAGACCGTTACATTACACCCTATTTTGAGACCCCCTGGCATTACCACCCGGAATATGAGCTGGTGCTGATCATCCATGGAAAAGGCAGGCGTTTTGTGGGCGATCATGTATCTGACTACAGCGAAGGCGAGCTGGATCTTTTAGGCCCGAGCCTGCCGCACTGGTACCGCAAAGACGAAGGGGAAAAACGCGGCGGCTCGCTGGTGATCCACTTCAGGGAAGAATTCCTGGGAAAAGACTTTTTGCAGATACCCGAAATGCAAAAGATCCTGTTACTGTTCGAAAAATCGAAAATGGGACTGCATTTCAGCGGGAGAACCGCGCTCAGCGTTGCGGAAAAGATGGAGATGCTGCTATCCTGCAGCGGCATCGACCGGCTGATGTGCCTGCTGGCTATTTTGAAAGAGTTATCCGAATCCGTTGAATATTCCATTCTTTCAAGCCCTGAGGTGATCGGGAGAAGCAGCCGGGAAAACGACCGCCTGCAAAAGATCTTCGACTATGTGCTGGCGAATTTCAAGCAGGAGATCCAGTTGCAGGAGATAGCGCGCATCGCCATGATGAGCCCTTCCAGCTTCAGCAGGTATTTCAAGAACAGGACCAAGAAAAATTTCTCGCACTTCGTGAACCAGATAAGAGTAGGTCATGCCTGCCGGCAGCTGATGAAAAGTAATTTCAGCATCAGCTATGTTTGCCAGGAAAGCGGTTTCAACAATATGACCAATTTCAACAAACAATTCAGGAAGGTCGTAAAGCTTTCACCTTCGCAATTCAGGCGGAAGCACAGCGTGTAATCCCGTTCAGCACCAGATTTTTTATCAATCCCGAAACCGGGATCTTACCACACCATTAAGTTTTTCTACCCGGCGAACAGATGTTAATTTGGAAGCTTTATTCTTTTCTATTACTTTCACGTGAAAGTTTTATTCCCTGTCGCACTATTGAATTATCCCTTAAAAATTTCATTCCCCTTAATTAATTAAATCCCTAACAATCCGTCTATGAAACTAAAATGTACCCCCATTCCCTTTATCAAGGCTGGTGTATTATGTATGCTTTCCTTTATGCTGTTTCAGGCAGCAAAAGCGCAGGTGCCGATAAACAGGTTCTCTTATAACAGCACCCCGAAGGAAAGCGGGTCCGCCGGTGAAAAAGCCGAAATCAAGAAGACTGAGACAGATAAATACTTTGGCATTGACTCCACCGGGAAAGACACCACACTGAAGATGGAAGTGCTCCGGGAAACGGTATCAGGATGGCAAAATGCGCTGAGAAAACCGGAGGATATATATCCCTGGCTGTCGCATCATGAGCAAAATCTCATTGCCGAACTACGGAAGAGGATTGGTCAATATCGCGATGGCAGGCTTAGCACAATTGAATCGAACTTTGCCGCACACTACTCCACTAAATACAATCAGGAACTGACAGGGCTGGACAGCATCGGGTCGCTTCTTGAGAAAATCAGAAAAGGTTTTGAATCCGTCAACAGGATATACGGAAATCCCAAGGCGAATAACTGGTTCTTTCCCGGGAGAAACACTATTATGACAACTACCCTTTATCAGCGTTACAACAGCAGCGCTGTACAAGTGGGAACCAATATCGCTTTCTATGGCTGGGAGAACCGTGGAACTGTTAATCCCGAGTTGGTTACTTTTATTGCCGGACCGTTCAGGTTCGCGCTCAATACATTAATATCTTCTACCTCCAATAAAGATAGTACGGAAGCCCGTGCCGAGGATGCTAAGTTGCGTACCCTCACAGGCAACGGAGGCAACCTTGCCTTCAGCGTTTACCTGCCGATATTTTATTATTCCAGGGCACATTTTACAGCCTTCGTGCAAGCCTCTCCCAAGCTGGTGTGTGAGGCGCCTGTACTGGGCTCGCCATTTGCGGCCGATACGCTTTTCGGTAATTTTAACCTGGGTGCAGACCTGAACCTTTCTGTTTATATACCAAGACTATTTAACGGAAGCAGCCTGTACGCTTACATACGGCCTGCTTACCTTATTGGCACCGGCCCGTATCTGGATGCTTTACAGCTGGAGAGCAACTTCTACCTGATGCAGTCTACAGTGGGTATTGATATACCAAAAATCGGCAGGATAGGTTTCGCGCTTCCCCCGATTACCAATGCGGAAAAGCTGAAGTCCAACGCTTTTTTGCTCTCCTTTGTAGTCACTCCTCAAAACCTGATCGGCAATTAGAAGACGATTATAAAAAATGGCCGGAATAGATTTCCGGCCATTTTTACCTGCGTCCTGAACCCACCAGATGATTTACCAAATATCCAGTGGTGTTGGTCAAAAAGACCGGGTCGCTCAATACTATCGCCGCCCTTACCTTCATTGTTATTATCACCTGGGGCAGATCGTGTTGCTGAAGAAAATGATCACCGGCCCTCAGACCACTTCGTAGAACGTCATTTCCATCTCACATCCACCTTCACTCCATCGGGATGATTATCGAACTGCAAAAAATATGTTTTGGAACCCGCATCCCAGGAAGACGCAGCCGGCTGCATCTTCTCCCCGCCCGGGCCGGTCAGCACGGTTTCCTTCGGCTCGGCCGGCAATAAAATGCGCATGGCATTGACCGTTTTAGCCGGGCTCTTTACCACGAAACTATACGAATCTCCTTTTCTTTCCTCGTCATACACGCGGGCCGCTGCCGCCAGCACCTGCGGCTTGCCCTGTTCCTTTACCCGCGCAACGTTCAGCAGCAGCGCCTGTGTGCCCGGCGCTACAGATTTGCCGGAAAGCACCGGCAGCTTGGGATCGAACAGGTCGATCACCGGGCCTTTTACCACAAAAGGGTCATTGCTTGAGTTTTCGTCCATGACAGCCACCACATCGTACATGCCGCGGGAAACGTGAAGCGTATTGCTGAAGGAGAGCTTGCCGGCTTTGGCGCTTTCTTCAAAAGCCTTTTTTACCAGCGCCACGAAAGCCGCATCCCCGCCCGCGTTCATCACGAATTCCTTGGGATGCTGCCGCACCACGTAGACGGTTCCCTTCCCTACCCGCGACTCCGGCTGGCCCGCTTTGATCCCCAGCAGGCGGAACAGGTGCTCTGAAGGCGCTTTGAAGGAATTCCCCTTCGTGTTCCACCATTCCTGCACCGTCTGGTACGGATCATCGTCGCGGCCGCAATAGATGAGCACGCCGCCTTTTTTTACCCAGGCCGCCAGGTGCTTGTGCACTTCGGCAGACATCGGTTTCATATTGGAATAGCTCATCACCAGCACTTTAATGTCCTTCAGTGTGGCCGCAAACGGCAGGTTCTCCATATGCACCGTTTCCACCGGTATGCCCAGCTTCAGCAAAGGCAAAGTTTGCCCGTAGAAGTTGGAGAACTGCGGGTCCTCGAAACCCTGGTGGGTTGGGAAGCGCTGGAACATCATGGAATTTCCCATCAGCACGCCGATCCCATGCACGCCAGACACCCGGTTTTCCGATACCGGCATGCTGTTCAGCGCATTCACCATGATCTGCATCTGGGTGGAATAATACTTCGGGATCAGGATGCTGGAATCGCTGCCGGGCAATTTATAAGGCCGGGTATAGATCCGCTCGGGCCAGGGCATCACCTCGTAATCAGCCACCATGGGGTAAAGCAGCTTGGCTGTGAAAGTGGCTTCGTAATTGCGTTTGTAGTCGCCCCAGTCACGCGGCCAGTCTTCGATAGGGTCCGTGAGCAGGAAAATTTTCCGGCCGGTGGGCGCCGTCATGGAGATCATGGAACCGTATTCCAGGAATGCATTCTCGAACACCCGCTCTTTCCGGAGACCGTTATAAAAAGTCGGCTCGCGTGAAGTGCCGGTCCATACCTGCGCAATATAACCGTCGATACTGGGAAGCGAAGCCAGGCTTGCCTCCGGGCTCACGATCCGCCACGAAGAATAGTTCACCAGCGAATGTGTGGGGATGTACACTTTCACGTCCATCCCCTTCTGCCTGCCATAAGACTTGGCGTATTCAGACACTTCTTTGATGGCATTGTAATAAAGATGATACTTCAGCTTGCTGGACAGGTAGGTATTTTCAGGCGAAGTATGCTGCGGCTGCCAGGGAAACCCGTAGTAGCGCTGCCATTCCTGCTTGAACACTTCGCTGTAACCAGCCCTGGCCCAGAACTCCGGCTCTTCCAGGTGGATATGGCTGATGCCGGCGTCGATCACTTTTTTGACGATGCCTTCCTTCATATAGCGGATAAAAGTACTTTCCGGGACCACGTACGGCACGTTCCGGCCGTGCCAGATGGTATCACCGTCCTGCTCCACCTGCCCGATGCCGAAATGGTTCTTCCCGTCCCATTTACCGGTGAAATAATCCTCGTACGAACCCCAGGCAATGCCCGTCATAAAATGCGTCTGGTAACCGCGCTCGCGCCACGACCGCACACGTTCCCCGAAGGTCATGCCGCGGCGGTCGTTGGCGCCGTATACGATCGCAATGTCCGAACGGACGTCTATCTCAGGGGTCCACGCACTGCTGGTCTGAAAGGCCGTTTTCTGCTGGGCCGTGGCGGCGGCAGTAAGGCAAAGGCTGCAAACAATTATGAATGTTCTTCTCATCATGGTATGCTGATCGTTTTGACGTTGGTATAGTTATAATACTTCAAACCGTAGTCTATACGCGCCCCCACCCGCAGGTAAAACGTGCGGGAAGGCGGCAGCTTGTCTTTCGTGGTGAGCGTCACTGTTTGCCCCAGCAGGTCGTTGCCGGATGTGCCGCCGTAATTCACCTGCATGGAGTATTTGTTGTCGTAATTGTTGTTGCCCACGTAGGTATTGGGGCTCACGAACAGGAACACGTCCGTTACATTCGCGTGATACGCGGTGTTGGCGGTGCCGCGTGTAAAACGCACCTGCACGCTCACGGTCTGGTCTGCGCTGTTGTACACCGGTTCTCCTACCCAGGCAACATTCAGGAAAGGCTCCACTTCAAAATCCACGTTGGTGGTGCCGGCCACGTCCATGGTCTTCCGGTTGTCCACCGTAACGGCGCCCGAGCCGTCGTATTGCAAGAGCGGCACAAAGGGGCCCTCTACGGAAATACGGTATTTTCCTTTGAAGATCTTCGTGTTGCGGAAAGTACCGTCCTGCATGGCGAAGAAATAATACGGCGTGGGCGTGGCGCTCCAGCTGAGCTCTTCCAGCACCAGGCGGATGCCCCTGTCGCCGGCTTCAGACTGCAGGTTGTTCTTGGAGCCCGCGTCTTTTACGTTGCCGGCCAGCGTTTCAGCCGGTTCGGGATAATCGTCGAATTCCTTGGTGCAGGCTCCGGCCAGCGTTATCAATATACATAGACCGATATGGAGGATTTTCTTTTTCATGGCTTGATTTTTTTTCAACATTAATAGCCCGGGTTCTGGATCAGGTTCTGGCTTTTGGATATTTCCGAACCGGGAATTTCCTGGTAATACCACCTGTTGTCGAAGGTGTAGCGGGAGTTCCGTTCGTCTAACCGCGCATCGAAGAAATATTTACCGGCCTGTGCCGCGTAAAAAGGCATCAGCGTGCGGTAGATGGTGCCGTTCTGTTCCCTGTCGAGAACGCGCCATCTTTTGAGGTCCCACCAGATCTTGTTCTCAAACGCCAGCTCCTTCCTTCTTTCATTGCGCACAATATTGATATTGTTGAGCGCCGCGGCGGAAGCCAGCAGGTTGGCCCCTGCCCTGTCGCGCACCTGGTTGATGATCGTGAACGCATCCTGCAGGTAGTTGCCCGCCTGCCCGGCCGCATACAGCTCGTAAGCGGCTTCCGCGCGGTTGAGCAGCACTTCGGCATAACGCATTTCGATCCAGGTCTGGTCAGAACGGTTTTCAAGCACTTCAGCGGTGGGCCTGGCGGGGTCCAGGTATTTCCTTACCGAAAACCCGGATACGGAGCAGGTTCCGTCCGCGGTGAACACGCCGCTGCGGCCCGCAGGGTTCTTTTTCGCACCGCCGGGCAGCGTGTAAGGCGTTTGCTGCGCGTTGGCGGACGAAACGATATTGGTGGAAGGATACGGTGCGGTGGAACCTTCAGGCAACAAACGGCTGATGCCGCCGGCTACGCTGCCGGTATAAATACCGCGCCAGATCTCGATGCTTTCATTTTTAAAAATGTCTCCCGGCACGATCACCGAAGCGCGGAGCCTGGGTTCCGCATTGGCAAAGAGATCGAGCGTGTTGGTGTAGAGAATGTATTTACCGGCGCCGTCCAGCGTTTGGATGGTGCCGTCAGGATTCTTGGGAATGCCGTCGAAAAGCTCCACGAAATTGAGCGTGGGATTCACTTCCGCGGAATAGCCATTGCCGCCCATCAGCTGGCGCGGAACGTTGTAGGCATCGTACCCGTGAACGGTTTCGGGGTATTTGTATTCTTTCACCAGGATATTCTCCGGGCTGGCAGCGTCGAAGAACAGGCTGATGTAATTCTCCATCTGCGCCTGTTTGTCGCCGGCGGCCCAGGTTTTCCGGTACAGTGTATATTTTCCATCCAGCAAACCCGCAGCATCGTAAGCAGCCTTGAAATATTCGTTCGCCCTGGCGGCAGGAATGCCGCAGAGGCGGTTCTGGCTGCCGTCGAACAGCTGGATCTGGTTGTATTTTGCGATGGAACCGGCATACAGCATAGCCCTCGATTTAAAAGCGGCAGCCGCGTATTTGTTCGCGCGGCCCACTTCGCTGGATTCCTTCATGTTGGCATACGCAAAATCCAGGTCTTCCGCGATGAAATCATACACATCCTCTTCGGAAGCCCGCGGGATGCGCAGTTCCTCGATGCTTTGCTCCGGGTAGCTCAGTACTTTGTCCACGATCGGCACGCCGCCGTATCTTTTCACCAGCGCCATATAAGTAAAAGCACGGATGAAACGGGCTTCTCCCAGCCAGTGGTTCACATCGGCTTCCTGGAAATTCTTCGCGTAGGAAGGCAGCGTTTCCAGGAAATAATTCGCTTCGCGGATCAGCGGGTAAGCGCGCTCCCAGAAGTTGAACTGCTCAGCGGTAGCGCTGTTCAGGTCGCGGCTCAAAGCCTCGCCGGTATTGGCCGGCTGGGGATTGATGATCCAGAAGTGATTGGTACCCCTGGTGGGCGAATAACGGAAATCTTCCATCGGCAGCTCGCTGTAGCAGCGGGCCATGTAGATCCTGATGCCGCCTTCGGTAGTAAACACGTCCTTGTCCTGGATCACGTTCATGGGCGGTATCTCCAGGTCGGTGCAGGCAACCTGGCCAATGATGCAGGCGATGGAAAGCAGGAATATCTTCAGTCTCATCCGTATATTCCCTTGTGTGATGTTATCTATCATGCTTCGTTTCATCCGTATACTTCCTCTCTTTTCAGCGGCCGGATGGAACTTCGCATATACATTCCCTTGTGTGATGTTATCTATCATGCTTCGTTTCATAAGATTAAAATTTAACGTTCAGGCCTACGGAAAATGTCCTGTTGAGCGGGTACAGGTAGCTGTACAGGGTGGCGGGGTGCTCAGGGTCCACATACTTGATATCTGTTATGGTGATCAGGTTGTAGCCGTTCACATAAGCCCTTACGCCACCCAGCCCGATCCTTGCGGCGAGCTTATCGGGAAGCGAATACCCTATTTCAGCGCTCTTCAGCCGCACATATGCAGCATTCTGCACATTGAAGCCGGAGTTCTCATCTGGCACTGTGCCGGTGTAAGCGTATTTCCCGGGTATCCACTGGATGTTCGGATCATAGGGGTCCGCCGTGGGATCAGCCGGATGCCACCTGTCCAGGAACAGGGCCAGGCCGCTGCCGCCGCCCCAGAGGGATTCGCGCAGCTGCTCGTTGTAGCCTACATTCACCATGCTGGCGCCCTGGATGAGCAGGTTGAGGTCCAGGCCTTTCCAGGAACCACCGAGCATCAGCCCGTAATTCACCAGCGGTATGCCGTTGTAGGCGATGGGATGCACATCCAGGTCGCTGATCATGCCGTCTCCATTCCAGTCCTCGTAGGAATAATCGCCGGGCAGGGTGCCCCGTCCCACGTAGGTTTTACTGTTAATGATATCATCCCAGGAAGTGAAGCGGTTGCCCGCACCAAGGCCCCAGCGGGCATTGTTGAAGCGGTTGTTGGAATTCTGCCGCCAGTTCTCGTAGGAGTTGCCCGCAGCGGAACGTTCCACATATATATTACGGGTACGGGTATACGAATAGATGGCTTTGGCGTAATATTCGAAGTCACCGATCTTATTGCCATGGTTAACCTCTACTTCTATACCCTGCGAGCGGTTGCTGTTGAGGTTCTCCTGCGGAAGGTTCGCCCCTACCACGCCGGGCAGGCTTTGCGCGCGGGTGGTGAGCAGGCCGGTACCGTTGCGGCGGAATACATCCACCACGATGCCCAGCTTGCCGCGCCATGCGTCTATATCCAGACCTATGTTCGCGGTTTTGGCCACGAACCAGGTGATGAATGGATTGGGAATGCCTTTGCTTTCCAGGCCGTTGATGAATTCCCGGTCGAACATATGCCCGGGAGGCAGCTGGTTGTTGCTGCCGGAAGCGGGATAGGTATAGCCGGTGATGAACTGGTAAGCGATAGCCCCGTCGTCGCCCAGCTCGCCGTAAGACGCGCGGATCTTCAGGTTGCTGATCATCTTCAGCGCCCGGCTGCCTTTAAAGAAACCCTCTTCCGATATCCTCCAGCCTACTGATGCGCCGGGGAAGAAACCAAACCGTTTGTTCTCGGGAAACTTGGAAGAGCCGTCTCTCCGGAAACTCGCTTCCAGCAGGTATTTCGATTTGTACGCGTAATTCAGCCTGCCCACCAGCGCACGGTTGGCGTTGCGGTACAGGTCATCCAGCGAAGCGGACATGTTGCCCTGCTGGTTGGTGCTGTTGCCGGCCATCAGCTGGTCCACAGCCAGGGAAAGTTCGCGCTGCGCGTAGAAGTTATCGCCGGAGCGCACGCTGTTTTCATACAGCAGCAACGCGCTCACGTCGTGTATGGAATTGAACTTCTTATCGTAGGTGGCAGACAGCTGGAACAGCGTGTTGGGCCGTTCAAAATATTCGCGCCGCAGGCTCGAAGGCGACTGCTGCGCCCTGGGCGTGTAAGTGTCGGAAGCCGCGTCGTAGGTATATTGATTGTATTGCTGCTGGTAAAATTTGTTGATGGAACTGTTGTAATCGTAGCTGTACATGCCCCTGAACTTCAGCCCGCTGAGGAACGGCGCCTGGTAGGTGGCGGATACGGCAGACTGGAACCAGCGTTTCTGGAAGGTTTTATAACCTGAAATGCTTTTGTCGGACATCGCCACGGGGTTAGTTCCATCCACCGGCGTATGCGCGAGGTAATCCGGGTTGTTGTTGGCATATACGGGCTCCAGCGGGTTCTGGCGCCAGAAGGAACGGATGATCCACCAGGCGTCCTGGTAGGGTTGGTTCTTCTGGTCGAAAATGCCGCTTACGTTAAGGTCCACGCTGAGGTCGTCGGTTACTTTGCCGGTGACGTTGGCGCGTACATTATAACGGCGGTAGTTCAGGTCGCCGCTGCGGAGAAAACCCTGCTGCTCCATATAGCCGAGACTTACATAATAGCTGATATTCTCGCTTCCGCCGGAGGCGTTAAGATTGTGCTGCATTTGCGGCGCCACGTTCCTGATGGAAGGTGTATACCAGTCGGTGCTTTGTTTGCTGCCGTTGCGGTAGGGCTCGAAATCCGCGTCGGTATATGCCAGGCGGCCGCCGTTCACGTTGTGCATGTTCTTTTCGTTCACCAGCGTCATATAGCCGATGGCATCCAGGGAGCGCGGCAGGCCGGAAGGCGCCTGCCAGGTGTAGGACCCGTTGTAGGTGAGCTGCCGGCCGATCTTGCCGCGTTTGGTGGTTACCAGCACCACGCCGTTGGCCGCACGCACGCCGTACACCGCCGCCGATGCGTCTTTCAGCACGGAAATGTTCTCGATATCGTTAGGGTCCAGGCGGGCAACGTTATCGCGCGGAATGCCGTCTATGATCATCAGCGGCGCCCCCAGCCCGCGGATGTCGAAGTTGTTGTCGAAAGAGCCGGGCTCGCTGCTGTTCTGCACAATACGCAGGCCGGGTACTTTACCTGTCAGCATGTTCAGCACGCTTTCGTTTTTGGTGGTATTGATCTCTTTGCTGGTAACGGACGCTACAGAGCCGGTAACCGTGGCTTTTTTCTGCACGCCGTAACCCACTACCACGAGGGTGGTGAGCGCTTTGTTTTCCACCGCCAGCCTTACGTCAACAGTAGCTCTTTTCTGAATAGGTACTTCCTGCGTAACAAAGCCGATGAAGGAGAATACGAGCGTTTCGGTTCCTTCGGGCACGGAGAGTATATAGCTGCCGTCATCGCGTGTGGCCGTGCCTTTGGAGGTCCCCTTCACCGCCACGCTCACGCCGGGAAGCGGCTCGTCGGCCTCTCCCACTACTTTCCCCTTGACCGTAAAAGCCCGCTGAACGGGGCTGCTCCGCGGCTTCACGACGATGGTGTTTTCGCGGATCGTGTAATCCAGCGGCTGGCCGGCGAAGCAGAGGTCCAGCACTTCCTTTACCGTGGCATTTTCCACGGAGATACTCACCGGTTTTGTGGCCGCCAGCTGGGCATCGTTGTACAGCAGCTTATAGCCGCTTTGTTTTTTTAATTCTTTCAGCACTTCTTCAACCGAAGTGTCCCTGACCTTTAGTGTGATCAGCTGTGCAAATGCTGATGCCTGCACCTGCATGAATGCGATAATGCATAACAGGAAAGTCAGCTTTCCGTAAATCAGGAGTTTCATTGTGTGGAACCGTTGCATGGCAAACAATTTTGGCTGTTATGGTTAGTTAATATGGCATTGGAGAGAAAATCAGCGGAGCACCTTAATGGCGCCGCCCTGCAGTTCGAACCGTACGCTTTCCGTCATTTCCAGCATCTCCAGCACGCCGGACACGTTGCTGTACCGCGACACGGTACCGGAGAAAGTAACGCCCTGCATCGCGTCGGCATACTCCGGTTTTACGTCGTACCAGCGCGCCAGCTTGCGCATGATGCTGTGTATATCCTCGTTGTCGAAAATGAAAAGCCCGTTTTTCCAGGCCACCGCTTCTTCCACATTGGCAGGCCCCGTGGTAATGGAGCTGCCCACCAGCGCCTGCATGCCGGGCCTGAGCAGCTGCCGCCCGGAAGGATTGCTGACGGCCACGCTGCCCTCCAGGAGGGTAACTTTACTCCTTGCTTCATCAGGATAAGCCATGATATTGAAATGCGTGCCCAGCACCTCTACGGAGCTGCCGTTGAACATTACTTTGAAAGGCATCGCTTTGTTTTTCGCCACTTCAAAATAAGCCTCACCGGTAATTTCAACGGCGCGTTCGCCGCCGGTGAAGGAAGACGGGAATTTCAGCGTTGAAGCGGCATTGAGCCAGATGGCAGTGCCGTCAGAGAGGGTGATCCTGAATTGCCCGCCCACCGGGGTGGACAATGTATGCATCTGTATTTCCGCGCCCGTTCCGCCCATGTTGTAAGCCAGGGCCCCGCTGTCCAGCTTTACGGCCTGTATGCCGCCCTGGCTGAAAAGCGTGCCGTTCGCCGCACTGTCCAGCACAATGCGCTGGCCGTTGCCAAGCGTGAGCACGGCCCGGTTGCCGCCCGGCGAGCGGTCGAGTTCGTTTACAGCTATGGAGGGGGCAGGCGGTGCGGAAGGAGAAGGTTTAACCAGCCACCAGCCCAATGCAACCACGAGTATAACGGCGGCGGCGGCGAGCCTGAGGGTACGGATGCGTGCCGATCGTTTCCAGCCGATGCGCTGCTCGATAGCGCCGAGCAGCCTTTTCTCGTGCACATCGCGGCTTTCGGCTATGCCGGAAGGCACTTCCAGCTGCCGGCCGTCGTCATGGGCCAGCCATTCGGCCAGCTCAGCCGCTTCGTCAGGTGAAATGGTGCCCTGCAATTGTTTTCGGGCGAGCTCGTGGTAGCGCTCATTCGTGGAATGATCTTGCATCAGCAAAGGGTTTCTGATACAAGGTCAATTGAAAAGGGATTTTCCCTGAACGGGATGAAAAAAAATTTCAGAAGAACATCATCAGCATCCTGGAAATAAGCTGGCCCAGGCCGCTGCGGAGGATCTTGAGGGCGCGGCTGATGTGCGTTTCGACGGTTTTTTCGGAAACTTTCATGTGTTGGGCAATTTCCCGCTGGCTGTAACCTTCCCCGCGGAGCCGGTATGCAAGACGGCATTTTTCCGGGAGGCGGGCCACCATTTTCTCCAGCCATTCCCGGAGGTCTTCGAACCCCAGCCATTCTTCAGTGGAGCTGTCTGCCGGAGACAAGCTGCGTGCGGCATTGCGCAGGTAGGTTTCGGCTTTCTGTTGCCGGGCAAGGAAATTCAGGATGCGGTATCTCACCGCCACAACAAGATATCCTGCCAGCTGCTGCCGTACTTCCAGCGTTTCGCGGCGTTGCCAGAGGTCTACAAATACATCCTGTACAATACTTTCCACTTCAGAAAAGTCGGCCAGTTTTTTTCCCGCGATGTAAAGTAGTTTATCCCAATACCTTTTATATATCTCACGAAAAGCTTCGTGATCCCCGGTTTGCAGTAGGAGCAGCAATTCTTCATCTTGGTGGAATTGATAATTGGCGGTCCCCATCAGCGTAGATATTGAATTTTGGTCAATTTAACTGGAGCCTCGGAATCTATCTTTTGCAAACATACTGCTAAATCGTTAATGCAAGGGGTTAAAAATTTATGAAACGGTCGTTCACCACAATGCAGCAACGGGAACAGGCAGGCTTTTTTGCTGCGTGTTCCCGTCTGCATTGGCCCGGTAACCGGTATCCGGGTTTAACCGGAACAGGTTTACGGGAGACCGTCGCCGCCTAATGCCCGGTACAGTTGCACCAGGCCCTGGTACACTTCCCTCCTGGTGGTGACCAGCGCCAAGTCGGCCTCCAGCACGTTTTTCTGTGCAGTGATCACCTCCAGGTATGAAGCGTATCCGGTGGAATATAAAGTGCTGGCAGTCTCCACAGCCGCTTTCAGTACGGCCACTTCCTTGTTCTTCAATTCATACACCCGCTCCTGGTTCTCCACTTTATTCAAAGCTGTCGCGATCTCCTCGTAACCGTTTACTACGGTTTGCTGCCAATGGTAAAAGGCGGTCATGGCAGACGCGGTGGATATATTGAACTGGGATCTTAACTGCCGTTTATTAAAAATGGGCGCAGTGATACCGCCTGCAACGCCCCAGGCGAGGGAAGCGGGCGTCTGGAACAGCAGGTTCGCCTTAAAGGCATTAAAACCCGCATAGGGCGTAAGCGTGAGCGAAGGCAGGAAAGCCGCGCGGGCCGCTTCCACATCAGCCCGGCCTGCCGCCAGTTCCAGTTCAGCCTGCCGCACATCAGGCCTTTGCAGCAGCAGGTAGGCGGGAATACCGCCTTTTACGGTACGGGGCAACGACGTGTCCGCCGTGCGGGCAATGGGCGCAGGAAAGCGGCCCAGCAAAGCATTCAGCCGGTTTTCCAGCATACTGATCTGCTGCCGGATGTTATACTCCAAACCCTGCGTGCTCAGCAGCTGCGCGGTGAATTGCTGCACAGCAAGCTCCGTGGCACGGCCGGCCGCCTTCTGCACGTTCACCGTAGCCACGGCGCTTTCCTGCAATACAATATTCCGCTCAATGATCTTCAATTCCTGGTCCAGCGCCGCCAGCTCGTAATATATGCCCGCAATGCCCGCTACTACCTGCGTACGCAGCAGCCGCTGCCCTTCGCGCGACGCCAGGAAACGGCTGTACGCAGCTTTCTTCCTGCTCTTCAACTTGCCCCACAGATCTATTTCCCAGGAACTGCGCAAACCGATGAAATAATCTGGCACATTGCGGGGAATGCGTTGGTCCTTGCTGATGTTGGGCGACAGGTTCGTATCATAGTTCCCGACGCCGTTCATGGTATAGTCGCCATATTTCTCTACACCCGCGGATGCGGAAACGTCGAGGGAAGGCAAGGCGGCATTTTTCGCTATCAGCAGGCTCGCCTCTGCGGCCCTGATCTTCTGCGCGGCCGCCAGCAAGTCGTTGTTACGTTGAAAGGCAGTATCTATCAACGCACGGAGTTGCGGGTCGTCGAACACCTGGTTAAACCCCCTGAGCGTTAAAGTATCTTTCCCCTCCGCCGGCAGCGGCCTGGCTGCGGGCAACATCGCCTGTTTCGGCAGGCTGCACGCGCCCAGGCCCGTCATTGTCAATACAAGTAACCCTTTGCGGATATTATTCATTCGTGTAAGCTTTAAGTTCAACATTCTTTTTCCTCGTCATAGATGCAAACAGCACGTACAGGCCCGGTATCACGATCACGCCGAATATGGTGCCGATCAGCATGCCCCCGGCGGCGGCGGTACCGATGGAACGGTTACCCATGGCTCCCGCGCCCGAAGCGATACAAAGCGGTATCAATCCCGCGATGAACGCGAAGGAGGTCATCAGGATCGGCCGCAGCCTGGACACTGCGCCCTGCACCGCCGCTTCCTTGACGCGCGCTCCCTGCTGGCGGCGCAGGATGGCGAACTCCACTATCAGGATGGCATTTTTGCCCAACAGGCCGATCAGCATCACAAGCGCTACCTGTGCGTAGATATTATTTTCCAGGCCCAGCAGGTACAGGCTGAAGAAGGCGCCAAATATGCCCGCGGGCAGCGAAAGGATCACCGGCAAGGGCAACAGCAGGCTTTCGTATTGGGCGGCCAGCAGCAGGTACACGAATACGAGGCAGATGAGGAAGATAAACACCGCCTGGTTACCGGACGCGATCTGCTCGCGGGTCATGCCGCTCCACTCATACGTAAAACCTCGCGGCAACTCCTTTGCCGCCACTTCTTCCGCTGCGCGGATGGCATCGCCGCTGCTGTAGCCGGGCGCGGCGTCGCCATTGATCATAGCGGATGTGTACATGTTGTAACGCGTCAGCTGTTCGGGCCCGTACACACGCTCCAGCCGGATAAAGTCCGCGTAAGGCACCATCTCGTTCCGGTCGTTCTTCACATGCAGTTGCAAGAGGTCATCCGGCCTGGCCCGGTACTGCGGCAATGCCTGCACCATCACTTTATACATCTGCCCGAAACGGATGAAGTTGGAAGCGTAATAGCTGCCTAGCAGGGTTTGCAGGTTGCTCATGGCATTGTCTATGCTCACGCCTTTTTTAGCGGCCATAGCCTGGTCCACATGGATCATGTATTGCGGGAACTCCGCATCGAAGCTGGTGAATGCGCCGCTGATCTCCGGGCGTTCGTTCAGGGCGCTGATGAACTGGTTGGTGATCCGCGCCGTCTGCACAAAATCATCGCTGCCGGTGCGGTCTATCACGCGCAGCTCAAATCCGCTGGAGTTGCCAAACCCCGGCACTGTTGGCGGCGGGAAAAATTCTATCGAAGCATCGGTGATGTTCCGGGTTTCTTTTTGCAGCTTTACGATCATACCGTTCACATCGGTTCCGCGTTCTTCCCAGGGTTTCAGGTTCACCATCGCCATGCCGTACGAGGCGCCGGCCACTTCATTCACCAGGCTGTAGCCGGCCAGTGTGGAAACGGATTCCACTTCCCCGAACTGCTCCGCAATGGCCTGCACCTGGTCCAGCACTTTGTCCGTACGCTCCAGCGTAGCGCCGGGAGGCGCGGTCACGTTCACATAGATCATGCCCTGGTCTTCAGTAGGAATAAACCCCGAAGGCAGCACGGCGCCCACACCCCAGGTAAGGATAAAGAAAAGCACCAGACTGCATAGGGTAACCAGTCTCCGTCCTGCGATGAGGCGGATGAATTTCGCATACCCCCGTTCGGTGGCATTATATCCGCGGTTGAAGCCGTTAAAGAAACGTTGCAGCCAGCCGCGCTTTTTCCCGCTGTTATGTTTCAGCATAATAGCGCAGAGCGCCGGTGTTAAAGTGACGGCGTTGATGCCGGAGATCACGATAGCAACGGCAAGCGTGAGTGAGAACTGCCGGTAGAATACGCCCACCGGGCCGGATAAAAAAGCGACCGGGATAAACACGGCAGACATCACCAGCGTAATGGCTACCAGCGCTCCGCTGATCTCTCTCATGGCCGCCAGTGTGGCCTGCATGGGTGGCATATGCTCCTCCGTCATCTTCACGTGCACCGCTTCCACCACCACGATCGCATTGTCTACCACGATACCGATGGCCAGTACCAACGCGAATAAGGTGAGCAGGTTGATGGAAAAGCCCATGACCTGCATGAAAGCCAGTGTGCCGATAAGCGCTACCGGCACGGCCAGCGCGGGTATGAGGGTGGAGCGGAAGTCCTGGAGGAAGATGAATACCACGAGGAATACCAGCAGGAATGCTTCCACCAGCGTGCGCATCACTTCGGAAATGGAAGCGTCCAGGAAACGGGATACGTCGTAATTGAAGTTATAGGTCATGCCCGGCGGGAACGAGGTACGTTTCATTTCCTCCATCTTCTCTTTCACATTACGGATCACATCGCGGGCATTGGAGCCGGGCCGTTGTTTGAGCATGATGGAAGCGGAAGGTTTGCCATCCGTTTTGGACACCATGCTGTAGGTAAGAGCGCCGAATTCAAGCTCTGCAACGTCTTTCAGCCGCAGCAGCGCGCCATCGTCGCCGGCGCGCAATACGATCTGCCCGTATTGTCCGGGTTCAAAGAATTTACCGGTATAACGCAATACGTATTGCAGCATCAACGGATCCTTATCCGAGCTTTCCCCTGTTTTGCCCGGGGCTGCTTCCACGTTCTGCCGGCGGATGGCCGCAATCACTTCGTCTGCGGAAATATTGTAAGCCAGCATCCGGTCAGGCTTCAGCCATACGCGCATGGCATATTCCTTAGCCCCCATGATCTCGGCGCGGCCCACGCCGTCTATGCGCTTAAGCTCCTGGAGCACGGTAATGTCCGCGAAATTGTAGATGAACTGCTCGTCCAGCTTAGTGTCTTCACTCATCACGTTGAGGTACAGCAACATGCTGTTCACCTCCTTCTCCGTGGTAACCCCGCTTTTGATCACTTCTTCGGGCAACTCGTCTATGATCGTGGCCACGCGGTTCTGTACGTTCACCGCCGCCTGGTCGGGGTCTGTTTCCACGTTGAAGTTGATGGTGATGACCGTAAGGCCGTTGTTGCTGGAAACGGACGACATATACGTCATACCCGGCACCCCGTTGATAGCACGCTCCAGCGGCGTGGCCACGGCCTTGGCGCATACTTCCGCGTTGGCCCCGGTATATTTTGCGGTAACGGTTACGGAAGGCGGCACAATGTCCGGGAATTGGGTAACGGGCAGTGAAATAAGGGCCAGCAGGCCTACCAATAGAATAATAAGGGATATGACCAGTGATAACACCGGCCTTTTTATAAAAGTATCAAACATGTTTTTCGTGATTTTCCGGTAAAGGACATTTTAGATCAACTGCGCAACAAACTATCCATGACAACGGGACGCGGCTTTATTTCCATGCCGTCGCGGATATTGCGCACACCTTCGCACACTACCCGTTCGCCAGGCAGCAGCCCGCTTTCCACGATGTAGAAATGTGCGAAACGCGTTTGCGGGCTAAAGTTTTTCATCTTCACCCGGTTGTCTTTATCTACCACGAAAACATAATTTTTGTCCTGCATTTCGAACACGGCCTTCTGCGGCACCATTACCGCACCATCCAGCTTGTTGCTAAGTTTCACTTTGCCGCTGGCGCCGTGTTTCAGCAGTTTTCCCGGGTTGGGGAAGCGGGCGCGGAATGCGATGGAACCGGTGTTCTCTTCAAACTCCCCTTCCACGGTCTCGATCTTGCCTATATGTTTGTATCCCCCACCGTCCGCCAGCTCCAGCTTCACTTTGCTGTATTCATCCCCGCCTTTGTGCAGGGATTGCTTATACCGCAGGTACTCTGTTTCCGACACGGAAAAATAGGCGTACACCTCGCGTGTGTCGGATACGGTGGTGAACAGGGAGCCTTCATTGATCAGGCTGCCTGTTTTCAGCGGAATGCGGTCCACGATCCCGTCGAACGGCGCGCGTACGCTCGTATAGCTCAGCCGCATCGTTGCGTTGGCTTCCGCGGAGCGGGCTTCGTCTATCTTCGCTTTGGCCGCCAGCAGGCGCGCTTCCGCCACTTCCAGTTCCGAGGGCGCCAGCACTTTCTTTTCCACCAGCAGCTTCACCCTGCCAGTTTCCAGCTCCGCCGCCTTTGCTTCGGCTATCACATTACTGAGTGCCGCCTTGGCGCGGGCAAGCTCCGCGCGGTATTCGGCATCGCTGATGCTAAAGAGCAGCTGTCCTTTTTTAACATCCTCTCCTTCGTCCACATAGATCTTTTCGAGGAACCCGCTTACCCTGGCCCTGATCTCCACGTTCTGCACCGCCTGTATATTGGCCACATACGAGCGGTACATCATGGTGTCTTTTGCTATCAATTGGGTAACGGGCAATATCCTGATATCGTTTTTATCGGTTTTTTCTCCTTTTGCAGCGCATCCGGCCATAGCAAGGGCGGGCAGCGATATGATCAGCCACTTTATCAGTTGCATAGTAAATTAGTTATCTGTATTTAAATACGGCAAAACAATCCCGCGGCCGCAAGCGGCCGTGAATGAAACAATCTGGTCAAAAAAATACGGGAAACTGCTGTCAGAAAGGGGTCAGCCGGAAAAGGAAATCGTAATAGGCAGGCAGGAATGCACGCTGGAAGCGGTATTCGCCGGTTTTATTCTCCGGTATAAAGATGCTGAGCGCAATGTCCTGCGGGAGCCGGTACAAGGCGTAGTTCTCAAAACTATATTGCCTTGAAGACGTGGAGATGTAAAGCCGTGTTTTGCGGCGGTGTTTCTGGGTTTTCACCACTTCGTGCGCCGGCGGCTCATCTTCCTCCATATGCACCGGTGCACGGTATTGCTCTGCGGGGAACTGCCAACCCGCATCCGCCAGCTGGCGGTGGGCGGCTGCTACGGGCATAGCTATGCTGACAAGCTGTATGGTCAGCATGATGGCACATATCACCCATTGTTTTATATGACTGTTCTTCCGCATGGAGAAACGCAAATTTAAAATTTATGTCCAAAAACACAAAGTGAAGAAATGATTTTTGGTACGATTGTGTTATTCAACAATTGCTCCGGCCTCGCATGAAATACATACCATAAATGTTTACAGGCCAGAATGCACGTTAAAAAGGCCCAAAAAACAAAAAGACAGCCGGTAAGACTGTCTCTTTTCATGCTTATATTCCTTCAATACGTTGTAGCTTTTCGATACGGGTGATGGTCACTCCCCTGAAACAATCGTCCGCGCATCCATGCGGCACGTATCCGCAGCTGCAACAAAAACGCCCGGCAAATGGCCGGGCGTTTCCTGGTTTTTGATTTGTTATTGTCAGGGTTTTCTTGTCACTTTCGGCATCTTCACCGTTACCTCGTAGGTGCCTTTTACCAGCAAACGGAACGCCCAGCGGGGGTTCACGTTGTAGGTATCTCCGGGCTTGGGATTTTGCACAACCCCGGGGTCGATCACCACTTTATTGCTGGGGATGCGGTAATACATCAGGTAGCCGTAGCCTGGGTATTCCAGGATGGGAAAAGGCGTGAGCTCGTAATTGCAGATCATCGTCGTATCGGTATACTCCACCGGGTTGAACTTGGCATAGGTCTCGAATAAGGGCCTGTCGCCCCGTTTCTGCAGCTCGCCCAGCTTCGGGTTGAAGGCCGTGCCGTTCTTGTCTGTCACTTTCAGGCGAACCTGGTAGCCTTCGTCGGAGATCTTTTTGTAGGTCACGGCAGGAAGACCAATGTCGCCGCTGGTATTGGTACCGTCTATGAAGTAGGCGCAGCCGCCGCCTTTGTCTTCAAACGGCTGGTCCAGCAGGTCTATCACGCCGATGTTCTTGAATATCTTGGTGCCGCTGCCGTTGGTCACCTGCAGGTCGAAGGTGTATTTGCCGGTCGGGATGGCGAGGGAACCTTCGTTGAGGATCAGCTGGCCCGATTTTTCCACGACCTCCAGCGAGGGCACATTCTGTTTGTTGCGTTTTTTATTTAACAGCGCTACCGTGGTGTCTGTATTTACATTGAACAGGGCGTTCCAGATATACACTTCATGCGGTTCGCTGAAAATGTTGGTGGGTTTGCCTGTAGCCAGGTCCCTCATTTCCAGCAGCTTCACGCTGATCGGGTAATTGGACCCGTCCAGCTCAAAGGCCTTCGGCTCGCTTTTGTAATTGGTACCCCGCGGTACACGGAAGGTATCGTTCACGTAACGGATCTGGTCGCTGATGTAGCCGATGGGTACTTTTTCGCAGGACGATACGGAGAATAACCCGGTACCCAGCACCACCAGCATTGCACAATTAAGAAAAGTTATATGCTTCTTCATAAATTAGTCTATTTAGGTGCGGTTGCAAATGTGAAAGTATGCCCGTTGGTCAGCACGTGTAATACGCCGTTGGTGGTCAGGATGCCGGAAGTTTGCACCCGCATGCGTAAATCGCGCTGCGCCTCCGGAATGGACCTGTTCTCTTCGGGATCGAGTGTGCCGATCACCTTGGTGAGGTAAATGTACTTGGGCAGATTGGTGAGGCCGCCGGATACGTAGTCGCTGGTCGGGTCGTCCCAAAGGGTGATGTGGCGCTGCTCTCCGTCTTTCGCGGTATAGTATTTACCTATGTTGTTCAGGCCGCTTCTTTCTATCTTTTCCCCGAAAATATAGGCCCGCAAGGAATCTTTCAGCTGCGCGAAATCCAGCTCACCGAACTCGAAGATCAGGTTCTCGTCGCCGGTTTCAAGGCGTTTGCGCTCCTGCACCACTTCTTTCACGTATTTTTTGATCGCATAGTCAGTAGGAGCGAAGAAAGTAGTATTGGCGGCGTTCACTTCGTCCTTCAGGCCCGTCTTGTCTATCAGCAGCAGCAGCGTGTCGAAAAGCGGGTTGGTCTTCAGGTATTCGTAAGTGGTACCGTTGAATTGCGGGTTGTGCAGGCTCCCTCCTATGAAATAATCATCTTTTTTGCAGGATACAAAAGAGGCGATCAGCAAGGCGGCCATCAGCATTTTTATGGTAAGTTTCATAATGTCGTTTTTTGATCAGGTTAAAGCCTGCCGTTCCAGTAGGCGGTTTGTTTCATCAGCAAATTGTCTTTGAACAGCTTGCGCGGGATGGGCCAGTAATTGCGGCCATAGGTGGCACTGCCGGCATGCATGGCATCTTTGAACACCGGGTTGAAATTTTCGGTGGCAATGTCAGTCCGCAGCAGGTCCCAGTAGAAATGTCCTTCCGCATACAGCTCACGCCCCCTTTCCCAGATCAGCTCGTAGAAGAAATCCACGCCGGTAAGGGCAGGATCCACGTCGCCGATGCCTGCACGGTTGCGGGTGAGGTTCAGCAGCGTTCTCGCATCTCCTTCCTTTCCTGTTTTGTACAGCGCTTCCGCCCTGAGCAGGATAATGTCTGACAGGCGGAAGATGAGGATGTTGTTGGAAAAGCGTGGGTCTTTCCTTTCATCGCCGTCATTGTAGATCACGTTGGAATATTTTGTCAGCATGTAAATATCTGCCTGGTTGTCAAAATAGAACCAGTGTGAAGAGCGCTTATCGCCCGCTTCCCAGAAAAGGTTGCTCATCGTTCCCCGGTGCACTCTCCAGGGTACGCCGTCCACGTTGTCGTCTATGATGCGGGTAGACAGGTACGGGCTCCAAAGTGTTTTCTGACCGATGCCGTTCCAGGAAGCCTCGTTCTGGCTATAGTTGATATTGATCTCAAAAATGGCTTCGGAAGATTTCCCGATGCTCATTTTGGCATAGGAAGCAGAGTCGGTGATGAACGTGAGACCATAGGCGCCGGGGTTAGCCACCAGGTCCCGCGTCACTTCTTCGCATTTCACATAGTCCTGCATCCAGGCGTGGATATGCGCCTGCAAAGCGATGGCGCTTGCTTTGGTGGCTCTAAGGCCGCGATCGTTGTTGGATACGGGCGCCTGGGGCAGCATAGCCACGGCTTTGTCAAGGTCAGCCAGGGCCTGTTTCAGCACGATCTCCTTTTTCTCCCTGCCATAGTTCTTCGCTTCAGCAACGTCTTCCACTGCTTCCAGCACCAGGGGCACATCGCCCCATACGCGGGAAATGAAAAAGTAATTATAAGCGCGCAGGAAGTAGGATTCTCCCAGGTAATAGTCCTTCACATTCCGCTCGAAAGCCGCATCAGGGATTTCGGGGATTTTCTCGATGAGCAGGTTGGCCTGCGCGATGGACTTGTAGAACTTGGTCCAGTCCTGGAGGTTTTCAAGGTAACCGTAGTACACACCGTCAAAAGAACCATCCCGGATCTGGTGAATGGAATAGTCGGAGGTGTAGGTGATCTCAAAAGTATTGGCGGGCACATCGCCGTACACGTAATATCTGTTCTCGTCCGTCAATGCGTCGCGCAGGAGGGAATAACCACCCAGGAGGCCGGCCAGCGCGTCTTTGTCGGTTTTCCAGAATTTGTTGCTGGAGGGAACATTTTTGCTTTCCAGCTCCAGTATTTTTTTACAGGAACTGCCTGCAAGCAAAAAAACCAGGGTCAAAAGCGCAGGCAGTATATAATGGATACGTTTCATTTCTTTCAGTTTAGATGTTACAATAATTCACACTCATCAGAAGCCGAAATCAAGTCCGAAGGTGAATTTCCTGGGAATGGGATACCCGTCGCCGTCGTACACGCCGTAAGCGTTCACCGCCTCGGCATCGGGAATATCGCTTTTCTGGAAAGTGTAAAGGTTGTCTATCACCCCATACAGGCGAAGGCGGTTTATTTTCAGCTTTTTGAGCATTTCGTTACTGAAATTATAGCCCACAGTGATGGTCTTGATGCGGAGGTAGCTGCCGTCTTCGATGTACATGGAGCTCTTGTCAAAGAAACGGTAGGGAGAACGTTGTTCCCTGACGAGTGAGAAAGTGGGAAGGTCCGCAATGTCGCCCTGTTTTTTCCAGAAGTTCAGCTTGCTGATATCCATAATGGCCCGCCTGGCGAGATTGATCTCACCACCATCGCCGGTGCCTTCAAACAGGTATTCGTAACGGCGGTTGTTGTAACTGTTCATAATATCCCTGCCGAAGGTGTAGTTGAGGAATATGCCGAGGGAAAACCCTTTCCAGGTAAAATTGTTGAGAATACCGCCGTAGTATTTGGGATTGGGGTCGCCGCCAACGATCTGGTCCATCGGCTCTTTCAGGTCGAAGTTACCGTCCTGGTCCACGAGGATAGGGTCGCCGCCGAAATAATCCCAGCCTACGAAGTTTTTCATCGGCTGGCCGGTGAGCAGGTTATAGGGCACATCTTCATTACGGGCGTAGATGCCTTTGTATTCGAATACATAGAACTGGTTGGCGGGCAGGCCTACGGAGAGCAAGTAGTCCGATCCATATACACCAGAGTTATAGTTCATCACGATGCTGCGCCCGCCGTTCGGCAGGGAGGTGATCATGTTCTGATTGTAGGAAAAGGTAAGATCTGTATACCATTGCAGCTCGCTCTTCGGGTTAAGGTTGCGGGTGTTGATGGTCACTTCTATGCCCGCGTTGCGTGTGCCGATGGAATTGGTCTGCGCCTCAGTGTATCCGCTGGCATTAGGCAGCAGGTACTGGAAGAAGCCCTTGGTGGTTTCGCGTTTGTAAGCGTCCACCACAAAACGCACCCTGTCTTTGAACAGCCCTGCTTCAAAACCGATATTGCCCTGTTTGGATTCTTCCCATGAAAGGTCTTTCTGTGCAATACCGTCCCGGTAGTTGGGCGTGATCACGGAAGTTCCGTTGTAGGAGGTAACGCCGGAATAATCTCCTATCACGGCCCTGTTCACCATGTAATTATTATAGCCCAGGTAATTCCTTTCAGGCTGGTTGCCGGCAATGCCGTAGCTGCCGCGTATCTTCAAAAAATTCAGCCAGCTGAACCTGTTCTGGATAGCCGGCTCGTCAGACACGATCCAGCCAACGGAAACAGAAGGGAATTTGCCCCAGCGGTTGTCTTTACCAAACTTGGACGAAGCGTCGCCGGTGAGGGAGGCAGACAGGAGGTAGCGGTCTTTGAAATCGTAGTTCACCCTCCCGAAAATGCTTTGCAGGCCGGTTTCATCTATAGACGAGGCGGTGTTTGAAAATTGCCTGTTGGCTACGTTCACCGTCCAGGCATAGTCGTTGGGAATAAGGTCCGCCTCCCCGGAATTCCAGGCCCATTTGGTGTATTCCATGTTCTGGCCGGCAATGAGGTTCAGGTTGTGCTGGCCTATGCTCCTGGAATATTCAAGGGTGGTGTAAAGCGACGCGATCTCTGTTTTGTCGCTGTAGAAAGAGGCATACCCCTGCTTGTTTTCACGTACAACCGAAGGCTGGTAATAGTCGCGGTTGGAGCTCCTGTTTTCGTAGTTGGCAGTTGCGTTCAGGGTAAGGCCTTTGGTCACATTGGCGGTAAATACCGTAGTGATCAGCGCATTGCTGTTGATGTTTTTGTCCAGGCGGTTGTCGTTGCCGAGAAGGAATTCCCTCGTATTATCCGTCAGGCCATAAAAGGAGGAAGGCATGCTATAGGAGTCGAATGCGAAGAAGCTGCCCGTCCGCTCGTTGATGCTTCGCGGCCGGTCCGAGCGCGTGAGGCGGAAGCGCGTCTGGTTGTTCAGCCAGGGCGCAAGCTGGGAACCGACGCTGCCCAACAGCGTGTACCGCTTGAACCCTGTATTTTTAATGATGCCGTCCTCACGGTAATGCCCGAGGCTCAGGCGGTAACTGATCACATCGGTGGCGCCGGACATGGAGAGGTCGTAGTTATTGATCTTCCCGTTCTGGAAAAAATAGCTCTGCCAGTCCGTAGCGTTATTGAAGTCCGGGTTCAGGCTGTCCGTCAGCATCATCGGCAGCGTTTCGTCGTCAATGTAGCCGTTGTACAGGTCCATCACGCCCAGCTTCATCCTTCGTTCTTCCGCGCCGGCCACTACTTCCGTCAGTTTAGGTTTGATGGAAATACCCATGTAGGTGCTGAAATTGAATTCCGGCTTACCTTTTTTGGGCCGTTTGGTTTTAATGATAATAATGCCGTTGGAACCGCGGGAACCATAAATGGCAGCAGCGGAGGCGTCCTTCAGGATGTCCAGCGATTCAATATCGTTGGGGTTGATGCCGGCGAGCGTATTGGTGCCGGTGCCGGAGCCGTCTATCCCGCCGAAATCGGTCACGGAGGTAGGTACCCCGTCTATCACATAGAGCGGTGCGCTCAGCGCGCGCGCTTCGTCGTACCCGCGCAACACGGAAGAGTTACCGCGCACGATCACTGTATTTCGAATGCCCGGCTCGCCGGAAAAGTTCTGCACATTCACACCGGATACACGGCCCTGCAGCATCATGTCCACACTGGGAGCCGGCAGGTTGGCGATTGTTTCGCCTTTCACGGTGGCGATGGAAGCCGTCGTTTTGCGGCGGGAAACTTCCTGGTAGCCGATCACCACCACGTCGCCGAGCATTTTGGAATTTACTTCCAGCACTACGTTCACGGTAGTTCTGCCGGAAACGCTCACCTCTTTGGTATTATAGCCGATGATGGAAAATACGAGGATCTTTGAATTGCCTTTTACAGTAAGCGAAAAGTTGCCGTTAGCATCGGAAACAGTGCCGGTGTTCTTCAGGTCTTTGTCAGTGATCGTAACGCCCGGCAAAGGGGTACCGGTGGTATCCTTCACGGTACCCGTAACCTTCTGTTCCTGGGCGAGCCCATGCAGGGATAGCAGGAGCAGGAACATCAGGTGGAGAGTTCTTTTAAACATAATCTTGAATTTTGGTTGTTATACGTTTTCAATACAGGTCTGATCAATCAGTTCATACAGTTTGTGTCAGGTCATGCGGTGTTTTTATGGTTAGGAATATTATTACGGCGATGCAGGACAATAAACGGCCGGGCCGCTATGCGTGATAGCAGCGGGGGATTGCGCCTTGTTATATCAGGAACTGATACGTTTAGATAGTGGTAGTTTTGTAGTCTATAATCTCATAATAAAGTGATTTAAGTGCATGGCGGGTAAAAGAGTAACGTTTCCTTCCGTTCAAATGCCTGAATGCAAAATCGATTTAGTCGTACGTCCAAATGGCTCGCGAAAAATTCCTCATGTTCTTGTGACGGATAATAAATTGGTAAATCAGATCTAGTTTTGAATTCCTGTGCCGGATGACCGCCTGTTCACTGCTCTCTCTCCGGAGCGGCCTTGTCCCGATAACGGGATGCTTTAGTTTGATTTTGATTTTGGTTTTAGTCTACTGCCATTCATTCAAGCAGATCCTTTTCCCGGGCTGTTCCCCGGTTATGTGCTTTTGGTTGCTCTTACAGGGGCCTGTTACGCTCCACCCCTTATTCCCGATCCTCGATTCTTTTTATGCTCATTTTCAGGGCCTCTACATTTCCGGTTCTAAGCTATACCCTTCTGTCTCAATAATAAAATTTGATGCTCCGATCTGACATAGTTGTGACCGATCCCGATCAGGGGATAAGATAAGACGATTTTGCGGTAAAATTTATAAATTCTTTAACAAAATATCGGTTATTCTTTTCTAGAGACGGCCGTTTACGCAGATTCATCCATGCAACTGCTCATATTTTAACCCGGCCGGCCGGCGGATAACCTGCGTTTTAATTTGTCACTGTTCGGTAAGCTTCGTCACAGCGGCGTATTTAGTGTAACCGCCGCCGTTGCCACGCTATGCCCCTGGGCAGCCGTCAGGTAAAGGCGGTAAGCAGAAGGGTTGAAAGGCACATCCAGCGTGATCTCCGGGCCCTCGCCCAGGCGTTTCATCATTACGGCTTCCCCCTTCCTGTCCGTTCGCACCAGGTGCCATTCGTAGCGGAGCGGCGACTTTACCCCGGAGGCCAGCTTCCAGTTCTCACCCTGCAATACCACCGCGCGGTACACCAGCCGGCTGCTTTCCCGCGCTGTTTCCGCAGGCCGCAGGATATTCACCACCGGCAGCTTTTCCGGCTTCACGGCCTCCCTCCACAATTGCTGCAAAAGATAGAACCCGGGCTTATATCTCCCCTCGTGATCCAGCAGTCCGTCGAAAGACAGGTCGCCGGCCGAACCCTGGTCCTGCCAGGAAGTGATGAACACGCCGCCCGCATCTTTTTTTATTTTTTCATAATCCGGCACGGATACGGCACTGATGAAGTGAGGCACAGGCACGGCAGCTATTTTCACCAGGCTGTTAGCATCGCGCGGCGCCAGGCCGAACGCAGCTGCCTGGGGTATCTCGTCGTGCAGGTACTGGGTGAGCTCCATCATATCGGCGTCTGCTTCCAGGTCGATGGTCACGGGCCGCGACGGGTCTTCCGTCCTGATATCGGCTACCAGCCGCTTCAGCCAGGCAGTGTAGGCTTTTTGCTGGTACAGGTAATCGGGCTTGTGAAAATACAGGCTCAGCATCGGGAAAGCGGTATTCGTAATATACCAGGCGCTGATCTCTTCATGGTCCTTCAATTGTTTTACATACGCCAGTATCTTTTCCGCCTGGTCTGCCAGCTGTTCCCGGCCGGCAATGGCATCGGTAACGGAAGGCAGCCTGAAACCATAGTGTATCTTCATGCCCGTTTTTTGCGCTGCGTTGAAAATATTCCGGTCATACACACCGGGACCGTAACGCCGCACGGTATTGATGCCCATCCTGCGCATCTGCGCAAAGTCCGCGGCCACTTCCTTCCGGGTGAGCATATGCAGGTTGCGGAACCAGTTGGCCCCTTTCTGGTAATTGACGCCGCGGATGGTATCCATCCATTGCAGGCCCTGCCGCTCCCCGCCCGCCGGTGTGCGCACATAGCGAAGCGACTTTACCGGTTCGGCTTTAGCGGCATTCAGTTTCCTCATCACATGAAAAAAGCCGCCGGGCTCGTTCAGCCGCCAGTCCAGGCTGCTCACGCCGGCGCTGTTCGCAGGAACATTCCTGTCGTTGCCGGCATTGAAGAGCACAAAGGCTTTTATTTCCCTGAATTCTCCCGCTATATCTTTTCCCGCTTCTTCCAGCCATTGCTGCTGCCGCCCTTCCGGCCTGATGCTGCCGCCTTCCGCCACCATAACGGGAAGGCCTGAACGGTAAATATATTTGCGGTGAAAAGGCTCATACAGTTCCCGGAAGGAATAAGGCCGGCCATCATGGTTCAGCGCCCCATAGTTGAGACCGGTCATGCCGATCCAGTCCACGTAAGCCATTCCGGGAAAATAACGCTCCGCCGAATCCGGCTTCCAGGGGTTCCAAACCCATATCACATTGTACACGCGGCGGATGTTAAAAAAATCATGTACATACCGCCAGCCGTCCTTGAAATCTTCCGGCGAATTGCCGCCGGCCGGCGACCAGGGATAGGCGGGATTGTCCGGCTCGTGGGCAAAACGGATATACACCGGTTTATTCAACGCCTTCACCTGCGCGGCAAACCGCTCCAGGTAAGCATCGAACCGCCCGGCAACGATATGTTCGAACACATTTTTCTCTGATTGAAAGTCGGGGTTCGCGGAGGAATCGCTGAGCCCTGAAGCCCAGGGTTCCCAGGTGATGAGCGGCAGGGAGCCGTTGCGGTAGATGTCCTGCACGAGATGCTGCGGTATGTCGCCCTGGCTGCCGTTGCTCCAGGGAACGTACAGCGAAACGATATTCACCTTTGCACGGAACTTTTCCTGCAAGCTGCGCACTTCGGCCATGGAAGTAAGGCCATCCTGCCCGCCGGGACTGTACAACCCCGTATAGAATACATGCTGCCGCCCGTTTTCAGACAGCGGACCGGAGCCGGCATATGGAGCGTTCCCGAAGAAATACAGCGTATAAAAAGAAACGAACATGATGATCGGGAAAGCGAATATCCTCAGCCCTGCGTATACCAGGTGCCGGAAGTTCCAGAACTGCTGCTTGATGATCTTGTAATACACGAAGCTATGCCTGAACAAGCGGAACCGCTCACGCCAGTGCCGGATGTCCTTTTCACGGCTCACCGCGATGTTGAACAGCATCACCGCGAAATTGACCCCTGCTATGCCTGCCATGATCCAGGTATACGGGTTCCATTCGATCTGCAGCCCGTAGATGATGGCTGCAAGCGTGCAAACGGCCACGAGTATGTTCGGGATATTCAGCTTCCAGTTGTCTTCTTCCCGGTCATCTTTCGGCGTAGGTATGTAAGGCACTTTCCTGCGCATCAGCGTATAAACAAAACCAGTGATGTGCACCCACCAGGTGCCGATCAGCAGGAAGCCCCCCAGCACATGATTCCCCTGTTCCCCCCGCCCCATCACCCAGCGCTGCACAAAATGCCGCACAGCCAGCGCGGCGCTGATAAAGGGAAGCCCCAGCAGCGTGAATTCCACGAGGTCCATCCGGAAAGGGATAACGCCCATCACCAGGGACAGCACGGGCACGAGGAAATTGATAAAAAATATAATGCCGGACAGGTAATGAAACGGGATCGTACCGTAATGGAAACGCTGCCTCCAGCTGAATTGCCTGAAGAGTTTCGGATAGGTGGTCACGAAGAGCTCGAAGGTGCCCCGCGCCCATTTGAGCTGCTGTTTGTAGTAAGCGGACAAAGTGGAAGGAACCCTGCCCTGCGCCAGCACTGCGGGCAGGTACACGGATTTCCAGCCTTTGGCGTGCAGCTGCATGGAAGTATGCATATCCTCCGCCAGCCCGGCCGCATGGCCGCCGATGGAGTCCAGCGCGCTGCGCCTGAAGGTGCAGTTGGCGCCGATGGCCAGTACGGTGCCGTAGCGGTTCATAGACATCATCATGGGGCCGTAGAACTGGAAGGTCTGCTGCGCCGCGCCTTTCGCGATAAGGCTGTCGCCGATATTGTAGTAGGCCTGCACGATCTGCACATAGCCTACTCTTTCGTCGTTGAAGTACGGAACGATAGGGTCCAGGAATTCGGGTACCGGGATATGATCGGGGTCCAGTATCACGCAGAGGTCGCCTTTGGCGAAGCGGAGCGCGTTATTGATATTGCCTGCTTTTGCGTCTCTTCTGTGATTGCGCGTTACATGCCGCACGCCCAGGCGGTGGCATACTTCACGTAGGTAGGGATCGTTTGCCTCGTCGCAGAGCCAGGAGGTGTGCGGGTATTTAACGGCCTGCATGGCGGTCAGCGTTTCCACGATCATCTCATAAGGTTCGCCGGGGCAAAAGGTGGTGAACATGTCTACAGTAAATTGTTTGTCTCCTTTCGCCGGTTTCGGAACGGAAATAAAAAGGTAATGATACCATTCGTGCAGGATGCGCAGGCAATAAAATATCGTCGCCGTTACAAACATCCAATACAGCGGGGCATGGGTGATGTTGGCGGGGTCCAGCAGGCAATATAAAAAACACGCCAGGCTGATGGTTCCGATCAGGATCATCAGCCGGAGGGTGAGCAGTTCACTTCTCGTTGGCTGTGGCGCTTGTTTCAATTCAGACATAGATTACTTCAATACATAAAACGGCGTGTTCGCCGTGGCAATATTCCCTTTTTCATCCGCAATGCTGACATAGATCCGGTAAGGGCCTTCTTTTGCCGGCGCTTTGAACAGCAGCTTCCTGCCGTTGCTCATTCCGGCGAGCGTATCCAGTAAGGTGGCCGGCGGCCTTTTCCTTTTATCGTTCTTATACCAGTCTTCTTCCATGATCCGCCAGCGCACGGAAGCGATCTCCGCTTTGTTATCCCCTTCCAGGAAAAACTCCGCAGAGCGTGCGCTGCCGGGCCTGAACATCAGGTTGTCCCGCGCGCCTTTGCCGTCTACCAGCATATATTTCAGCCGCGGAAGCCCGGCGTCATGTCCCGTCTTTTTCCATAGTTCCTTCATCACAGTCACCGATTCCGTGGGCCCGCCTGTTTCGGAGAACATGCTGAACCAGGTGGGCGTCACTTCCTGCTTCGCGCCCCAGAAAAAAACAGTAGAACCCAGGAAATTCGGATGTTTCAGCGGCATCAATTTGTCATACATGTAGCGGTAATGTTCCGCCTTTTTGGTGCTGGTGTTTTCCAGGGGGGCTTTCCAGGCGGTCAGCTCAGACTCCCAGGGCCCGTACGCGCCCCATTCCATCACGAGGAAGGGGCCGCTCCACAACCAGTCATATTTTTCCAGCTGACCGTTCAGCTGTTCCAGCTTACCGAATGTATTAAAGGAAATAAGATCCAGCCCCGGCACCTTGTTGCGGATCATCATTACCTGCGCGATGTTGAAATTGGGAACAGTGGTGGTAACGGGGTGATCGGGATCGGTGGCGTGGATCATGTTCAGCATACGGTTGTACGCTTTATAGAATGCGCTGTAGCCCGGCTTCCAGGTCATGACCGGCTCATTGCCCAGGCACCACATCAGCAGGGCGGGGTGATCTTTATAACGGGTTACGGTATGGCGGAAGGCTTCGGTCATGGCGTTCACCTTCTCATCGTCCGCATAAAAGTAATCGCGGTAAACGCTCATGGGCATGGGCAGCCCGACGATCACCGCTATATCGTTTTTCTGCGCTTCGTCCAGGATAGCCGCCAGCCCCAGGGTATCATACGTCCTGATCGTGTTCCCTCCCGCCTCGCGCAGCTGCTCCAGGAATGCGCTGCCTGAAGCGCCTTGTACGAAAAACGGGCGGCCGTTCCGGTAAAGCTTGTACCCGCCGGCTTCTTTTTTGATAAATACCTTCCGCCCTGTATCCCGGTAAGCAGAAGCATAACGGTTAGGGACCAACGATAACACAATGAAGAAGAGCGGCATGATAACCAGGATCGGCATGTAAGTCCACAACAATTTCCTGAGTAATTTCATATTACCCTTTTTACCAAATTTGTCCAGATGGAAAAGTAGGCAAAGTCGGGGGGATACAGACTACTGATAGTAGTAGTGTTGCGGCAGGGAACCGCTGTAGCCGCTACTTGTTTGGATACCGGGGTTTTACGGTTGTTCCGGGAGAGGTTCTCTACCTTCTCCAGCCAGGCTTTTATCATCCACTGGAGGTCTATTGTTCCCCTGTTCCACTTCGGCGGGCGTGGAGAGCTTCGCCATCCTCCTGCCGTCAGGGTATCGTCAGATCAATAAGCCAGCATCCGCCCGCAGGCAATAATGGCGGTCCATAGCAGGAGAGACGCTATGGCAACGGCTTTCACCTTCCCGGGCAAATGTTCCCGCTCGTCTACGGGTCTGAATACACGGAACAGCAGGGCATTGCCCGCGGCCAGCGCCAGCAGGCACAGCTTCGTCCAGAAAACGGGATCGTTGCCCAGCGCAACGGCATTGGTAATAAAAAGCAGGATGCCGGAAGGGATCACGAGCCAGAGCCCGCGTACGGACCAGGTAAGTAAATGGCGCGAAAGACCGTTCACGGGCAGGTGCTTCGATGCGCCGAGCAACCGCAGGTCGAACATTACGGCGGGTCCCACCAGCACTACGATGCCGGCGATGTGCACGATCTCCAGGAAAGGGTACAACCAGGCAGACTGCCGGATGGCGGCCGACAAGCGTAAATGCTCCAGGAACTGCAGCCACTCAGCCGGCACAGGCATCAACGCAGCTCATATTTGGTTCCGTTGATGAAGATCCTCTCCGCGCGCATTTCGTCTTTGACCTCTTTGTGCGGGTAGCCTACCACGCGTACAGAGCTGCCTTTTTTGATCATATCGGCGGTTACGCCGCGGGCGCTCATGCGGCTTACAGGCGCCAGTATCACCGTCCAGGTCTTTTTGTCCTGGTTCACTTTAATAACGCTGTGCGGGTTTTCGTACACGGAAGACTGGATAGTGCCGGTGTAATCAAGGGTTTTATTCTGATCGTAATTGGCCCAGCCGTGGTGCGGCGGTGTGAAGGAAACGAAGGCGGTGAAGAGCAAGAGGGTGAAGATATTTTTTAGTAAGGTCATACTATAAGTATTTAATGATTACTAATAAAATTCCCGTTATCCTAAATATATCAAAATTCCACCGAAAAAACATGCAGTGACTGGTCGAATGAGTAGATCACGCGCCAGCCGTAGCGGCTGCAGATCTGCTTCACCAGCGCCAGCCCGAGGCCTGTGCCCGGCGACCCGGAAGAAGCGCCGCCGAACCGTTTGAACAGCCGTTCCTGTTTCAGCCCCACTGCGCCCGCGTTCGTGATCATCAGTTCCTTTCCGGAGAGGCGAACAACAATGGGATTATTATCAGGGCTATAACGGATCGCATTGGTGAGCAGGTTATTCAGCAGTATTTCCACCAGTATCCTGTTGCCCATCACTTTTACATTAGGGCGGATGTGGGTTTCCACGGCCAGCTGCCTGCTTTCGGAAAAACCGGAGAACAGGTTCACCGTACTGGCCAGCAGGCCTGAAAGATCGATCTCCTCCTTGTCCATGAACAGGCTGTTCTCAATTTTAGTGAGCAGCAGCAGGTTCTTGTTGATGCGGGTAACCCGGGCCAGCGCTTTGTTTGCGTCCTCGATGATGTTGTACTGTTCATCCGTGAGCGACGGGGTTTGCAGCAGCAGGTCGAGCTTGGATTGTATGATGGCCAGCGGCGTTTGCAGCTCGTGGGAGGCATTGTCCGCAAACTCTTTCTGCTGGGTGTAAGCTGCAATATTGCCCGTAATAAGCTTGTGCAGGCTCCGGTTCAGCTCTGCAAACTCTTCAATATCGGTTTCTTCGAACACGACTGTTTCCTGCCGGTCCAGGTCGAACTGCTTTATTTGCCCCAGGCTGCGGTAAAAAGGCTGCCACATCCTGCCTGACACACGGCGGTTCAGCAAAATGAAACCGCCCAGCAACAGGATAAAGAACAATACCGTAAGCAGCGTTACCGCGACAATGATCAGGTAACGGTCTTCCCTGCCCGCTTCCGGCGAAAGAACGATGTGGTGCTCTTCGAACTCATATTGCAGCAGCATGCTGATGGTGAGGTAATACGCGGGTATGCTGAAAACCAGCACCAGCGCGGCGTATATGATAAATTTCTTCAGCGACCGGTTCAGTAATTTGCTCATATTCCCAAATATAGCCTGTTCCTCAAGAGCAGCATGCGGGATTTTTACTATTTTGTAGAATTGTATGACATATTAAATTCTACGATCCAACGCTATGATTCCTTTACAAAGCCACGAGATACGCGGCAACTGGGCTACCCTGCTATTGCCCGTTCATACGGACGACAGCATTCATTACCCTCGCCTGGCCGCTGAAATAGACCAGCTGATCGCCATGAAAGTGGATGGCATTTATTCCAACGGTACCGCCGGCGAATTTTATAACCAGACCGAGCAGGAGTTCGACGAAGTGAACGGCCTGCTGGCGGAAAAATGCAACAAGGCCGGTATGCCTTTCCAGGTTGGCTGCAGCCATATGAGCCCGCAGCTATCCCTTGAAAGGCTGAAAAGGGCTGTTGCCCTGCAACCGTCGGCCATCCAGGTGATACTGCCGGACTGGTTCCCGCCGAAAATGGACGAGATCATAGTTTTTCTCCGGAAGATGGAAGAAGCGGCAGGTTCTATCCGGCTTATTCTTTACAATCCGCCGCATTCAAAGGTGAGGCTGAGCCCCGGCGATTTCAAAATGATCCGCGAAGCTGGCATTCAACTGGCGGGCTGCAAACTGCCGGGTGGCGATGCTGCCTGGTATAAGGAGATGCTGGGCCTCAACCCCGGGCTCTCCGTCTTCATTCCCGGCCATCACCTTGCCACCGGCGTGCGGGCAGGCGCGCACGGGGCCTATTCTAATGTGGCCTGCCTGAACCCGCTCGTGGCACAGCAGTGGTACGACAGCATGCATACCCATATGGAAGCCGCGCTGGAACTGGAAGGACGTATCCAGCGTTTTATGAACGAACAGATCGTGCCGTATATCACGCAGCAGGGATATTCGAACCAGGCGGTGGACAAATTCCTCGCGGCCATCGGCGGCTGGGCGGAAGTGGGTACTCGCCTGCGCTGGCCGTATAAATGGATACCGGAAGAAGAAGTAAGCGCAGCGAGGAAGGTGTGTAAGGAACTGCTGCCGGAATTTTTTGTGTAGGTATGCTGAAGATATTTCAAAGGCTTCCCCATGGGGAAGCCTTTTCTTTTTGCGCTTTTGTCAGGACTGCTCCGTTATTGCCCGTTCCACCTGTGCGTTCCTTTCAGCCATGACGAATGGAATTTCTTATCCTCTTCAGGAAACCGCATCTTTCGCAATCACGGTCCAGTCGCTGGTACCGAAGCCCTTTTCGATCCATTTGTCCATAGTGGCTGCGATAGCAGGCAGTACGGTAAGCGAACCATTATTTTCGTTCACGGTGTTGATGAATATCTGCGTGTCTTTCCGGGCCATGTTCAGCTCCCAGGAAGCTTTGCTGTAATCGCCGCTGCTCATGCGCTGGAGGCGGACGGGCAACATTTGTGCGGGGTTCCAGATGTCGAACAGGGAGCCAATGTCCTGCGCGGAGATGTTCAGCGCCTTGCCGAGGGACAATGTGTCCGACAAACCCGCCACGAACGTCACCAGGAAGCTGTTGCCGATGAGCTTCATGCCTGCGGCCTTGCCTTCTTCCGGCCCTAAGTTGATCACTTTGCCGGTCATTTTATCCAGCAGGGGTTGTACTTTTTCAATCAGGGCCTGGTCGCCGGAAACCAGCATGTAGCCGCTGCCTTCGCGGGCGTTGGCCGGGCCCATGAACACCGGTGCGTGCAGGTAGGTGAAACCTTTGTCTTTCCATGCTTCGGTTCGCTGCCGCGCGCCTTCCACCGTAGTGGTGGTATGATCAATGATGATTGCGCCGGGTTTCAGGCCGGGCGCGGCGGCCGCCAATACTTCATTCACCGCGGCATCGTCTTTCACCGTAATGTGCACATGATCCGCGCCTTTAACGGCGTCCGCCGCTGAGGCGAACACTTCCGCACCGGAAGCTTCCAGCGCCCTGGCCCTTTCAGGATTACGGTTCCATATCTGTACTTTTTCTCCTTTATCCAGCATGGCCTTTACGAAATTCGCTCCTAAAAGGCCCATGCCTAAAAATGCTCTTGCCATTTTCTTTTTTGTTTAAAGTTAAGGATTTGAGATATGGAATATCCGCATTCGTACATCTTTCTGTTTTAAACTATAAAAACCTTACAGATGAAACCATTCAGAAAGATCTTGTGTAATTCCCTTGCTGGGCTTTCAGCAGCACCGGGCAGCATAAGATCATGAGAAGGCAGATTTTCATGCCTGGAAGATGCGATCTTTATTATTTTCCATATGGCTATCGTACCATCGCCAGCGCCCGCTGAACGATCTCCAGGTCGCTGGCGCTCGTGAAACCGCCGAAGCCCGCCGCGATCATGGTGCCATCCGGCAGATACAGCGGCTGGCCGCCTTCCCAGCCTATCAGGTCGGGCCTGCGGATGCCGAACTGCCCTTCGTCTATCTCTTTATTGAATACGCGCCTTTCATATTCCCCGGTGGGCAGGCCGGTGATCCAGGCCTGGCTGGCCTTCGTCCAGGCTACGCGGTAACGCTCGCGGGCCATGATCCTGTCTTCGCCGAACATCTTGCCATATACTCGGCCTTCAGGGTCGAGGATGCAAACGGCCACGCCGCCCCTCTCCTTCTCGCGGTCCTCTTTCCGTTGCATGTATTCAGGAATAAGCTCTTCCACTTTATCGATCACGGCGTTGATGAAAGCGGCTATTGCGGGGTATTGCATATGCGTTATTTTTTGGCCAGGAAATCTGCGCGGTGAGGGGTGAACACGTCTATCAGCACGCCAGGTTCAAGGCAAACACAGCCGTGCAGCACGTTCGAAGGCACAAAATACCCGTCGCCTGTACGCAGCACTTTCTTTTCCCCGCCGATGGTCAGCTCAAAGCTGCCGCTTTCCACGTAGCTCACCTGCGTGTGCGGGTGCTGGTGCATATCGCCAACGGCCCCTTTTTCGAATTTCACTTTCACCAGCATCACGCTGTTATCGTAACCAAGCATTTGCCGCTGTATACCCGGTGCTGCGTCTTCCCAGGGAATGGCCGCGCCATCCTGGTATATCTGGCTTTGTATGGTATTGCTCATTATTTTTTTTGTTGAATGAAAAAACAGGCTCCGCCTGCCGGAGCCGGCTGCTAAGTTAATAAAACTTTCAGGCGGGCTCCTCTTCTCCCCAGGCGGTAATGACGATCTCCCTGGGGCCGCCGTGGTTGCGGTGTTCGCAGAGATACACGCCCTGCCAGGTACCCAAAGCCAGCCTGCCGTTGCGCACGGGTATCATCACAGAGCTGCCCAGCAGGGCCGCTTTCAGGTGGGCGGGCATATCATCGGGACCTTCGTCGTCATGAAGGTATTGCGGGTCGTTCTCGGGCACGGCCTTGCTGAAATACATTTCAAAGTCCTTGCGCACGGTGGGGTCTGCATTTTCGTTGATGGTGAGCGAAGCGGAAGTGTGCCGGATAAATACCTGGCACATGCCGGTTTTCAGCTCTCTGAGCTGTGGCAGGGCCTGCGCCACTTCGGCGGTGATCAGGTGGAAACCGCGTTTCCTTTCCTGCAGCTGTATGAATGCCTGGTAGATCTTCATCCGGCAAAGATAAAAAAATAGGGCCGTCTCAACAGACAGCCCCTTTCCTATGATAACCATTATTCGAAGCCATTAGTAGATGACCCTAAGCTCGGACCGCCTGTTCCGCCGCTGCTGTTGCTCGGTGCAGGGAACGCCGTCCTTACAAGGGTTTACAAGATTTTGCTCGCCCATATTCCGGTAATAGAGGCGTTTGGGTGAAATGCCTTTTGCCGCCAGGTAATCGATCACCGCGTAGCAGCGCAATGCCGAAAGGTCGGTATTGTACTGGTCGCCGCCACGGCTGTCTGTAAACGAAAGCACCATCAGTTTCCAGTCCGGGTGCTGTTTCAGCACGCCGGCCACATAGTCCAGCATCTTGCGCGATTCAGACAATAATTCCACGCTGTTGTAATCGTAGAGGAACTGGAGTTTCTCTACTTTGCCCACCATTTCCTTCTCCTCAGCCGTCAACGGTCTTTTGGCGGGTGTTGCGCCCGCTGTGCTGCCGCCTGTTGAAGGACTGGCGGGTTTGCCGGTAACAGGATCTATGAGCTGATTGCCTGTAGAGTCTTTTACGTTGTTCTGCGGCTTGCCGTCAGGCGTTGTTCCGCCGCCGCTCAGCCAGCTGGTCATAGCCGGGTCCATGAAGTGGTACACATCATCGGAACCCAGGCCGCCGTTGCGGTTGGAGGAAAAATATCCTTCGTAACCATTCACTTTCAGGATGAAGCCCATATCGTCCGCACCGGAGTTGAAGGGAAGCTGCAGGTTGAACGGCGTATCCCATCCGGCTTTGGCGCCGGTTGCCCGGAAAATGTCGTAACCTCCCATACCGGGATGGCCTTTGCTGGAAAAGTACAGGGTACCTTCTTCATTAAAGGTGGGAAAGGTTTCGGAGGCTACGGTGTTGATCCGGGGGCCGCAGTTCACTGGCTTGCCCCAGCTGCTGTCCGCCTGTTTTTCACTGTACCAGATATCTGTTTGCCCATATCCTCCCGGCCTGTCAGATACAAAGTAAAGCAAGTCTCCAGCACTGCTCAACACAGGATGGCTGGAGGAGGACCCGTCCGAATTCAGACCGGTCAATAATTTGAGGGAAGACCAAACATTATCTTTCTTTACGGAATAATACAGCACCAGGCGCCGCCTGCCGTTGTTCGTGCCACGCTTTTGCGTTACCGCCGGTTTTTCCTGTTCATTCACTGTTACATATACAGTGTCTTCTTTAGCGCTGAAGCAGGCGGGACCGATATGATAATCATATTTACCCAGCACTTTGGGCAGCATCTCTTCCAGGTACATCACCGCATTGCCGCCAGGGTATTGCTGGTAAACATATGCTTTGTAATAAGGCTGAAAAGTTCTTTTGTCTGAAGCAGGATTGTTTTCCGCGCCATCGTTCAGCATCATCCTGCGGTAGCCGTTGCTCACGATCAGCAGGCCCTGGCGCACCGCGCCGCTGATCCATTCAGAATAAGGCGTGTTCAGTTCTTTTAATCCTTTGAGGTTGTTCAGGTTCACTTTACGTTCGCGCCATTTCAGGGCATCGCTGCAACCCTGCAGGGCGGCTGTTTTCAGCTGAAGGCTGTCTGCCTCCCCGGTTTCAAAGAGATTATATTGCACGCGGGCGGAATCGTATTGCTCCATATTCCGCAGCACTTCGCCATAGGCAAAATAAGCGCCCCTGGAATGGTCCGGCCGCCGGATCACTTCTGCGTACCAGCCTGCTGATTGACTGAAATTACCCACCTCGCGGTGACAGATGGCGAGCTTCAGCAGCAGGTCTGTGGGTGCATGCGTGCCTTTGTTTTTTACCACGCGGGTGTAGAGGCTGCCGGCCAGCGCATATTCCTGCCGGTCGTAAGCTTCATCCGCAAGGCGCAGCTCTCCTTTTTGTTCCTGCGCGGAAAGCCCGCTGGTCATTAAAATCAGCAATGCGGCCATCGCAATGCGCCTGTGTTTTTTTATGGAAAAATAAAATTGCTTCAAGGTTCCGGGAGTTTAGGTTTTAGAAGTGGCACGGATCAGTAACACGAAATGCAGCTGCTTTCACGAAGGCGGTTGCTAACAAACAAAACATTATCGGGAAATACCTGGAATACGCTGTGCCGCGTACCCACACAAGAAGGGTAAAAATCTTCATAGGCGTAATATGGTTAAATAGAATATGGCTTTACCTGTCCTGTATTTTTAAGAATAGGCCGGATCATCCGATCTGCTAAGGTAACGACGGCATGAGGGCCGCTGTATAGAACGAGTACGATCAGGCTGTAGTATTACTACTACAGCATCTCGCCAAACTCATCAAAAAGGGCCGGCGCAACGGCCGGCCCTTTTCCCGGTAGAGGGATTGATCAACAACTTTGAAAACAATGGATGGAAATATCTTACACTATGCTTTTTTTACGCCTGCGGCTTCCAGCATAAGGTTATGCAATTCGGTATTCAGCATGAACGGCTTCAGCATCTGGCTGCCCGGGCCCAGCATGGTCAGCTCCACATGATCGGCGGAGTGATCCATAGAAGCCCAATGCACGGTAGTATAGCCGCTCAGCAGCTCGCCCAGCTCCCTGAAAGGCAGCTTTGCTTTATTGTACAGCCCTTCGCCATCGGGGTGCACATAATGACCCAGCAGCGAATGCGCTTCTTCCGGTTTAATGGCGATGCCCAGTGCCGCTTCCACTCTTTCCCTCACCTGTGCGGCGGTGAAATCCTTGTTGATGCCTTTCAGTATCCAGTCGTTGGTATGTTTGAACTGCTGGATGCTGTCGAATTTTTTATTTTCCTTGCTGCCGCCGAAAATCCCGGGATTGGCATTACCATGGTCCGTAGTGATGATAATGAGCGTGTTCCTGTCTTTCTCCGCAAAGTCCACCGCTACCTGTATCGCTTCATCAAAAGCCACCTGGTCGTAGATCAGGCCGCCGAGGTCGTTGGAATGAGCGCCCCAGTCCACTTTTCCGCCTTCCACCTGCAGCACGAAACCTTTTTTGTTTTTGTTCAGGCGTTCTATTGCGGTTTTGGTCATTTCCGCGAGGGTGGGAATGGTGGCCTGCAGTCCGGTATCATTCGCATGATCCAGCGCATAAGGAATAGCGTCTTCATGGAATACGGCCATCAATGGCTGGTTCGTGGCGGCGTTCAGCATTTCCTGCTTAGTGCGCGCTACGCTGAAGCCTGCCTGGGCGTATTTGGCAAAAAGGTCCTGTTTGTCTTTGCGGGTTTCGGCGCTGAAGAATTCCGTTCCGCCGCCCATCATCACATCAAAGCGAAGACCCAGGTACTGTTCTGCAATTTCCGGCTGGGAGCTCCTGCTGGAATTGTTCACGCAAAACCCTGCGGGCGTGGCGTGGGTAATGGGCACGGAAGTAACGCAGCCGGTGGCTTTACCCGCGGCTTTGAATTTCTGAAGAATGGGGGTATTGAACGATCCGTCCGCATTCACATTCAGCATGCCGTTGGGTACGCGCACGCCGCCACCCCAGGCTGAGCTGCCTGCGGCGGAATCGGTCACCAGGTTATCCGCGGAAGCGGTATCCATAAGTCCGCGTTTGGCTTTCCCCTGTTCGTACAAGGCCATCCAGCTGCTGGAACGGCCTTCTTTCCTGTGCAGGAGCATATTGGCCATAGACAGGGTGCCGATGCTCATACCGTCGCTCACCAGGAAAATGATATTACGGGCGGTGGTGCCGTCCCATTTTACTGCTTCGTTTTCTTTACCGGAAGCCAGCAGTTCGGCCGGTGCAAATATGGAAGAGGCTAACGCCGCAAATGAGGATTGTTGTAAAAATTGTCTCCTTTTCATTTCGGAATAAATAATTGAAGCAGTAAAGATGCTCATGTTACCCCGGAAATGCGTGCTTCCTGTATTAAGGATTTATTATTTATACTATTAAATGCCTAATATTCCCCGCGCCGCCGCCCTGCCGGAAAAAATGCAGCCTCCCAGGAAAGTGCCTTCCAGTGCGCGGTAGCCGTGCATGCCGCCGCCGCCGAAGCCCGCCGCTTCTCCTGCCGCATACAAACCTTCTATTATTTTGCCATCGTTACCCATCACCTGGCTGTTGAGATTTGTTTCGAGCCCACCCAGCGTTTTTCTTGTAATGATATGCAGCTTTACGGCTATCAGCGGGCCGGCGGAAGGGTCCAGGAATTTGTGCAGCGGCGCTGTTCTTATCAGCCTGTCGCCAAGGTAATTGCGGGCGTTGCGGATAGCGGCGATCTGGAGGTCTTTGCAGAATTTATTGTCCAGCTCGTTGTCGCGGGCCTTTACCTGCGCGAAGATCTTTTCGTAATCCAGCAAAGGTTCGGGCGTTAGTGTATTCATTCCCGTTACCAGCGTCCTGAGATCGTCCGCCACTATAAAGTCCTCTCCTTTTTCCTTGAACGCCTCCACCGGGCCTGTTGCTTTTTTTCCGAATGCGCGCTTCAGTACCTGGCTCCATTCTTTATTGGTGAGGTCCGGGTTTTGCTCCGAGCCTGACAATGCAAATTCTTTTTTGATGACCTTTTGGGTGAGAATGAACCAGGAATGATCGTAGCCCGTATGCATCAGGTGCTGCAGCGTGCCCAGCGTATCAAAGCCGGGATACAGCGGGCCGGGCAGGCGGTTGCCCTTTGCATCCAGCCAGAGGGACGAAGGGCCGGGTAATATCCTGATGCCGTGGTTCTCCCATACGGGCGCCCAGTTTTTGATCCCTTCGGTATAATGCCACATCCTGTCCGGGTTAATGATGCGGGCCCCGGAGGCCTGTGCGGCGGTCAGCATGCGCCCGTCCACATAATGCGGCACGCCGCTGAGCATATGCTGCGGCGGCCGCCCCAACCGTTCCGGCCAATTTTTCCGTACCAGCTCGTGATTGGCGCCGATGCCGCCGGAAGTGATCACCACGGTCGGGGATTCAATGTAAAAGTCGCCGGTGATGGTATCGGGACTGCGCTCTCCCCTTTTCGCATCCGCAGGCGCAAGCACTACGCCGCGTACGCCTTTCACCGCGCCGTTCTCCACGATCAGCTCCGTTACGCGGTGACGGAACTTCAATTGCACCAGGCCTTTGTTTGCCGCCGCTTTCACGCGCGCCGCGAAAGGCTCCATCACGCCGGGGCCTGTACCCCATGTTACGTGAAAGCGCGGTACGGAATTGCCATGCCCGATCGCCCCGTAGCCGCCGCGCTCGGCCCAGCCCACCACGGGAAAGAACCGGAGGCCGTGCTGCTTCAGCCAGCTGTATTTTTCGCCTGCCGCAAAATGAACGTAAGCCTCCGCCCATTTGCGCGGCCAGTGATCCTCTTCCCGGTCGAAGGCCGCAGTGCCCATCCAGTCCTGCATGGCCAGCTCAAGGCTGTCTTTGATACCCATGCGCCGCTGCAAAGGCGAATTCACGAAAAACAGGCCGCCAAACGACCAGAATGCCTGCCCGCCGAGGCTTTGCTCACCCTCCTGCTCCAGCAATATCACTTGAACGCCGTTTTCAGCCAGCTCTTTGGCAGCAACGAGACCTGAAAGGCCTCCGCCGATGATGATAACGTCCGTACTTGATTTCATCGTCAGAAATATTGTAACTGAATATCGTATTTTTTTGGGGAAGAGAAGGCGGCGGTTATGCCCGCCGCTATACACAAGTATAGCGGAACACTGTATGAACCCGGACGGTGGTAAATTTGCAGGATTAAATTATTACACATGAACCTCAGAAGAAACGTGGAAACCATTGAAACCCCTGCTCCCCACCAGGGGTTCCTTGGTGAAGGGCATACCGCCCGCGCCGTGGTGCAGGGGCATTTCATTCAGTCAGACCCTTTTATATTGTTGATGGACGACGAAATAAGCGTACCTGCAGGCGCCCCCGTAGGCGGGCCTCATCCGCATGCAGGCTTCGAAACGGTAACGCTGGCGCTGGAAGGCACGAAACAGGAGCCCGGCATCCCGCTGAACACCGGCGACCTTGAAATGATGACAGCTGGCAGCGGCATCGTGCACGCCGAAATGTTGCCGCCGCTTACGAAATGGCGCATCCTGCAGCTGTGGCTGACGCTGCCAAAAAAAGACAGGTGGTCGCAACCACGGGTGCAAAACCTCAGCAACGAACAGGTCCCCCAAAAAAAGGAGAACGGCATGGAAGTCAAAGTGTACAGCGGCTCGCTGGCCGGGCTCACATCGCCGCTCAAAAACCATGTGCCGGTGATCATTGCAGACGTCAGGCTGCAGACCGGCGCCAATGCCACGCTGCAACTTCCGGCCGCATACAATACATTTTTGTACATGGTCGAAGGAAGCCTGGAAGCCGGCGGCAACAGCAAAACGCTGCATGCAGGCCAGGCGGCCTGGCTGGACAGGCTTTCTGCCGATTCCCTGAGCGACCTGCCATTAACAGCAGGCCCTTCAGGCGGGCGTTTCATCCTTTACAGCGGGCAACCGCAGCGGGATGACATCATTGCGCACGGGCCGTTCATTGCAGACCGGCAGGAGGATATCGTACGCCTGTACCAGGACTTCCGCCGCGGGCAGATGAAACACGTCACTACGCTGCCGCCATCACAGGTATTCACTTATTGACGCACGGAAATATCCGCATAAAAAAAAGCTGCCTGTTGCGGGCAGCTTTTTTTAACATACAGACTTCATCATTCCACCTCCGCGAGCAACTTCGCGATGTTCGTGTAAAACGGCCGCACGCTTTGCCAGTAGCCAATCCCGATCACATCAAAATGATCGTAGCCGTTATACATGCCAATATGGTTCCATACGCCTTTCTCCAACGGCTGCCTGGCATCGTATTCTTTAAGAATGCTGCCTTCCGGTCCGCTCATGCCGTACACGTTCGCGGCGCCGTCGTTGGGCCACCATTTGGCGTCTATCACCACTTTGCCGGAATTGCGCGTGTAGTTGCCAAGCCCCATCAGCACAGGCACGGGAAATGCAATGGGCATCACCGCGGGGAACATATCCAGGCGGGGATATTCCCATCCCGTGATCAGCCCGCGCAGCGACGCTTTCGTTGAAATTGAAAAATAGTATACGTTCTTCGAATCCGGTTCCGCGGCGCGGCGCTCCAGCGCTGCTTCAGGCGTTACGTCATGACCGGAATAATCCTCCGTTTGCCAGATGTTGCTTTGCTCCACCCTTTTGGCGTACGCCAGCCAGCTTTCACCGGGCTCTTGTTCGAGCCCCCATTGTTCAAGACTGAAATCGTATATCTTGTCCACACCCGGGAAAATGCCCGCCAGCGCGGCAACTGAGGTGATCAGCTGGCGCACGAACGGGATGTAGCCGTCTTCCAGGATGTATGCCAGCGTAGCGCCATTGTGCGGCGTGCTGATGGTAGTAACGGACTTCACCCAGCCGGTTTTACCGCCGCTGAAGATCTCCGTATGCCCGGGATCCTGCCGCTCCGCCGCATCACCCTGCTCCAGCAGGGTAACCAGCTTGCGCACGGTAAGCCCGCCCATGCTATGACCCAGCAGGTGCACGGGATGATCCTCATCCCACTCAGGGTAAATACCGGGATAATAACGGCCCTTCAGCTGCGTGTGGCCGGCCTTGCCGCTGTGGAACTTACCATAATCCACCTGCCCTCCTTTGATGTAATAATACAGTTCCACCGCGCGGTCCCAGTTGCTGCTGAGCGGCCCTACCTTGGCTGCAAATGCGGGGTAACCGCTTTCGGTGAGGAATTGGGGGATGTTGTCCCAGCCGCCCCAGTAGCGGTATTGGTCCATCATATCACCCGGGCTGATGCCGCCGAAGCCATGTACCATGATCACGGGAATGTTGGCCGCACGGGCATTTGTTTGCTTGTGCCCGCCGGAGGGCAAAGGAATGGCCTGGCCGATCGGGGTGACGGGCTCTTCCGCCAAAGCCTCTTTGGCGCCGGGTTGTGGCGCATCCGAGGGAGAGATGTCTTTTTTACAGGCTGCAGCCAGTATGAGCATAAGGCTGAGCAGGGAGAGATAACATTGTTTCATAAGCGAAATTGAATGCAGAAAAACCGGGCCTTCCGGCTCCGGGTTGTATGGTTAATCGGTAAATATGCCCATTCAGCCTATGATTCCACGCTAATCATTTGTTAATGGCAAAATTCACAAACAAGGTTGTAAAAGCCTGTTAATAATGGCCCTACCATTTTTATGCTATTTGGATTATTCAACCATCCATTATCCACTTATCTTTGAAGCAGTAACCTAACTGTAAGTATGTACAGTTTATGCATGACAGGATCAGCCGGTTCCGGGAAACACAGGCCCGGGGCCGGTCCTGCCAATCCGGGCAAAATTGATCCGGTGTTGAATGATTGAAAGCGGCTTGTCCCTCAAAGAAAATGAATAATCCGTAAATGGTTCATCATACCGCGCCTTTAAGCGGCCCTGCCATTCAAAAGAAACCGGTCCGAAGCGGTGTCATCCATCAAACAACGGATCAACGTATAAATGGTTGGCGATGCCGGCGGAAATAGCGTCGCCCGCCAGGTTCAGAACAACACAACTTATTCAACGGTTGAAGATGCCGGCCCGCCACCGGTCATCTCCACCGGTACCGGGCCTGCATGGCCCGGTTCTAATATTCTCATCAATGCCGAAAGTATCGCACCAGATCAGTATTCCCGGCCTGGAACTGAACAGGGCCAGTAAAATTCCCGCATACAAGCAAGTGTACACCCTGCTGCGCACCGCTATTCTTGAACGCAGGCTGCAGCCGGGGCAAAGGCTCCCGTCCAGCAGGCTGCTGGCGGAAAGCATGGGGCTCAGCCGCAATATCATCCTGCTGGCGTATGAACAACTTTCGCTGGAAGGTTTTATCACCGGCGCTACGGGCAACGGGAGCTTTGTGGCGGGCACGCTGCCGGATACACGGCCGCGGCTGCCGAAGGAACAGGCGCCGCCTGAAGAAATTGCGCCACACAACGACGTCAGGTTCCAATATCCTGTGAGCGACCGCTTCATGCAAAGGGAAAGCGCACCGGCCAATGTAAAACCTTTCCAGAACCCCGAGCCCGCCATGGATCATTTTCCGTACCGCACCTGGGCCAAATGCGCTTACCGGATATTCAGGAACCTAGAATTTGAACCGCTGAATTACCATGATGCGAAAGGCTACCTGCCGCTACGCACAGCCATTGCGGACTACCTGCGCGTGAACCGCGCCATCCGCTGCGGGGCGGACCAGATCGTGATCACCACCGGCACGCAGCAGGCGCTCAACCTTGCCGCCGCCATGCTGCTGAAGCAGGGCGACCGCTTCTGGATAGAAGACCCCGGTTATGTGAATGCCCGCGCAGTGCTCGAGCATGCAGGCGGCAAAGCCTGTCCTGTGCCTTTGCATGCGGACGGATTTGATGTGGACCATGCGGTCAAAAAACATCCGAACGCTTCTCTCTGCTACATCACACCCTCCCACCAGTTCCCCGTGGGCGGCACATTGAGCATCACCAAACGGCTGAAGCTGCTGGAATGGGCTACCAGGAAAAAAATGTGGATCATCGAAGACGATTACGACAGCGAATTCCAGTACGGCTCCAACCCTGTGCCCGCGCTGCAGGGGCTGGATCCGCACAAGCGGGTGATCTATCTCGGCACTTTCAGCAAAGTGCTCTTCCCCGGCCTGCGCATAGGCTACATTATTTTGCCGGACAGGGAAATGGCGGATGCTTTCGGGTATGCGAAGGCTTTTGCGGACAGGCAGAACGGCATCACGGATCAACTGATATTGCATGAATTCATCCAGGGCGATCATTTCACGATCCATATCCGCAGGATGCGGCAATTGTATAAAAAACGGCAGGAAATATTACTGGAACTGATACAGCGGCTGGGAGAAGGATTGCTTCGTGTGGAAAAACAGTCCGGCGGCATGCACCTGCTGGCCTGGCTGCCGCATGAAATGAACGACCAGGAAGTAGCGGAAATGCTGCGGCTGCACGGGATATATGCGGTACCGTTATCCGGTTACACACTTAAGCACAAACAGCCGCCGGCACTGATCCTGGGCTACACGGCTTTTAATGAAAAATTGCTGGCGCAGGGCGTGCGCGCCATGGTGCAGCTTATCAGAGAGCAAGCCAGTCTGCTTTCCTGATCTCATAAATGAAGTTGGGCCGTACCGGTTCGCCATAATAAGCCACTTCAAACTCACCGGTCTTCACCGGGCCCAACTTTTCAATCGCTTTCTGCGAGCGGATATTGGTGGCCCCGATGTGAAACACCACTGTGTCCACATATTGAAAAGCATGTGCCAGCATCAGCGCTTTGGCGGCGGGATTGAAGCCTTTCCCCCAGTATTTCCGGCCCGCGAAAGTATACCCTATTGCAACGCTTTTTTTCTCCTTGTCCAGTTCATAATACCGCGAGCTACCCACTATTTCACCGGTGCTTTTGTCCAGCACCAGGTAGGCCCCGCGGGATGCGATTGCGCCTTCAAAAAAAACTTTGAACACTTCGCGTTCGTAACGGTTCCGGTTAGGATGCTGCTCCCATACCAGGGGGTCGGACGCCACAGCGTAAAGGCCCTCAAAATGAGCTTCTTCCAGGGGAATAAGCTTTACCAGTCCATTTTCCAGCACTGCCTGTAGATTCATGTCTGCCATGTTCCAAATCTACTGGTTTTGACCGTTTCGCAGAAAGCCATTTCCATCAATTCTGATAGTGCCATTAAAAAAAAGAGACAGCCGGTGCGGCTGTCTCTTTGCTGGTATCGTCTGCAACAAACTACACTTTGTAATACTGCTCCCATCCTTTCCGCGGGGGCGGGCCAATGAGGAGTTCGTTAGCGCGTTTGTTGTTCGTGATCACTTTTTTCTTGCGGTCGAATGCGAGTTTTTCACCGGTCCATTGCGCCAGTACGCCGAGGCAGAACACCTGGCTCAAGGGCCCTGCAATGGCGAACGGAGAGCGGGTCTGCTCTTCGCCTTTACAGGCTTTCAGGAAGTTGGCGAAGTGGTTGGACGGGCTCTTCGGCACTTGCGGCAGCCTGGAAGCCATTTCTTTTGCTTTCTCTTCAGGGATGATGGAAAGCGTGCTGGCATGCGAGCCGCCTTTGAAGGTCAGGTCTTTGCCGTAAATGATCTTGCCGGGGTTGAGCTTGGCCGGTTTGATGGCGCCGGTGCTCGGGGGCGGAATGTTCGGGTCCAGGCCGGAAACGCCGTAGCCCGCCGGGATCGGCGGCAGGTTGTCCAGGCCGTCGTACCATTTCACTTCCAGCGCGGGCATATTTTTGCGCTCGGGGAATTTGAAGCTGAGCGTGGTGCTCATCGGGTAAAAGAAATTATTATGCCCTTCGAGTTTCAGCGGGGCTACTTCGTAAGGCAGGCCCAGGTCCAGGAACTGGTGGGCAGTGTCCAGGATGTGCGCGCCCCAGTCGCCGAGCGCGCCCATACCGAAGTCGAACCAGCAGCGCCATTGGCCGTTCACAAAATCTTTATTATAAGTATGCCCCTGCGTGGCCATCTGCCAAACGTCCCAGTCCAGCGTGGAAGGAACAGACTCAGGCGCGGGGAAGGATGATATCTTCGGATCCCAGCCATGCCAGCGGCGCGGGGAGTTCATGTGCGCGTCTATGCGGGTCACATCTTTAATGATGCCTGCGTCCACCCATGTTTTGAACTGGAAGTAGTTGGCTTCGGAGTGGCCCTGGTTGCCCATCTGGGTCACCACTTTCGGGTACTTCTCCGCTGCTTTCATCATCAGTTCCACTTCGTTGAAAGTACGGGCCATCGGTTTTTCGCAATACACGTGCTTGCCGAGACCCATGGCCATCATGGTGATGGGGAAGTGAGAGAAATCGGGTACGCCTACTGTTACCGCGTCTATCTGGTTGCCCATTTTGTCGAACATCTGCCTGAAGTCCTGGAACCGCGGCACGTCGGGAAATTGTTTGAGGATGTTCTGGGTATGCGGAGCGCCCATGTCCACATCGCAGAATGCGACGAAATTGGCGAGGCCGGTTTTGGCGAAAGCTTCGGTGATCTCTCCGCCGCGGTTACCGATGCCGATGCAGGCCAGGTTCACCTTGTCGTTGGGCCCGATCCTGCGGGGACCGCGCTGCCCGGCCATCAGGATGCCCGGGGTGGCGGCCGCTGCGGAAGCCAGCATGGCTTTCTTCAGGAACGACCTTCTTGAGTATTCGTTGTTCATCTAAATGGAATTTTAAAATGAGGTTTCCAAAGTATAAAAAATAAAATTCCGGGGGAAACAATTTTACACCAGTGGCTGAGGAGCGGCGGGGATCAAAAAAAGGGTTACTCCAAAGCGGAGTAACCCTTGCTCTATAAAGCCGGCAAAATTATTCTGACAATTTGGTAGCAAGCTCGCCTTCCAGTTCCTCGATGGCGGTTTGTTTCGTCATCAGGAAATTATTCTGCGACCTGGCTTTCATCCACCGGCCCAGCCTCGCATTGTATTCGCCGCCAAGCATGTACCAGTAACCCAGATCCGCCGTGTTGTACGAAAGGAAGAGGATGTTGGAGCCGGCCATGTAATATGGCTGCTCCAGGAGGGTGAGGGGATTTACGATATCATACCAGTCTGTATTCGCGATCTTATACCCTCTTTGCGGCGGGCCTTCGGTCCAGAGGCTTCCGCCGTTGGAGATAAAGAGCACGTCCACCGGGCGGGAATCCACGGTGATATTGGTGCCTTCGAACACGGCCACACCGGATGCGTAACCGCTGTTGGCCATGAGGCCGCCGGTTTTGTTGCCGAAGCCGTCCCCATCCTGTTTCGTATAGTCGAAATACCTGATCCAGTTGGAGGAAGAGATATCCGTGGAGCTGCCGCCATTGATGCGCCTGGCTGCGCCGCCTACATAGAAGTAAGTGCCTTTGGCCGCGGTGCCGGAGGTCAGGTTGAATTTGAATGTACGCATGCCGCCGGTAGCCCAGCCTGCCGCGGGATAGCCGGTGGGTGTGGAATTGGTAGCATTGTTGGTGGTAACAACGGAGAAAGGCGTAACGGAAAAGTCGATGTCGCGGGTAGCCAGGAGCTGGAAATATTCATAGTTACCGTCGCCGCCTTTGATGTCCGTTGCCATGCCCGTGATGATAACCGGCGCGGTAGTGATCTCCGCGCTGAGCACCACCACATCATCCGGCGTGCGGAGATGGAATTGCGGAGCTACGGAATCTTCCCTTACCTGTTTGTTAAAGGGAATGCCATAGAAATTGGCCAGCACCGGCGCTGCCACATTCGCAACCTGGCTGGTTGTTTCCGTATGCAGGTTGATGTTGCCAAAGCCGTCGTTGAGCGTTTTGTCGCCGCCCAGCTTGTCTCCCTCCTGGGGCAGCGGGTCGAAGCCGCCTTTTACGATCGCCACCAGCGTGCTTTCATAGTTATCGGGGTTTTTCATCAGCCTGTCCACCGGTACGCGGTTCACGGCGATGGGCACATTGGAAGATACTTTCACGATGTCGTCGGCGGAAATGCCGGTCACCTGCAGTATGCCGTTCTCTTTTTTCAAAACAGCGCCTTCCACCTGTACGATAATGGAATCGCCGGGAACATAATTGCCGGCGGCGCTGCCAAGGGGAATGGAAATGCCGCGGAGGCCGATGCGGCGGGCATCCTGTATGCAAAGCAGGCCCGCGGGCATGTTGCCGCCGGAATGGTCTGATACCACTACGCCGGTAAGCCTGTCGGAGCCGAACATTTTTTCTTTCGTGAGCGTTACATCCTGGCCTTTGTACAGGTTCCGGAGGTCGTACATGGAAAAGTACGGGCTTATCCGGGCGCCGGGATAGTTATCATCCGCGCAACCCCACAGGCCGGCCAATGAGAGTAAAAGGAAAGAATATATGATTGAATTTTTCATTATACTTTTTTTAGTGCTTTACAACTATTCTTTGAGCATAAGTTCTTTACACGCTTAAGGTTTCTGCCACCATACCTGTGTGGAGATCGCATCAGGCCCCTGGGCCGCTACGGCCAGCTTGTAATTGGTGGGGTTGGTGGATTGCACGTATACGGGATAGGTCATCCTGGCGGGCATTACACCATTATTCCTCAGGCCGGCGCCTTTAGGCAGCACCGGGAGGCCTGTACGGCGGTATTCAAACCATTGCTGCATGTCCACTAAAAAAAGCGCATAATATTTTTGCAAATGTATCTGCTGCATTTTTTGTTCCGGCGTGGCTGCTTCAACCCACTGGATATCCGCGGCTGTGAGATAGTCGATCACAGGTACATCCCAGGCAGGCAGCCAGTACTTGATACCTGCCTCAACGCCGGCGTTGTATTCGGTTTCGGCGCTGCCGGTGGAGATATAACCTTTTACGATACATTCAGCCTTGATGAATTTTATTTCCGCATAGGGAAACATCAGGCCCGTCATCGGGTCGTTCATTAAAGTATTTGCGCTGCTGGTGGAATAGAAATATGACTTCTTGATCGGGTTCTCTCCCACCGCGTACCCGCTGGGAATACCCTGGTAACCGCCCTGGTAAGGAGCGATACGAAGCCTGTTCGCTCCACCGCTGCCCCAGGTCGGAATATCCAGGCGGGGATCGTTCCAGGCAACGAGATTATCAATAAAGAACTTCGCAATGCCGGGTGCGGTAAAATCCTGTGCACGTATGCTCATCAGCGGGGATACATAAGGACCTGCGCCTGTCCAGTCCAGTACGGCAGATTCAGTTACGTTCGCAATGAGAGGATAAGTGCTGGTCTTTGTTTCCAGTATCTCCTTGATCTTGGCCTGCGCATCGGCTCCTACATCTGCTTTATGCGCTACTCTCAGCAGCAGGCGGAGATACAGGGAGTTGCCGAACTTACGCCACAATGATGCAGTACCGTTATACACAGGATCCGCAGAGGTTTGGATAAGGTTGATGACGCCGGTGCTGCTGAGCGCGGCGTTTGCTTCTTCCAGTTTTTTGAAGATGTCCAGGTAAATATCTTTCTGCTTGTCAAACACCGGTTCATAAATACCTTCTTCCTTGGCCAGGTTCGACTGGAAGTAAGGCAGATCGCCGTAAGTGTCTGTAAGAACGGAATAGATCCACGACTGGCAGATGAGGGAGATGCCTTTGTAGGTCATGCTGTCCTTGTCATTACCGGCATACCGGTAAACGTCCTTGAAATTTGTCAGTTCTGAATACAGGCCGTTGTAGAGATAATCCGCCCAGTTGGAACGGAAGTCGTACCTGAACACTTTACCTTCGGCATCGCTCTGCTCCACGGTCACCTGCATCAGCTCGTTGTTGAAGTTGCGGTTGCGCAGCTGCAGATAGCCCATAGTGCCTACCAGCGCGGGCGGCAGCAATTGCTGCGGCAGGGCGGTTGGGCTCGCGTTCGGGTTGGTATTCGTTTCTTCAAAGTCTTTGGTGCAGGAGGTGGCGATCAGGCTGATCAGTGCCGCAACCATCGATAGTTTATATATGATTCGCTTCATGTTTATTCGAATTAAAATCCAACAACTAAGTTAAAGCCAATGGTACGGGTAGACGGGAACTGGCCTGTCTCAAAACCCTGTACGATATCCGTACCGGCAAGCGTACCGAATTCGGGATCGAACATCGGCCATTCTGACCAGATGAACAGGTTACGGCCATATACGCCTACGGTCGCTCTTTGCAGGCCCAGTCTTTTCAGCGTACGCGGGTTGAGGTTATAATCGAGGCGGGCTTCCCTGAACTTGATGAAGTCTGTGCTGAAAGTGCTGCCCTCGGCATTGTCTGTACCGTAGTGTGAACGGTAATATTCATCGATGTCTGTAGCGATCACGTCGTTGGGCCTGTACTTACCGTCCGAGCCCATTATTACGCCATTACCGATGATGCCGTTGTATCGGCCGGGGAGCGTTTTGGTCAGCTTACCCTGTTCTGCCATTTTGAAATGCATCAGGGAGTGTGCCACGGCGCCGTATTGTCCGTCGAACTGCAGGCTCAGGTGGAATTGTTTGTAGTAGAATTCATTGGTGAAACCCAGCTTCCATTTGGGAATGGTATTGCCGAGGTACTGCACCTCCTGGGAGATCAGCGCGAAGCCGGTTCTCGCATCGTAAACGATCTGGCCGTCCGGGGCGCGTACGTAGCCCCTTCCGTAAAGGTCGCCCATGCTACCGCCTACATTGGCAACGATCTGGCCGCCGCCTACAGGGCCTGTTCTCAGTACCACGGAGCTGTCCAGCAATTGTTCTACCCTGTTCCTGTTTGCGGAGAAAACGATATTGGTATTCCATTTAAAACTGCTGCGGGAAGAAACGGGCGTACCGTTCAGCGCCACTTCAATGCCGCGGTTGCTTACTTCGCCTGCGTTGATGAGGATCTGGCTGAAACCGGAAGCCCTGTCTACTATACGTTTAAGGTGCTGGTCTTTGGTGTTGCCCAGGTACAGCGCCACATCAAAACCAAAGCGGTTCTTGAACATTTTCGCCGCAGCGCCCACTTCGTAGGAATTGGTCCTGAGCGGTTTCAGGTCAGGGTTCGCCAGCAGGGAAGGATTCTCCAGGCCGCCATTGTAGAAAGGGCCGGCCGTTGCATAGTTATATGCGGTGAGGTAGGCGTCCGTTCCACCGCTACCCACGCTGGATGCGGAGAATCTCACTTTTGCGTAGTTTATGGATGCAGGCAGTTTAAATATTTCAGACAGCACCACGGCGGCGTTGGCGGAACCGTAGAAGAAACCGGCTTCATCGGAACGGAGCGGGGTGGCCAGCGTACTGGTATAGTCCTGGCGGCCGGTGAAGTCCACGAACAGGTAATCTTTATACGCTAATGCCAGCATTCCGTACCCGCTGTTGATGCTGTATTTGGATTTATAGGGCATGGTCGCCAGCGGGCCGGCGGCGTTCGCGAATGTATAAATTCCGGGCTGGGTGAGCGAATCGGCGCGTACTTCGTCCCTGTTGTAATTGTTCCTCAGGATGCTTCCGCCCAATGTGCCGGAGATCTCGAAGTCTGAGCCGATCTTCCTGCCATAACGCAGCAGGAAGTCTGTGCTGGATTCCATCCCGAAGATGTTCTGCGTGCGGTAGCTGCCTTTGGTGAGCTTGGAACCGGCGTCGTACGGGCGTTTCTGGGCACGTTGCTCGTAACCGAGGTCCACGGAAGTTCTTACCATCAGGCTCAGTTCTTTCGTAAAATTGTAGGTGGCAGACACGTTGCCGGTCACCGTATGACGGTTGGATTCGTTGAGGAATTCGTAAGCGATGGCGTACGGGTTTTCGGGGAACGAACTGAAGGGGAATTTGATCTTCCTGCCTTCATCGCCCGTCTGCCAGTAGTTGCGCAGCCAGTCCAGGTCTGCGTTCGGCTGCCAGAAAATGTACCAGTACATGATGGACTGGTTGCCGTAACCAGCGCCGGGAAGGTTATCGCTGGATTTATTGGTATAGTTCACTTTGGCGGTGATCTGCAGCTTGTCGTTCACTTTGGAGTTTACGGACAATGCCACGGTGTTACGGCCATAACCCGTATTGGGCGTGATCCAGCTGTTGCTCACATTGGTTATGGAGAAGCGGGCGGAGGTTTTATCCGTACCGCCGTCCACGCTAACGGAGTTGGTATAGGTTTCGCCGGGGCGGAAGTATTCATTCACTTTGTTCACATACGGTACCCAGGGCGTTCTTTCTTTGCCCGTGCCCTGCAATTTCGGATCGTACTGGAAGAAGCTCTGCCCATCGAAGCGGGGGCCGTAAGCGGAGCTGGTGCCGCTGGTGCTGCTGCCGTCTACCGTATTGCCGTAAGAATAGTATGCCATGCCGTCGAGGCCCTGGCCGTATTCGAATTGCAGGTCGGGCCAGCGGTTCACGTATTCGCGGCTGAGGTTGGAGTTGACGGTTACGCCAAGCCCTTTCCTTTTACTGCTGCCCGATTTGGTGGTAATGATCAATGCGCCGCCTGCGCCGCGCTGGCCGTATAATGCAGCAGCACCGGGACCTTTCAGTACGGTTATGGTCTCAATATCGTCGGGGTTGATGTCGTTCAGGCCGCTGCCATAGTCCGCCGGCATGTTGTCGCTGCCGGTGCCGTATACGCTTTCTCCGGCTACCGCTGTACGGGCTCCGCTGGAGTTGTTGATCACCACACCGTCTACCACTACCAGCGCTTCGGTAATACCGGTCAGGTTACTTTCGCCACGGAGCACGATCTTGTTGGAACCGGTGGGACCGCTGCCGGAGCGCACCAGGTTGAGGCCCGCCACTTTACCGGAAAGCGCGTCCGTCCAGTTGTTGGAGATCGCATCGGTGAGCTGCTCGTTCTTTACCACGGTGGCGGAATAACCCAGCGCCTTCTCGTCGCGTTTGATGCCGAGGGAGGTTACCACCACTTCGTCAAGACTTTTCGGATCGGGCAGCAGCTGCACGTCCAGGCGGCTGGTTTTGGTTACGGCAAATTCGCGGGGAAGGTAGCCGATAAAGGAAAATGCAAGTCTGTTGGAACCGGAAAGCGCCAGGGTATAAGAACCATCAGGGTTGGTCACGACGCCTTTGTTGCCGGATTTGGCTTTAATGTTCACTCCTATCAGCCCTTCTCCTTTTTCGTCCGTCACCCTGCCTGTTATCACAATACTGGAGTCTTCCTGGTAAATGGCCGGGGCGGTGTATTCCGTTGTTTTGGCTCCCGGATAAGAAGCGCCAGGATAGATGTCAGCCTTACCAAATGCAATGCTACTGGCAAACAATTGCAGGCCGGAGATAAGTAGGAAAAAATGTTTCATTCAACAAAATTTTGTAAGTAATTATAACCCCGTTATAACAGATAGAAAAGACCTATGTGGCTCGCTCAGCTTTAAAAAACGTTTTCAGATTTCAGTTCCTGTTCAAGGCGCAAAGGTATATGCCCCATTTTAAAGTTAATGTTAAGTGATTATTAAGTCCGGCCAACGCCGAAGGGATGCGTAAAAACGGATAATAGGAACAGGAATCCTGCTCCTGTGGCCTATTCGAGGCAAAGCGACGTATTACATTCATAACGTTACTGACTTTGGTCTGTTTACTTTAAAAGGAGCCGGTTTGCTGGTACAGAATTAAAGCGGCTGCGGCTGGCCGCAGTGCCAGGCTACATACGTGAAATTTTAAAACCTCCCCGGATCCCTTCCCCGGTAAATCCCGGAAATCCAGGCTAATGATGCATTATACCCGGTTTTCAGGCCGGATGTTCGTGGAACTCATCTTCATTGACTTCAATCGCGCTTAGGGACAATGCTAAAGTATAGAAAAAACGAAATTAAACAAAATTAAAATAAAGATAATTATTTAAAACACGATATGAAATATAACGAAATAACATGCTTTCATAAATGAAATAGTCATGATACAAAGAAAAAGAGGGGATCTAAAGATGGTGAAGGGGTTATAAAGCAACAGGACGGGCCGCATCCTGCAGCACCAGCACCCAATCGTGACCATAACCGGCCGAAGGGGGCGTAAACAGGCGGGAGCCTGTATTGGGTAAGCTGCCGGCGGGTTTATATCCGCCGTTCCTGGGATTATACCAGCCGGATTGCAATGTGGTGCCTGTTATCCGGCCGAGGTTCACGGTAAACGGCCTGCCCGCGCAGCTGTATATGTAAGCATAATCCCGGCCCCTGGCAGCCTGTATGCGCCCGGCCGCCGGAAGATCGTTTTCCCTGATCAGGTCCTGGTCCGGCACACGCTCTTCCACCGGGCCGGATTCTATCAACTTCCTGAGATGCGCCATCTGCCTCGCTCCCGGCAGGTCCATGGCCTGCCTCCAGTACATGTGCGGGCCATTCACCCCTTCCCTGCCCGGGGCGTAGAACTGCCAGATGCCGTGGCAGCCATAGGTGTGCCCGAAGGCGCCGGCAAACACGTCGAGATAAGCGAACATCCGCACATCATAAGCATTGGAGGTACCCAGGTCGGCCGCGTTGAAACAAACGGGATGATCTTCATATAAGGGCTCCCCGTCCAGCACCGGCTTTACCGGCCTGCGGTCATACAGGGTTCTGATCTTGTCGTATACCGGCGTATTCCTGCAATGCCCGTTCTGGAACATATTGAAGCTAAGCCATCCGTCTTCATGGAACCAATGCGCCGAGCCGGATGCATGTGGCTGGGGGTGGAAGGTCATTAACGGCCGCCGCTCAGGGCCCGCGCCTTCAATGATACCTGCCGCCATTTCACGCCAGATGGTAACGTGCGTATCGTTTTGCGGGTTGCGGTCTCCGCCCAGTATCCAGATGATATTTTTCCTGCCGCCATACCTGCTTCCCAGCCAGCGGCCATACAGGCGGGCATTCTGCGGATTGAACACTTCCGGGCCCTTGCCCCAGGTGGACTTCCAGACCTTGTCGCCCCAGGTGGGCAGCAACCCCATCACCAGGCCATAACGATCTGCCATGCTTATCAGCGTGTCCACATACCTGAAATAGGCCTCATTGGGTTTTGCCGGGTCGTCATTTATCAAAGGCAGATCGCCATTCGCATTGGGTGTATGCAACCCGTCCAGCTCCGCCAGGATCACCGCCTGTATCACGGTAAACCCCTGTTCTGCGCGGTGTTTCAGGTAATAACCGGCGTCGTCCCGGTTCAACCTGTGGAATAATTCCCATGCTGTATCTCCCAGCCAGAAAAACGGTTTGCCATCCCGCAACAGGAAACGGCCGTTGCCGCTCACCCGCAGCTGGGCATGGCCGGCAACCGCAACAATGCTGAGAACGAGGAGTAAAAGGAAACGCATCATACACGCAGATTGCAGTTAAAATACAAAAAAAGCCAACAGCATTACCCATGGCATAGTTTGTGAGCCCCTAACAGGAACAGAAAATTGCTCACCTAAATGATTTTAGTTATGGCAAGAAGAACCATAGGCAGCAGCGGTCTGGAACAGGGCGGGCCCAACCTGGGAAATGATTACAGCAGGAATATCACCCGCGAGGTGACCGCAGGCGATACACAGAAGATCGTGGTGCCTAAAAAGAAAAAAACTCCTGCCCGCAAAACCGCCACCGGGAAAGCTTCCGCGGGCAAAGCCGTAAAACGGACGGGGCGGTAACTCCGGCATAAACATCATACAACGAGGGCGCTCCCGCAGGGAGCGCTTTTTTTGCAACCGCATTTTTTTCAACGGCAATAGATATGGCACCGGCTTTGTTCCTCTTTTTTTATCTAAAACATATGGACATGAAACTGGCGAAAATCCTCGAAAGCGGCCTCACCGGCGCGGCCACGCTCACACTCCTGCAGGAAACGATAGACCACCTGGATCCTGATGGGCAGGAAAAACGGTACAATATTTTAGCAAAAAGAAAAAGAAGTAATATCTTCAGCCCATGTCTAAACTCACGGTGAATATACCTCACAGCCTCTCCAAGGATGAGGCGCAGCAACGGATACAGCAACTGCTGACCAACCTGAAGGAACAGCAGGCGGACAAGATATCGGATGTAAAAGAAACCTGGGAAGGAGACAATGCCTCCTTCAGTTTTTCCATTAAAGGATTCGACATATCCGGCGGCATCCAGGTGAAACCTGAGAGCGTGGATATTGAGGGCGACCTCCCTTTCGCGCTTTCCTTCTTTAAAGGTATGATCGCAGACCTGATCACTACCAAGGCCAAAGAACTCCTGGCCTAAGGCCGTGCGCGGACGTACTCGAACCGGATCGTGGTCTCGGTGTATTCTTTCGTGTAAGTCCTTACGATCAGCCCGTTTTCGTCGTAGGTGATATCGCCGCGGTAGCCGGCACTCTTGGGGTCCTGGCCTTTATAGATCCAGTTGTTGCGGTCCGGCAGGGGAAACGGCTCCCCTGTTACGGGAAGGCTGAAAATGAGATGGCCCTGCGGCAGGTTCCAGGTAAGCTCGATATTCTTCTTATTGTCATACTCGGCATACCCGACAGGATGGTCCACCTCCCCCGGGCTGAACCAGTAGGCTGAATTACCGTTGCGGTATACGTAGTGGATGGTATCCGTCTTTTGGGTGAACCAGCCTTTGTGAATGCGCAGGCACAGTGTATCGCCATACACGTATTCGTTTTCCGTCAGCTGGAAAGTATCCACCTGCATAGGGTTCGGGTTGAAGTACGAATTGTGGCGGTGGATCCTCCTTTCGTTGCCCCGGTAAAAGAACTCATCCTTTTCGATGATCTTGTTGTAATGCACGTCGAACTTCTCGAAGCGCACCACACGGCGCTGGCTGTCGTAGTACAGCGTGTCCCGCTGGTCCAGCTGAATGTTGTTCGTGTCGTTGGAAGTGAAGTTGTTCGAATACCTTCTCCGGCTTACGGGTTTGTTCTGATCGTTGTACGTCCATTCATCTATGTACTTTGTGTAGGTGGGTATCTGTCCTTCTTCACCCGGGTCGAAAATATCCACTTGTGTGGCGCGCTTCATCAGGAAATCGGATTTTTCCGCGGGAGGGAAAGGCGGCTGGGGATCTTTGATGCACCCGGCAAGCAGCACCGGGATGGCGGCGAGGTAAAGCAGTGTTTTCATAAAGGAGGGTCAGGGGTGGTTAATGTCCTTACCCTGAATATAATGGTTATCCGCACGCCTGGGTATTACTGGAAATAGTAGTTTTTTATACAAATCGAAGTCATAACACCCTTTTGCCCTGGCAAAATAATATTGCTGTTGGCTGTATTTTCACTATCTTTTAGTCCGATATGAAAAGTAGTGTTGTCACTATCAAGGATATAGCTGAAAAACTTAAAGTGTCGCCCTCTACCGTATCCCGTGCATTAGGCAATCACCCGCGCATTGGCCTTAAAATGCGGATGCAGGTGCAGGCGCTCGCCCGTGAAATGGGTTACGAGCCCAATTCACAGGCCATTTCATTTAAGCAGAAACGGACCTCCATCATCGGCGTCATTCTTCCTTTCATACGGGAAGATTTTTTCTCTTCCGCCATCAGCGCCATCGAAATGGCCGCCATCGCGCAGGATTACACCATTCTCTTCGGCCAAAGCCTGGACGATCCTGAACAGGAAAAAAAGATCGTGGCCGCCATGAAAAAGCAGCGGGTGGACGGGCTGATCATTTCCCTCAGCAAATACACCGTGAATTACGATCACCTGCGCTCGCTCCATAAATATGGCATACCGGTCGTGTATTTCGACAGGGTGCCGCCGTTCAAGGACGCGCACAAAGTGTTCTGCAATATGCACCGCGGCACGGTGCAGATGGTGAACTGGCTGCTGGCCGCCAAGCACAGGCGCATAGCGCTTATCAACGGGCCTGACAGCCTGCCTGCCAGTAAGGAAAGACTGACTGGTTACATGGAGGCGCATTCCAAAAAACAGATCAAAGTGGATATGCAGCTGGTGGAAACAACGGATCTTTCCACGGAACAAACTTCCGGGGCCATGGAAAGGCTGCTCAAGCTGAAAAAGCCGCCCACGGCCATTATCAGCTTCAACGATTATGTGCACATGGACGCTGCGCGTTATGCTTTGCAGCATGGCGTGAAAGTGAATGAAGACATTATTTTCGCGAGTTACGCCAATCTCCCGGTAACAAGCTATATCGCCTTCCCTCCCGCCGCTTCGCTGGAACAATTTCCGTTCAGGCAGGGTGAAAAGGCCATGGAACTGATCATCCGCGCTATGCACGAAGAGCAGTCCGATGACTTTTACACAGAAGAGATCCTCCCTGAACTGGTGTTCAGTATAAATAAATAATGGCTGGCGTCAGGGAGCAGGATAGTTAGAAAGAATCAATAAAGAGTAGCAAATAACAATTCCGCAGTGATCTTTGTCACCGCATAGCTTATTTTTTAAAGAGTAGCAAATAACAGGTAACGCAGTGGCAGCGCGCCACTACCGGCTTATCGCGTACAGGTGAAATAATTTTTCCGACAGTTTTTTTTCGCTTACAGTTGTGCTAGTCTACTATATTATCAAGGATATTGCTGGTTGACAATTCAAATATAAGGCAGGAATCGATCCAAAAAATGCGCAATCGTTTGTGCAAATTGTGCACCGTGCTTTACCGGTTGTACGGGTATTCGTTCACCCACCTGAAACCGCGGCTCAGCAGCCTGAAGGAACGATGATCGAATTTCCTGAGGCGGTACATCACGGAATCGTTGTCCAGCACGCCCGTCAGCGTAAGGTAGGCGGAATCCGCGGTGTAATGCAGCACGGATTTGCGGGAGGTATCGGTGCGGCTAAATACGGTGGCGGTTTTCAGGGTAGTGTCCACTATAAAATTAAGCGGTTTCAGGGAGTCGTTCATCAGCTTAAGATGCGCGCTTTTCTCGTATTGTATGATGAGCTGCCGCCAGCGCGTGGTATCTGTCGTCAGCGGAGGAATGGTGTCGTGATTACGCACCAGCAGCTCTGTGTTGTAGATACCGAACAGCGGCGGTTTTGCGCGGCCGTCGCCATACCGCTTCGTTCCGTTTACACTGCTTTCCACCTGGGAATATAAAATGAAAATGATAAACAGGGATTTCAGCACAACGGCGGAAATACGCAACCAGCGTTTGGACAGGTAGTTGCGGTATATTTTCGGCTGCACCGGTTTGTTCAGCACGAACAGGTTCGCCAGGCGTTTTACATCGGGCGCCATCAGAAAAAGGGAAACGAGCAGCAGGAAAGAAGAAAAGAGCTTCACCGGCACATCGAAACAAAAATTGATGGCAACGATATTGGCCGCAACGATAGCGGAAAGAACAGCGCCCAGCAAAGTGGTGCGGCGGAACAGGAGGAACAGCCCCGCTATCACTTCCGCCCATCCCGTGAACGCGCTGAATGCCTTTGAATAACCTATGTACGACCAGGCCAGGCCCATCGGGCTTTTATCGCCGAAAGGCTGCACCAGCTGCGAGAGATAAGGGGAAGGCATCTGCAAATGGAAAACTTTGGCGAAGCCGTAAATGAACATCATGTACGCCACGTAATAACGCAGCCACACCCGCAGCCAGTGATGCGCGGTTTCATAGTTCCTGCGGCGGCGGTCCGCCAGCGACCACACCAATGCCCCCAGTACGGCAAGCGCCAGCATAGTGCCCATTTTCACATAATCGAAGGTGGTATCGCCGCTGCCGTTGGTAAAAATGGTGATAGGGTCCGGCAGATGCAGGATGTGCGCGCCTACCCAGGGAATGAACAGCCGCCATACCCCTTCATATACCTCGCCGGCATATGGTACAAAGGTGAGAGGGAACGGGAAAATATACAGCGCAAAAAAAACGAAAAAGAAACGGAACGCGAGCTTCTGTCCGGCGCTCCAAGGGCGGGAAGGTAACGACATAGGGTGTTGATTAGGTTTTTTGTTGTAGCGTTGGTTGAATATATAGCAAATCGCCCTGAATGCATAACAGTCCGCCTGAAATTATTATGAACGGAAATACCGGGAAACCGCCCATCCACCTAAAACCAGCCACCACAGCAACTTACAGGCCTGAGCCTTTCAACAAAACAAATTGAGCTTTTGAACAAAATGGCGGGTTGGAATACGGCCTTACTTTGCAGTAAATAATTCAAACAATGACACAGATCTGGTTTATTACAGGCAGTTCACGCGGGCTGGGGCGCAGCCTCACCGCCGCCGTGCTGGCAGCAGGCCACAAAGTGGCCGCCACCGCCAGGAATCCCGAACAATTAAAAGACCTCGAAACGCAGTACCCCGGCCAGGTGCTTCCCCTCCGCCTGGACGTGACCGACCACCGGCAGGTGCATCGCGCCGTGGCCGACGCCGTGGCGCATTTCGGGAAAATAGATGTGGTCGTGAATAACGCCGGCTTCGGCATTACCGGCGCAACCGAGGGGTATACGGACGAGCAGGTGCGCAGCCAGCTGGAAACGAACCTCTACGCCCCTATCGAAGTAACCCGCGCCGTATTGCCCTACCTGCGTAAACAAGGCCATGGCCGCATCCTCCAGATCAGCTCCATCGGCGGGCGCCTGGGCAATGCCGGCCTCAGCATCTACCAGGCAGCCAAGTTCGGGCTGGGCGGGTTCACCGAAGCGCTGAATAAAGAAGTGGCGCCCCTGGGCATCCGGGTTACCAGCGTGGAGCCGGGCGGGTTCCGGACCGACTGGGCGGGCAACTCCATGAGCTTTGCCCCGAAAGTGGAAGGTTATGAAAATACTATCGGCGTGATCGAGGATATTTTATCCAACGGCAGGTTCATTCCCATGGGCGACCCCGCCAAAGCCGCCCAGGTGCTTATCAACCTGGCCGTACATCCCAATCCCCCGGTGCACCTGGTGCTGGGCAGCGAAGCCGTGGCCCTGCTGGAACAGGCCAACGCCGCCCGCGACGCCGAACTGGCCGAATGGAAACCCGTCAGCATCTCCACCGATGCGGACGATGCCGGCAACTTCTTCGAATCCGATGTTTCCAAGCTGATCGCGGAAGCCAAAGGAATTTAATCCCGTTTCATCAGAACAGCATTGTTGCATAGATTTGTACAGCAATGCTGTTCTGTATTTAAACCGACGATTGTATGGAAAATAACCTGATGCCGAGTATTTTATATTCCTGCTATTCCCACATGAGCCGTGAAGGGGAACAATTTGTGCCGGACAATATTTTCAGTTATGTGCTGTCCGGCAGCATCGAGATATATACCGGCGGCAGGCATTATGAATTCAAAGAAGGCGAGTACCGCCTTTACAGGAAGAACCAGCTGGCCAGGTTCGTAAAACGTCCGCCGGCGAACGGCGAATACAGGGCCGTGAGCGTGCTGCTGGACAAAGAAACCCTTCAAAGCATCAGCAACGAACAAAACCTGCATCCCCCCAAACCCTATACCGGCGAGAATATCGTCAGCCTGCAGCCGAACAGGCTCTTCAGCAATTACATCAATTCACTCAAACCTTACATGGATATGGAGCAGGACCTGAACCCCGCGCTTACCAACATCAAAGTAAGAGAAGCGGTGATGATACTGCTGGAAACCAATCCCTCCCTCCGGGACCTGCTATTTGATTTCAGCGAGCCCGGCAAGGTGGACCTGGAGGCTTATATGAACGAACATTACCGTTTTAACGTGGACCTTCCCCGCTTCGCCTATCTCACCGGCAGAAGCCTCGCCACTTTCAAGCGCGATTTCGAGAAGATCTACCATACTTCCCCCAGCCGCTGGCTGCAGCAAAAGCGCCTGAACGACGCTTATTACCTGCTGAAGGAAAAGGGCTGGAAAAGCTCCGATGTATACCTGGAAGTGGGTTTCAAAGACCTCTCGCATTTTTCTTTTGCCTTCAAAAAAGCCTTTGGGATGGCGCCTTCCGCAGTGGCGGCCCAATAATTTTTGCGGGGGCTGTCACGCCGTGGAATTGTTTTGTGTCTTATTGAAGAACATTCACGAAAAACACGAAACAATGATCACTGTAAAAGTAACCTACACCGTACAGGCCGAATTCGCCCAGGCCAATATTGCCAATGTGAACACCTTCATGCGGGCGCTGCGGGCCCTGAACAACCCCGCCATCCGTTATGTTTCCTATCTCGGGGAAGACGGCAAAACCTTCACCCACATTGCACAATACGACAACGCCGCCGCGCAGCAGCAGCTGCTGGCCCTGCCCGCCTTCCTTGAATTCCAGCGCAGGCGCGATGCCAGCAGGCTGGAGAAGCCACAGCAGGTGGAGGTAATGCAGCTTGTAGCGGCAAACTGGTAGTTTAGGCAGTTTGCATATTTTTTCGGAAATTCAGGGAGTAATTAACCCCGAAATCCATTCTCATGGGCAAGCCCGTTCATACACCCGACCCCGCCGGCAGCGCTCCCAAGTCGAGGCCCTTCTTTGGCCCCACCAGCGTGCCTGATCCTTTTTTCCGGCCCACGCCTGTTGCGCCCGGTACCGTCCAGAAACAGGATGAAGACAAAAAAGCGGCGGACCCGCAAAAGCCCGCGCCCGGCACTGAACCCAAAAAGGAAGAACCGAAGAAAGAAGCCGCGCCGGAGAAACCGAATGTATTCTACAGCATTTTCGACGATGTGCTTTTCCAGTTCCCCAAACGCTGGAAAGATTCATATGCCCGCTCCAAACAATATGGCACCAGCATCGTGTTCGATCCCACTTTCGGGCAGGAGCTGCTCTCTAACGAGATCATGGCGTTGTGGAATATTTTTTATGCCCTGCAGATGAAAGAAATGTCGAAGTACGGCGGCAAGATCGATTTTTCAAAGGGGCTTGAAATGGCGGAACAATTATCCGGCACTTCAGGCACTTATATCAGTCTTGCTTCCCTCGTGCTGCATAAGGATATGAAAAAATACCTGTCGGAGCAGCTGCCGGAATATGCGAAAGACAACCTCGGCACCTTCCTCATCACCGGCGCGTTGTTGCAGGGCGGCATGGTAGGCCTGAACGCGCTCATGGGCAGCGAGCTCGATTTCGCCTCCCTGCTTGGCCCGGCCAGCGCCAAGTTCACCGAACAACCTTACGGCTTCAAGCGCCCGTTTATGCTGAACAATATCCCGGACAAACGCTGGAAATCCCCTTTCCTCGATGCGCCGGAGAAATTCGAATTAAAATATTCAGGCACCGACGAAGAAGCGGAAGAAAAAAAATGGAGCCTGGGGCTTGGGTTCAACCTGGCGTCTGCACTGGACAAATATCCAAAAGACGAAAAGGAAAAACCCAAATACAAAGGTTTCGAGTTCTTCCCTTATTTCTCTTATTCCCACAAAGAGCCTGTGGAAGGCAAGCCTGCGCCGGAAGAAAAACACAAGTTCATGGGCGGCCTGTACACCGGCGCGGCAGGGTATTACGGCCTGCTGGAAGGCGGCGCCCGCTTCGGCGATTCATCCGCGCTGGAAGCTTACGGCAGGGCCGGATTTATGATGAAGAACTTCGGCCCGCTCAGCCTCATGCAGCTCACCGGCGAGCTGGATTACCGGCCGGATGCTCCCGAGTCCTACCGGGGCCGCATCAACGCTGCCACACAGTTCAACCTGGTGGACAGCGACAAATGGAAATTCTCCCTCGGCGCCGGCGGAGGCGGCCTGCTGCCAGCCGGCGATCAGCCAGGCGCATTCGATTTCAGAAGCAACCTCGCCCTCTCGCGTAAATTTAACGTGCCCGACTTCCCGGTACCACTCAGCACCGGCCTGGACGCCACTTTCAACTACGGCAAGCAGGATCCCTTCAACGCCAATTCCCCCGATATGTACGGCGTACTTACGCGCCTCACCTTTTTCGATATCGTGAAATTCGGCCTGGAATATTATAAAATAGACCAGAAAGTGGAAGGCCTCCCGGACCGCGACCTCCGTGGCATGCTCAGTTTCGACTTCGCGCCCGTGTTCATGAAGAAGCTGCAGAAAGACAAATAAATTCCTTAATTTATTGGCATGAATGCAGGCAGCAATTACAGTTTCAAAGAGTTCGTTCTCTGGACGCGGACAAACATCTACGCACTGATCGTTATTTCCACCATCCCCGTTGTACTATACGAAATAGTGGGCTGGAAGTGGCTGGGCGTGCCCTGGGTGCCCGTAGCGCTGGTAGGCACCGGCGCGGCTTTCATCGTGGGCTTCAAGAACACGCAGACCTACAACCGCATGTGGGAAGCGCGCATCATCTGGGGCGGCATTGTGAACACCAGCCGTACCTGGGGTATCATGGTGAAGGATTTCGTGCGCTCCGCCAACCGGCAGGAAGCATTACAGTTTCACCGCACGCTCATTTACCGCCACATTGCATGGCTCACGGCCCTGCGTTTCCAGCTGCGCGAATCGCGGCGCTGGGAGAATGTGAAGGTGAAACCTTACAACATCGAATACAGGAAATATTATAAGGTGCCGGAGTGGGAAAACAAACTTCCAGAAGAGATTGCGCCGTACATCGATCCTGAAGAATGGGAAAGGATCTCGCATACCAAAAACCCCGCGGCGCAGATCATCGCCCTTCAATCCGCCCACCTGCGCGAATTGCAGGAAGCCGGTCATATAGATATGCTGTGTTACATTGAATTGACAAACACGCTCAAAGACCTCTACAACGAACAGGGCCGCAGCGAAAGGATCAAGAACTATCCTTACCCCCGGCAGTTTGCCAGCATCAACCTGTTTTTTATCCGCCTGCTGGTAGTGCTGCTGCCGCTGGGTATCATGAATGAGTTTGCACAGCTGGGGCCGCATTGCGTATGGCTGAGCATTCCGTTCAGCGTGATCGTGGGCTGGGTGTTCACCTCGCTGGAACAAGTGGGCGAGAGCACGGAAAACCCTTTCGAAGGCGGCCCGAACGATATACCGATCACGGCCATGAGCCGTAATATCGAATTTGATCTGCGCGAAATGCTGGGAGAAACAGAACTGCCGCCGGCAGTGGTGGCGACGCATGATATTTTGTTGTAGGGGATACCTCGATACTACACCTCCACCCCCTTCAACCTCCCAATGATCTTCTTCATCTGCTGATTATGCCTTTGCATATGATACGCCGCAAAATGCACCACTTCCAGCCGCGTCATTTCGCCCAAAAAGGGGACTTCAAAATCCGTTAAGGTCTCTGAAAGGTCTTTTCCGCCGAGCGCACCGTTGAACTCGCGGCGGAGCGTTTCCATTTCTTTGGCCAGCGCATCCTTATCGTATTCTTTATCCTCAGGGGCAACGAAATCCGGCGATTCCATCTTCACGCCCATGTCGAGGAAAATAGCGAGGTCTTTCACCTTTTCGTCCGGCTCGCGGTCTGTGGTGGGTTTAGCGCCGCCCTGCAGGAGCTGCACGCAGCCGCCGAGAGACTTCCGCATGTGTTCGGTTACCTGCGCGGCCGTCCAGCTGCCGGCAAAAGGTACCTGGTTGGCCTGCTGCTGGTTGCAAGAGGCTAATAGCTGCGCCATTTCCGCGATGGCTGCATCCGCTGCGATCCTGATATCCGCTTCCATATGCTGTTCTTTTTTACAAATATCCTTCTATCCGCCGGTTTCAAAGGTGGGCTGTAATGACAACTTAGATGGCAATTCAGGACAAACTGTTATTTTGCACTGCTATAAACGCTACGGATGAATTTTTCCAGGACCAGGATCGCACCTACGCCCAGCGGGTATCTTCACCTGGGCAACATTTTTTCTTTCGCCGTTACCGCCGCGCTGGCAGAGCGTACCGGCGCAAAAATACTGCTGCGGATAGACGACCTGGACCGGCAGCGCGTAACGCCGGACTACATCCGGGATATTTTCGACACCCTGCATTTCCTCGGCATCCCCTGGCAGGAAGGGCCCGCCAACGCGGAAGATTTCACGCAGCATTATTCCCAGCTTCGCCGCATGCCGTTGTACGAAAGCGCGCTGGAACAGCTTCGCAACAGCGGGCAGGTGTTCGCCTGCGCCTGTTCCCGCTCCCGGCTTGCATCCGCCCAGCCCTGCAACTGCCGGAACATCCCGCTGGACCAGCCGGGCGTGAGCTGGAGGCTGCGCACGGATCACAGCATCCCGCTGACCGTACAAACCCTCTCCGGTATTCCCGTTCAAACCACGCTCCCGCTATCCATGAAAGAATTCGTGGTGAGAAAAAAGGACGGCTTCCCCGCATACCAGCTCAGCTCCGTTGCGGACGATGATCATTACCATACAGATCTCATTGTGCGCGGCCAGGACCTCCGGGATTCAACGCTGGCACAGCTTTACCTGGCACGCCTGCTGCCCCGTTCTTCCTTCCCGCAAAACGTTTTTTACCATCATACACTGCTTACAGACGGTCCCGGCCGCAAACTGTCCAAATCAGCAGGCGATACATCCATCCTTTACCTGCGCAATGAAGGCCGGAAGCCGGAAGATATCTACGCCCTTATCGCGGGCAGGATGGGCCTTCCAGCCGCCAGCCACTACCGGGAACTCGCCGCGCCTGTTATTGAACACGCCCTGTCCGGAAATGAACAAATGTAATTCGGATTATTTTTTTTGAAAATACATAACAAACGAATTATTATTCGCCTGCACCTGGCTCTTACTATGGCAGTTTTCTTGCTGCCACGAAATTATGCTGATGAACTATTTCAAGACCGCACTGAGAACATTGCAGCGCAACAAGGCTTACACGCTGGTGAACATCTTTGGCCTCACGCTCGGCATCGCCTGCGCCATCCTCATCTTCAGCCTCGTTAAATTTCATTTGAGCTTCGATGATTTTCACCAGGGGAAAGAAAGGGTCTACCGTGTGCTGACAGCCGTACAAAGCAATAAGGAAGAATATCAGCCCGGCGTGCCGCCACCGCTTGCGGAAGCGATGCTGGCCGATTATTCTTTTGTTGAAAAAGCAGGAAGGGTGGCTACATTCAAAGATCAGCTGGTTACGGTGCTGCAACCCGCCTCCACGAAAAAGTTCCAGGAAGAAGCCGGCTTCTCCTTCGCCGACCCTTCTTTTTTTGACATTATGCAGTACCCGCTCCTGCAAGGCAGCCTGATGGCGGAACCCAATACCGCGGTGATCACGCAGCGCGTGGCGGAGAAATATTTCGGCAAAACCAATCCCATCGGCAGGATCATCCGCATCATCAACCGGTTCAACAATAACAAGCTGGATTTCAGGGTGACGGGCATCCTGCAAAACCTGCCTGGTAACACCGACCGCCGCCAGGAGATCTATCTTTCCTACGAAAACCTGCACAGCTTCCACAGCGGTTTCGCGAAAGACAACTGGTACCAGACATCCGCTCTCCACCAATCATACCTCCGGCTGAAAGCCGGCATCACAGCGGAAATAATGAACACATCCTTCCCTGCTTTCTCCAATAAATATTACGACCCGCAGCAGGATGAACGCTTCCAGTTCAGGCTTCAGCCGCTGCACGACATTCATTTCAATACCAAAATAGACGGGAAGGTGGACCGGCAGCATCTCTGGGCACTGTCGCTCACCGGGTTGTTCCTGATCGTCACCGCCTGCGTCAATTTCATCAACCTGGCTACCGCGCAGGCTTTGAGCCGCTCGAAAGAGATCGGCATACGCAAAGCGCTGGGAAGCCTGCGTTTGCAGCTGTTCAGGCAGTTCATCATGGAAACGGCGATCATTGCCACAGCCGCTATGATACTGGCTTTTGTGCTGGCCTTGTTCATGCTGCCTTATGTGAACCGGTTGTTCGGCACGGAGCTCAGCATCAACCTCTTCAGCGATCTGCAGCTGATGTTGTTCCTGCCCTTGCTGTTGCTGGCTGTGATATTTTTTTCCGGTTCTTATCCGGGGCTTATCCTTGCCGGGTTTCAGCCGGTGATGGCATTAAAAGGAAAAATATCCCACCGTCATGCGGGCGGGCTGAATGTGCGGAAAGGTTTGGTGGTGACGCAGTTCGCCATTTCACAGCTGCTCATTATCGGTACGCTGGTGATCGCCAACCAGATGCGTTACGCCAAACATGCGGACCTTGGCTTCCGGAAAGACGCCGTGGTGATGTTGCCCGTACCCGTGCGCGACCAGGCAGCCACCGGTACGCTGAACGCCTTGCTGGCGGCGGCGCGCGGCGTGGAAGGGGTTACTTTCTGCGGGGAAGAACCGGCAGGCCATGAAACTTACATCACCAATATCCGCTATGCAGGCCGGCAGGAACCGGAAGATTTCGCGATCTACCTGAAAGGGGCGGACAGCCGGTATGTGCCCGTCTTCAACCTTCAGCTGGCCGCAGGCCGCAACCTCTCTCCCATCGACACCAGCCGCGAATACCTCGTCAACGAAACCACCGTGAAAAAGCTCGGCCTTTCTTCGCCGCAGCAGGCCATCAACCAGCCCGTGCGCATCGATGGCAGGCAGGGCCTGATCGTGGGCGTGGTGAAGGATTTTCATAACCGTTCCTTCCACGAGCCGATCATCCCGGTTTGTATGACCAGCGGCCTCGGCTGGTACGGCCGCTGCGCCGTGAAAGTAGATGCAGGCAGGCTCAGCTCCGTGATGCCGGCGATAGAAGCCGCCTGGAGCAAGGCTTTCCCCGATCACCTGTACAAATATGATTTCCTGGATGAAAAGATCGCGCGGTTCTACCAGCTGGACGATATGCTGCTGCGCCTGATCCAGTTCTTTGCGTTGGTGGCTGTCCTGATCGGATGCATGGGGTTGTACGGCCTCGTATCTTTCATGGCCGCGCAGAAAACAAAGGAAGTAGGCGTGCGGAAAGTGCTGGGCGCGAGCGTTCAGAGCATTCTATGGCTGTTCGGCAAGGAATTCGGGAAATTATTGCTGCTGGCTTTCGCCATTGCCGCGCCGCTGGCCTGGTACGTGATGAATCACTGGTTGCAGAATTTTGTGTACCGGATACAGATCGGCGTGGGCATATTTGCGCTGGCCATTCTCGTTACGCTGGTAGTAGCCATCCTCTCGGTGGCCTACCGCTCTGTGCAGGCTGCGCTCACGAACCCGATGCGGTCGTTGCGGTCTGAATAGTTTCGGTTTGTCGGGATACACCCCGGAGATTGTCGTTTTCAGCCATGCCCGGATCAAATTATCCGCTGTAAGTTTGTGATGCAATACAAAAGCGCACCACCATGGCAAAACAAAACATGATCTTCGTAAACCTCCCGGTAAAAGACCTCAACCGGTCAATGGAATTCTTTAAACAGCTCGGATACAGCTTCAATCCCCAGTTCACCAACGAGCAGGGCGCCTGCTTGGTGATCAGCGATGTGATCTTCATCATGCTGGTGGAAAATAATTTCTACCAGACCTTCACCAAAAAGACCATTGCCGACGCCACCAAAACTTCTGAAGTGATGGTAGCCCTCAACGCCGATTCAAAAGAAGAAGTGAACGAATGGCTGGCTAAAGCCGTAGCAGCGGGCGCCACCACGCCCAATGCGCCGATAGACCTCGGGTTCATGTATTCCGTAAGCTTCGACGACCTGGACGGCCACCACTGGGAAATGGTTCATATGGACATGAGCAAGGTACCCCCCGCTCCCTGATCTTCACGCCATTCCATCATAGAAAAAAGCTGCCTTCAAACGGGCAGCTTTTCTTTTGCGGATGTATCGTTCAACATCATTTTATGGGCTGAATGGAAAGCGCGTGCCTGAAGATATTCAAAGGGTCCCAGCGCATTTTTGCCTTTTGCAGACGGGGATAATTCCCTTTCCAGTAAAACGCGCTGTAATGCAGGCCTGATTTGTTCCAGGCAGGATCCGCCAGGTCGGCATCGGGATGATTGATCATCGCGCCGTCCGTTTGTTCGTTGGGCACGGGCACACCGCCGGTTGCGGCAAAAAGCTCGCTGTACAGGCCGCGGTTCCATGCCAGATGCGCAGCTTCCTCTTCCTTGCTTCCCCAGCCGGTGCTGCATGCGGAGGAAATGATGCAGTCCCTTTGCGGGGTGGCCGTGGCATCAGGGGCAATGGTATTCACTTTTCCTCCGTATGTCACCATGCCGAACATGCCGCCCATGATATTGTGTTCCGTGGTGGTCACGTATTTGTAGACCGTATTGATCTGCTCTTCCGTTAGCCCTTTGCGCAGGAAGGCGTCCTTCCCCTGCATCCTTGCATTGTCCATACCTACGCCAAACAGCTCCGGGAAAGGATTGCAGGCGAATGCCGGCCAGGAAAGCTCCTCGGCTTCGTATGTAAACTGAAGGCCGGTGCCTTTGTTCACCGCGTCCAGGTGCTGTTTGCAAATGTCCGCCGCATCGGACGCGGTGCACAGGCCGATCATGCCGAAAGAGCCTGTTTGTAAGCGGCGCAGCATCAGCAGGCTGTAGAGCATTGCTTCGGGGGTGCCGGCCCGGCTGTTCTTTTCACACCAGTTGCAGTAATTTTTTACCAGCCGGCTGAATGCCGCCTGGCTCACGCCTTCCCAATTCCAATTCGCTCTAAACACATGTACCGATGCCGGGGCTTTAGGCAACAGTTCTGAAGGATCGTTGCCGCTCACACCGGGCGTTCTGAACCAGAACCTGGTGACGATACCGTAATTGCCACCGCCCGCGCCGGTAAGCGCCCACCACAGTTCATGGTTGGGATCGTCCTGTTCACGGGTAGCCACAACGGTATGCGCCTTTTTGTTTTCGTCCACCACTACCAGTTCCGCTCCATACAAATAATCAGCAGCCAGGCCGTGCTCGCGGCATAAAAACCCGAAACATCCGCCCTGGAAATGGCCGCCGGCGCCTATCAGCGGACTTTCGCCCGCGGGTATCAGCACGCCCCAGCCGAGGAATAATTTGCGGTACACTTCGCCCAGCAGCGTGCCCGCTTCTATGCAGAAGGCTTTCTTTTCTTCGTCGAAATACACGCCCGTCATCAGGCTCATATCCAGCAGCACCTGCACGGCGGGATCCTGCACAAAACCTTCGAGGCAATGCCCGCCGCTGCGAACGGAAAGGCGCTTGCCTTCGGAAACAGCTTCCTGCACGGCTGCCACCACGTCTTCCACCGTTTCCGCCAGCCTGATGTATTCCGGCTTGCCGGTGAAACGTTTGTTGAAACCGCGGCGGTTCAGTACTTCATATCGCGGGTCGTTTTCTGTTATTTTCGGTAATGCGCTCATAAAAATATTTGTACCGGTAAAACTAAAACCCCTCCGGCGCTTGACCGGGGGTAGAATATGACAAAATACAGGGTGCATCGCGACAAATAGCGCGGGCGCTCAGTCAGTATTTTATTAAAAATAAGCATCCCACGGAACATTAAAACCAAATAACCCTTATGTATATATCCGGACACGGTATGTCCATTTCCGGACAGTCCCATCAACCCAAAGCCGGTCAAATCCAACGCCATCAATAACCTTTATCCGGGCATAATAATTGACGCCTGAAAATGCCCGCACAAAAGTGCCGGCCCTAAACCCGATGGTTATGAAAAAAACCCTTCTTTTATTAGCCTGCCTCTGGTCGTTTCATCTATCCGGACAGGATAAAAACACGTTTAACCATGAAACATGGCAGGCGCCGTATCATTTGCCTGTTGAAGGATGGGGGATCGAGCGGTTCCCGATGCCAATTGATTTTGCGCCCGCTATTCCGTATAAAGGCGTAGAAGATATCCGCTTTGCACCCGGATGGGGAGAAGCAGGCCATCAGAACTACTGGTCGTATGCCTTTTTGTGGCTCATAGAGGGAACGCATGAGATCGATGCAGAGACCATCAATAAAAATTTAAATGCCTATTACGATGGCCTGATCGGCCGGAATATCGAAAAGCGCAGCATTCCCGCCAATATGGTTACCAAAACGGTCACCCGGGTAAAGAAGCTGGCGAAACCGGAAGGGAAGGATAAGGCAACCTACACAGGCACTGTCACCATGCTTGATTATATGGCTAAAAAGCCGATGGTATTGAATTGCATGATACATGTGGTGAAATGCCCGGGAATGGCCAATACCATCGTTTTCCATCAGCTTTCGCCTAAACCGTTCACTGACCCGGCCTGGGTAAAGCTGAAAGAATTATGGGGTAGTTTTGAGTGCAACAAAAAGTAATCAGGGTATATAGCCCTTACACAAACGCACTAAACCCCGTAATCGCTCTACCCACGATCAGCGAGTTGATCTCCTTGGTGCCTTCGTAGGAATAGATGGCTTCCGCATCGGCCACAAACCGCGCCACGTCGTATTCCAGCAGGATGCCGTTGCCGCCCATCACTTCGCGGGCCTTGCTCACGATGTCGCGCGTGCGCAGGGAGCAGAACACTTTGGCGAGGGAGGCGTGCTCGTCGCGGAGCATGCCCTGGTCCTGCAGTTCAGACAGCCGGAATACCAGCGACTGCATCGCGGTAAGATTGGAAAGCATTTCCACCAGGTGGTTCTGTATCAGCTGGAACGATGCGATCGGCTTGCCGAACTGCCTGCGCTTGCGGGTATAATCCAGCGCGTTCTCATAGGCGCCGCGCGCGCAACCCACGGCCATCCAGGCCACGCCCGCACGGGTCATCTGCAATACGCGGGCGGTGTCTTTAAAGGAGTTTGCGTTTTGAAGCCGGTCCTTTTCTTCCACCACACAGTCTTTCATGGTGATCAGGCCGTTCTGTACGATGCGCAGCGCCATCTTCCCTTTGATCTTTTCCACGGTAAAGCCCGGCGTGCCTTTGCGCACGAGGAAACCTTTCACCTGGCTGTCGTCCAGGTCGCGAGCCCAGATGATGGTCACATCGGCGAACGGCGCATTGCCGATCCACTTTTTCTGGCCGTTGAGCACCCATCCGTCAGCCGTTCGTTTAGCCGTTACCGTTAAGCCGCCCGCCGCACCGGAGCCTACTTCCGGCTCGGTGAGCCCGAAAGCGCCGATCGCCTGCAACTGCTGCATTTTCGGCAGCCACTCTTCCTTCTGCGCATCGGAGCCGCACATGTAAATGGAACCCATGGCCAGGCCGCTTTGCACGCCGAAGAAAGTGGCGATGGATGAATCCACCCGGGCCATTTCCATGGCAATGATGCCTTCCATCAGGAAGGACTTTCCGGGGCAGCCATAACCTTTATATGTCACGCCGCAGAGGTTCAGCTCCGCGAACTTGGGAATCACTTCGTAGGGAAATTCATCATGCAGCCAGTAATTATTCACCAGCGGCTTGATCTCTTTTTCCATGAATTCACGGACCTTCAGCTGCACGGCCCTGTCTTCTTCGCTCAGCCGCAGATGCAGTTCATAAAAGTCGCCATTGATCTCGGGCAGTTCCTTTTTCTTTTGCCCTCCATCCATCATTTTCATCAGGCCTTTCAGCTGGCTGTCGTCCAGCTTCGAGAACCCGTCCATTACTTTTTGCAGGTCTACCTTGCGGGACAGCTTGTCCAGCTTTTCAAAGTCGATGGATTTGAACAGCTTGTACGCCTGTTTGATCTTTTCAAAAGTTCCGGCCATATCTTTTCAGTTTAAATCAGGAATCAATCGGATTGCGTGCCAGCATTTCCGGGGCCACATCAGCCCCTTCGCCCACCAGTGTGGTGAGTATGATGTCGCCTTCCAGCAGGCGCGACACGGGGCAGGCTTTGGCGATGCTCACGAGCTTTTCCCGTTGCTCGGCGGACACAGGGCTCAGGAAATACAGGTCCTTGTCCACATGCGTTACCAGCTGCCCGTTGCGGGTCACCTGGTACATATTGGCGTTCATGGCGATGTTGGGAATGTTCCAGCCTTTGCGGTCTATATACATGCGGAGCGTAGCCAGCGTGCACGATACAACGGAGGACAGGAAAAGCGTGAAAGGATCAGGCCCTTCGTCCTGCCCGCCCGCGCTTGGCGGCTCGTCTGCTACAAAAGCGCCATTGCGCCACTCTATGCGGCAGCGGTATTTTATTTCTCCGATCGTACCCTTAACGGGATTTGCCATTTTATACTGCATAACTGCAATTTACGGTTATTGCAGTTTAATGCATTACTGGAACAGCGATTTATCGATCCGGGGAAGGATGCGGAGGGCATTTTTGTAGTAGATCTTGCGCAGGATATCGTCCGGCAGGTTCATACCGTACATGCGCCAGAAGGCGTGATATTTTTTATGGTAGGGGAAATATTCGTCGGCCGTTTCCAGCACGCGGAAATAAGTGGCGTATTCATCGGGCTGCCAGGAATCTTTGCCGAAAAGTATCCTGTCCTGGTACTTCTCAAAGAACTGCCTGGCCATTTTGGGCTGCCGGCCCAGCTCCGCGATCACGGCGCCAAATTCCACCACGATGTTCGGCATTTCATCCATCAGTTTGGAGAGATGCGCCAGGTCGTTCGCATACCAGCCGAAGTGCGCGTTGATGAAGGTGGTTTTGGGATGTTTTTTGAACATGCGGTGTTGCTCCGCGATGAGGGTTTCCCAGGGAGCGGGATTATCCGGCCCTCTTTTGCGGCCCGGGTGCGTAACCAGTTCCAGCCAGCGTTCGTTGTGATCGTCCACGTCCTCCCAGAAGGGCTTGGGGTCTGCGGTGTGTATCAGCACGGGCATTTTCAGCTCGCCGCATTTGTCCCAGATGGCATCCAGCCGCGGATCGTCTACCGTTACGCGCTTGCCGCTTTTATCCTTTACGCTGAGGCCCAGGTTCTTGAATATTTTCAAACCGCCCGCTCCTGCGTTATAATCTTCCTGCAGCTGCTGCACGGCTTTGGCCGTCCAGCCTTCCTCCCCGATGCCGCTGAAATCGATATTGGCGAATATGATGAAACGTTTGGGCGCATTGGCTTTTACGTTGTCCGTCATTTTTTTGAGCTCGCTGCCGTTGCCGCCGCTGAGGTTCACCATCACTTTCATATTGAGCGCGTCCATCTGGCTGGTCAGGTTTTCCAGGTTGCCGGAGCCCATGCCCCTTTGGTGGTTATGCACGTCTATAAAAGGGAATTTCGCTTTTTTGAGCGGGTGCCCGGGCACAACGAGGGTGGATACCGGGTCATACTTTTCGAAGTCCATTTTCTGCTGGCCGTGCAATAAACCTGCGGCCAGTACTAAAGGGCAAAGGAGGGCATTGAATTTTAACATACGATCGGTTATAAGATAGTAAGCTAAAACTAGGCAATTATCCGGCTTATGCAAGGGTCAAATGATAAGCGGCGAAGGTATCACTTTGCAGGCACCGGATCGCCGGCAACGGGATGTTTCGGGTCGAACACGGCTACGGCCACCCGCGAATCCGCGCAACCATAGTACAGGTACCATTTTTTGCGATGGTACACCAGCCCTTCGATAAACACGGTCCCGTCCTTATACTGCCCGCTTTTTTCGAAGGCCTCCATGGGCCGGAGAAACGGCACGTCCAGCCGGGCAATGGGTTTGGTGGGATCTTCCTTATCGAACAATACCTGCCCGGCGCAATAGGCGTTGGCGTTAAAGCGGGTATCGCGGCGGCTGCCGCCGTTGTTCTTGCCATTATATAGCAAAAGAATGCCTTTATCCGTGATCACGGCGGGTGGCCCGCATTCGGTCAGGTCGCTGTCGAAGTATCCTGTGCGGGGCTTGATGAACGGCTTGATGCCGCCGGTATCGTCCAGCACGGGCGCCCAGTCCAGCAGGTTGTCTGAAGTAGCGCCGTACACGCCGTTCTCTCCCCAGTACATGAAATATTTTCCGTTCACCTTGGTGATCACTTGTTTGCCTTGCCTTACCTGTGTAACGATGGAAGCGGATTTGCTCCAGTGTTCCAGGAATTTCCCGTCATATGCATGCTCAAAAGCAGGTCCGTGTTTCTCCCAGTGAATAAGATCGCGGGAAGTGGCCACGCCCAGCCGGGCTACCTTGCGGTTCCATTGGGTATAAAGCATTACATACAACCCGTCGCTGGTAACGGCCACCCGCGGGTCTTCACAGCCGCCGGGGAATTCGAACGCCTGCTGGCTGTCCGCATCCGGGTACAGCACTGGCGTGGGCCTGCGCGTGAAGTCGGTACCGTTGCGGCTAACGGCATACCCGATGCGGGAAGTTCTCCTGCCGATGCCCTGCCCGCTTTTGTCCTCCGCGCGGTACAGCACCACGATGTCTTTTTTCATCACGGTGGCAGCGGGATTGAAGGTGTCGTTGGATTCCCAGGCGATGGAATCCTTCTGCATGGGGCACCAGAAATAAGTGTTGTTATTGGGCGAAATCACGGGATTTTTCCCGCGGACGCGCACAAAACCGCCCAGCGCCCAGTCCGGCAGGGTGTTTTGGGCAACGCTGCTTGCAGCGAGCAGCAAAAGGATGGCAACAAAGGCGATGCGTGGAAATTTCATGCGCTTAATATACAAAAACTACCGTTTGAGCGCTATCACTTTGTATTGCCCGTTCACTTTACCGAAAATAAGGGCGGTATCCTGCAGCTGCACATTGTACATGGCCGTGCCGCTGTCCGTCATTCTTTTCAGGCGCTGGTAATATTCGCCGGGGAGATTATCCTCAAGCCTGGTAATATTTTCATCAGTCACCGCGTGCAGCTTATGCTGCATTTCAGCGCTGAAGAGCCTGCGGTAATCTTTTTTTGCCATCGTTTTCGTCATAGTATCGATGGGCAAGGGGAAATTGACCATGCTGCGCAAAGTGGTGTCGTGCGTGCCGTCAGACAGCTCGCGGAGGGAAGAGAAAAAAGTACGGAACTCCTGCTCTTCCGTGCTCACGGCCGGCGGGTTGGCGCCGGTGGTTTGCAGGGCCGAATCTTCCGTAGGCGTAACGGCTACGGTATCCATATGCTGCGGCTGCTGCCGGCCGGCGCAGGCCATTAACAGGCAGGCGCCAACGATGTATAAGATGGGCTGTTTCATGCGGGTACAAACACAATTACCGTACCACCAGCGCTTTGATGCCACCGGTCATATAAACAGCCGTACGGCCGTTCTGATCTTTGTAAAGAAGAATGCCCTCGAGAGATGGCTCACGCTGCAACAGCTGTTTGCTGCCTTCAAAACCCAGTACAAGGCAGGGCGTATCAAAACCGTCGGCGGTAACGGCATCCCGCGCAATAATGGTGGCGCTCAGCAGCGAATCCGGTTGGACGTAGCCGTTTTTGGGGTGAATGATATGGCCGAAGGAATGGCCTTTTGCTGTATAATGATCCTGGTAATTACCCGCGGTGCTCACGGCCGCGTTTTCGAGCCTGATGCGGAACAGGTCTTTCCCGGGCTGCTGCGGGTCTTCGATCCCGATCTCCCAGGCGCCCCCGCAACGCACCTCGCCGCCCACTTCCACCATGTAACGCAGCGCTCCTTTTTCTTCGAGGTAAGCAGCCAGCACATCCACGGTGTAGCCCTGCGCGATGCCGTCGAAATCCAGTCGCACGTTGGGTTTGGTCTTGCGGACGGTTTCGCGGTCGAATTGAATATATTGGAACCCGACGTATTGCAGCAGCGAATCCGCTTTCTCTGTCCAGTCCCGCCCGCTGCGTTTACCCCGCCGGTACGCTTCCACCAGGGGCATCACGGTGGGGTCGAATGCGCCGTTGGTGGCTTTGTATATCTCGGCGGAACGCTGCAGCATCTTGTAAAAATGACCGGACTGAAACCGCCAGTCCTCAAACTGGTTGAAGGACGAGATCTCGGAATCAGCCCGGTAGGTAGACAATGCCTTGTCTATGTCATGGAATATGGAATCCGCCTGGTTTCTGAAGTTCCTTCGAAGGCCGTCTTCATATTCGATGTGCCACGAAGTACCCTGTGCAAAGCCTTCCAGCTTCAGCAGCGGGCTGCTTTGCAGCAGCATCCATATGGCGGCCAGGTACATCATTATTTACCCGCGGGAGGGTTTTGCAGGGTTTGCCCCGGCGGCGTTTCGTCTTTAATGATCGCCATCAGCTCTGCCAGGTGATTTTGATAAACGCCCCGCGGCGTGGTATTGTGTTTCTTTGCCACGGCTGCCGCAAAGCCCACTACTTCGCCCATCATACCGCAGGTACGCATTACGCGCGTGCTGCCGAACGCCACGTGCGTGGTGCTGATATTCCTCCCTGCCATGAACAGGTTGGGAATATTACGGCTGTAAAAGCAGCGGTACGGAATGGTGTAAGGCGCCACCCTGATATGTTTGGTGCTGGCGAAAAATTCCTGCCCTTCAAAGTACTTGCTGTTCTTTGCGTCGGGAAAATGCAGGTCGATGGTCCAGGTGGCGGTAACGGTGCCGTCAGGATAGAATTTTCCTTCCTGTATGTCCATCTGCGTAAGCACATGGTCGCCGATGATCCTGCGGGATTCGCGTTTGCCGCCGATGTAGGCCACCCAGGCCAGCTCGCGTTTGGCGTATTTTTCAGGCTTGTTCTTTTTCAGGTACGACCAGTTGCCGTAAACGGCACGCAGGTTATGGTCGCGGATCTTTTCCGCGTCGGTGATGGTGTTGAAATTACCGAAGCCGGTTTCCCATTCCCAATCCGCTCTGGCTTCGTCGATATGATACTCATCAGAGAACTGGAGGGCCCAGGGCGTTTCCGGGAAGCTGGAAACCGTGTCTTTTTCCAGGGACGCCCAGAGGTTGGAAGTGCCCAGGGTAAAGCTGTCTGCCTTTTCGGCCGCCAGCGATTCGCCGGTTTCCGCTTTGGATTCGCGGCCATGACGGAAATCAGCCCCGGCCAGGTAACCTACCGTACCGTCGCCGGTACAATCGGAAAAATAGGTACCGGCAAAACGTGTTTCCTCGTTGGTGGAAATATTCCTGCCGATCACCGCGACGATCTTGTTGTCTTTCATTTCCAGTTTATACACATGCGTGTTGAGGAACAGGTGCAGGTTCTTTTCCCCTTTCACGATGGCGATCTTCCGGTCATCGCCGTATTCGGCCCCATTAGGATTGCCGTTGCCGGGGTCGCCGTTGTCCATTTCACGCACAATGCGGCCAAGCTTGGGATGATGGTTCTTGTCCACATCGCCTCGGAGATGCACGCGTATCTCGGAGCTGTTGTTCCCGCCCAATACCGGGCGGTCCTGTATCAGCGCGGTTTTGAGGCCCATACGCGCAGCGGAGATCGCGGCGCAGGTACCGGCAATGCCGCCGCCTACTACCACGAGATCGTACTGGCCCGCATCCTTTGGCGTGGCTGAAGTATGCAGCACCTGCATGCGGAAGTCGTTGAGGGATTTGAGCGTATTGGGCGGTGTGAATTTCAGCGCGTCGGTAAAAAGGATCGCATCACAACGGCCGTTGAATCCGGTGAGGTCTTTCATCACAAGCTTCACCTCTTCTTTTGAAATATCCACCACGCCTGCATCGTACCATTTCCAGGCATCGTTGCCGCTGGCGCCCATTACCTGCCCGGCCTGCGCGCCGTCGATGCTGATCGTGAATTTGCCCGGACCCGTGGGGAACGGCGCCCAGTCCCTGGTGCGCACCCACATGCGGTATTTCCCTTTGGCGGGGAATTGCACGGTGGTGGACGCATCCTTCACCGGCCGCCCCATGCCATGGGCCATGAGGTACGAAGAGCCGATCGTTACAAACGACTGCTGGTCTATTACCCAGCCGCCTTTATCGGAAAAAGATTCCGCCTCCACATACACGTGTTTCTGGGCGAAGGCTGCTGTGCAGAGGAACAGCAGCAGGATCAGGATTTTTGTTCTTGCCATATTATTCATTTTTCATTTCGTGCTGAATTAATTGCTGCTGAATGGCTTTATCCGCCGGGTTCAGCTGCTTTAATGCATGGTAGATGTCGCCGCCCATGTCCGGGTGCGACAGTTGCGCTGCCAGGCTCTTCAGGGCTTTGCCCGGAAGCTTCGGCCGCGCCGTCAAGATCTTCAGCTTGGCCTGCAGCTGTTCGCGGTTGCCTTCCGTAGCCGAAGCGGCGATCTTCTCACAAAGCTTTTCATTCACCTGTATACCTGCCAGCTTCTTAAGGATGGCCATTTGCAGCGGGTAAGCGGCCTTCGCATAAGTGTTCCACAACCAGGCCTGCCTTTTGGCGGACAGGAAATAATCCGGGTGCAGTTTTTGCAATGCGTAGCGGGCGGTAAAAATGTTCTGCCCCTGGATGATGCCTGCCATGTCTTCTTCATAACCGGCCTGCACTTTTCCTTCTTCATTCATCACTTTATCCATGGCCCAGTACTGGTAATGATGGTTGCTGCTCCGCAGGAAGCTGTGCAGCATGGAAGGCGTTTCCAGGGAGTCCGTGATCTTTTGTATCTGCGCGGAGGTAGGGCCGTGCGCGAAATGCCAGAGCGTGTAGCAGGTGAACACGGCTCCTTCTATCACTTCATTTTTGATGGTCTTCAACGTGGCGCCGGTGCGTACATTGGCGGAGTCGGAAATATTTTCCGTGCCCTTCACCACGAGGTCTTCCATTTTCAGTTCTGCGAGAATGGATGATTCATTGGCCAGGATATCCTGCAGCTTGCGGTATTCTTCTTCCTTAAAATCGCGGTGATCGGTTTTGGTGAGCACTTCGTTGCCGGGAAGATCATAACGGATGTAATTGCCGAGCAGGTCCCAATACATGTTGACGCGCACCGGCCTGCATTCGCCGGTATTGCACACGGGTGTAAAAATATTCCGGAAAAAATATTTCGGTTTGCCAGCCGCGTCCAGTGCAAGATTGAGGGTATAAGCAACCGTATCCCCTTCCCTGATCTCATACGTCTTGAGCGTATCGGCCGGGAAAGGGGATATGGCGGCAGCTTTGCCGGTTATCAAACAAAATATGACGAGGATGAACAACCGCATAGGTATCATTTATATTCAAGCATGGCCGTTGCTTCGCAGTCTGTGCCGCCTGTGAAGCGTATCCACCGCGCCTGTACGCCTTCCGGGAATTTGTGCACGAAGGCCTGGCCGGGTTTTACTGTGACTGTTCTATATTTCATCCACACGCCGTTGCCCACCGGGTCCATTTCAATGGTGAATGAAACAGGAGCGTTGGCCTTGTGTGAAAGCTGCAAGCTGCGCTGGTCGTAGAACCCGATCAGGTAAGGGTCCGATGGCTCCCCTGCTTTGATGGCGGCGGACGACCAGGGGCCGCCTTTGCCGGTGGGTTTACCCAGCTTCCAGAGATCGTCTATCACGCCCGCCCAAACAGCGGCTTTGCCGTCTGCGGAGCGGATGATGCGCGAACTTTTCGTGTTTGCATCTATGCCCGTTAAGATAAGCAAACCGCGATAAGATGCATAATCGTTGATCCGGAAATTATGCGTCGACACCGGGCGGATCTTGGCGTAGCCGTCCGCGTTTTCCGCGGGCAATTCATAAAATGTGCCATGGCAGTTTAACAGGTCCCTCTCGGTAGCTACTTCGCGGCAAATGCGCAGTGCGCCTTGTTCTGTGAGGCTTGTAAAGGCCTTATTGCCCAGGGGCAGGCGCCAGCGCCGGCCGTTATCGTCTGTTATCAGTACTGAAGCGGCTTCCACAGTTACCGCCTGTTTGGGAATGGCGAATTTTTCTTTGATGAATGAAAGCATGGATGCATCGTTTTTGGGCTGCAGTTCCATTTTTTCATTCAGCTCGTAATAACCGCTTTCCGTTGCCAGGCCCAATGCCCTGCGGTTGGCGCCCAGCCCGTAAAGCAGGCCGCCGCTTGCCGGTGTGCCTGAAGTTTTCACCAATCCGTTGAAAATATTTGTGGGAACGGTTCCACGGATATCCTTCTGCGCGTAGGTGAATTGTACGGTAGTTTTAGCGTCTGCATCCGTTTTTACGCGGATCCATTCACCGGGCGCGGCGGCGGGAAATACCACCTGCGCGGCCTCTCCTGCCGGAACAGTCACTGTTTTCAGCACCGTCCATTGCTGTGCGCCGCTTTCGAAAGTAAACTTCGTTGCTGCGTTACCGTTATTATTTACCCAGGCGGCGCGTACCGGCCAGCCGGCAAACAGGAAGGGCTCTGAAGGCTCTCCCGCTTTCACGTTCTCATTCAGCCAAACTGCGCCTTCCGCTGTATTGGGTCCCAATTGGTCCGGCAGGCTGAGCGGGGTGAACCAGAGGTTCGAATTGGATTGGCCCGGTCCTTCTATATTGCCTTTTGCTTTGCGTTTATTGAGGAATTCCTTCTGCGCGGAATCATCGCAGCCGAACACCAGCTGGTTGTTCCAGCGGGTATAATCGCCGATCACTTTCAGGTAGGCGGAACGCGGGCGGATGCCTGCCGTATGCGTACTGCTGAAGTTGGCGGGGAAGCGCCAGAACAAGCCGTGCATCGTCATCAGGTAATCGGGCCTGCCCGTAACACCTATGTCCCTGATGCGCGGCCACTCGGTATTCCAGCCGTGAGCGCCGTCGTAGCTGTGGCTGGCTTTCGGGAGGCGGAAGAAATGCCAGCTGCCTTTATCGCGCACCGCCAGCAGTACAGACTTATGATCCCAGCCGGTAGCCCAGATAGGGTCCGTTGCAGGGTTGGCATTGCCGTTGATGCCGCCGGGACCGGTGATCTCCACGAACTGATTACGGCGCACCACTTTCCAGTTCTTCCCGTCCCATTCCGACAGCGAACCTGATTCTATATCGAACTGCTTGAGGGCCCGAGAGCCGGGTTCGCCGTTGTTGGAATATACCATCACGCCCTGCCCACTGTACACGCCTTTGCCGTGCGCTCCGGGCAGCAGCTCATTGTGGTAGTTTTTGGCTTCATCCTTTTCTTTTGGTTTCTGGTTCCCGTCTGCATACAGCATCGTTGGCTGCAGGGTCTTCACATCCACTTCATAGAATCCTTCTTCCATGGTGGCGTAATAAATTTTCCCCGCGGGATCGCTGAGGTGGCGGGCGTTGCCGGTGTGCCTGCCCTGCATGGCGGTATAGGGTATCACCCTTATTTTGCCGCTGCCGTCTATCGCGTAGGGGCCAATGAAAAGCTGGTTGCTCTCTTTATGGATCATCCGGTTGGCGGGCGTTCCGCCAATGCTTTCCGGCCTCACGGTCTGGTCCAGCGAGGGCGAGATCTCATACAGCTTGTCCGACGAGCCGAACGGCAGGTGCGGGCCGTAGGTGATCACCCAGAGCTTGCCGGCCCAGGGCACTACCGCGCCCGTTCCGCATTCTCCTTCGTTGTTGTACATGGCCAGGTGCGGGTATACGCCGCCGTAAGAAGGATATTTATTTGCCTGTGCAAAAGCTGACAGGCCCGCGAGTTGCAGGCCCGCCAGCAGGATCATTTTCATCCGCATCATCAATAATTCGGGTTTTGTGTGAGGTGGCTGCTCAATACCTCTGAAGTTGGAATAGGCCAGAGATACTGGCGTGTCTCGTCAAATTTTCTCAGCGAAACCTGTTTGATCAGGCCGGCGTTGTACATCGGCAACAGGTTTGCCGAGCCGTTCTCGTCTATGTCCGGCGTTTGCGGAAAGAACCACAGGCCGGGCTGCACTACTTTCGTGCGCAGGTCCGCAGGGTCCAGCAAGCCGAAGTTCGGCGTGTTCAGCACTTTCTCCGCGATCTTCCAGCGGATGATGTCCATGTAACGAACGCCTTCCAGCGCAAACTCCATTCTTCTCTCTATCCGCAATATCCGGCGCAGCGCTGCCTGGTCCGTTACCGTCACGGCGGGATATTCAGCTACGTTGGCCACTGGTACGCCATAAGCGCGGGCGCGCACGGCGTTAATGGCGTCCAGTACTGACTGGTCTACCTGGTTTTGCTCGATTTTCGCTTCGGCGTACATCAGCAGCACGTCCGCATAACGCACAATGATCTTGTCAGGCTCCGCATTCCAGGAGTTGAGCAGCCAGTCGTTATCCACGCCTTTTCTCCATACCAGCCCGTTGTAGGACGCAAAGATGGCTACGGAGCGGGTGTCTTTGTTTTCCACGTACTTCTGGTCCGCGTCTTTCCAAACCTTCACCGAATCCGGGTGCGGCTGGTAGGTGTAGCCAAGGTGCGATTTCTGGAATTCCTGTATGGTAGCGGTACAGCGCGGATCGCGGTTATCGAAGGGCCTGCGCGGGTTGTACAGCGGCGATTCGTCTATCGGCAAACCGTCTTTACAAAGGAACGCGCACAGAAGGTCCCAGGAAGGGTTCTTAGCGCCCCAGCCTCCCGCGTTGCGCGGCACGTAGTTCTGCAGGTCGCCCAGCGTCACTTTCAGCGCCACCGATCTCGGCAGGCCGAAAATGGTTTCCACTGAATTTTTGGTCTTGGACAGGAACAGGCTGCTGAAATCAGCATGCAGCTTGTAAACGTTCTGATCGATGCAAGCTTTTGCAGCGGTGGCAGCGGTGGCGTAGTCGCCCATCTGCAATGCGAAGCGCGCTTTCAGGGCCAGCGCGGCGCCGGAGGTGGCACGTTTCAGCTCGTTGGCGCCGTATGTTTTGGGCAGGTTCAGCGCCGCTTCGTCGAAGTCCGCAAAGATCTTCGGAACGCTCACGGACCTGTCTTCCTGCTTCAGCTTCATCGCTTCTTCAATATCCAGCGCGGTTTCAGTATAGATGATATTGTTGTAGTGCGATACAAGCCTTGCATACATGGCGGCGCGAACGAACTTCGCTTCGGCGGTATAGCGGCTGATCTGCACCGCGCTCAGCTTACCTTCAGCACGGCCGATGCTGAAGATCACGTTGTTGGCACGGGCTATGGCCTTATAAGTGTTCACCCACCAGGTTTTCACAAAGTCGGTCTCCCCGTTGATGGTGGCGCCGGTAACGGGCGTGGTCACGTCGCGGTAAAGGAAATCGTCCGTCCAGTCGTCGTTGTCCGTAGGCCAGAATGCGTCTTTATACAGCCCGTTGAGGGACATTTCTATTTCTTCTGCATTGGAATTCCAGGTTTCGCTGGAGCCGTCGGAAAGCGGGTTCAGGTCCAGTTTTCCGCAGGCGGCCAGGAGGAATGCGCTGATGCAGGTGATCAATATTTTGCGTTTCATCATCGTCGGTTTTAAAACTTAACAGATAAGCCCAGCACATAAGATACCGTGATGGGATAACGTTCGTAAGTATCCCTGGGGTTCCAGTTCTCAGGATCCCAGCCTTTGGGGAAATTGTGCACAGAAAACAGGTCCGTTACCGTGCCATATATACGCACATCCTGTATATGCAGCTGGTTCACGAGGTGCTTCGGCAGGCTGTAGCTGAGGTTCACGTTCTTTAAACGGAAATACGCGCCGTTGATCAGCCAGAAGTCGGACATAGTGTAGTTGTTGCCGGCCGAGGTATTGGTGTAACGGGGATATTTCGCGTTCTGGTTCTGTTCGGGCGTGTTGTATTTACTCCAGCTCTGCCCGTCGATGATCGCGGGGAAATTGCCGTAGTTTTCTGACAACGGCCGCACAATATCCTGCGTAAGGCGGGCATTCTGCTTGCCTACGCCCTGCAGTACAATGCCCAGGCTCCAGTTCTTATATCCGGCCTGGAGGTTTGCGCCGTACATGTAACGCGGCAGGGAACCGCCGAGCAGCACACGGTCGTATTCAGGAGAGATCTTCCCGTCCGGCACGCCGGCGGGGCCGCTGATGTCCTGGTAACGGATGTCGCCGGGCCTTGTGTTGGCGTTGAGCTTGGGGGCCTTGTCCACTTCCTCCTGCGTCTGGAAGATGCCGTCAGCGCGATAGCCGTACCATTCGTTGAATTCGCTGCCGTAGGTCTTGATCGTATCGCCTACAAACTCCGTTCCGCCGAGGTCGCCCATTTTAGTGACGAAGTCGGATACGTTCACGGAAACGCTGTAAGTGAAATCGCCTTTTTTGTCGTACCAGCCGGCCTGGAGTTCCCAGCCTTTGGTGAACATCTTACCGGTGTTCTGGAAGGGGTTGTCGTAGCCGATGTAATCCGGTATTTCGAGTTGCAGCAGCATGTCGTGCGTGGTTTTGCGGAAATAATCGGCGGTCACGCGCAGGCGGTTATCCAGGAAGTTCGCGTCTATGCCCACGTCGTAGGAACGGGTGGTTTCCCAGGTGATGTCGCGGATGGCGTATTGCCATTGTGCGGCAGACTGCGCGCTTTGCACGGTGTTGCCTTTATAGAACAGGGAATTGTTTTCGAAACGGAGCAGTGCCTGGTAGGGATAGTTCCCGATCCTTTCGTTGCCCAGCGAGCCCCATGAAGCGCGTAGCTTCAGGAAAGAGAGCCAGCTGGCCGTGCTCTGCATAAAATTCTCCTGCGATGCGATCCACCCGGCGGATACAGAGGGGAAGGAGCCCCAGCGGTAACCCGGCGCAAAGCGCGAAGAAGCATCGTAGCGGATATTGGCCTGCAAAAGATATTTTTCATCGAAGCTGTACATGACCCTGCCGAACCATGAACGGTAAGCCGTTTCCCAGGCGGCGCCGTTGTTGTCGCGGAACTCCAGCGGGCCCAGGTTCAGGTAGGGATAGTTGCTCACCACGTATTGCCCGCGGTAAGCACCCAGCTCTTCGTTGAAGGCGTGGAAATATTCGTAGCCCGCCAGCAGGTTGAAATTATGTTTGCCCAGCTGCTTCACGTAGTTGGCCATGAACTGGATGGTGTAACGGTAATTGTCGTTGCGGTCCTCATCCAGCTTGGTTTCCGTGCCGCCTTCTATGTAGCCTGAGATGGAGTTGGGATTGTTGAAGGAAGTATAGGGAAGCCTACGGGTGAAATGTTTCCGTTTGTCGAAGTTGAGGAAGGGAGACACCACGCCGGAGAACTTCAATCCTTCGATCGGCGTGAAATCCACACCTATTTTGCCGCCGAGCTGGTTATACCAGTCGTGGTAAAAACCGCCTTCTTTCATGAGGGCGTAAATGTTTGCTCCGTCCTTTCCCGCGCCTATCCTCCCGTCGCTCCACATGGCCGCGTATATCGGCGGTACAATGTTCATTTTATGCAGGGGATTGGTAACAGGCTGCTTGATGGTGGTTCGGCGGAAATTGATGTCCGCGCTGGCGGAAAGGTATTTTGAAATGGTGATATCGTTGTTGATACGCGCTGTCATACGCTCGTACGTACGCCCCGGATACAAGGCTTCCGATTTATCGTACCCGAGCGAAACGCGCGAACGGATATTTTTGCCGCCGCCGGAAAGGCTCATGATATGGCTTTGCCGTGGCGCGCTGTTGCGGAGGATAAGTCCGCGCCAGTCCGTATTCGGGTATTCATCAGGGTTCTGCGCGTGCAGGTCGTGATAATTATCGACGATGTTCTTGGCGTAGGTCGGGTATTCGTTGGCATTGTTGCCGTTGTCGTTCCAGCGAAGCTCGTTGGTGAGCTGCATGTAACGCACCGCGTCCACGTAATCAGGGAGCTTCGTGGCTTTTTCGATGCCGTATTCATAGGTATAATCGAGGTTCAGCTGCCCGTTCCTCGCCCTTTTGCTGGTAATGAGGATAACGCCGGCCGCAGCCCTGGAGCCGTAAATGGATGCTGAAGCGGCGTCTTTCAGCACGGATATATTGTCCACATCGTTCGGGTTGATGGAGTTGATATCGTCGATGGGCACGCCGTCCAGGATGTAGAGCGGGGTGGCGCCTTCGCCGCTGATGGTGGTGATGCCGCGCACCCTGATGCTTGGCGCGGCGCCGGGCGCGCTATTCGAACGCGTCACCATTACGCCTGGCATGGCGCCCTGCAGGGCGGCGGAAATGTTGGTGGTCTTACGCTGGGTGATGGCGTCTCCCTGCATGGCAGACACGGAGCCGGTAAGGTCGCTTTTTTTCACCGAGCCGTAACCTACCACCACCACGCCTTCCAGCGCGGTATTGTCGGCAAACACCATCCTGATGTCCAGCCTGCGCCTGCCGTTCAGCGGCTGCTCCTGTTTCTCGAACCCGATGTAGGAAAACACGATGGTGGCATCGTCTTTCACATCGGGGAGCTTGAACTCGCCTTTTTCATCCGTCATGGTAGCGGTTTGCGTGCCTTTGATGAGCACGGTTACCCCGGGCAGCGGCGCCCCCGCATCGTCCGTTACCTTGCCTGTTAGCGGCACGGCCTGCTGCGCGGCGGGCATCAGCAACCTCGGTATGGGCGGCAGCTTGCGGATGGAAATGGTTTTATCGGTAATGGAATAGCTCAGCCCCTGGCCTTGCAGGCTGGCGGAGAGCAGGGTTTCAATGGATACGTCTTTGAGCGCAACGGATACAGGTTGCGTGGTGTTGATCAGGCTGTTGTCATAAAATACCACGTACCCGGTTTGCTTACGGATCGCGGAAAAGATCGTTGTCAGTTTTACATTCTTACCGGAAAAGCTGACGGTTTGCGAAACGCCGGTAGCGCTTACATTCAGGAAAAGCACCGTCAGAAAAAAGCATGTTAACTTCATAGCTAACAATATTTTGGTTGAAGATCGCAGGCGGCCCGTGGCGGCCACATCGCCCGCCGGGAGCGATGCTTGCCAGGGTATAGCAGCGCCAGCCCGCTTACGTAAAGCGATAAGTTTAAATTGCATACATTTGCATTGTTTGGTTGAATAATTAGGCTGTCTTACCGATTGTTCTGATTGCTACGGCCAAATGCGCCAGAGATGTTCGCAGCATTTCTGGCTTTTTTGTGGCCCCGGTATTTATTTCATAACGATTAAATTTCTTCCTTCAAGCCTGAACTTCACATTATTTTCCTCCAGTATCTTCAATACGTCCGTTAAAGGCAGCGAACGCTGCATCGCGCCGCCAAAGCTCCTTTCCGGTACTTCGCCTTCGTAGATCACTTTCACATCGTACCAGTTTTCCAGCTGCCGCATCACTGCCGGCATATCTGCGTCGTTGAACTGGAACAGGCCGTTCTTCCAGGCCACCACTTCGTCCAGGTTCACATTGTCTTTCACATTCAGCGAGCCGTTTCCTTGCAGGCCCGCCTGCTGGCCAGGTTTCAGTAATGCTTCTTTCCCGGAGGCGGCAATTTTCACGGCGCCTTCCAGCAGCGTGGTTTTCACGGTTTTTTCTTCTGTATAGGCATTAATATTAAAATGTGTGCCGAGCACTTCCACGCTCATTGCGCCTGCTTTTACGCGGAAAGGTTTCCCGGCCTGTTTGGCCACTTCAAAGTAAGCCTCGCCGGTAATGGATACTTCGCGGCTTTCGCCCGTAAAGGCGGTGGGATAGGTAACGGACGATGCGGCATTGAGCCACACCCGGCTGCCGTCCGGCAGGGTGAGGCGGTACTCTCCTCCCCTGGGGGTGCGCATGGTATTGAACAATACTTCTTCCTGCCCCTGCCCTGCCTGCTCGTAAGCGAGCTGACCGTTGGCCTGTTTTACTATTTTCATATTGCCCTGCTGCGCCAGCACACCGTTGCCGGAGCTGTCCAGGGCTATCACGGTGCCGTCGCCCAGGGTGAGCACGGCTTTATTGCCGCCGGGCAGCACACTGGCCACCAGCGGTAATTGCACAGGTTGTTGTGCGATGGGTTGTTTTTTTTCACGGTTAAACCAGAAACCTCCCGCCGCCAGCAACAGTAGAACAGCGGCGGCTGCCGCCAGCCAGGGCTTACGGCGGCGCATAGGCGCCACTTTGCTGTCCGCTGAGAGCAGTGCGGCCTGCACACGGTCTGCCGCCCCGGCAGGCATAGGCCCCTCCGGTTGAAAACGGCCCCAGGTACTGTCCAGCACCTCTTTCAGCAGGCCGTCGTCCTGCGCAGCGTGAATGTATTGCGCCAGCTCTTTCCGTTCTTCGTCCGTGCATGCGCCTTTAAAGTACCTTTCCATGAGGTACAGCAATCGTTCTCTCAACATATTGAGTGGTTTACCCTTGTATATAGACAACCGGGAAGGAAAGTATACCTGGTTTTTCTATAAAAAAATTTCCAGGAAGCAGGAAATGAAGATGGTAAAGGCTTCCGGCCTGGCGCTGAGCTGCTGCCGGATGAGGCGGAGCGCCTCGATGAGGTGGTTGTTCACGGTAGAAGGCGAAATACCCAGGAAGCGGGCTATCTCATCGTGCTTCAGCCCTTTATCCCGGCTAAGCGTATATACCAGCTTCTGCCGCGGCGTAAGTTTTTCGAGGGCGGAGTGCAGGTGTTTGTTCACTTCCTGCACGTTCAGCCGGTCTTCGGCGTCCATGCGCACGGCTTCGCGGGTTTTGACCAGCTCGTCCAGTATAAGGGTCTCCTTGGCCATGCGTTTCAGGGAATTGATCACCTGGTTGCGGGCCATCTGGTAAATATACGCGCCAAACTGGCCGATCTCCGGGAGCTTCTCCCGGTTCTTCCAGAGTCGGAGGAAAATATCCTGCACAATGTCTTCCGCCATTTCCGGGGAACCGGTGGCACGCAGGAGGAAACCGTAAAGTTTGTCCTTATACGATCTGAAAAGGGCCGCAAATGCCGTGGCATCGCCCGCTGCAGAGTAACGTATCAGTTCAGTTTCATTGTTAGCTGGTTCCATGGGAACTGTGATGTGGAATTCTTATAGCATACCGTGGTCAACCAAAAATAGGAAAAATTCGATTCGGCACGGAGAAATTATTTTAAGGCCGCCTTGGGAACGGTCCCAACAAAAATCCCCCGCCGGTAAAGCAGGGGATCGCATTTTTAACAGGTTAGTATGATCAGTTGCCGGCGCGGCGGCTTTCGTCGTTGCCGCTTTGCCTTTCCTTGGTTTCCATTTTCGTGTTGCCGAAGCGGTAGCTGAAGGCCACGTTCAATGTCCTGTTCTGCCAGCGGTTATTCACGCTCAGGTATATGTTATTGAATTCCGCCACGCCCCGGAAACGCTGGGAAGCGAAAATATCGTTCACATTCACTTTGATGGTGCCTTTCTTTTTCAGCACGGTTTTCTGCACGCCGCAATTCACGCTCCACATGGATTTGGACACCCAGATGCCGTATACGTTCGGCGCTTCGTACCATCCGCTCAGCTCAAACTTAAAATCATGCGGCAGGGTGAAAGTATTGGTGGAATTGATGTTCCACGCCACCTGCGAGGTATTGAAATTGCCCAGGGAGTCAAGTATCCGGTATTCATTGTAATAAACGGAAACGTTATTGCTTGTATTCCACCACTTCACCGGGTCGAAGGGAAGGGTGAGGTTGAGCGAATAGCTGTTCTGGTGGCCAAGGTTCTTATTTGTGCTGATGGTCACATTGGTTTCCGGGTTCAGTATCAGGAACTCGTCGTACACATCATTCACGCGGCTGTAGCCGAGGGTGGCGAGGTATTTATTTTTGAATGTATACGTCAGCTCGGTGTTGTGGATATACTCAGGCGTCAGGTAAGAGTTGCCGCGGAAAAAGGTGTACTTGTCCAGGAAGAACATAAAAGGGTTCAGCATGCCGTAGCCCGGGCGGTTGATGCGTTTGTTGTAGGTAATGCCCAGCTTATGATTTTCGGAGAACTTATGATCCGCCGTAAAATTGGGAAAATAGTCCAGGTACGTTCTTTTCACATTGCTCTTGAGCGTATTGCTCGTGGCATCGGAAATGGTCTGCTCCAGGCGAAGCCCCACTACGAAGTCCGTTTTCTTGAACTGCTTTTTATAGATCAGGTAAGCGGCCAGCACGTTCTCGTCGTACAGGAACTCGTCGTACTGTTCGTACACGGGCTGGTATGCGCCGTTCTTAAGGGAATCGTACCGCATGTTGTTCTGCGTGGTCACAAAGCTGCCCTTCACGCCGGCCTCTATCTTGCTGGTTTTGGTGATCGTCTTTACCAGGTCCGCCTTTATGCTGCGGATGGTAATGTCTGTATACGGCAGGGTGCGTACGGAGTTGTGGTCGAACACGGAATTGTCTTTCATTACTTTCACGCTGTCGGACATCCAGGTTTTCATATTGTTGTCGAACTTCATGTAATCCGCATCCATGCTGAATTCGGAGCCACTGGTATCGAGCTTGAACTTATAGTTGAGATTATAGGAGGTGCTGTTGAAACGGTTGTTGCCGGCTACGGAAGAATAGAGGATGGAATCCACGATCATGGTGCTCTGCCTTGATATCTGCGTAGCGCTGGGTGCATCGCGCCAGAAGGCGTTGCGGTAACCGTTCACCATGAAGCCCAGCGTCTGCTTTTCATTGATGTACCAGTCGATGCCCGCTTTGGCGGAGCGGTTGAGGAAGTGGCCTTTCTGGAACACGTCCTGCTGGAAATGCAGCGGCACGTCGCCCGGAGTTTTACGGTGCAGCAGGCGGGTATTGAAAAAATTGCGGTCCGCCCAGTTCAGGTTGGTGAACACGTTGAACTTTTTGGTGCGCCAGTTGAGGCTGAGACCGGTGGAAAAGAACATGTACCTGCCTCCGCCGCCGCTCAGGTTAAGCGTGCCGTTGGTGCCGGTCATCTGTCCTTTTTTGGTTTTGATATTGATGATACCCGCTGTGCCGGCAGCATCGTATTTCGCGCTGGGACTGGTGATGATCTCGATCTGTGAAACGGATTCCGCTGTCATGCTTTTCAGCAGCTCCGCCAGCGCTTCGGCGGAAAGATAAGTGAGCTTGCCGTCGAGCATAACGGTAACGCCCTGCTTGCCTTTCATGACGAGGTTCTCATCTTTGTCCACGGTAATACCGGGCGCGCGGCGCAGGAGGTCCAGCACGGTATTGCCTGCGGCGGCCACGCTGCTTTCCACGTTCAGGATGGTTTTGCCTTCGCTTCTTTCAATGAAAGGTTTCTGCGCGGTTACTTCCACGCCTTTCAGGCTTTTGGGCGCGGCTTCCAGCGCAAGCGCCTTCAGGTCCACGGCAGCGTCCTTCACCTGGAACACGCTGCTTTTTTTAGCGGTGAACCCCATCTGGGAAACTTCCAGGTAATAAGAACCGGCCGCGATCTTTTCGAACAGGCATTTGCCGTCCGCATCGCTCATCTGGCCTTTCACGAGGGAACTGTCCGTGGATTTGCGCACGGCTACGCTGGCGTAAGGAAGCGGGTTCCCGGAAACATCGGTAATTTTCACACTGACGTTGCTTTGCGCAAACACAGTGTTCAGGGCAGCAAGCAATATAATGATCAGTATGGAGCGTTTCTTCATAAGCGATCTGTTGTCTGTTTCTTATAGTTAAGGTTTGATCCGGGGCAGGTAAGTACAGTAAAGTTCGGAGATGCCGCGCACAAATTTCTCCCGCTCATCCTTATTCCGCTGCACTGGAATACTTTATGGCAAACCCTGCCCGTACGACGATGTACATGATAAAGACGCCCGGGCGCAGGTTAAGTTGCACGCGCTTGATAAATGGTTGCGGGTTAGGAGGAATGGCCCTTAACGGGTAGCACCGGCAAGCGGCGGCAGCTTCACTTTAAAAATGTCCGATAACGCACACCTGGCGGCGTGATAGCCGCACATGCCATGCACTCCGCCGCCGGGAGGCGTGGAGGAGGAACAGAGGTAGATGCCCTTGGCTGAAGTGCGGTAGGGAGAGCGCCGCAGGGCCGGGCGGGTAAACAGCTGACGGATGTCGATAATGCCGCCGTTGATGTCTCCGCCGATGTAATTGGGATTATAACTTTCGAGCTCTTCCGTGTTAAAAGTATGCCGCGCCAGGATGGTATCCCTGAAACCGGGGGCAAACCTTTCGATCTGCCCTTCCATGGCAGTGGTCATGTCTTTCCGGGAGCCGTTGGGCACGTGGCAATAGGCCCAGGCTGTATGTTTGCCTTCAGGGGCGCGCGAAGGGTCTATAAGGCTTTGCTGGGCGAGCAGCACAAAAGGTTTGTCCGGATGATGGCCCGCGGCTGTTTGTTTTTCGGATTGCGCTATTTCTGCGGCGGTATTGCCAATATGCACGGTTCCCGCTTCCCTGCATGCCGCGGCGGTGAAGGGAATGGGCGCAGACAATGCCCAGTCTGCCTTGAATACGCCCATGCCGTAACGGTATTTTTCCAGCTGCCATTTGTAGAAGGAAGAAAAACGGTGGCCCGTGATTTCCAACAGCTGTTTAGGCGTTACATCCAGCAAAAGTGCGCGGTGCGACGGTAACTGTTCCAGCCGGCTGATATAAGTATCCGTTACAATGCTGCCGCCGATGGAAGTGAAATACCCGGCCAGCGCGTTGGCGATCTGCTGTGAACCGCCCTGCGGCACGGGCCAGCCCCGGAGGTGGCCGGTAATGGAAAGCACCAGCGCAATAGCGGATGTGGCGATATTTTCCAGCGGCTGGATGGCATGCGCGCCCATGCCGGCCAGCAGGCCGCGGGCATAAGGGTCTTCAAAGCGGCGTATAAGGCTCGTCAGCGGCTGTAGTGCTTTCAGCCCGAATTGCGCCATTTTAAGAGGATGGGCAGGTATCTGCAAGGGACCCAGCGCGTCATTGATGATAAACGGCCAGCTGCGCATGAGCGGTTCCATCAGCCTGCGGTAAACCTCCGCATCTTTTTTCCCGAGGGAATCCAGCGTTTGCAACATGTTCGTGCTGAGCACAGCCGCATGGCCGCCGTCGAACGGATGGGCGGCGGCGATGGCCGGGTAAATGAATTTCAGTCCGTGACCGGCCAGCGGCAGGGTTTGAAAAAACGGGGAACCGGCGGCGAGGGGATGGATAGCGGAACATATGTCGTGCAGGAAACCGGGAAGGGTCAGCTCCGCGCTGCGAAGCCCGCCGCCGATGGTGGACTTTCCCTCCACCAGCAGCACCTTCACCCCCTGTTGCTGCAGGGTGATGGCGGCTGCAAGCCCGTTGGGGCCTGATCCTACCACTATCGCGTCGTATTCCGGGTTTTGCATTTCATAAATATACGTTATCCGGTTTTGATTACCGTTTCGTCCGTCATTGCGAGGAGCAGCGGAGCTAAAGCGGGTGGGGCGACGAAGCAATCTCCCGCATAACATGGGAATACTCCAATACCAGGAGGAGATTGCTTCGTCGCGGCCATGCACAAACCCTCTGCTACTCCTCGCAATGACGAGTTTTTCCTATTAACAAGCAGCTAATTACCGAAAAAAATTTCCCCCGCATACAAATCAACGGAATTATTCCTATTTTTCGGTAACGTACCCGAAAAACGGGTGCCGCCATCATCACGCTGCTCCTTTTACCTGAAAAACATTTGTCTTCCATGAAAAGATCAACGCCTGTTCAGTTCCTGCTCCTATGCCTCTTTGCAGGAAGCGCCTGCCGGCCCGGCACAAAAACGAATTTTGTCCAGCAGCCGGAAAGCGCGCTGGTGCTGGAATCTACCACACTCGGCGTAAGCACCGTTATACAGGATCTGAACGTGCCCTGGGAGATCTGCTGGGGGCCTGATAACCGCATCTGGTTCACCGAGCAGAGCGGCACCATCAGCGCCGTAAAACCTGAAACGGGCGAGCGGAAGATCATGCTCACTATCCCCGAAGTATACCGCCAGCGCTCACTCGGCCTGCTGGGCATGGCGCTCCATCCAACGGAGCCCTATGTGTTCGTGGACTACACGCATCTCAAAAAAGATTCCACCATCGTATCAAAGCTGGTACGTTACACCCGCACGGCGGACACTTTAAAAGACCCGCTGCTGCTGCTCGAATACCCCGGCAACACCGGCCACAACGGCTCCCGTGTGATCATTTCGCCGGACGGCAAAGTAATGCTCGCCACCGGCGACGCCGCCCGTTATCCCAATGCGCCGGACACCGCGTCGCTGAACGGGAAAGTGCTGCGTATGAATATTGATGGTTCCGTTCCCGCGGACAATCCTTATCCCGGCAACTACATGTGGAGCCGCGGCCACCGAAACATACAGGGCCTCGCCTATACTTCCGGCGGCGGCTTCTTCGCGTCCGAGCATGGCGATGCGACGGACGACGAGCTGAACCTCGTTCAGAAAACCGGCTATTACGCCTGGCCGCATATTGAAGGATATGCGGACCGTCCCAAAGAAAAAAACTATGCGGATACATTCGCTTTCATTCCCCCCGTTATTGCCTGGACGCCTACCATAGCGCCAGCCGGCATTGATCATTACATGTCTGATAATATTCCCGAATGGAAGAACACTATCCTGATGGGCACCCTCAAAAACGCCAGCCTGCGCGTAATCAGGCTGAACGCCACGCAGGATTCCGTATTGGGAGAAAACGTTTATCTCAGCGGCATCTTCGGCCGCATCCGCGATCTCTGCGTATCGCCCGGCGGCGATGTGTACATTGCCACCAGCAACCGCGACTGGAACCCCGGCAAAGGTTTCCCGAAAACGCACGACGACCGCATCATCCGCCTCTCTCCCATTTCATCGGCCGGCAACCTGCCCGTGCTGCCCCAATCGGCCAACCTGAATACCGCGGCGCTTGCCAAAGGCGCGGTGCTCTATGCCAATTACTGCGAAGCCTGCCACAAGCCTGACGGCAGGGGTATAAAAGGCTCCTTCCCCGCGTTGGACAGGAGCAAGCTGGTAACCGGCGATGCGGGGCAACTATTGCAGATCGTATTAAAAGGAAGCAAAAAGAACACCGGCGAACAGATGCCCGGGTTTGCTTTTATGCCCGATGAAGACATAGCCGCCATTACCGGGTACATCCGCAACGCATGGCGCAACCAGGCAGACAGCGTGACGGTCGCAGACGTGCAAAGGGAAAGAAAAAAAGCTGGGTTGTAAGATCATTCGTCTTCCGGCTCCACATCGGTGAGCTGGTATTTGATGGCGTAGTGCAGCGGCTGGATGGGCTTGTCGTTCGCATTGGCCCACACGTTCGCGAAAGAAGCGCCGTAATAAAAGATCAGCGCCACGTAGAACACGAACAATAATAGCAGCACCATGGACGCGGATGCGCCATAGATGCTGTTGATATTACTGTAAGTAAGCAACCAGCGCAGGATGAGCTTACCGATGTTGAAGAGTATGCTGGTAACCAGCGCCCCGGTCAATAGTATTTTCCAGCGCGGCCGCCCGTCAGGCAGCAGGAAGAACACCAGCGCGAACCAGAGCGTTACCGTAAAGACGGATATGCCATAACGCAGCACGCCGTTGTAATAAATAGACAGGTCCGGCGCAAAACGCGTTACATATTTACCGATAAAGCCCTGCGCGGAATCCGCGACGATGCCCATGACGAACAGTACGCCCGTGCAGAGTATCAGCGCCACGCCGCGCAGCCGGCTGAGCATGATGTGCCTGAAATTCCCCGCTGCAATGGGCCTCACGCGCCATAGCTGGTTCACGGAACTGGTCATTACTTTCAGCAGCGTGGTAGCCACGAACAGCAGGAATACGAATCCGGCGATAGCGATCAGCCAGTTCTGCGCTATGCCCCTGAAGGCTTTGAGCGTTTCGATCACTTCGTTGGTCACTTCGGGGCCGATGATCTCGATCATCTGGTCGAACAGCTGCCGGGAAATTACGCGCGGCTCAAACAGCAGGCGCAGGGCCTGGAGAATGATCACCAGGATGGCCGGCAGGGCGAACGTCGTAAAAAACGCCGTGGCGCCCGCCATGCGCAGCGGGTCGTTTGCCTGCAATTCCGTGAAGGCGTCTTTAAAAGACCATAAAAATACCTGCCAGCGCTTAAGATGCTTCCTGTTCCTTACCATATGCTCTAGCCCGGCAAATACCAGGCCCGGCCAAAATTAGCTGAAAAAACCGGAACAACTCCCAGCATATCAATTACATATCTCACACGTGCCTGTCCAGCCACTGCGCAATAAAATCAGCATCTTCCCGCCAGGTCGGCTGCCCCAGCACAAAGTGGTTCCTCCCTTCGGACAGTTTGAATTCCGTAACGGACTGCGACTTCGCATATCTCTTAAAATTGGAGCGGTTGAGCGAAGCGGGCATGGTATGGTCTGCGGTGCCCGCCACGAAAAGCAGCGGCGGGTGCGGCCGTTTGTAATCGACCTTTGCCACATGGCTGAGACCGTCGCGCAGGGCGCGTTTGGATTCCGGGATGGCGAACTTTTCATACCCTGCCTTCTGTTCCGCCAGCGGCATACCGTTCGCGAAAGCGTATTGCCATTGCGGGAAGCTCATCAGGAACGAACGGGAAGCAGGCGTGAAGAATCCCAGCGGCGCCCAGGCGGCCCGCAGGAAAGACCATTTAAAAGACATCACGCCCGCGGGCGGCACGGAATGAATGGCCACGCCGGCCACGGCCAGGTCCTTCTGCAAAAGCAGCTGCACCAGCAAGCCTCCCAGCGAATGCCCGATCAGTATCGGTTTTTCATCCAGCTGCGTAATAAAATCCGTGAAATAATTTACCAGGTCCGCCAGCCTGATAGACGCAATGGCCGCGTCGGGCTGCCGGCTGCGCAGCACCAGCGCGGGCGCGTCTTTATGAGGCCATGGCGGCGCAAGGCAGCGGTATCCCCGCTGTTCGAAGAATCCTTTCCAGGGATCCCAGCAGTGGCTGCTGACGAAGGCCCCGGTCAGGAATACGATCGTGTTCATGTTGCTGCTTTGGCCTGGTTATCCCAAACCGGTGCCATTCGCGCAACCGGCTAAAGGTCAGTTACTTAAAAACGCCCACTGGTACAGACGACAACGATATATCGTTACGCCGATTTTTTTCGCAACGAAATAAAGTAGTAATTTTGCCTTCGACCAACCTATCATTTCCCGTCATTCATCATCACCAGCCATCCGGTTGCATTGACATTGAGACGTTTCGCGCAGGCTCCTGCCTGGAGAGAGCAGCTTGCATGGGAAATGGCCTGTTTTATGCCCTTTAAAAGTCTAAATCAAACCATATGCGCCGCCGTTGGATGAGTACCTTATTCTTTATTTGCCTGGCCTGTACCGCAACCGCGCAAGGCCCTGCCAATTCGCGTAAGATGCTGTTGCAGGAACGCAACGACAGCGCCAGGGTACATTTGCTTATCGAACTCGGCAGCCACTATCTTTACAAACCTGGCGAAGTACCGCAGGACCTGGACAGCGCGATGTATTTCATCTTATCCGCCGAAGAGCTGAGCAGTAAACTAAGAATGTCTGAACAGCACGACTTCTGCGGAGCACTGAAAGGAAACCTTTACCTGGAACGGAGGGACATCCCTTCCGCCATTAAAACGGCGGAACGGCTTTCACCACCTAATCAGATCACGGTGCTCTTCAACACCGCCTTCCATTACCTGTACAGACCCGGGGAATTCGATTATGACCTGGACAGCGCGGTGATCTACGGCAAACAAACCATGGCAGTCGCAAAAAAGCACAACCTGCAAGAAGAATACGACAACGCCTGCAACATTGTTACCAAAGCCTATTTCGAAGGCAACAGGCTGACCAGCGCCCTTTCATATGTGAAGCAGCTGGAAGGCGTACCCAGGGCGGAGGCGCTGCATATGCTCGGTTGGATATATTACGCAAAGCCGGGAACGGTAAAAACGGATATAGATACCGCCTTCCTGTACACCCGCCAGGCCGTGCAATTGTGCAGGCAGCTGGGCCTGAAAGAGCCGCTGGAACGGAACTTATCCCAGCTGGCCAATATCCACTGCAAAGCAAAACAATATACCGAAGCAGGCAACATTCTGCCGGAACTGAATGGTGGCCGGAAAGCCGATGTGCTCGCCAGGATGGCCGGGTATTATCTTAACAAAAGCATGCACGACAGTGCGTACCGCACCGCCAGAGAGGCCCTGGATATTTATAAGGCAGAGCAGGGTAAAGACGGTATAATCACCTGCAACCGCATCCTGGCTGCGCTGGAAATGAAAAAAGAGAACACGGATAAACAGGTGCAGGGCCTGGCCGGCATGGCGCGTTATCAAAAACTGATGAAGCTGGGAAAGGAATACCAAAGCGGTTTCCCGGTCTTTGACCCGGGAAGGCTGCAGGTAGCGGATCTGTATTTCACCGAAGCAATAGCCATAGCTGAAAGTGCCGCGCAGGAGGATACCAGCCTGCGCAATGCGCGCCGGGAAAAGGGCCGCACCGCATTTATGATGAACGACGTCCCGGGAGGGATGAATATTTTCTGGGAAGTGATCACCGGGCTGCGCAGCAGGAACGATAAACATGAAGAAGCTGTGACATGGATGCTCATCGGTAATACTATCCGCCGAACACGGCACAACTACCCCGCCATTATCAACGCATACCTGCAAAGCGCCACGCTGGCCGCCATAACGAAGGACAAGAACCTCGAAATAAATGCCACCCTGAGATACGCCTACCAGCTAGCGGAAGATACACAACCCGAACTATCCGAAAAAGCGCTGCTGCAATTGCAGGAAAAATATCCCGATGCCGTAAATCCGCTCGCCTACAGGCTCCACAGCTACCTCAGCGCCATTTACCGCAGCCGCGGCAATCTTAACCTGGCATTGGACCATTCCCTCAAAAGCATCCGCCTGCTGGAAAAAACCGGCAACCTTACCGGTATACACCTGCTGTATGAAAAAGCCGGCGACATCTACTCCAACCTCGGCCAGCCGCTCAAAAGCATTGCCTGGTACCGGCGCGCGCTGGATGCTGTCCATCACAACCCTCCCGAAGACTTCGATTACATCGTTACCGGCAAGCTGGTGGAGGAAATGGTGAAGGTCGGTAAAACAAAAGAGGGACTGGCCGTTCTTCTGCAACTTTACAAACAGTTTCCCCCGCAAACATACTATGCGAAGATCGGGATACACAACGCCCTGGCCACCTGCTACAATATACTCGGGCAGCACCACCTCGCCGAAACATATTACCTGGCGAACACCTACGACCTGGAACGCACACGGATATCAGATCAAACCTACACGGACATCCAGTACAATATCGGCAAGTTCTACCTGGAAAGAGGGCAGTACCTGCGCGCGGACTACCACCTGAAAAGATCCCTGCGTTATACCCAGGATGCGACTGCCGTGGCCTCCGCCAAAGACGTGCACCTGCTGCTTTTCCGTTCCGATTCCGCCCGCGGCGATTACATCTCCGCCATCAGGCACTACCAGCAATACAAGGCTTTCAACGATTCCATTTTCAATACCCATACCAGCCGGCAGATCCAGGAACTGCAAATTCAATACGAAACCGAAAAGAAAGACCAGACGCTGATGCTGAAAGAAAAAGACCTGTTGCTCAGGGAGCAGGACATCCTGCTGCTCACCCGCCAGGGCATGCTGCGCGAAACGCGGCTGGAGCAGGCGCTGCTGAAACGCAGGCAGGCGGAGATCGAAGCGGAGCGAAAGGACCAGGACCTGAAATTAAAAGAACAGAACATCCAGCTGCTTACCAAACAGTCGCTGCTGCAGCAAAGCCGCCTGCAACAGGAGCAAATGCTCAGAAAGGTGACCTATGGCGGCGTGAGCCTGTTGCTCGTGATCGTGGGGCTGCTGTATTACGGCTACCAGATAAAACGCCGCAGCAACAGGAGGCTGGAAGCGCAGCAGAAAGAGATCAACCAACAGAACATTTCACTGCAGCACCTCGTAAGCGAAAAAGAATGGCTGCTGAAAGAAATACACCACCGTGTGAAGAACAACCTGCAGATCGTGATGAGCCTGCTGAACAGCCAGAGCGCTTACCTCCAGAACGATGCCGCGCTTAACGCCATCAGGCACAGCCAGCACCGCGTGCAGGCCATTTCGCTGATCCATAAAAAGCTCTACCAGTCGGATGATGTGGGTATGGTAGCCATGCCGCTGTACATCCACGAACTGACGGAATACCTGAAAGATTGTTTCGACACTTCGCAGAACATCCTTTTCGACCTGCAGGTGGCCGACATTAAAATGGATGTATCGCAGGCGGTGCCGCTGGGCCTGATATTGAATGAAGCGATCACCAACAGCATCAAATACGCTTTCCCGGGCAAGCGCGACGGCGCCATCAGCATCAAACTGGAGAAACATGCCGGCGGGCGCACCCTGCTCACCATTGCAGACAATGGCGTAGGGCTTCCCCCGGACTTCGACCACCTGCAATGCAGCTCCCTCGGCATGAGCCTGATGCAGGGGCTTACGGAAGACCTCGGCGGCCGCTTCAGCATCCGCAACCGGGCAGGCGCTTCCATTTCCATTGCTTTCGACCATGAACACGAACAACATTCTGTTTTGAATTTTGCAAAAGCTGAAAAAGCGCAGGTATGAAAAATTTAAACTCTTTGAATATGAATGACAAAGTGCTGATCGTGGAAGATCAGTTCATTGAAGCAAACGACCTCCGGCTGATGCTGGAAAAAGCCGGTTATAAAGTATGCGGCATCGCCCGCTCGGTGCCGCAGGCGCTTGAGCTGATAGAAAAAGAAAGGCCGGGCCTCGTGCTGCTGGATATTTTCCTGAAGGGCAAACAAACGGGCATAGATCTCGCGAAGCAGCTGCGTGAAGAACACGTCGCTTTCGTGTACCTGTCCGCCAATTCCAGCCAGGACGTGCTGGCCGCCGCGAAAGCTACGCAGCCATACGGGTTCCTGGTAAAACCCTTCCGTGAAAAAGACCTGCTCATTACCCTCGAAATTGCCCGCTACCGGCACGAGAACAGCCTGGAATCGAGCCTCCGCAGGGAATCGGCGCTGCACAAAAAGCTGGACATCATTCGCGAAAGCCCCGTAAACCGGGACCAGAAGCTGCTCCAGTGCGCCATGGCCTTGCAGGCCTTTATCCCGTTCGACTATTTCTCTGCCGTCATGCAGTTGCAGGACGGCACCGTGGTACACGGGCAAGACTTCCTGCGCACCGGCTTCGACGAATACCAGCACATCGGCCCGCGCGAGCTGGCCGCCATCAGCGGCATGAAAGAACCGGCGCTGAACCTGCTGCATAACAGCATGGAAAGAATATCCAAACCCGCATTTTACAACGATGAAAGTTTCCGCCAGCTTACAAAACCGGCGGGCCTGCATAAGCTGGTGGCAGACAGTTTCAGGATGGGCAGCCATATGGTTTACCCTATCCCCTTCGGCAGCGGCGATCATTTTTATTTCCATTTTTATTCACGCCGGCCGGATGCCTACAACCCCGCGCATATCGCATTATTCGGCCGCATGGCGCCTGCATTCACAAAAATAACAGAGCACCTTGCGCAGTTCGGCGCCATGGAAACGGCTGTGGCTGCACCTTTCCGGCCTTCCGCGCACGGCTCCGGATTCGAAGGCATTGTAGGCAGCAGCCACCTGCTGCTGAATGTATTCGACAACATCGCGCAGGTAGCCCCGCTGGATACCTCCATCCTCATACTCGGCGAAAGCGGCACCGGCAAGGAAAGGATCGCGGATTGCATTCACCGGCTTTCGCCGCGCAAACACAAGCCGCTTGTTAAAGTGAATTGCGCGGCGCTACCCGCCACGCTCATAGAATCGGAATTGTTCGGCCACGAAAGAGGCGCGTTCACCGGCGCGCTGGATAAGCGGATCGGGAAATTTGAACAGGCCCACGAAGGCACTATTTTCCTGGACGAGATCGGCGAAATGCCCATGGAGCTGCAGGCCAAGCTGCTGCGCGTGTTGCAGGAAAAAGAAGTGGAACGTATCGGCAGCAGGGCGCCCATCCGTGTGAACATCCGCATTATTGCCGCCACCAATCGCAATCTCGAAAAAGAAGTGGCGGAAGGCCGCTTCCGGCTCGACCTTTATTATCGGCTCAACGTGTTTCCCATTACCATCCCTCCATTGCGGGAGCGGAAGGAAGATATTCCCGCGCTGGTATCCCATTTCCTCCAATACTTCAACCGCAAAACCGGCAAACGCATCACCGGCCTGTCTGACAAAGCACTTCGCAGCATGATGGAATACAACTGGCCCGGCAACATACGCGAGCTGGAGCACCTGGTGGAAAGAAGCATCCTGCTGACGCGCAGCAATATTATCGAAGAAGTGCCCATTCCTTCCCTTCAACGCAAAGGATCCGCGGAGCCCGCTGGAGAAGAACGCATCAAAACGATCCATGAGAACGAGCGGGACCATATCCTTACCGTGCTCAAAAAATGCAATGGCCGTATCTGGGGCATGGGCGGAGCGGCAGAACTGCTGAATGTGCCACCCACCACGCTGAATTCGAAGATGAAAAAACTCGGAATAAGGAAAGAGCACATATCCTGATTTGATCAATCCGGGAAAAGTGCAATTCTTCCCTTTATCTGCACAAGATGCGGAAAGGTACATCTGCCTACCTTTACCCGATGAATACAGCATATGACGCCGCCATTATCGGCGGTTCTTCCGCAGGATTGTCCGCCGCTCTCACATTGGGGCGCTTTGGCAGGCCCACGATCGTATTTGACAATGGTACGCCGCGCAACAAACCCGCCGCGCACGCGCACAACTTCTTCACCCGCGACGGCGTTCCGCCCTCGGAACTGTTGCGCATCGCAAGGGAACAGCTTGTGCCGTACCCTTCCGTTGAACTGCAGCCGCTCACCATCGCATCCGCTGAAAAAACAGCGGAAGGTTTTGTATTGACGGCCGCTTCCGGCGAACGCATCAGCGCGAGAAGAATTATCATCGCCACCGGCGTGAAAGATACCCTGCCCGGGATTGCCGGCATGCAGGAGCTTTGGGGCAATGCCGTGTTCCATTGCCCTTACTGCCACGGCTGGGAAGTGAAGGGCGAACCGGTAGCTATTATTTCGAACGGGGATAACGCCTGGCATTATGCCATGATGGTGTCGAAGCTGAACAAAGACCTGGTATTCCTTACCAATGGCCCGTCCACATTAAGCGCCGAGCAAACAGAGAAGTTCAAACGCAAAGGATTTTCCATTATCGAAACGCCCATAACATCGCTGCAAAGAGAAGGTGAAGGCATCCGAATTTCCTTTACTGACGGCAGCTCTATCCAGAAAAAAGCGGCGTATTACCGCTCCGAAAAATTGCATTTCCAGAACGAACTGGCAAAACAGCTGGGCTGCCAGCTTTCGGAAGCAGGCTCCATAGTGGTGAATGCGATGTACGAAACTACCGTCCCTGGCGTATTTGCAGCGGGAGATATCAGTCACGACGGACTGCACCAGGTAGCAGTAGCCGCATCCGGCGGGCATACCGCCGCTGCTGCGTGCAATTCCCAGCTTTGCGCGGAAGATTTTGAAGCGGAAGCTTAAGCGCCGTTCGCCACTTTGTAAATATCTTTTACTTCCAGCACCTTTTTGCTGTAACCATGCTGCGCAACTTTGATCATGGCCTGCCCCAGCTCCGCCAGGGTGCCCACAAATGAAGGAAAGAGCGTGCGGAAGAAGGGAAACATCCAGCTCAAATACCGGTAGTAAGGTTTCGTGTTCTTCAAACCTTTGGTGGGATGCAGGTAACCCGGGCGGAATGCATACACCTGCCTGAACGGGAGCCGCATCAGGTCGTTCTCTGTTTTGCCTTTCACCCGCGCCCACATAGCCCTGCCGCGTTCGCTGCTGTCCGTTCCAGAACCGGAAATATAACAGAAAGTCATTTCGGGGCTCGCTTGGCACATTACTTCGGCCGCATGCAGCGTGAGCGTGTGCGTGAGTTTGTAATACGTTACTTCATCTTTACCGATGGCGCTTACGCCAAGGCAAAAGAAACAGGCGTTGTAACCGGTCAGCTCGCCGGCCAGCGGCGCAAGGTTGTAAAAATCTTCGTGGATGATCTCTTTCAGCTTCGGGTGACTGAAGCCGGAAGGTTTGCGGTTGACGATGAGGACGCTCTCTACTGCCGGGTGTTGCAGGCATTCGTGAAGCACCCCTTCTCCTACCATCCCGGTAACACCGGTGATGATCGCATGGATCTTGTCAGGCATATGCTGCTTGTTTGTGGCGGAAAATTATGCTTTTTTTCCCGGAACCATCCTGTGCTCAGGCTTCAGCCGTCTCCGTACGGCCAATGGTCCGGCGGCATACCAGCAACACTGCCAGCGCCGCCATTGCGGCCGCCGTCATTACCAAAGCCAGCGGCATGGCGCTGTTCGCTTCATCAAGACTTACAAATACAGAAGCCAGCGCGCCAACGCCCATCTGCAATGCGCCCATCAGCGAAGAAGCGCTGCCCGCATTCCTTTCAAACGGAGCCAGCGACAGCGCGGCCGTATTGGGGTTCACAAAACCAAGGCAGCACAGCAGCACGAACAATACCGCCAGCGTGCCCCAAAGGTCCAGCCAGCCGTTCATTACGCCAAATATAAAAAACAAGCCCACCAGGGATTGGACGCCCAGCGCTACCGGCAATATCTGTTCGCTGGTAAACCTCCGCAGCGCCAGGGTATTCACCTGGCTGGAACCGATAAAACCGACAGACAGCGCGGCGAATATCCAGCCGAAAGTTTTTTTGTCCACGTGATGCACGTCCATAAATACTTTGGGAGAAGCAGATACGTAAGCGAACAAAGCGGAGAACGCAATCGCGCCGGTGAGCGTGTAGGTGTAGAACTGCGGCTCCTTCATCACCTGCCAGAAGTTGCGGATGATTGGCCCGGGCTTGAGAGACATGGTGGTATCCGGCTTGTAACTTTCCGGCAGCCAGAAGATGCTGGCCAGCAGCATCAGTATGCCCATTACCGTAAGAATGATAAACACGGCATGCCAGCCGAAAGCAGTGGTCACGTAACCGCCCGCCGTTGGCGCTATCATAGGCGAAGCGCCCACTACCAGCATGAGCAGGGCAAATACTTTCGCATTCTCATTCACCGGGAAGATATCGCGCACCATCGCCATAGCTGCCACGGTGGCCGCACAGCTGCCGATGGCCTGGAAGAAACGCAGGATAATGAACTGGTCTATATTCTGCGTCAGCACACAGCCGATGGACGCGAGGATGTAAGCCAGCAGGCCGATGTAGAGCGGCTTTTTGCGGCCAAACCGGTCCAGCAGCGGGCCATACAGCAACTGCCCGGCGGAAATACCAATAAAATAGCTGGATAAAGTGAGGCCTACGCTGGATACATCCGTATGGAGATCTTCAGCAATGGCGCCGAAGCCGGGCAGGTACATATCTATGGTAAAAGGGCCGAGGGCAGTAAGGCTTCCGAGTATCAGGATCAGAAAAAAATAGGTCGAACGTTTCAAAGCCGGAAATTTCCGCAAAGATCAGCAGAATATCCGGCTTTGAACATAGAATTAATTGATCACTGTATAATTACCGTTGTTGTTGCAGGATGCCGTACTCCAGCCCGCGTATCTCCGCCAGCCCTTTCAAACGCCCGATGGCGCTGTATCCGGGATAGGTTGTTTTTTGAAGATCATCCAGCATCTGGTGTCCATGGTCGGGACGCATGGGCAGGGAAATATTTCTCCGCTGCATCACCCGCGTTAGCTCGGTCACCACGGCGTACATATCTACATTGCCATCCAGGTGGTCCGCTTCATAGAAATTGCCGTTTTGATCGCGGCGGATATTGCGGAGATGAATGAAGTGGATATGATCTCCATGCCGGCGGATGATGCCGGGCAGGTCATTGTCTGCCCGCACGCCTAATGAACCGGTACAATAACACAGACCATTGGCGGGCGAAGGCGCCGCCCGCAGGATCGCCTCCAGGTCAGCTTCCGTGCTTACGATGCGGGGCAGGCCCAGCAAGGGATACGGCGGATCGTCCGGGTGAATGGCCAGGCTGAGGCCGAGGGATTCCGCAATAGGCACCACTTCGCGCAGGAAATGAAAAAGATGTTCGCGGAGCTGTTGCGCGTTGATGTGGGCGTATTTACCGAGCGCGGCAAGAACGGCTTCGGGCGTAAACCGGTCGTCGCTGCCGGGCAGGCCCAGCAGGGCGTTGTGAAAGAGCGTCTCTTTTTCAGCATCGCTCATTTCGTGCAGGCGTTGCCGTGCGGCGGCCATTTCTTTTTCGGTATAATCTTTTTCGGCGCCGGGCCTTTTGAGCAGGTAGAGGTCGAAGGCGATGAAGGCGTTGCGTTCATAATACAGGGCGCGGCTGCCATCAGGCATTACATAGGCAATGTCCGTCCTCATCCAGTCCATCACCGGCATAAAATTGTACGTGATCACGGTAATGCCGCATTTGGCGAGGTTTTGCAGGCTCGTCTTGTAGTTTTCGATGAAACGGGTAAAATCGCCGGTCTGCCGTTTGATATCTTCATGCACAGGAAGGCTTTCGACTACGGACCAACGCATGCCGGCGGCTTCTATCATGGCTTTCCGGCGGTTGATCTCGGTAACGGTCCATATTTCGCCGGGGGGAATGTGATGAAGCGCCGTTACAACGCCGGAGCAGCCTGCCTGCCGGATATCCCATAAGCTGACAGGATCGTTGGGCCCGAACCAACGCATTGTTTGTTCCATTGACATGTGCAGAAAGTTTAGCATCGGGCCTTAGCGGCCCCGTGGAATTTTTATTACTGCGCCAATATCTGAAAAAAAACGGAACGGTTGTCAGAATCCGCCGCTACAACGATGTAATTCATGTTTTGCCCGCAGGCAGCTCGCACAAAAGCAGGAGCCGGGCCCGGTCCGCCACGGCGATCTCTTTGCCGGACATGACGATCAGGTGCTCCTGGATCATTTCCTGCAACATCCTGAACGTGGTTTCGTAAGTGGCGCCGGTGTAAGAAGCAAGGTCCTGCCGCGACAAAGCGAAGTCGATGAACCCGTTCTCATTCCTGCCGAATTTCTTTTCCAGTGAAACCAGGGCCTGGGCGATCCTTCCTTTCACCGGCATGTGGGCGAGGTTGCGCATCTTTCTTTCCGATTCCTGTAATTCCCTGGCGTAGAAGAGCATCAGTTCATATAACAGCTGGTGGTTCACTTTCAGCGAAGCCTCCCAGAACGCAATATCGAAATAACACACCGTTACCGTTTCCAGCGCGGTGGCCGTAACCGGGTACACCGGCTCAAGCCCGATGCCGCGGTGGCCGACGATATCGCCTTTTTTCGCGAAACGGACGATCAGCTCCTTGCCTTCATCCCAGTGCTTGTGCACCTTCACGCTGCCTTTATAGATGAAAAAGATCCCTTTCACGGGGTCTCCTTCCCGGAACAGTTCCTGCCCTTTCCGGTATGTAAAATGCATGCTGTTTGCCTCCACCGCGGGCAGCCATTCCTTCATGCAAAGGCGGCACACCATGCAGATACTGGTATCGCAGCCCTGTTTATCTTTCTTCATATATTATCTGCCTGTCTGCGCCGGCGGCGATCATGCCGGCCAGTTGTTCCCGCCACTTCACCACTTCACCCACCACTATAATAGCGGGGTTTTCGATGCCCTGCGCTTCCGCCACAGTGGCGATATCCGAAACGGCGCCCGTAATGATCCGTTCCTGGTCCGTAGTGCCGTTCTGAATGACCGCCACGGGCACGGAACCCTTGCCCGCTTCCCGGAAGATATCCATGATGGCGCCGATGCGGCTCATGGCCATCAGGATCACCACGGTGGCGGTGGATTGGGCCGCCAGGTACACGTCTCCCGAAATGTCGCCGCTGCGCGTGGTACCGGTGGTTACCCAAAAGCTTTCCGCCACGCCCCTGCTCGTGAGCGGGATCATCTGCATGGCCGGTACGGCCAGCGCGCTGGAAATGCCGGGCACTACTTTTACCGGTATGCCTGCCCGGGAAGCAGCTTCAATCTCTTCCACCGCTCTGCCGAACACGAAGGGGTCGCCTCCTTTCAGCCGGACCACATGGCCATACTCACGGGCGGAACTGATGATCAGCTCATTGATCTCCTCCTGGGAGAGCGCATGGCAGCCGTACCGTTTGCCTACGAAACGAAGCACAGCCGGTTTGGTGGCGTATTCCAGCAGCTGCGGGTTCACCAGGGCGTCGTATAATACAACATCAGCTGTAGCCAGAGCGCGGATGGCTTTGAGCGTGATCATCTCCGGATCTCCGGGGCCGGCTCCGATTAAAGATAAAGCAGGTTTTGGCATAGAAAACACATTATGATAAAATTTATATAACTATTATTGACCTAATCATACCTAAAATTAAAACATTTTGCCGTAAATTTATGATATAGATCATACACCTAATTCAATTTCTACGTTTTTAAAGCTGATTTCAATTATATTAATTATTTATTAATATATCTTTAGTATGAAGATCGTAGTAATTGGTAATGGCATGGTCGGCCATAAATTCTGTGAGAAGATCACACAAAAACTTGGCACAAACACCGCCCGGATCGTCATTTTTGGCGAAGAGACCCTTCCGGCGTACGACCGGGTACACCTCAGCGAGTACTTTGCCGGCAAATCCGCGGAAGACCTTTCCCTCGCGCCAGCCAGCTGGTACGCTTCCCAAAACATCACCCTTCACCTTGGCGACCCTGTTCATATAATTGACCGGGCACAAAAAACGGTCACTTCCCTGAAAGGCATTACCGAACCTTACGACTTTCTCGTGATGGCCACCGGCTCCGCCGCTTTTGTACCCAATATAGCGGGAACAGATAAAAAAGGCGTATTTATTTACCGCACCATCGAAGACCTGGAGCTGATGAAGGATTACGCTCCCCGCGCCACCCGCGGCGCCGTGATCGGCGGCGGCCTGCTGGGGCTGGAAGCGGCCAAGGCCCTGCTGGACCTCGGCATTACACGCACCAGCGTGATCGAATTCGCGCCAAGGCTTATGCCCCGGCAGATCGACGATAAAGGATCCTTTGTATTGCAGACCAAACTGCAGAGCCTGGGCCTGGAAGTGCTCACCGGTAAAAACACCTCCGCCATTCTCGGTGAGGAAACCATCACCGGCCTCCAGTTCTCAGACGGCACTGCCCTGGATGCGGACATGCTGGTGATCTCCGCCGGCATCAAACCGCGCGACGAGCTGGCAGCGGCCTGCGGCCTGCAAACCGGGCCGCGCGGCGGCATCGTGGTGAACGACCTGCTGCAAACCAGCGACCCCTCCATTTATGCCGTGGGCGAATGTGCATTATATAATGGTATGATCTACGGCCTGGTGGCACCCGGTTACGAAATGGCGGAAGTGGCCGCTTCGCATATCATTGATGCGGCAGCTTCGCAAAAGGCCTTCACCGGTTTCGATATGAGCACCAAGCTGAAACTGATCGGCGTGGACGTGGCCAGCTTCGGCGATCCCTTCACCGCCCCGGACCAGAGCCATAGCATCGTGATGGAAGACAGCATCAGCGGGGTTTACCAGCGCATCAATATTTCGCAGGACGGGAAATACCTACTCGGCGGCATCCTCATCGGGAACGCCGACGCTTATAACATGCTGCTGCAAACCTGCAAGAACAATATTATCCTCCCTCCCAACCCTGCCGACGTACTGCTGGGTCCCCGCAACGGGGCCGCACCCGCCGGCGCCGGAGTGGACTCGCTGCCTGACGAAGCAGTGATCTGCAGCTGCGAAAGCATCACCAAAGCCGCCATCTGCCAGGCGGTAGAGGCCGGCAACGAAACCCTCGACGCCGTAAAAAAATGCACCAAAGCCGGCACCTGCTGCGGCGGATGCACACCCATGGTGAAAGACCTCATCACCGCCACCATGAAGGCACAGGGCAAATACATCCGCAACGTGGTGTGCGAGCACTTCGACTACTCCCGCCAGGAACTGCTGGACCTCATCAAAGTAAAATCACTCCGCTCCTTCGACGAAGCGCTGGACCATTACGGTCACGGTGAAGGCTGCGAAGTATGCAAACCCGTGATCAGCTCCATACTGGCCAGCCTGTGGAACGACATGATCCTCGCCAAGGGCAACGATACCGCGCAGGACAGCAACGACCGTTACCTCGCCAACATCCAGAAAGGCGGCACCTATTCCGTGGTGCCCCGCATCCCCGGCGGCGAGATCACGCCCGAAAAGCTCATCGTGATCGGCACCATTGCCAAAGAATATAATTTATATACCAAGATCACCGGCGGCCAGCGCATCGATATGTTCGGCGCGCACCTCGGCGACCTGCCCGCCATCTGGGAAGCCCTCATTGATGCCGGTTTTGAAAGCGGCCACGCTTACGGCAAAGCGCTGAGGACCGTGAAAAGCTGCGTCGGTTCCACCTGGTGCCGCTTCGGCCTGCACGACAGCGTGAGCTACGCCATCCGCATAGAAGAAAGATACCGCGGGCTGCGCGCGCCGCACAAGATCAAAAGCGCCGTATCCGGCTGCATCAGGGAATGCGCGGAAGCACAGTCCAAAGACTTCGGCATCATCGCCACCGAGAAAGGCTGGAACCTTTACGTATGCGGCAACGGCGGCTCCAAGCCACAGCACGCGCTGTTGCTTGCGCAGGACCTGGACAGCGAAACCTGCATCCGCTACATAGACCGCTTCCTCATGTTTTACATCAAAACCGCCGACCCGCTGACCCGTACCGCCACCTGGCTGAACAAGCTGGAAGGCGGCATCGACTACCTGCGCAACGTAGTGGTGAACGACAGCCTGGGCATTGCCGAGTCACTCGAAGCGGAAATGCAGCTGCTGGTGGACAATTATAAATGCGAATGGAAAGAAGTGGTGGACAGTCCCGAGCTGCGGAAGAAATTCTCGCACTTCATCAATGCGCCTGAAGAAAAAGATCCGACCGTAAAATTTGAAACGCTCCGCGAGCAGAAAAAAGCAGCGGACTGGAAATAACCAAACTCACCGATTATGTCAACGATCAGCTCAACCGCCATTACCTGGTTCTTTGCCTGTAAAACAACTGATGTGCCGCAGAACGGCGGCGTTTGCATCAAGTACAAAGACGAACAGATCGCGCTGTTCTATTTCTCGCGCAGCAACAGCTGGTATGCCACGCAAAACCTCTGCCCGCACCGCCGCCAGATGGCGCTCAGCCGCGGCATGACGGGCACGCACCAGGGCGAGCCGAAGGTAGCCTGCCCCTTTCACAAAAAAACATTTTCCCTGGCAGACGGGCGCTGCCTCAGCGACGAACATGAATGCTCATTAACAGTATACCCGGTAAGATTGGAGGACGACCGCGTGTACATCGGCATACAGGCCGGTGTGGAAGCGGATGTGCTGGTAACGGTGGAAGCACTGTAAAAGCGAAACCCGGCAGTTTGCAGACTGGCTGGGCTTCTGGATTTTAAATTGATTGGCTCACTTAAAATTTCTCAAATTTACATGAAAAATCCGTTACAGGAACCCCTCCGCAAACTCTCGCTTTTCAGTCTTGCCACCGTGCAGATGCGCACCTTCCACATCACCTGGCTGATGTTCTTCGTCTGTTTCTTCGGCTGGTTCGGCCTTGCGCCGTTGATGCCTACCATCCGGGCGGACCTTGGGCTTACCAAATCGCAGGTGGGCAACGTTATGATCGCATCCGTATCGGGCACTATCATCGCGCGCCTCATCATCGGCCGCCTCTGCGATACCTGGGGCCCGCGCAAAACCGCCGTGCGCCTGCTGCTGTTCGGTTCCATCCCGGTGTTCCTCGCGGGGCTCGCGCACGATTACACCACATTCCTGCTGTTCAGGCTGGCTATCGGCACCATCGGCGCTTCCTTCGTGATCACGCAGTTCCATACCTCCATGATGTTCGACGCCAATATCAAAGGCACGGCCAACGCCATCACCGGCGGTTGGGGCAACCTGGGCGGAGGCGTTACCAATATCGTGATGCCGCTCATATTCGCGGCCATCATGGGCTTCGGCTACACCGCCGGGCAATCGTGGCGGCTGGCCATGATCGTGCCGGGATTGATGATGCTGGGCGCAGCCTTCCTTTATCATAAATATACCAAAGACACACCGGCAGGTAATTACGACGAGATAGAACGCGACACCGAAAAAGGCAAGACCGACTGGTCTGTGCTCAAAGACTGGCGCGTATGGGCATTAATGCTCGCATACGCCATGTGCTTCGGCATGGAGATCACTTTCGATAACGTCGCTTCCCTTCACTTCGTGGATACGTACCATCTTTCCCAAAGCAGCGCAGGGTTCTGGGCCGGCATATTCGGGTTGATGAACCTGTTTGCCCGCGCACTGGGCGGCTTTGTTTCCGACCGCGTCGGGCTGAAACAGGGACTGAAAGGGAAAGGCATACTGCTTGCCTTTGTGCTGCTGGCCGAAGGCGGGGGATTGTTGCTCTTTGCAGGAGCAGGCAGCCTGAAACTGGCCATCATTGCCATGATCGGCTTTGCATTGTTCCTGAAAATGGCGAATGGCGCCACGTACGGAATTGTACCTTTCATAGACAAGAAAAATGTGGGCCTGGTGAGCGGCATTGTGGGCGCAGGCGGCAACCTCGGCGGCATGCTGTTCGGCTTTCTTTTCAAGGCAGATAATATTTCCTACGAACAGGCTTTCACCTGGATCGCTTACGCAGTGATAGCCACCGGCTGCATCGTACTGTTCACGGGATTTTCCAAAGAACCCGCCGCGCGCAGGGTTCCAAACCTTATCACGCAATAATATGTCCAGCTTCAAAACCACCTGTTGCTACTGCGGCGTAGGATGCGGGATCGTTGTTCACCGCGACAGGCAGGGGAAACTCAGTCTCGAAGGCGACAAAGACCATCCTGTGAACCGGGGCATGCTTTGCTCCAAAGGCATGAACCTGCACTACACCGTGATGGACACCAGCGACCGGCTGCTTCACCCTGAAATGCGCTACCACCGCAACGCTCCGAGGATGAGAGTTTCCTGGGACCAGGCGCTGGACAGGGCGGCCGCGGTTTTCAGAAGCATCATCCGCCGCTACGGCCCGGATGCCGTGGCATTCTACGCCTCCGGCCAGTGCCTTACCGAAGAATATTACGTCGTCAATAAACTGATCAAAGGTTTCATCGGCAGCAATAACATAGACACCAACTCGCGCCTCTGCATGAGCAGCGCCGTGGCCGCCTACAAAATGTCGCTGGGCGAAGATGCAGTGCCCGGCACCTACGACGACATTGAGCTGGCAGACTGCATTTTTGTCGCAGGCGCCAATCCCGCCTGGTGCCATCCCATCCTCTGGCGCAGGATAGAAGCCGCCAAAGCTGCCAATCCCGCGCTCCGCATCATAGTGAGCGACCCGCGCGTTACGCAGAGCTGCGCGGCGGCAGACCTGCACCTTCAGCTTAACCCGGGTACAGACATCGTATTACATCATGCCATCGGCCGTTTGCTCATAGAGCAGGGCCATACCGATAAAAATTTTATACACCAGCACACCGAAGGGTTTGCACGATACCGGGATGCCGTAATGCAGCGCAGCATTGCAGAAGCCGCCATCATCTGCGGTATCCCGGAGCAGCAGCTTTACGAAGCAGCAGCCATGATCGGCGCTTCCGGCGGGTTCATGACCATGTGGACCATGGGGCTGAACCAGAGTGCCGTTGGTGTTTCCAAGAATCTCAGCCTTATAAATCTCCACCTTATCACCGGCAGGATCGGCAAGCCCGGCAATGGGCCATTTTCGCTCACCGGGCAGCCGAACGCCATGGGCGGAAGAGAAACCGGCGGGCTCGCCAACCTGCTGCCCGCGCACCGTTTGCTGGACGATCCGGCCCACCGGGCAGAAGTACAGGCATTCTGGGGCGGCACTACGATCTCCGACAAGCCTGGGCTGACTGCTACAGACATGTTCGCCGCCCTGGAGAAAGGCAGCCTGAAAGCCATCTGGATCATGGGCTCCAACCCGCTCATTTCCCTCCCCGACGCACGCGCCATGGAAGCAGCTTTGCAGAAAGCCAGCTTTGTAGTAGTACAGGAAATTTCCTCCAAACCAGAAACGCTGAAGTACGCGGATGTAATACTTCCCGCGGCGGCCTGGGCGGAAAAAGAAGGCACCATGACCAATGCCGAACGCCGCATCAGCTACCTGGCAAAGATCACCGAGCCGCCCGGCGAAGCCCTGCCCGACGCAGAGATCATCTGCCGCTTCGCGCAAAAGATGGGATATAACGGGTTTGACTACACGAATCCCGGCGAGATATACGATGAACATTGCAGGCTCACCGCCGGTACGCGCATAGACATCAGCGGGCTTTCCTACAAAATATTACAGGAGCGGAGAAGTATTCAATGGCCTTATAACAACGGCCAGGGCACCGCCCGCCTCTTCACCGACCACCTTTTTTACACCAAACACCAGAAAGCCGTAATCCACACCGTGAGCGACGGGAACACTTCCGAAGCGCCCGGCGAGGATTTCCCGCTCATCCTCACCACCGGCCGCATCCGCGACCAGTGGCATACCATGAGCAAAACGGGAAAGGTGAGCAAGCTCAAACAGCATATCGCATCATCCTTCCTCGAAATCCACCCGGACGATGCGGAAGCCCGCAACATCCGGCAGGACGATCTTGTGGAAGTGACCAGCCCGCGCGGACAGGTGCGCGTGAAAGCAAAGATCAGCAGAGACATCAAGCCCGGCGTGGTTTTCCTGCCCATGCACTGGGGCAAGATATTACAGAACGACCTGAACCGGGCGAACAATCTTACCAATAACCTCACCGATCCCATCTCCCGCCAGCCGGACCTGAAGTTTGCCGCCGTGGAAGTAGCGAAATACAGCAAACCTTTGCAGAAGATCGTCGTGATCGGCGCAGGTGCGGGCGCATGCGGCTTTGTGCGCTCCTACCGCGGTTTGAACCGGACCGATCCCATCACCGTATTCAGTAAGGAAGACTTGCCTTTTTATAACCGCGTTATGCTGCCGGACTACATCAGCGGCGCCCAGCAGTGGGCGCAGCTGGTGAAGATGTCAGACACGGAAGAAGCATCGCTCAACATCACCCTGCACCGCGGCATAAGCGTTGAGCATATAGACCGGGAACGCAAGCAGGTGACAGACAGCAAAGGCGTTGTGCACGATTACGACGTGCTCATCCTCGCTACCGGCAGCAGGGCGGCCACGCTTAAGGACACGCCGGAAATGAACGGCGTCTTCACCATGCGCACCCGCAGGAATGCGGACGATTTCATGCAGCACATCTCCCCGGAAAAAGGAAGAGTGGTGATCGCCGGCGGCGGCCTGCTGGGCATCGAGCTTGCCGCTTCGCTCCGGGAAATGAATATCAGCGTGGCCGTGATCCAGCGCACCTCGCGGCTCATGGACCGCCAGCTGGATGCGCTCGGCGCGCAGCTGCTCAGTGAAGAGCTGAAAGAAAGGGATATCGAAATATTTTTCAACGATGAAATAGAACAGTTCTCCGGCACCCGGCAGGTAGAAGGCATCCGCCTGAAAAGCGGCCGCTACATCGATTGCCAGGCTGTTGTGTTTTCCATCGGCACCATACCGAACATTGAGCTGGCGCAGGCCGCCAGGCTGGAATGCAACCGCGGCGTGGTGGTGAACCCATACCTGCAAACCAGCGACCCCTCTATTTTTGCCATAGGCGAGATAGCCGCGTTCGAAAACGTGCTGTACGGCATCACCGCCGCCGCGGAGCAACAAGCCGCCGTGGTGGCGCGTTTCCTCAACGGCGACATCTCCGGTTATTACGAAGGTTCACTGTTCATCAACATCCTGAAGGTGCAGGGCATGGACCTCTGCTCGCTCGGTATGGTGGAAACGCCCGGCGATCCTGCTTATGAAGAAGTGATATTCATCGACAAAGCAAAACGTTATTATAAAAAATGCATCATCCACCAGGACAAGCTGGTAGGCGCCATCCTCATCGGCGATAAAAGCGAGCTGGCGGAATTCCGCGACCTCATCCGGCAGAAAACGGAGCTGTCTGACAAGCGGCTGGAACTGCTCCGCTCGGGCAAAAAAGGCGCGCCGGTGCTGGGCAAGCTCATCTGTTCCTGCGGCAACGTGGGCGATGGCAATATCAAAGAAGCGATCAGGGGCGGGCATACGGACCTGGACGGCGTTTGCCGTGCCAGCGGCGCGGGCATGGGCTGCGGAAGCTGCCGCCCTGAAGTATTGAGGCTGCTGGAACAGGCGCTTCCTTCCATTAAAACCACTCATCATGGCCAAGCAATCACATCTGGTACGGTTTAATTTCACCGGGGGCATCATATCGCCCGGCTATTTGCAGGAAATCCTGGAAGCAGCGGAAGCCGCCAGGGTGGAAGATGTGCGCTTCGGCCTCCGCCAGCAGCTGTTTTTACAGGTGCCTTATAAGAACTTCGATACTTTCGAAACGGTCTGCCGGCAGAAAGAAATTCAATTTCACCTGGACCTCTCCGCGCCCAACATCATCAGCTCCTACGCTGCCGCGGGCATCTTCATCACTGATTCATGGCTCACAGAGGGCATTTACAAAGATATTTTCGACACCCTGGCGCAGCCGCAGCTGAAGGTCAATATCTGCGACAGCCGCCAGACATTCGTACCGCTGTTCAGCGGCCATCTCAACTGGATCGCGTCGCCGCATCCGCATTACTGGTACCTGTACGTACGCTATCCCGGTCAAACCGACACCTGGCGCTGGTCGCGGCTGATCTACACCAACAGCATCCCGCAGGTGAGCGCCATGCTGGAAACGCAGATCCTGCAGCAACAAAATCCCGCATCCCTGCTCAGTACCACGCTGGATTGCATCAGCCGCGAAATTGACAGGGAACTGGAACTGCCGGCTTTTCACCTTCCTTATTACGAAGGTTTTAACCGCCACGACAATCAATACTGGCTGGGGATCTACCGTCGCGACGAGGTCTTTGACGTGGCTTTCCTGAAAGATATCTGCTCCGTTTGCCTGGAAACCGGCATCGGGCAGTTTTATGCAACGCCCTGGAAGTCTGTCATCATCAAAAACATTGAACCCGCGCACCGCAAGCTTTGGGATTATATTCTCGGCAAGCACGGCATCAATGTGCGGCATGCGGCCAATGAGCTGAACTGGCAGGTGGCGGACCATTGCGAGGACAGCCTGATCCTGAAACGCCACATCATCCGCCATTTCGATACGGCTGACGTGCGCACTTACGGCCTGTGCTTCAATATCAGCCTGGATATGGGCAAACATCACTTCGGCTCCATTGTGATCAGGCGGCAGGAGAACAAACACCGCAGCAAGCTCAAATACCTGCAGCGGTATGACGTACTGTATACGCCGGATTTCAATCCCAACACACACCAGCTGATACCTTACCGGAGCGAGGTGCTGAAAGAGCACCTGGGGCCGTATATCGCGTCGTTGTGCAGGCATTATTACGAAAAAGGAACCGAGTGGAACGTGCTACAGGAGTATGTTTCCGGGCAAAAGGCCATACCGGTTGACATAAATTCAGAAAAAACCGTGCACCAGTGCCCTTCCTGCCTGAGCATTTATGATGAAACAGCAGGAGACGCCGGGCGGGGAATTGCGGCGGGTACGCCTGTAACAGCTTTGCCGGAGGATTATTCTTGTTACATTTGTGAAACACCCGTCCGGGAATTCACACCGGTGGCTTTGGCCGCACTGACTGTGCCGCTCACCTGAATTTCCATACCGGGAACACCGATCCTTCAGGGAATGTTCCCGGTTCGGGAGGAAGCTCCATAAACGCATTGGCATGCAGCAGCGAAGCCATATCGCCGGAGCCGCCGTAAGTGACGGGACGGGCGGTAATACGGGCGCCGGGCGCATATTGTAATTGCACCGGCAGAAAATAAGTGAGGGGTTTGTCGAATTTTACGTCCGTTTCCAGCGCGGCGAACAGCTGTTCTTCCGGCGTATGATGCAGGCAGGCCAGCAGCCAGGGCTGGATATAACGGTAAAAACAAAGCTGTACGGAAACAGGATTTCCCGGCAAAGCAAATACCACCGGCCCGTCGGGAATGGTACCGAACAGGAAGGGCTTCCCGGGCCGCTGTTCAACTTTATGAAACACGCGCTGCATGCCGCAGCGCTCCAATACTTGTGGCAGATGATCGAATTTACCGGCAGAAACAGCACCCGTACATATCAGCACATCCGATTTGGTGAGCAGGGGCCGGAGCTGCTGTTCCATGCTGTGCGGCTCGTCGCGCAGGTGGATGATATCCGCGGGAATGCCCAGCGCATGCAGGGCCGCGGCAATGCTGTAAACGTTGGACATACGTACCTGGTGCCGTTCCGGCATGGAACGTATCTCCACCAGCTCGTCGCCGGTGGCCACCAGGTAAATACGGGGCAGTTTGCTCACTTTCACTTCCGCTTTTCCCACACTGGCCAGCACGCCGGCTTCCGCCGGGCCGATGCGTACACCGGGGCCCAGCAATACTTTCCCCGCCGGAACGTCGCTGCCTTCGGCATGAATGTTCTGTCCGGCCTGCACTTCCTTTTCGATCGTAAAACGTTTGAACCCTTCATGCTCTGTTTGCTGAAGATGTTCGTAAGGGATCACCGTATCGGTGAGCTCGGGCAGGATGGCGCCGGTCATCACTTCCATACAGTCCGCCAGATTGGCCAGCTGCATGCGGGGCATACCGGCAGCCTGCACGTCTTCCAGCCCGAATACCCGCTGGCCGCGGGCATAACTGTCGTATGCAATGGCAATGCCGTCCATCGTTACACGGTCGTAGGGAGGAAAAGGCCGGTCTGCGATCACCTGCTCGCGCAAAATGCGGCCGGCAGCCGCTTCCAGCAACACAGTGGTGGCGCCCGTGTCTTTCACAACGGCCATTACTGCTTTAAAAGCATCCGGAACAGACATCATGCGATAAACGATTTTAGTTACGATAAATTTATTCAATTATGAGCAATGCGTCAAATACGGCGTTCAGCCACCTGGACGGGCAGGACCGTCCGCATATGGTGGATGTTGGCGGCAAGGCCGACACGGAAAGAACGGCTATAGCGGAAAGCCGGGTGTTTCTGCCCGCCGCGGTGCGCAATTGCATGAGCGGCGAAGAGCTGGTGACGAAAAAAGGCGCTGTGTTCCAAACCGCCATTATCGCCGGGATCATGGCCGCCAAAAAAACGCCGGAGCTGATCCCGCTCTGCCATACGCTGCTGCTGGATCATTGCAGCGTAACTGTCACGCTGGAAGGCGAAGAGGCGGTGATCCGCTGCACGGTGAAAACGCATGGCAAAACCGGCGTGGAAATGGAGGCGCTCACGGGCGCCAGCGTAGCCGCGCTCACCGTTTACGATATGTGCAAAGCGCTTTCTATGGAAATGGTGATCCGCGATACAAAGCTCATTGTAAAAACGGGAGGCAAACGTGATCATAACGCTTCATAAAACAAAGCCCATAGCGGGCACAAGCATAAGCAAGAACATTGGGCTTTATGAAACAAAGTCCATAGCGGAAAGAAGCATAAACAAAAACATTGTGCTTCGTGAAACAAAATTCACCGGAAAAAAAGGAGGTAAACATGGCGCTTAAAGGATTGGTGCTGTGCGGCGGGAAAAGCCTGCGCATGCAGCAGGATAAAAGCATGATCGACTATCACGGGCAACCGCAGTGGAAATATCTATACGGGCTGCTGAAAGGATTTGTACCCGAAGTATGGCTATCCGCCCGCGAGGGACAAAAGTTCCCGGGCTGCAAAAACATTATCTTCGACAGCATCGAAGGCGCTGGCCCGTCTGCCGGGCTGCTCAGCGCCCATGCGCACGACCCGGCCGCGTCCTGGCTGGTGCTGGCCTGCGACCTGCCGCTGATCAGCGAGCAAAGCATTGCCCTGTTGCTGGAAAAACGGCAAACCCAGCGGCCCGCTACTTCCTTCATCAGCCCCTACAACGAACAGCCCGAACCGCTGATCGCGATCTGGGAACCCGCTGCGCTGGCGCAGCTGGAAACGGATTTCAGGGAAGGCAAGACCTGTCCGCGTAAAACGCTGGCCGGCCTCGACGTGGTGTTGCTGGAAAACCCGTACCGGCGCGAACAATACAATGCCAACACACCGGAAGAAATGGAAAATGCGAAGGAGAAACTGAAATGAGGAATGAGAGATGCATATCAGGGATGCGCCGCCACCCACACAGCGCCGTCTTCAAAGAATTCCTGTTTCCAGATGGGAACAGTTTCCTTGAGCGTATCGATGGCGAACTGGCAGGCGGAAAAAGCCGCCGCACGGTGCGGGGCAGCCACCGCGATCACCACTACTTCTTCGCCGGGCAGCTTTTCGCCGGTGGCGTGAATAATGGCGATACGCTGCACGTTCCATTGCAGGGCAGCCTGCTGTGCGATCTTTTCCATTTCAAGCAGGGCCATGGGTTCGTAGCTCTCGAAGAAAAGCTTCTGCACGGGCTTTCCCATCGTCTGGTTCCTCACGGTGCCGATAAAAGTGACAATGCCCCCGCTTCCCGGGCTTTCCACGAAGCGGATGGCTTCTTCCGTGCGTATGTCCGAAACAATTTTAATCAATGATTCCATCTCGTAATTTTTACCCGCCGCTCAAAGGTGGGATAACGGCCACTTCATCGCTTTCCGCCAACGGTTGCTCATCGTTTGCATACGCTTTGTTCACCGCTATCATCACTTTCCTGAGGTTCAGCATAGAAGGGTATTGCAGGCCCAGCCAGGAACGGAACTCGCCCACCGTTGCGAACCTCTCCGCAACCTCCAGCGACGCGCCGCCCGCCAGCTCTTTCGTGATACCGAAAAACATAATTCTCATGACAGTATAAAGCTACAATAACACAAGCATTTTTTTGCCAACAAAAATATTCAATATGAAGATCAGGATCAGGGGGAACAGCATCCGTTACCGGCTGGACCAGGCGGATGTGACCAGGTTGCAGGAAACAGGCAAAACAGAAGAACACACCCATATCGGCGCAGGCAAGCTGCATTTTTGCATACGTTCGCGCGATATCGGCGCACCCGCTATTAAGCTGGAAAGCGACGGCGTGCACCTGAGCATACCAGCTGCCTGGTTCACCCGCATGCTGGAGCCTGCGGAAGTTGGATTTGACCACCAATTTGAAAACCCGGACGGTTCCCTGCTGAAAATACTGGTGGAAAAAGATTTCAAATGCCTGACGGTTCGTGACGAAGACGACAGCCAGGCCTTCGAGAACCCCGATGCGGGGAAAAACTGCTGATATGCTGACTGACCAACACAACCGGCCCATCAACTACCTGCGCCTTGCGGTCACCGACCGCTGCAACCTCCGCTGCACTTACTGCATGCCGGAAAAGATGCAGTTCCTGGACCGCGCCGCACTGCTCACTTATGAGGAGATCGCCCGTATCGTGCAGGTGCTGGCCGCCGAAGGCGTGCAAAGGATACGCATTACAGGCGGAGAGCCTTTCCTGCGTAAGGATCTGCTTTCGCTGCTGGAAGTGCTCACCGGCTATTGCGAAACCGCCATCACCACCAATGGCGTGCTCACCGCGCCGTTCGTGCCGGCCTTGCGCAAACTTGGCATCCGTAAAGTGAACCTCAGCCTCGATACGCTGCATGCGGAACGTTTCCGGCAGATCACCCGCCGCGACCAGTTTGCCGCCGTAATGCATACGCTGCAAGCATTGCTGGAGCACGATATGGAAGTGAAGATCAACATGGTGGTCATGAACAACGTGAATACAGACGAACTGGCGGCTTTCACCGCTTTAACGGAACAATACCCGGTATCCGTAAGGTTCATTGAAGAAATGCCCTTCAACGGCCAGGGCAACGGCTTCTCCGGCATAGAATGGAATTACCGCCGCATACTGGATCATATCGGGGAAACATTCCCCCTGCACAAGCTCCCCGACGCGCCCGGCAGCACTTCGCTGAATTACAGCATAGCCAGTCATAAAGGGAATATCGGCGTGATACCTGCATTCAGCAGAACGTTCTGCGGCACCTGCAACCGCCTGCGCATTACGCCCACCGGCGGGCTTAAAACCTGTTTATACGGCCATGATGCGCTGAATGTGCGCGATCTGATAAGAGAAGGAATTTCAAATGATGTATTGACCGATGAGATCAGGACCGCCATTGCAAACAAACATGCGGACGGCTTCCAGGCGGAACGCGCCAATGCGCGCAGCATAATGGAAAGTATGTCTGCCATCGGCGGCTGAGCGCTTACTTCACCAGCAGCCTGATACCCGCATACAGGATCAGCACGGCCGTGGCCACTTCCACCCAGCGCGGCTTCAGCAGGGAAGCGCTCAGTCTTGATCCAATCTGCCCTCCAATGATAACCGCCGCCAGCAAAGGCAGCGTAACGCCGGCCTCGAACACCACGGCGCTTTTAGCCCACTGCCCCAGCAAACCCGCGAGGGAATTGACGAGAATAAAAAAACTGCACAGTCCCGCAATATGTTTCGGAGAATCGTACCTGCCCAGCCGCAATACCGGCGCGAGATAAATACCGCCACCGATGCCTGTGACACCCGATAAAAGACCGATCGCTCCGCCCACCGCGGAAAACTGCCAGCCGCGCCTTTCCCTCACCGCATATTGTTTTTCCCTGATCAGCTTCATGCCCATCAAAGCTGCCGCCAGCACCAGCGCCAGGCCCAGCAACAGGAAAAATGTTTCCCGCTTTACCGGCATATAGCTGCCGATAAACGCCATGGGTATACTGAAAACACTCAGCTGCAAAGCCTTCTTCCAGGGCAATTGCCCGCTGGCATGGAACTGCCACACACCGCCGGCCACAACGGCCACATTGCAGATCAGCGCCGTGGATTTCACCAGTTGGAAACCGATACCGTACAAAGCCAGCAGAGCCAGGTAACTGGATCCGCCGCCGAAGCCCGCAGAGGAATAGATCAATGCAATGAGAAAAAATATCAGGCAGAGTTCGAAGATCATTTTTGCAAAATACGATATCCCTTTCAGGCATGACGATACAATTTTAACTTCCGCTTACCTGGCTCTCTCTTAGCTTCCTTTCCGCCCTGGAACATAAGTTTAAATAATATGCATCCCGTATGTTCACCACTCCCATTCTCCATACCTCCCAATCCATGGTATGAACATTGCACGGTCCGTACCTGTTATACTAGATTTACACGCCTGCAAAACGGTTTTATGAAGACATTAGACGCAATCATTATCGGCTCCGGCCAGGCAGGGCCGCCGCTTGCCCAAAAGCTCGCCGCAGCCGGCCGCCGCACCGCGCTCATCGAAAAACGTTTTGTGGGCGGCACCTGTGTGAACGACGGCTGCACGCCCACCAAAACCATGATAGCCGCAGCCCGCCTCAGCTATCTTTCCCGGAAGGCGCAGGCATTCGGCATTCCCTCCGATCCTTCCCGGCTATCGTTCCCTGCCGTGATGCAAAAGAAAAATGAAGTGGTGGACAGCTCCCGCTCAGGGCTTGAACGATCGCTGCAAAAAACGGCAAACATTGAAGTGATATACGGAACTGCCCGCTTCACCGGTCCAAAGACCGTCACCGTGAACGGCGAAACGCTCACCGCGGAACATATCTTCATCAACACAGGCGCAAGGCCCGCCATACCTGGTATACCCGGGCTTGCAGAAGCAGGTTACCTCACTTCCACCACCATCCTCGACCTGGAAGAAATCCCGGCGCACCTGGCCATACTCGGCAGCGGTTACATCGCCATGGAACTGGGGCAGATGTTCCGCCGCTTCGGCAGCCGCGTGACCTTACTGGAACGTAATGCCGCGCCGCTGAACAATGAGGACGACGATGTGGCGGCCGCTATCGTGCAGGTACTTGAAGAAGAAAATGTTACTTTCCTTACAAATGCCGCGGTTAACAAAGTATCCCGTAAATTAGACGGGACAACGGAGCTGACATTGATGCACGACGGAGAGGAAAAACACATTACATGCAGCCACCTGCTGGTGGCCGCGGGCAGAGCACCGAACACGGAAGAGCTGGATCTTTCCGCCGCAGGCGTTAAAACCGGCCCCGGCGGGCACATTGAAGTGAACGACCGGCTGGAAACATCCGCCCCCGGCGTGTATGCGCTGGGAGATGTGAAAGGGGGCCCCGCTTTTACGCATATTTCCTATAACGATCATCTTATTGTGGCCCGCAACATTTTAGAGAACCAGGCATTGACCATTAAAGACCGCTTAACGCCCTATTGCATGTTCACCGACCCGGAACTGGGCCGCATAGGCCTCACCGAAAAAGAAGCGCTGAAACAGGGCTTTACGATTAAGGTGGCGCACCTGCCGCTCAGCAAAGTAGCAAGAGGCATCGAGACCGGCGAAACACGCGGGCTCATGAAAGCGGTGATCAATGCGGACAATAAACAGATACTCGGCGCAGCCATCCTGTCCGTCAGCGGCGGCGAGATCATGTCTGTTCTGCAAATGGCCATGATGGGGCGTATTACATACGAACAACTGAGGGATAACGTGTTCGCACATCCCACATTCTCAGAATCCTTAAACAATCTTTTCCTTTCGCTCGATAATGATTGAAGTACGGCATCTCCGGAAGAATTTTAACGGCACGCCCGCCGTGCACGACGTTTCCTTTACCGTTGCGGAAGGCGAGAACCTCATCCTGCTCGGCACCAGCGGCTGCGGTAAAACCACCACGCTGCGCATGATCAACCGCCTGCTGGAACCTGACGGCGGCGATGTATTTTTCCGCGGCGCCAACACCCGCGATCTCAAACCGGAACTTCTCCGCCGCCAGATGGGCTACGTGATGCAGCAAACCGGCCTGTTCCCGCATTACACCGTGGAAGAAAATATCGCTATCGTACCTAAACTGGAAAAGTGGGACAAACAACGCATCCATGAAAGGACGGGCGCTTTGCTTGCCAAGCTGGGCCTCACCCGTGAAAGCCACGCGCATATGTTCCCGCACGAGCTGAGCGGCGGCCAGCAGCAGAGAGTGGGCCTTGCCCGAGCGCTCGCGGCGGACCCGCCGGTGTTATTGATGGACGAGCCTTTCGGCGCGCTCGACCCCGTTACCCGCCGCCGCATCCGGAAGGAATTCGCGGAGCTGGACGAGTTCAGGGAAAAGACCATCATCATGGTCACCCACGACATACAGGACGCCTTTGCGCTGGGCGACCGCATCTGCCTGATGGATAAAGGAAAAGTAGTACAGCTTGGCACCCCGGAAGAACTGCGGGACCGCCCGGCCAATGAATTTGTAAGCAATTTCCTGAAAGGACAATACGAAGCACCATGAACGGATTTTTTGCATTCCTCGCCTCGCAGTCCGACAAGCTGCTGCAGCAAACGCTCACGCACATCAATCTCACCCTGGTGAGCGTGGCCATTGCCATTGCAGCAGGCGTGCCGCTGGGCATCCTGGTCGCTAAAAGGCAGAAGCTCTCCGGCGCGGTGCTGGGGTTTGCCGGCGTCATGCAGACCATTCCCAGCATTGCGCTGCTCGGCTTCCTGATACCGTTGCTGGGTATTGGCCCGAAACCCGCCATTTTTGCACTTTTCCTGTATGCATTGCTGCCCATCATCCGCAATACTTACACCGGTATTACCGGGGTGGACGCTACCGTGAAAGAAGCCGCCAAAGGCATGGGCATGACGCCCTGGCAGGTGCTTTTTAAAGTGGAGCTTCCACTGGCTATGCCCGTGCTCATCGCGGGCATCCGCACAGCGGCGGTGATCAATGTGGGCGTGGCTACCCTGGCGGCTTACATTGCAGCCGGGGGATTGGGAGAATTTATCTTCGGCGGCATCGCGCTCAATAATACCAATATGATACTGGCCGGCGCCATCCCGGCCGCGCTGCTCGCCCTGCTGTTCGACTTCCTGCTGTCGCGCATCCAAAAGACCAACTGGAGGAAATACAAGCTGCTGCTGGGCGGCGCGGGTATCGCCGTGCTTTGCTTCGCCATGCTGCCCGCGGCTACCAAAGGCAAGCTGCTGGCAGGTTTCACGCCCGAATTCATGGGCCGGCAGGATGGTTACCTCGGCCTGAAAAGCGTGTACGGCCTGCGCATCCCTACCGTCGTGATAAACGATGCGGTGATGTACCAGGCGCTGCATGAGAACAAGCTCGATGTGGTGAGCGGGTATAGTACCGACGGGCGCATCCGCGCGTACGACCTCGTGATACTGGAAGACGATAAATTCATCTTCCCGCCATATTACGCCGCGCCGGTGGTGCGCCAGGCTGCGCTGGAACAGTTTCCCGAGCTGGAAGGCGCGCTCAACCTGCTGGCCGGAAAGATCAACGACTCCGTGATGACCTATCTCAATTATAAGGTCGATTACCTGAAACAGAGCCCGGAACAGGTAGCGCGGACATTTTTACAGGAAAACCGCCTGCTGCTGCCGCCGCGCGCCGGGAATAAAGGCCTGGTCCGCATCGGGTCCAAGATATTCACCGAGCAATATATCCTCTGCGAGATGTACAAAATGCTCATCCGGGGGCATACAGACCTGGGGGTGGATTCTAAAACCGGGTTAGGTGGCACGAAAATTTGTTTTGATGCATTAACGAACAACCAGATAGACCTTTATCCCGAATATACCGGTACGGGTTTATTAGTCATATTACAGTCGCCGCTCACGGAGCGGCTGAGAAATAAAGACAGCGTTTATGAATACGTCCAGGCGCAGTTCAGGGAAAAATACAGGCTTTCCTGGCTGAAGCCCATCGGCTTTAACAACGCATACGCATTAATGATGAGGAGGGGGAAGGCGGAGGAATTGAAGCTCCGCACCATCACCAACCTTACGCAATTGTTGAATACGCAAAAAGACCAGTAATGATCACTACTACCGCAGCGGCGCCACTGTTACAACAGTACAGGAGCGTGCGCAAATGGACGGAAGACATATGCCGCCCGCTACAGAAAGAGGACTATGTGGTACAACCTGTGGAGTTCGTCAGTCCTCCCAAATGGCACCTTGGCCATACCACCTGGTTTTTTGAAACATTATTATTAAAATCTTTTTTACCCGGCTACGCCGAATACGATCCGAATTTCAATTTCGTGTTCAACAGCTATTACGAAAGTCTCGGCGCCCGCGTGATCCGCACCCAGCGCGGCAATCTCAGCAGGCCCACGGTGGAGGAGGTCTACCGTTACCGCGCTTACGTCGATTCCGCCATGGAACAGCTGCTGGAAGCGCCCCTTTCGCCTGAAGCCGAAACCATCCTCATACTGGGCTGCAACCATGAGCAGCAGCACCAGGAGCTGTTGTGGTACGACATCAAATACATCCTGGGCCACAACCCGCTTTTTCCCGCTTATTCTGAAGAAGACAGCGGCGAACAGGAAGCTGCACAGCCAAAGGGCTTTACCGAAATGCCCGGAGGCGTTTATGAAGCAGGTTTCTCCGGCCCCGGCTTTTGTTACGACAACGAGCTGGGCCGCCACAAAGTGTACCTGCAGCCATATGCCATAGCCAATGGGCTGGTCACCAACGGCGAATACCTTGAATTCATCCGCAGCGGCGGGTATAAGGATTTCTCCCACTGGCACGCGGAAGGCTGGGACTGGGTGAAGAACAACGACATACAGGCGCCGCTCTACTGGCATAAAATAGACGGCCAGTGGCAGCATTACACCTTATCAGGCCTGCAAAGTATCCTGCCGGACGATCCCGTTCACCATGTGAGCTTTTACGAAGCCGCGGCATACGCAGCCTGGAAAGGGCTCCGCCTGTCTACCGAATTTGAATGGGAAGCCGCGGCGGATAAATTCAGCTGGGGCCGCTGCTGGGAATGGACGGAAAGCGCCTACCTCCCCTATCCCGGCTTTGAGCGGGTGGCAGGGCCCATCGGCGAATACAACGGCAAGTTCATGGTGAACCAGAAAGTGCTGCGCGGCGCCTCAGCCTATACGCCCAAAGGCCACAGCCGCTCCACTTACCGGAACTTTTTCCATGCACCCATGCGCTGGCAGCTTTCAGGCATCCGGCTGGCTAAAACTTTATAGCACCAACACAAAAAAATATTATCGATGAGAACAGCATTGGCATATCACAGCACCGGCATTTCCGAAAAACAGCGGCTGGCATTCGAAAAAGACGTCCTGGAAGGATTGCAGGAAGTGCCCAGGCGGCTGCATTCCAAATATTTCTACGATGCCACGGGCGACGCATTATTCCAGCAGATCATGCATTGCCCTGAATATTACCTCACCCGCTGCGAAATGGAGATCCTGCGCGGGCAGGCCGGGCAGATCGTACAATCGTTGCAGCAGCACGCACCGGTATTCGATCTCGTGGAACTGGGTGCGGGGGATGCTTCCAAATCTTTTTACCTGCTGAAGGAATTACTGCGCGTTGGCGCCATGGATACCTATTTCCCCATCGATATTTCCCGCAACATTATTGCCCAGCTGCAACAGTCGTTGCCGGCAAAGCTGCCCGGCCTTACCGTGCAGGGGCTGAACGGGGAATACATGGACATGCTCCAGGCGGCGCGGCAGATTACCGGGCGGCCCAAGCTGGTGATGTTCATGGGTTCCAGCATCGGCAATTTCACGCCTGCTGAAGCCCTGCAGTTCTGCACCCGGCTGCGGCAGCAATTGCAGCCCGGAGACCTGCTGATGATCGGCTTCGATCTCCGCAAAAACCCGCAAACGATACTGGATGCGTACAACGACAAGGCCGGCATCACCCGCGCCTTCAACCTTAATTTGTTAGAGCGCATCAACCGCGAGCTGGACGGGGATTTCGACCTTTCGCAATTCACGCACTTCCCCACTTACGACCCGCTTACCGGCGCCTGCAGAAGTTTCCTGGTCAGCCTGAAGGAACAGGCCGTTCATATCGCCGGGAAAACGGTCCGCTTCGCCGCGAACGAACCTTTGTTCATGGAAATATCGCAGAAGTACACCGTGGAAGAGATCAACGAACTGGGCTCGCGCAGCGGGTTCAAGCCGGCAGAGATGTTTTACGACAGCAAACGCTGGTTTACCGACGTATTGTGGCAATGCCGTTAAAGTTCCATAAAATTGCAATGCCGCTGGCCAGCCCGAAGTGAAACTGACAGCGGCATTGCTGTTGCTTGCTATAAAGAAAAAGGATCAGTCTATTTCAAGCTATGCACCGGGTTGCTGCGCGCGGCCCGAAAAGCCTGGAAGCTAACGGTGAACAGCGCGATGAGGATCGCAATGACACCCGCTGCAATGAATATCCACCAGCTGATGTCTATCCGGTAAGCAAAGTCCTGCAGCCAGGTACGCACGGCAAAGAACGCGATCGGCCAGGCGATCAGGTTGGCAACGATCACCAGTTTCACAAAATCCTTGCTGAGCATGGCCACAATGTTTTCCACGGTGGCGCCCAGTACCTTCCGTATCCCGATCTCTTTCACCCTTCTCTCCGCCGCGAAAGATGCGAGGCCGAAGAGGCCCAGGCAGCTGACAATGATCGCCAACACGGCGAGTATCGTCACGATGCTGCTCACCTGTGCGTCTGAATGATATATCTGCGCAAAATGCTCGTCCAGGAAGCTGTAGCTGAAAGGATGTTGTATGCCGTGTTTTTTCCAGACGGATTCTACAAAAGAAATGGCTTCCTTCGTTCTGCTGCCGCTGATGCGGATGGATATTTCGGAAAAGCTCCATTCCTCCTGGTGCATCATCATCAGCCCTTCTATTTTATGGTGCAGGGAATTGAAATTGAAGTCCCGCGCCACGCCTACGATCCTGCCTACGGTGTCCATACCCGAAAAATCAAAGCCGAACCTTTTCCCTATCAGCGATTCCAGCGAAGTTCCTTTCCTTTCGTTCTTCAGCAGCTCACGGGCCAGTGTTTCATTGATGATATATTCCTTTCCGTTGGCGGATTTATTCCGCGAGAAGTTGCTGCCCGCGGCCAGCGGTATTTTATACAGGGTAAGAAAATCCTTGTCTACGATCACCTGCGAGGATGTAAGCGATCTCACCGGTCCTTCTCCATGAAATTTTATACCGGACTGGTGAAGGTTATTGCCCAGCCGCTGTTGCGATCCGCTTACGGCGCTGATCAGCGAGCTGGTTACCAGGTCATTCTTCAGGGCGTGGTATTTGGGATTCGACTCATTATCCAGTGGCACCAGCAACACCTGGTCGCCATTGAAGCCACGGTCTTTGGTTTGCATGAACCTCAGCTGCTTCAGCGCAAACACGGTGGCAATGATGAGAAATACCGCCCCGGTAAACTGCGCCACCACCAGGGAATTACGCAGCAGGCTTTTGTTCTTTCCCGTCATTACCGAACCTTTCAGCACCTTCACAGCCTGGAAGGAGGAAAGATATCCGGCGGGATAAAGACCCGCCAGGATGCCAATCAGCACGGTTCCTGCTATAAACCCGGCAAGTAACCTGAGATCAGTGAAGACAGGGAGTTCCAGCGGGCGCTCGCTGAAATTGCGCACCCAGGGAAGGCTCAGCTTCACAATAACTACGGCAAACACCAGCGCGATCAGCGACAGCATCACGGATTCCCCAATGAACTGCCAGGCCAGCTGCGAGCGGTGCGCCCCGATAGATTTCCGGATACCCACTTCCCTGGCCCTCTCCGCGGACCGGGCCGTGGACAGGTTCACGAAGTTGATGCATGCGATCACCAGTATCAGCACAGCAATAAATGAAAAGATGTAGGTATAGCGCCGGTCGAATTTCTGAAAGTTGTTATAATCGTGAGTGATCTGGTTGGATGCGGCGTGAACTTCTGAAAGCGGTTGCAGGAACAGTTCGTAATTTTTCCAGTTATCGTCCTGGGCCAGGTATTTTTTGCAGAACGCGGGAAACTTGTTTTCGAGCCCTTTAGCATTGGCGTTTTTGTCCAGCTCCAGGTAAGTAACCAGCCAATTCCCGTCCCAGTATCCCTCCCAATCCGGATTATAGAAGGTGCTCAGCGAAATCAGCGCCTCAAATTGCAGGTGGGAACCGGCCGGCACATTCACAATGCCGGTAACGGTCAGGGCAAGCGTATCATGCTGGTAACGCATCACGGTTTTACCGATAGGGTCTTCGTTCCCGAAGATCTTCTCTGCCGTTTCCTTTGTGAGCACTATGTTTCCGGGCTTCATGAGCGCGGTATTCCTGTCGCCTTCTAGCAAGGGAAAATCAAATATCTGGAAGAAGGTGGAATCCACCGAATTGAACTTTTTGAGGTAATGCCGCCTCTCCTTATAAGCAAGCACAGTTTCCCCTCCCTGGTTGACGCGCACGAAATTCCTGATCTCAGGGTATTCCAGCTTCAGCGCCGTAGCCATGGGATACATGCTGAGGGCCACGTTCTGCGGCGCCATTAGGCCCTCCTGCTTCTGCACTTCACACAACCGGTAGATGTTCTTCTTATGCATCCCGTCGAAATTTTTTTCGTAGGACACGAACAAGAGGATCACGATGCAGGTGGCCATCCCGATGGCCAGGCCAATAATATTGATGATAGAGAAGGTCTTGTTCTTCAACAGGTTCCTCCAGGCGATTTTCAGATAGTTGGTCAGCATGCAGCAGGATTGTCAAATTAAATACCTAAGACAAATGTCATTGAAATTCAACCGGATATCAACTTTTCAAGTAACTGTTCTGTCCGGAAATGTAACAGCAGCTGTCCGATATTGAACACTTTACCGCGAACGTTGCTGTTCTCTTCTATATCCCGTACAGCTCCGGTGATTTCCTGAGAGTTATTCGGCATGCTGTTGAGTGATCTGGAGAAGCAGGTTTTGTTGAAGAAAAGTATGAGGCCTTGTTCTATACATGCTGCGTATAATCCTTCACGGGAACGGCCGCCGTCAGCTGTTCGTATTCCATTTCATTCAGCCGGGGCGTTTCCCGCGCCAGTTCCTCCAGCTGTTCCATGGTTCTGATACCCGCCACTGCGCTGGATACCACGGGATGCATCAGGGCATATTTCAATGCGGTCTGCGCAGGACTGCGCTCTTCCGAAACGGCTGCTATCGCATCTTTGGCTTTTTGCACTTCCGCCTCGCTGTAATCCAGGTAAGGCACGGCGGGTTTGTTCACCAGCAGGCCTTTGGCAAGACTGCCGCGCGCCAGCACGCCAATGCCATGCTGCTGCAGAACGCCGAAGCAGGATACCTCCGGCCGCCGGTCCAGCAGGCTGTATTGCATCATGACCGTCGCGATATTGGAACGTTTAACGTACTCGCGGATCACGTTGGGGCGGATGGAAGAAATGCCGTAATACAATATCTTCCCTTGCTGTTGCAGTAACTCAAATGCCGCGATCGTTTCATCGAACGGGTCTTCTATCGTGCCGCCGTGCAGCTGGTAAAGGTCTATCCGGTCCGTCTGCAGGCGTTGCAGGCTTTTTTCCACGGAAGCGATGATGTATGCCTTCCGCGGGTTCCAGTCCCAGCCGGAACCGTCTTCCCGCCACTGGTTGCCGACCTTGGTGGCGATCACCGCTTCTTCTCTTTTTCCTTTGAGGGCTTTACCCAGCGTGGATTCGTTAATACCTTTATCGTAAAGGTCCGCCGTATCAAAAAAATTGATGCCCAGGTGCAGGGCGCGGTGAATGAGCTTTGCATTGGCCGCATCGTCCATCCCGAGGGACATACAGCCGAATGCCACCTCGCTCACCTTCAGCGGGGAACGTCCGAGTGTGTGATACTTCATGTTTCTAAGATACGACAATCCGCGCGCCTCACCGCACCAGCACCACCGTGCCTTTGCGGTTCACTTTTTCACCCAGCTGGTCGGTGTATTCCAGCATCCAGGCGTAGGTGCCAACATCAGCGGGCGAGCCGTTGATCTTGCCGTCCCAACGTTTGTTAAAGTCGCGCGTTTCAAAAATGAGCTGGCCGCCGCGGGTGTACACGGCCAGGTGGAGGTGGGTGGCTTTATAGGCGTTGATGGGATAAAAGAAGTCATTCACGCCGTCATTGTTCGGCGAAAAAGCGGAAGGCACTTCCACGAAACAGCTGCGTGCCGCTTTAATGCGGTGTTCCGCCGTGTCGCGGCAATTTTTGTCATTCTCCACGATCAGGCGGATCGTATAATCCTGGTCGCGGAACTGCGGGAAGTACCGCATCGGGATCGCTTCTTTGCCGGAGGAAGTCGCGTTGTTGCCGTAATCCCAGGTCCAGCGGACGATGTTGCCCGTGCTGTGATCTGTGGCTTGTACGGCTTCCAGCGGGCAATAGGGCCCATAATCCACACTGAAACCGGCTGTGAGCTCGCTGATGATGCTAACGGTCGTGTCTTTCCGCGCAGCGCATACGCCGTTGCTGACTACAAGGGTCACAGCCTTATCGCCGAAGCTGTCGTATATTTTTACGGGATGTTGTATGTTGAAAGGTTCTACCCCGTCCAGCAGCCAGTTCCAGGAATTGACATTGTTCCGGCCGTGGTGATGGAAGCTGGCGGTGGTGAGCTTGCAGTTGAAGGCGAGGCCGAAAGAAAAATCCGCATTCACGGTATCGGCTGTATTAAAAGCGGCGATCTGCCCGGTGGCGGCGGGCTGCCAGCATTCGCTCAGTAAAGTGTTACCATCTGTGCCCAGCGTCGTCAGCACTTCAAACCTCCCGCCTGTTTGTACCGGCCGGTTAAAGCGCAGCTCCACTGAATCCGTATAACCATTTCCGTTACAATTCCCTGCAGCGCCGGTAATCGTAACACCGTTGTTGCCGCGAAGGATAAAATCGCTGCCGTCCGCCGCAATGGAGCTGCAGCGCACAGGGATGCTCAACCCGATCTTTACCGTTGTAGGTTCACAGCCTGGCGCGGGGATGTTTCTTACCAGCACTGGGGGCTGCGGCGGGATGTCGAATGTTGCCTGGCCGCCGGGTAAGCTGGGAATGTGGCATTCGCTCAGCACGCTGCCGGCCAGCCTTACCGTGTAAGTGCCGGAACTTATGATGCGGCTGCTGAGCTTCAGCGTGACGGTATTGGTAAGATCATTGGCGGCGCAGGCGGTGGCTGCCGAAACGATGGTCACACCCGCGGGACCGGTGATGGTAAAGTCGCTGCCATTGGCCGCTACGGAACTGCAACGGATGCCGTCCGGGAATTGGAGCACCACTTCATCAGGCCCGCAGGGCGGTGTTTGAACGGTGGCCATGCGCGGAGCGGGGAATACCGGCACGGAAAAGCTCATGTTCCCGCCCGCCAGCATTTGTTTGTTGCAGGCGTTGAATAAAGTATTGTTGTCGCTGCCGTTGCGTACCGTAACAGTGTAGTTGCCCGGCGCAACGGGGCCGGCGAGGAAAAGCGTAACGGAGTCGAGGTCGAAGCCATTGGCGCAGGTAACGCCCCTGGCAGACAGGATCGCGGGCGCGCCCGGCGACAGCTGGAAATCGCTGCCGTTCGCAGCAAGGCTGCTGCACAATACTTTCCTGCTCAGCTTGATGCCGATGGAATAGGAAGCGCAGTCATACTTCAACGATCTGATCTCAGGCAACAGTGGATCGATTATTTCCGCGGTACCGCCGCCAAAGCTCAGTTCATACCCGCTTTGCCCGGGTGTGAAGTGGCTGACGAGTATCAGGTATTCGTGCCCTTCCACCAGCTCTGGCATTTTGCTGAACAAAGGCTGACTGGGCCCTCCGCATACGTCGAGGCGGGTACCTGCGGACGATGCGCCGGTTACGCCGTATTCCGCCGTCCAGTTCATGGCTACGTACATACTCCGGTCGGTATACACATTATCGGGGTCCTTGCCCGTTATGTCGAACAGCTGCCAGTCATAATCCTCATCCGCCGCAAGCGGTGTGATCCTGAAGCCCAGCGTGCCGGATTTGTAACAGGTGAACTTATACCAGAAAGGATTTTTGTCGTGGTGAGGCCCGTCACCAAAAGTATTGCAGACAGGGCCGGGAATAGTGCGGGTTCCGCAGATGGGAACGGAATGTTGAAGAAAGGTCTGGTCGCCACAGACGGGGAACGCCGTGGATGGGTTTTGCCCGAGTGCGGTGCAGGTTTGGGCTTCAGCGCGGGTTACAGCGAGTACCAGCAGCAGGTATAGTAACGTTTTTTTCAGCATGAATCCAGTTAAAGCCTCATGGCATAGTATATAAATGTACGGATTACCGTTCATCCATCCATGCTTTCATTTTAAAGGTTTTTATTATATTTATATCTGTTAATTCAGGCAGCAGGACCTTATAAGGAGCTTAATACGCACAGCAGAATTTAAGAACCAATAGAAAATTTGTATGGTATGACAGAAGAAAGTAACAAACCGCTGGACATTATTGACAAACTGAAGCTGGATCCTCCGCCGGGCCAGCCGCCGCCATCGAACCGGAATTGCCCGGCCTGCGGCGCCAGGAGCGGCAAACAGGCGGGCTTAACCCATTGCGCTTATTGCGGGCATGAATTTACCAAACCAACTGAAACATCATAAGAATGCCGGTCTCAAAAGGACCGGCATTCTTATTTTACGGAATCCTCCCGGGTGTTACGCCGTTCACAGGCCGTTTCGCCGGATCCTAAAACCCAGGCTGGCAGGCGATGCGCTGCATTGCATACCGCATTAAACATTTTAAACGGGGCCGTTCATGAACAGCCCCGTCGTCCAGGTTATAAAAAGGCGTGTCTTATCCCCATAACATAAAAAAAGCGCCCGCGGGGTCTTGCACCAGCACATAATTTCCCATCTCCCCCGCCTTCTTTTTTTCGCTCATTATTTTGCCGCCCAGTTTTTCCACCTGGGCAAGACTGGCATCCAGGTCCGCCACCTGTATATACGCCAACCATACTGGCGGAAGGTCCTTATTGCCGCCACGGGCGTGGCATACACCGGCAATGATGTCGCCGGTTTCAGGGTTCTTCATGAAATAATCTTCATATTCCCCCATCTTTTGCGCGCCTATTTCCCAGCCTATCACTTTATGATAGAACTGGCTTACCGTTTCGGCATCATTCACCGTCAGGTCCAAACCTATGAGAGTGCCAGGTTGTTTTTTCATGTGAAGGTGGTATTTACTGCTAATTTACAAAGCCTTACAGGGAAACTTCATGGGCAGAAGGGTCAATTTACCGGGTCATTTATGCCAAAATTTTTAGTATATTGCTAAACCATTTCACCTAATTATGAAAAAGCTTTCTGTAATCCTCAGCCAGCATTACCGTCCTATCAGTATCGCAGCCATCCTGGACGTATTTCAGACAGTGAATCTTTATTACCAGGAACACGTCGGCCACCCGTTCTTCGATATCAGGCTGGTAGCCCTGGAAGGAGGCACACAGGCCCCTTCCTTCCATGAAATGTACCAGCCCGTGCCTATGCGGGAAGTGCAGCAGTCGGACCTTGTGCTGATACCCGCTTTCGTGAGCGGCGACATTCCGTCGTACGTACGGGAAAATGCCGGGTTTATCGCCTGGATACGCCAGCAGGCGGACAAAGGGGCAGAAGTGGCCAGCTTCTGCACCGGCGCCTTTTTACTGGCGGCCACCGGGCTGCTCAGGAACAAAAGGGCTACTTCCCATGTTACTGCTGTTAAAGAGCTCGCCCGGGCATACCCCGATGTGATCGTTGACCCGAATGTTGTAGTGACGGACGACAACGGTATTTACACCAGCGGCGGCGCCACCTCCACTTTCCATTTATTGCTGCATATCCTGGAAAAATATTGCAACAGGAATACGGCCATCCATACCGCTAAAGTTTTTGCCATAGACATGGACCGCGCGCAGCAGTCCTATTTCGCCAACTGGTCGCCCTCGCGCGAGCATTGCGACGAGCTGGTGAGCGAAGCGCAGCAGAGAATGGAAGACCGCTTCCGCGACCGCCTGACCGTTGAAGAAGTGATACGCGGGCTGCCCGTGAGCCGCCGCAATTTTATCCGCCGTTTCAAAATAGCCACAGGCGTAACGCCCATCGAATATTTACAACGCCTGCGCATCGAAGCGGCTAAAAGAATGCTCGAACAAAAACAGGAAAATATCACCGGCGTAATGATGCAGACCGGTTATGAAGACGCAAAAGCCTTCCGGCAGCTCTTCCGGAAGATCGTTGGCCTCTCTCCCAAAGAATACCGGGAAAAGTATGCGGGTTGAACGCCGTATTGTTTCTTACAGAAATCGTTCGCTCACCACCAGGTCTTTACTGCCTGCAACGTATTTGTAAAACCCTTCCCCGCTTTTGGCGCCGAGGTAACCTGCCGTCACCATGTTCACCAGCAGCGGGCAGGGAGCATATTTCTGGTTGCCGAATCCTTCGTACAGCACATTCAGGATAGACAGGCAAACGTCGAGCCCGATGAAATCCGCCAGCTGCAAGGGCCCCATGGGATGGGCCATGCCCAGCTTCATCACCGTATCGATCTCTTCCACGCCGCCTACGCCTTCATACAATGTGTACACCGCTTCGTTGATCATCGGCATGAGAATGCGGTTTGCGATAAAACCGGGATAATCATTCGCCACGCAGGGCACTTTGCCAAGTTTCCCCGACAATTCCGTGATGTATTCCGTTACGCTTTTTTCAGTGGCGTAGCCGTTAATGATCTCCACCAGTTTCATCACCGGTACGGGGTTCATGAAATGCATGCCGATCACTTTGCCCGGCTTTTTAGTGACGGCGGCAATTTTGGTGATGGAAATAGAAGAGGTATTGCTGGCCAGGATCACTTCCGGCCCGGTATGTTCGTCCAGCTCGCGGAATATTTTCAGCTTCAGCTCCACGTTCTCCGTGGCGGCTTCCACCACCAGGTCCACATTCTGCACGCCTGCGGCGAGGCTGGTGAAGGTCTGAAGGTTGGAAATGGTCTGCTGTTTATCCGCTTCTGTAATGGTTTCTTTGGAGAGTTGGCGGTTGAGGTTCCGGATGATGGTGTCCAGCGCTTTATCCAGCGCGGCCTGCGATACATCGATGAGGTGAACGGAAAAACCATGCTGGGCAAATACATGGGCAATCCCGTTGCCCATAGTGCCCGCGCCGATCACAGCTACTTTCTGCATAAGAAGATCTATTTTGGTGATATCAATGATCCGGCAATTTAAGGAAAAACGGGTTCCGTGCCGCATCAGGTTTGAGCCGGCGATGGGAAAGCTTTTTGTGATGAGCCGTTAAAGTAAATAAAAATTAATCCTTCCTTTTGAAATCACCCCGTTTCCAGGATTCGATGAACTGCGCCCAGGCGAGCGGGTTGAAGATATTTTGCGGCGGCGTTTGCCCTGCGTAGTAAAGGGACTGCTGCTGCTTCTGCATGAACACGTTGTAGGCCCCGCCCCCGTCTACCGGTATATAACGGGCCATAGCGCGAAGCTTGGCCTGTTCGTTGTTTTTGCGGGCCACTTCATACATGTCGTTCGGGATGTTCATATCCACGAACATCTTTTCAAATTCGCGGCGGTTAGGGTAAGGATGGATCACGGTTTCGGCGAGGTACATCGTGTCTTCCGCCATGAGCTGTATAAGAGAATAACTGTTGCCGGGAAGTTCCAGGGGAATTTTGTAATCTTTTTTCCGGAAGCCCACGGCACTGAAAAGCAGGGTATCGCCCTTAAACGCCACGATGGAAAATACACCCTGGCTGTTGGAAATGGTACCGCGGTTCTGCCCTTTCACGAGGATGCTTACCGCCGGGATGGCGCGCAGGCTGTCCGCCGTCATGGTAATACCGGAAATCTGTATGATGCTGTCTTTGAACGCTTTCAGTTGAGCTTTCAGCAAAAACGGCAGGAACAGCAGGGAAATCAGTATGATCAGTTTCTTATGCATGTAGGTACTAAGATATATGTTCCTCCCGGAAACACGAATATAAAACCAACAAATTAAACATCATTTTAGGTTAACTTTGCAGATCGGAAACAATTTTAACATCAATTTATGATCACAAAAGAAAAGGTCCTCGAGGCACTGTCGAATGTGGAAGAACCCGATCTGGGCAAGGATTTGGTGACCCTTAACATGGTGAAGGACATTGAGATCGACGGCAATAAAGTAAAATTCACAGTAGTACTGACCACCCCGGCCTGTCCGCTGAAGGAAATGATAAAGAACGCCTGTGTGAACGCCATCATCCACCTCGTCAGTAAAGAGGCGGAAGTGGAGGTGAAGATGACCGCCAACGTAAGCTCCAACCGTAAGGATGGCAAGTCGATGCTCCCGAACGTTAAAAATATCATCATGGTAGCTTCCGGTAAAGGCGGCGTGGGTAAATCCACCGTGGCGGCCAACCTGGCCCTTGCCCTTGCGCAAGACGGCGCCAAAGTGGGACTGATGGACGCAGACATTTACGGTCCTTCCGTTCCCATTATGTTCGGCGTACGCGGCGAGCGGCCGATGATGGTGAACGTGGAAGGCAAAGGCATGATCGTTCCCATGGAAAAATACGGCATCAAGTTCATGTCCATCGGCCTGCTGGTAGATGAAAAACAGGCTATCGTATGGCGCGGCCCCATGGCCAGCAGCGCCCTCAAACAATTCGTGAGCGACGTGTACTGGGATGAGCTGGATTACCTGATCATAGACATGCCGCCCGGCACCGGCGACATTCACCTTACGCTGGTGCAAACCGTACCTGTTACCGGCGCGGTGATCGTTACCACCCCCCAGGACGTTGCCCTGGCGGACGCCAAAAAAGGCATCAGCATGTTCAGCAGCCCGCAGATCCGCGTGCCGATCATCGGCCTGGTGGAAAACATGGCCTATTTCACGCCTGCCGAGCTGCCGGAGAATAAGTACTACATCTTTGGCAAAGAAGGCGGGAAAAGACTGGCTGATGAGCTGGATATCCCCTTCCTGGGCCAGATACCGCTGGTGCAAAGCATCCGAGAAGGCGGAGACGAAGGCGTGCCTGCGGTGGCCGGCAATGACGCCGTAACGAAAAATGCATTTGCAGAGTTCGCAGGCGCTACTGCCCGCAGCATCGCCATGCGCAATGCCAACATCGAACCGACGAAGATCGTTGAGATCGTAGTTTAAGCGCTTTTTATAATCATTACACTCCCGGCGCCGAAGTCATGAATGGCGCGGCGTTCGGGATTGGAATGAATGGTGATGTAGAATCATACAAAATAAAAAAATGTACGCTCCCCGCTATCACCAGGAAAAAGATTGGGACACCATCGCTGAATTCATCCGCAGGCATAGCTTCGCGCTGCTTATCAGCCTGGAGAACGGCTTGCCTGTCGGCACACACCTGCCGGTAGAGCTCGAAGAAAGATCTCCCGGCGAATACGTGCTGCGCGGCCACATTGCAAATTCCAACCCGCAATCCGCCACCTTCACCAGCGGCCAGACCTTCCTCGTTGTGTTCTCAGACCCGCATGCCTACATTTCATCTTCCTGGTATGAAAAAGATAAAATACCGACCTGGAACTACATCGCAGTGCATGTATACGGCACGCTCCGCATCCAGAGCGATGAAGAACTGATAACATCCCTCACCGCGCTGATGAATAAATACGAAGCCGCAAGCGAGCAACCCGTAAGCATTTCGGACATTGGTGAAAAAGAGCTCCACAACAACCTGAAAGCCATCACCGGCTTCGAGATCACCATCACCCGCGTAGACACCCGCTTCAAGCTCAGCCAGAATAAAAATGACAAGGACTACGCCAGCGTGGTACAACACCTCCAGCAGAATCCCGACTCCCAGTCGCAGGAAATAGCGGAGGAAATGCTGAAGAGGCGGAGCTGAAGGAAATTTAAATTCCATAAAAAGAACTAGGCATTGTTCTTTCGTGGTTGCGTGCTCAGCTTTATATGAAATTTAAATTAACCCTTAGCTCCTGGAACTGTAAAAGCCAGGGAAATTGACAGGATTTGCAAGAGGCGCAGCGCTTTGCCTGCACAACAATTCTGCATTCCATCCGCTCCAACAAAATACAATAACTTTCAAACGCAGTCATAAAAAAGGAAACCGGGTGTATATGAACATTTTGAAAAAATACTGTACCCATAGCCCCGAAAGATCAAAGCCCGGTTTATTTTTTAAAAATGTTCATATACACCCGGCCATACACCGGAGAGGAAATTAAAGTGTGAACACCTTCCCTCCTACTATCACATCTTGTTTGGATTCGTCGAAAGTGGCTTTCAGGCCTGTTCTGTAGGCGGCTGTTCCCATGATCAGCGCAATGGAATGGGAATAGGCGGCTTCTATCGGCGCATTTGTTTTTACATCCTGTTTTCTTACGCATTCCATCCAGTTGCGGACGTGGGCGTAAGTGGTCGCATCGCCGCCGGTGTTGGCGCCCGCCTCCACTGTGGCAGCGGTTTGGCTGAGGTCCATTTCAGGAAGGAGATTGGCCTTCATGCCCATTTCTTTGGCTTCCCTTTCGCGCAGGCCGCCGGTAGGACTGATCTTGTTGGTGCTCATATCGATCATGCCGCCATTAGAATAATACAACTCTTTCGTGCCGCCGGCGGAATTGTGGAAGCGGGAGCTATACACCACCTGGAAGCCGTTGGACGGGTCGTTGGACGGACCGTAGTCGAACACCGCGGTAAGCGTGTCCGGGTTGGAGCGGCCGTCTTTCCATTGGTAGATGCCGCCGTTGGCCACCGCGCTGCGCGGGTGTTTGAGGCCGCTGAACCAGTGCACGGTATCTATCTGGTGCGTCATCCACTGGCCGAAGATGCCGGAGGAATAAGGCCAGAAGAGGCGGTATTCAAGATATTTGCGCGGGTCCCAGCTGTCTTTGGGGCGGGTGCAGAGAAAACGTTGCCAGTCCACGTCAGACTCCTTGATGACCCTGGTAAGCTCGGGCCTGCGCCAGCGGCCAGGCTGGTTTACGTTCCAGGTCATTTCCACCATGGTGATAGGGCCGAATTTCCCGTCCTGTATGAACTTCGCGGCGGAATGGTAACTGGGGCCGCTCCTGCGTTGCGTGCCTACCTGGAACACCCTGCCGGAGGCCTTCACGGCTTTGAGCGCGTTGCGGGCATCTTCCATGGTTTCAGCGAAAGGCTTTTCGCAGTACACGTCTTTTTTGTTGCCTACGGCTTCTATGGTATGAAAAGCGTGCTGGAAGTCTGCCGTGGCGATCATCACCGCGTCAAGGTCTTTGATCTTGTACAGCTCGTCGTTGTTCACGCAGGTCTGCACGCTATGGCCGAGTTCTTTTTCAAGAGCGGCCTTGCCTTCTTCCCTTCTCCTGTTCCAGATGTCCGAAACAGCCACGATATCAAAATTCAGTTCTTTGCGGTTTCCCATAAAACAGGGCATGAGGGCCTGGCGGAAACGGTCGGAAAATCCCACCACGCCTACGTTCACGCGGTCGTTGGCGCCTATGATGCGGGCGTAGCTGCTGGCCGGCATTCCCATTGCGCTCAGGGCAACGCCTGCGCCGCCCATCAGGGAAAGCTTCAGGAATTCGCGGCGGTCCTTTTTAACTTCAGTCATATTGATCGATTTTTTTTGTTGTGAGTATGCTGTATGATGTGCTGTTGATACCTTACTTATAAGCCGCTTCCAGCTGTTGTTGCAGGTAGGCCAGCGCGGGTCTGCATTCTTCCTGCATGTTCTTCCAGCTGCATTCGATGGTGATGCGGCCTTTGAAACCGGCTTTTTTTAACGCGGCGAGATAGGGCACAAAATCTTCCTGCGAAGTACCCGGCGCGCGGCGGCCTTCTTTTTCAGCGATATGGCAATGCACCAGCCAGGGCGCTGCTTTCACGATGAACTCCGGGCTTTCGTTCTCCCTTTTCATATGAAAGATATCCGCGGTGATCCGGAAATTGGGATGGTCCACCGCTTTCACGATACGGGTAACGATCTCCAGGGAATTGATAAAGTTGTCTTCGGAGCTGTTCAGGTTCTCAATAGCGATGATGCGGTCGTATTTCGCGGCCACTTCCGCCATTTTGCGGGAAATGGCGATCAGCTCGCGGAGCGAGGTTTCCGGATCCATACCGTCCAGCAGCTTGCGGGAACCGGCGCTGCCGAACACGATCATTTTGATGCCGGCCTCGCGGGCGCGGAACATGAGCGTATCCACGTACCCCAATATCCGCCGCTCGTCCACGCCCGGCCCAATGAGCCGTATATCGCCGGGGAGGAAAAGGTTGCAGGAACGGACTTCCAGCTTCATGCTCCTGAGGCGTGCCAGCTGGCGGCGGTAGGTGGAATCGGGCACGGCGGGGGCCAGCAGTTTGCGGGCGGATTCCTCTATATAAACATAACCGGCGCTGCTCAGCAGGCTGTCGTTATCGAAAGAGGTGGCTACGCCGATCTGTGGCAGTTTCACTCCTTGTGCATTCGATTGCAGGAAAGGCAGTACAGCGGCGAGTAAAAGGTAAAAAAATGCGGATGATTTCATGGAATGCTAGTTTTTCTATACCGTGGCAGATCAAAAAATAAGCACTTAAATCGGAAAATCAAAATGGGGATTTGGTAAAAATGCCGGAAATTCGCTGCTAATTGCAAATTACACTATGAATAGACAGGAATTGGTGCAGCTTATCAGGGACAGGCGGTCTTATTTATGTATCGGACTGGACACGGACATCCACAAGATCCCCAAACACCTGCTTTCCCACCCGGACCCGATGTTTGCCTTCAACAAGGCCATTATTGACGCTACGAAAGACCTTTGCGTTTCTTACAAGATCAATACCGCATTTTACGAATGCCAGGGCATCCGCGGCTGGGAAAGCCTGCAGCGTACCGTGGAATACATTCCGAAAGAAATATTCACCATCGCCGACGCTAAACGCGGCGACATTGGCAATACTTCTTCCTATTACGCCAAAACCTTTTACGAAACCTACGGGTTCGACTCCGTGACCGTGGCGCCTTACATGGGCCGCGACAGCGTGCAGCCCTTCCTGGAGTTCCATGAGAAATGGGCCATAGTGCTGGGACTTACGTCCAATGCGGGCAGCGCCGATTTCCAGATGCTGCCGCTGAAAAATGAGAAACTCTACGAAAACGTGATGCGCACGGCGGCTTCATGGGGTTCACCGGATAACATGATGTTTGTGGTAGGGGCCACGCAGGCCAGTGCCGTGGCGGATATCCGGAAAATACTGCCGGACAGTTTCTTCCTCGTTCCCGGTGTGGGCGCGCAGGGCGGCAGCCTTAAAGACATCTCCGAAAAAGGGATGAATAAAGAAGTGGGACTGCTCGTAAATGCGAGCCGCGCCGTGATTTACGCGGGAAATGACGAAAAATTTGCGGACGATGCCCGCGCCGCCGCGCAGCAGTTGCAGAAAGAAATGGCGGGATACCTGTAATAAAAAGACTTTTGATATCGGAGCGCTCTGCCTGGCAGGGCGCTTTTTTATTTGGCAGGGAGAAAAACGTCATCTACCGCACATCTGCACAAGTCGGCCACGCACATGGGCCGCGCCCAGACTTGCGCCAGCTTTAGTGCAAAGAAGTTGCAGCGGCGAAGCACTTTCTCCCGCGGGACGCTTCTACCGGAACAGGCAATTCTTCACCGTCCACCAGGGTTTGATCGTGTATTTCAATCGCCCCGTGATCACCGCCGTATCTGCATTAATCAGGGAAACAGCTTCCAGGCTGTCTTTACAATCCATGATAAATATCCCGCGCAGGTTGTCGCCGCCGCCGAAAGGCCCTGCCGCCAGCAATTTGCCGTCCGCCGCCATTTTCCGGATGCCCGCCATGTGCTTCTCCTGGATCAGCGCCCTTGTGGCGGGATCCTGCGAATGATGCGGGCCGGTTTCCAGGAAAACCATCCAGTACTTTTTCACTTCCACCTGCCGCGCCGCATCTATGCCGGCAACGGGGTTGCTTTCTGTTGATTTGAACCGCAATGTTCTGGAGGAAAAACTGGCGATCACGAAGGTCAGGAACACCGCCAGCAGAAAGACAGGCATCAGTTTGGCCATACACATCAGATTTGCTGTGCCGAAGGTAGCAACTTTGGTGTAATTCCGTAAATTAGGAGCAGACACAAAATCGTTGCCCATGCACCAGGACCTGTTTCAATCGCCCGACTATTATCAACTGGACGAACTGCTTACCGAAGAACATCAACTCGTGCGCGCCTCGGTGCGGGAATGGGTAAAAAAAGCCGTCACCCCGGTGATAGATGACTATTGCCAGCGTGCCGCCTTTCCCACCCACATCCTGCGCGGCCTGGGAGAGCAGGGCTGCTTTGGCCCCACCCTCCCGGCGGAATATGGCGGCGGCGGGCTGGATTATATAGCCTACGGCCTTATGATGCAGGAGCTGGAACGGGGCGACAGCGGGGTACGGTCCACCGCATCCGTGCAGGGTTCCCTCGTGATGCACCCGATCTTCACCTACGGCAGCGAAGAGCAAAAAGCCCGCTTCCTGCCCAAAATGGCCACCGGGGAGATCATGGGCTGCTTCGGGCTTACCGAGCCCGATTTCGGCTCCAACCCCGCCGGCATGCTCACTTATTTCGACGACGACGGCGATCACATCCTGCTCAGCGGCGCCAAAATGTGGATATCCAACGCGCCCTTCGCCCATATTGCCCTCGTTTGGGCCAAAGACCCCGAGGGAAAAGTACGCGGGGTGATCGTGGAGCGGGGCATGGAAGGTTTTTCCACGCCCGAGACCCACAACAAATGGAGCCTGCGCGCCAGCGCCACCGGCGAGCTGGTGATGGATAATGTGCGGGTGCCGAAGACCAATATCCTGCCGCTGGCCTCGGGGCTTAAAGCGCCCCTCTCCTGCCTTTCCAGCGCCCGTTACGGCATTGCCTGGGGCGCCATCGGCGCGGCTATGGACTGCTACGATACCGCTCTCCGCTACGCCAAAGAAAGGGTGCAGTTCGGCAGGCCTATTGCCGGGTTCCAGCTGATACAGAAAAAGCTGGCGGAAATGATCACCGAAATCACCAAGGCACAGCTGCTCAACTGGCGGCTGGGCGTGCTCCGGAACGAAAATAAGGCCACCCCCGAGCAGATATCCATGGCCAAACGCAACGCCTGCGAAACCGCCACCCACATTGCGCGGGAAGCCCGCCAAATATTAGGCGCCATGGGCATTTCCGGCGAATATCCCATCATGCGGCATATGATGAACCTCGAAAGCGTTATGACCTACGAAGGCACCCACGAAATACATCTCCTCATCACCGGCATGGATATTACCGGGCAAAATGCATTTTCCTGACGATTTATTAACTTGTACCTATGAAGGGGTTATTTTTACTGCTTAGTATATGCTTAACCGTTAGTGTCTCTGCGCAAAAGGCTATTACCGTTTCCGGTAAGGCGCAGGGCACCTATTATGTCGTAAAATACCTGGGCCGGGACACAGTGTCGCTGCAACCTGAAATAGAAGCCATTTTCCGGCAGATAGACCGTTCCCTCTCCCTGTACATTCCCAGCTCGCTGATCAACCGCTTCAACAAGGGAGATAAAATAATGATGGACGATCATATGCGGGCCGTGGTAAAAAAAGCACAGGAAGTTTCCCGCGTTACCGGCGGCCTGTTCGACATTACCGTGAAACCGCTGGTGGATCTCTGGGGCTTCGGCGTGGTGCGCCACAACAACGGCAGACCTTCGGAAGACGCCATCAGGCGCACGCTGCGGCAGGTGGATTACCAAAACCTGACCCTCCGCGCCCGCTACCTGATCAAAAAACAACCGGGTGTGGAAATAGACTGCAATGGCATTGCCCAGGGCTACACGTCCGATGTGATCGCCAAATTCCTGCTCTCCCGCGGTATTTCCAATTACCTCGTGGACGTGGGGGGCGAGCTGGTTGCGCTTGGGAACAATGAACAGGGAAAACCCTGGAGCGTGGGCATCGAAAGGCTGCAACGGGGCAGCGGGCCGCAAAACCTGCTGATGATGACTAACGGCGCTGTGGCTACCAGTGGCAATTACCAGCGCTTCTTCGAGGAAGGCGGCAGCCGCTTTGCGCACACCATCAACCCGCGCACCGGCGAAGCCATTCACAACAACATCATCAGCGTAACCGTTACGGCGCCCGATGCTATTACGGCGGACGCCTATGATAACGCGCTCATCCTGCTGGGCGTGGACAAAGGGCTTGAATTTATCCGCGACCATCCCCGGCTGAACCTTGGCGCATTCTACATTTACAAGGATGCGGACGGGCAGGTGCGTGAAAAATATTCCGAAGGTTTCTTTGAGCAGCGGTAAAAAAATGGGGCCGTCCCGGCTCAGCCGGACAGCCCCTCACTCTCACATGTTCCGTTAATTGTGGTTACTGGATATGGAACTTCACTCCAATGTTTGCTTGTATGGAATTGAAATTTGAGATCTCGTTCACTTTAAACGGCGCGTAGTTATACTGTACGTTGGCGTTCAGCATAAAAGGTGAATATTTCCCGAAAGGCACGTTGACGCCCAGTTCCGGGCTCACCTGGAAGGCCCATTTATTTTCCTTCTCCACGAACTCTCCCCAGTATTTTTCGTAGTTCATATTGGCCGTACCCACGCCCAGGCCCGCGTAAGGGATCACCCTTGCTTCGGGGGAGGCCAGCGTATACTGCACAGTAGCGAGGATGGGAATGGTCTGCAGCGTGCGTGTTTGCACGGCGCTCACATCTTCCCCTTTACCGGGATATACGGCTCGGGGCACTCTTTCATAAAAATCGCTGAAACCTGTTTTAAGGCCAAGGCTCAGGCGGTCGTTCAGCGCGTACTGGAAGCCGAGGGTCCAGCCGCGGAAACTGGTATTTTTGGCATAGTCGCTGAGGGAGCCCAGCGGCTGTGCAATGGAGTAGTTGAGGTTCACTGATACCGGCGGCCTGCTTTGCGCAAAAGCGCTGCTTACGCCCAGCGAACCGATCAGCACAAGTATGATTGCTTTGATACTTTTCATTTTTCTTCTTTTTAAACTTTACACCAATCAATTAGACGTTTTCAGATACTGGCTCTGGTCGAACACAGCCTTGAGCATGGAATCCAGGTTGCTGCCGGTCCATACGCCGGTGCCGCGCAACTGGGCGTTCCAAACCGCAGTAAGCTTGTTGTCGTGGCCGGCGGCATTCTTCAGGTCCACCAGGTCTATAGCTACAGATTTTTCATTGTAGCGGAACACCGTGTAATAAGAAGGGAACCAGTAATCCCAGCCGGGATAGCCCCAGTAGCCGGTATCCCAGTACCCGGGCCAGCCTGCCCAATAGCCGGGATTGTAACCCACGGAAGTAGTGGTGTTGTCTATCCGGGTGACGTTCATCGCCAGGTCCGGTTTAGCGCTTTTATCCACCAGGGTGTAGCCGCGCGCCTGCATGGAAGCTTTGAGGGTGGCCAGAAGGCTTTGGTCGTAGGCGGTCAGTTCTTTTGTGGCGCCTTCGCGGTTACTGATCACCGCAACGGAATCCACTATGCTGAAAGTTTTGTAAGAAGAGAAATTGGCCTGCTCATCGTAATTCGTAACATAAATACGGGATTCTTCAGCCGTCATGTCGTTAAGCGGGTCCTTCCTGCAACTGCTCACCAGCAACGCGCCTGCAGCCACCAGACTTAAAATAAATCCTGTTCTTTTCATATGTGTTTCAATTTAATCGCTGTTATTGTGGCCGGTGATGCAGTCCGTTTCAACGGACTAACATCATCATCATTTCCCACCATATCACTTCACATCCGGCTTCTTTTATTGAACGCTATAGACACGCGAATGTTACTGCTGGTTTACAGCAAAAAAGTTAAAATAGACATAAAGAAATGTTAAAGCAAAAACCGCCCGGAAGGCGGTTTGCATGGGGGAATTACGATATATATTCTCGAAAATAAATGTTATGTTTTCGCGTTATGTTGAAGCGGGAAATGATGTTAATTCAGGATACCGCGGGAAGAAAGTTCTTCCTGCAATTGCTGCGGGTTCAGGAAGTGGATGGATTCGATGCCGAACTCTTCTGCGGCCTTTACATTCCTGGAATTATCATCAATAAAGATGGAGGTTGATTTATCAACATTATACCGGTCGAGCAGCAGCTGGTAAAAATCAGGCTGCGGCTTGCGGAGCTTTTCTTTGCCCGACACCACGATACCATCGAACCATTGCAGGAACTGGTATTCCATCAGTGCGATGGGAAAGGTTTCGTTGCTCCAGTTGGTGAGGGCGTAGAGCTTGAAACGGCCGCTGTCCTTCAGCTGTCGGAGTATCTGTACGGTTTCGGGAATGGGGCCGCCCAGCATTTCTTTCCACCTTCCATAAAAAGCGCGGATCTGCGCTTCATATGCCGGATGTTCCGCGATCAGCAGTTCCGTTCCTTCCTGCAGGCTGCGGCCTTCGTCCTGGGTTTCGTTCCAGTCTGACGTACAGATGTTCTGCAGGAAATGATCCACTTCTTCCGGCGTCGCAAATATCTTGCTGTACAGGTAACGCGGGTTCCAGTCAACAAGCACGGCGCCGAGGTCGAATATGATGGAATGGTAAGCGTGGTTTTTCATGAGTTCTTATTTGTCTTATTTATCGGCCTCATGGGTCTTCGACCTCATCCGTTGATATTTGTCTTTTTTAGTTGCCGGATGCACCGGTTTTATGGCGGTAAATGTATTGCACGGTTTGCTGTCATGCAAGATTTTATATCAATTTTTTTTCTAAAATATTCATGCTCATTCGTCCGGCGTCTGTCCCGGGCCGTTTAAGAGCGTTTCTGCGGCTTCGTCCAGCAGCTGGAGGTCTACCGAATCGCTGCCGGCAATGCCTTCAATGGAGCCTTTGATATGCGCGGCGTTGAGCAGCACTTTTTCGAGTTGTTTTTCGCGGGCTTTCCAGAGTTTTTCCATGGCTTCCCTTTCCTTCTGGATAGAGGCTTTCATGGCGCGGAAACCTTCGCGGATGGCGCTCCATTGTTCGGCAAATTCGCCGCTGGTGAGGTAATGGTACAGCAGGTGCATCTTATCCCCTTTGTTTTCCTGGTTTTTGGCGGAGTTGTAGATCTTCAGGATGGCGTCGCGCAACACATAGGTAAGACTTTTCACTTCATGGAACGAGCAGATCCAGATGCCTTCCTTTTCACCGAAGCGGTCCATATTGCCGGGCATGGTGCGGGTAACGAGCACGGCCACATCAGCACCCTGGCTGCGCATGTCCGCCTTCAGCTTTTCGATCCATTCCTGGGAGAAACTGTTGGTGCGCTTGCTTTCGTAGATGATCTTTCCGCATTCCTGGCCGAACTGGTTGCGTACCGTCTGGATGCAGTCTGCCCCACGCACGCCTTTGCCTACTTCGCTGATGGCGTCGAAGGGGAAGGTGGCGCGCAGCATTTCTTCGAGGGCGAGCTCCTGCACTTCTCCCTGGAGCTGCATGGAGCCTTGTTCCGCTTTGCGGCGCATTTCTTCCGCGAGGCGGCGCTGGTCTTCCAGCTGCTTCTCCATTTCCTTGAGGCGCATCTGGTATTCCGTGTCTTTCAGGTTATTGCGGTCCGCTTCTTCCCGGCGTATCTGTTCCATGAGCCGGGTGCGTTCTTCGATGAGCCTTTTCTGGAGGGAGAGTTCCAGTTCCTGTTCGCGGTTTTGCAGTTCCTGTGCTTTTTTGAGGAAATCGAACTCCCGGAGGCGCGCTTCTTTGAGCTTCTCTTCGCTTTCGCGCTGTGATTGCTGAAGGAGCTGCAACTGGTTTTCGAAATCGGCCGCAACATCTTTGCGGATGTTGGCCGCCATGCTTTCCTGCAATTTTATTTTTTCCGCCTGGAGGCGTTTGATCAGTTCATCTTCCTGCTGCTGGCGCTGCTGGCTGATCTGCAGGCGGTCCTGCGCGAGTTGCTGGCGTTCTCTCTCCATCTGGCTTTTAGCGGCCAGGGTCTGTTGTTCTATTTCCTGCTTCTGAGCTTTGAGCTCGTCGAGCCTTTTATTCCATTCAGTAGCCATTTTACTGCGCATTTCACGTTCAATGTCTACTGCTAAAGCGTCTTCCATAACGAAGGGGTGCTTGCAGTTAGGGCAGGTGATTGAAGTTCCCATAGTTCACATGATTGTAGCCGGTTTAAAGCTCCGGCAACGTTACGCAGTGTATCTGCGCGCGTTATGTAAAGTTAGCCGATTTTTCAGTATTGTGGGGGATAGCGGCGCAGTTCCTTTTGTTGCAAAATTTAATTTCCCTTCAAAAACCTGAGATATTCTCTGGAAACCAGGAGGATTTCTTGCCCTCCATTTTCAGGGTTTCTGCAAGACTGCATTTACATTTGGTGTATTGGAATTTGGAAACAAGGGAAATCAAACCACGGCATGTTTCTACATGCTGCGTGTTGCGATAACTAAAATTACTGATTCATTTTGGGGAGATCATATCCGGATCCTGTTTCAACAGCTACATCCGGCAGTATACATTGTGCATTCTTCAACAAAGTGCATTTGGATATTCAAACGACCCGCTTTTTCTGGCGGGTCTTTTTTTAAAACCATGAAAAAGTGATAAAATAACCATTGGTCAGTTTTTTAAAAAGTAATAAATACATTACTTTGACGACTAAATGTTCTGAGCTGAAAAAGAAACTGCTCAACGCAGGTTGGGTGATACTCCGCCAGGGAAAAGGGAGTCATATCATATTGATCTATCCTGACAAACCCGGGAAAAGGATCGTATTTACTGATCACGGCAGTAATGAAATAGGCAAAGGACTCGAACGGAAAATCTTAAAACAGGCAGGACTGATTTAACACATCTAAAAATGTATGAACCATGAAAAAATACGTATTCATTGTTGAGAAAACCGGCACCGGATATTCCGCCTATGCCCTGGATGATAATATTCCCGTAGGCACAGTGGGAAATAATATGCCCGGCCTCCGGAAAAATGTGCTGGATGCCATCAATACCTGGAGAGAAGAAGAGGGATTAAAGGATGTATCGGAAAAAGATCTTATCATCAGGCTGGACCTCGCGCAATTTTTTGAGTATTATAAAGTAATCAATTCGTCCGCGCTTGCAGAACGCATCGGCATCAGCCAGTCATTACTCTCCCAATATGCCAACAGGATCAAAACGCCGTCGGAAAAACAGGTTAACAGGATTCTGACCAGCATAAAGGATCTTGGAAAAGAACTCACTCACCTGGAATTAATATAACGGCATAAAAACCACCGGCAGGTTTGCCAGTGGTTCCATTTTATATACCATAAAGAGAGGCAGAACAGGTTCTTATTTGACAAGAACATTGCCTCCCGATGAATTTTTATTACTCCTTTTTTGCTTAATAAACTGGTAAACCGAACCTGCAAGAAACAGTATAAAAAAGGCAAGCAGCGTTTTCCCTATCAAAGGGTCGCCGGCATTTTGGGCCAAAGGTTTCCCGGCTGGAAGACGGGTTAGCGTCTCGTTGACCGTAGGAACCATAGATAATAAAAAACTGAGGGACAGCAGAAAGTTTTCGAAATAACGGGCTTTGTTATGCTGCCCCATCTTGTAATAAAGAAAAAAAGCAATTACAACCAGGATTAAGATCAATAACGAAAAAAGATGCCCCGCGTTAAAGCCGCCGTGCTTTGAAAGCCCTAAAGCTGTCAATGAAGCTATGACCGTCCCGTAAAAATATATTTTTCCGGAAACCTCAGCAAGATTGATCTTACCATGCTTTAAAAAAGATATTACTGCCGCGACAATGGCAATGATCCCAATGGCGGTATGAAAAATGCCCAAATTTGATAGTCCCATTTGTTATTTTTTTCTGCAAATTTTTGGAGAAAAAAAATGGGAAATATTCACTTAAGTTAATTCGAAACAAATTTTTTCACTTTGCCCGGCAAAAAAAACGGATGATCTGTTAAATGCCGATGAGGCATCAACGATTAATTCTCTTGCGGATACGGCTTAAGGAAGGATTAGTGATACCCAGGTAAGATGATATATGGTAGGCCGGGATACGGTTCACGATATTGGGGTGTTCTTCCAACAATTTAATATAACGCTCTTCATGCGAGTAGAACAGGAACTCTTCCGTCCGGGACTGGGAGTAATTAAAAAATAACTCGGCCAGCAACCGCCCGAACCTGCTCCAGCTGGGATGCGTGTCGTATAAATTGTTCAGGTCACGGTAAGTGATATATATAATCTCGGAATCTTCCAGGGCTTCTATGAAATATGCACAGGGATAACGGGTGATGAAACTCCTGAAGGATACGATAAACTGGTTTTCCGAAAAGAAGAAAATATTCTTTTCTTCATCGGTCACGGGGTCATTATAATAGATCCTGAAAATTCCTTTCACTACCAATCCAAGGTCGTTACAGACCACATTCTGCATATTAAAGAAATCGCCTTTTTTTATTTTACGGTTCTTCCAATAGGCCTGGCTGTCTGTGATATCTTTGGGCATTAGCGCCGCAAAGTTCATCAAATGCTGCCTTAATATCTCATGATGTTCACTCATACGCTGGTGTTTTGAACGTTGACGCACCGGGCGCTAAACCGGTTAAAATTAAGAAATCAGGAACAAGTATTTATAGCGCGGGCATCACAGCAAACCGGGGGGCCAATGTAGGGCTTGCCTGTCATTATATTTTTCACTTAAGTGAAAATTTATGTTTTGATGCACCGGTAGCGTAGTAAAAGGCAAAAAGAAAAACGCCATAACGATATCTATCATTATGGCGTTTGTGCGGAGGAGGAGATTCGAACTCCCAAGCCCTTTCAGGCACTACCACCTCAAAGTAGCGCGTCTACCAATTTCGCCACCTCCGCGTTGATTGTGGGTTGCAAAAATAAAGCCTTTTTAATAATAAGCAAATAAATTTATTTCCGGAGCAGGATCCTGAACGTAGTCCCCTTGTTCACCTCGCTCCATTTCACCGTCAGCCGGCCCTTATGGTACTCCTGGATGATCCGTTTGGCCAGCGACAGCCCCAGTCCCCAGCCCCGTTTTTTGGTGCTGAAACCTGGGTTGAACACCTTATCCTGCAGGCTTTTGGGAATGCCCTTACCGGTGTCCGTCACATCTATCGTAATATAAGTGGGATGATTTTCGATCACAACAGTAATGTCCCCCTTCCCTTCCATCGCGTCCAGCGCGTTTTTCAGCAGGTTTTCCACCACCCAGTCGAACAGCGCCGGCGAGATCATGGCCGTTACTTCCTGCTCCGCCGTTTGCAGCGTGAAACGCACTTTCTGGGGCGCCCGTTTCCGGATATAGGCCACCATATTGGCCACCTGCCCCACCACGTTGTGCTCTTCCAGCACCGGCACGCTGCCTATTTTTGAAAAACGCTCGCTGATCAGCTTCAGCCGGTCCACATCCTTGCCCAGCTCCGTGGCGATGGCCAGGCTTTCTTCCTTGTCCTTCAATATTTCCAGCCACGCTTCCATAGACGAGAGCGGGGTGCCCAGCTGGTGCGCCGTTTCCTTCGCCATGCCTACCCACACCAGGTTCTGCGTGGCCCGGTTGGTAGACGACAGCGCGAACAGCACAATGCCGATGAACAAAGCCACCACCATCAGCTGGATGTACGGGTAATACCGCACCTGTTTCAGGATCAGGGAATCGCCGTAATAGATGTAATAATTCGTTTTGGCGTCTATCGCCATGATAAAGGGCGGATGCTGCTTTTTAAACGCCGCCAGCTGCCGGCCGAAATAAGCCGTGTCGTTAGCCAGCTTCGCGGAATCCATATTCCGGGTGTCGATGATCCGGCCCAGGTCGTCTGTCAGGATAAGCGGGATGGTCGTATTGGTGGTAACAATCACTGAAGCCAGGTTGATATTGGCGTCTGCGGAAGCCTGCAAAACCTCGCGGTTGGCTTCCACCCAGGTGGCCACATTTTTTGCTTCTTCGTGCTGTATTTTTTCAGAGAGGTTGTTCACGAACCAGATCGTGGCCACAATAATGACCACTGCCACCGCCACCAATGTAAACTTCCAGCCTATGTACTGTTTAAACATCTTTGGTTTATAAAATCACAGCCATAGCGGCTGTTAACAATCAACTAATTTAGTAATATTTGGAGGCTTTGTTGCATATTTGCAACGCTAAATTATTACGTCACGGATTAAACGGAACTCTTTTGACAGTATTGCCCTCGGTAGCGGTAGTGATCCTCAACTGGAACGGAAAAGCCTTTCTCGAACGCTTTCTCCCTTCGGTATGCGCTTCCCGGTACGGCAACCTGGAGATCTACCTGGCGGATAATGCTTCCACAGACGATAGCGTGGCCTTTGTTGCCGCATCGTTCCCCGGGGTAAAAATAATCAGGAATCCCACCAACAGCGGTTTTGCTGGCGGATACAACGAAGCGCTCCAACATGTGGAGGCTGATATTTATGTGCTGCTGAACCAGGATGTGGAAGTGGAGCCTGACTGGATCACGCCGGTGGTGGAGCAGATGCAGGCGGACGCGCAGATCGCGGCCTGCCAGCCCAAGCTCCGGGCTTACCACGACCGCGATAGTTTTGAATATGCGGGCGCGGCCGGCGGATGGATGGACATCCTGGGTTATACTTTCTGCCGCGGGCGCATACTCTATACTACCGAAACAGACAAAGGGCAATACGACAACCCGCAGGACATCTTCTGGGCCACCGGCGCGGCATTGTTCATCCGCTCTTCCTGCTTCCGGGAAGTTGGCGGGTTTGATCCTTACTTTTTTGCGCATATGGAAGAAGTGGACCTTTGCTGGCGCCTGCAACGCGCCGGTTACAGGATCAGCATCTGCCCGGCAGCAACGGTGTACCACGTGGGCGGCGGCAGCCTTCCGCAGGGCAATCCCCGCAAGCTGTACCTGAATTTCAGGAACAACCTCATCATGCTCAAGAAGAACCTTCACCCGGGCGAGCAATGGATCATACTTACCCAGCGCCATGTGCTGGACCTCATGGCGGCTGTGAAGAGCCTGGTTTCGGGCAAGCCCAGGGACATGATGGCCATTTTCCGCGCCTACCGCGACTATTACCGCTGGCGCAGGAAAGAAGGGAAAACAACGGCGGAGGCCTTTCCCCGCAAACGGCTTTACGACCTGCAGGGCGTGTTCCACGGGATCATGATCTGGCGTTATTATTTCCTCAACAAACGCACCTTTTCCACCCTCTGGCACCCGAAGAAGAAATAAGCTCCTGATTTGGACTTTGAAAATTTCCTTTGTAAGTTTGCAGAGCGAAAAAAATCTATATGGACCAGCATACAGTAGAAAATACGAACGATTTTACCCGCGACTGGGTTTCTTCCTCCCGTTTCCTGTTTTATTTGCAGCTCGCCTGCGTTTTGGCACTCCTGGTGGGTGGCAGCTTCGCCCTGTTTGGGCACCGCTATAAAGGGAAACCTAAAGTAGCCGTACCGGAAAGTTCCCTGTACGAACCGAAATACAAATAACAAGAGATCAGGATATTTTGAAAGCTGCGTATTACGCAGCTTTTTTTATGCATGGAAGGTCAAACAGCCTTGCGCATAAAAAAAGCCCGGTTGAATCAACCAGGCTTTGTGTTTTGAGCGGAAGACCGGGCTCGAACCGGCCACCCCGACCTTGGCAAGGTCGTGCTCTACCAAATGAGCTACTTCCGCGCTTTCCCGTTTTGGGATTGCAAAAATAGGAAACTGTTTGAAATCAGCAAATAATATTTCAGATTCCTTTAAAAAAATTGCACTGCACAATATTGCTGCGGTTAATGTTGTTAAAATTAAACTTTATCATTGCAGTGCATTAACGACCATTCCACTACTATCTCATGAAAAAATTTGTGCTCTACGGCACACTGTGCCTGGCCGCCTGCGGTCCCCGCAAACAACCGGCACAGCAGCAGCCCGCAACACAGCCGCAAACCATATCCAGGCCGGAAAACTTCGGGGCAGACGTTGCATTCCTGAAAGAACATACCGAAACCATCGTATTGACGGACAGCACCAGCAAATCCGCCATCGCTATCGTGCCCGCATGGCAGGGCCGCGTAATGACCAGCACAACGGAAGGCGACAAGGGCCGCAGCCTGGGCTGGATCAACCACAGCCTCATTGCGGACGGTAAGCCGCAGCCGCACATCAACGCCTTTGGCGGGGAAGACCGCTTCTGGCTGGGGCCCGAAGGCAGCCAGAACAGCTTTTATTTTGCGCCGGGCGATACCTTTGATCTTGAGCACTGGCAGGTGCCAGCAGCCATAGACACCGAGCCTTTCCAGGTAACGGCCCGCTCCAGGTCCAGCGTTTCCTTCGAGCGCGACATGCAGCTGCCCAACTACAAAGGCCACCAGTTCAACATCAAAGTGAACCGCACCATCATCCTCATAGCCCGCCGCGACCTGCGTAATTATCTCCGCACAGACCTTCACCGCAGCGTTCATGCCGTTGGTTTCCATTCCGCCAACAGCATTACCAACACCGGCCGCCAGAAGTGGGACACGGCTTACGGCATGCCTTCCATCTGGATACTCGGCATGTTTCCCGCGGCGGAGAAAAATACAGTGATGATACCGGTTCGTACAGGCGGCGCCGTTAATGATGATTATTTCGGGGAAGTGCCGGAAGAAAGATTAAAAAAGGAAGGAAACATCGTGTATTTCAGGGCGGACGCCAATTACCGCAGCAAGATCGGCCTGCGGCAGGATGCCTGCTACAACGTGCTCGGAAGCTACGATGCCGCCAATAAGATACTGACGGTGGTGCAATTCACCATGCCCACTGCGCCGCATAAATATGTCAACTCCGCCTGGGGCATACAAAACAAACCCTTCGCGGGCGACATGGTAAACGCCTATAACGACGGCCCGCCGGACGAAGGGAAACCCCAGCTGGGGCGGTTCTACGAGCTTGAAAGCTCCTCTCCCGCCGCCGCCCTGAAACCGGGCGGCAAACTGGAACATTATCACCGCACCATCCATTTGCAGGGCAGCGAAAGGCACCTCGATCCTATCGTGAAAAAACTATTCGGGGTCAGCCTGAAGGATGTGGGAAAAGCATTCCGGTAATTACAGCGCTTTCACTTCAAGGTTGTAGATGTCTTTGAGGCGCAGCAGGCACAGGTCCAGGCTGGCTTTGGGGATGCCTATTTCCATGTTGCAGAACAGCTGGATGTCCTGGCTGAGCACGGTGCAGTTGTTCTGTTTCACCACCATCATCACATCGTTCAGGATCGTGTAATCGAACACGAGCTGGTAACGCGCTTCCACGTTCTTTTGCACGGCGGGAATAAGCTGGAGCACCAGCGCGCAGGACATTTTATAGGCGTTGATCAGGCCCGGCACGCCCAGCAGCGTTCCGCCGAAATAACGGACCACCACCACCAGCACGTCTGTGAGCTGCTTACTGTCTATCTGCCCCAGGATGGGCTTCCCGGCTGAGCCGGAAGGCTCCCCGTCGTCCACCGCGCGGTATTGCAGCCCGTCCGTTCCCAAACGGTAAGCATAACAGTGATGCGTGGCCTTGGGATGCTCTTTTTTTATTTCCTGGAGGCATTCTTTCACCTGCTCAGGGGTTTTAACGGGGTAAGCAAACGCGAGGAACTTGCTTCCCCTGTCTTTAAATTCCGCTACTGCCTTCTTTTCGATCGTATAATAAACTTCCATTTTCCTGTTTTACGCCGTTTCCCGGCCATATACCACCACCTGGTCGCCGCCGGCATCTATTTTTTCCAATACGGCTACATTGCCCGTGTATGGCGCCCGGAGGCCATTACCAAGAGGCTGTTGCCCGGTGATCACCCTCATTTCGTCCCAGATGCCGCTGTTAATGAACTGTTGCAGCAGGCCGGCTCCTCCTTCCACGATCACGCTCTGTATAGACGCCGCATGCAGCACCGCCATCACCTGCGGTACCAGCTCCCGCTCCCGGTCCACATCGCGGCCGGTGATAAAGATAGTTTGCACGGAGCCGTCGTGCAGGTGAAAATGGGGCGGTATTTTCTCCTCCAGGTCCAGCACGATGCGGACGGGGCTTTTACCCGGCCAGAGACGCGTATTGAGCCTGGGATTGTCTTTCAGCGCGGTTTGCGTGCCCACCATGATGCCCGCTTCGCGGCTGCGCCACTGGTGCACGAGCCTGTCGCTGTAAGGCCCGGAAATACGCACCGGCGCGCCGGTAACGCCCGCAATGAACCCGTCGGGGCTCTGGGCCCATTTCAGGATCACGTAAGGGCGCTGCTGCTCATGGAAGGTGAAAAACCGGCGGTTCGCTTCCCTGCATTCCTTTTCCAGGATGCCAGTGCTCACTTTCACCCCGGCTTCGGCAAGCCGTTTGATGCCACGCCCGGAGACTTTGGAAAAGCTGTCCACACAGCCGATCACCACTTCAGGGATGTTCCTGGAAACGATAAGGTCCGCGCAGGGCGGGGTTTTGCCATGATGCGAGCAGGGTTCCAGGCTTACGTACATGGTGGACCGCGGGATCAGCTCCTGGAGCTCGGGCTCCACGCTGTTGATGCAGTTCACTTCAGCATGGGCTTCGCCATACACCCGGTGAAACCCTTCCCCGATGATACGGCCTTCATGCACCAGCACCGCCCCCACCATCGGGTTGGGCGCCACCATGCCTTCCCCGTTGAGGGACAGGCTGATACATCGCTGCATGAAAATTTCGTGAAGATTGCTGTGCATGATTGCGGCTGAAAATATATGTTTGCAAAAATATCGTTTCAGCGGGGATTTTCCCGCTGATCATTTGAATATCATGACGATTCAATCTGCATTTGCCGGCCTTACGGCTGCCATCAGGCACCTGTACGACGCCCGCGAAGCCGCAAACATCGGGCACCTGCTGATGGAGCATATCACCGGCCTGGGTAAGCTGGACCGGGTGGTGCATAAAGACAGCGACCTTAACCCGGCCCAGGAAAACCAGTACCAACAAGCCCTTGCCGCCCTGCTGGCCCACAAACCCATTCAGCACATCACCGGCAAAAGCTGGTTCTACGGGCTGGAGCTGCTCGTCAGCGACCAGGTGCTCATCCCCCGCCCCGAAACCGAAGAGCTCGTGGAATGGATACTGAAAGACCATCCCTCCCAGCCAGCCTGGCGCCTGCTGGACATTGGCACCGGCAGCGGCTGCATCCCCATCGCGATCAAAAAACACTGGCCCGCGGCAGACGTCTGGGCCATGGATGTAAGCACCACCGCCATCGCGCTGGCCACGCGGAATGCCAGCCTTCAGCATACGCCCATCCGCTTCGTGCTCCAGGACGTACTGAGCGCGGATGCCGCGCAGGTGCTTCCCTCCTTCAATATCATCATCAGCAACCCGCCCTACATCCCCGAAAAGGAACGCAGTGAAATGCAGCCGCTCGTAACGGCTTTCGAGCCCTCCATCGCGCTGTTCGTGCCGGATAAGGAGCCGCTGCTGTTCTACCGCCGCATCGCCGGGCTTGCCAAAGAAAGGCTGGAAAACGGCGGGAAGCTGTATTTCGAGATACATGAATCATTTGGCCCCGAAGTAGTGAGCCTGCTGGAAAAAGAAGGATTTGCGGACGTGCGGCTGCGGCAGGATATGTTCGGCAAAGACCGGATGGTAAGGGCGGTAAAAAAATAATCCCGGCATGGCGCCGGGATTACTCGGTTATTTTCGGGCCGCCGTGCCGGCAGCCTTATATTTTACTTCGCCGGCGGCGCATTCTGCGGGTTGGCGGTACCCAGCACCGTTTTGGCGCCCAGTTCCCTCGCAATCTGCATCACGCCTACCACCATGCCAATGGGCACGGTCTCTTCCGCATTGATCACGATCGTAGGATCCACTTCGCCCTGGGGGATCTTGGTAGCCAGCACCTGGCGCAGGCTTGCGAAATCTACTTTATTCGTTCCCACATAATACTGCTGCCCCGCATCGATGCTCACCACTACCGTTTGCTTTGCTTTGGTATTGCTTTTGGCCTTCGGCAACATCAGCTTGATGACGTTGGGATTGGCCAGGGAAGACACGATCAGGAAGAACAGGAGCAGGATGAACAGGATGTCGTTCAACGCGCCGCTGTGCAGTTCCGCAGTCCCTTTTTTATTCCTCCGCAAATTCATATTTGAACAGGTTTCTGTTTGAAAGTTTATTTAGATGGTTCCAGCAGCACGTCTATGAATTCAGAAGAAGCGCCTTCCATCTTATTGATCACCTTGTCTATCTGCGCCTGCAGGAAGCTGTAGCCGATATAGGCCACCAGGCCGATAATGAGGCCCGCAGCGGAGGTCACCATTTTTACATAGATGCCGCCCGCGATGGTGCTGAGGGTGATGTCTGAGGTCTGGGAGATGTTGAAGAATGTCTGGATCATACCGGCGATAGTGCCAAGGAAACCGAACATCGGCGCAATACCCGCAATGATGGCGAGTATCACGAGGTTTTTCTCCATTTTGTATATCTCCAGCTTGCCTACGTTCTCCATGGATTTCTCAATGGCGTCCGTCGGTTTGCCGATGCGCTGTATGCCTTTGTCGATCATGCGCGCAATAGGCCCTGCGGTGTTCTTGGAAAGAGAACGCGCTGCGCTGATGTTGCCTGTGGTGATATGATCCCTCACCATCGGCATAAAATTGTTTTCCAGCTTACCTGCCCGGGAAATGGTCAGATACCTTTCCACGAATACGTATACGGCTATCACGGAAAGTATACCGAGCGGGATCATGAGGGGGCCGCCCTTCACGATCATATCCCAGAGCTTGATCTCCTGGGGCGCTGCGGCTGCCGCACTGAGGCCCGCGGCCACTGTATCCGCTTTGGGCAGTAAAAGGGAATCCTGCAAAACTGTAACGAGTCCTAGCAACATGTATTGAATTTTAACCTTGCAAATGTATATACCTGAAAGTATAACAAGGGTTTAAAGTAATAATAAAAAAACGGATTTGCCCTGAAAATATTATCAGCTGCGTTCCTCCCAAACCTGTACGAGATGGATAATCGTATCCACGGCCTTCTGCATATCCTGGATGCTTACATACTCGTGTTTGCTGTGCAGCGCCATTTCGCCGGTGAAAATATTCGGGCAGGGCAGGCCCATAAACGAAAGCCTGCTGCCGTCGGTTCCGCCCCTGATGCTCATTTTCAGCGGCTTGATACCGGCGCGCCGGATCGCTTCCTCTGCGTTGGCCACCACCTGCGGGTGCTTATCCAGCACCTCTTTCATGTTGCGGTATTGCTCCGTCACCTTAAACTCGCCTTTTGCGCCGGGATGTTTCGAGACTTCCGTTTCCATGATCTTGCGCAGGAAAAACTCATGCCCTTCCAGCTCCGCGGTGGTAAAGTCGCGGATGATAAAATCGATCTCCGCCTTTTCCGTGATCCCTTCGATGCGCACGGGGTGGATGAAACCCTGGCGGTCTTCGGTGGTTTCGGGGGACAGGATATCTTTAGGCAGCACGTGCAGGATATCCGCCGCGATCTTTATCGCGCTCACCAGCTTGTCTTTCGCCGCACCGGGATGCACGCTTACGCCATGGATGGTGATCTTCACGCCGTCCGCTGAAAATGTTTCATCTTCCAGCGAGCCCAGCTCGCCGCCGTCCATCGTGTAGCCGAACTGCGCGCCCAGCTGCTCCATGTTCACATGCTCCACGCCGCGGCCCACTTCTTCGTCGGGCGTAAAAAGTATCCTGATCTTCCCGTGCTTTATTTCGGGATGCTGCACCAGGTACTGCGCCGCGTCCATGATCTCCGCCACGCCGGCTTTGTTGTCCGCACCCAGCAGGGTGGTGCCGCTGGCGGTGATGATGTCGTCGCCGGTCTTTCCGGCGAGGTAAGGATGTTCCCTGACGGTGATCACCTGTGAGGTATCGTCCGGCAGAATGATATCCTTTCCGTCGTATGCTTTGTGGACGATCGGTTTTACATTCGCGCCGCTGCAGTCCGGCGCTGTGTCCATATGCGCGCAGAGACAGATCACAGGCACCTCTTTGTCTGTAGTGGCGGGAATGGTGGCGTATACGTAGCCATATTCATCCGTCACAACATCGGAAAGGCCGATCTGCTGCAATTCCTGTACCAACAACCGGGAGAGGTCTTTCTGTTTGGCGCTGGAAGGAAAGGTTTTGCTCAACGGGTCCGCCTGCGTATCGATCTGCACATAGCGCAGGAAACGTTCTGTTACGGAGTATGCGTAGTTTTTATCCATGGGTATAAAAAGTAAAAGTAAAAAGCAGGACCGGGCCCGCTTTTTACTTTCAGTATTTTAGTGAACAGAATATTTGTTACACAATTTCCACCAGTTCGATCTCGAAGATCAGGGCTTCACCTGCCAGGGGGTGGTTGGCATCGAGGGTGATGAACTCAGAACCGATGGACGCCACTTTCACGGGAAACACCTGGCCCTGGGGATTGCTCATCTGCAATTCCATGCCCACGGTGGGGTTCAGATCCGCCGGGATATTCGCTTTAGGGAACTCCATGATCAGCTCGTCGCTCTTGGGGCCGTACGCTTCTTCCACGGGGATGTTCAGCGTTTTTTTCTCTCCCGGTTTCATATCCAGCACACCGTTATCGAACCCTTTGATCACCTGTCCGGTACCTACTTTGAACTCCAGTGGCTCTCTTCCTTCTGAAGAATCAAACTTGTTACCATTCTGTAACTTGCCGAGATAGTGAACCCTAACGGTATCACCGGACTTAACTTGTTGCATATAAAATATTTAAAATAAGATAATAGACAGTGAAGGTACAGATTTTGTTTTTGATTTCTGGAACAGCAGCGTTATTTTGTTGTACTCAACGTTGTTCCGCCATGAAATTCCATGCCTGCATACTATTGCTAACCAGCTGTTTAACCGCATTTTCTCAAAAGACGCCGCCGCCGGTGGTCACCGCCGCGCAACGCACGGAAGCATACCTGCCGCTGCTGGAGGGGAAGCGCGTAGGCATGCTGGTGAACCAGACTTCCGTGATCAACGACAGCACCCACCTGGTAGATTCGCTGCTGAAACGGGGCGTGAAGATCGTGAAGATATTCAGCCCGGAGCACGGCTTCCGCGGGCAGGCGGATGCAGGAGAAAAAGTGGGGAACAGCACCGATGAAAGAACGGGCGTGCCCATCATTTCGCTTTACGGCAAACACCGCAAAGCCGATTCGGCGGATCTCGCGGATGTGGACATCCTTGTTTTTGACGTGCAGGACGTGGGCGTACGTTTTTACACCTACATTTCCACGCTGGAAGAACTGATGGAATCCGCCGCGGAGAACGGCAAGCCGCTCATCGTGCTCGACCGGCCTAACCCGAATGGTTTCGTCATTGACGGTCCTGTGCTGGACACAGCTTTCCGTTCATTCGTCGGCATGCAGCCCATTCCCGTCATGCATGGCATGACGGTGGGTGAATATGCGAGGATGCTGAACGGGGAAGGCTGGCTCGATAACAAGGCGCAGTGCGACCTCCAGGTGATCACCTGCCTCCATTACAACCGCGACATGCCGTTCGGTTATGAGATCACAATACCCCCATCGCCGAACCTTCGCACAATGAACGCGATCCTTCTCTACCCCGGCCTTTGCCTGTTCGAAGGCACGGCCATCAGCCTGGGGCGCGGTACAGACAAGCCTTTCGAAGTATACGGCCATCCCTCATTCCCCAAAACCCTTCCTTATTCCTTCACGCCGCGCAGCGTACCGGGTGCCAAAAAGCCGGTGCTGATGGATTCCCTTTGTTACGGATACGATTTTTCGCCCTGGCGCGAAACAAAAACACTGGTAGGAGGCGTGAACGTGTGCTACCTTATCAACGCATACAAACTGTTTCCCGACAAGGATAAATTCTTCAACACATTTTTCAACAAACTGGCCGGGAATGCGGTTTTGCAGGAACAGATCAAAAAAGGAATGCCGGCGGAAAAGATCTACAAAAGCTGGGAGCCCGGCATTAAGGCATTTAAGAAAATCAGGAAGAAGTACCTGCTCTATCCCTGACCAGGAGAGCCCTTCATTGCACCAGCAAACCGCCCTGCTGCTCTTCACAATGACGGGAATAATCATTTTATAAAATACCTTTGCACCCATGAGGATCATTTTTATGGGCACACCTGAATTTGCGGTGGCCTCCCTGGATGCGCTGGTACAGCATGGACACGATGTGGCCGCGGTGGTCACGGCGCCGGATAAGCCCGCCGGCAGAGGCTTACAGCTTCAGCAGAGCGCGGTGAAACAATACGCCGTGGACAAGAACATTCCCGTATTACAGCCGGAGAAACTGAAGAACCCCGCTTTCCTGGAAGAGCTGAAATCGTATAATGCGGACCTCCAGGTAGTGGTGGCATTCCGCATGCTGCCGGAAGTAGTGTGGAATATGCCGCGCTTCGGCACGGTGAATGTACATGCGTCCCTCCTCCCGCAATACCGCGGCGCGGCGCCTATCAACTGGGCGGTAATCAATGGCGAAAAAGAGTCCGGCGTTACGACCTTCAGGCTGCAGCATGAAATCGATACCGGCAACATCCTCTATTCTTCCAAAGTGCCCATCCGTGACGACGAAACTGCGGGCGAGCTGTATGATACGCTGATGAAAGAAGGCGCGAAAGTGCTGATCCAGACAGTGGCTTCCCTGGAAAAAGGTGATATCACCGGCACCGTGCAAAACAATATCCCGCCGGAGGAATTAAAACATGCACCCAAAATATTTAAAGAGACCTGCCGCATCAACTGGGAAATGCCCGTGGAGAATATCTACAACCTCATTCGCGGCCTGAGCCCTTATCCCACTGCATTTACGATACTGCAGGATAAAACCCTCAAGATATTCAAAGCGGAGAAAGAGACGGCGCAGCATCCGCATGCACCGGGCTCTGTACATACAGATCATAAGACTTACCTGAAATTCGCTGCGCCGGGCGGTTACATCGGCGTTACTGACATCCAGCTGGAAGGGAAGAAAAGGATGGGCGTGGTGGAGTTCCTGCGGGGATTCAGGTTCTGAAGCTACTTTATAAAAAACCGTCCCGCTCAGCCGGGACGTTTTTATGATTTTCCTAAAGATATTCTTTGATGACCGGCAGCGAAGCGTTGCCTTCCTTGTCGAACAATACTTTGCCGCAATCCTGGCAGGTATCGTCTGTAAGCGGTTCCCCGCGTTTCAGCTGCCATACGTTCATGCTGCCGCAGTCGCAATTCACGGTGTAGAGCACTTCGCCGGTGAGGCTGCCGAAGACTGTGAAGTTCCAGAATTCATCATTCTGTTTCTTCAGGTCCTTCACGCTCTCCTCCTTTACCAGCCCGATGTAATAGCTGTCATTTTGCTGGTCCTGCAGGATGATGGTGAGCTTGATCCTCTTCAGGCGTTTCTGGAAATGTGCCAGCAGGAAAGGCACAGCGTCGCCAACCGCAAGTTCTTCTTTGGCCAGCTCGCTGTACGCTTCGCTGGTGTTGAATTTTGTACCGGGGATCAGCGCGGCGGCCCTGTTCTGAAGGAAATTACCTATCGCGCCGGGTTCGTCCTCTCCTTTCCAATCCACCACCAGCAGGTATTTTTCCCTGATCAGGCAGTCCAGCAGTTCCCTGTCGTTGCCAGGTTTTCCCAGCACGGCCAGTTCATCGGGGTTAAGCAGGTGTTCACATTTCATAACAGTGATTATTTTTCATCATAGCTCAGCTCGCAGTAGAACCTGGATTCATTGATGCCCAGCGCGTCCTGTGCGGCGTCGCTGAGTTTGATGATCAGGTTGGCGTTGGCTTTGAGCTGGGGGATGGCGTCCAGCACTTTCGCGTAGATGGAACGGCCGGTGAGCGGATTGGTCACTTTTACGATGGTGCCGCGCGGAGCGGTGTTATGCAAAGCATAATATTTTCCGGAACCGATCACTGCGTTGCTTTTGAACCAGCTCCCGGGGCCTTTTTCCGACACGGCGTTGCGGCCGTTGTTGGTCTGCTGCTGGTATTGCTGCTCAAAACCGCCATCGGGAACGGAAGGCGTTCTGCCAACGCTGGTCACCGGCGTTTCTCTTTCAACGGGCGCTGTCACTTCCGTGTCTCCGGCCGGCGCTGGTTTTGTTTCCGGCGCGGCGGATTGCGATTTGGCAACAGGCTTGGTTTCCGGCTCAGCGGTTTGCGCAGGCTTGGTTTCGGGCTCGACTGTTTGCGATTTGGCTACGGGCTTTGTTTCGGGGGCAGCGGACTGCGGTTTCGGGGCGGGTTTCGTTTCGGGCGCGGGCGGCAGGGCCTTGGGCGCCGCGGCTACATCTCCCGAGGGAGGCGTTGCTGTGGGCAGTGCTGCGGACTGGCCGTTGCCTTTCACGTAACCCACAACGAGGAATGCGTCTTTCTGCACACCGTCGCCGGAGAAGCGGTTCCATTCGCGCACGTTATCCAACGGCACTTTACCGTATTTCACATGGATCCTGTACAGCGTTTCTTTTTCAAGCACACGGTGGTATACCGGTCTTACGCCTGAACCGGCGTTTTTCTCCTGCACAAAATTATTTTTATTCAGCGGTATCGTGATCTGTTTGCCGAGGCTCAGGCCCTGGTCCATCTGCATCTTGTTCCTGGCTGCAATGTCCTTCGGGCTAAGACCGTACGCACGGCCCAGGCTGTACCAGGTTTCCCCTTTCTTCACGGAATGCGTCAAATACAGATCGGGTGAACTGCCCTGTACAATCAGCGTATCCTGCGCGGCTACCCTAATTGCACCGGTCATCAAAACACCTATCAAAACTGACTTTAACATAATTTCTAATACTTTAAGGGAACGAATATATGTGTTTAATACGAATTTTCATTTATTATCGAACGGCAAAAAACTGAATTTGTTGCAGCTCCCCAAGCGTTGGCGGCACTATTTCTTCACATGTTTATAAGTCGGGCGTACCGGCTTTCAGGATGCGCATTTCTTTCGGGTAATAATTGTTGACACGGTTTGGCAGGATCTTGGCCCAGCCCAGGTTTTTCCCGTTGAAACGCATGAGGGTCCATCCTTTTGCCACGTTATCCAGAACAAGCTCTTCTTTGCGAAGGTAACGTAAAGCCTGCTCCAGCGAAAGTTCCATGGAAGGCAAATTGTTTGAAATGCAGGTGCTGAGCGCCAGCTGATGGTCCGGCACCAGCTCCCGGGGCGTGAGCTGGCCTGCTTTTACGCCCGCTTTCCGGATGTAGGATTGTTTTTGCAGCAGCGGGATCTCTTTTGCCAACGGCGCAGTGAGCACGATCGCTTCTCCCTTATGCGCCATCAGCGCTATTTCGCGCTCATCCTGCAACCAGGGCTGCACTAGCTCTGCTTCTTTCCGCGGCAGGCCGCTGAAGCCCGCTTTGATCTTCGGCGGCGCGGCAGGCGTTCCCGGTTTGCGGAAACAGGCGATGAAAAAACCTTCGCCCTTCACCTGGTCAGGATAAAAACGGTAACCCAGCGCTTTATGTTGCGTGGAGGCGGTTTCCACGATATGCCATTCGGGCCTGAGCTGCAGGGGGATATTTTCCATGCCGAAATTTTCCACCAGCCAATCCATGATCTCCTCGTCTTCTTCCCCGGAATAGGAGCAGGTGGAATAAATGAGCACGCCGCCGGGTTGCAGCGCGGGCAGCGCGTCCGCCAGTATCCTTTGCTGGCGCTGACTGCAGAGGATCACATTATCGCGGCTCCATTCCTCCACTGCTTCAGGGTCGCGGCGGAAGAGGCCTGAGCCGGAGCAGGGCGCGTCCACCACCAACAGGTCGAAATAACCGGGGAGGCGGGAGAAATCGCGGGGATCGTTGTTCGTCACCACCACGTTGGGCGCGCCCCAGCGGGTGATATTATCCGCCAGCAGGGCCGCGCGGGTCTTGATCACTTCGTTGGCAACCAGTATGCTCTCCGGGTGAAGCGCGCCTTGTATGAGCGTGCTTTTGCCGCCGGGCGCGGCACAAAGGTCGAGCGCCCTGAGCGGAACGCTGGTATTGGCCACCTGCCGGATGGCTTCTTCCAGGAACATGGAAGAGGCTTCCTGCACGTAATAGGCGCCGGCATGGAAAAGCGGGTCGAAAGTGAAGGAAGGGCGGCTGGAAAGATAATAGCCGCTTCGGGCCCAGGGAACGGGCGAGGTTTCCAGCTGCGGGAACACTGCGCTGACATCCGTTATTTTCTGCGTCTGCAACCTGATGGAAGTAATACGTTCAGGCGACTGATGCACCTGTAAAAACGCTTCTTCCCGAAAACCGGGAAGACCCTGTAAACTATCGGTTAAAGCCCTTGGTAACGCTGACAATTGCTGTTTTTCCGCAAAGGTACAGATTTATCAGTTTTCGTCATTGCGGGGAGCAGCGAAGCTAAAGCGGGAGGGGCGAGTCCGTCATTGCGAGAAGCAGCAGAGCTAAAGCGGGTGGGCGACGAAGCAATCTCCTGCGTTGAATGTAGATGCTCCAATACCAGGAGGAGATTGCTTCGTCGCAGCCCCGCACAAAATCCCCGCTACTCCTCGCAATGACGGTTAAAGCGCCTTTACTTCAGCTACCAGCTGTTGCAGCACCGATTTTGCATCGCCGAAAAGCATGGAGGTTTTGGGTTGGAAGAAAAGCTCGTTCTCAATGCCCGCATATCCCGGTTTCATGCTGCGTTTATTTACGATCACCATTTTGGCCAGCTCCACCTCCAGGATGGGCATACCGTAAATGGGACTGGCTGGATCGTTCTTCGCTGCAGGGTTCACCACGTCGTTCGCGCCCAATACGAGCACAGCGTCAGTGCTGGCCATGGCGGCATTGGCCTGTTCCATTTCTTCCAGCTTTTCATAAGGCACATCGGCTTCAGCCAGCAATACGTTCATATGTCCCGGCATACGGCCGGCAACAGGATGGATGGCATAATTCACTTCCACGCCATGGTCTTCCAGCAATTTTTCCAGCTCGTGGCATACGTGCTGCGCCTGCGCCACCGCCAGGCCGTAACCCGGCACGATCATCACTTTGCTGGCATAACGCAGTACCACGGCCGCATCGGAAATACTGATCTCCTTGTAATTCCCGAATTCCTTCGCCGCGCCGCCACCTGTGGCAGTAGCGCCGAAAGAGCCGATCAGCACGTTCTTCAGCGAACGGTTCATGGCCTTGCACATGAGGATGGTAAGAATGGTACCCGCTGAACCTACGAGGATACCGCCGGTGAGCATCACCGGATTATTGTAGAGGAAACCGCCGCAGGCCGCGGCTACGCCGGTGAAAGAGTTCAGCAAAGAGATCACCACCGGCATGTCTGCCCCGCCGATCGGCATTACGAACAGGATGCCGTATGCGACAGACAAAGCAAGAATAATATAAAAACCCGCGCTCAGGCCAGCCAGTGCGCCGCCTGAGTTAAGATGGATGGAAGAGTTGTTGATCTCAAGGTTAAAAGAAACATCGGAAGTACTTGTCTGATGCGCGGATACCAGTAACCACACCATCAGGATGACGATAACGCCCAGCACCAGCAGGTTAACGATATGCTGGCCTTTGAACGCAAAATCTTTGATCTTCCCGTTCAGCTTGCCCCAGGCGATCACGCTGCCTGCGAAAGATACGCTCCCGATAATGAGCCCGAGCAATATTACCAGCAGCTTGCCGGTCACATTGGTAAATGCGTCGAATTCCGCGCCGGCGATCAGCGCCTTGAAACCCGCTACCACATTTATTGCCGCGCCTCCATGCACCAAATGGTTAAATTCCACGATCGATATCAGCATGGCGCAGGCGCCGCCCATGCCGTTGAACATGCTCACCATTTCCGGCATGGCCGTCATTTTCACTTTCTTCGCCGCCAGCACGCCAACCACGGAACCGATCAGGAGCCCTCCGAATATCCAGCCGTAATTCCCCAGCTTTTCCCCGTTTTCCTCGTACAGGAAAATAGTTCCCACAATGGCAATGAACATACCGGCTGCGGCGATCAGGTTGCCTTTCCGTGCGGAAGCAGGATTGCTGAGCATTTTCAGGCCGATGATGAAGGTAACGGAACCGATCAGGTAAGCGATAGACAAAATGGAAGGCCAGATCCCGGTGGTAGTTGAATCCATATGATTATTTCTTCTTTTTAAACATTTCCAGCATACGGTCCGTTACCACGAACCCGCCCACTACGTTCAGCGTTCCCAGGATCACCGCCAGGAAACCCAGGATCAGCGCCAGGTAGTTGTCTGATTCCGCTTTTCCCATCACGATGATGGCGCCGATGATCACCACGCCATGTATCGCATTGGCGCCGCTCATCAGCGGGGTATGCAGTACGGAAGGCACCCGGCCGATCACCTCGATCCCCAGGAAAATGGACAGTATGACGATATACACCATCTCGATGTGCAGTTGTAAAAAATCCAGTACTGCGGTCATATTCACGTATTTAATTAGTTGAAAGTTTATACAGCGGCGGGTTGCAGCTGCTTCACCCGTTCATTCACGATCTCGCCGTTATGCACGATGCAGGTGCCTTTTACCAGGTCGTCCCCGAAATCCAGGTGCAACCCTCCTTCCTTGGTGAGGATCAGCTTCAGGAAATTCAGCACGTTGCGGGCATAGAGCTTGCTCGCGTCTGCGGGGGCGCTTCCCGCCAGGTCCGAATTACCGATGATGGTAACGCCGTTGTGCACAACGGTGGCCGCATCTTTCGTCAGTTCGGTATTGCCCCCGGTGGCGGCCGCCAGGTCTATGATCACGGAGCCTGCGCGCATGGCCTCCAGCATGGTTTTGGTAATAAGTATGGGAGCGGGCTTGCCGGGGATCTGCGCGGTGGTGATAATGATATCCGCCTTCGCAGCGCTTTCCGCGATCTTCGCCGTTTGTTTCGCCTGGTAATCGGCGGACTGCTCCACGGCATAACCGCCTGCTTTGGATGCATCGGCGGCGCCTTCCACTTCCACGAACTTCGCGCCCAGGCTCATTACTTCCTCCTTTACGGCAGGCCGCGTATCGAACACCTCTACCACGGCGCCCAGCCTGCGCGCGGTGGCAATGGCCTGCAGGCCCGCCACGCCGGCGCCTAAAATGAGCACTTTGGCGGGAGGAATGCTGCCGGCGGCGGTCATGAACATCGGGAAATAACGGCTATAGGTATACGCGGCAAGCACCACTGCCTTGTATCCCGCAATATTGGCCTGCGAGCTGAGCACATCCATGCTCTGGGCGCGGGTGGTACGGGGAATGGTATCGAGGCTGAAAACGGTGAACTTCTTATCCGCCCATTTTTGCATGAGCGCGGGGTTATACAGGGGCTGGTAAACACCCATCCATATCTTCCCGGCCGGAACCTGCTCCCAGTCCTGCTGGGAGGGCTGGCGGAGCGACAGCAGCAGGTCTGCCTTCCGGAGCAGCTCGCCGCGGGATTTTATGAGCGCCCCGGCTTCTGTAAACATAGCGTCTGCGTAAAAAGCGCCCAGGCCCGCCCCTTCTTCCACCCATACTTCCACGTGCTGCTGCACGAGCTGTTTCACTACTTCCGGAACGAGCGACACCCTGTTCTCTCCTGTTTTTTCTTTCAATACGGCCAGGATCATGGTTTGGATTTTGCTCATGAAATTTAAAGAAAAAAGCGGAGAAACACTCCGCCACACATAAAAAAAGCCTGCGCTGATGGTGCATCACAGCGCAGGCTTCAGTATTATTTTCAGAACAGGCTCAGACCGTTACTGCTTCCATCTTTTCGCGGCACAGGTTGCCCAGGGCCCTTACCCACACAGGATGCGTGTTCATGCAGGGAATCATTGTAAAGCTGTCGCCGCCGCTGCTGATGAAGGTATGCTTCCCTTCCACAGCGATCTCTTCCAGGGTTTCCAGACAATCAGACACAAAAGCCGGGCATACTACCAGCAGCTTTTTCTTGCCTTGTGCGGGCAATTGCTGGAACAGCTCGTCCGTATACGGCCTCACCCATTCCTCGCGGCCCAGGCGGCTCTGGAAGCTGATGCTCCATTTTTCCCGCGGGATGCCCAGCTGCCTCGCAACCAGCTCGGAGGTAACGGTTATCTGGTGACGGTAACACTGGCTATGCGCTTTGCTGTCCACATGGCAGCAATCGTTCACCTTAAGGCAATGCCCGCCGGTAATGTCGCCTTTTCGTAGGTGCCTTACCGGTATACCGTGGTAACTGAACAGTATGTGATCGTATTCCTGTTCCACGTAAGGGCGCATGCTTTCGGCCATGGCGTGGATGTAATCAGGATGTTTGTAGAACGGGTCTACCAGCTTCAGCTCGAAGGGATAACGTTTTTTACGGTGTATTTCCTTCGCGTATTCGGCGGCGGTTTCGTAGCTGCTCATGGCGTAATGCGGGTACAGCGGCACGAGTATCACGTCTTTCAGCCCCGGGTGTTCCTTCATCAGCTTATCGAACGTATCGGCGGGGGAAGGATTGCCGTAACGCATGGTGATCTCCACCGGTATCTCCAGGTCGTGCTGAAGGGCTTTCTGCAATTGCCTAGTAAGCACGATCAGCGGGGAACCTTCTTCCCACCAGATGCTCTTATACGCTTCAGCACTCCTTTCCGCACGTCGCGGAACGATCATGCCGCCTACCAGCAGCTTGCGCATCAGCCAGGGATAGTCTATCACCCGTTTGTCCATCAGGAACTCCAGCAGGTATTTCTTCACATCCGGAACCGACGTGGAATCCGGCGAACCGAGGTTCATCAGTATAATTGCAGTATCAGATTTCGCGACCATAAGACCTAAAAAATTGTTGCAAAAGTAAGGGCTTTTCATCCTTTCTCCTCCTCCTTCTGTCATTAAATTGTTAGATTCAATGCTTTGAAAACCCTGTGCACAGGCATGTTGGAGATGATAAGCATCACTCAGCCAGCGCCGGTTTGTGTCATTGATCTGTTGTAACGCAGCGCTGCAGTGCTTATTACGACACCTGACCAAAATCATTTTTTCAGAGCCCTTATCACCAGGGGTAGAAATGACAGTGGAGTGACAGCGCCCGGCGCGGTTTTGAAGCGCAGGCCTGTATTTTTGCAACCGGAAGCTTTTTAGAAAAAACATGCAGGTCAATCAGCCCAAAGACATATCGAATTTTCATATTGTTGGAATCAACTATAAGAAAACTGACGCTGCGATCCGTGGATTATTTGCGATTAATCAGGACCAATACCAGCAACTCTTACTCGCCGCCAAGGCAGCAGGCATGGACGATCTGTTCGTGCTTTCCACCTGCAACCGCACGGAAATCTACGGTTTTGCCAGCAACGCCAGGGACCTGATGGACCTGCTATGCAGCGCCACCAACGGCAACCCGCAGGTGTTCGCAGGGCTGGCCTATCACAAATCCGGCGAGCAGGCCATCCGCCATCTCTACCATGTGGGCACCGGCCTCGATTCCCAGATACTCGGCGATTACGAGATCATCGGGCAGATCAAGGGCGCGGCCAAATTCGCGAAAGCGCAGGGCTGCGTAGGCACTTTCCTGGAAAGGCTGGTGAACAGCGTGTTACAGGTTTCCAAGCTCATCAAAAATGAAACCGGCCTCAGCTCGGGCACTGTATCCGTTGCATTTGCCGCGGTGAGGCTGCTGGAGGGCAAGGTGGCTGATATACAACAGAAAAAGATCGTGCTGCTGGGCGTGGGCAAAATAGGCCGCAACACCTGCAAGAACATGATGGAATACCTCGGCGTGCGCAACATCACGCTCATCAACCGCACCACCGCGGTAGCGGAAGAATTTGCCGGCCAGCACGGCCTGCAATACGCCCCCTACGAGGAAATGGATGGCGTCCTGCAAAGCGCGGACGTGATACTCGTGGCCACCAATGCACCCCAACCCACCATTCACAAGGCTCATGTGGAAGGCACCGCTTCCAAACTGATCGTGGACCTCTCCATTCCCTTCAACGTAGCCCCCGAAGTACGGGAGCTGGCGCATGTGGAAGTGGTGAACGTGGACGACCTGAGCAAAGTGCAGGACGAAACCCTGCAGAAACGCCTGAACGAAGTACCCAAGGCCATGGCCATCATCGAAGAGCATATGGAGGAATTCCTCTACTGGTTCAAGATGCGCAAGCATGCCGTGGTGCTGAAGGCCGTGAAGGAAAAACTGACGGAGATCCACGCCCGCGAGATCAGGGAACAGAAGAACGGCGCGCACTATAAACTGGAAGACATGGAACAGGTATCGTCCCGCATCATCCAGAAAATGATCAATCTCATGGCCGGCAAAGTGCGCCGCGAATCCGAGTCGGACAAAGGCGACCAATACATCGCCATGATCAGCGAAATATTCGAGACCGGTATTAACCAGGAATAAGCAATGGACAAAGTTATCAGGATAGGTACACGGGAAAGCCAGCTCGCATTGTGGCAGGCCAACCTGGTGAAAGATCTTTTGACCGCCAACGGTCATGCCACGGAACTCGTTCCCATCAAAAGCGATGGCGACATCGACCTTGTAACCCCGCTGTATGAAATAGGCGTGCAGGGCATATTCACCAAAAGCCTTGACGCGGCAATGCTGGTTGACCGGATAGACATCGCCGTTCATTCTTTCAAAGACGTGCCCACCCAGCTGCCCAAAGGCCTGATGAACGCCGCCGTACTGGAGCGCGGCAATGTGAAAGACCTGCTGGTATACAAAAAAGACACAGACTTCCTCTACGATACAACTTACGCCGCCAATATTGCGACCAGCAGCATCCGCCGCAAAGCGCAATGGCTCAGGCGTTTTCCGCAGCACAGCATGCACAACCTCCGCGGCAATGTGAACACGCGCCTGCAAAAGCTGGCCGCTGAAAACTGGGATGCGGCCATATTCGCCGCCGCAGGACTGGAAAGGATCAATGTAAGGCCCGCCAATTCAGTGATACTGGACTGGATGCTGCCCGCCCCCGCACAGGGCGCTATCGTGGTGGCCTGCCGCGAAAACGACGGCCATTGCCGTGAGGCCCTCGCCCCCCTCAATCATTCTGAAACCGCACTTTGCACCGGCATAGAAAGAGAATTCCTCCGCACCCTTCTCGGTGGCTGCACCACTCCCATCAGCGCATACGCTTATGTGGACGGTAACCAGATCGTATTTGAAGGGAACCTTTGCAGCCTGAACGGCGACCGCAGCATCACCGTATCGCGACAGGTGCCGGTTACGGAAGCACCGGGGCTGGGAAGAGCCGCAGCGCGGGAAGTGCTGGAAAAAGGCGGGGACGTTATCATTGAAGAGATCAGGAATGCCCAGGCATAATTACCGCATATTAAGCACGAAGCCGCTGCCCCAGGAACTGGTGCACACGGCCGCACAGCATGGCATTGCCGTGGCGGCCCAGGCTTTTATTGACGTGCAGCCCGTGATAACGCCTGAAACAAGGAAACGCATCATGGAGCTGGCATCAACCGGCGGCGTGATGGTGTTCACCAGTCCCAACGCCGTGAAATTCGTAACCGGCGTATGGATGCACGATGAAGCCCGGCTGGCCGCCAGGCACCGCGTGTATTGCATCGAAGGCGCCACCCGCCAGGCCGTGGAAGAAAGGATGCTGAACGTGGTGATCGAAGGCACGGCGGCCAACTCGCTGGACCTGGCGAAAAAGATCCTGGCCGACGGCATCGCCGATAAAGTAGTGTTCTTCAGCGGAAACATCCGCCGGGCGGACCTGCCGGACCACCTGCAGGAAAACGGCATCGGAGTTGATGAGATAGTCGTGTACAACACCGTTGAAACACCCGCCGCGCTGGATGAGGATTACGACGGCATACTGTTTTTCAGTCCCAGCAGCGTGCGCAGCTTTTTTACGTCCAACTCGCTCCCCGAAAGCACGGTATGCTTTGCCATCGGCAGCACCACCGCCGCCGCCATCGGGGCGCTTACGCGTAACCGGGTGATCACCAGTCCCGGGCCTTCAGTGGCGATGCTGGTGGAAACAGCTATTTTTTACTTTGACAATATCAATTGCTACGAATGAGCGGATTACAGAATGACTTACTGCTGAAGGCGCTGGCAGGAACCCCGGTTCCCCGCCCGCCTGTATGGATGATGCGCCAGGCCGGCCGCTTCCTGCCTGATTACATCAAGCTGCGCGATAAATATTCCTTCTTTGAACGCTGTCAGACCCCCGAGCTGGCCACCGAGATCACCGTGATGCCGGTGGACCAGGTAGGTGTGGACGCAGCCATCATATTCTCCGACATCCTCGTGGTGCCGCAGGCCATGGGCATGGAAGTGCAGCTGGTCGAAAAATTGGGGCCCCTGCTGCCGCAACCTGTTAAATCCGCCGCAGACCTGGACCGCATTGTGATACCGGACGTGAACGACCGCCTGCATTACGTAATGGATGCGCTGAAGCTCACCAAACAAACCCTCGCGGGCCGCGTGCCCCTCATCGGTTTCGCCGGCGCCCCCTGGACGCTGTTGTGCTACATGGTGCAGGGCAAAGGCTCCAAAACATTCGACGAAGCAAAAACATTCTGCTATACACAGCCCGAAGTGGCGCATGAACTGCTGAACCGCGTCACCGAAACCACCATCGCCTACCTGAAAGCACAGGTGCTGGCCGGCGCGGACGTAGTGCAGGTATTCGATTCGTGGGGAGGATTGCTGAGCCCTGAAGATTTCGAAGAATTTTCACTCCAGTATATCCGCCGCATCGTGGCGGCCATGCAGGGCGTAGCCCCCGTGATCGTATTCGCCAAAGGCGCCTGGTTCGCCCTCGAAGAGATGGCCGCCACCGGCGCGCAGGGCCTGGGGCTCGACTGGTGCATTAAACCGCAGCTGGCACGACAGTTTGCCGGGCCGGCCGTTACTTTACAGGGTAATTTCGATCCCGCGCAGCTGATGAAACCGATACCGGAGATACAAAAGTCGGTGAAGAACATGATCAACGCTTTCGGCCCCCAGCGCTACATCGCCAACCTCGGCCATGGCATCCTGCCGAACATCCCGGTGGACCATGCAAAGGCTTTCGTGGAAGCAGTGAAGAGCTTTGCTTAAATTAACCGTGCGCATGAGCATCAAAGAACAGTTCATATCATTCATACACCAGCTGCAGGACGATATCTGCCGGAAGCTGGAAACCATGGACGGAAAAGCGAAGTTCAGGGAAGACCGCTGGGAAAGGGCCGGCGGCGGAGGCGGCATCACGCGCGTGATTGCCGGTGGCAGCGTTTTCCAGAAAGGCGGCGTGAACACCTCCGTGGTGCACGGGCAGCTGCCGGCCGTGATGGCGCAGCAGTTCAAAGTGCCGGACAACAGCAGTTTCCTGGCGGCGGGCATTTCCCTCGTGATACACCCGCAGAATCCATTTGTGCCCACCGTGCACGCCAACTGGCGGTATTTTGAGCTGTATGGCGAGGACGGGCAGGTGGCGGACAGCTGGTTCGGCGGCGGGGCGGACCTTACGCCCTATTACGTGTTTGAAGAAGACGGCGCGCACTTCCACCGCACTTTCAAGGACGCCTGCGATCCGTTTGGCAAAGAGCTGTACCCGCTGTATAAAAAACACTGCGACGAATATTTTGTCAATAAACACCGCAACAACGAGGCCCGCGGCATTGGCGGCATCTTTTACGATTACCTCCGCCCGCAGCCCGGACGCCCGGCGGAAGCGCTGTTGCAGTTCCAGGTAGCCGCAGGCAGCGCATTCCTCCACTCCTACCTGCCCATCGTAGCCAGGAGGAAGGATATGCCGTATACCGAAGCGCATACGGACTGGCAGGAGTACAGGCGTGGCCGTTATGTTGAATTTAATTTGATACACGACCGCGGCACCCTTTTCGGCCTTAAAACGAACGGGCGCATCGAGTCCATTTTGATGAGCCTGCCGCCCAGGGCCCGCTGGGAGTACGACTTTCAGCCCGGGCCCGGCAGCGAGGAAGCCAGGCTGCTGGAATACCTGAAGCCGCGTGAATGGATAAAGGATTAAGAGCATTTTAAACAGAAAGCGATGATCAGAAGAAACAGGATCTTACGGACCACTCCCGCTATCCGTGCCATGGTGGCGGAAACCATTTTGACGCCCAACGATTTTATCGCCCCGTTGTTTATCACGGAAGGCAAAGGCGTTAAAGAAGAGATATCCTCCATGCCCGGGTATTTCCGCCACTCGCTGGACGGTACCGTGCAGGAAGCGAAGGAACTTTGGAGCATGGGCATCAAAAGCGTGCTGCTGTTCGTAAAATGTGCGGATGAGCTGAAAGACAATAAAGGCACCGAAGCCCTCAATCCTGACGGGCTGATGCAACGGGCCATCAAAGCCGTGAAAGACGCGGTGCCCGGCATGGTCGTGATGACGGACGTGGCGCTGGACCCCTTTTCTTCCTTTGGCCACGACGGCATCGTGGAAGGCGAAGAGATCGTGAACGACGCTACCGTGGAAGTACTGGCGCAGATGAGCGTGAGCCATGCACAGGCAGGGGCGGACATCGTAGCCCCCAGCGATATGATGGACGGCCGCATCCTGGCCATCCGCGAGGCTTTGGAAGAAAATAACTTTACGAAGACCGGCATCATGGCCTACAGCGCCAAATACGCCAGCTGCTTTTACGGCCCCTTCCGTGATGCGCTGGACTCCGCGCCCGGCTTCGGCGATAAAAAGACCTACCAGATGGACTATGCGAATGCGCGGGAAGCGCTCCGCGAAACCCTGATGGATGTGGACGAAGGAGCGGATATTGTGATGGTGAAGCCCGCTATGGCTTACCTGGACATTATCCGCCTTATCAAAGACAGTGTAACGCTTCCCGTGAGCGCTTACCACGTGAGCGGCGAATACGCCATGATCAAAGCCGCCGCCAGGATGGGCTGGATCAACGAAGAAAAAGCTGTTATTGAAAGCCTCACCAGCATCAAAAGAGCCGGTGCAGACCTTATTGCCACCTACTTTGCAAAAGATGCGGTGCGCCTGTTAAACCAATAAAACCTTATTTGCGCATGTACACAAAAAGCAAAGCCTTGTTCGAAAAGGCACAACAGGTAATTCCCGGCGGCGTGAACTCGCCCGTACGCGCTTTCAGGAGCGTGGGCGGAACGCCCGTTTTCATGCAGCACGCCAAAGGAGCCTATATGTACGACGTGGACGGCAACCGTTACGTGGATTACATCAACTCCTGGGGCCCCATGATAATGGGCCATGCCTACGAGCCCGTGGTGAAAGCCATCCAGGAATACGCCACCTACTCCACTTCCTTCGGCGCGCCTACAGAGCTGGAGATCTCCGTGGCGGAGCTGATCGTGAGCATGGTGCCGAACATAGACATGGTACGGATGGTGAACTCCGGCACGGAAGCCTGCATGTCTGCCCTGCGCCTTGCCCGCGGCTTTACCGGCCGCAACAAGGTGATCAAATTCGAAGGCAATTACCATGGCCATGCGGATTCGTTCCTCGTGAGCGCGGGCAGCGGCGTTGCCACGCTCGGCATCCAGTCCGTGCCCGGCGTAACGGCCAGCGTGGCTGAAGACACCCTCAGCGTGCCTTACAACAACCTTCCCGCGGTAGAGCAACTGATCGCGGAATATCCTGAACAGATAGCGGCCATCATCGTGGAGCCCATTGCGGGCAACATGGGCTGCATCCTGCCACAGCCGGGCTTCCTGGAAGGCCTGCGTTCGCTTTGCGATACGCATGGCATCCTGTTCATCATGGACGAAGTGATGACGGGCTTCAGGCTTGCCAAAGGCGGCGCGCAGGAGCTGCTGGGCATTAAGGCGGATATTGTGACCTTCGGCAAGATCATCGGCGGCGGCATGCCCGTAGGCGCGTTTGCAGGCAGGCGCGAGATCATGGAGCACATTGCGCCTGCAGGCAAAGTGTACCAGGCAGGCACGCTCAGCGGCAACCCCATCGCGATGATCGCGGGTTATACTTTGCTGAAGACCTTGCAGGAACGCCCTTCCATCTATACCCAGCTGGAAGAAAAAACCAGCCAGCTGGTGGCGGGCCTCCGCGAAACCTTCGGCGCCGCGGGCGTGGTGTACCAGATCAACCACATCGGGTCTATGATGAGCGTACACTTTGCGGAATATCCCATCGTGGATTTCACCGCCGCTTCAGGAGCCAACAACGAACTGTTCAGGCGGTTCTTCCACGCAATGCTGGAAAGAGGCGTATACCTGCCACCGAGCGCGTTTGAAAGCTGGTTCATCAGCCATGCCCTCGGCCAGGAAGATATCGAATTCACTGTCGAAGCCGCCAAAGCAGCAATGCAGGCGATCAAATAAAGAAGTTAACAATCAATCCGGATCAATGTGAGAGTGGAGCCCCGCGAGAGCGGGGCTTTTTTGTGCCGGTCGCCGTTGCTGTTTAAAGATGATGTGAGAACAGCCAGGGCAGCAGCTCTGGCTCTGCGAAAGCGTTATCCCAGCTGTTGTGCCCTACGCCGGGGTATTCCGTGTATTTCACGTCCGCGCCGGCCTGCTTCAGCAGCTCGTAGAACTTGCGGGAAGAGCCCGGCGGCACCACTTTATCGTCCGCCCCATGAAATATCCACAGCGCTGTATTTTTTGCATAGCGGCGGCTGAGCGCTTCATTGCCCGCGCCACAGATGGGAAACGCAGCTGCAAAACGGTTAGGGAAGCGGGAAAGCATATCGAATGTACCCATACCGCCCATGGAAAGACCGCCCACATACACGCGTTTGGTATCCACCACTTTGGAGGCCAACAGGCTGTCTATCAATTTGTAAAGCAGCATGGAAGGCACTGTAGGCGCTGCTTCCGCGGGAAAGGAGAAGCCAATGCGGTTGCCCGCACTGTCCATCTCGGCACGCAGCGTAGCCCAGGAAGTGTTCTTCGCGCATTGCGGGAAAATAACGATAGCCGGGAAAGCCTTGCGCACACTGTCTTTCAGGAAAAGACCACTGCCATGGGTAAGCTGCGCCTGGTTGTCGTTCCCTCTTTCTCCCGCGCCATGCATAAATATAACAAGCGGGTACTTCCTGACGGAGCTGTAATTCTCCGGCATCAGGATGCGGTAAGGCAGCGTATCCGTGTCGCGGATAAAAAGTTTTGCTTCAAAATCCTGCGCCCCTGCGAAAAAAGGGCAGCACAGGAGCAGGTACAAAAAGATGTGTCTCATGATGCTTAGGGTTTGAACCCATTAATTTACAATTTTCCGCAAGTCTTTTTCCTTATGTTCCCAGTAATATCCTTTCAGCTGGTTAAAACTTAACACGCTGATGTTCTCTCTCGTTTCGATCTGTACCCCTTTGAACTGGTCGCGGTACTGCAATGCAAAATACACCGCGCCCAGCGGAGGGGCCGCGGCAGCTTCATATTCCAGCTTCACCTCCCTGCCCTTCCCGAAACGGAACCCTTTGAAGCCCTGGAAATATTCCTGGCGTTCGAGTATCTTTTCGCCGGTATGGTCGAAGCGGTAATAGAATTCGCCTCCGTAGAGGGCTATTTCATTCGGCTGCAGGGCGGGCAGCAGCCAGATGCTGATATGACCGGGCTGATAACGGATAAATTTATTGAATCGTACATACGACTTCCCCAGCCGCAGCCCCGCCTCCGTGTAGGCGGCATTGATAGCCTTTGATATGGAAATAAGCATGATGCTGTCCGGCTTTTCTTCCACGATCTTGATGGAATCCGAGGCTTCGATGCGGTATTGGATCACCAGGTCGTATTTACCGTCTTTATACTTGCCGTAAACCCCATTCCAGAGACTGTCCGCCCCGCGGAAGCAGAACCATTCGCGGCCCATGCGGGCCAGCAGGTCATTATCCACATGCGTGACCAGCTCAGACATGCGCCAGGCGGCGCTGTCGTAGGCCACCATCCATTCCGCCGTTTTCAGCTTATCGTTGAAATCCGCGATGGGAAAGGCCCTGGTGTGCGGTTTGGAGAAACTCATGTGCACCAGGAAAAAGGCCAGGAGGTTCCAGGTAATCATAGGTAAAGGGTGAATTCTACATAAATATATAAAATTTATAATGCATTTAGCGTGGAAATTTACCTGATACGGGAAAACAGCCATGCATCTAATTCCACACATTGGCGGCGCAAATCCCTGTAAAACAGCATTATTAGGCAGTGGCACAATCTTTTCACTACTTATCCCGAATCGAAAAATAGTCACAAATGAAAAACCTGATCACTTTAATGCTACCGTTGGCCCTTGTGGGCTTTTTTGCCTGCAACAGCGGCGCCAACAGGAATGCTAACGACACCACTACGGCTGCGGACACCGGCATTACGCAGGATATGGCGCACGACGTGAATAAGGATATGCTGGAAGGCGACAGTCTTCGCGGCGACTCCAAAGCCATGACTGAAGCTGCTGAAGACGGGTTATGGGAAGTAAAAGTATCCACGGACGCTCAGACCAAATCCACCAACGCCGGCGTGAAAGCTGTAGCCAAACACATGCAGGAAGCGCACGAAAAAGCGAACAAGGAACTGCTGGACCTTGCCACGAAGAAAAACGTGATCCTTCCTACAGCTATTACTGATTCGAAAGCGAAAGACGTAACACAGTTGTTTGAAAAAAGCGGCACGGATTTCGATAAAGCTTACCTAGAGGAATTGGCAGACGCACATGAAAGAGCCATCAGGTTGTTCGACAAAACAGCCGCCGATGCAAACGACCCGGAAGTGAAGGCATGGTTCGGTAAAACATTACCCGAGTTACGCAAGCACCTGGATATGATCAAAAAAGAACAGGACAAGCTGAAATAATTACTCACAATTTTTCTCTAAAAGGGTGGCAACTTCAAAGCCTGAGATTGTAAACCTTTAGAACCTGATCCGGGTAATGCCGGCGAAGGGAAAAGATGAGATTGTGAAGTAGAGACTCCGGCCCTTAGGGGCCGGAGTTTTCGTTTTTATTAATTAGATCTTGACAGGAGGATCCACTTTGTACCGTCAGACTGCACTCTCCATGTGGTATTGTTTGGAATAGCCGTGGAGACAACACCATAAATTTCGACAGGCGAGATCGTTACGTTTCCTCCTGTATTGTAGTTGATGATCTCGTACACCCTTCCAAGGCAGGCGCTGGCCGTGGGCAGGGCAACCGGCTCAGCAAGGGAAGTAACTTTTACGACAGCGTGGTAATATTGGAGCATGCCGCCGCTGATGTTGTTTTGCGGTTGGGTCAATGCGCCTGTAGTAAGATTCCTGGATGTGAAAATCAGGTCGCCACTGCTGTTGGTCGTTAAAATGCTATCCGCATTGAAGCTAGATCCATACCCGACCAGATTTATATTTTTACCCTGGCTTCCGAGGATCAGCCTGTTTGATGATAACTGTAGAGAGTTGCCACTGGCAAGAGAAGTTAGTATATGCAATGGCTTCCCGGGTACTTCATGTAAAAGCCTTGTACCATCCGAGCCTGCATTTATTGAAAAGTAGGTAGTTGCACTCTGGCTGATGTCAGAGGAAAAACCCAATATTGAACTGGTGCCCATAGATGGCACAATTTGCACAGTCCCTTGTAAATTGAGTGTTGGAGGAGAGAAGGGCCAAACTGACTCCGCCCATATGGCAGGTCTTTTAAAGCTATAAACATCCATATTGGATTCAAATGTTATCTTGTAGCTCTTTGAAACCGAAGACGGGATCCTTTTATCCCGCATCATCAAAATGCCGGTGTCAGGAACGCCTGCGTTTGTTTTCGTAATACCTACCTCCACAACATTCCATATCGAATCATTAATACCGGCGGTATTGTCTCCTATTCTTCCAACAGAAACATTACCTTTTTTAACCACCAAGTCCCTGTTATTATCCGGGTTATTCCCCCAGGTCGAAAATGAAATCACTGAATCGGCGCCCCGTATCTTCATCCCGGCCTGACCGGCAACCACAGAATAATTGGTCAGGTTATTCAGCGAAAGCCCGTACGTACTCGCACCTGAGACCGTTCTATTCCCAGTCAGCGTTCCATCTGCGGTGTATATTGTGGCACCTCCCCCGCCGCCCGAAGCGGGAGCAAATATCGCATGGGCCAGGCCGTTCTTCACATATACCAGGCTGTCCCCGTTGCGGTAAATCGTATCCACCCCGGCTCTCAGGCCGGAAAGATTTGAGATGTCAAGCGTGTCCTGCCCTGAAATGGCGATCTGGCTGTTGCCGATCGTTTCGAGCCTGACACGCCTGAATTCCGTGCGCCCGTTCCCTTTATTGTACAGGAAACCGGCCACGCCGCGGGTACGGTTCTCGATGATCAGCTCCGCCGTATCGCAGATATTGTAAATGCGCACGCTATCTGCCCGTATCTGGTACACATGCTGGGAAAACGCGTTGACCGCCTGCAATAAAAGTATGGCTATGAGCCATTTTATCTTTTTCATATTTATCGGGTTTTCTTTTATTCCTGTTTCAGAACTACTTCAGCAATTTTTCCAGCCTGGCGAGCCTTTCTTCCAGCGATTTCACTTTCTCTTCCAGTGCTTCGTTCTTTTTGCTCAGTTCCTGCATGGCTTTAATGGTAATAGCCAGTGAGCTGTTTGTATCGAACTTGTTATGATCCTTTGTAGAGAAATGCCAGTCTGAGCTGTCAGCAATGATGCCGAAGTGAATGTTATGCTCTTTATCTGCTTTGTATGTAAACTCTTTTATAGCAAGACCATTGATCAGCGGCAACGCGGGCTCATTGAAGTCGCTGATATTATCTTTCAGCGCGGCCATAGACGATTGAAAGAAACCTGTAGCGTAAACAGCGCCGCTGGCATCACGCTTCGCCAGCGTGTTGGCGGTACCCGTGGTGGCTACCGGCTGGTTGCCTGCATGCCAGAGGGTATGTTGCGTGGTGCCGCCATTGGGAGAATATGCGGGATCCCCGCTGAAATTGAGATAAATACTTTTATCGGAAGCCGCTGTACCGTTGGATGCAGTGAGCACGGCCTGTCCTGCCGCACCTACGGTGAGGCGGGCAGAGTAATTTACACTGGACACGCTGCGGGTTACATCCAGGTTATAGGCGGTAGTGACGCCCGCGCCTCCTAATGTGATATTGCCGCCGGGCACGGTCACGCTGCCCCCGTTGATCCTTGCATTGCCGGTTACTACCATTCCGGTGGAATTAAGCCTCAGTTTTTCAGAAAGCCCTACGCCGGAAGAAACAGTCTGGAAACTGATGTATGTAGGATGAGAGGTTCCGCTCGTCCACGCACTCTCCGAAGCCGCCTGCACCTGGGCTCCAACGGCATAAGTTGCGCCGGTGGTATTCGCGCCCCAGAGAAAACCTCCCAGGCGGTGATCCGCTGCGGAGGGCACACCGGAATTATACATTCTCAAAAAGGCCCCGGAGTTTGCGGCCATGGCTGTAGTATTTTGAATGGCGATACCATTAGCGGTAGCGCTTTGCACATGCAGGTCGAATAAAGGATTGGTAGTGCCTATACCCACGGCTCCCCCAGGTGTTATGCGCATTCTTTCAGGCTGTAAAGTGCCGCCAGTACCGGCTCCCGTATAGAAGGCCATGGCCCCCAGGCCGGTAGTATGGCCTCCCGCGTACAGGTTGATCTGTGCGCCTCTTGCAGAACCTGCACCGGTGGCGCCGCCGATCAGCTGCAGCGCACCGGTGGTACTGTTGCTGATCACGCTTGCTCCCGCGGCTCCAACACCCCATAATTCAGGGGCATATAGCCTGGTATCCGTCCTGAGCGTTCCGGAGATCCAGGCATTGGCGGTTTGGGCGGCGTCATCCTGGTTGTGCACGTAATTACCGGAGCCAGTAATAGGGGCCGCTCCAAGGTCTGCCAATACCTGCGCAGCAGTGCGGCTGCTTACCAGACCTCCGTTGGAGGTCAGGAATAACGTGCCGGCAGTGGCTTGGGCCGGGATGTTATTGAGCACAAGTCCGGCACTGGAAAGGCCCGCCAGGCTCGTTGTGTTTGCATACCATTTAAACCCGCCGACCGCGGAGCCAGCGCTATGCCAGATGGTGCCCGATTCAATACCGATCGCATAATCGGCGGTGGTGGCCGTTAAGCTGGGGTACAACGTGATCTTGGTACCTATGCTTCTTGTACCGACAGTTGGGGCGCCTATACCCGCATTATTGAAAAGCAACTGGTTGGAAGCGGCTCCCGTGAGCGCAATATTTCCGGCCACCTGCAATTTGTTGAGGGCATCGTCTGTAGTAGTTCCCATCAGCACATTCCCTCCTGCGTTTATCCTCATTCTTTCCACGCCGGAAGAATACAGTGCGAATGGGTGGGCCGTAGCGGTGCCGGCTATACCAACATTTCCGGTGGCATATGTCAGATAGGAGATCACGGTGCCGTTTGTGGAAGTGACGCCGCCAATAGATTTGATATTGCCATTCACCAACAGTTTCGAGCCATCGGCGATGGTCGTACCCAGCAATAGGTTGCCATCGTGCATCAGCCTCATTTTATTGGCCAATACGCCGTTCGAACGGGTGTTAAAATCGAGATATCCGTTTTCAGCCGCAGCGGTATTGGTTCCAATCACACCCCATATTTGCGCATAAGATACCGGGGCAGAAGCGCTGTTCAATGCATTGAACCTCACACCACCTGTAGCCCCTAAAGCGGTATTGACAGTCCTGTTAAGGTTCAATCCTTCGCCGCCTTCTGCAAAAATATCGGCCGCTCCTGTGGTTGCATCGGTTTCCATCCGTTTTACCCATGCAGTGCCGTCATGTATCCAGGTGGCAAGGCCAGGCGTTGCATCGCTATTAAGCTGAAAATTAACACCCCTGGTACCCGCTGCATTATATAGTAAAAAACCTGGTACCAATGAAACAGAACCGTCTTTTTGTATAACAGCAGCGCCGTTTAATCTGTAAGTCGCAGATTGAGCAGAAACATTTTGATTATGTATATAATTACCGGAACCACTTAAAGGTGCTGCCCCGATGTCTGATAGTATCTGTGCGGCTGTGCGTGATTGGATCAAACCTGCAGTATGCGTTAAAAAAGTCGTCCCGGCTGTACCGAGTGCAGGAATGTTTGAAACGGTAACGCCTGATCCGCTGCCTGACAAAATATTTGGGAACGCAAACGCCCCGCTTGCAAATAAATCAAAACTACGCTGCCACGCCGCTCCATTGTGTGACCACATCGCGAGGCCAGGATTCACATCGCCGTTGAGTTGCAATTGGACACCTCTTGTAAGAGCCGCATTATACAAACTAAAACCTCCCTGAACTGCGCTACTACCGTCCCTGCTGACCAGGAAGTAATTACTTACCCGGCCTGTATTGGTCCAGAAATTTGCGGCGGTCTGAAGCGCTGCTGACTGGTTTTGAATATAGTTGGCAGAGCTTGATGCCGGGGCTCCGCCGATATCGGATAACACCTGAGCGGGAGTTCTCGTTTGAACCACCCCGGAGCTATGGGTTAAAAAAGTAGCGGCTGCCGTGCCCAGCGCGGGAATGCTCCCTATGTCCAGCGTGCCGGCGGTAGTTACCCCGGCTGAGTTGCCCGTGAGGATATTCGGATACTGAAATGAACCGTCTGCAGAAATTTCCGCCCGCTTCATCCAGTTCGTTCCGTCGTGTATCCAGGTGGCCAGGCCTGGGGTGGCATCGCCGTTCAGCTGCAAATTCGCGCCCCTGTCCAGCGCTGCATTGGCCAGTGTAAATGCATTGGCAATGGTTGCGGATCCGTTGCGCGCTATCTGGAAGCTCCCGTTGGTTCTGCCTACCTGTGAGATGTAAAAGTTAGCGGATTGCGCCGAGGCAAGATCATTTTTGATGTAGCTGTTGGAGCCAGACAACGGGGCAGCCCCAATATCCGCCAGCAATTGCGCTGCCGAGCGGCTGCTCACAGTACCTCCGTTGGATGTAAGGTAAAGCGTGGCCGCTGTGGCCTGCGCGGGGATGTTCGTAATATTCACCTGCCCCCGGAACGTCGCGTTCTTGTTGGCGGCCAGCGTTAAAGCCGAATTTAATTCTTCCGTTACAGCGCCTCCCGTCACAAAATTCAGATAGCCTGCCACATCGGAGGCGGCGATATAGTTTGCCCCGTTCCTGCTGAAATCGATCGTGGTGCCTGATTTAAACGACAAGTTAGCAGTGCTGCCGGTATTGGTCATATCCCCATTCGAAAATATTTCCAGCCGTTTTGCCCATGCCGTGCCATTGTGTATCCAGGTAGCCAGGCCCGGAGTGGCATCGCCGTTCAGCTGCATGTTCACCCCCCTGCTCATGGCCAGGTTGGTGAATTGGAGTGACGCCTGAAAAGCGTTGGAACCGTTTTTAGCAAAAGCGCCAAAGCCGCCGATATTAAAATTGGCGGACTGTATGGCCGCAGACTGGTTCTGTACAAAGCTTCCCGTCTGCACGACTGGCGCATTGATGGTATAGGTCACTCCTTTTTTCACATACAGGATATTATCACCGTTGCGGTAAATGGTATCCACTCCCCCGATACCCGAGAGGCTGGAAAGGTTCAGCGTATCCTGCCCGGTGATAGCGATCTGGTTATTCCCCACTGTTTCGAGCCTGATGCGGCGGAACTCCGTACGCCCGTTCCCTTTGTTGTAAAGGTAACCTGCTACGCCCCGGGTACGGTTCTCGATGATCAGTTCCGCAGTGTCGCATACGTTATAGATACGCACACTGTCTGCGCGGATCTGGTATACGTGCTGGGAATAAGCCTTTCCTGTGCAGAGCAACAGGATCACAAGGAAAATTTTAGCAGTCTTTATCATGTCGGTAGGTTACTTCTGAAATTCTAACTTTATATTTTTGTAAGTTTTTTCTTGCCGGTCCTTAATTGGATACTTCGATCGTTATTCCCGAATTGACGTTCGTCGGAATCGGGATGTGAGTGGAGCTTGTACCATTCACCAAATAACTTGAATACCATGCTCCATCCACATAGACGTTTACGTACAGCTCAAAAAAAGCAGTTGCAGTATGCAATGTGAAATAATTCCCGGGTGCGTACTCCAGCTCCACAATTTCATGCGCAGGCATCTGATAGGATATGCCGCCGTATTCGGCGGACATGTTTCCGTCGCTGGTATAATTGCTGAGGATGATCTTAACCGGGGTCCGGCAAATGGAGCCACCCCGGTAACTTTGGGAAGTGAACAACAGCTTCAGATCATCTTCACTGGCGGCATTCCCCAATTCGGAGGGTGTATTGTTATACACTTCACAACCCAGTGAAGCCGGGCCGGTTTGCGTATTCCGGGCTCTCAGCTCGATGGTATGCGATCCCGCGGTAAGTGTAACGGGAAGGATATGCCACAATAAAAATGCGTCTTCCTGGACGTTGTCCGGGTTATTCATGGCTGCGATCAACAACCCGTCGATATACAGCTCGAATAAATTATCCGCGCCCACGCCGATGTAGTAAGTTTTGGCAACCGGGGCCGTGAAACTCCCGCTTATGGACATCCATACACTGGTGCCCACCGTATTGTTGCATTGCCATACGCCGCACCTGTTCAACGCCCCGCTCCATACAGATTCAGTTGCAGCAAATGTGGATGCGGAGGAAGCAGGAATACCCGCACTATCCGGCGAGCTTGCCGGAACGGGAAACGGCTGCATTTTGAGAGCGGAATCCAAATTGCTTTTCACCACGCTCCGCAAGGCCATGGCAGACTGCTGGGTAACCGGCGGGGTGGCGCAATATTCGGCGCCCAACGCCGCCGACGGATTCCATAAAGGATTGGTGGTGCCGCCGAGCCGCTGCCGGTTGAATGAATTAAAATACACGTTGAACCCGGGCTGGTAAAGCCAGCTGCCGCATGCGCCGTAGGATTCGTAGTCTGCCTGGCAGGCGGGGTCGTAGTATTCGTTGCAGGGCAATACTTTAGGGATAGGCACCAGCTCGCTCCACCAGGGCATACGGCCAGGTTCCGCCGGCAGCATGTTCTCCACCAGGTGCAGCCATGTTTTGGCTTCGGTGGCGTTGATGCAATAATCGTCCAGCGGAATAGTCGTTCCGGTCTTTTGCTGGAAGTATCCTTCCGTTACCTTGTCGCGTATGAAGCGGTGGGTAACGAGGCGGTCCTGGGCATAGGCGGCGGAGGCGAGTCCGCATATCATAAGTATCAGGGATAGGATACGTTTCATTCTTCGAGTCGTTGCCTTTTTTATTAAGCTTAGTTCAGGATTTTAGTTAATCAGATTAACATCTAGCTCTAAGCAATTTCCTAAATGTTCATTTACTTTTAATGGGTTTAAAAAATTCATAAACCTTTCCGATTGAATACTATTCCCATAAGTACTGGAAAATGAAAATATGTAACTGTCGTTTTCAAATATGATTTTCACGCCATAAGGATTTAAATCTTCCTCTCCAATATTAAGCAGAATGATACTTTTGATTTCCCTGCCAATTTTATCGCCTAATGTAGAGTTAGCGTTTACGAGAAAAACCTCGTTTTTGAGAATGGGCAGATTAGTATCAGAATGATGCATCCAAAAAGAAATTCTCCCTTCGATTTCCGAAAGAACATAATCATGGGTTTCTTTACTAATTTCTTTAACCAAAATAGAATATTGGTTGTCGTCCGTATCAATCAGAAGACATTCTCCCGTTTCCAACTCTAAAATCAAGGCCAAAATTATATTCCTTGGATTATCTTCTCCTAAGGGCGGCCACATCACCACGTAAATTCCGGATACGGTTTTCCCTACAATCATTTTAAGCAACTGTATGGAGTTACCAAGGCTCGTAACGTTTTTATTAATTTTCATTAGTTTTCTCAATTACGGTTGCTGAACTAAATTTCTTATTTCCGCCAGCATTATCAGCTGCTGTGATGTAATTCCCTGTCGCTTTATCAGTTACCACAATATTATCTCCTTTTCGATAAAAAAGCGCATCGGGAAATGTGTCATCCCATTTCCCTGACCTAATCTCGTCCGCATTCTTTACAAATGCGGTGGCCGCATCTTTTAACCTTTGAATATTTGCAGGCTTTTGTAACTCTTGAGCTGTGCCCTCAACACCTAGATATTTTGCATGTTTAATTAGATGCCCAATCGTATTCTTGTTACCAAAGGAGATAATGCGTGGCAATCGCATACAATCGTTATGAACCAGAATGCCACTTTCTGAAACAAAATAGGTATGATAGTCCGCTACATTTAAATTATAAACTATCGCCGAGGTATCTTTTTTGAAAAATTTATTTAATACAACTGTTTTATGTCCATTAAATCGGGTAACACTATCACCCGGTAAAATGTCCTTTAATGGAACCCATTTATCTCTTAACCAAAAAGGATGCTCTTCGGTTCCCCATATCGTATCCGCTTCAATTTCTATTCCTTGCAATTTTGTCGTCGTCTTTTTCATCGAGACAAGTACTGGTTGATATTTCACTGTGTGAGAAACAATATCAAAAGCTAAAACGGAATCTCCAACCTGAACTGCTTGAATCTGCTTTAACCCTTTATTTGTCAATATCAATGTACCTTCGACAAAACAAACGCCTCCAATCACTTTTTTCATTGGCTGGAAGCCTTTCCCGAAAAACTTACCAAGTTCATCAGAACTACTATTAGGGCTAACATCTTCCGGTCCGGGATTCAGAATTCCTGCAATAAAAGCTCCGGCTTCACCAAAAAGTACAGGATTGGTGATCGCAAACCAACCCAACTTAGAAACTCCCGCACCTATAAGAGGCGCCGCCGGCGCGAGACCAGCTCCAAGTGCAATAACATTAGCTGTTTTAGCCATTCCATCACTTAAATCATACAATGCATGTCCCTGTCTAAATGGTTCCCAATGATCCCCCCTCCACCAATAAAACCGCTTCGATTCAAGCCCTTTCATTATACCACTATTGATAATATAAGGCTGGGCAAATATCCAGGTTCTATTGTCCAGATAAATTAATTCCCCATTTCCATCCACAGGTATTACTTTGGTATAGCGCCTCGTGTCTCCAAGGTTACCATAGGGCTCGGCTCCATCTAAATCAATCGCATTTGTTGGCGTATTCCCAGCAAATTGATAAGGAGTGTAATAAGAATATTTCGCTGTTAATGGATCAATAGACAAGAACTTGCCAATCCTCGGATCATAAATCCTCATTCCGTAATCCTGCTGATTCCCCTCACCTTTTACCTCGTTATCATTTTCCTTCCCATTAAACCCATAACGATAAGCTTCTGAAGCAAAACTCCTTCCCACCATCTGCATTCCAAAAGGATAATAATCCTGCGCCGAAAGCACCTCCGCGAGGTAATAATTAACTTCGCCACTACCATCATCAACCCCTTTTTTACTATCCCGAATTGTTGCCAGCACATTTCCTAAATGGTTACTCAATTCAAATATCTTATTCCTCCTATTATAATTGGTTTTATCTCCTACTCCTATCGAAGGTAATATTATAGGGTTCCCGTTATTTCCTGACTCTACATCCAAATTTTGTTCCTGCAAGCCGATTCTACTGTCGCCATATAAGTGAATTTCACGCTGAGTCAGCTTTCCACTATTGTAATTACTATCATCCTCTACATACAAGCTCATTACATTTCCCGCAGCATCACGGACGTAACGGGTTTCCGCGTTTCCTACCAGTTTGCCGATGCGGTTTCCGGCCTGGTCATATTTATATGTAATTACAACACCGCCTGGTTTAGCGATCTTGCTGATCTTACCATAGACAGTCCATTCCACACTCAGACCCTCCTGCTGGTCGGAAACCAGGTTACCATTCTTATCATACGTATAGTTACCGCTTTGCTGGTTGTCAATATCTTCCGTGTAGGCATTACCCGGAATAGAATCGGTTATATAACCGAGCTGGTTGGAGCCGGCAAGATAATGATACTGAAGGCTATCCATACCCAATGGCTTACCAGCCCAGGTCACATTACCGTTCCGCTTATAGCTAAGGATATTGCCATTCGGGTCATAAGAAACACGTTCCTCAAAGTCAGAAACAGAAATTGGGCTCCAGTTATTAGTAGAAGCGTCCAGGTTTTTCGCCACATCATACCTCGTAATGCGGTTAAGCACATCATATCCGTATTTGTACAGCAATGGCTCGCTCAACTTAGGAATATTAACGCTCATCGAGCTGATATTCCCGTTGTACAATGGTTGGAAAGTCCCTTCAGGCCGAGCGAAAGGATGTTTTTGTGAATTAACGGGCTTATATTCATCTTCCCCGAAATAATTCAGGGCAAATCCCATCGCATCCCTGGCGGTGACACCGGCTGTATTCCCGTCGCCTCCCATATCAAATACCGGTGTAAGAGAAGTCGCATTCACGCCTTTCAGCCAGCCCTGCAGGGTATAAGCGAAGTCTATTCCCTGCACCTGTTGCTGCCCGATGATGGTTCTGGCCAGAGGGCCATGCCTGTAATATTGATAGTACGCATCATTCTCCCAATACACACTATCACGGCTGGTTCCCACATTTACGATACGATTATCCGCGTTATAACTATACCGATGATAATATGCATCCGCCTGCCCAGGCTGGTAATTTACCTGGTTTACTTTACCGCTTGCTAAATCATACTCATAAGTAATCTTCTTAAACCTGTTAGATATATCCGAAGTCGTCCTCGAATTATAATCCTGCACCAATGTCTTCACATTTCCCAATATATCATAACTGTAAAACGATCCCGAAGCCCTGTCTCCTGCTGCCAGGTCTGATGCATTTTCGTACATGGCAGCCCACGAAACCCGGTTCCTCAAATTCTCCGCATCCAAAGCTAGCCCCGCAAACGGCGTATGGGGCAGATCATAAACCGTCTTACTTATCTGTGTCCTGCTGCCAGCCGCATTCGTCAGCCAAGCGCCAAGGTCACCAGTACTCATGGAGATAACATCCGTCATGGGATTACCACTGGTCAGCTCCCCAACTTCAGTAATACGCCCCATCGGGTCGTACAAAATATAACTATACTTATTCGCTAACACCTGTTGTGCATTTTGCGACGCCGCCATCCTCCCTAACCTGTCATACCAGAAGTGCGAAATCCCGGCATCCGGCGTTTTCTGCCCCACTATCTGGTCCAAGGTATTATATCTATACTGCGTCGCCATCCCATGCGGCGGCGCCAGCCGCTCGCCGGCCTGCCTTGCTACCGCCACACTATCCAGCCAGCTGCGTTCCCTTCTCTTCACTACGCCGGCAGGCGGAACAGTTTTCACGAGGTTGCCTGCCTGGTCGTAATAATAGAGCGTGTAATGATATTCGCTGGAAGTATAGGTGACTGCGAAACGCTCCAGGCTCTCCGCCTCCAGCGCTTTCCTGATATATCCGGATACAAAATCGTTCGTTACGGAATCCACGTAATAGTTGTACTTCACGGAGCCCGCGCTTACCGCGAAATAAGTGCTGTCTGTACAGTTCGTCACATTCTCCAGCTCCACGGGGAAGAAAACAGGCGCCGCGTTGCCGCAGAGCATGATGCGGTCGTTCACTTCGTAGCAGGTATCCAGGCCAGGGCAGTTCATCACCAGGCGGTTCAGCGGGGTAAGGAAGGTCTCCACTATGTTCACCATGCTTACCTGTTTGCTGGAAAGCGACACGATCTGCTGGGCGGCCGCTGTTCTGCGGATGCCCGAAGCGGTGATATCAGACGAATTGAGAACGACAGCAGTGTCGCTGCAACCGGAGCGGCCGTCGGCGCCGGCTAGCATCAGCAGGGCAGACTGGTCGTTGTATTCACCAGCGCCCGCCAGTGTACCGTCAGGATCCTGCAGGATGCGGCGCAGGCGGTCCGTTCCGCCGTTCCTCGATCTTTTGGTCCATTGCACGGAATTATCCGTGCGCAGTTTGTGCCAGTAAACGTCCTGGCTGGACTGTGCGGCATAATAACCGCCGTCCAGTGCGGGGCTGATGGTGAAGGACCGGACGTCCAGGCTGCCCGGGCTCTCCAGCTTGGTGATGTTCGTGATGGCGCCGCCGCCGGTCAGGTCCATCAGTACGCCGTTGCCATTGGAGCCACCGGCGCCGGCAATATTCACCATGACCATTTTATACCCTGCCGCGGTTTTAAGCAGGTTACCCGCGATATTATCTTTCCCTTCGAGGTCGTATTGCGAAACGTCCAGCACTAAGCCGGTGTTTTTATTCAGCTTCATCAGCACGGCATCATAATCGGCGCCTTCCATGATGGACGATGCCGCTACCAGCGTGTCCCCGTTCTCAAGGATGCTGAGGGACTGCCTCGGCGCCGCGGAGCCGGTCTGGGTCATCCATTTCAGTTCTCCTTCCGCAGTGAATACACCGGCCACCCAGTCTGTACTAACGCCTGTTGCGCTGCGAAGGCCGGCAAAGGCGAAATGCCCGTTCTGCAGCGGGAGGATGTCCGTTCCACGGCCGCCATGGGTTTCACCGAAATCTACTACCCGGTTCCATTGCACGTTGCCGACGGAATCGAGCTTGAGCACCATCGCCGCTCCCCTGTCGTAACAATAGGAATAAGTGCTGCCGGTGATAATGAACCCGCTGTCTGCAGTGGTTCTGAGCCTGGTAAACTCGTCGTCCATCTCGGCGCCGAAAGTTTTGGCCCAGATGAAATTGCCGAGACTGTCTGTTTTAATGAGATAACCGTCTTTTCCGCCGCTGCCTATACCCGTGGTGGAACCGGCAAGAATATAACCGTTATCCGCAGTGCGCTGGATGTCGTTGATCACATTATTGCCGCCGTTGGTATAAGCGCTCACCAGCCTTTTTGAAGCCGGATCGCCGGGGATGCACACCATATCGCTGTGAATCGGCCGGGGCACATCGCAGCTGTCCATGAAACCGATATATTCCCAGCCTTGTTTACCATACCCGAAGCGGTTGTTCATATACCGGGTGAACAGTTCGTTCTTTGCCAGCTGGAGCGAATCCAGCAGGGTATAATCCGGCTCCATCAAGGGATATGCTTCCAGGTATTGATCGTATGCCAGCTTCACTTCATCGCAGCTTACGCAAGGCGGCGCCGTGCGGCACTGGATGAGCACGGGAATGGTAACAGGCACGGGCAGGTAATGGCAGTCCGCCATACCGCCGGGCGAGCACGCATCCAGCAATATATTGAGATTGGCCTGCGATACATTGATCTTGCGCGTACGGTTCAGGTAAGCGGCCAGCGTAGTGTCCGCGGCTGTTCCCATCTTGCCGTACTCCAGGTTCAGGCCCTGCAACGTGCGGCATTCGCAATCATCGGGCCGGTTATAGCTGAGCTTGTCGCCACCCGGGGGCTGCTTGCCATATGCAAGCGGCATCGTGATCAGCTGCGGATTGCATTGGAGGGAATTGGCGATGTTGTGCTGGGCGTTATATTCATTGATCACGTCTTCAAAGCTCCTGTAACGGTAGGTGGAAGAAGGCTTCACCGTACCGGATCCGCGGGGATGGTCGCGGTCCGCACCCTGGCGGCAAACTTCTTTGAGGCGGGGAATGATGATGTTGTTCAGATCGGCAACGGGATAATTGCAGGGAGCCAGCTGCTGTACCCATGCGGCTATCCACGCATCGCAGTTATCGTTATACATCTGCTGCTCGCGTTCGTCCGCCATCTGTTTCAGTGCGGCTTCAGACAGGTTGCCGCCAGTGATGCCGCCCACGCCGGACTGCGCCATTAAGTAACCCGGGCTTTGAATGCGCGGCTCGTAGCCCATCAGTGAAAGGTCTGCAGCAGAGGATGTGCAGCTTACGTCGTTGACTACCTTGCCGATAATATTTTTCCTGGCGTTGAGGTACATACCCCTGAAATGCCTCCAGGCCATATCCAGGTCTGCCGGGCACATGGCAGTGCTGTCGAAGGCGAACTGCGGCCTGCGGTTATCATAAAGGCACTGGTTATCTTTTGCATCGCATTTTACGAGCGCGCCGGCTGTGCTCCAGGCAGAATACCTGGCCCAGGGGCGGTTCAGCGAATCGTTGAGGGAATTGCGGTATGCCAGTGTAACGGCCAGGGGATCGCCGCCATGCGGGAAGGGGATGCTGTCCAGGTTGGTCGGGTTCAGGAAACCGAGCGCCTTTGCTTCCTGGTAAGTATCCGTTGCTTCAAATTTCTTTTCCCACTCAATGCCCTGCCTGAATTTTTCATATTCCACCAGCCTGCAATATTCGGGATGGAAACGCAGGAGGCTTTCTGCCCACGATGGTTTGAAAGTGCTGATATAAGATTCGGGAGACAGTTGCTGCGGGATCATCCTCGTGCCGCTCAGCGGATCTGTGACTGTATCGCGCCGGCCGGTTTCGTTGGTGTACAGTATATCCGTCCGCTGATAAACCGGGGTAGCGCCGGGCACATCCCTGTAAAAAATAGAATACCGTTTATCTTTGTTCTCCAGGCTTGCGTACTGGCCGGACGGCGGGGTCATATCCAGCAGCATGAACTGCCGTATTTTATCAATGATATTCGTTTTGTCGCACAGATCGTCGCAGGCTGAGATGGCGCTGTTGTATGCGGCCAGCGCTTCTGTTCTGTAAGCGGCAGTATCCGCCACAGGGATGCCCGATTCATTCATATACCGTGTGCGGTAGGTATTCCAGTCGCCGATACCGTCAAGACAGGTCTGGCAATCAGGCAGGCAGGCGGCATTTCGCTGGATCACTTTTTCTGCCTCCACCATTTCTTCCAGCGTGGTGCATACGTTGGTCATCAGGAATATACTGTCCCTGTAATATGCCAGCGCTTCCTGGTTGATGGTAAGGGTTTTGCTGATCTCGTAGCTGCCTCTTTCGAGGTAAATGGAAAAGTCCACATTGATCGGGCGCGGCGCGGAACAATCCACCAGCAGGCTGTCCGGGTGGAAATTACGGATGATCGTATCGAACGGCCTGCCGCCAAGGTGCAGGTTGTTCACGTTATCTGTGATCCTGATACGGAGATCGTAAATGCCGCTGTAACAAACCGTGTTGTTGTTGCAATCCTTTTTGCTGAACACCGGCGGCACCAGCTGGTATTTGAAATAGTACATACCAGCCACACCAACGGTTTGCGAATGGCGGCTTTCCATAACGTTTTCACGCAGGATATTCTTGCCTGCGCCGGACAGCGAATCTGTTACAATCAATACTTCTTTGGAAGGCAGATCGTCCAGCACCGCGCTCTGGGGCGATGCGAGCAGGGCGGTGGCAACGGTGCGGCCGCGCATATCCAGGTAGCTTACGGCAGCCTGGCCATTGGGGTCTATCGTTGTGTTCTTGGAATAATGATAAGCGAGGCCTGCTTCCGTACCGAAGATCGCGTCAAGATCTTCCTGGGTAGGTACGTTGTAATAATATTTCGTTTCGTGGTTGCTGCCCAGCTTAAAGGCAGGGCCAACACCGCCCTGGCGGGAGATACGGCCGGTATTGTCCTGCGTATATTCTGTTTCAGCAAATGCCCTGCCTTCACCATCGGGAATGAACTGGTGGATACCGGAAGATTTCAGCGGGTTATTGTCTGAATAATACTGGTTGGCGCCGGAGCTTTTGCCCATTGGAGCCGCGCTGCCTGTGAGGTATTCTTCGGTACCGGCAATGTAGTCGTAATGATCTTTGTCGTATTCCGCTCCATTAATGTCGCTGTTGAAGCGGGGGGTATATTTGATGATCTTGTCCAGCGTAGGGGCAGGAAGCACCTGGATGGCCGGGCGGCCCTGGTAGTCATAGAAGCTCTCCGCTACTACGGTAGTTCCCGTCGTATTATCTTTTGTGACGGTCTGTCTGCCACGCAGGCTGCCGTCGAAGTATTCGGTAACAACTTTCCTTTTGCCGTCTTCAGCAAAAACGATATTGGACTGCCAGTTCAAACCTGTTTCGTGCCCGCCAAACCCGAATTCGCCTGTACCGCCAGGGTACGCCGAACTCCATGCGGTTTCCACGCGCTGATCATTTTCCTTTACCTGCACCGCCCTCACCCTGAAGAACAGCTTTCCCTTCCCATCATACATCAGGGGAATGGCGTAAGTATTTTCAGCCAGGCTTACCCTGGTGGTGTTATTGTCAAAGACCAGGGCGGGGTTCAGTGGCTGGCCGAAACGCGCAGACGTGAGGGTGCTCGAATCCACGTATGTCCATTCGAGGTCGTAGCCATCGGCTCCCTGCACTACGGGCCAGTTTACACGCAGCTCGTCGGGACTGCTTTCGGCGGGGGCCTGCCAGGCAATCGTTTTTACAGCGTCGGCGGTACAGGAAAGTATGTACACCGGCTGCACTTCCATTTCATTGTCCAGCTGCAGCAGCTCCAGCATGCCGGCGGGTACGGTCACATCCAGCACCTTCACCCTTACCCGGTGGGCATTGCTGAATACGAAGCTGCTTCGCATAGTATATGGATGCGAGGTATCGTAGTTGATAACCAGCGCCTGGTCTACCGAATCGTACACGCTGCCGCTGCCATAGTAATACAGCCTTACGGAAGCGGTAGCCTGGAAATTTCCAGGGATATATTTGCTGGAATATTCATTGATCCGGAAGGTGATGATGTTCCTTACTTTGTAAGGCGTGTCCAGCTTTCCGGCCAGGGCAGGGTTATAAAAAGCGCTGTCAGACACTTCCAGGACGGAGTCTTTGGCCAGCTGGCCTGCGGCGCCGTCCAGCGTCTTTTTCAGCACAATGCTCTTCCTGTTCTGCGCACCGGCTTCAGAGGCTGCAAGCAGCAAGCAGACCAACAGGGTCAGGATACCGGGATATTTCTGTGGGAACAATTTCATAGGTTATCGGGACTATAAATTGGTCGATGCTTTAAAAATTGTATAATCGCTGTAGGCAGGGGTGGTTTTTAATTCATCCCCTTCCCTGTAAAAGAAACTCTTCTCGTCAAACCGTGCCACATCGCCACCGGGTTTCCGGTATCCTTCAAAATACATGGCCACTATGGCGTATTCACCAAAAGCGCTGGCGGCCCCGGCAGACAGTTCACCCAGCCCTCCCCTGATCATTTCGGTTCTGACGGTGTACCGGATGGATTTTACCAGTCCTTTTTCAAGGTCCATTTCCATTTCTATCTTACGGCAGGGCGCCTGCTCGCCGAAGCTCATCAGCAATCTTTTGCCATGGGGCACTATCTCTGTACTGAAGGACTGTATGCTGCCCTGGCTGATCATGGCCCGTACCTGCTGGAAGGGATCAACCGGCGCCATGGGAAAGGCCCTGGAGAGATACATCAGTTTGTCGTCGCGGAACATGACGATCACATACCGGCTGTTGCTCACGCAAACCACGTTCGCCAGTTCATAGCGGTTGCCTGCTTTTGTTACCTCCATTTTTCCTTTCACAGAATCCAGGATGGCAAGCGGCCTGCTTTCATCGGCATAGGTATACCGCATGTCGAACGCCAGCTCCTTATCGTGGAACATTGCCTGCACCTGCTTTATTTCATTGAACAGCCTGACCGTATCTATCGCCTGGGCCTTCAGGGCCTGGGCGAAAAAGATCATCAAAATGGTTATTACCGGTTTCTTGTACATCATTTATTCCTTTACGAGTGCGCTTCTGGTTTCTTTGATCGTTTTAATGCCTCTTTCTGTTTCCTTCTTCACACGGATCAATACGCCGTCGTCGTCGTATTCAAAGAAAGTGGCGTAATTATTTTCATCCAGCTCGGCCATCATCCGCATGGTCATCGGATCGTAGGCGTAGGATTTCATATTGGCGTTGTAAGGGTGGAGCCTGATATCGTCCACATAGATATCGGAAGTGCCGTTGGCGATGAAGAGCACGGAAAGCTGTGTGCTGCCTGCAGGTACGTCTGCCGCATATTCATAGCGCTGCCATCCTTCAATGATGTTGCCCGAAGGCGCGATTGTATGGATGAAGGTCTCTTCTCCTTTTTTTACCACCAGCTTCACTACGTTGGAAGTATAGGCAGTACAATTGCAATCCGCCTGTTCTTTCACCCAGGCGCTGAAGATCACTTTTTTACCGGCGAGCGGGGAGAAAGCGGGCAACAATACAGACGAATCCGCTTTGATGGATTTTAACACCAGGCCCGGCGTGGTACATTGCGAAGCACCCGTTACGAATACCGGCAGGGAAGCCGTGCCGGCCGCGTCTGAAACGGTGTGGCTGGTGAACATGGTGTCTCCGGCGGCTACGCGTACGGAATACCGGCCGCTGTGGCGCTGGGAAGAATCTATCATGCTCATGTACCCGCTGAAGTCGAAGCGCCTTCCCGTAATGCAGCCGGTTTCGCAGGTGTTGGCGCTCAGGTCGTAATCCTCAAACCCTTCGAAGGCGGCCTCGCGGTACCGGCTGTTCTGCACTACCGCAACCGGCAGCGCATTCTCGAACCCGTAAATGGCTGCGCTATATTTTCCGAGCGGGTCTTTATTTTCCAGCTCAAATCCTTTTTTATTGAAGAGCGTGGATTCGGTGGTCCATACCCAGCGGGTGGTATCCTGGCTGGCCTTCCAGCCGTTTTGCTGCTTTTGCCAGAACGTAAGGAAATCCTGGTAGGTACCGTCTTTCCGGGTATTGGTCTGCTGCTCCGGATCGGATTCTTTACGGGCGCCATAGTAAGCATATGCTTTGAACGGCCGCCAGTTGCCCAGCAGGCCGGCGGTATACGGGTTCACGCTGGTATCGGTCACGGCGCTGTAACAGATCAGCTCAAATTCCGCAAGGTCCAGCGTTACCTGGCTTTTGATGGTATCCTGGCAAATGTCCGCGCTGATGGCTACGTGATAGGTGCCGCGGTGCGAAGGCCCGAGATTGCGGATGGTCACCAGCTTTGAGGTGTCCACGGATCCGTCCGGGAACGTCCACCGGTATTTGATGGCGGTGGTGGGCAGCTGGAGCACATTCAGCCTGGCAATGTCTCCCACACAGTAGGCTTCTTTATCAAGCAATGCCAGCTGGGCGGTAGCGTAATCCAGTATCTGTACGGTTTGCACGATGGAGGCGCCGCAACCGTCTATCACTTTCACATCATAATTCTGGTGTACCATCAGTGAATAGGACGGCCCGGAATTGAACCTGCCTGTATAATTGGAATCCAGGTACGGACCGGCGAAGCCATTTCCTGCTGCGGCAAGTTTGTACTGATAGCTGCCTCCCTGCGGCAGGATGCCATTGATAGCGCGCACAACGATGCTGCCGCTGTTAGGCGCTCCCTGCGGGCAGATATATCCCGCGGTAAGATTGGGATCGATAGCCAGGGGCGAAGGGTTGTAGGTAATAAATTTAACGTTGGCTGTGAGTCCGTAGAATTGGAAAAAATCTTCCACATAAGTCGGGTTTGCGGTAATGGCGATCCGGTAATCGCCGGGGCCGGGCAGCAACAGCGGCGTACCCAGCGGTACAATGGCCTGGTTCCATATCTGACCGGGCGGGCCTGCAACGATCTTGAAATATACCGGGTGCGTTTGTCCGTTGTAGGTTGCAGTACCAGTGGGCCTTACGATCCGCCCGTTACAGGTGTCTTTCTCCGTAGCATCCACCACAAAACGGTATACGTCGGTTTCCTTTACTTCTTTGGTCACGTAATAGGTTCCGCAATAGTCTGTGATCTTCCATGTATAGACGCCGGGGGTGAACATCTTCCGGTTGTCGCTCATATAATAGTTATAACCGTTTCCTCCATCCGATGAAATCGTGTGTTTCAGACGGTGTGTAGCCGGCGCAACCAGCTCAATGACGGTATTGGCGGAAAAAACCTGGCCGCCGTGTATATCAATGCTGAACTGCACCGCTCCGTCTATCCCGCTCCTTCCATACATGGAGTTAAACGACGCGGTGTATTTGGTGGCCGGATCGTCCGCCGTCACGGTATAATTTGTAGCGGAGCGCAACACTGCGCCGTCTCCGGATGTGTAGGTGAAATCGTAGCTGCCATATGGTAACCCGTGCAGGCTCCAGTCATTATAATCATACGCCGTATCACTATATTCCTGCAGGGTGGCCCTGTTCTTTCCCTTAATGATAACGGGAAGGCAGACGGTGTTCATGGAATAGGCCGTGATCCCGAAACTGATGTTACAATTCTTAACCACGGAAAAACCAAGCGTGCGCTCAGGTATTACGTAAGGTAATATGGTTATTTCACCGCAGGGAGCTTTGAGGTAATAATTGACGGTTTGCCCGTAAATGTCTTTCAGGGTCTGCCCTGCCGGGAGGTCCAGCGATATCCTGTTCGTATAATACACATCTTTATATTCAGCAGGTACATTGCCGGGAAGCGCCACGCCAAACGTAAAGCCTGAGCCGGGAACGCCATATGGCATAAAGGGCGAGTTCAGGCCCAATGGCGGTGCGGGCATATTCAGCGTATTACAATCGGGGTTGAGGATAATAAGGTTCGCCAACGCCGTGTTGTTCACCGTAGGCACCGGCAGCTCGCCGATGGTGACAAACTGCTGGGAAGAAGCGGCGCCGCATGAGTCGGAAAGCACAAATGTATAATTACCCGCAGGAAGGTTACCTGCTATAAATTCCGATGCCTCGGTGTAAAAGGTCGTGCCGCCGGTATATGTTCCGGGCGCGGCGGTAACAGACACACGGTAAGGCTTCCTGCCATTGGAAAAGAACATTTTCGCCTGGCCTGAGTTACAATTCCTGAAAGCATCCCTCAGCCTGGCGCCGTTGGCAGTGAAACCTATATAATTGCCTGGCACTGTCACCTGTACGGTGCTGGAATCCAGCTCGCCGTTGCAGATGCCTTTCGCCATCACTTCATAGTTTCCCGGAGCAAGGTTCTCGAACACGGGCGTGCTCACCTCCGGGTATTCCGTTCCACCGATGAGTTTCAGCCGGTAGAGCAGGTTAGACACGTTTTGTTTGTCCGGCCCGGTAAGGGACGCAGTTATTTTACCGCTCACCGCACAACGTGATGAATCAACAACCGCCTGAACCGACCAGTCGCATTGGGCACTCGCCGGCTTTATAAAAGCCAGCAGCAGGCCGAATGCCATTATTACCGTTAAAAGAGTTTTTCCTGTTATTGTCCGCATTGCAATCGGTTATTGATTTTTGGGCATTCTGCTGTAATGACTTGTATATTCCGCTCTCACCAGCTGGCCGGAAGCGGCATCCCTGTAAACTGAAAAAGGCCTTTTAAGAATGAGCGTATCCGGTGAAGGCATTTCCCAATCGTAAACGAAATTCCATTGTGCATCTGGCTGCGTTCTGGCCAGCAGGATCATGTTTGCGCCCGTCCAGCTGAATACGCCCGTTTCCATCCCGCCCCTCCGGGTTGCCTGGTACCGGTAGCCGCCGAATATTATTTCAATCGGAAGCCCTGCCTTCAGTTTTTCTATCTCGCTTTTATCTGTAAGGGTATATTCTTTCAGATGCGCATGGCTGGTATACAGTGTTTCCTTCACCATCACCGCCTTTACCTCCCATTGCCCTGCGATCTTCGCTGCAGCGGTATCCACGGCCTGCGCGCAGGTGGTTGCCGTTCCCAAAGCCATCAGCAGCCATATCAGTAAAAAATGTCTTTTCATGTTACAATCAGTTAATGGTGTTAAAACAGGCAAATGATCTTTTCCCTTTTCCTGTCTTCCACCTGCCAGTTCTGTTTGAATTCCGTCATTTGAGCGTTGATGATCCTGCTGTTCTGATCGATCTGCAGGTAATATTCGCCGGAGGCGTTCTTTTTAAGCGGGTTTTCCAGCATGGTGACCGAACCGGCGCTGGCTGAAATATTTTTCCTGCCTGAGCGTATCACCTTCAGGTTCACTCCACTGCCGGAGAAAGGCTTCCCGTTCTTATCCAGGAAAAATATGTTGGCCGGGCCGCCGCTGAGGGCGTTCGCATCTACCGCCCAGATCACGCTGGCGCTCCTGAAAGTGGCCACCAGCGGATCGCAGCCGTTTGCGCTGATGTTGTTCTGCGAATAAACAAGTATTTCGTCGCCGGAGGCAAAAAGGCCCGATACGGAATCTGTTCCGAGACTGGTAATGAGCCTGCCTTCCCTGAACTCCGCATTTTGCATCAGTGTCCCGATGTTTTTATATGCTCCGCTCATGCCGTCGTAGATCCAGCCGGCGGGATATGTGAAATTATAGATGGGGTCATCGTGCTCGTTTTGCGTGGCGGTAAGAATGGCGTCGCCGGTCTCCGCATCGAACAGAAGATTGCGGGTGCTTACCCTGCTTCCTTTATCTGTCACCACAATGCTGTCCATAATGCCATGACGGTTGATCACCTTGGTGGCGGCCACCGATCTGAAAAGATTTTCCTGCCGGTGCGGGAAGGCCCAGAAGGAAGGATAACCGAGTATCGGCGGGATGCCGAATGAAAATATATCGCCGTTCACATTGAAGTCGATGGCATGGCTGATGCTTATTTGCTGGCGCATATCCATCATCAGCTCCATGTCTTTCCCGATCATGGTCTGGGTATCAATCAGCCCGTTTGCCCCCATGGCGGGCGCCGTATTGTTCAGGTGCTTGAACTCAGCCACCTCATTGTCCAGCCGGTAGTGATAAGTGGTAGAGGCGATAGGGACGCTGTCGGTTTCTGAATATACTTTCCTGTATCTCATCTTTCCGTGCATATCGTTCAGCTCCACTTTAAAGCCCTGGCTGACTACCAGGTGGCGCATCACGTTCACCTGCAGCAGGTTGGTGAGCCAGGGATTGTAGCGCAGCTTCGTATTATTATCCAGCAAAGAATGCTCTACGATCATGGGGAAATCGTAGGCTGTATAAAAGCCCGTCTCGATAAAGCCGTTGGCGGAGCGGGTTTTGGCTGTTTTTATTGAACGGGCGCGCACATTGCTGTAGCCTACCGTCGGCGCGGGAAAGAAAGATTCGCCCAATGGCGTTTCAATATATCCCAGCGTGGTAGGCGCCAGCGAAGCTACCTGCTCCCGGTATTCCAGGGGCAGCTTCCAGGGGTTTTCCTCACCGCCGATAATAGGCTCGTAAGCCGCCACGCCGCTGCTGATAGTGAGGTCCCTTCCATTCACCCGGCGGGTGGTGGTATAAGTATACTCCGTTCCGTAAATAGATTCTTTCTGGCCGGTCATCGCTTTCCAGTTGTCGTATATCAGTACCTGCTTAACGCGGTGGCCGCCGCCCAGCTTTTTGAATCCGGGTGTGTTGAGCCGGACGTAAGCCCGGGTAAGGTCTACCTCCTGCGCCCAGTTCTGCCTGCGGGCGGATTCGTCGAAGGAACGGAACGCAGTTACGATATTATCAGCCATCCCGGCGATCATTTGCACGCCGGATTTCAGGTCTATATCGTCTCCCACATCGGAGCCGCGGAATGCTTTGGATGGCAGGTTGAGCCGCAGGAACTGCACCGCTGTTTTTGCCATCGGGCTGTAAGGGCCGTTGTCGAAGCCTTTTTTATCTACAGGCACCATTTTGAACCAGATAGTATTAGCATCAATGTATCCGTATTGCCCTTTTTCGAGCTTGGAATAACCTGATACGAAATCGTATCCGCTCCCCCATTTATCGCCGGGCATTTTGACATTCAGCCGGAAGTGCATTTTATCTATCCCTTCCAGGTATTTCTCCCACACGTCCCGGTTGGAAGCCACGGCAACAGGCACGTCCACGGCCACATACAGGTGGTCCTGGCTGCCGTACAGCTGGTTGGTAAGCCCCGCCTTGCTGGTTGGCTGCGAAGCGGAAAAGCCCGCCACCCTGAACATCTGCGCCGCTCTTTTATTTTGTACGAAAGCGTAGTCGTCGCTTTCATATTTCACCTTGATCCTGCCACCTGACGGAAGTATGATGGAATCGAGCGCCCAGGCGGCTGCGTTGTAGGCTGCCGTGGCGCTGTCCTGCAGGGCATATGGATAATCCGCGTTGGTCACCACATTGCCGGTAGCGGAACCGGGGTTGCTCATCGGGTCTTTATAGTTGCCCCACCTGTCGAAGGCATTGGCATTATAGGAAGGATTGTTTGCATGGTAGTTGAACCGGTAGGCATTTTTCTTCCCTTTCTTGTTGCCGTTATAGCTGAAGTAAACGCTTTTTAATGTCAGCTTGGCGCGGGGTATGCCCGAATAGGTATTGTCAGGGCACAGCGCATCTTCATATTCCAGGTGAACGGTTTTGATCGGCCGTGCATTTTTGCCGCGCTTCAGGTATTCAGCTTTGGAATAGAGATTGATCTCCGTTAATTTTTTGGCTCTCAGGTTCAATTCCGGTTCGCCGTTCTCTTTTACGGAAAACACGTCGTTACGGTCTTCCAGCTTAAAGATGGCGATCATGGTCTTGGATTCAATGGAGTTAAGATACCACAGCTCCTTTTCGCCGTATACATAACTTCCTTTATCGTCGCGGTTCTCAGATCTCAGGCCCTGGTTGTAGGATGCGGCGTAGCCATTGGGTGTTCTCCATTTGAAAGGATTCTTTATGCCGGCTACTTTCGTGTAGTTGAACTTGATAGCGTCTCCCTGGTCGTCGTCTGAAATACCGTCGCCGGTGGCATCCACATAATCCGGTGAAAGCACGCCGGAGAGCAGGAAGCTATGCGCATAGGCAGGCGTTATTTCGCTGCTGTAGTAGTTATCTATCCCGTTCCTGTTCAGCTTGGCCGTGTTATCCACGCCATGGGCATACTTTACGGTATCGCCCAGCGGGTCGCCGTTCTCCTTTCTGGCGGCGAAGGTCACTTCTTTTTGTTTCAGGTTATAGACGGGGATGCCGTAAACATATCTCCTGCCATCGGTGTTCAACACGTCGATCTGGGAAATGTGATTTTTCTTACGGAAAGAGTTTACCCGTTTTTCTTTGTAAAGGGTGTCTTTTATTACTTCAAAAGTATCAGTGGCCGGCATCAGGTACATGTCCTTCCAGGTCAGCTGCGTTTCACCGCATTTCCATACCATCCTGAACTCTGCGTCCTCAGGGTTCCTGTTCACATATTCCAGCCAGATATCATACACTTCTCCTGCTTCCAGGTTGAGATAACAGATCCGCTCCGCAGAGCCGTCGTTCTCACCGCCAAAGGCCTGCAATACCCATTGGTTGTTCACCGCAAGCTGGCACCCGTCGTCCGCCCACATGGAAATTTTATATGTGCCGGTTACCGGAGCCTTTACGCGTCCCGTCCATCTTACCGTGGAGTGGCTGTTGCCCATGTAATGATAGTCCTTATCCTGCCGTTGGAAATATTCCTGCTTGTTCCTGAAATCGAAGGATTTATCTACCTGGCTAAATTTAAATTCGTTGAAATTGTTTCCCTTGAAATACTCTCCATACCAACCTACCCCTTCCCCTTCGGTATCGGCGGGAAACTGGTTATCGCAATTGCGGGTAACGAACTTATTAAGCCCGTAATTTTCGATGTATTTGGGAAAGCCCGCGGTGCTGGCTTCTTCCGCGGTCAGGTACGATATCACCTGCGTTCTTTTGTCCCTTGTTTTTTTGACAGCCTGGCCCGGCAGGATGCTCACTTCGCCGGCGGCCTGCCCGCCGCGGTAGCGTACGAGCTTGTTGGTGGATGTGATGGAGGGAAGCACTTTGTTGGGCTGGTTCAGCTTCGCAAATACCACGTCATCGCCCCCGATATTATCATAAAAAGAACGGGTGTTGATCGTTTTTTCGCCCGGGTTGCGGAAATAAGCAGCTTCATATTTACCGGAAGACCTGGTGAAGGGGATGGCGGAAGCCAGCGGGTTGGCGCTTTTCCAGGCGGAGGTTTCAGTGAAGGCTTTTGTAACGGAAACATCCACGCCTACGTGCACGAGGTCTCCAAAACCAAGGTCCAGGTTGCCTGTAAAGGATTTGTCTTTTGTGCGCATCTGGTGGTCGAACACATAGCCCACATCGCTCCTGTACGCCCTGAAAGTTCCGCCCGTTCCTTCGCCGGACATGGTGAACACATCGTGCGTATACACCGGTACGGCGATATTGGGGAACTCCGGCTTTTCGCGGTACGGGATCTCGCGTTCACGGTTGTAATCCATCAAGGCGGCGGGGTTGTTCGCGCCGTCCTGGTAATGAAGATATCCGTATGCAGGCAGATAACGCGTGGTATCTTCGTCCGCAATGTATTGTTTGGTAACGTAGCCGCCTATATAAAAGTTGGGGTCGATGGATTTGTATTCAACGCCCACCTTCACCATGGCAGTAAAAACGCTGTTGGTGAACGGCATGGAGATGGTTGGCGTATACCCGGGATACGCAAAAGACAACCCGCTGCCGAACACGCTGGTAGACCCGGCGTTCAGCATCTGCAGGCTTCCTTTCTTGCTGTCCTGGATTGCTTTTACATCTTTTGCGACTTCGGCCGCGGACTTGAACTGGCGCACGCCGCCTGAGAATTGCAGCGCTTTCATGCCCGATCTTGAGTTATAAGAAGAGCCGATGGACACATTGCCCCCGAAGCCGCTGGTTGCCCTGGCATCCTGTTCTGACCAGGCGTAGGAAAGGCTGGGCGAAAGCGTAAGCCCTTCCTGGGAATTGGTCGTAATGCCCAGCCCTCCGCTCAGCGAACCGCCGGCCACGCCGCCGGCATTGATGCTGGGGTTAATGCCGGCTTCCAGCCCCCAGCCGCGGTAGGTGTTATGGAATATGCCGAGGTTCACGCTCAGGTTGAGACTAACACTGCTGCTATCCTGCGCGCCTCCGCCGCCGCTGGCGCCCTTGGGAAAACCTGCTATTTCAATTCCGGCGCCGGTAGTTACGCCGATGGTTTTGTTCGTTTTTACCCAGGCTGTTTTGGCGATGGTATCCTGCCCGTTGAAATCGTCCGGTAGGCCGCGCATGTTCCGTGTAATGGAGCCGGGATTGATATTCCATCCCAGGCCGCACCAGCTGGCTTCCTGGTCCATACTGACGCCGCTGTTGTATCCCAGCGCCAGGGGGTATCCGCCAACGTCTATCAATGGAATGTTATAGCTGAAGTCCCCTGTGAACAGGTCTACCATGTTGTCATTATTCACGGAAGAGAACGCCTGCGATTCAGGTTGGGTAGGCCCGCCGTTGAACACTGCTTTCTTCCCTGCAACTGCGGCCGGCGTTGCGGGCCGGGCTGCGGCGGCAAACCCGGCAGTGCGCGCTGCTTCCACCGTTCCCTTCCTTCTCCTGCCCGGCGCAGGCGCACCCGCATGTGCAGGCACTACTGTTTCCAGGTATAGCAAGGTAAGCATGCCCCAGGCAATCCTCTTTCTTCCGTTAGCCAATGCTAGAATCATCATACAATATTTTCAGGTACAGGTTATTTTTCGGATTGATAAACAAACTTCAGCTGCCAATATTCACTTCTGCCATTCAGCAGGCGAAACAGGTAGCTGGCGCCTTTCCGGAGGCTCACCCGCTGGGGTATGGCCACATCCAGGCGGTTGCCTCCCCTCTTCAGCTCCAGCGTGCCGGTATGCACTGCTTTGTTCCCTTCTTCCAGCGCGATCACTTCATAACGCACTGCACTGTCCGCCGTTTCGTTGGTATAATCCACGTTCAGCACACGCGCCGCATACAGCACGTTCCCGTCCAGCTCGCGCCTGAGGCGGGTGTACACGGTATTGCTGCTGCCATGGCCGGCTTTGGGTGTGGTAATGGTAAAGGTCCAGACCTCCGTTTGCGCGGCAAACTGCTCCCCGTTCTTTGCTATTACAGACCATGCGTACACTTTCCCTGTGTCCAGCTTTACAGCAGAAGAAGGATAGTTGGCATAATTCTCCCGCAGTCTTGTAAGCCGCAGCACCGGGAGATTCTGCTGGATGGCTTCCGGGGCGGGCTGCCCGCTGTGCACTTCCGTCAGCAGCATTTCATAATTGAGCTGGGAAAAAAGATTCACCGGCGCAGGCGGCAGCCAGGTGAATTGCGGCTGGCGGCTTTCCAATACTGCCCCGTTTTCCGGCAGGTTCAGCATCGGCGGGCTTACCGCCTCTATCGTGAAAGGAATGCAATCTTCCCGGTGGTTATAGTCTTTACCACCTTCCACATGCAGGCTGTAGCAGGCCGTGTATTGCCCTGCCGGCAGAAAGCCGTTCACGCTGCGGTCTATATTGGGTGAAAGATATTCGTACTGAACCGGCATCACATCTGCCGCCTGGAGCTGTTTGGCTCCCTTGGCAAGCACGATGGATTTAGTGATACCCGTGAGCAGCGGCTGGCTCTGCTGCGCATCCAGCAGGCGGAGGGTAATGGTCACTTTCACCGGGCGGTCCGCCGCAGATACCAGCAGAATATTCCATAGCTGTGCTTTTAATATCACGCCCGCCGGGGGCACCTGCGGCATCATGCTCACCTGCGCGCCAGCGCGCAGGGCCAGTAAAAGCATTACCAGGCATAGGGTTCTTTTCATTATTATATGTCTTTTAAAAAATTCTGGTATAGGTTAGCCGCCCCGTTTTATTGGGCACAAGCCTGCGGTCTGTTCCAGGCACAAAACCCTGGTCAGCCATCAGCATAAATTCTCCCACTTTCGGCACTTCCACTCTCATATTCGCCGTATAGCCCAGTTGCCGCAGGCGGTAAACGGTCTGGTAATTGTATTTCAGGCCGCCGCCCACATCCAGCCATTTACGCACTTTGTAATAAGCATTGGCATCTCCGCCATATAAAGCATAATCCTGGTTGGATGCCACATTCGCGCTTCCGTTCAACGTCAGCCTCCCCAGGAAAACACTATGCTGCAGCACTATGTTGGTACTGTTGAAATACACAAAACTGCTGTCTGCCTGCCGGTTGTAGAACCTGGTGCCGGATAGCATGGTGTTCATACTCATTCCACGATACTGGTAAAAATGGCTCACCGTTCCCACCATAGTGTAGAACATATTCTCCATGAACTTGTCTTCCCCTGTTTTGATCAGCTGCGAACTGGGAAAATAACCCAGCGATACTACCGGCCAGTGCCTTCTCCTGAAAGTGGCCTGTATGCTTTTGAACACGGTGCTGCTCATGTAACTGGCGCTTTCGAATATGCTGTTGAAGGCGTTCTTTCTCACGGATGCAGACACCGTTAGCTGCTGCCGGAAGAACGGCTGATCAACCTTCACCATCCACCCGGTTTGTGAAGACCCGGAAGCGTACAGGCTAAAGGACTGGAAATTGGCGCCCATCATTTTGTACATGCCGGTAACGCGTGTGCCCGTGGAAGGAATAAAAGAGCTGGCAGACAGGGCGTACGCCTGGTTACTGTGCTCCTTCAAAGTAAACATGCTGCCCATCATCCCCTGCTGGTGCGCAACGCGTTCGTGCTGCGGCAGGCTCGATTTGGCCACTTCGCCAACGATGTAAGTATTCCTGTCCAGCTGCCAGCGGCCCTCCAGCGCAACCCCCATGATCCGGTTATCCGGCACGCTGATGGCCGGGTCCGTTGAGGCATTGAAATTATAAGCTTGTTTTTTCCCGGTGTAATAACTGAGAATGATATTGTTGCCGTCGCGCATGCCGTAGCCGCCGCGGATTATATTCAGATATTGCCTGCTGCGTCCCGTGTTCACCACAAAATCACGGAACCGGTAATCCACTGCACCGGAGCCGAAAGCAAAGTACCAGGAAGGATTAAATTCAGCCTGTACGCCGATGATACTGATGTGCCTGGCTGTTAATTCCGAATAATCCACCATGGTTCTGCCGATACCCGCCGAACGCAGTGCCAGTAAAGGCTTATACCCACGCGGCAATACGCTGTCAGGCAGGTTCATAGCTTCCAGCCGGTCCGTCAGCTCTTTCGTGCTCATTTGCTGTGTAAGCACTTTGGAAAGGCTCTCCTTTTTCATCCCCAGCTTCGCGAGCGCCCGGCCATACCGTTGATCCAGTACCATGATCTCTTTTTCCAGCGAATCTATCTTTGCTTTCCTTGCTTCGTATTCTTTTGCTATCTGCTGCACGCTGCTGTCTTTCACCGGTAGCTTCGGCTTGTGATCCCTCAGTCCTCCTTTCAACGGCAGCGGCCATTTGCCGGGCAGGCCAGGCATTTTTACATCCTTCACGCCGTACAGCTCCCGTTCTCTCGCTTCTATTAACCGCTGTGTTTGTGAAGGAGCGGAAAACCAGCTTTTCAGGCGGTAAAGTGAATCCCGTTTTTCATTCAGCCTCGTCTTCATGCCATCCAGCTCCTTCCATTGCAGCTGCCGGCCCGCATCCCAGGCATTGGCCTTCTGAAGAATGGAATTTTTCAGATCGCGGCTGCTGTACCGGAAATTCATGCCGGTAATATCCCGCAGCAGGCTCGAATTGCTCTGGCTGGTACTGAAGGTGAGATGAAGAGGGTATTGGTCCCGCACGGTAATATCCAGCGTGGTCTGCACGGTATGCTGGTAAATTTCTTTTTCGATAAAAGGCGTGTCGGCATTGGACTGGTAATAAAAATCGTACATCACATTGCCATGAACTGTCAGGAACGGTTTTTTCGCGGGCGGCAAGGCCGCTGCATTGTTGCGTGGCTCGCGGATGCGGACGCCTGTTACGGTATCTTCGCTTAACACATAATGATATACCGGCAACAACATTACCCCCTTGCAGGTACCTGCAGGTATAAGGGCAAAACTGCTGTCTTTTATTCGGTAATAGTACCCTCCTGCCGTATCCACAGGCTTCCCGGGGGAAACCGTACGTAAAAACGACTGGGCACAGCACTGGCATGCGGATATCATAAGTATAAGAATACCAAGGGTTCTCAAATCAAACGTTATTGTGGCTGTTGAATAAAATACAAGCAATTAGCGGGCTAAGGCACGGGAATCGGGTCTAACTTATATTTTTTGGCTACTTACTGGTTTCCAGATTCAGGTATAGTTAAATTTTTTACTGGTTTTCGTCCGGGGACAAAATAAAACAAAACATTCTAATTTTCATAATTTAAAAGAAATAAAAATATCAGATGTTTTGAACGCCGTTAAAATTTGATCTCAAACGCCTGTTTCTCCTTAAAATCAGGACTAACAAACACCAGCCCGATAAAGAACAGGTCGATGGAGGTAGTGACGGCCGGGTGCGCTTTGATGGTTTCCCAGGCGCGCTCCATGCCTTCCGTCCAGTGAATATCGTCGAAGATGAGGAGAGAACTGGGCTTGAGGTACGGGAGGCATTCGAGGAAATATTGCACCGTGGGGGTTTCGCGATGGTTGCCGTCTATGTACACAATGTCGGGGGAAGGGATCTGCCGCAGCACTTTGGACAGCTCCGTATCGAAATTGCCCACGTATTGATGGATGTTCCGCAGGCCGAGCGACTGGAAATTCTGCGCTGCGCGGGCCGCAATATTCGGGCAGCCTTCGATGGTGTGAACGGTGGCGCCCGCCGAGGCCATGTAAGCCGTGGAAAGGCCCATGGAAGTGCCCAGCTCCAGCACGGTGCCGGCTTTTAAATACTGCACCAGCCGGTAGAAAAGCTGGCCGAACTTCGGCGGCTTGGCGGCATGTTTTACGATATCCTTTATTTTCCGGACGTTGGTGGCGCCCATCAGCGAGCCTGCGCCCAGGTCCGTTACGTTCAGCACCTCACTGCTCTTCAGGAGGTTTGCGCGCAGCGCTTCAATGGGTTCATATGCCGCAAGGGGTCCGCGTTTGTTCAATACTTCTTCCACCAGCGTGTATACGAAAGGGGAATGCACGCTGTGCCGGTTGCCCGCCGAAAAATAATAACGGATATATTTTTTTGCCAATTCCGCCTGGTGCCTTACACTCACTATTTAATAAATTTTAGCCTTGATCAATCCCCATTTATGCATGCGGTGCTGTACCGAAACCCGGAGCACTCCCAGCCCGTATTTGCTGCTGCGCGCAAAGTTGATGCTGGACGCCTCTTCGAAATACTTCGTAGGGCAGGTCACCTCGCCGATCTCGTACCCTTTCATGAACACCTGGCTGATCATTTCATTATCGAAAATAAAATCATCGTCGTTTGCCATGTACCTGATATCCCTCAGCACCTCCGCCGAAAAAGCCCGGTAACCTGTGTGGTATTCGCTCAGCTTCTGCCCCAGCAATATGTTCTGGAACAAGGTCAGCATACGGTTGAAAAAATATTTATACAACGGCATGCCGCCTCTTAAAGCCCCGTTGCCCAGGATCCTGGACGCGAACACCGCCGGGTACACGCCGTTGGCAATAATGCTGCACATGGCTGTGATCAGCTTGGGCGTATACTGGTAATCAGGATGCACCATGATCACGATATCCGCTCCCAGCTCAAGGGCTTTGGTGTAACAGGATTTCTGGTTGCCGCCGTAGCCTTTGTTGGCATCGTGCCGGATGATGTGGCGGATGCCCAGCTGATGGGCCACTTCTACCGTGTCGTCCTTACTGCAATCGTCTACCAATACCACTTCATCCACTACATCCACAGGTATTTCCAGGTAGGTCTTTTCCAGCGTCCTTGCTGCGTTGTAGGCAGGCAGTACTACGACCACCTTTTTGTTGTTCAGCATGAATATAGGGTCTTTGAGCGGCAAAGGTATAAAAATACTCCTAATACGTTTCGTTGCTTTTACTGTCCTTTGGGTTATGCAGTAGATAAAAATGTTATCTTTGTCCTTTGGAGAATTTTTGGCATTATATTTTCTTTAAGGTTTTCTTAACATAAAAAAGGACATTCAAGCATGCTCAAGCTAATCAGATGGATGATGCCGCTGTTGTTGACGGGATTTGTGACGATGACTGCCGCTGCGCAGGACCCGGAGGTGAAACCGCCGCCGGTGCGCACTGCAGACACCACTATCAAGAAGATCATGGATGATCTTCAGCGGGTGGCAGACAGTGATAAGCAGAACGCCAAAGCCATCGAACAACTCTCGCTCGGCAGGGAATTAGACAACATCACCAAATACGACCTGATCAAAAACAACCTGATCCAGGCATCAGAAACCTACTATCTCCTTAACAAAAAGATAATAGACCTTAAGTCCAGGACCACTACCAGCAACCTGGACGTGTTCATCACCTCGCTCAACAACCCGGAGAGCAAGGAACTTGGCTTTTCCCTCAGCGACCGCGTGGTGGAACTGGTGGAAAAGATCATCCTGAAAGGGAAATCGGACAAGAACGAGCGGAACACCAAGCTGGTGGAGTCCACCAAATCCATCATCAACAGCCCGATATTCAAGAGCTTCACCTCCCTCACGCCGCCGCTGGCCATCGCCAGCTCGGTGATGAACTTCCTGCACAGCGTAAGCCAGAGCAACAAGGCCATCAACCACAAGCTGCTCCAGGAATTCGAGAAGGAACTGAATAAATACGTGATCTATTACACCGCGCTCAACGATGCGAACCAGAAATTCGAATTCGGGCTGAACTTCAATAAAGACCAGCTTTCCCTGCTGCAGGACAATATGTACGACCACCTGGCCTTTACGTCCAACGTGTTGAAAATGCCCCTGCCCGCACGCGGCAACAAAACCATCGCGGAATCGCTGAATGATTATTTTATTGATTTCAGGAAAGACAAGGTGATCGACTTTTTCCAGAAGCTGGAAACGCAGTACACAAAAAATAACAAGATCAACTACGAAGCGCTGCTGCGGGATAACCCGAACCTCAAGGAAGCCAACAACCAGCTGGAAGACCTTGTGCTGCAGACCAAACGTTTCGAGAACCTTTATAACGAATATTTCAGCCTCCTGGATTCCTACTACACCAAGGTGAACCACTCCCTGCGCCTCGCGCAGGACAATGCCCTGGCGGAAAGGCCCATCGTAGAAGCCAAGCAGGCGGAGTTCCGCGCATTGAAGGACGATGCCGTGAAAGAGATACAGGCTTCCATCAATATGCGGGAGCTGACGCTGAACGTAGACAAGATCAAATACAGATACAGGATATTCTAAAATATTCATTGTACACCCCAAGCGGAATTACGAACGGCTCATACCCGTTCGTAATTCTTTTTATAGAAATTACCTATACTATCCTAACTTGCAATTGATTCCAACTATTATCACTTTGACGATATGACTACGGTACAATTAGAATATGTTGTAGCAGTGGACACCTACAGGAGCTTTGTTACAGCCGCGGAAAAATGCTTTGTTACACAACCTACCCTCAGCATGCAGATCCAGAAACTGGAAGACGAGCTGGGCGTGAAGATATTCGACAGGAGCAAGCTGCCCGTCGTGCCCACGGAGATCGGCACCGCGGTGATCGCGCAGGGAAGGGTAATATTAAAAGAGAGCGCCCGCATCCGCGAGATCATTGCGGACCAGAAGAAGGAAGTGCAGGGTATCCTTAAAGTAGGCATCATCCCCACCCTGGCGCCTTACCTGCTGCCGCGCGTGCTCACCTCCTTCATGAAAAAATACCCGAAGGTGAAGCTGGAGGTCTGGGAATACTCCACCGAGCAGATCATACAGCTGCTGCGGCAGGAGCAGCTGGACTGCGGGCTGCTGGCCACCCCGCTGAACAACCAGCACCTGGAGGAACACCCGCTGTTCTACGAGAACTTCGTGATATTCGCCGCCAAAAGCAACAAACTCTCCGATAAAAAGCTCATCCAGCCGGAAGACCTGGAAACCAAGGACATATGGGTGCTGAACGAAGGCCATTGCATGCGCAACCAGGTGCTAAATATCTGCCGCGACAAGTTCAGCATGGGCGAGTTCAAGAACCTGGAATACAACACCGGCAGCGTGGAAACACTCAAACGTATGGTGGAGCTGAATGAAGGGTATACCATCCTGCCCGAGCTGTCTCTCCAGGACCTGAGCGCCAAGCAAATGAACATGGTACGCTTTTTTAAGGCGCCTGAGCCCGTCAGGGAGATCAGCCTGGTCACTCACCGCTATTTCATCAAACAGGCCGTAATTGAGGCGTTTAAGAAGGAAATCCTGGCGCATGTGCCGGAAAAGATGAAGGCGAAGAAAACCAGGAAAGTGATAGACATTACGCTGGATAAATCCTGAGCCGGAACAAATACTTATAAAAAAGGGTAAAGCAGCTGCTTTACCCTTTTTTATTATCCTTTATGCCGTTCCTACTTTTGCGCAGGCACTTTGGCGTCTGTATAGTTATTCTTCAGTTTCGGGAAGCTGGTTTGCATGATGAGGTCGTTCATCACGTTCACCGCTTCGCTCAGGTACGGGTCTTTGTAACGCGCCTTGATCCAGTCCTTGTTGCGGGCTACTTTCACGGTATCGTTCTGGATCTTCGCCATGTCCACTTTCAGGCTGGTGATATTCAGCGGCGCTACTTTGTCGTTCACGGCGTCGTAACGTTTGGAAGCGTTGGCGTTCTTTTTCATATCGGCCCTGTAATTGGTGACGTCCAGCGGATAGGTCTTCTGTTCATCCAGTTTTTTGAGGGTGGCGATATTTTCATTGATCATCTTAAATGCTTCGTTGCTGGCCAAACGCTGTGCGCTGTTACGTTTCAGCGGCTCAACGTCCACAGGGTCCTGCCATACTTCGTAATTGGCTTTGGGGATCACGTCCCATTTCAGGGCATCCTTGTCGCGCTTCTCGCCCACTTCATAGTAAGGCGAAGGCAGCACCACATCGGATTCCACGCCTTTCAGCTGGGTGGAGCCGCCGTTGGCGCGGTAGAATTTCTGCACGGTGAGCTTGATGGCGCCAAGGCTGCCGCCGAGGTCGCCGCGCACAAAATTATCCAGTTCAAGCAGGCGCTGCACGGTGCCCTTCCCGAAGGAATTGGGGCTGCCGATGATCACAGCGCGTTTGTAGTCCTGCATAGCGGCCGCCATGATCTCCGAAGCGGAAGCGCTGAACTCGTTCACCATAATGGCGAGCGGGCCGTCGTACTGCACGGATTTATCGCGGTCTTTCTGCTGCTGTATTTCCCCGCCGCGGGAGCGTACCTGCACCATCGTGCCTTCAGGCACGAACAGGCCGGCCATCTTGATCACGTCGGGCAGTGAGCCGCCGCCGTTGAAGCGGAGGTCGAGAATAATGCCTTCTACTTTTTCATCTTTGAGTTTCTTTATTTCCGCGGCCACATCATCGTAGGAGAATGCGCCTTCGCGGTCGGTAAAGTCCGCATAGAACTCCGGCAGGTAGATGTAGCCGATCTTATGCGGGCCATTGATAACGGCTGATTTGGCGAAGGTATCGTCCAGCTTCACTTCATCGCGGATGAGGTTCACTACTTTAGTGGTACCGTCCACGCTTTTTACGGTGAGCTTCACTTCGGAGCCTTTGGTACCGCGGATAACGGTAACGGCTTCTTCAACGGCATATCCACCAACGTCGATCGGTTCCTTGTTGCCTTCGCCTACTTTCAGGATCACGTCATCCGCCTTCAGCCTGCCATCTTTCCAGGCAGGGCTGCCGGCCACGATGTTCACGATCTTGATGCGGCCTTCTTCTTCCCGCAACTGGGCGCCGATGCCATAGAACTTGCCGGCCATGGATTCCTGGAAGGAACGTTTCTCGATGGGAGGCATGTAATCGGTATGCGGGTCCATGGTGGTGGTAATGGCGTTCACATAGAGGGAAAAGCGGTCGTCTTCCTTGGTGCGGTTCTTCAGCCGGTCGAAATACCGGTCGTAGATTTTTTTCACCTTGGCACGGGCTTCTGCTTCCAGCGCCGCGTCGGTCTTGCCGTTCTTTTCTTTGTCGCGCTGGTCCAGCAGTTCCGCGTATTTCTCCAATGCGCGGTATTTCAGCGACTTGCGCCACGCTTCCTTGCGGGCGGCTTCATCAGCCGGCCAGTCCAGGCTTTCCGGGTCTATCACCACGGTTTCCTGTTTCGAGAAATCGAACGGTTTGGCGAGTATTTCCGGATAAATGCCGGCTACTTCCGCTGTGCGCTTTTTAATGATTTCAGTGGTGCGGTTGAAAAAGTCGAGCGATGCGCCGTTGAGCTCATCGTCCACATGCGTTTCAAGCGGTTTGAGGGCTTGTATATCGCTTTTCAGGAAAAACTTCTTTTCTCCGTCCAGGTTTTTGAGGTATTTGGCAAATACTTCCCGGGAAAACGCGTCGTCTATCGGTTTCGGCTGGTAATGGCCCTCTTTCAGGATCTGGCCTACCAGGGAAATAATGGCTTCATACCGGCCCGGGGGATCGTCTTTTGCAGCGATTTTTGTAAATGCAAATATGCCTGCCGAAATGCTGATCAGCATCGCGGGAACTATCACTTTCAGTTTCATCTTCATAACCCAAAGATCAATTACAGAATATCAATTACGAATTACGAACAGTTGTTCCGGAATTCTATTCAAATATAAGCCTTATCGCGCAGCGGGCGTTCAACGGCTGAAGCCACGGAGCGTATTTTAACATATTGTTACCGGCAAAAAAGTGCTTCTTTTCTTCACTGGTTACCACTGGAACAAACATTGCGCCATTCGTAACCCGTAATCGATCGTCCGTACTTTATTTTACCAGCTTGTACACGCCGCCCTTGTTGCTGGCGCCCGCAATGGTCACCAGCATATAAATTTCGCCGGCATCGTCCTGGCCCCAGCTCAGTAACTGCAGGTTGCCTTCGGGCCTGTTCCCGAAAACGAGGTCGGAACGCTCCCATTTGTTGCCCTTTTGGGTCAGCGTCCAGGTTTTGCCGTTGTAGTCGCCGAACACGTATTTGCCGGTCAGCGCGGGGATCGCTTTGCCGCGGTATACGTAACCGCCGGTAATGCTGATGCCGTCGTCGTGATCGTATTCGTGCACAGGAGCGATGAGCTTGCTTTTATCGGCGCCCGCGGGCACGTTGAACTCGTGGTACCCTTCCATGATCCTCCAGCCGTAATTGCCGCCTTTGGTGATGATGTCCACTTCCTCGTACTTATTCTGGCCCACATCGCCCGCCCAGAGTCGGCCCGTAGCCTTGTCGAACGAAATGCGCCATGCATTGCGCAGGCCGTACGCCCATATCTCGGGCCTGGCGCCTTCTTTGCCTACAAAGGGATTGTCTTTCGGTACGGAGTAGGGGTTCCCGTTCACGTCTATACGGAGGATCTTACCCAGCAGGGTGTTCAGGTCCTGGCCGTTGCCGGTCGCGCCGTGTTTGTCGCCACCGCCGCCGCCGTCGCCGGAAGTAATGTAGAGGTAGCCATCGCGGCCGAAGATGATATCACCGCCGTTGTGGTTGCTTTCGGGCTGGTTGAATTCCAGTACCACTCTTTTGGTGGCAGGAACAGCCACGTTGTCTGAAGCTTTGTTGACACGGTATTCCGCGATCACGCTTTTGTGATTCAGCCCTTTGCCCGCGTTGGCCACGGGAGCGCTGTAATAGAGGTAGAATTTGCCGTTGGTCTTGAATTTCGGGTGGAAAGCCATGCCCAGCAGGCCGCGTTCGTCGTAGGCGGGGTTCACCTTCACCATGTCCGCGCTCACATCTATGAACGGTTTGTCCAGCAACTGGCCGTTCTCGATCACCCACACCCTTCCTTCCTTCTGAACAATGAACTGACGGCCGGTGCCATCGGCGGGGGTGGCCATACACACGGGAGATTGCACCCTGTCGGTCACCAGCTGCACGTTTACCTTTTGTGCATGCAGGTTCCCCGCTGCCGGGCCTAAGAGCGCCCCGGCCAATAATAATTGAGCTAGCTTCATACGTTTGTTGGAATTTTATGCAATAAAAATAAACATTGCCCGCATACTTGTTATAAAAAGTTGACCGCTGGAGCATGCACTGTTTAACCGGAAAGCTTTAATTTTGGACAGCATAAAAAAACTGACAGATTGGACGAAGCCGCTACCCTGCCGAATGATCCGTATGCATCGCTGCGATATAAGGAATTCAGGTTCTTCCTGGTCATCCGTTTTGCCCTGATATTTGCGCTGGCCATGCAATTCGCCATCGTGGAATGGAAGGTTTACCAGCTCACCCGCGACCCGCTGAACCTGGGGCTTATCGGCCTCGCGGAGTTCGTTCCCGCCATCAGCCTGGCATTGTTCGCCGGCAATATCGTAGATAAACGTGAAAAAAGAGGCATGATCCTCAAATCGATCATCGGTTACCTGTTCACCGGCACGGGACTGTTCCTGCTCACCTGGGACCAGCTGATGGCCGGCATTCCTACCAATACGGTGCTGCTGCTTATCTACCTGCTCGTATTCTGCGGCGGCGTGATCCGCGCGTTTACGGGGCCGAGCAACTTCAGCCTGCTGTCTCTCCTTGTTCCCAGGCCTTTATATCCGAATGCCACTACCTGGAGCACTTCCGCCTGGCAGATCGGGGCCATTGCGGGGCCTGCGCTGGGCGGGCTTTGCATGGGCTGGCTGGGCATCCACTGGAGCATGCTGCTGGTGATCGGGTTCGTGCTGCTGGCGCTGTTCTGCATCCTGCAGATCACTCCCAAGCCCGTTTTTTACAAGGAAATTGGGGAAACGGTGAAAGAAAGGCTGGCCAAGGGGCTGAAGTTCGTGTGGAACACCAAAGTGCTGCTGAATGCGATGGCGCTGGATATGTTCGCCGTGCTGTTCGGCGGTTCGGTGGCGATGATGACGATCTATGCGAACGATATCCTGCACATAGGCCCCGCAGGTTTCGGCGCCATGCGGGCGGCCCCGGCCGTAGGCGCGTTCCTCACGCTGCTGATGCTGGCTTACAAGCCTATCATCACCAAACCCGGCATTAAGCTGCTGGCCGCGGTGTTCGCCTTCGGGCTATGCATCATCGTGTTCGGTTTATCCAAAAACTTCCTGCTTTCCCTGGCTGCGCTGTTCTTCAGCGGTATGATGGACGGGGTGAGCGTGATCATACGGCAAACCATCCTCCAGCTGAAAACGCCGGACGATATGCGCGGGAGGGTTTCTTCGGTTAGTTCCATTTTCGTGGGAAGCTCCAACGAGCTGGGCTCTTTCGAGAGCGGTGTGGCTGCGAGGATCATGGGGCCGGTGGGTTCAGTGGTGTTCGGCGGCTGTATGACGCTGGCCGTGGTGATCACCACTTATGTTATTTCGCCGGCGATGCGGAAGTTAGAGCTGAAGGCTTGATAATCAATATATTCAGGTATCAGATCATTACCCCACCATTGCTTTCAGCCTTTCCAGCACATAATACACCGCGGGGCAGATAGTGGAGTTGAGCAGCGTGGTATTGGGGCGTTTGAAGAATTCGCCGCTGTCTGTATACGGATAATTGCGGCAGTCGCCGGGGCGCACATCGTAGATGGAGCAGTAGTTGTCGCTGCCGAGGAACGCGCAGGGACTGCGTTTCACCACGTAATCACCATCGTCATCCAGCCGCAGGTAGGTTTCGATGAAAACAGACTCGCGCAGGCCCAGGTATTTGGAGACTTTTTTGATATCCGGCGTTTTGAACCGGGGGCTGATGGTTTTGCAGCAGCCCGCGCATTGCAGGCAGTCGATCTTCTCAAATGCCTCCTCATGCAGGTCCGGCAGGAGCTTTTCCGCTCCTTTACCTTTCTTGGTCTGCATCTTCTGCAAAAATTGTTTATAACTCTTTTGCTGTTCCTTCGCCTTTTTCTCCCAGTCGGAGAGTAGATCGGTCATGCCGCTGATTTTCTGCAAAGCTAACAATATCCGGCCAGATGAATATCCCATGACAATACCCCGCGTGCCAGCCGGCGGAATATCAGTCTACTTTCCCTATCCCCTCGCGGGTTTGGCTGTTGCTGAAAAACATCATAGCTTTGCGCATTCTTTTATAAATACCTGCTTACATCATGAATCTTTTGAATACTTTCAAGAATGAGTTCATTGGCCGTCACATCGGACCCAATGAAGCAGAGACCCGCGCTATGCTGGGCAAGATCGGCATCGGGTCGCTGGATGAATTAATAGACAGAACAGTGCCTTCCGCCATCCGCATGAAGAAGGACCTGGATATCCCCGAAGCTGTAAGCGAATTCACTTACCTGAGCCAGCTGAAAGATATCTCCCTGAAGAACAAAGTATTCAAATCCTATATCGGCCAGGGTTATTACGACACCATTACCCCCAGCGTCATTCTCCGCAACGTTTTCGAGAACCCGGGATGGTATACCCAATACACGCCTTACCAGGCTGAGATCTCCCAGGGCCGCCTCGAAAGCCTGCTCAACTTCCAGACCATGGTGAGCGACCTTACGGACCTCCCCATTGCCAACGCCTCCCTGCTGGACGAAGCAACCGCCGCGGCAGAGGCCATGACCATGTTCTTCAACGCGCTCAATAAAGATCACGATCATATTACCCGCGGCAAATTCTTCGTGGACCAGAATGTGTTCCCGCAGACCAAAGATGTAGTGATCACCCGCGCCACCCCGCTCCAGATCGAAGTGGTGTTTGGCGACTTTGCGAAGGCAGATATTACCGCTGAATACTTCGGCGCGCTGGTGCAATACCCGGCCGCAGACGGCACCGTGGCCGATCACCGCCAGTTCATCGAAAAAGTGCATGCCGTTGGCGCTTACGTGGCCATGGCAACGGACCTGCTGGCGCTTACCCTGCTCACCCCTCCGGGCGAACTGGGTGCGGATGCCGCACTGGGCAGCGCCCAGCGCTTCGGCGTTCCCCTGGGCTTCGGCGGCCCCCACGCTGCGTTCTTTTCCTGTAAAGACGAGTTCAAACGCGCCATCCCCGGCCGCATTATCGGCGTAAGCATCGACGCGCAGAACAGACGCGCGCTGCGCATGGCGCTGCAAACCCGCGAGCAGCACATCAAACGTGAAAAAGCCACTTCCAATATCTGTACCGCGCAGGCATTGCTGGCCAACATGGCCGCCATGTACGCCGTGTACCATGGTCCGCAGGGCCTGAAGAACATTGCGCTGAAAACCGCGCTGCTCACCGCCGCGCTTTCCGCCAAACTGAAAGCAGCCGGCGTGAAACTGAGCAACAACGGCCATTTCGACACCATCACCGTTGAAACCGCGGACGCAGCCGCCCTGCATGCCAAAGCAAACGCAGCCGGCATCAACTTCCGCGGCATCAGCAACACACTCGCCGGCATTTCGCTGGACGAAACCACCGGCGTGGATGATGTGAACGCGATCCTTTCCGTGTTCGGCGCAGGCAGCATCAGCGAAGCCGATGTGGAGAACGCGCAAAGCGGCATTCCCGCGGCGCTGCAACGCAGTTCCGCTTACCTGCTGCACCCCGTGTTCAACAGCCATCACAGCGAAACCGAGATGATGCGTTACATCAAGATGCTGGAGAACAAAGACCTTTCACTCAACACTTCCATGATCTCCCTTGGCAGCTGCACCATGAAGCTGAATGCAGCCACCGAAATGATCCCGCTCAGCTGGAGCCACTGGAGCAAGATACACCCCTTCGCCCCGCGGGCGCAGGTGGCAGGTTACGAACAGATCGTGAAAGAACTGGGCGAATACCTCTGCAAGATCACCGCGTTTGACGCATGCAGCCTGCAGCCCAACTCGGGCGCGCAGGGCGAATACGCCGGCCTGCTCACCATCAGGGCCTACCACGAAAGCCGTGGCGACCAGCACCGCAACGTGATCCTGATCCCCATTTCCGCGCACGGCACCAACCCCGCCAGCGCCGTGATGGCAGGTTACAAGGTAGTGATCGTGAAAGCGCTGGAAAACGGCTACATCGACGTGGCAGACCTGAAAGCCAAAGCAGAACAACATAAAGACAACCTGGCCGGTGTGATGATCACCTATCCTTCCACCTACGGCGTGTACGAAGAAGGCGTGAAAGAGGCCTGCGAGATCATCCACGCCAACGGCGGGCAGGTGTACATGGACGGCGCCAATATGAACGCCCAGGTGGGCCTTACCGCTCCCGGCCTTATTGGCGCGGACGTTTGCCACCTGAACCTCCACAAGACCTTCGCCATCCCGCATGGCGGCGGCGGCCCCGGCATGGGCCCCATCTGCGTAGCCAAACACCTTGCGCCATTCCTGCCCGGCCATGTGAACCAGCAGGCCGCCGGCAACGGCAGCAAACAGGCTCACGCGGTATCCGCAGCGCCTTACGGCAGCGCCAGCATCCTGCTGATCTCCTATGCATACATCCGTATGCTGGGCCGTCATGGTGTGCGTAAAGCCACTGAATTTGCCATCCTGAACGCCAACTACATGAAGGCGCGCCTGGAAAATGCGTACGATATCCTTTACACCGGCGTGAGCGGCACCTGTGCCCACGAATTCATCGTGGACCTGCGGCCTTTCAAAAATACCGCCGGCGTTGAAGCCGAAGACGTGGCCAAACGCCTGATGGACTACGGCTTCCACGCACCCACCATGAGCTTCCCCGTGCCGGGCACCATCATGATAGAGCCGACTGAAAGCGAGGACAAAGCCGAGCTGGACCGCTTCTGCGACGCCATGCTGGCCATCCGCGAAGAGATCCGCGCAGTGGAAGAAGGCAAGGCGGACAAGGCGAACAACGTGCTGAAACACGCGCCCCATACCCAGGCAGTGATCACCGCCGACGAATGGACGCGCCCTTACAGCCGCCAGCAGGCAGCTTTCCCGCTGGAATACGTAACGCTGAACAAGTTCTGGCCTTCCGTAAGCCGCATCAACAATACTTTCGGCGACCGCAACCTGATCTGCACCTGCGAGCCCGCCAGCTCCTATGCGGAAGCGGAAGCATAAACGGTTATTCATCAAAGAAACATACAGGCAGCGGCTTACCAGGCCGCTGCTTTTTTTATGGCACAGACCCGGCGCACTTTTTCCCGGCAACTTCAACCGCCCAACCCCTTTTTTGTCCTTTGAACCACATTTTAACTAGAAAAGTCGTCTTTCTACGAAACTTTCGTATTTTGATTCCCGAAACCAATACCGCCATGTTACGTAATGCAATTCTATTGACCCTTCTATGTTTATGTATAACCAGCGCCATCAACGCCCAGCAGCGCAACCAGCTCAGGGGCACAGTGGCGGACTCGGCCAGCAAGGAATTCCTGGAAATGGCCACCGTGGCCGTGCAGGACAGTAAAGACAGCAGCCTCATCACCTACACCCTTACCGATAAAAAAGGCGCCTTCCGCCTCACCGGCCTGCCGGGCAACAAATCCGTGCGCCTGCTGATCTCCTATACCGGCTACCGCACTTATTCAAAGATCCTGGATACAGACCGGCCTGAAGACCTGGGCAGCATTATGCTGGCTACCTCGGCCCGTGAGCTGAACACCGTGGTGGTGGAAGGAGACCGCCCCCCCATCGCCATCCGGAAAGACACCATCGAATTCAATGCCGCCGCCTTCAAGACCCGGCCCAACGCCGTGGTGGAAGACCTGCTGAAAAAGCTGCCCGGTGTGGACATAGACGAGAACGGCAACATCACCGTGAACGGCAAAAAAGTAAGCCGCATACTGGTGGATGGAAAAGAATTCTTCGGCAACGACCCCAAGCTCGCCACCAAAAATCTCCCTTCCGCCATCGTGGACAAGGTGCAGGTGGTGGATACCAAGACCAAAACGGAAGCGCGGATGGGCATTGAAAAAGACGGAGAAGACCGCACCATCAACGTGACCCTCAAAGCCGATAAAAAGAAAGGGCTCTTCGGCCGCATATCTGCCGGCGGCGGCACAGACAACCGGTTTGAGCTTAGCGGCATGCTGAACGCTTTCGAAGGTCCGCGCCAGATCAGCTTTCTGGGCTCTTCAAATAACCTGAACAAGATCGGGTTCACCCAGAACGAGATGTCTGCCGCATCGGAAAGAAAAGGCGGCGGCATGTATATGTCCGTTTCCTCCGACGGCGGCCTCAACATGAACGGCATCAGCTTCGGCGCCAGCGGGGAAGGCATCAGAACGGCTTCCATGCTGGGTTACAACTACAACGACAAGTGGGGTAAGAACCTGGATGTGAACAACAGCTACTTCTTCAACAACACCGATTCCCGCTTCACTACGCTCAGCAACAGCCTGTACAACGACGGGCGGAACATTATCGGCAAACGCACCGGCAACGGACGCAACTACAGCCACAACCTCAACTTCTCGTTCGACATACAACTGGATTCAATGACCACATTGAGCATCGCGCCGAAATTCGGTTATACCCGACAGACGTCCAATACGAGCAGCATAGACACCACCTATTTCGGTCCCGGGGATCTTGGTAATACGAATAAGAACACCAATCTCCTCCGCAGCAACCGTGTGAGTTTCGAGAACAGCATCACGCTGAACCGCATCCTTAATAAAAACGGCCAGGCCATCGGGCTCACATTCAGCAATATGTACAACACGCAGGACGGGAATGCCTTCAATAACTCCACCCAGCAGTTCTTCGAGAACAACCTGCTGGACTCCACCCAGGTGCTGGACCAGAAAAGCGTCATGAACAGCCGCAACGAACGCTACGATATCAGCCTCTATTACGGCCAGCCGATCACCAAGACCTGGAAGATGCACTTCGACTATAAATATTCTTACGGCATCAGCTCGTCCGACCGCAATACCTATAATTTCGATGAGGACATGAAAGGCTATACGGACCTGGACAGCCTGTATTCCAACCGCTTCCGCACCATCATGACCACGCAGCAGCCTTCCATCCGTTTTGTGCATACCAACAGCAACAAAAAGTTCACCGCCAGCCTGGGCGGCTCCGTGTACTTCAATACGCTGGACAACCGGTCGTTCATGGACAATACCAGCATCCGCCAGCGCCAGACCAACCTGGCGCCCAGCAGCCGCATCGCATACACTTTCAAGAACAAGGGCCAGCTTTCTTTCAACTACAGCGGTTATATGCAGCAACCTACCGTAGAGCAGCTGCAGCCGGTAAGAGATAATACCAACCCGCTGAACGTGCGCATCGGCAACCCTGACCTGAAGGCATCTTTCAATCACAGCATGGGCCTGGGTTACAACCGCTTCTCCCCCACCGGCATCGGTCTTTTCTCCAACATCGGCATCACGCCTACCACCAACAGGATCTCCACCATCACGAAAGTGAACGAGCGGGGCGGGCAAACCGTACAGAACGTGAACGTGGACGGCACCTGGACGATGAACGCCAACGTGAACGCGAGTTACAGCAAAAAGATGAAGGACTGGCAGATGCGGGTGAACGGCGGTTTCTTCGGGAATATGTCGCGGCAGGTGAACTACTCCAACATCAACAATCCCAAAGGAGACACCAGCCTGCGCAAGAACGTGTCGCAATCGCTGATGGTAGGCCCGATGCTTAGCCTTTCCTACGCTTACAAGGAAATACTGGAGATGAACATGTTCTACCGCCCCAATTACAACCAGGTGAAGAGCAGGCTGAACAATGTGACCACCAGCAATTTCACACAACGACTGCAGGTGGGCGCAACGGCTTACCTGCCGCTCAATCTCTTCGTGGAGAACGACGTGCAGTACAACTACAACGCCAATACCGCGCCGGGTTTCAGGAAAGGCATCACCGTGTACAGCGCAGCCATTGGATACGAGTTCCTGAAGGAAAAACGCGCGCAGGTGAAGCTCTACGCCTACGACCTGCTGCGCCAGAACACCAACGTCCGCCGCAACGTTACCGAGCTGGGTACGTTCGATACGCAGACGGACCTGGTGGAACAATACTTCATGCTCACCTTAAGCTACAACATCTCTAAATTCGGAAAAATAAAACCGCCCAGGCGCTACAATGGCGGCGGCGGATATATGATATTCTAAACCGTTTGAACGGAAACCAAAAAAGCGGAAGGCCCTGTGCAGGGCCTTCCGCTTTTTTATGCGATTATGAATATTACTTAAAGGTACCGTTCCTTCATCACGCCCATGTGATGGATCGCGTGGCCTACCAGGATGTAACCCAGGCTGAGCACGCTCACGGGCACGCCGCTCGCAATACCGCTGCGTTTCAGCTCTTCCTCCTCCAGCGATCGGAATAAATGTTCAGATGAAAGGCGCACCAGCTGGAACTCTTCTACCATGTCTATCCAATCGCGGTGCTCCACCTGCGCTGCTGCGGCAAAGCTGTTTTCGTCGAACGAAGCCAGCGGGGTATTGTCTTTACGGGCAAAACGCAGCGCGCGGTAAGCGAATATCCTTTCAGCGTCCGTCATATGCTGCAGCACCTGCTTGATAGTCCATTTGCCGGTGGCATAAGCGAAATTGAGCTTATGATGCGGAATGCCTTCCAGGAAATCCAGCACTTCCCCCGTATGTTTTTTAAAGGCTTCGAGAATATTGTCTTCCGGCACTTTGCTCACGTAGGTTTCATAGAAAGCGCCGTAGTCTCCCTGTGATGGTCTGGCCATAGGTCAAAAAATTTCCCGGAAGTTAGGATAAATCCCGTTTATCGGGGCAATGGCTTATATTTATCCCTGATTGTACAACCCACCAAACCTGCTCAACTGAAAGACATGCACAAGAAAGTATTCGTTCTGATGCTCGCCATGGCAGGCTGTTTAAGCGTATGCGCACAACAAACGGACCGGTTCCCCGCCAATTACACGAAAAAAGAAGTGATGATCCCCATGCGGGATGGCGTGAAGCTGTTCACCGCCATCTACCAGCCGAAGAGCAACGCGGAGAAACATCCCATCCTCATGAGCCGCACGCCATATTCCTGTGCGCCTTACGGAGCGGATTCATTCCCTTCACTGAAAGGATATTTCCAGCACTACGCCAATGAAGGCTATATCATCGTTTTCCAGGATGTGCGCGGCCGGTGGATGAGCGAAGGCGTTTTCCAGGACGTACGGCCTTTCAACCCCAATAAAACAGGCGCCGCCACCGATGAGGCCGGCGATACCTACGATACCATAGACTGGCTGGTGAAGAACCTGGACAACAACAACGGCAACGTGGGCGTGCTGGGCATTTCCTATCCCGGCTTTTATTCCACCATGGCCTCGCTGAGCGGGCATCCCGCGCTCAAAGCCGTGAGCCCGCAGGCGCCGGTAACCGACTGGTTCATCGGCGACGATTTCCATCACAACGGCGCTTTCATGCTGATGGACGCGTTCGACTTCTACACTTCCTTCGGGAAGCCGCGGCCTGCGCCTACGACCAAAGAGCCTACGGAATACGCCTATCCCACCCTGGACAACTATAAATTCTACCTCGAAGCGGGCGCACTGCCGGATATTGCCCGGCTGATGGGCGACAGCATCGCGTTCTGGAAAGACCTCTATGCGCATCCCAACTACGACGCCTGGTGGAAAGCGCGCAACGTAAGGCCTCATCTTAAACAGGTAAAACCCGCCATGCTCACTGTTGGCGGTACTTTCGACGCGGAAGACTGCTTCGGCGCCTGGGCTACTTACCAGGCCATCGAAAAACAAAACCCGGGCGCGGATAACAGGCTGGTGATGGGCCCCTGGTACCATGGCCAGTGGAGTACGGACGACGGCACCTACCTGGGCCATGTGAAATTCGGCAGCAATACTTCCACCTGGTACCAGGAGAACATTGAAGTGCCGTTCTTCAACTACTACCTGAAAGGAAAAGGCCCACAGCCGGATATCAGCGAGGCGACCATTTTCTTTACCGGCGAAAACCAGTGGAAAAAATTTCCTGCCTGGCCGCCGGCTGAGGTACAATCACGGCCGGTTTACCTGCAGCCCGGGGGCGGCCTGTTGTTCACCGCGCCCGCCGTGCAAAATTCCTTCACCCAATACACCAGCGATCCTTCCAAACCCGTACCTTACACCGAAGACGTGCATCATGCACGCACGATCAGCTATATGACGGACGATCAGCGGTTTGCCAGCCGCCGGCCGGACGTGCTGGTGTTCCAGACGGCCGTACTGGAAGAGGACCTGACGCTGGCGGGCCCTGTGGTGGCTGACCTGCAGGTCAGCATCAGCACCACCGATGCGGATTTTGTGGTGAAAGTGATAGATGTGTTCCCGGACGATTTCAGCTACGGGCCTGATACCGTTCGCCTGGCGCACCGCCGTTACATTTCCCCCACCTATCCCATGGGCGGCTACCAGATGCTGGTGCGCGGGGAGATCATGCGAGGCAGGTACCGCAACAGCTTTGAAACGCCCGTTCCTTTTGTGCCCGGCAGGATCACGCCGGTGAAATTCACCCTGCCCGATGTGGCGCATACCTTCAAAAAGGGCCACCGGCTGATGATACAGGTGCAGAGCAGCTGGTTCCCGCTGGCCGACCGTAATCCGCAGGTTTTTACGGATATTTACAAAGCGGCGAAAGAGGCATTCAGAAAGTCAGATATACGCATTCATCACAACGCGGCGCATCCTTCAAAGATCCTGCTGCCGGTGATACCATAAATTCCACACGTTAAAACATACGCAATATGAAAGCACTTATTTCCGCGGCGCTTTTACTGCTTTCGCAGTACGGCCTCGCGCAGGACAACCTGGACGGGGCCTGGAAGCTGGCGCCCGCCAACGGAGAACCGCAAACCGTGAGAATCATCGAGGACAGTTATTTCATGCAGACCCACTTCGACGAAAAAGGCAAACAGTTCATCAGCACCCATGGCGGCAGGCTGGAAGCCAGCGGCGGCGGGCTGAAGGAAACCATCGAGTTCCATACGGCCGACAAGAACAAAGTAGGCACCGTGAACGACTGCAGTTACAAGCTGAACAACAACCAGCTGGTGATCACCTGCAACGGCGAGGCCACCACCTGGCAGCGGGTGGACGACGGGAAGGCTCCCCTTGCAGGCGCATGGCGCATTACCGCCAGGGAAAACGAAGGCAGCATGGTGCCTATGCGGCCCGGCCCGCGTAAAACGCTGAAGATCCTTTCCGGCACCCGTTTTCAATGGGCGGCCATCAACACGGAAACAAAGGAATTTTTCGGCACCGGCGGCGGCACTTATACATTCGAAAACGGGAAGTACACCGAAAATATCACCTTCTTTTCCCGCGACAATACCCGCGTGGGCGCCGCGCTTACTTTCAACGGGAAAGTGGACGGCAAACAATGGCACCACAGCGGCAAAAGCTCCAAGGGCGACCCGATCAGTGAAATATGGAGCAGGATTGAATAATATACTATATTGCAGCTCAAATTTTACATATCTGTATGAGTTTCAAAAAAATCCTGTTTATCTGCACGTTGAGCGTGTTCAGCCTGCAAACCGCCTATAGCCAGAGGAAAAAAAGCAAAACGCCGCCGCCACCCGCCGGCCCGGTAGTGGTTACCACCCTCGATTCCGTGAGTTATGCCATTGGCAACGATATGGGAGAGATGATGAAAAGCCAGGGCCTGGATTCCCTGAACCTGCGGCTGTTCATGGCCGCTCTTGAAGACGCATTCAAGGGCAACAAGCCGCTTATTTCCGCCGAACAGGGCAAGCCGGTGGTAAGTACCCACATCCAGAAATTAAAGGCCGAAAAAGCCGCTAAAAATAAGGTTGCCGGGGAAGCGTTCCTCGCCGCCAACAAAACCAAGCCCGGCATTGCCGTGCTGCCCAGCGGCCTCCAGTTCCAGATCCTGAAAGAAGGCAACGGCGCAAAGCCCACGCTGCAGGATAAAGTGAAAGTTCATTACCACGGTATGCTGATAGACGGCACTACGTTCGACAGCAGCGTTGACCGCGGCGAACCCATCACCCTTCCCGTTAGCGGCGTGATCGCCGGCTGGACGGAAGCTTTGCAGCTGATGCCCGTTGGCTCAAAATGGAAGCTCTTCATTCCCGCCAATCTCGCCTATGGCGAACGCCAGGCCGGTGCGAAGATCACGCCCAACAGCACGCTGGTGTTTGATGTGGAACTGCTGGAAATTGTGAAGGATACGCCTGCGCCTGCTACGCAACCCGCACAGTAAGCATACAATTCTTTGTAAAACACAAGGCCGTCCAGGGTGAACCCGGACGGCCTTTATTATTGCAGCCTGTTCTTACCTGGGATTCTGCGGCATCCCGGAATAATCTTACACTTTCGGGAATGGCGATGACATATTTTAAATAGGGGAACGCCTAAACCGAGTGTTCTGTCATAGTCGGAAAATCCATACAGATCAACCGTCTTTCTCCTGAAATACTCTACGGAAGCAATTATGTAATACATAAAACCATAATGCTATGCTTTCCCCTTGTATGTAAGGAAACCTAACATATAACATGAGAATATAAGTTAATACGGAAGATAATTTTATGGAAAACCCTATATTTAATCCCAGAGTCATTCTTAAACCACTCCCATGTCTAACAAATCAATTGGCGGAGAGGATACCTATATCGAGAAAGCATTACAGATAGCACCTATTGGAGCCTTCCTGGCGGATATGGAAGGCAACTGTTTTTTTGTAAACAAAGAATGGGAAAAAATCTCGGGCCTTACTTTCGATGAATCAATGGATAAAGGCTGGCAAAATATCGTCGTAGCCGAAGACATTCCGGGGATCGCAGCCTTTTTACAACATGCGGCGCAACAACCGCCACAGGTTCCGCTTACCTGCTCCTACCGCATTACGCACCCCGCAGCAGGGTTACGTTATGTCAAAGTCGACATGCGGGCTGTGAAAGACGCGCCGGGAAAGGATTTTTTCCTCGGGTACGTGCAGGACGTCACTGCGGAAAAACTCGCGGAAAACAAGCAGCTGGAAGAAACCACCCATCTCAAAGCGCTGATCGCTTCGCTGGAAGATATTGTATTCGAGATCAACGCCAACCAGGTGTTCCTCAACGTATGGATACAGGATCAAACTAAGCTGTACATGCCCAAGGAAGCCTTTCTCGGTAAAAAAGTGAGCGAGGTGATGGGCCCGCAGGCCGAAATGTTCGGACAGCTGATCGCGGAAGTGGTAAGCCTTGGCGAAGAACGGGAGATCGTGTACAAACACATGGACGATTCGGTGAACCAGTGGTTCAAAACCAGGGTGAAGCCGGTGATCAGGTCCGCCGATCCGGAAAAATATATCCTCATTGTGAGCGTCAAGGATTTTACTCCGCAGTGGATAGCCGAACAAGAGCTGCTGGCCGCGAAAAACGCCGCGGAAGAGGCTTCCAGGGCGAAGTCGGATTTCCTGTCCATCATGAGCCACGAGATACGCACGCCCCTCAACGGCATCATCGGCATTGCCAACCTGCTCAAGCTGAATTATTCGGAAGAACAGGAAGAATACATCAGCAACCTGATGTTCTCCGCCGATCACCTGCTGCGGCTCATCAACGATATCCTCGACCTGAATAAAATTGAAAAGGACCAGTTTGACCTTACCTATTCCGTCGTGAACCTGCACGAGCTGCACCGGAATATACACAACCAGTTCAAGTCGCTGGCGGATGCGAAAAAGATAGCGCTGATCACCGATATCGACCAGGACATCCCGAAAAAAGTGCTCGCGGATGTGATACGCCTCAGCCAGATACTGAACAATCTCATCAGCAATGCGATCCATTACACCGAAAAAGGACAGGTGATCGTTTCCGCGCACCTCATTAAAAAACAAACCGACAAGGTGCATATTCATTTTTCCGTGAAAGACACCGGCGTCGGCATCGCGGAAGAATACCACGGCCTCGTGTTCGAAAGCTTCCGGCAGGTGGAGCAGCCTGTAGCCGGCAAACCCTCTGGCACCGGCCTTGGCCTTACCATCACGCAAAAGCTGGTGCAGCTGCACAACAGTAAAATATTCCTGAAAAGTAAGCCGGGCGAGGGCACGGAATTCTATTTCGACCTCACGTTCGGCATTCCCACGAAAAAGAACAGTCCGCCCAAACGCGCGCAGGTATCAGAACTGTCCGCTTATCAAAAGAAATTCAAAGGCCTGAGCCTGCTGTTCGTGGAAGACAATCCCATCAACGTCATGGTGGCCAAAAGGCAGCTGGAATATTTCGGCATACAGCCCGATTGCGCGCTGAACGGAACCGAGGCCACGGAGCTGCTGAAAGAAAATAAATACGACATCGCCTTCCTGGACCTGCACATGCCCGGGATGGACGGACACGAGCTTTCAGAGCTGATCCGCAGCCAGTACCCCGAAACGCATATCGTGATCTTCACGGCGGACATTATGCCTGAAGTGAGAAGGGGTTTCGCCCGCAAAGGCATTTTCGATATCCTGAACAAACCTTTCTTCCCCCGCGAAATGCTCACCACTTTGCTGAAGATCGCGCAGGTACGGAAGATGGACATCAAATAAAAAAAGGCTGTTCATTACTGAACAGCCCTTGTTATTTTATTGCGTTGATATCATTGGAATACTCTCGGCACGCGCATTTCCAGCAGCATAAAATCCGCCAGCACCATGGCTGTTACGGCTTCCAGCACTACCGGCACGCGCAATGCGATGCAAAGGTCATGACGGCCTTTCACTGAAAATGTTTCCACCTGCCCGCTCGCGATGTTCAGCGTTTGCTGCTCCTTCGGTGTGCTGGACGTAGGTTTTACCGCTACGCGGAACACCAGCTGGTTGCCGTTGGTGATGCCGCCTACCACGCCGCCGGCATGATTGGTGGCCGTTTTACCGGTACCATCCACGATCGGGTCGTTATGCTCCAGCCCTTTCATTTTGGCCGCCGCAAAGCCCGCGCCGAACTCGATCCCTTTAATGGCGGGAATGGCAAAAGCAGCATGCGCCAATGCGGATTCCACGGAATCGAAGAAAGGTTCGCCCAGGCCGACAGGCAGCCCGTCCACCGTGCATTCCACGATGCCGCCCACGGAATCTTTCGCTTTGATGGCTTCTTCCAGCCCTTCTTCCGCATCGGCAAAACCGCCTACTTCTTTGATCACCGCATTGATCCTGATGTTCTCTCCCAGTATCTTTTTAGCGATCACGCCGGCTGCCACGAGGTTGAGCGTGAGCCTGCCGCTGAAGTGGCCGCCGCCGCGGTAGTCTTCAAAACCGCCGAACTTTTTGGCCGCTACAAAATCCGCATGGCCGGGCCTGGGAAATTCGCGGAGCTTGGCATAGTCGGCGCTGCGGGTATTATTGTTTTCGAAAAGAATGGTGATAGGCGCCCCGGTAGTACGGTCGTTGAAAACGCCGGATTTCAGGAAAGGCAGGTCTTCTTCCTTGCGCGGCGTGGTGCCCCTGGCGCCGCCTTTCCGGCGTTCCAGGTCGGGCAAAAAGTCTTCCTGCTTCAGCGGGATGCCTGCGGGAATGCCGTCGATATTCACGCCCACGCTTTCCCCATGCGATTCGCCGAAAACATTCACCCTGAATATTCTGCCAAAACTGTTCATGTTACTGTTTTTTACACCGTTTGTTCCTGCCGTTGCACGGCCACACCCAGCAATTCCAGGTGATCGTAGAACTCGGGATATGATTTGTTGATGGCTTCTGCGTTTTCGATGGTAACGGCCCCGCTGGCGTTGAGCGCCGCCACGGCGCAGGCCATGGCAATGCGGTGGTCGTTGTGCGAATGCACGGTAGCGCCTTTGATACCGGTGCCGCCATGCACGTACATATAGTCGCCGTCCAGGTCTATCCGGATGCCCATTTTACCAAACTCCTGCTGCAAGGTGATACCACGGTCGCTTTCTTTGTGCGCCAGGCGGCTCACGCCTTTGATCTTCGTTTTGCCGTTGCAATTGGCAGCCAGGGCCACCAGCGGCGGAAACAGATCGGGGCAGTCCGTTGCGTCCAGCTCGAAAGCCTTCAGCCCGCTCTTCTGCACAATGATGGTATACACGCCCGGCAGTATTTCGGCGCCCGCTTTTTCCAGCGCTTCCATGATCACTTTGTCCGACTGGGCAGACTGTGTGTTCAGGTGATGCACTTCCGCCTTACCGGCCACAGCCGCGGCTACCAGCAAAAAGGCCGCGCCGCTCCAGTCTCCCTCCACGGTATATTCCACGGCTTTGTACTGCTGTGGCGCGTCGAAGTGGAACGTTTCGAAGTTCTCGTTGCGCACCTTCACGCCGAACAGTTCCATGATCTGGAGCGTAAGGGCTATGTAGGGCTTGCTTTTGAGGTCTTTTACAGTGATGGCCGTTTTGTCTGCCACGCTTCCGAAGGCCATGAGCAGGCCGGTGAGGAACTGGGAGGAAAGGCTGCCGTCTATCGTAATGTTCTTCGCCTGCAAAGGGCCTTTGATCTCCAGGGGCAGCTTGCCGTCCCTGCTTTTGATCTCTACGCCCAGCTGCGGCAGCACTTCTTCGAAGAAGTTCATGGGGCGCGTTACGAGGCTGCCATGCCCGTTGATGGTGATAGGCATTTCAGCCAGCGCGGCAATGGGTGTGAACATGCGGATGCCCAGGCCGGATTCGCCGCAGTTGATCTCGTCGTAAAAAGGTTTTACGCCGTTGCTGGTGATGTGTATCTCCTCATCCACCCGTTTTACCATAGCGCCGAGGTTTTCGGCCACTTCAAGGGCGGCAAGACAGTCGTTGCTGAGCCCCGGGTTACGGATGATGGTTTTGCCTTTGGCCAGCAGCGCCGCGGCCACCGCACGCTGCATCGCGCTTTTGGACGGGTTGGCGGTAACGGCGCCGCTTACCGGTGCAGGCTGTATGGTTACTTGCATCATAATTCTTGTAAGATTTGTTTCAACTCATCGAGCAGTATCGGCTGGGTCCTGGCCTGGCCGATCTTTTCGAGCAGTACAAAGTGAATGTGATCTTTCTCCCTTTTTTTGTCCAGCTTGAAGATGGAAAATACCGCTTCTTTGTCCGAGGTCATGGTCACCGGCAGGCGGTAATCATTGATCAAACGGATCAACCGGTTGGTTTGTTCGGCTGGCAGCAAATTGTATTTTTCGGAGATCTTAGCAGCTGCTACCATCCCGATGGCCACCGCTTGTCCGTGTGCGATACTTTCCAGCTTTTCAACGGCATGCCCGAGGGTATGGCCGAAGTTCAGCCAGCGGCGGACGCCGCTTTCAAACTCATCTTCCAGTACAAATTTCGTTTTGATCTCCACCGAACGCTGCACCAGAAATTGCAGTGTTTCCACATCCTTGGCCAAAGCCTTTTCCTTATTGGCTTCCAGGTAGACGAATAAAGATTCGTCGTAGATGCAGGCATATTTGATGATCTCCGCAAACCCGTTGCACCATTCGCCATCGGGCATGGTGGAGGGCAGGGAATAATCGAACAGGATAAATGCCGGCTGGTTGATGGTGCCCAGCATGTTCTTATGCATGCCATGGCTGATGCCATTTTTCCCGCCGATGGAAGCATCTACCTGCGCCAGCAAAGTGGAGGGCACAAACCCGAAGGGGATACCGCGCATATAAATGCTGGCGGCAAAACCTGTCATGTCTGTGAGCATACCGCCGCCAATGCCTACCAGCATGGTTTTGCGGTCTGCTTCCAGCTCTATCAGCCCGTTGATGATCTGATCCATCACCTCCATGTTCTTGTTCTCTTCTCCATCAGGGATCACGAGCTTTTTCCAGCCGGGGAACATATCGCCGTAATGCTGGTCCACATTTTCGTCCACCAGCAGGATGGTACGGCTTTTATCCACGTAGTTGCCAAGGTTGGCAAGATTTTCACCGAGATAATAATCGGTGGCGGTATTCTGAAAACGGTGTGACTGTTTGATCATATGTACTGAAAAAATGGGCTTAGTCGTTCATCACTTTGTTCTGGCGGTTGATGGATTCCAGGTGCACCGCGTCAAAGTATTTCAGGACGAAATCTTTGGTCAGGCCCAGCTTTTCGCCGGCGCGGATGCCGCGGTCCAGTATTTCGTTCCAGCGGTTGGTCTGCAGGATAGTGATGTTGTTGTCCTTTTTATACTGACCGATCTTTTCCGCGATCTTCATGCGGTTGCCGAGCAGCAGCAGGATCTCGTCGTCGATGCCGTTGATCTGGTTACGCAGCTTTTCCAGCGCGGTATTGAAATCTTTCTGATCGGTGCGTTCATGCCTCCAGGTGATGTTGTCCAGCATTTCGCCGAATTTCTCGGGCGTGATCTGCTGTTTGGCATCGCTCCATGCATTATCAGGATCCACGTGGGTTTCGAGCATCAGGCCATCGTAATCCAGGTCGATCGCTTCCTGTGCCACTGCCTGCAGGATGTCGCGGCGGCCGCTGATGTGGCTCGGGTCGCAGATCATCGGTAATTCAGGATGGCGGCGTTTCAGCTCAATGGCCAGGTGCCACATGGGGGCGTTGCGGTATTCGGTGTTGCCGTAGCTGGAAAAGCCGCGGTGGATCAAACCGATCTTTTCAATACCGGCTTTCGCGATGCGCTCCACTGCGCCGATCCAAAGCTCCAGGTCGGGGTTGATCGGGTTTTTGATCAGCACCGGGATCTTCACGCCTTTCAGCGCATCGGCCACATCCTGTACGGAGAACGGGTTTACGGTTGTGCGGGCACCGATCCAGAGGATATCCACGCCAAAATGCAGCGCGTCTTCCACCTGTTTGGCGGTGGCTACTTCAACAGTAGTGGGCATACCGGTCAGCTCTTTGGCTTTCTGCAGCCAGGGCAAACCCTTTGCACCAATGCCTTCGAAAGAACCGGGGCGGGTGCGGGGCTTCCAGATGCCGGCGCGCAGCACATCCACTTTGCCGGTTTTAGCCAGTGCCAGGGCGGTGGCCAGTGTTTGCTCTTCGGTTTCGGCAGAGCAGGGGCCGGAAATGATCAGCGGCTTTTTGTCTGAAGCCGGATCAGCGAATTTTGTTTTTGCTAAGATCTGTTCCATTGTTATCGTGACGTGTTAAGAGTTTACAAATGAGTTATTATTTCAGGATCTTCCTGATCTTATTACTTTTCTGGATGAGCTTGTAGAAGGTGTCGTAATCTTCCGCCTGCAACAGCTGTTTCATCTGCTGCAGCTGGTTGATGTGCTCTTCCAGTACATCCAGCACGTTGTTCCTGTTGTGCTTGAAAATGGGCACCCACATGTCCGGCGAGCTTTTGGCAAGCCTAACGGTGGATTCAAAACCGCCGCTGGCCAGCTCAAAGATGCGCCCCTGCTCTTTTTCCTTCTTCAGCACCGTAAGCGCCAGGGCGAAGGAAGTGATGTGCGAAATATGGCTTACATAAGCCGTATGCAGGTCATGCTCCTCTGCGTTCATGTACACAATGCGCATGCTCAGCTTGTCCACCATGGATTCCACGATCTCCAGCGCATCCTCGTCGCTGCTCTTCACATCGCAGAGCACCATGGTTTTCTGGTGGAACAGGTTGCGCACGGCGGCCTCGGGCCCGGAGTACTCGGTGCCGGCCATCGGGTGGGCGGCAACAAAACGACCTCTCCGGGGATGACCGGCAACGAGTTGCAGTAATTTTTGTTTGGTGGAGCCCACGTCCATGATCACATGATGCGGCTTTACCTTGTCCAGGATGGAAGTCAGCGTTTGCAGCAGCGCATCCACAGGGATGGCCAGCACGATCAGCTGGCTGCGTTCCAGTGCGTCTTCCAGGGTGGAGCCTTCGTCTATGATCTTCAGCTCCTGCGCCTTGGCGAGATTTTCCGCGTTGTAATCCACCCCGATGATCCAGTTGGCCACCCCTTTTTCTTTCAGGCTGAGGGCCAGGGAACCGCCTATCAATCCTACTCCTACTACAGCTGCTATCATATGGCGGCGGTTTGAGGTTGAACAATGTTTTTCCTCACACGGTCTATCGCTTCGGCAAACACCTGCTCGTCCCTGCAAAGGCTCACGCGGATGTATTGCTGCCCGTTGGCGCCGAATATGCCGCCGGGAGTGATGAACACCTGCGCTTTGTGCAGCACGGCGTCGCTGACGGCGTAACCGTCCGCATAGCCCGCGGGTATCTTTGCCCAAACGAACATGCCAACCTGTTGCTGGTCGAACTCAGCGCCCAGGAGGTTCAGCAGCTCGAATACTTTTTTGCGGCGGCCGGCGTAGATGGTATTCAGCTGTGCGTACCATTCGGGGCCCAGCTCCAAAGCCGCCACAGCCGCCATTTGCACGGGCTGGAACATACCTGAGTCCATATTGCTTTTGAACCGCAGAACGTCGTTGAGGAATTCAGCCTTTCCAACGAGCATGCCTACACGCCATCCGGCCATGTTGCCGCTTTTGCTGAGGGAATTCAGCTCCAGCGCCACTTCCCTGGCTCCCGGCGTAGCCATGAGGCTGGCGGGATTGTCGTTGAGGATGAAGCTGTACGGGTTGTCGTGGCACAGGAGGATATTATGTTTCGTGGCAAAAGCCACCAGTTTTTCGAAAGTTCCTTTTTTAGCCTCCGCGCCTGTGGGCATGTGCGGGTAGTTCACCCACATGAGCTTCACTTTGGAGAGGTCTTGTTTTTCGAGCGCATCCAGGTCAGGCTGCCAGCTGTTGGCGGCGCTGAGCGCGTAAGTTACCGGCGTGGCCCCGGAGAGCTGCACGGCGGAGCGGTAAGTGGGGTAGCCCGGGTCGGGAATGAGCGCTTCGTCGCCTTCCTGGAGGAAGGTCATGCAAATGTGCATGATGCCTTCTTTGGAGCCGATGAGGGGCAGCACTTCCGTATCGGGGTTGAGCGGAACGTTATAATAACGGCCATACCAGCCGGCAATGGCCTGCCTGAGGGCGGGAATGCCTTTGTAGCCCTGGTAGGCGTGGGTATTAGGTTTTGCGGCATGCTCGTTGAGCGCTGCAATTACGGAAGGATGCGGGGGAAGGTCCGGGCTGCCTATGCCAAGATTGATCACGTTGGCGCCCGCTTTGTTCATATCGTCGATCTCGCGGAGCTTCCGTGAAAAGTAATACTCTTCGGTGTGTTGTAATCGTTTGGCTACGGATGGTTGCATTGGTTTATGATTTCAGGTATCAGGTATGCGTATTGCCTTTTTTGTAAATACCCAGCACCGTGAGGTGCTCCGTGAGCGGTGTGATCTTTTTCAGCGCCTGCTGGAAATGATCCAGGGATTCAAACTCCATGTCTGCATGGAAGTAATAATGCCACTCTTTCGCCGGGATGGGAAAGCTCTGGATCTTGCTAAGATTGATGCCTTCCGCCGCTATCCGGGTAAGCACTTTGGCCAGGCTTCCGCTCTCATTGGAAGTTTGGAAATATACGGAAGATTTGTTTGCATCCGCGGGCGGCTGCACGCCATTTTTAGAAATCGCCAGAAAGCGGGTGTAATTGTTCTTGGCAGTATGGATATTCCGGCCGATGATATCCAGCTCGTAGATCTCCGCTGCAAGGTCTCCCGCGATGGCGGCGGTGCTCTTCAGCTTCTTCTGGCGCACGTGTTTTGCGCTCAGCGCCGTGTCTTCGGTTTCCACCAGCTTGATGTGCGGGTATTTGCCCAGGAAGTCCATGCATTGCAGCAGGGCCATGGGGTGGCTGTGCACCTCCTTGATATCTTCAATGGTCTGGCCCGGCAGTACCATCAGCTGCTGGTTGATCTGGAGGTATATCTCGCCGATCACATGCAGGCCTGAGTTCTTGAGAAGGCTGTAGTTGGGCAGGATGCTTCCGGCAATGGAATTTTCAATGGCCATCATGCCGGCGTCAGCCCCTTCGGCGTTCACTACCTTCCTTACCAGTTCGGGGAACGAGGCGCAGGCTTCTATTTCGGTTTGTTTCCCGAAGTATTTCCTCGCGGCGATCTGGTGAAAACATCCTTCAAATCCTTGTATGGCAATACGCATGAGCTGTGATATGAATAATTGAGTCAATAAAAAAGGGCCCCCTTTCCGCGGGACCCTTCATTTGTTCGTTTATGATAAACCGTTGTTACAAGAGAGTCCCGCTTCCTTCGTGATAAAAGAAAAAGTAAAAGAAATACAGGCTAAAGCTCTTTTGTGACATATAATTTGTTTACCGGATTTCATGTTAATAAGAAAGGCCCCCTTTTCCAGGAGGCCCGTTATATTTTTTAGCATTTTTCAGCACAAACGAACCTCCTATTTCTGGTACCAGAAAAAGTAAAAGCCGTAAAAGTAACCGAAAGTGCGTTGTTGCATTGTTGTTTGTTTGATAGAACAAAAGTAAGGCAGGATTTCAATTATTCAAACAGGAGCATAAAAATATAAAAAACGTCAAACAAAAATCCATTTTAAATGGATTTTATTCAAAAACCCCTATCAGAATGTGAAATATCGGCAGCGAAGAGGCGTTTTAAGTGCTATAGCAAATATTTTCGGGAAAGAAAAACCGGAGAGGAATTTGATAACAAAACAACAATTGGTGAAGGACAGGGCAAAAAAAGCCTCCTGTTTGCACAGGAGGCCCGGATTAAATATCCTTTTTTGCTTGCCTATAATTATTTAGCTGAGTCAGCAGCAGGAGCAGTAGTAGTGTCTACAGGAGCCAGGGTGGTAGTGTCAACAACGGTAGTTGTGTCTACACCTTGGTTGATGGTGCTGTCGATAGCGGTAGAATCACCTGAACCAGAAGTACCGGCATTGTTACAAGCTGCAACGAACAGACCAAGAGCGAGTGCTAAGAAACCAACTTTTTTCATTTTGAATGTTTTTAAGGTTTATTTGAAATGAGATTTATTCTTTATTCCGGGAATACATAAAAGGTAACCCGTCACCTGTAAAAAATATTTTTTTCCTACTTTGGGTTACTAAAAGCCGCTAATCGTATTAATAAGTGAATAATCTTTTGCACATAGAAAGGGATCAGGAATTACTGCACGGACTGGCTGCTAATGACGATAAGTCGCTGGAAACCATCTATTTAGAGAATTTCCCGATGATAGCCAAGATGGTCCTGCAGAACAACGGATCGGAGGACGATGCCAAGGACATCTTCCAGGAGGCGATGATCGTGCTGTACGAAAAGGTCAGGGAGGGGGGATTTGTGCTAAGTTCAAGGCTTAAGACTTTCCTCTACGCAGTTTGCAGGCGACTGTGGCTCAAGAAGTTACAAGGCTCGGCGCTCAATGGCCCCATTTACGAAGAGCTGGAAGAGACCACCGCCGCTGAAGAAGCCCTGGAAGCTCACATGGAACGGGACCAGCAGTTCCGGCAGATGGAAGAGGCCATGGGAAAGATCGGCGAACCCTGTAAAACGATCCTTGAAGATTATTATATACATCGTAAGAGCATGCAGGAAATCGCGGAAAGTTTCGGCTACACCAACGCCGAGAACGCCAAGAACCAGAAGTATAAATGCCTGATGAGACTGAAGAAATTATTCTTTGCACCATATAAATAGCGCCCTGGAGGCCGATGTGATGAACGATATACATTTAATACAGGAAATTGAACGCTACCTCGACGGTGAGATGAGCGCCCCCGAAAAGGAGGCGTTTGAATCCCTCCGCCGCAGGGATTCCGCGATAGACCGTCAGGTTACCGAACACCAGCAACTGTTGCAGCAGTTCAGGGCTAACGGCATGCGGAAAGACCTTCTCCGCCGCATGAACGCCATTCATGCCCAGGCCGAGATACCAGCCGCAGCACCCGCTAAAACGCCGGTGGTACAGATGCGCAGCCGCCGCACCTGGCAGAACCTGGCCGCGGCCGCTTCTATTGCGCTGATCACTTCCCTTGCCACCATGGCCATCATGCAGAACTCGGCCAAAAGATCCTACACATCCAAATATGAAGACGTACGCCGCGTGCTGAACAACATCCAGCGCTCGCAGAACGCCCTCATCCGCGATATCAACAGCAAAAACAACCCTCCCCTCAACCCCGGCACGTATGGCGGCACCTGCTTTGCCATCAGCCGGAACGGCTATATGGTCACCAATTACCATGTCATTGCAGGGGCGGACTCCATTTATATCCAGAACAACAAAGGTGAAGCCTTCAAGGCGGTGAGCATCTTCGAAGATGTTTCCAGCGACCTGGCAGTGCTCCGCGTGGCGGATTCCGGGTTCCGGACCTCACCGCTCCCCTACTCCCTGAAACTGCATCCTTCACGCCTTGGCCAGGAAGTGTTCAGCATGGGCTTCCCGAGAGACGAGATCGTTTACGGCATGGGATACATCAGCGCACAGACCGGCTTTAACGGAGATACCCTCGCTTACCAGGTGAGCATCCCCGTAAACCCCGGCAACAGCGGCGCCCCGCTGCTGGATAACAGCGGCGAGGTGATCGGTATCATCACCGGCAAACAATCCTCTTCAGACGGCATCGCATTCGCCGTTAAATCCGGCCACCTGAAACGCCTGCTGGACGAATTACCCAAAGAGAAATTCAGCCGCAGGGACCTGAAACAGAAAAGCCAGCTGAACGGCCTCAACCGTGTGGAACAGGCTAAGAAACTGGAAGAGTTCGTGTATATGGTGAAGGTGTATAACTGATCCGCAGATTAGAAATGAAAAATAAAAAGCAAAGGGCCGGAGTGATCCGGCCCTTTCTTTATTTTATTGCAAGTCGTTCTCTTTCAGTACCACCTTCGGGTTTTCCCGCCACTGCTTTGCCCTGACGGATATCCAGACGATCAGGTCTTCGTTGGGGATCTTGCGCAGCAAGCCGTAAGAAGGCGTATACACGCGCATGAACTGTAACAGGGTATCGCCGGTGAAACCGGTTACACGGCTCACGAAACTCTTGGAATAACGATAGTCTATATACTGCTGTATCTCGTTCTGCTCATACAGCTTCTTGAACTTCCGCAGGTCTTTCTGCTGCCGGGAACCCCGCGTGAAAGGACTGAACGTTATCCCGAAACCGCCGCTGCTGCGTTTGGAAGTGTCTACCAGGGTATGGGTCTTTTCTTCGAGGAAAGGCCTGAATTCTTCATAACGCGCTATAGAGTCCAGCTGGTAAGGGTTCCATCTGCCGGACACTTCAACCTGGGGAAGGAAACGTTCTTTCATTTTCAGGCGCACGTTGTATATCTGCGTGCCCATCACGTTGGTAACCGTCACGCTATCGGATATATAGCCGATGAAGGAGATCAGTATCTCATCTCCCTTGCTGGCGCCGATGCGGTAATAACCGCCCTGGTCTGAAAATACCCTGGCGCCGGTGTTCTTATTCCGGATGGTGGCGGGGTACAGCACCAGCTGCCCGTCGGTGCTGGTGATCTGGCCACGGAGGGTAACAGGGTCTTGCGATTGGGCCCGGGCCTCGTGCAGCGCGCTTCCCGCAAGCAGGAAGGAAAGCATGGTAACTAATAACAGTCTGTTGATCATGTATTTACTAACAATTGTGCCTTAAGAATAGTTAATACACGAATGTAATATAAATATCAATTCCCGGGAGTACGCTGTTTCCCGGGAATTGCCGTTATACTTGTTTTTTACAAGGACCGGATGAGTGATATCACCTCATCCCTGGACTTGCCCAGCTTGATCTGGATCTGCCCGATCAGCCTGTCGTCCTTCCCATGCTCGTAGTACAGGTCTTTATCTGTCAGATCATCAAACATTTGTTTCAGCTTGCTCTTAATCTCGGTCCACCGGTCCTTGATCATCAGGATGTCCATATCATGACATTTTAATTGTGAAAAATGAGGGGTTCATGATATGAATTTCAAAGTTTGTGCCAAACGGCTGTTTTTATTAAAAACCGGCGATGGTGGCTACTTTACGCGAACGGCCGTGGTAAACAGCATGCTTTCGCCCGCTTCCAGGGTTACCAGGCCCATACCGTTATTAAAGGCATTGGGGGCGCCGGTCAGGTTTTCGATGGCGATACTGTTGCGGTGCGGCGGCGTGTATACCTGCAGAACGGGGTAAGCCTGGTCCGGGTAGAATTCGATCTGCACGCCCTTTACGGGGTCTTTCAGCGTGCAAAGGGGCGCCTGGCGGTTGAAGTCCAGCAGGAAAGAATTATCCAGGTTCACGCCGCTGAGGCTTTTGCTTTCGGTAAAGCCCCTGTAAGGCAGCACTTTGCCGGTGGGTATCAGCTTTTCATCGAATTCCACGATCTCTTTGGACCAGAATTGCAGTTCCAGCTGGTCTACCGGGGTGCCGGTGCTGTAATACGGGTGCCAGCCATCCATCAGCGGGATGGGGCCGGAATGCTGGTTGAGGATGGCTGTGGTAACCTGCAGCATTTGGTCCGGCAGCAGGCGGTATTGCACTTCGCAGCTGTACGGGAAAGGATAACCGGCGTCTGTACCGGGGTAATGATGTTCCAGGGAAATCTCCGCGTAGCTGTCGGTCACCTCTTCTTTGGTGATGGCAAACGCCTGGTCGTACAGCAGTCCGTGAATGGGGGATTTCTGTAGGGTATATTCTTTCCCCCGCCAGCTGAATTGCGCGTCTTTGATGCGGCAGGCGAAGGGGCTGAGCTTCACGCTTTTGAAACTGCCGGTAACGCCGGCATTGAGGTCGCTTACATTCTTGTAGCTGTCTATCACATTCAGTTTCCCCGTTCCGAGCGGCACGATGAATGCGTGGAGGAGCGCGCCATATGTGGGAATGATCTGCACTTCCGCTCCTGCGTCGTCTTTCAGGGCAATAATGGAGAAACCGTTCTCCTCCAGGTGTTCTATGCTAAATCCCATGCTGTCAATTTGCGGTAAAATACAAAATGGCAGGAAATAGTTCAATGCAAAAAGGGCACCGCTGTTGCGATGCCCTTTATTTATACAATTCATTCCTGTTTTAAAAGCAGTGTCAGATATACTGGTTGATGATGTTCTCCAGCCATTCCTGCCTGCCGCTGGTCTGCTTCGGTTCGCCGTTGGCGAGGGCAAAGGAGCGGAGGTCTTCCAGCTGCAGCTTGCCTTCTTCAAAAGCTTTACCCTGGCCGCTGTCGAAAGAAGCGTAACGCTCCGTGCGGAATTTGCGGTAGGGTGATTCCCTCAGCAGTTTATCCGCTATTATGGCTGCGCGGGCAAAGGCGTCCATACCGCCGATGTGCGCGTGGAAAATGTCTTCGAGATCGGTGGAGTTACGGCGCGCTTTTGCGTCGAAGTTCACACCGCCGCCTGCAAAGCCGCCGGCTTCCAGGATCACGAGCATGGTTTCCACCAGTTCGTTGAGGTTCATGGGGAACTGGTCTGTATCCCACCCGTTCTGGTAATCGCCGCGGTTCGCGTCTATACTGCCCAGCATGCCCGCGTCCGCCGCTACCTGCAATTCATGCTGGAAGGTATGGCCAGCCAGGGTAGCATGGTTCACTTCGATGTTCAGCTTAAAATCCTTATCCAGGCCGTACTCGCGCAGGAAGCCGATCACGGTCGCGCTGTCGTAGTCATATTGGTGCTTGGTGGGCTCACAAGGTTTGGGCTCAATGAAGAAGGTACCCTTGAAACCCTGTTTGCGCGCGTAATCGCGGGCCATGGTGAGGAAACGGGCCAGGTGGTCCAGCTCTCTTTTCATATTGGTGTTCAGCAGGGTCATATAACCTTCGCGGCCGCCCCAGAACACGTAGTTTTCACCGCCCAGCGCAATCGTTGCGTCCAGCGCATTTTTGACCTGGGTGCCGGCATAGGCCAGCACGGCGAAATCAGGATTGGTGGAAGCGCCGTTCATGTAACGCGGGTTGCTGAACACGTTCGCGGTGCCCCAGAGGAGCTTCACGCCGCTGGCTTTCTGCTTCTCTTTAGCATATTCAACGATCTGCTGGAGATGGCTTTCGTATTGCGCAAGGCTGCTGCCCTCATCCACCAGGTCGATGTCGTGAAAACAATAATACGGCACGCCCAGCTTGGTGATGAATTCAAAAGCTGCGTCCATTTTATCTTTCGCCTGCTGCACGGGGTCAGAGGCCGTCAGCCAGGGGAATGCTTTTGTACCCGGGCCGAAAGGATCGCCGCCGGTGCCGCAGAAGGTGTGCCAGTAGCTCACCGCAAAACGGAAGAGCTCTTTAATGGGTTTTCCGTTGATCACTTTGGTTTCGTCGTACCACTTGTAGGCAAATGGATTGTCTGACTGTGGTCCTTCAAAGCTGATCTTTCCCACGCTCGGGAAGTAGGTCTTGTTTCCTGTAACGATATTCATTGTTCAAAGTTTTATAGCGTTGATAGTATCTCGTCAAGTCGGTTTTTCCATGCGGTGTACGCTTCGCCGTAAGCCTTGCTGAGCCCGGGTTCCGGCTCAATGGAAGCAAGGCATTCCATACCAATGAACGCTTCGGGGAAGCTGCTGTAAACGCCCGCGCCAACGCCTGCGCCTCTTGCAGCGCCCAGAGCGCCGTCTGTATTGTACAATTCAATGGTAACGCCGGCGGTGTTGGCAAATGCTTCCCGGAACAGCGGGCTGAGGAACATATTGGCTTTGCCCGCCCTTACGCGGCTGATCTGCAGGCCCATCTGCCGCATGATGTCCACACCATAAGTAAGCGCAAACACGATCCCCTCCTGCCCTGCGCGCAGCAGGTGCTGCTGGTGGTGAACGCCGAACTCGAGCCCCTCCACCCTTGCGCCGGGCTGGCGGTTGGCCAGGATGCGCTCCGCGCCGTTGCCGAAAGGAAATATCTGCAGGCCTTCCGATCCTACCGGCGCTTTGGCGGCCAGCTCGTTCATACTCTCGTACGAAAGCCCGCCGGTAATGCCACGCAGCCAGCTGTTGAGGATGCCTGTACCGTTGAGGCACATCAGCACGCCGTTGCGGATCGCTGTGTCCGTCTGGTTCACGTGCATAAAAGTGTTCACCCTGCTCTCCTCATCATACGCCGCTGCGTCGTGCACGGCGTACACTACACCTGAAGTACCCGCCGTGGTGGCGGCTTCGCCGGGTTGCAGCACGTTCAGCGAAAATGCATTGTTGGGCTGGTCGCCGGCACGGTAAGTAACGGGGATGCCTGCACGTAAACCAAGCAGCCCGGCGGCCTTTTCCGTTACACGGCCCTGCTCGCCGAATGTGGGCACGATGGGCGACAGCAAGCTGCGGTCTATACCGTAATAATCCAGTAAACGTTGGGAAACCTGCTGCTCCGCGAAGTCCCAGAAGATACCTTCGGACAGGCCGGAGAGCGTAGTGGCCGGCTGGCCGGTGAGCCGCATGCCGATGAAATCGCCCGGCAGCATGATGTGCCTGATGCGTGCATAGATCTCCGGCTGGTTCACCTGCACCCATTTCAGTTTGGAGGCGGTAAAATTCCCGGGAGAGTTCAGCAGGTGGGGAAGGGTGTAGCCGCTACCCAGCTCCTGCGCCGCTTTGTCGCCGATAGCCACAGCCCGGCTGTCGCACCAGATGATGGACGGGCGCAATGCCTGCTGGTTCTCATCCACACACACGAGGCCGTGCATCTGGTAAGCAATGCCGATGCCTTTTACGGCGGCGGGATCGAAATCATATTGCCGGCGGAGCCCGTGGGTGGCTTTGATCACTTCCTGCCACCACATTTCGGGATCCTGCTCCGCCCAGCCGGAGCGGGGCACATTCATGACCAGTTCCCCGGCAGAACCTGTGGACGCCGCCAGGCAACGGCCTGTTTCAGCGTCCAGCAGGGCTGCCTTAATGGAAGAAGAGCCGATATCATAACCAATCAGGAACATAATACTGAGTATGCGTGGAATTAAAAAAGTTGTTTCGTTCTACCAGAACACTGTGTACAAAGCCGCCAGTATGCCGCAGATCAGGATGGCGCCGATAGTGAAGGCAGTATCCAGCCTGAACATGGAAGCGTCGATCCTGAGCGCTTTCGGATTGTCTTTGCTGCGCGGGTCTGCAAGACTGATCACAGCCATTACCCCCACGATGATCAGGAACACCCAGCCCATCCTGTTGATGAAAGGCAGCGCGGTGAACTGGAATTTAAGCCATATCGATAATGGAATCGCCAGCGCGGCGCCTGCCAGCGCGGCATTCGCGGTGGTGCGTTTCCAGAAGAAGCCGAGGATGAATATCGCGAATACGCCGGGTGAAATGAAGCCGGTGTATTCCTGAATGAACTGGAAGCCCTGGTCCAGGCTCTTCAGCGCGGGCGCCACGATCGCTGCAATGATGCAGGAAACGATGATCACGATGCGGCCTACCTTCACCTGGTCCTGCTCGGTAGCTTCTTTTTTGAAGAAATGTTTGTAGATATCCAGCGTAAAGATGGTTGCAATACTATTGGCCTTACCTGCAAGCGAGGCCACGATGGCGGCGGTGAGCGCTGCGAAAGACAAGCCTTTCAGACCCGCGGGCAGCAGGTTCAGCAGGATGGGGTAAGCCTGATCGGGCTTTACTCTTTTCACCCCGTCTACCACGCCCTGCATTTCTTCCTGGAACATGCCGTTCTTCCAGAGCACGTATGTTGCGATGCCGGGAAGCACTACGATGATAGGCATAAGGAGCTTGAGGAAGCCGGCGAACAGCAGGCCTTTGCGCGCTGTTTTCAGATCGGCGCCCAGTGCGCGTTGCGTGATATATTGGTTGCAGCCCCAGTAGTTGAGGTTCACGATCCACATACCGCCTATCAGCACGGCCAGGCCGGGCAGCTCCATGTAGTTCTCATTGCTTTTGTCGAATATCATATGGAAGTGCTCCGGTGCTTTCTGCCGCAGCAGGCCCAGGCCTTCCATCATACCATTAATGGAATAGGAATCGCCGCCCGTGCCCACGTTCTGCGAAACCAGGTTCAGCGCGAGATAAGTAGTAGCGAGGCCGCCCAGGATCAGGAAAAATACCTGGATCACGTCCGTAAACCCGATCACTTTCATACCGCCCAGCGTAATGATCACCGCGAAAACCGCCAGCCCGATCATACATGCCGTGAAGCTGAAACCGGAGATAGTGGACACCGCGAGCGCGCCAAGATAGAGGATGGACGTGAGGTTCACGAACACGTAGAGCAACAGCCAGAACACCGCCATCACCGTACTCACCCTTGAATCGTACCGCTGCAGCAGGAATTGCGGCATCGTGTAGATCTTGTTCTTCAGGTAAATGGGCAGGAAAAAAATAGCCACTACCAGCAGGGTGGCCGCTGCCATCCATTCATAAGTACTGATGGCAAGGCCCATTTTAAAACCGGAGCCGCTCATGCCGATGAACTGTTCCGCGGAAATGTTCGAAGCGATCAGCGATGCGCCGATAGCCCACCAGGTAAGGGATCCTTCAGCCAGGAAGAAATCTTTCGTATCGGCAGAGGCTTTCTTTTTACGGTTATAGATATAATAACCGTAGCCTGCCACGATCACGAAGTAAATGGCAAAAACAAAGTAATCCAGATTCAGAAGCTTATGTTCCATTTTGTATCAGAATAACGTGAAAATTCAATAGTGTGTCAAGATAGCAAACTATTTTTAATTGTTAAATCTACAGTTAAAAATATTGGATAAAAATAACCGGCCCCGGGCAGCCCCCGGGAACCGGTTCAATCCGTTCACAATCAGTTATATGGCTTTGGCGCCGGTGATCTTAAACGCAAACGCATGCTCGCAGGGCGTTTCTTTGACACTCAGCCTGGGCACCGTTACCTCGATGCCGCCGTTCACCTTTTTAAAGGGCAGGTTCTGCTTCAGGCCCAGCAATTGCACTTTCGTACCCGCAGTGGGCAGCACGTCCCTGATAAGCAGCTTCCCTTCGGGAAGGATGGGCGCGATGGCGTACACGGTATCTCCCTTTGCGGTAAAGAAAAATTCCTTGCGGGCGTAACCGGGGTCGGGATCAACGGTCTGCTTTAGCATCACTTCGCCGCTTACATAGCCGCCATGCGGCGGTTTCCAGTCCTGCCGGCCGGCAGACCACTGCACATGTGTTTTCCAGGCGCGGGTGTTGTAGATGGCCTCGCCGTTCACATCCAGCCATTTGCCTATCTGCAGCAGGCGCTCCTGCATAATGGGCGGTATCTTGCCCTGCGCATCGGGCCCGATGTCCAGCAGCAGGTTGCCGCCGCTGCTTACAATATCCAGCAGCAGGTAGATGAGCGATTGGGCGCTGTTGTAATCCTCTATATCCTCGTTGCGGTTATAGCCGAAGGAAAAGCCCATGCCCCGGCATTCTTCCCAGGGGCGGGCGAATTTGGCTCCTACTTCGTATTCCGTGGTATAATAGCCGCCGTGTTTCTGGCGCATACCCTTGCCCCAGCGGTCGTTCACCGCTATTTTGTCTTTTACGGGCGACTCGTTGTACAGCCAGGTAAGGAATTCGCGGCTTTGCCACAGCGTGTCCGACTGTTCCCATTCGCCATCGGGCCATATGATGTCAGGCTCGTAGCGGTTCACCAGGTCTTTCAGCTGCGGGATCATATGTCCGTTCACGTATTCCTTGTACTGCTTGTTTTTATACAGGGGGTTATACCATTCATAGAGCGAATAATAGAAGCCCATCTTCACCGGCGTTTTGCGCACGGCGGCCGTGAGGTCTCCCAGCAGGTCGCGCTTTGCGCCTGCGTCCATGGCGTTCCAGGGGGTACTGAACGCTTTGCTGGCTTCTTTGCTGGGCCAGAGCGCAAACCCGTCGTGGTGTTTGGAAGTGAGCACGATGTATTTCGCGCCGGACTTTTCAAAAAGCTTCGCCCATGCGTCCGGGTCAAAGTCTTCGGCCTTGAACATATCCGCGAATTGGTAGTACGAAAAATCGGCGCCGTAAACTTTGGCGTGATGATCGTACACCGCGGTGGGCTTAGGGTTGTTGTTGCCGCCTACCCGTTTGGATTGCAGCCAGTACTGGTACCATTCGGCGTACACGCCTTTAGGCGCCCATGCAGGAACGGAATACACGCCCCAGTGAATAAATATCCCGAACTTGGCATTCTCGAACCATGCGGGAACCGGCCTGCTGTCCAGCGATTCCCAGGTGGGCCTGTACTGCTGTGCCGCAGTGGTAAATGGCAGCAGCAGCCATAACAAACATTTCAGTGACTTCATATATTAAACGTGGTTTTATAACAATTGCTCAACGGGCACAACGATCTCCTTCCCTCTTTCAACGGTGAGCGGCAGGAGGTGCTGGCGGTATTTGAGCACGAGATTGCGGCCAGTGGTGGAACGTACTTTTACGCCTGCCAGCGCACCATTCTCCCAGGTAATATCCAGCACAAAGCCCCCGCGGGCGCAAAGACCCGTCACTTTGCCGGAGGTCCACTGAACGGGCAATGCGGGCAGCAGCTCCACGTAGTCGCCATGGCTTTGCAGCAATGCTTCGGCAATACCCGCGGTGCCGCCAAAGTTGCCGTCTATCTGGAAAGGAGGATGATTGTCGAAGAGGTTGGGCAGGGTGGACTTCGCGAAAAGCGCCTGCAGGTGGCTTCTCACACTGTCCGCCTGTTTCAGCCGCGCATAAAAGTTGATGATCCAGGCGCGGCTCCAGCCGGTGTGGCCGCCGCCTTTCGCAAGGCGGCCGGTGAGTGTGCGTAATGCGCCTTCATAGAGCGCCGGCGTCTGTTCGGTGATCTGTGTGCCCGGATGCAGGCCGAATAAATGGGAGATGTGGCGGTGGCCGGGCTCCGCTTCCTGGTACTCCTGTATCCATTCCAGTATGCGGCCGTCTTTACCGGTCCTGGTGGGCGGCAGCTGCGCGATGATGTTTTCCCAGCGGACAATATCAGCGGAATCTGTTCTGAGCGCCTTCGCGGCGGCGATACATTTGCCGAGGAATTCGCGGAGTATCTGGCTGTCCATCGTTGGACCGTAAGTGAGGCCGGTAGCTTTGCCGGTAACCGGGTGCAGGAACTGGTTTTCGGGAGAGCTGCCGGGCGAGGTCACCAGGTATCCCTCAGGGCTCTTCACCAGGTAATCTTCCACGAACTGCGCATGTTCTTTCATCACCGGGTATGCTTTGTTCTTCAGGAAAGCATAATCCTGCGTAAATGCAAAATGCTCCCAGAAGTGAAGGCACATCCAGCTGGCGGCCATCGGGAAGGTGCCCCAGGCCACGCCGTTCTGTACGCCGGTTTTCCCGAATGCATCGGTAGCGTGATGCACTACCCAGCCGCGTGCGTTGTACATCTTCTTCGCTGTAATGCGCCCCTGCGGCCTGATGTAATCCATGAAGTCGAACAGAGGTGTAGTGGTAAGGGAAAGATTCGTCACCTCCGCAGGCCAGTAGTTCATCTGGAGATTGATATTGGTATGGAAATCCGCGTTCCAGGGCGCATCGATATGCTGGTTCCAGATGCCCTGCAGGTTGGCCGGTAAAACGCCCGGCGCGCGTGAGCTGGAAACCAGCAGGTATCTGCCGTATTGGAAGAAAAGACTGATCAGGTGCGGATCTTCGATACCTTCCCTGGTCCTTTTCAGGCGTTCGTCCGTAGGTATATCATCCGCCTGTTCGCCGTTGATCTGCAGGCTTACTCTTTCCATTACAGGCTTCAGGTCCTGGATATGGCGGCCGGAGATGGAAGCATAACTTTTTACAGCAGCGGCCTGCAGCAGCTTTTTACATTTATTGAGCGCGGAAACCGAATTTTCGAAATCCTGTTTGGTATGATTGTAATTCGTTGCGCCCTGGATGTACAGCGTTACGGTGTTCGCGTTCTTCACGTGTATCTCCTGGCCGGTCACGGCTTTGCTGCCGCCTGCATTGGCCACCTGTACGACACCGGCGAACTTCATATGCAGGCCTTCAGGGCCGCGGTCTTCCCTGCCGTTCCTGTCGTTGATCTGGCCGTTCAGCACCAGCTGGTTGCCGGCTGCGGTCACTTTACAATCTGTGTAGCGGGAAGCCGTGTCCCTGGTATCGGGCCTGTCTACGCTGAACACTGCGTTGATGGAACCGGGTTTCGATGCGCTGATCTGCACCACGATCACATTGTCCGGCGCGGAGGCGAGCACTTCTTGTTTATATTCCACCCCGTTCACTTTGAAGGTAGTGGTAGCGATGCCCGTTTCGAGGCTCAGGCTGCGTCTGTAATCGTCATAGGCGGCGAACCCGTAGTTGATATACACGTTCATCAGCGTCTGGTGGGAGCGGAAAGCGCGGGCGGTCTTATCGGAGTTCTCCGCATCTACCGCGAGGAAGTTGGCCTGTGCGATCACAAGCGCTTCCTGGTTCTTGCCTTCGAAGAGGAGCTTACGTATGGTATCCAGCACTTTATAGGCATTGGGATTGGCATCGTTGAATTTGACGCCCGCCCAAACGCTTTCTTCGTTCACCTGGAGTATTTCCTTTTCCGGGCGGCCGTATACCATGGCGCCCATCCGGCCGTTGCCTACAGGAAGCGCTTCTTCCCACCTGCGGGCGGGCTGCTTGTACCATAATTGCATGGACCGCTGTGCCATAGCGGCATTGGAAAGGAGTAACAGGAGGAGGAGGAACTGTTTCATAACTGTAAACGATATGGGATAATAAATATAATGATTGAGGTGCTGGCTTACAAGAAGCCGTTAATTAAATACCACTATTTGCGATTATATGCTATTCCTGCATCATGGAGGCGAGGGTTCTGCCCACTTCGGAGCCTATGGCTACGCCCATGCCGCCCATGCGTATTGCCAGCCAGATGCGCGCCGAATGCGCCTGCACAATGGGCTGTTTTGTTTTCCCGAAGGCCATAATGCCCGCCCAGCGGTCTTCTATGGTAAAGTTGTGGTGGGGAAGGATGATGGTGCTGAGTTTCGTCTCAAGGTCGTCCTGTATGCGCCGGTTCAGCTCAAATTCTGTGGTGGTTTCGCCTGCGAAGTCAAGATTGCGGCCGCCGCCGAACAATACGCGGCCGTTCAGTTCACGGAAATAATAATATCCCTGGTCGAAGTGATAGATGCCTTTGAAAGGGAGTTTTTTGACGGGGGCGGTAATGAGTACCTGGCCGCGACCGGGCGTGAGGTCCAGGTCCGGGAGCAGGCCTTTTGCAAAAGCGTTGGTGCAGATGGCGATGCGCGCGGCGAAAAAGGTCAGTTCATCGTTCACCGTTACTTCCACGCCGCCTGCCTTTTCTTCGAAATGCGTAACGTTGCAGCCCGTTTTTATTTCGATGCCGCGTTCGATGGCCACGTCTATCAGCGTACGCATCATTTTGCCGGTATGCAGCTCGCCCTCGTAATTGTTCTGCACGAGGTGTTGGGTGACGATGCCTTTCTCCGCGATCTTATGATCCGCCATTGAAAAGGCGGGGCCGGGCAGGATATCGAACAGCAGCTCGTTGATCTTCTCCAGTTGTTCAAGGGCGGGCGCTTCCGCTTCGCTGATGAGCTCGAAGCTGCCGTTCTCCCGGTATTCCATCCGGTCGTCTCCAATGCGGCTGCGGAGGAGCTGAAGGCCTTTCCTTCTCATTTGGACGAGGGCCACCACGTCTTTGGCGGGCATGTGCTGCAGGTCGTCCAGGATTTCGGTGAGGCTGCCGATGCAGGCGAAGCCTGCGTTGCGGGTGGAGGCGCCGGTGGGGAGGAGGCCTTTTTCGAGTACGAGGATGCGTTGCCTGGGAAAACGCTCTTTAAGGCTGATGGCCGTGGAAAGCCCGACGATACCGCTCCCGAGGAGGATGCAGTCGTAGTGGAGAAGGCTTTGTTTTTCCCAGTAACTGAGCATGATGCGAATGTATTGAAAATCCGGGATATTTTTTGGAGTGATTTGGTGTAAAGCGTAACTTTACGCTTTACACTTTTTCTTCGGAGAATATTTCTTCGGAATACTGAAATTGTAATAGGTAAAAGTAAAAATTTTCAGCTTGTTGCACTGAAAAATTTTCCTTCGAAACACTGAGAAATACTATCGCAAAACGGAGATATTCTCAGGTTTTTTATTCCCCCTTTTTACATCGTTTTGGGCTCTTTATAAGAGTAAAAATAAAACGATGATAAAAAGTTTTAAAAGCAAAGCGTTAAGATCCTGTTGGGTTGGCGATGACTGTTATAAACTACCACAGTCATCACTCAAAAAAATCAGGTGGATATTACAGATAATGGATTTGGCACAGGCCATTCCGGATGACCTGCACCAACTTGATCTTCATCCGCTCAAGGGAAATTATAAAGGCTATTGGAGTGTGAAAGTGAACGGCAACTACAGGATTGTTTTCACCTTTATAAACGGAAATGCATACGACGTAGATTATATTGATTATCATTAAAAGGTTTTTTATGAAACGTAAAATGAAATTTGAACATCCCGGCATCATCATCAAAGAACTTATCTTCGATGAAAAGGGCCTCAGCATCACCGATGCCGCTGAGTTGCTGGGAGTAACCCGCACTGCCCTCTCCAATGTGGCGAACGGTAAAGCCGATCTCTCCGTTGATATGAGCCTCCGAATGGAATATGTATTTGGCGGTACCGCCGAATTCTGGCAGCGCATGCAGGCAGCGTACAATGTCGAACAAGCCAGACCGCATATCGCCAAGCTCAAGCTCAAACGCTACAAACCGAAATTAAAAAAGTCCCTGCCCGTCAAAGAAACGAAGAGCAGGGACCGTAAAGTAAAAGTTGCATGAAGCCCTAGTTCACCAGCGGCTTCAACCCGCGAACACCCATATCCACCACCGCCTCCCCTTCCAGCGGGTCATATTTGCCGTTGCTGTTCATATCCTTCCATTCAAAGCTTTTATTGACAGACAACGAAACCGTGATCACAATATCCTGTTTCTCTTGCCCCGTGATCTGCAATGCGCTGCTGAACGGTCCCGTCACCACACAAGAACCCGCCGGCACCGGCGAAGTACCCGCGATGGGGTTCGGCACCGTAGTAGCCCCCGCAGGCGCCTGCCCGCTCACCACGCTGTATTTCGTTTCCAGCGCCCAATACCCCTGCTTGCGGTTCGCATTCAGCGTAAGCGAACTGTCCTTGATCTTATACGTACCGATGTAACTGTTAAACCCGATGAATGACGCCACAGAACCCGTCCATTCCTGCCCCAGCGCGCTGAAACGGATATCGTAGTTCTGGTAAGCCAGCGACACCCGCAGGTATTCGTATTCCCCGGCCGGCACGTCCTTCAGCGGCACTTCAAAAAACACTTCCCCATCCGCCGCCAGCTTAGCGCTTGCAAAGTCTATCGCCATTTCCCCGCCTTTATTGGTCTCCTGGTGCCTGTACAACACCGCGCCTTTACCCAGGGCCGTAAACGCAGTCGGCGCCAGCTCCAGGTAATGGGAGCTCATAGCCCTGAAAGCCGGGCTCTGCGCAGCATTCCCGGCAGGCACGGATACCGGCTGGCCCAGGTTGCCCAGGCGCTCCTGGTTAGGATCGAACTTATATTTGAAAACGAGTTTGGGACCCTCTGCCCCGGCAGATTGTTCCTTTTTGGAACAGGCGGAACAAAGTGCAAGCGCCGCAAGGCACCCCGACAGCAGCAGGTTTTTCGACATAGACCGGGTTTTGGATATTAATAACGCAGGCAACTTACAAAATATTGGGATATAAAGAAGAAAAGCCCCGCCAAACAGGGCGGAGCTTTTATATTATTACAGTTCGACCCGGGCGCTACACCAGGTAACCAAAAAGATTATCGTCCTTATTCAGCTCTGTGTAATGGACATTATATTTCGTCATATTGGTCAGCAGCACATCATAATCTTCCCTGTTCTTCAGCTCAATTCCTACCAGCGCGGGGCCGGTTTCCTTGTTGTGTTTCTGGATGAACTCAAAGCGGGTAATATCATCATCCGGACCCAGCACGTGGTTCACGAATTCCTTCAAAGCGCCCGGCCGCTGGGCAAAGCGCACGATGAAGTAGTGCTTCAGGCCTTCATATAACAACGATCGCTCCTTGATCTCCTGCATCCTGTCTATATCGTTGTTGCTGCCGCTCACTACGCACACTACCTTCTTTCCTCTGATCTCGTCCGCGAAATCTTCCAGGGCTGCGATAGACAGTGCGCCGGCCGGTTCCACGACGATCGCGTCTTCATTATACAATTTCAGGATAGTCGAACAAATACGCCCTTCCGGCACCAGGCTCATCTTATCAAGCACATCTTTACAGATGCGGAAGGTCAGCTCTCCTACCCTTTTCACCGCCGCTCCGTCAACGAACCTGTCTATTTCAGGAAGAGTGACAGGACTGCCATTTTCCAGCGCTTTCAGCATGGAGGGCGCCCCTTCTGGTTCAAGACCGATGATCTTTGTACCAGGGCTGTAAGTGCGGAAATAAGCCCCTGTTCCCGAAGCCAGCCCTCCGCCCCCGACGGGCACGAAGAGAAAATCCACTTCCGGCTGTTCTTCGAGTATCTCCAATCCCACGGTACCCTGCCCTTCGATGATCTTCAGATCGTCGAACGGCGGGATGAAGGTCATGCGCTGCTCGCGGGTAAAAGCCTGTGCTTCGGCGGAGCAATCGTCGAATGTATCGCCAACGAGCCGTATCTCGATACTGTCGCCGCCGAACATTTTAACCTGGTTTACTTTCTGTTTGGGTGTAATGATGGGCATGAACACGACGCCTTTCACTTTCAGCAGGCGGCAGCTGTAGGCAAAACCCTGTGCATGGTTGCCCGCGCTGGCGCAGGTAACGCCGTTGGCCAGCTGAAGGGGCGTAAGGCTGCTCATGAGATTGTAAGCGCCGCGCAGCTTGTAGGAACGTACCACCTGCATGTCTTCTCTTTTGAGGTACACATCGCACTGGTATCTGCGGGAGAGGTTGGCGTTGTAAGTTAAAGGGGTGCGTATCACTACGGACCGCAGCCTTTCGGCTGCTTCCTTTATATGGTTGGTATCGATGGTTGGAAGAACTTCAGACATTTTTCATTGAATTAAAAAATAAAAAAGAAAAGTACCGGGACATGTATCGGCTTCAAATCAGACACACTCCTCCGCAACCGCTGCCAATATCCATCCTGGTACTTTTCATATTTTATTTTTTATAGCTTATTATTTCCCGGGGCGGAGCTTTCTTACAGCCGCGCCTGCCTGCCACATTTCGCTGTTGCGCAGCTCTTCCAGCTCTGCATTCAGTTTCGGACGGTAATCCGCCTGGCCGTTCAGATCGATGGAGCGCTGTGCTTCTTTACCTGCGGCTACGGAAGCATACAGCTCGTCGAATACGGGCTGGGTAGCTTCTTTAAATTTCTTCCACCAGTCGAGCGCACCGCGCTGCGCAGTGGTAGAGCAGTTGGCATACATCCAGTCCATACCGTTCTCTGCTACCAGCGGCATCAGGGATTGGGTAAGCTCTTCAACGGTTTCGTTGAATGCTTCTGAAGGGGAGTGGCCGTTGTTGCGCAGTGTCTGGTACTGTGCAGCAAAAATGCCCTGGATGGCGCCCATCAGGGTGCCGCGTTCGCCGGTGAGGTCGGAATACACTTCTTTTTTGAAGTCTGTTTCGAACAGGTAGCCGGAGCCAACGCCGATACCCAGCGCAATTACACGGTCACGTGCTTTGCCGGTGGCGTCCTGGAATATAGCGAAGCTGGAGTTCAGACCCTGGCCTGCGAGGAACAGCCTGCGGAGTGAAGTACCGGAGCCTTTGGGAGCTACCAGGATCACGTCTACGTCTGCCGGGGGAATGATATTGGTCTTTTCTTTGAAAGTGATGCCGAAACCGTGTGAGAAATACAGGGCTTTACCTTTGGTGAGGAAAGGTTTCAGTGTAGGCCACAGCTGGATCTGGCCGGCGTCGGACAGCAGGTACTGAATGATGGTGCCTTTCTGGGCAGCTTCTTCGATCTCGAACAGCGTCTGGCCCGGTACCCATCCGTCTGCTACGGCTTTGTCCCAGGTTTTGGAATCTTTACGCTGACCGATGATCACGTTGAAACCATTGTCTTTCAGGTTCAGCGCCTGGCCGGGGCCCTGCACGCCGTAACCGATGATCGCGATAGTCTCATTTTTCAGTACTTCCCTTGCCTTTTCCATGGGGAATTCTTCTCTGGTTACTACGTCTTCCAGTACTCCGCCAAAATTGATGGTTGCCATGTTTTGATAGTGTTTTTTAAAAAGTTTTAAGTTCTAGGTTATTGCATTCTTAATGCCGCATCAGTCTTTCAGGCTGTCTGCCTCAATGAGGGACAGGTCTTTGAGATGTTCGTGGAAACGGCGGCTCCATTTAACGATCGCTACGCGGCCGCTTTTGGAATATTCTATGAGGCCGTATGGTTCCAGCTTCTGGAGCATTGCGATCAGCTCCTGCTGGTGGCCTGTTTTTTCGAGCACGAAATAATCTGCCGTAATGGTGAGGATGCGCGCGTTGTTGTCCCGGATGATCTTCTCAATGTCGCCATTGTGAAGGCTTTTCGTGGATATTTTATACAACGCCAGCTCCTGGTACACCACCTCATCTTCGTCGTGCACAAATGCGCGGTGCACTTCGATGAGTTTTTCGATCTGGCCTATTACTTTTTCCAGCCTGTCGCGCGTGGACATCACGGTGATGATGAATTTGTACACACCGGTTATTTCCGTTTCTGCGGTGGTGAGGCTGGTGATATTGATGCCACGGCGCGTGAAGATAACGGAGATGCGGTTGGTGATCCCCACCCTGTCTTCAGTGTATACCGTAACTGTATATTCCTTTTGCATGTTGTGTCTGATTAATGGTGATGAACTGCTACTCGAGGCGGATGGATGAGATCGGCGCGCCGGCCGGTACCATCGGGAATACGTTGTCTTCCTGTTCCACCACTACTTCCAGCAGGTAAGCGCCTTTGGTGTCCAGCATTTCTTTGACTGCGCCTTCCAGGTCCGCGCGTTCGGTCACCTTGCGGCCCGGTACGTAAAATCCTTTTGCGATCTGCACGAAATCAGGATTGATCATCACGGTGGAGGAATAACGTTTGTCGAAGAACAGCTGCTGCCACTGGCGGACCATGCCGAGGAAGTTGTTGTTCAGTATCACGATCTTCACGCCTATTTCAGACTGGTAAATGGTGCCAAGCTCCTGCAGCGTCATCTGGAAACAACCGTCACCGATGATGGCTACCACTTCCCGCTCCGGCGCGCCCACTTTGGCGCCCATAGCCGCAGGCAGCGCGAAGCCCATGGTACCCATGCCGCCGCTGGTGATATTGGTGTTCGGATCTTCGAAGCGGTAATACCGGCTGGCCACCATCTGGTGCTGGCCTACGTCCGTTACCAGTATCGCTTTGCCCTTGGTCTGTTCGGAAATAATGCGGATCACTTCCGCCATTTTTATCTGGCCCTCGGTGGGGAACAGCTCGCGGTGGCGTACTTTCTCGTCTTCTTTTTTATCGGCTTCCTTGAACAGCTGCAGCCATTCAGGATGTTTCGCTTCGTTGATCAGCGGCAGCAATGCAGCCAGCGCTTCTTTCGCATCCGCATGTACGGCTATATCGGCGGGGATGATCTTGTTGATCTCCGCTTTATCGATCTCGATGTGGATCACTTTCGCCTGGCGGGCAAACTCGTTCACGTCGCCGGTGATGCGGTCGTCGAAGCGCATGCCTACCGCGATGAGCACATCGCATTCGTTGGTGTTGATGTTCGGCCCGTAGTTGCCGTGCATGCCGGTGTAACCCACATAACAGGGATGGTCTACGGGAACGGCTGAAAGGCCCAGCAGCGTGGAAGCGATCGCGATGTCCGCCTTTTCGGCTACGGCGATCAGTTCTTTTTCAGCGCCGGAGATCAGCACGCCGTGGCCGCAGAGGATGTAAGGGCGTTTTGCGTTATTGATCAGTTCCGCCGCGGCTTTCACGCTATCCATGTTCAGCACGGGGTGCGGGTGATAGCTGCGGATGCTTTCGCAGGCTTTGTACTGGAAGTCCAGCTTGCCGAACTGCGCATTCTTGGTGATATCTACCAGCACGGCGCCGGGGCGGCCGCTGCGGGCGATGTAGAATGCTTTGGCAATGGCGCCGGGTATGTCTTCAGGCCTGGTGACCTGTATGTTCCATTTGGTGATGGGAGTCGTGATGCCGATCACATCGGTTTCCTGGAAAGCGTCTGTACCCAGCAATGCAGCGGCCACCTGGCCGGTGATACATACCATGGGGGTAGAGTCCATCTGCGCGTCTGCAAGGCCGGTCACCAGGTTGGTGGCGCCGGGGCCTGAGGTGGCAAATACCACGCCTACCCTGCCGTTGGCACGGGCATAGCCTTGCGCTGCATGCGTAGCGCCTTGTTCGTGGCGCACCAGGATATGGTGAACCTGGTCCTGGAAATCGTAGAGTGCATCATAAATGGGCATAATAGCCCCGCCGGGGTAACCAAAAATGGTATCCACGCCTTCCGCAATCAGTGACCGGATCACTGCTTCCGCACCGGTGATGATCTCGGGGGCAGCGGTGGCCCGCTTGTCAGACTCATCAGTCTTCATCGGTAACACATCCTTCTGTTGCATTTTTTACTTGTTTTGCGTATTTGAATAATATCCCGTTCGTTGCTTTCAGAGCCGGTTTTTTCCACGCTGCTTTTCTTTGGGCCAGCTCTTCGGGCGTCAGGTTAACCTTGATGATATTGTTGACGGCGTCCAGTTCTATCACATCATCATCTTTCACGAGGGCAATGGTGCCGCCTTCGTAAGCCTCCGGTACGATATGCCCTACCACGAAGCCGTGGGTGCCGCCGGAGAAACGCCCGTCTGTAATGAGGGCTACGCTTTTACCCAGGCCAACGCCCATAATGGCGGAAGTGGGTTTCAGCATCTCAGGCATGCCGGGGCCGCCTTTGGGGCCTACGTAGCGGATGACGACGACGTCTCCCGATTTCACTTTGCCGGACTGTATGCCTGCGATCAGCTCAAACTCACCGTCGAACACACGGGCCGGGCCCACGAATTTCTCGCCTTCCTTACCGGTGATCTTTGCCACGGAGCCCTGCTCTGCAAGGTTCCCGTACAGTATCTGGATGTGGCCGGTGGCTTTGAGCGGCTGTTCCAGCGGGTGTATAATGTCTTGTTTTGAAAAGTCGATGTCGGGCACGGATTCCAGGTTCTCCGCCAGGGTTTTGCCTGTAACGGTTAGACAGTTTCCGTGGAGCCTGCCTTGTTTCAGCAGGTATTTCATTACCAGGGGAACGCCGCCGATGTTGTGGAGGTCTTCCATCAGGTATTTACCGCTGGGCTTCAGATCCGCCAGCAGCGGAGTAGCATCGCTCAGGCGCTGGAAGTCCGCCATGGTGATATTCACCCCGACAGATTTCGCGATCGCGATGAAATGCAGCACTGCATTGGTGCTGCCGCCGAGAGCCATGATCACAACGATCGCATTTTCGAATGCTTCACGCGTCATGATGTCTTTCGGCTTGATATCTCTTTCCAGCAGCAGGCGGATGTATTGGCCGGCTGCCAGGCATTCGTCCTGTTTGTCTTTGCTGAGCGCGGGATTGGAAGAGCTGTACGGCAGGCTCATACCCAGCGCTTCGATAGCGGAGCTCATGGTATTGGCCGTGTACATCCCGCCGCAGGCGCCTGCCCCGGGGCAGGAGTTCTGCACGATGCCTTTGAAGTCCCCTTCGTTGAGGTTGCCCGCCATCTTCTGGCCGAGCGCTTCAAATGCGGATATGATGTTTAAGTCCTGTCCTTTGTATTTACCGGGCGCGATCGTTCCGCCGTACACCATAATGGCAGGGCGGTTCAGGCGGCCCATGGCCATCAGCGAGCCGGGCATGTTCTTGTCGCAGCCGGGCACGGTGATCAGGGCGTCGTAATACTGCGCGCCGCAAACGGTTTCAATGGAGTCTGCAATCAGGTCGCGGCTTACGAGGGAATAACGCATACCGTCGGTACCATTGCTGATACCGTCGCTCACGCCGATGGTATTGAAAATAAGTCCCACCAGGTCATTAGCCCATACGCCTTTTTTCACTTCCTTCGCGAGGTCGTTCAGGTGCATGTTGCAGGTATTGCCATCGTAGCCCATGCTTACGATGCCCACCTGTGCTTTTTTCAGGTCTTCCTCCGTCAGTCCTATCCCGTACAGCATGGCCTGTGCGGCGGGCTGTGTAGGGTCTTGCGTAATCGTCTTGCTGTATTTGTTCAACTCCATAATAATAAGGTCGTTAGTACCGGGTCACGGCTATCTGAATTTCTAATTATCGTACAAGTTATTCCCGGTGCGGCTGATATTCAAACCAATAATCCGGCTGTTCCCGGTCTTCAAAAGGTGGCCCTGATGGCCAAAATCCGCTGTGGGTCTGAGTTAGAAAGAAAAGCGTTTACGCCATTCAACGGGCCGGCTGTACGCTTTTTTTGAGGAATTCCCCCTTCCGGTTGCAGGGGCGGAAGGGGGAATCCGGTATTATCAGGCAGGAATTGCCTCGCGTTTGAATTCTTTCTCCAGCACTTTGGCTTTGTAAGCCTGCTGGATGACCTTGCCGAGGGATTGCGCCCAGGGTTTGGAGAAGCCCTGGTTGTCGAGGCTGTCCCATCCGATCACTTCGGCGGCGGTTCCGCAGTAGAATACTGCTTCAGCTCCTTTCAGCTCTTCCACGGTGATCTGTTTTTCCACTAAAGGAATACCCAGTTCGCCGCAGATCTCAATAACGGTGGCGCGGGTAATACCAGGCAGGATGTTGCCGGTTGCGGGGGTGTACACGGTGCCTTCTTTCTCGTAGAACAGGTTGGCGCCGGGGCCTTCCGCCACGAAACCGTTGATATCCAGCAGCAAAGCTTCGTCGAACCCTTTCTCTTTTGCCTCCTGGGAAGCCAGGATGGAGTTTACGTACAGGCCGGCGGCTTTGGATTCGATCTTAAAGGCTTTCGGGTTCGGACGCTGGTAAGAGGAAACGCATACACGCAGCAGCTTTTCGCCCAGGTAAGCGCCCCAGTCCCATGCGCAGATGAGCAGATGCGTATCTGTAGCGGCTTTCAGGGTCATGTTCGGCGGGCAGAACACCAGCGGGCGGATGTAGGCTTCCTCCAGGTTGTTCAGCTCCAGCACTTTATAGCAAGCGGCGATCAGCTCGTCGTTGTTGTACTTGTAAGGTATATGTATCAGCTCGCAGGAGCGCTTAAAACGGTCGAAATGCTCCCTGGGTTTGAAGATTTTCACTTCGCCACCGGCGGTCTTGTAAGCGCGGATGCCTTCAAATACCGCGTATCCGTAATGCAGCGACTGACCGTAGAGGTCAATTTTGGCTTCTGTGGCTTTCGTATAAGCCCCATCAAAGTAAAGAATCGTGTTTTCGTTGTAATAGCTATACATATAATTGGAATTTGCACATAAAAAAAGCCTTCCTGGTGGAGGAAGGCGTTTATTTTGAGTTGTTATTATACACGCGTTTTATCCTCCAATTGGCTGGCGGGTAATAATGACAACGACGATCACGACGAGCGTAATAGCCCAATTGAGCTGCGGCACGATGTGACTGATTTTGTTATTGTCTTTGTTTACCCACATGGAGGTGCTGTTGATTTTTTGTTATCACTACAAATGTATTGGTGAATAAACTAAAAAACAATACAAGCCTCAAACTTTTGAGAAAAATCAACCCAATAGGGGATTTTTCAAAATATCGAAAAAAGAAGCCAGCTGATTGAATAATATTCAATAAACAACAATTTCACTTTGGTCCTGTCAAACGCAAAAAGACCTCCGGGGAGGTCTTTTTTGCTATTCTTTTGGTGTAATGCCTCAGTTCTTCAGGCAGCTGTCTATCACCGCCTGCAGCGGAGCTTCCTTTTCCATGAGCTTTTCCAGCAGCGTGAGCTGGTTTTTTGCCCGGTTGAAGTTGTGCTCCGGGTACTTGATCGGGTAATACACATCCCCGTTCAGGTAATCCGTCAGGAAGCGGATGCCCTGCATGTAGATCATAAACTTGCCGGCGTAGAACAGGTGCGCCTTTTCAGTGGCTGAAAGGGTGCCCAGTACTTCGGAAAGATACCCTTTCATGAGGGCCTCGAAATATTCCTCACGCACATGGATCTGCGAAAAGTCCCGCTCCTCCTCCGATACCGGGCATACGTAGGTACGCACCATATCGCCGAGGTCGGAGATGATCTTCCCGGGCATCAGCGTATCGAGGTCGCACACGCAAATGCCTTCGTAGCTGCCTTTGCGCAGCAGCACGTTGTTGATCTTGGTATCGTGGTGCATGAGGCGGTCGCTGAATTCCGGGTTGGTCTTCAGCGCCTCGAAGGTAACGGCAATGTCGCTGTGGCGCAGGAACTGCTCCACCAGCTCTTCCGCGAACTGCTTCCGGTCTTCCTTCGCCTGGCGTATGGCCTCCTGAAAGGAAGCGTAGCGCAGGGTGAGGTTGTGGAAGTTGGGAATGCTGGCTTTGAAGTCGTGCAGGTCAATGCCATGGAACATCCTGGCCATCAACCCGAACTGCCGGGCCGCTTCAAATGCCTGTTTGGGCGTATCCGCCTGGTCTACCGAAGTGGAATCCGGTATAAAGGGGATCATGCGCCAGTACTCATCGTTGAAATGAAAGAGCTCATCCCCCGTTGTGGTAGGGATGGGAGTAATAAAGAGGTAGCTTGGGTGTCTCTCGGCCAAGAAATCGGCCGCCAGCCTTTGGTTCCGGGCGATTACCCCCGGTTCTTTGAATACGTAGGTATTGATCTTCTGGAGGATGTACTTCTCACCGTCCCGGCCACCTAATAAAAAGGTGTTGTTGATGTGGCCGCTCCCGAATTTCTGTACGCTAAAGCTGGCAGGCTCCAATCCGAAGGCTCGGAGGATGTCTGTATTCACCATTATGTCATTATTTCCAGAGATTGTCCGGATACTCTCCGTTTTTGACCAGGGCAGAGAGGCTTGCCTGTACGCCGGGTGCGTCTTCCTTGTAAGTTACGCCGAACCACTGGCTGCTGGTGGGTATCACTTTCACGGACCCCATGCCTGCTGCAATGAACTGGTCTACCACGATGGGTATAAAGAATTCGGATTTGGGATTGCTGATGTTCTGCTCGAGGAACTGGCTGAAAAGCTTTTCGCTGATGGGGAACACAGAAGGCGCAAAGCCCCAGAAGTTCATGGATACGGGGGTTTTAGGGCCCAGTTCCACTTTTTTGTCTCCTTCCTCGTAAGCGATCTTGCCGTCTTCCACGGTGATCTTGGTACGCTCGGTGATGGTGGCCAGGTTACCGTTGTCGCTCACCTGGCATACGCCACGGCTTACGAAACCGTAGTCGCTCACGGTTTTACCCAGCTCGTAGCCTACCACGCTGTATTTGTCGTCAGCACATTCGTTCTTCAGGAAGGCAGCCATTTTCTCAAATGCGTCCCGGCCATAAAAATCGTCCGCGTTGATCACGGCGAAAGGCTCGTTGATAGCGCCTTTGGCACATAATACGGCATGCGCGGTGCCCCAGGGTTTGGTACGGTCCGCAGGGATCTCAAATCCTTCCGTGAACGCGTCCATGTTCTGGAAAACATATGCTGTCTCTACTTTTCCTTTCAGCTTGGGTTCAAAGATCTCTTTGAATTCCTCGGCAAAATTCTCGCGTATGATAAACACGATCTTGCCAAAACCCGCGCGGATAGCGTCATAGATAGAATAATCAATGATCGTTTCTCCACTGGGGCCAAACTGCTGGATTTGCTTTAAACTTCCGTATCGGCTGGCCATACCGGCTGCCAGGATCAATAATGTCGGTTGCATTTTTTGATATTAGTTTATAAATTTCACCCGATTTAATATCGGGGGCTAAAATTAAACATAAATTTTTCCCAATCAGGGTAAATCCTGAAATTTTAAAAGATGGGCCAAATTTAGGGGGAAATTAAACTTTACCAGCTACTTAAACCAGTAAAAGAATTGCCCCGGTGAACAGTAATTTCTTTATTTTTATTTTTTCGATCCAACGTCTGCCCCATCAGCCCGGCTTTTTGTATGATAAGCGCCAGCCGGCATTTAATTGAATTTTAGCTCAAAAAAAAAGCGAATGAAAAGAATCGTAGTGGCGGGAGCCATGGCACTGCATTGTATGATGCCTGCGAAAGCGCAGCAAAAAACCAGCCCCGAAGAGATCAGATCAAAAATGCAATGGTTTGCAGACGCCAAACTGGGTATTTTTATCCATTGGGGCATCTATTCCGTGAAAGGCGTGGATGAAAGCTGGAGCTTTCATAACAAAAAGATCACGCATGCGGACTATATGGACCAGCTCAAAGGCTTTACCGCAGACAAATACGACCCGCAGGCCTGGGCCGATCTCATCAGCGAATCCGGCGCCCGCTATGCCGTGATCACCACCAAACACCACGATGGCGTTGCCCTCTGGGATACGAAATTCAACAAGCTCAGCACCGCCAAAAGCACCCCGGCCAAAAGGGACGTGCTCACGCCCTTCTTTAACGCGCTGCGTAAGAACAATATCAAAGCAGGCGCTTATTTCAGCCTGCTGGACTGGACCTCGCCCGATTATCCCGGCTTCCTGAAAGACAGCAGCCGCTACAAGATCAGCGAGCAACCGCAGCGCTGGGCGAAGTTCCAGGCTTTTTACCAGGGGCAGTTGGCCGAAGTGATGAAACAGTTCAATCCCGACCTCTGGTGGTTCGACGGCGACTGGGAACGCAGCGCCGAAGAGTGGCAGGCCCTGAAAGTGCGCAAGATGCTGACGGACTTCAACCCCAACACCATCATCAACGGAAGGCTCACCGGCTACGGCGATTACGACACGCCCGAGCAGAACTTCCCCGTGGAGCGCCCGCACTACAACTGGTGGGAGCTTTGCATGACCATCAATAATAACTGGGGCTGGCAGCCGCAGGACACCAACTGGAAAACCCCTTACGAGATCATCACCATCTTCGCGGACGCTATCAGCAACGGCGGCAATATGCTGCTGGACATAGGACCGAAGGCAGACGGCACCATACCGCCCGAGCAGGTGAACGTGTTAAAAGAGCTGGGAAAATGGAATAAGAAACATGAAAAAGCTATCTTCAGCACCATCGGCGGCATCCCGCAGGGGCATTTTTACGGGCCTACCACCCTCAGCAAAGACAGTACCAGCCTCTATCTTTTCCTGCCCGGCAACGTAAGCGGGAACATTATGGTGAAAGGGCTGGACAACAAGATACAGGACATCACCGTTGTAGGCAGCGGTACGAAGCTGCAGCATAAAATTGTGGGGAAAATATCCTGGAGCCCCGTACCCGGACTCGTTTACATCACTGTGCCCGCCAACGTGCAGGATGAATACATGACCGTGCTGGAATTGAAGCTGGACAAGCCTGTGAAGCTCTACCGCGGCAAAGGCGGGCTGAATGGATAACGGAAACGCATATACTATCAGATCATTCATATGAAAAGAACGCTCCTATTTGTTTCAATGGCGCTGGCCTCCATTGCGGGATTTGCGCAGCCAAAGGTATCGCGGCCGGGCATCATCCCCGAACCACAGTCCGTAGAACCGGCGGAAGGCCATGTGGCCATCAATGCGCGCATGAAATATTTCAGCAACAGCGAGGGCGCCGAACGCGCGGCGGAACTGTTCAACACCTTCCTGGAAGCCAACTACAAGCTGCGCCTCGAAAAAGGCACCATGCAGAACAGCACGCTCATTTTCTCGGACGATGAAATGCTTCCTGCGGAAGGCTACCAGCTCACGGCTGTGCGCAACAAGATCGTGCTGCAGGGGCATGGAGCCGGCCTGTTCTACGGCGTGCAAACATTGCAGCAGCTGGTGGCACAGACCAAACAGCTCACCTATGTTCCGGCCGTTACCATCAAAGACGCGCCCCGCTTCGCTTACCGCGGCCTTATGCTCGACGTGGGCAGGCACTTCTTTTCCGTGGCGTATGTTAAGCAGTTCATAGACGTGATGGCGCATTACAAGCTCAACCGCTTCCATTGGCATCTCACCGAAGACCAGGGCTGGCGCATCGAGATCAAAAAATACCCGAAGCTGCAAAGCGTGGCTTCCAACCGGAAAGAGACCATGATGGGCCCTTACCGCGACGGGAAGTACGACGGCAAGCCTTACGGCGGTTATTATACGCAGGAAGAAGTGAAAGACATTGTGAAGTACGCCGGGGAACGTTTTATTACCGTAGTGCCGGAAATAGAAATGCCCGGTCATGCGCAGGCCGCGCTGGCAGCGTATCCTAACCTGGGCTGCACCGGCGGGCCCTATGAAGTGTCCACCAAATGGGGCGTTCACAAAGAAGTGTACTGCGCAGGCAACGATTCCGTGTACGCATTCCTGGAAGATGTGCTCACCGAAGTGATGCCGCTTTTCCCGGGGCAGTATGTGCATATCGGGGGAGACGAATGCCCGAAAGACCGCTGGAAAGAATGTCCTAAATGCCAGGCGCGCATGAAGGCGCTGGGCCTGAAAGACGAGCACGAATTGCAGAGCTATTTCATCCAGCGGATGGAAAAATTCCTGAACAGCAAAGGCAAGAAGATCATCGGCTGGGACGAGATACTCGAAGGCGGTCTTGCCCCTGACGCCACCGTAATGAGCTGGCGCGGCGAAGCCGGCGGCATTGCGGCCGCGAAGCAGAAACACGATGTGATCATGACGCCAAACACTTACCTCTACTTGGACTACCACCAGGGCAACCCCGCTACCGAGCCCCTGGCCATCGGCGGATACCTGCCGCTGGAAAAGGTGTACAGCTACGAGCCTTACCCCTCTTCCCTGAACGCGGAAGAACAGAAATATATCAAAGGCGTGCAGGGCAACGTGTGGACGGAATATATCCCCGATGCAAAAGGCGTCGATTATTTCACCTACCCGCGTGCGCTCGCGCTGGCTGAAATTGGCTGGAGCCCCGCTTCCAAAAAAGATTACGCATCCTTCACCAGCCGCCTGCAGAGCGCATTGCAGGACCTGGACAAACGCGGCGTGAACTTCCGCATACCCGAGGCCGCGGGCGCGGAAGACATGGTAGTATCAGGCCCCAAAACCACCGTCACCCTGCAACCTATACCCGGCGCGTCCATTTTCTATACGCTGGACGGTACACAGCCTTCGCCCAACGGCAAGGCCTATGCAGCGCCCTTTAACATATCGCCCGCACAAAACGAGACCGTTACGCTGAAATACATCGTGGTATTGCCTTCCGGCCGCAGCAGCGCCGTGTATTCCAACACCTATACACGCAAGGCCTTCAAAAACGCGCAGCCCGTGAATCCCACGCGTAAGGGCGTACAGTTCTCCGTGTACAGCAAAACCTTCGTGCAGGCTAAACAGACCGGCGCCGGAACCGCGGACAGCACCGGCACCCTGCCTGATTTTTCCATCCGGCCCTTTATGCACCGCGAGAAATACGGCGTGAGCTTTGAAGGGTATATCAGGATCGATGAAAGCGGGCTGTATGAATTCAGGACTAATTCAGACGACGGGTCTGTACTGGCCGTAGACGATGAAGTGATCGTTGACAACGACGGGGAGCATGGCGCCGTCGAAAAAACCGGCATGATACCGCTGCTGAAAGGATTTCACAAGATCCGCGTCCAATATTTCAATGCGGGCGGCGCACAGCAATTGCAGGTAGGCGCCGGCCTGAAAGGCAAACAAAGCATTAACTTGCGGAATGCGCTTTTCCACTGAGGAAATATTACAACCTTTCCATACAACATGGCTGCCCGGCAACATCCGGGCAGCCATGTTGCGTTTGGACCTTATCCACCCGCTGGTGCAGGGAAACAAATGGTTCAAGCTGAAGTACAACCTGGAAGCCGCCGGCAACCGGAAGATCGTAACCTTCGGCGGCGCTTACTCCAACCACATCGTGGCCACCGCGGCCGCCTGCAAGCTGTACGGGCAGCAGGCCGTGGGAATCATCCGCGGCGAAAAACCCGCGCGGCCGGGGCATACTTTGCTGAAGGCAGCGGAACTGGGTATGGACCTGCATTACGTAAGCCGGGAATTGTATGCTGAATTAAAACGCGGCAGCGAAATGACCCGCCTCATGCAGCACCTGCTGAACGATGCCTGGATCATACCCGAAGGCGGCCGCAATGCGGAAGGCGCCAGGGGCTGCGAAGAAATATTGCAGCTGGCGGACACATCAGCTTACACCCACATCCTCTGTGCGGTGGGCACAGGCACTACGCTGGCAGGCCTTATCAATGCAGACACCCGTCAGCAGATCACCGGCATTTCAGCATTAAAAGGCGCTTTTTCTCTGGAAGAAGAAGTGGAAAGCCTGCTGCGCCGGCCGTTTACCAACTGGCGGATATTACATGACTTCCACGAAGGCGGTTATGCAAAACATACGCCTGCGTTAATCGGCGCCATGAACGATTTTTACCGGGAAACCGGCATTCCTACCGACCGCGTATATACGGGCAAAATGGTGCTGGCTTTCAGGAAATTGCTGCAACAACAGTTCTTTCCGCCGGAAAGCCGCGTATTGCTGATACATTCCGGCGGGTTGCAGGGCAATGAATCTTTAGGCCCGGGCGTTCTATGCTTTTAAAACACGGAGCCGTATATTTGACCTCCAGATCGTATTTTTGCCAACTTAAGACGTTTTTGATGTACTGTATGAAGCAGACTGTTAGATGCATTATAGCCACCGTGATTTTAATAGGTACTATCGCCACAGCCAAAGCGCAGGATGCAGTGCCGGGGCCGCCAACGCCCGTGTTGCCCGACTTCTCGGCCCTCATCAAAACAGGGAAGATCCAGCTGGATTGGATCTCCGGTTTCCCGAACGCCGTGCAGATCGGTATCCAGCGCTCGCTGGACAGTGTGCTGAACTTCACCACCATCGGCTACGCCAGCTACCCGGACCAAACGCGCAACGCTTACCTCGACAATAAACCGCTGCCCGGGAAAAATTACTACCGCCTCTTCATCCTGTTCAAGAACAACAGGTACATGTACAGCAAAACCGTACTGGCCGTGCCCGATTCCACCATTGCGGGCAATACCAAGCTCAGCGCGCAGGATGTGGGCGCCGCCACCGCGGGCACCAATGCCACCGGCACCAAGGAAGTGATCCCCTGGAAACCGTCCAACTACATCTACACAACGGCTGACGGGAATGTGAACATCCGCCTGCCGCAGGCGCCGCAGAAAAAATATTCCGTAAAGTTCTTTGAGCCCACCGGTGCATTCCTGTTTGAAGTGGAGCAGGTGCTGGAACCTTTCCTGATACTGGAAAAGGCCATTTTTATGCACGCCGGCTGGTTTAATTTCGAGATATACGAAGAAGGGAAGCTGCTGGAGAAATGGAGCCTTTACATTCCGCTCAATTACCGTTCGTAACCATCTCAGCCTCAAATACCTGGGAGAAATGATATAAGATCCGGGCCTGTACTTCCTCCAAAGGAATGATGCGCCCGGTTTCTTTTTGCAGGGAAGTGACCGCTTTATCCTGTATCCCGCAGGCCACGATGTTGGAGAAATAATCCAGGTCCGTATTCACATTGATGGCAAAGCCGTGCATGGTGACCCAGCGGCTGCAACGTACGCCCATCGCGCAGATCTTGCGCGCCCTGCCGGGGATCTCAGGTTCCAGCCAAACGCCGGTTTCGCCTTTGGAACGTTCGCCTTTGAGGCCGTAATCCGCCAGGGTGCGGATGATCACTTCCTCCAGGAACCGCAGGTAGCGGCCGATATCCGTAAAAAATTGTTCCAGGTCGATGATGGGGTAGCCTACTATCTGGCCTTCGCCGTGAAAGGTAATGTCGCCGCCGCGGTTGGTATGCACGAAACCAATGCCTTTCTGCGCCAGCGTCTGGCCGTTCACCAGCAGGTTTTCCATATGCCCGCTTTTGCCGAGGGTATAAACGGGGGGATGCTCGCAAAACAGCAGGTGATGCTGCACTGTTGCGCCTGGCGCCGCCAGGCCGTTGCGGAGATCGGCCTTCAGCGCCACGCTTTCCTGCAACAACCGCTCCTGCAGGTCCCATGCGTCCTGGTAAGGGATCACCCCCAGGTCGCTCACTTTAATCTGCTGTTTCATTTTGTTCTGCCCGGTTTCATCCGTTCACAATGTCTTTTTTAAAGGCCGGATGCAACCTCGCGGTCCATCCACCAGATATATCTCGTTCTGCTCGGTGTCATCCGTTCACAATGTCTTTTTTAAAGGCCGGATGCAACCTCGCGGTCCATCCACCAGATATATATCTCGTTCTGCTCGGTGTCATCCGTTCACAATGTCTTTTAAAGGCCGGATGCAACCTCGCGGTCCATCCACCAGATATATATCTCGTTCTGCTCGGTTTCATCGCCTGCAAAGATAACTATAAGTATCTTTGCAAAAATTTTTACTGATGACCGATCAAATCGTGGAGCTGGAAGATGAACTGGAGAACGGCGAAGGCAGCGAGGAAATGTATGAAAGGGTGAACCTGGTGGTGGATAAAGGCCAGGAACCCCTGCGGATCGACAAATTCATCCAGAACAGGATCGAAGGCGCCACCCGCAACAAAGTGCAGCAGGCTATAGAAGCAGGCATGGTGCTCGTCAACGACAAGCCCGTCAAATCCAATTACAAGGTCCGCCCGCTGGACCGCCTGATCGTGTATTCCACCAAAAACCCCGAAACCACCGAGGTTAAGCCCGAAAATATCCCGCTGAACATCGTTTTTGAAGACGAAGACATCCTCATCATCAATAAACCGCCCGGCATGGTGGTGCACCCCGGCTGCGGCAACTACTCCGGCACCCTGGTGAACGCCCTGGCCTTTTACCTCGGCGACGGCAACGAAACCGCCGTGGAACCGGAAATCCCGCGCTTCGGGCTGGTGCACCGCATCGACAAAAATACCAGCGGCCTGCTGGTGGTGGCCAAATCTGAAAAAGCCATGACCGACCTGGCCAAACAATTTTTTGACCACACCGTTCAGCGCCGTTACCTGGCCCTCGTCTGGGGCGATTTTGAAGAGGATAAAGGCACCGTGGTAGCCCATGTAGGCCGCCACCAGCGCCTCCGCAAGATCATGACCGCCTACCCTGACGGAGAGCATGGCAAAGAAGCCATCACCCATTACGAAGTGCTGGAACGGTTCAACTACGTGAGCCTCATTGCCTGCAAGCTGGAAACCGGGCGCACCCACCAGATCCGCGTGCATATGCAGCACACCGGCCACCCGCTCTTCAACGACGATACCTACGGCGGCGACCGCATCGTGAAAGGCACCGTGTTCGCGAAATACAAGCAGTTTGTGGATAATTGCTTCGAGATCATGCCCCGGCATGCCCTTCATGCCCAGACCCTTGGGTTCATTCACCCGCGCACCCGCAAGCCCGTGCTGTTTGAAAGCGAATTGCCGGCTGATTTTAGCGGTGTGCTCGAAAAATGGCGCAGGTACAAACGGAAAGAGGAATAATCCACATCCATACTTTCCCCGTTAATTTCCCGTTTACTTATTCAACCGAATTACTGCTGCAGGCCGTAAACCTATGAGCCCTTGCTGTACGCACATCCACGGATGTTAACGATTAATTATTTTATTAAAAACAATCTACATATCAATATTTCTACTAATTTAGTGCTACCATGGTTCCGATGAAAGACCTAGCCAGGCTCCAGGCACTTATCCTGCTATTGCTGCTTACAGCGTCAACTACAGCTGTAGCAAACATTCGCCCCCTGCTGACAAATTTTACATATAACACCACCTGCCTCAACGATACGGTGAAATTCACGATCACAGACGATATTACCGTCATCGATTCCGTGAAATGGTATTTCGTGAGCCCGCCGCTCGTAGCCGCAGATTCCTCCGGCCTCGTGGAAGATGCCTGGCATATTTACACCGCGCCCGGGACCTACACTATTACGCTGAAAGCGTACCGCAACGGCGTGGAAGACATCAGCACCCAAACCATCACCATCGTACCGCGGCAGAATGCCAACCTTGGGCCCGACCTCACGCTTTGCGAGAACGGTAACACGGTCATAACGGCGCCGCCTATACCGGGCGCTACCTACACCTGGTATTACCTGGAAGACACGGTGTCTACCGGCGCGGTCAACACCTTCACCGTTACCGAAATGGCCACTTATCATGTGGCGATCAACGGGTGCACGGAAACAGATTCGGTAAATATCTTCTACTCCCCTATTCCCGATTTCGACCTGGGGCCTGACAGGATACTCTGTACCGGCGAGCTGATGACGCTGGATGCGACGGCCCAGAACGCCACCTATACCTGGAGCACCGGCGAAACCACGCCCACCATACTGACCACCGGTGTTACGCAAACCTATTCCGTAACGGCGCATGTGGCTGGCTGCGGCGACTTTTCAGACCAGGTGACCATCACTTTCACCGGCACGCCTTATCCTTTTAATCTCGGTCCAGATACGCTGCTCTGCCCCGGCGAATCCGTAATATTGGACGCAACGCGCCCTGAGGGCCTCAGCTACAGCTGGAATACGGGCGCCACCACGCCGCGCATCAACGTGAGCCGCAACGGCGACTTCTCGGTATTCGTCAACATCAACGGCATCTGCGATGTGCTGGACACTATTGGCGTGCGTTACAGCCGTCTTGGCAATGTGAACCTGGGAAATGACACCACGCTTTGTTACGGGGATTTCCTCGTGCTGTCCGCAGACTATGGCACGGGTAATTATCTCTGGCAGGACGGGTCCGACCAGGCAACGTACCATGTGGACAGCACCGGTTATTATTACGTGCGCGTGCAGATAGGCCGTTGCGTGGAAATGGATACCATCCGCGTGGACTTCCAGGATTCGCTGCATGTATCACTGGGCATGGATTCTGTGCTGTGCGTGGGCGAAACGTTGCAACTGCTGCCGAGAGGCGCGGGCACGGATTATAAATGGCAGGACAGCAGTTCCGTTGCCAGCTTCACCGTTACCCAGCCCGGCATTTACGCCATCGTGGCCCAGAACGTGTGCAACCGCGCCACGGATTCCGTGAATATCTGGTACCAGAACTGCGATTGCCAGCTGTTTTATCCCACCGCCTTCTCGCCGAACGGCGATGGCATCAACGACCTGTTCAGGCCGAAATACCGGTGCCAGATAGGCCAGTATAAGCTCAGCATCTACAACCGCTGGGGTGATTTCATCTTCTACACAACAGATCCCGGCGTGGCCTGGAACGGTAAGCACAACGGGCAGCCCGCGTCGCTGGGCACTTATGTATGGATCGTGGAATACATCGACGAGCTGAATGCAAAATATTACCGCCGGCAGGGCACGGTGACCTTACTACGTTAAATAAAACACCTTAAAAAAAGGAAACTAACCGCGTCGCTAAATCATGCCGCTTTCGCCTGCGCGATCATCGTGTCGAAGAACTGGCTGATGCCTTCGGCCGCATATCCCAGCAGGCGGGAATGTTCACCCAGCTCTGAGCTTATGATCTGCGCCTTTTCGCGTATCTGCGTCATGCAATAAGTGTTGATCGCCTGCTGCATCGGGAGCGTAATGTACTGGCGTGCCGCCGCGATCTTGCCGCTGAGGATCACCAGTTCGGGATTGAACAGCTGGATGAGAACAGAGATACCTTTGCCGAGGTTGGTACCGATATTGGAAAGAAGCTGGATCGAATACTGGTCGCCATTGTTGGCCGCACGGATGATCAGCTCCGTTTCGATGCGGTATACTTCCTGGTTGGAAAGCTCGTTGAGGATCGAGTTTTGCCCCGAGAGAATGCCTTGCCGGGCGATCTTGGACAACATCATGCCCGAAGCCACCGTTTCGAGGCAGCCATGCTTCCCGCAATAACACAGCTCACCGTTCTCTGCAAAAGGCATATGCCCCATTTCCCCGGAAAACCCCGAGCTGCCCTGCTGCACCTTGCCGTCCATAATAATGCCCAGGCCAATGCCCCAGTCCATCAGGATCACGAGCACATTCTTTTTCCCTTTCGCGTGACCATGCCGCAATTCCGCCAGCGCGGAGCCTTTCACGTCGTTCTGGATCACGACGGGCATGTTCAGTTGATTTTCAAACGCATCACGGAGACCCATGCGGCCTGATTCGTCCAGCAGGTAGCTGAAGTTTTCGCCAGATCGGGTATCGATCAGCCCGGGCATGCCGATGCTGCATCCGATCAATCTTGCGGAATCGATATTGGCGGAATCGATCAGCTCCTGCACATGCACCAGCAGCGCTTCGAAGAATGCGTTGCGGTTACGTGAAAGCGGCACCGGCAAGGATTTGACGGACGTGATGAAGTTGTTGTTATTATCCACTATCACCATGCTGGTCTTGAACAGCTCAATATCGATACAGATAATAAAAAGTACGTGCTTGCGCAGCCGGAAGAGATCGGGGCGCCTTCCGCCAATGGATTCTCCTTGTCCCTTTTTTTCGACGATACGTTCCCTGCTCATTTCAGAAAGCAACTTCACGGCTGTGGGGGTCGATATGTTCAGCGTTTCACAAAGCGTGGCCACGGAAGAGGGGCCGACGGTATACAGGTGTTGCAAAATCCTGTATTTCAATTGCTCTTGCTTACGGCTATTTGTATTTTGAAACCAAAACAACTTTCTATTTAGCAAATTAACTTTCATGTTATTTAAAAATTTTCTCGTCTTTCTAAAAACTTCTTTAATCAATTTAAAGAAGTTTTCTCAATTGGATAAAATATCAAGAAACTTTATTCTTTAGCGAAAATAGTATGCATATTTGAAATGCATACAACAATTATTTGAAGATTTTTCAAGGCAGGAGTTAAAGAAAAGCAAAAAATGAAGCTTCCCTTTTATTAAAAAAAGGTTATCATAAAATAATCTATTGGACTAAAGAAGCATTTCGAATACTTTTAAAGCGTTAAGAATACTTAAATTTTTAATAAGCCAGGCATAATCTAATCGCGTTCCGGGAATCCAGTCCCTACCTCATCCTGTTTAGTTTGTATAAATAACTCACTACCGACCGGCAAAGAAGTCACCGGCGGCGCAGGCGGAGCTATGCCTATCAAACAACGCACCTTCAATCAGCCATACATATGAAGTATTTACTCTTAATCTCATCGTTTATGCTCTGCATGCTGCAAACCTATGGGCAGCAGCGGAACATCACGGGCAGCGTCGCGGATTCCGCGGGCAGCCCCGTACCCGGCGCCACAGTCCTGATAAAAGGCACCAACATCGGTACCGCCGCCGGCGCCGACGGGCGTTATGAAATCAAAGTGCCGAACGACAACGTAACGCTTATTTTCACTTCCATCGGTTTCCAGGACCGTGAGGTGGCCGTAGGCAGCCAGTCAGTCATCAACGTTCGGTTGATGCAAAGCGGCAAAGACCTGGACGGCGTTGTAGTCATGGGTTTCTCGACCGTGGAACGCCGTCACGTCGCCTCCTCCGTGGCCCAGATGGACATGAAGCAGGCCAAGACGCGGCCCATCGCCAAGCTCCAGGAAGCATTTTCCGGCACCATTCCCGGCGTTACGATGCAGCAGGGCACCAACCTGCCCGGCAGCGTACCCGGCACGATCTCCATCCGCGGTATCAGCACCTTGCAGAACGCCGAACCGCTGGTGATCGTGGACGGGATGGAAATGTCCCTTACGGACGTAGATCCCAACCAGGTTAAAAGCATCACCATCCTGAAAGACGCCGCCTCCGCCTCCATGTACGGCTCGCGCGGCGCCAACGGGGTGATCATCGTCGAAACCGAAAGGGGCAAGACCGGTAAGTTCAAGGTTGACGCGAATTCCTGGTTCGCTGTTCAGCAGCCCATCGACCTTCCGAAATTCGTGAAAGGCGCCGATTACATGCGTCTCAACAACGAAGCCAGGGTTATGCAAGGGCAGACGCCGACCTTCTCCGAAGACTCCATCCGCCAGATGGAAACAGGGCAGATGCCCAGCGTTGACTGGCTGGATGAAGTGATCCAGCGGAAGGCCACCTCCAGCAACACCGCGCTGAGCGTATCCGGCGGCGGCGGCGTGGGCACCTTCAACCTCATGCTCGGCTACCTGAACGAAGGCGGCCTTAATAGCATAGAAGGCTCGCAGAAATATTCCGCGCGCTTCAACACCAATATCAACATCGCCGATAAATTCGTGCTGCTGGCCGACTTCTATGCACACCGCCTGGAAGTGGACCGGTTGTACGCCAACGACGACGGTCACGGTCTTTATACCAACGCCTGGAAGATGAACTCTTCCCAGCAGGTTTATTATCCGAATTCCAGCATCCCGGAGCATTACCAGCTGCACAACAACCTCAATCCCGTGGCCTCCATCAACCGCGGCGGCACCAAGAATTACCTGCACGACTGGAGCACCATCAACCTCCGTCCCAAATATTTCATCACCAAGAACCTCAATATCGAGGGCAACATTTCCTACCTGATCAACAAATCAGCCGAAAAGTGGGAACGCAGAACGTTTAAATTCTATGACGGGAATGGCAAACCTGTTACCACCTGGGGCAACGCGGTAGACGCCACGCAGAACGTGAGCCGGAGCCAGATCACTTCCCGCCTGCTCGTGAATTACACCAGCAACCTGCGCAAGAACAAGGACAAGATCTACTTTACAGGCGGCGCGGAAGCGATGAACTGGACATACTCCAACTTCACCGAGATCAGCAAGGCCTCCTTCTTCGGCAAGCTGAACTACTCGTTCGACAGCCGCTACATCCTCGAGGTGACCGCCCGCGGCGACGGCAGCAGCAAGTTCGCGCCGGGCAACCGCTGGGGCTTCTTCCCCTCCGCGGCCCTTGCATGGAACGCAACGAACGAAAAATTCATGGAACCTCTCGTGCGCAGCGGCGCCGTTAACAACCTCAAGTTCCGCCTGTCTTACGGCCTCATCGGTAACGAAAACGTGGATCCCTACCTCTGGGAAGAGATCGTGAACACCTGGGGATGGACCATGCGCATGCCCAACCCGAACTTCTCCTGGGAAAAACAGAAGCAGTGGAACGTGGGTATGGAACTGACCACGCTGGACAATCGCCTGACCGCGGGGGTGGAGGTTTACAAAAAACACTCCTTCGACCTGATCTACTCCAACTTCCCGGTACCGCCGCTGACAGGCTCTTACAGCCTGGAGTCTGCCGTGAATATCGGTGAAGTTGATAATAAAGGATACGAGATCACTCTGAACTGGAGCGACAAGATCGGGGACTTCACCTATTCCATCGGCGGCATGCTGTTCGACAACAAGAACGAAGTGCTGAAAGCGGGCTATACCGCCACCGACTCCCTTATCTTCAAGGATAACACCGACAAGATCTGGTACCCTGGCGTAGCGATCGACAACTATTACGGATACAAGTCCAATGGCTTCTTCCGCGACGCGGACGATGTGGAGCATACCACGGCAAAACTGCCTAATACCCTTCCCGGCGACATCAGGTACGTTGACCAAAATGGCGATGGCGTGATCAACAACCTGGACCGTGTGAACCTCGGCGATCCGTTCCCGCACCTGAACTATGCCATCAATATGAACCTGGGTTACAAACGCTGGGACTTCTCCGTGATCGGTCAGGGCGTGGGCAAACGTCTCGGCCGCCTGGGCGGCATGGAAGGTTATCCCGTTCTGGTGGACGGGGGTACCAACGCGCTGGGCGCACCGCGCCAGTATTATGCAGACAACCGCTGGACGCCTGAAAACCCAAACAGCCGCTTCCCCCGCGTTTGGACAGGCGCAAGCACCAACACATACCTGAGCGATGTATGGCTGAGCGACGCTTCATTCTTCCGCTTCAAGATGATCCAGCTGGGTTACACCTTTCCGAAGATCGGTAACGCCATCCGCAACTTACGCGTTTACGTGAACGCCCAGGATGCGCTCACCATCACAAAATGGGAAGGCCTGGAACCGGAAAGGAACGGCGGCGATGGCAAATACCCGCGCATGGCGATCTACAGCCTTGGATTCAAAGCCTCCTTTTTCTAATCAACTTATTTCGTGTATATGATGAAGAAACTAATTTATGCATCGCTGGTCTGCACCATAGCGCTTAGCGGATGCGAGAAATTTCTCGATAAGACCGATCCAACCGCCACTAAATTCTCGGAATTCTTCAATACTGAAGAAGACCTCCGCCGCGTGGTATACTCCAGCATGCTGGACGTATATTCCGGCCCCGGCCTCACGGCGAAGCTTCCCTACATGGAAGACGGTAAGAGCGACAACGCTTACAGCCGCTCCGAAAACCATCACCATCAGCTGATCGCCAACGGCAACTTCAACTCCAACACCCAGGCGTTCCTGTATTACTACGAGCTGCATATGAAACACCTCGGCCGCCTGAACGTGTTCATCGCGAACGTCGACATCCCCTACGTGGAAGACGAGACCGTACGCGCGAAATACAAGGGCGTGCTGGAAGGCATCCGCTGCTGGCATTACTTCTGGCTGGTATCCCGCTGGGGCGATGTACCCTATTACCTGGAGCCTGCAGACCTCGGATCGGCCACGCAACCCGCTAAAGCAAAAGAAGAGATCCTTAACGACCTCTTCCCCATGGCGGAAAACATCGCCAACAACCTGCCTCCTGACGAATACACTTCAGACTCCTACATGTTCAACCGCTATTCGCTGAAAGCCCTCATCATGCGTTATGCGCTCTATTTCGAGCGATATGATGTTGCGGCAAGGCTGGCGGAAGAGATCATGAACAGCCAGAAATACCAGCTGCATCCTAATTACGGCGACCTGTTCCAGTATAAAGCGGACAAGACGAACAAGGAGTTCATTCTTACCATGGACATGGCAAGCCACAACAATACCGCTACCAACTCTTTCCAGCACCTGGCGCCGCAATACCGCACAGGCAACGGGCAGTCTTTCGTAGTACCCCTCAAATCCCTCGTTGACGCTTACTGGACGCTCCAGGGCGATCCGATCGACGCGAGCGGGCTGCATCCGAAAGAAGCGTACGAGCTCAACCCGAAACTCAACCGCGACCCGCGCCTGGCTGCCAGCATCTACATGCACGAGGACATGTTCGGGACCGAACCGATCAATATCTACGATCCCAACAACCCGATGTATTATGAAAGGCCCCGCGCCAGCCGTTCAGGTTACTGGTTCCGCAAGTTCGTTGACCAGGCAGATGCCTTCAGGTCCGGCGGCAATATGCATTTCCCGTATATCCGTTACGCGGAGGTGCTGCTGACTTACGCCGAAGCTAAGATCATGCAGAACCAGGTGGACGCCCTCGCGAAAAAGTGCATCAACGACGTCCGCCGCCGCGCCGGCCTGGATATGAACTTCGCCGACGTAACCCTGCCGAAATATGCGGCCTACACGCAACAGCAGTGGACCGACCTGATCCGGAATGAACGCAGGATCGAACTGGCCGGTGAAGGACGCAGGTACGACGACATCATCCGCTGGCGCATCGCCGGGCAGGTGCTCAACCAGCCCGCTCTCGGCCACACCCGGATAGTGAACGGCGAAAAGGTTTCCCTCAAAATAGAGGACCGTGCTTTCCGCCCCAACAACTACCTCTGGCCGTTCCACGAGAACAGCCTGAAAGTAGAGCCGGGGCTCAGGCAAAACGAAGGATATTAGTATCATGTTTCATCCAGCCAAAAAGGGGCGCTCATACGGCGCCCCTTTTTTTATCTGCATATTTTTGATCTTATTTCCCGAAATCGTAGAACCTGGCGGTAAAAACGGCGGTCTCCCGTTTCTTGAACGGCACGTTCCAGGTACCGTCGTAAGTGATAAGCGCGGGCAGCAGCAGGTCGCCCAGCTTGGTAAGCTCCACATTCATGCGCACATTAAAATCGAACACGAGGGTTTTGTAGGAAAGGGAATATTTGCGGCCCACGATCTCCATTGTTTCTTTATTAAAATAGGTGATCAGCTCGTCGTACACGATCTCCGCGCGGTCCACGCCGCTTAGGTTCTTCCGCATTACAGCGCTGAACACATAACAATCCGTGCCCGTGAATTTTTCCGAGGTAATGGAAAAGTCGTAGTAACGCATGAGGTTACGGTCGAAAATAGCCACTTTGCTGCCTACCACAGGCACGCCGGATATGGGTTTCCCGGGATTGAATATCAGCTGTTTGAGCTGCGATTTATGTCTCGCCAGGCTGCCTTTGTCGCCGCCGCCTTCCTCGTTGCAAACGGTGCCTTTGATGAAGAACAGGTTCGCGTACAATTCGGCGGTATAATAATTATAGTCGCCTTTGCGGTTATAGAAATTGCCGGTGGTATTTTCTTCCAGCACTTCCATTTTGCGGCAGTTGCCGGTCATGATCTGTTTGGTGCGGGATTTCAACGAGGCAAGGGTTTTGCCGCCTTTTTTATCCGTCACCCTGATATCGTTATCAGCAGTGAAACCGATAATGCGGAGGTTTTTGAATGCGCGGTAGAACGTGGTGTCTTCTTCCACTCTTTGTATAAAACCATTCACGTCGAAGCCTATACGTTTGGCTTTCACCACATGTTCGTCCAGGTTAATGGTCATGCCTTTATATCTGGCGGTATCCTGCGCCAATGCGGGAATGCAGGGGATCAGGTATAACAGTAGCAGGATTTTTCGCATCGGGCAAATTTAAACAATTCGTCGGGTTATGAAAATGCAATATTCAGGCCAGAAGCGTCGGGGGAGCACAGGGAAATGCTGCCGGGCGGAAGTTGCGCCGGGAAAAGGCAATAACGGTCATGTTTAACGGAAATTAAAAAGGATCAACCCTGGACCCTGCCCGCAACATACATGGCGGTAAGCGTAGGCGTGGGAGAGCCGCCTTTTTTCTCAAGGGTGATGGCGAACATCTGCGCGCCGGGCACCATGGACTTCATTTTTGCGAAACCTTTCACAGCGGCGTCCATTTCAAATACGCCGGCATCCACGGGCTTGCCGTTCACGATGCCCCAGAGCTGGTATTGTTGGTCCGCAGCGGGTGCGGGAAGATTAGTAACGGTGAGCATCACTTCCTCGGATTTCGGGTTCCAGTACACGGTGGCCAGCAAACCCGGGCGGGTGGGCGTTACAGTGTACATCGGCACCATCTTCATGCCGCGGAGGCTTTGCAGCATCTGTTCGGACGTTTGCATGCGGGTTTGCATGGCATTGTTGTCCGCTATCATTTTATCTTTCTCGGTCAGCAGCGCCTGGTATTTGCCTTTCCAGTCGTTACTGCTGTTGGAATACTGTACATTCATCCAAACGCTGGCCAGCAGGCCTGCGATGGCTGCGGCGGCCACAAATCTCCAAACAGGGCTTACCAGTTTCACCTCTTTAGGCTCATCGGGCACGTAGGCGGCCGATTCTTCGGAGGCATAAGCGCCCACAGGAACAGCCGTTTCCACCCCTTCGTTGTTAATGACCTGGAACACGCGGTCCCTCACGGCCGGCGGCGGCATAACGCTCTGCATGTTTACGTAACGCTCCATATCAAGCTGCACGGCATCCACCGCAGCTCTTATTTCCGGGTATTGCGCCATCGAAGCCTGCAGCTCACGGACCTCCTGGTCCGTAGCTAAGCCAGCTACGAAGCTTTCAATGATACCGGATGATATGTAACGTTGTACGTCCACTTTGCTTACAACTGTTTTAAGATATTCCTCAATTGTATAATTGCGTTTCGCATTCTAGTTTTTACTGTGCCCAAAGGAATATCCAATACCCTGGCAATCTCTTCCTGGGTGCATCCCTTGTAGTATGCAAGATCAATGATAGTCCGCTGTTCTTTGTTGAGCTTTTCCAACACCTTCGAGAGGCCCAGGTGATCCACGGCAGGTTGAACCGTTAACTGACTTGTTTGTAGATATACGTCGTTATTAAGCTCCTGGATTTTCTGTTCCAGCTTATGACCTTTGGAGCGGAGTGAATCTATTGCGGTATTTCTGGCGATGTTGAGCATCCAGGTGAAGAGACGCCCTTTTTCTGTGTCGTATTTATCGATGCTCCGCCAGATTTTCAGGAAGACCTCCTGGAGCACGTCGCTCGCTGAATTTTCGTCGTTCAGTACCTTGAGAACCACGCCGTAAAGTGCAGGAGAATAATGGTCATACAGGTAGCCGAATATCTGCTGGTCCCGGGCCTTTAAGCCGGCAACCAGTTCTTGTTCGGTATATGTATTTTCAGTTCCCAAGTGTACTTATCAAAAAATATAGTGGCACTAAAATAATGAAAAAACTTACAATATGAAATTCTTAGGCATATTTATTTTTTATAATGCCGAAAAAATCTTTTAACTATTTAGGGAACACCATCTTGTAATCCACCTTGATCTTTCCCCTGGAAATGTCTTCCAGCTTGCTTTTGATCATCCTTTTCTTCAAAGGTTTCAGGTAATCGATGAAAAGTTTGCCTTCTATATGATCATATTCATGGAAAATCACACGTGCGGTAATTCCGTGAAAAGTACGCTCATGGGGCTGGAAATTCTCATCCAGGTATTTGATTTTCACTTTTTCAGGACGGTACACGTCTTCCCGGATCTTGGGGATGCTCAGGCAGCCTTCGTTATAGGCCCAGTCGTCTCCGTCCGTTTCCACGATCTTCGCGTTGATGAACACCTGTTTGATGCCATGGTCGGCCGGATAAAGGTTCACCTCGTCTTCTTCAAGATTGTTGATGATCTGCTCGCTGTCTACCACGAAAAGGCGGATGGGCTTGTTGATCTGGGGCGCGGCCAGGCCTACTCCGCTGGAGGCGTACATGGTTTCCCACATGTTGTCGATCAGCTTTTGCAGATCGGGGTAATCAGGCGTAATGTCCTGGCTTACTTCTCTTAAAACGGGCGCCCCATAGGCTACTATTGGTAAAATCATCTGTTATCGGTCAAAAATGGAAAAATGCAAAGTTAGGTTTTTTCCGCGAAGGGCTCATCCGCCCGTCATGGGCATTTGCCCCCCGCCGCTATGGTGAAGGTATTCCTGCAGGATGATCGTCGCGCTGATCTCGTCCACCAGCCCTTTATTCTGCCGGTCCTTCTTTTTCATCCCGCTGTCTATCATGCTCCTGAAGGCCATTTTGGAGGTAAAGCGCTCGTCCACTTTTTTCAGCGGCATGTCCGGGAAATGTTTTCCCAGTATCCTGATGCATTCCTCCACCAGCGCTGTGGCGTCTGTAGCGCTGCCGTCCAGGTTGCGGGGCAGGCCTATCAGGATCAGCTCCACCGGTTCAGTGGCGAAATATTTTTTGAGGTAAGGGATCAGCTCGTGAGAAGGAACGGTGCCCAAGCCGCTGGCAATGATCTTTAAAGGGTCCGTAACCGCCAGCCCTGTGCGCTTTTTCCCGTAATCGATGGCGAGTATCCTGGGCATATCTTATTGTTTGAAGATCAGCATATCCGCAATTGAAAATACCGCGTACACCACGCTGGCTATGCCGTTGGTGGTCATAAACGCGAGGTTCACGCGGGAAAGGTCATGCGGCTTCACCAGCCTGTGCTGCATGAAAAGCATTAAAATAAAAACACCCGCGCCGATCCAGTACAGCCAGCTGAAATGCCCCATCACCCCAATGGTAATGGCCATGGCAGCGGCAACCAGGTGCAGCCCTTCCGAAAAACGCAGGCCACCGGCCTTGCCCAGCCAGGCGGGAATGGAATGTAGTTGCTGGGAGCGGTCAAACTCCTCGTCCTGCAAGGCATAAATTATATCGAAGCCGCTCACCCAGCACAGCACCATCACGCTCAGCAATACGGGCAGCAGGCTGAAATACCCGGTCACGGCCAGGAAAGCGCCGATCGGGGCAAGACTGAGGCCCACGCCGAGCACCAGGTGGCAGAGAGCGGTGAAACGTTTGGTATAACTGTACCCCAGCACCACCAGCATGGCAACGGGGGATAAAAAGAAGCACAGGGGATTGATGAACCAGGTGGTGGCCATAAAGAGCAATACGTTGCCGGTCACGAACCACAAGGCGTTTGACGCGGAAATAATGCCGGCGGGTATTTCCCGTTGCGCGGTACGCGGGTTCTTTTTATCGAATTCCGCATCCAGCCAGCGGTTGAAAGCCATGGCCGCGCTGCGCGCGAACACCATGCAGAGCACCACCAGCAGCAGCGTCGTCCAGCTGAAGGAATGCCCGGCCCAGGTTACCGCCATAAAAAAACCCGTCATGGCGAAAGGCATGGCGAAAATGGTGTGGCTGAACTTTACTAACGACAGATAGTTCTTGACAGTTGAGGACATGGCCGCTAATTTACAGGTTTCAGTTTACAAAACAGGTCCCAGATCACAATGCCGGTGCTCACGGAAATATTGAGGGAATGTTTCATGCCAAGCTGGGGAATTTCAATACAGCCGTCTGCCAGCTGCATCACGGCGGGGTCCACGCCAGCCACTTCGTTGCCGAACACCAGCGCCAGCGGCTGCTCCCCGGGCCGGAAAGCATCCAGCATCACGCTCTGCGCGGCCTGCTCGATGGCGATGATAGCGTAACCCTGCGATTTAAGGGCCTGCACGGCTTCCACCGTGGTGGGAAAATATTGCCATTCCACCGTTTCCGTTGCGCCCAGCGCCGTTTTCTGGATATCCCGGTGCGGGGGCACAGGCGTATAGCCGCACAGCGCAATGCCCCGTACCAGGAAAGCATCCGCCGTTCTGAACACAGATCCCACGTTGTGCATGCTACGCACATTGTCCAGCACCAGCACCAGCGGCGTTTTATCCGCCGCCTTGAACTCGGCCACCGTTTTACGGCCCAGCTCCTGCATGTTTAACTTCCGCATGGGTGCAAAGATAGTTGACTGTAAGTTAATGCCCGCAGGTTCTTATATTTGCCGCATGGCTAAAAGTAAATCGGAAGAAACGCCCCTGATGCAGCAGCACAATGCCATCAAAGCCCGCTATCCGGACGCGGTGCTGCTTTTCAGGGTCGGGGATTTTTATGAAACTTTCAACGCGGATGCAGTGATCGCATCCAAAGTGCTCGGCATTGTGCTCACCAAAAGGGCCAACGGCAGCGCTTCTTATGTAGACCTCGCAGGGTTCCCCCACCATTCGCTGGACACCTACCTGCACAAACTCGTGAAAGCCGGCCATCGCGTAGCCATCTGCGACCAGCTGGAAGACCCGAAAATGGTGAAAGGCATCGTGAAACGCGGGGTGACCGAAATGGTGACGCCCGGCGTGGCCGTGAACGACAAGCTGCTGGACAACAGTACGAATAACTTCCTCGCAGCCGTGCACTTCGGGCAGAACGACCAGGCAGGCGTGGCTTTCCTGGATATTTCCACCGGGGAATTTTTCGTGGCGCAGGGAACGCAGGAGTATGTGGACAAGCTCCTGCAAAGCTTCCGCCCGCAGGAAGTGGTGTTTGCCAAACAGCAGCAGAAACATTTCCGGCAGACCTTCGGCAGCCGGTTCTATACCTACACCCTCGAAGAATGGATATTTACCAATACCTATGCGAGGGAGATCCTGCATAAACATTTCGAAACGCATTCACTGAAAGGTTTCGGCGTGGAAGAGCTGAACGAAGCGGTTATCGCGGCGGGCGCCACCATGCATTACCTGAAAGATACCGAGCATCCGAATCTCCAGCACATTACCGCGCTGACGCGGATAGACCAGGACGATTTCCTCTGGATGGACCGTTTCACCATCCGCAACCTGGAACTGCTGCAAAGCACCGTGGAACAAGGCAAATCGCTGATCGGCACGCTGGACAATACCCTCTCCCCTATGGGCGCGCGCCTGCTGAAACGCTGGATCATTTTCCCGCTGCGCGACATTGCCAAGATCAACGAAAGGCTGGATGCCGTGGAAACGCTCATCCGCGACGCAGACAATACCCGCCTGCTGCAAACGCACCTCAAGATCGTGGGCGACCTGGAAAGGCTGGTGTCCAAGATCCCGCTTAAAAAGATCAACCCGCGCGAAGTGATGCAGCTTGCCAAAGCCCTGCAACAGGTAAGCGAAATAGCCAACACGCTGGCTGCCACCGACAATACATTGCTCCGCCAGCTGCAGGAGCAGCTCGATCCCTGCCAGCCCATCCTGGACAGGATACTGAACGAAATTTCAGACAACCCGCCCGTACTGGCCAACAAGGGCGGCGTGATCCGCGAGGGTACGGACGCTGCGCTGGACGACCTCCGCGCCATTGCCACCTCGGGCAAAGAATACCTGCTGCGCATCCAGCAGCAGGAATCCGAAGCCACCGGCATCCCTTCGCTGAAAGTGGCCTTCAACAACGTGTTCGGTTATTATCTTGAAGTGACCAACACGCACAAGAACAAAGTGCCCAACACCTGGATCCGCAAACAAACGCTGGCCAACGCCGAACGTTACATCACGCCGGAACTGAAAGAATACGAAGAAAAGATCACCGGCGCGGAAGAAAAGATACTGTCGCTGGAAATGCAGCTGTACGACGCGCTGCTGCTGGCCTTGCAGGAATACATCGTGCCCATCCAGCGCAATGCGCAGGCGCTTGCGCGGCTGGACTGCCTGTTGTGCTTCGCGCATAACGCCGTGCAGTTCAAATACCGCCGCCCCGAAGTAACCGAGTCATATAATATCGATATCAAAGAAGGCCGCCACCCGGTGATCGAACAGGGGCTGCCTACGGGAGAAAGTTATGTAACGAACGACCTGCTGCTGCACCGCGATGAACAGCAGGTGATCATCCTGACGGGACCTAACATGAGCGGTAAATCGGCCCTGCTGCGGCAAACGGCGCTCATCACGCTCATGGCGCACATGGGCAGCTTCGTGCCTGCTTCTTCGGCGGAGATCGGGCTTACGGACAAGATCTTCACCCGCGTGGGCGCGTCGGACAACCTGAGCGGCGGCGAGAGCACCTTCATGGTGGAAATGAACGAAACCGCCAGCATCATCAACAATATTACCCCGCGCAGCCTCATCATCCTCGACGAAATAGGCCGCGGCACCAGCACTTACGACGGCATTTCCATCGCCTGGAGCATCGTGGAGTACCTGCACGACATGACGGACCACCGTCCGAAAACGCTGTTTGCCACGCATTATCATGAGCTGAACGAACTGGAGAACACGCATTCACGCGTGAAGAACTTCCACATTACGAACAAGGAAGTGGGCAACAAGATCATTTTCCTGCGTAAGCTGGCGCCCGGCGGCAGCAGGCACAGCTTCGGTATTCACGTGGCGAAGATCGCGGGCATGCCGCCGCAGCTGATCAACCGGGCCAACGAAATACTTTCCCAGCTGGAAAGCCAGCACATCGAAGCGCCGATGCAGCAGATTGCCGCGCCTGTGCAAAAGGTGCAGCTCAGCATTTTTGACGCGCACAGCGATACCTTCCAGAACATCCGCGATAAGCTCAACGCGGTGGACATCAACCGCCTCACGCCCGTGGAGGCGCTGATGAAACTGAGCGAGATCAAAGATCTGCTTCAATAACGGAAACGCTTACACTAAGACAAATAAAAAAAGCCCCGGCAGACGCCGGGGCTTTTTCAGCTATTATTTCATTCTTCACTATTTTTTATCCCACCAAACACGGCCGGTGATATCTTCCACCGCGTTACCGTATTCGCCGGATGCCTTCATTTCAGCAACTGCTTTATTATAGTTGTCGATATTCTGGTTGGAGATGGGCAGCGGCCAGCGGCGGGGAACTTCCTGCTTTACGCCGCTCGCGATGAACTCTTTGCGGTTCAGGATGCCGCCCACTTTCGGGTAGCCCAGCAGCTTGTAATAACCCCATGCTTCCCAGGGGGTTTTAAAGCTGTTGATGTATTGCTGGATGCCGATCTTTTCGAGCTTCTCTGCATTCGTGCCGGTAAAGGCTACGCCTGGTTTAGCCAGGTATGCAGTGATTGCTTCAGGCGTTGCAGGCACAAATTCAATAGCCGGGGCCAGGGTAGCGATCGTGCTGTAAGCATTCACGGAAGCCGCTACGCCCTTGTTATACCAGTCTGCCGCATCACCGGTGATGATGCTTTTCAGCGAAAGCTCAGACAGCATGAAGCACATTTCAGCATATGTGATCATTGGCTGGGTGTACCTGCCATCCAGGTTCCCGTCGGACCCGAGGTCGAAGATGCGGTTCTGGAAAGTGGAAAGCGTATCCACTTCCACCGTAACGTTCTTACCGCCTTCAACGATATTATACCGTTTCACGCCGAAGAGCCTGCTGTAAGCGGGATTGTTCTTGTCATCCGGGCTTTCGGGCATACCTACATACTGGCGGGGATTATACACCGCGGATGCAGGGAATGCGCCGCCGGCTTTCAGGCGGTTAAACACTGCTTCTGTGAAACCGTTCTTTTTGTAGAACAGGCTCAGCCGCGGGTCAGCATTGTCGTACATGAAATCCACGAGGGTTTTGCCGCCACGGGTAGGGTTGCCTTGCGCGTTCCAGTTGCCGCCTCTTGCAAAGTTGGTGCTGGAAACGAATTTCCATTCATCGGCATTGCCGGCGAACAGGCCTGCAGGGCTGGCCATTACTTCGGCAGCGATGGCTTTCAGTTTATCCGGGTTACGTTTGCTGAGGCGCATGGCGATCTTCAAACGCAGCACGTTAGCGGCTTTTGCCCATTTGGCGGCATCGCCGTTATAGAACAGCTCAACGGAACCGATGGGAATGTATTGGCCGGGAGTGGTAAGCGCAGTGATGGCCTCTTTCAGCTCAGCATCAAAAATACCGAACAGCTTTTCCTGGCTGTCGTATGCCGGCAGGAAGCTGCCTTCGCCCACGCGGGCCTGGAATGCTTCCGTGTAAGGAATGCTGCCGTTCACGTCCATTACGCGGAAGGCGGAATACACCTTGTTCACGGTGGCAATAGCCCTTACCTGTGAATAGTAAGTTTTATCCGCGCCGGTCTTGGCGTCCACGATCTGCTGGATGGCAGAGAGGTTGCCGCCGATCTTGGTATAAAAAGAACTGTAAAAATCGTTCACACGGGGATTGGCGAACATACCGCTGGTATTGCCGTCCGGGTAACTAACGGTGAACTGCGTATAACGCATCAGGTATTGATAGTGCTCATAGAACCAGTCAAAATCACGGTCCACCATCGCCTTCTGGGAAGCGGTGAACAGTTGTTCGGGAGAAATGTTATCCGTGATCTCAGGGTTTTTATTGATGTTCTCAAAGTCCCGTGTGCAGGAGCTGGCCAGTGATGCCAGGGCCAGCGCCCCTATTCCAAATTTATGAATCGCTTTCATGTTTGTTTCGTTTTGAAATTAGAAGCCAAGTTGAAGGGTTACTGCCATGTTCCTCACGAAAGGAGTACCGCCGTATTCGGAGAATGCGCTGGTGCTGTTGTTGCGGAGGCTTTCCGGGTTGATGTCGTCCGGCAGCTTGTTGTAGAGGTAACCGAGGTTACGGCCTATCAGCAACACGCGTACTTTGTTCATACGGATCTTTTCAGCGATGCTGTTCGGCATGGTATAACCGATGGATACTTCGCGCAGTGCAACATAGGTCGCATCAAACACGGACGCCTCGCGGATACCGATACCCCAGTCGCCCACCATGCTGTAATACTGGTAAGGGCTCAGCGGTTTCACATAACCTTTGCCATATGCTTCGCTGTAGCTCATACCGCCCAGGTTCACTTCCTGGCCGTTGTGGGTGATCTTGTAACCGTCTTCAAACACGCCTTCCGGCAGGATGCCGTCGTTACGCTGGCGGCCTGCGTTGTCTGTCCATGCAAGGCCACCGTGCTCCGCATCGCGGCCGTTGATGGTGCTGGCTACTGTACCGCGGCCTGTGCCGTACTGGTGGGAAGCGGAGAACATATCGCCGCCGATCCTTGCCTGTACCAGGAAACCGAGGCTCCAGTTCTTGTAGTTGAAGTTATTGCTCAGGCCCAGGTTGAAGTCCGGCGTGATATTGCCCGCTACTGCCGCGCCGCGCTTGAATTTATAAGGCAGGTCAGCGGAGTTGGGGGAAATGATGGGCTTGCCATTGTTCGGGTCGTTTGCATCCTTACCGGTATAACGGGTATAACCGTAATTGGTCTGGATCACGCCGTAAGCAGCGCCAACCATTGCCAGCACGCGTACGTCCTGGTCGTTAGCCATTTCATATTCTTTTTCATTTCCGAAGAGGGAAATGATCTTGTTGTTATTCTTGCTTCCGTTCAGGGTAAGGTCCCAGCTGAAGTTCTTCGTATCAATGGCTTTTGCATTGATCGCGATCTCTATGCCGCTGTTCCGGAATTTGCCCGCGTTGATGAAACGCTCTCTCACGCCGGATTCCATGGTAACCGGGATCTTGATGATCTGGTCCTTGATGATGGAACGGTACCAGGCCACATCGAGGCCCAGGCGGTTGTTAAGGAAACGTACATCCGCACCTACTTCAACAGAGCTGGAAGTGGAGGGCTTCAGGTTCATGTTGGGCAGTGTGTTGGGCTGGTAGTATTCGTTGATGGGAAGCGTAGACGAGCCTGAGCCCGCACCGTTCCAGATGGAAGAGGTGATGAAGCCGGAGTTGTTTTCCCAGGGCACCATGTCGCCGCCAACGAAAGCGTAAGAAGCGCGGAGCTTACCGTAGCTAACCCAGGAAGGCATGCTGCTTTTCAGCGTTTCGGTGAATTCCCATGCTGCGCCTACAGACGGGTAGAAATAAGAAGGCGTTCCGTGGCCGTCCGGGTACATCAGCGCTGAAGACCAGTCGTTACGGCCGGTCACGTCCAGGAACCACGCGTTTTTATAGGAGAAGCTGGCTGCGAAGAACAGGGAGTTGATCCTTTTCTGCGCCAGTGTTTTTGCCTGTGCGTCCAGGGGGCCGGCGCTATTGGTCATGGCGTACATGCCGGGGATGCGGAGGCCGTTGGTGGTAGCGGTACGGAAGCTGTTGCCGATGCCGGAGGTCCAGGTTTCAGCGCCCAGGTTCAGGCTGGCAGTGAAATCGGAGCCGAGCTTGGGAGTGATCACCGCCATACCGGTAAAGGTGTATTGCGTTTTGTGCTGGCCGGAAAGTACGAAGAGGCCGCGGCTGCCCGTGTAGTTGGGGCCCCAGCCCAGCTGGCGGCGGTCGTCCGCATTCTGCTCGTAGCTGAAGTTACCGCGGGCAATGAATTTCAGCCAGTCGGTAGCAGTGCCGGTGAGGGAGAGGTTACCCATGAGGAGTTTCTCTTTACGTACCCAGTTGTCGTTTTCCAGGGAGAACCAGTAGTCTGCGCCGGGATACTGGCCCAGGTAGCTGCTCAGGTCCTGCTTACCGGGGTCCGGGCCCATGTAGCGCGCCTGCCAGTAACCGGGATCGTAGTTACGCGGGAAGATGTAGATCCATTTGCGGCCAACGTTTTCGTTGGTGTAATCGCCGCCCTGGCGGGTGGGATTGGTGGTTTCGCTGGAGGTGAAGGTTACGCCGCCTTCAGCGGAAAGGAATTTGGAGATAACGGCGGATGATTTCAGGGAGAACGCGTCTCTTTTGAAACCGTTGTTCGGCATCACGCTGTTATTGTCCACGTGGGAGTAAGAAAAGCGGAAGTTCGCTTTTTCGTTACCGCCTTCCACGGCCACGTTGGTATTAAAGTATTTACCGGTCTGGTAAGTGTTTTTCCAGTTATTGGGCTGAGCGGCGAAAGGCACAATATCACCGTTGATGATCTTGGCCATGCTGCCGTCCATTTTGGGGCCGAAGCTGTAAGCGCCTGCCCATTCCACGACGTTGCCGTCAGCATCTTTATTGAAGAAAGGATTGTAACCGGCGCCGTATTCATTCTGCAAAGCGATAGGTGTGCGGTATACCTGCTCAAACTGTACCGTCTGGCTGAAATCCACGCCCAGGCCCTTGCGGGTGGTGCCTTTTTTGGTGGTGATGAGGATGGCCCCGTTGATGGCGCGGGTACCATAGAGAGCGGTAGCGGCGGCGCCTTTGAGCACGGTTACGCTTTCAAAGTCATCGGGGTTGAAATTCTTGAGCACGTTACCGAAGTTCACGGCATTGTCTGCTTCTTCGTTCTCAAAGATGGTACCGTCTATCACGAAGATAGGCTGGTCTTTACCATTGAGCGATTTTGCGCCGCGCAGCACGATGCGGTTGGCAGCCTGTGGACCGCCGGCAGCGCCGGAGATGTCCAGACCGGCCACTTTACCCTGCAGGGCTGCAACGGGGTTGATGGCATTGGTTTTGGCCACTTCGGAACCTTTCAGTTCAGTAACAGCGTAACCGAGCTTTCGCTGTTCGCGTTTGAAGCCGAGCGCGGTTACCACTACTTCATTGAGATTCTTTGAATCTTCTTTCAGAATGATGTCGAAAGAAGCGGAGGAAGCGGGTACTTCCTGCTGGGCGTAGCCCATAAACGTGAAAACCAGTGTACCGGAGGGGTCTGCACTGATCTTGAAGGAACCGTCCGCAACGGTCACGGTGCCATTCTGAGTTCCTTTTTCCATGACTGTTACGCCGGGTAACAGCTGACCGTTAACATCCTTGACAGTGCCGGACACTGCTTTTTTATTCTGTGCCCATGCGAGCGGGGCGAAGCAGAAAGACAGCAGCGTGGCGAGCAGAAGAATTCTTCGCATAGCTTCCTTAGATTTTAAGTTTTGAAACGTGAAAACAAATAGTTAATAGTTATCTATTATTGTTTGAAGCTGATGTAGCGGGCGGGCATAGAACACCCGTTCGCATCAGTTGCAATGCAATACAATTTCTTCCTGCCTGTCCGAGGCTGGTCTACATAAATGCGGCTAATAAAAAGAGATCGATTTAGTCTGTTGCTACCATTTTTTGTTCTCTAAAGCCAGCGATGTTCACTTTTCTCCGTTTTTTCCCGGACCAGATAAAACGTTTTAGCATCTTACCCATAAAAAAACCGTGCATCCTTTGCTCCTCCTTCATTTTCACGGGTCAGGGCTTTAATATATCGGATAAAACGTTTTAGCGTTTTACCAATAAAAAAAACCTGTGACGTTCCAGGGCGCTTCATTTTCTTTCAACTCGCACAGATTTGGTTCGGAAAAAACGAACGCCTGCAACTTAGTTAAACTTTACTAGGTCACAAAAGAAAATTTAACTTTTTTTTGATAAGCTCTTAAGATTACGCTAACAATGCGGAAAAAAATATCAATCCGCGCGAATATTCTATGCAAACTCTCTCCTATTCCTTGCAAAATCTGGCCAATGCTCAGTTTCCGGGATTTCATGCAACCGATTTCGTATAGTGCAGGCAGTAATCCATCTTGTCATGTTTTTCTTTCAAAAACTTGATAAACGGCCATGCCGTATTCAAAAAATTAGGTAAGTTTGGGTAACAGTAAATGAAGCGTTTGGAAATTAATCTCAGAACAGGGTCAACCAATACCACCCGGGTTCTTTTTTTAGCAGGTAAAGGCTAAAACGTTTTAGTGTAAGGCCGGACCAGGCGGCCCCCTCAGACAGTGAATTCCATGTGGTCAACCAGCATAATACCGGCACACAAACACCAGCAGTGAACTAAACCTAAACTATAAACAGGCCATTTTTCGAGCAACAAACAACCAAAACACAAAACAACCAAAGCACAAACAACACAGCACACTACAGCATTGTAAACCAAAAATCGCTTGAACGAATACAGGACCGACAGCATGTGGTCCTCTATTTCCCCATCAACCAACCCGGCATTTTTACCCGGGCAGACCGCAATTTTTTTACGCATTTAAATTAAAACAGTGAACAATGAAAAGAACGCTACTACTTTTAGCGGTCTTCATTAGCCTGTGCAATCAAATCTCCTTTGCACAGGCTAAAAAGACCGTGACCGGAACCGTGCGTAACGCCAGCGGGGAAAGCATCCCGGGTGTTACCATCACCGAAAAAGGCACCAGCAACGGCGCCATCTCACAGGCAGACGGCAGCTACCGCCTCAGCGTAGCGCCTGACGCCACCCTCGTATTCAATTACATCGGCTTCCTCCGCCAGGAAATCAGGACAGGCGAAGCCGCTTCCTACAACATCACCCTCCAGGAAGATGTGACCGGCCTCGACGAAGTGGTGATAACCGGCCTTAATATTCCCCGCGCCCGCAAAGCCCTCGGCTATTCACAAGGCACCGTGAAAACAGAGCAGCTGGAAAATATCGGATCGCCCGTGAACGTTTTCAGCGCGCTTTACGGCCAGGTGGCAGGCCTTAAGATCACCGGTACTGCCCTCGGCCCCGCCGGCGGCATCAGCATCAATATCCGCAACGCCGTAGCCCTTGCCGAACAATCCAGCAACAGGCCCCTCTTTGTAATAGACGGTATTCCCATGCTGGACGGACAGACGGAGATCAACCGCAGCACCGGCAACGGCCTCAACGACCTGAACATGGACGACATCGCCACGTTCGATGTGCTGAAAGGCGCCAAAGCCGCCGTGCTTTACGGTTCGCAGGGCGCCAACGGTGTGATACTCATCACCACCAAAAGCGGCACCAAAAAGAAAGGCTTCGGCGTGGACGTAAACCTCAGCCATTCGCAGGACCGCGTGTGGATCATGCAGGAATTCCAGAACGAATACGGCTCCGGCTTCCCTGCCGCCTGGGTGAACCCGGGCGTAGTAGACGGGGAAGGCTTTTACCAGCGCTTCGGTAAGCAGGCCTATTATCCCACCAATTACAACTTCGGGCCTAAAATGGACGGCCGCCAGATACTCTGGTACGACAGCGTGATGAGGCCCTATGTTGCCCAGCCCAACAACATCCGCGACTTCTACCGCAACGGCAATACCAGCACCGCCAACGTTGCCCTGCAGGGCGGCGGCGAAAACGGCGGCTTCCGCGTATCCTATACCCGCAAGGATTATAAAGGCATCTTTGAAGGGTTTAAGCTGCACGACAATAACTTCACCTTCAACGGCAACATCAAGATCACCAACCGGGTGAACTTCAAGCTGGTGAGCACTTATGCGAACACCTTCAACCACAACTCGCCGCCTACCAACCAGGACGTGTTCGTGACCTACGGCGTGCCCCGGCAGCTCAGCACGGAACTGCTGCGAACGCAGATCGTAGACCATGCGAACGACGACTATTTTTGGTGGGCCATGGACAACCGGCAGAGCCGCTATCCCACAGGAGGCATCGTGCGCGACGGGCTGGCCGGCAACTACTTCTGGAACCAGATGCAGAACGACTACGACAACACCCGCAACCACTTCATCAATTCCGCTACCGTAGACGTGGACATTGCCAAAGGCCTCAAATTCCAGCTGCTGGGCGGTTTTGACTGGATCACCAACAAGAACGAACAGAAGGAAAAGCTCCGCAGGCCGCTCGCCATGGGCGAAGGCGGCAGGTACTATCTCTACAACAGCACCGATGTGTATTATAACGGCCAGGCCATCGTGAGCTATGACAAACAGCTCAATTCAAACTTTAGCCTGAACACCTTCGTGGGCGGCGTGATACAGAAACGCACCAGCGACTGGACCAGCAGGACCACGCGGAACGGGTTCATTACCCGGGACTGGTTCTCTTTCAAAAATTCAAAGATGACACCAACCGAAAGCGACGGTTTCCGCCGCTACAGCCTGCTTTACGGGGCGTTTGGTTCCGTGCAGCTTGGGTTTAAGGAATGGCTGTACCTGGAACTGCAGGGCAGGAACGACTGGTCGTCCATCCTTCCGACGGCCAATAACTCCTATTTCTATCCCGGCGCCAGCGTGTCCTGGTTATTCAGCGAGCAGCTCAAAATGCCGGCTTGGGTGAGCTTCGGCAAGTTCAGGGTTTCCTGGGCAGACGTAGGCCGTCCCGGTCCGGAATACTTTGCCAACAATGTATACGACATCGGCAATTACGGCGGCGTGATCACCTATTCCCCGCGCGATTCCCGCCCGCCTGAAGACCTGAAGCCCGAACGCAAACGCGAACTGGAACTGGGGCTTGAAGCCAAATTCCTCAACAGCCGCCTGGGCCTGGAAGTGAACTACTACAACGGCAACACCTACGACCAGATCATGGGGTTGAGCGTATCACCGTCTTCCGGCTTCACCAGCACCAGGATCAACGCCGGCCAGATCAGGAACAGCGGCATCGAAGTGTTCATCAATGCCACACCGGTTAAAACCGCCCATTTCAACTGGAACACCGTGCTGAATTTCCACAGCGACAAGCCGATGGTTAAAAAGCTGGCGCAGGGCATCACCACGCAAAACCTGTGGGGCATGTCAGGCGCCAGGGTGGTAGCCGTGGAAGGCCAGCCATGGGGCCAGGTAGTCGTAAGGCCGTATAAGGTGAATGAAAACGGTGAAAGGATTACCGAAGCGGGTTATTACTCCACCGATCCCACCAAGGAAGAAGTGATCGGGAAAGTGCTGCCCGATATTGCCGGCGGCTTTAACAACACGCTCAGCTACAAAGGTTTTTCACTCGACTTCAACATCGATTACCAATTCGGCTCCACGCTCGTTTCCCAGACCAATATGTACATGGTGGGCAATGGCTCCGCAGCCTCCACTACCGCGTACCGCGACGAAGCGCATGGCGGCCTCCCCTACTACATCAACAACAGCAGCACGCTGGTATTGCTGCCCAGCCACACTGCAGCCGTGCCGGGCGATTCCAAGTATCCCTTCATCATGCACGACGGTGTGATACTGCCGGGCGTTGAGGCCGACGGCAAGCCGAATGAGACCATCATTACCGCGGCGGATAAACATTCCTATTACTGGCAAACGTTCATGGACATCCAGCCCGATATCGTGTACAAGAACGATTACATCAAGCTGCGCAACATTGTGCTCACCTACGAGCTGCCGAAAAAGACCATCGGAAAGATCGGTTTTGAAAGGCTTGCCGTGTCGCTGTTTGCCACTAACCTCTGGTACATCTACAAAACAATGCCGAACGTAGATGCGGAAGCGCTGAACGGCACGAACGTATTCTACGAGAACAACGCATTCCCCACTACCAGGAGCTACGGCGCAAGCATCAGGGCATCGTTTTAACCAGCACAAAACAGAACAACATGAAAAAGAAAAACATATTCAATATACTGAGCGGATTACTGCTGCTATCGGTCGTTTCCTGCCAGAGCAAACTGGAAGACCTTTACCTGGATCCTGATGGTTTTACCGACCCTACCATAGAAGGTTTTTATACCAACACCCAGCAGCAGCTAGGCGTCTTCAGGTATTCCTACGGGGAAATGTTCCATAATTTCAACACGCTCAATCCCATCCTGGGCTCCGGCGGCTTCCAGAACGACGGCGCGCCCAGCAGCTTTGCCTGGGTGCACGACCCGTATGGCGACGCGTACAGCAAGCTGCGCTCCTATGCGGCCATGCAGCAGCTGTACAACACCCTGCCCGCGCAGGACAAGAAGGATTACGAGATCTTTATGTGGACGGGCGCCGCGGTGAAAGAATATATCTACCACCAGCTGACGGATATCTGTGGCGATGTACCCTACTCCAAGGCCATGCAGGGGGCGGAGCTTAACTTCACGCCCGAATTCGATAAACAATCGGATATATACCCGGCCATGCTGGCAAACCTCAAAGAAATATCCACTAACCTGAAGGGATACACGCTGAATGGAAGTTTCATCCAGCAGCAGTTCCCCCGCAACGACGTGTATTTCAACGGCGACATCACCAAATGGCGGATATTCGTTAACAGCCTGCGCATGCGCCTGGGGCTGCGCCTTACGAACGTGATGCCCCAGCTGGCGAAAAGCACCATCCAGGAAGTGCTGGCAGACGATGTGTATGCAAAGGACAGGGCCACTTCCATTACGCTGGTAGACCGGCAGCCGGACCGGGCCATGGAGCTGCTCATCTTCCGTTCGCTTTCAGAAAGGCTGACCCTGCGCCTCTTTGTGCCGGCAAACATGCTCAACCTGATGCGCAAGCCCGGCTTTGCGAACGACCCGCGCATCCCCGTGCTGTTCCAGCCTGACAAGGACGGCAACTACAGCGCCATGCCCACCGAGGCGCCGGATGTAGCCGCCATTGCCGGCCAGATCACGACCAACAATCTCGCGGCCACCTACCCGTCTTTTTTCAACCGCACCACCTTCGAGCGTAACTTCGGGATGCCTTACCAGATCATTACTTCTTCAGAGATACATCTCCTGAAAGCAGAAGCGAAGCTGCGCTGGCCGGACCTTACGATCACCGCGGCGGACGAATACCGCGCGGCCATCAAAGAGTCCATTGATATCTATTACGAGATCAACGCCCTGAACCCGGACCAATTGTACCCCGGCTATATTCCCGCTTCCAAGGCCACCAAGCCCTCAGACGCGGTGATCAACACCTTCCTGGATCAGAAAGTGGCCGAGTTCAACGCCGCAGCGGGCACTGAAAAGATCGGGCTGATCTACGACCAGCGGTATATCCATTACAACATGCTCAAACCTTACGAGCTGTGGGCAGATACGCGCAGGCTGATGAAGGAGCTGGGCGCAAGGGTGCGCAAAGCGCCGAGCAATATCCGGATGATGGAGAGAACGGTGTACCCCACCAGTGAAGAGCTCAACAACCCGGCGAATTTCCAGGCTGTAAAAGCCGCCAACAATTACACGACGCCGGTTTGGTGGACCGGCCGGTAATTTTATCCCACACAAAAAAGACCGCTCCGGGATGGGGCGGTCTTTTTTGTGCTGTTTTATCCCGCCCGCCAAAAAGAAAAAGGCGGCCGCCTGTGGCGCCGCCTTCAGTTCATTTATGAAATTTCTTTTAAGCTACTGTTTTAGCCTTTTTACGGCAGCTTTCCCGTTTAATGAGGGTTGCGGGCAGCACCACCTGGTTGATCTGGTTATTGTGCTGGTTCAGCTCGTTCATGAGCACCTGTATCACGTTGCGGGCAATGTCGTGAATGGGTTGTGCCACGCAGGTGATGCCAGGGGTATGCAGGCGGAACAGATCGTGATCGTCGAAGCTGATGAGGGCAACGTCTTCCCCTATCTTCAAGCCCAGCTCCTTCACGCTTTCGATACCGTAAATGCCGAGATAGTTCGTCGTGAAAAAGAGCGCATCCAGCCCGGGCAGGCCTTTGATGAACTCCATGATCTGGGCCACTGCTTCTTCCTTGCTCGCCCCAAAAGGTATCTTTTTGCACATTTTGCGGGGAAGGCTGGCGCGGTGGGCTTTCATGGCGGCCGTGAAGCCGTTGAAACGCTCCTTCATCTGTATCTGTTCCGAGGTGGTGGTAACCAGCGCGATCTTCTGGTAGCCCAGTTCCAGCAGGTATTCCGCCGCGTCGTATGAACCCTGGAAGTTGTTCACCATCACGTAGTTGGTGGGTATCTGGGGCAGGTAACGGTCCATCAGCACCATGGGTTTCCGGGAATTCTTCAGCACTTCTATCTCCTTATCGAGGTTGGGCGTGGGCGTGATAATGTAGCCGTCTACCTGCCGGTATTCCAGCACTTCGAGCAGGCCGCGGGCTTTGATGAGATTGTCTTCCGTGGAACCGTACAGCACCTTATAGCCGAATTTATCCGCTTCTTCCTCCACTATTTTAGCAACGTTAGCAAAGAAGTGGTTGGCGATATCTTCCACGATAAGGCCGATGGTCTTGGTTTTGCCGGTTCTGAGCCCCCTGGCCAGCTGGTTCGGCTTATACTTGAGCTTAGCTGCCAGCTTCAGGATCTTTTTGCTGACCTGGTCGCTGATGCGTTTTTCTTTGGCCTTGCCGTTCAGTACAAACGATACGGTTGTAGGAGAAACGCCGGCTTGCTTCGCAATATCTTTGATTGATATACCCTTCATATGGAATTATAGGTCGTACGCGCTATAACGATTTAGCATGAACAAGGTACGGAAAATTCGATAAAACAAAAAAGAATTCCCGGCCCGGATGCCGCCAGCGGGTGGGTTTTGACGGCAAATCAGCCACTGCAACGGGCCGGGCATATTTACCGCAGGTCATAATTTTCAAGGCCCGTAAATATTATGGGAAAATAGGGCCGACTAGTATTTTTTTAACCGAAATTTAATAATTTGGCAAAATAGAATTCAAAATGGCGGAATTACGACCTGCTAATATTTTCATAGGACTAAACCAACAAGGAAGCAAATATGAAACCCATTCTGATAAAAGTGGGGGCCTTTGCCGACAACCAGATCACCATCATTGAACGCTGCGATCCTTATTTCAACACACCTTTCCATTTTCATCCCGAATGCGAGCTGGTGTACGTTACTGAAAGCCAGGGTAAACGCATCGTAGGAGACAGCATTGAAAGTTTTGACGTAGGCGACATGGTATTCCTGGGGCCTAACATACCGCATGTGTGGTACAACGACGAGGCCTATCATAAAAATGATGAATCGCTCAAAGCCCGTTCAGTGGTGATCTATTTCCCTAAAGACATCTTTGGCGACAAATTTTACGGCCTGCCTGAAACCAAGGCGCTTACAGACCTCTTCCACCGTGCCCAGCGCGGAATGAAGATCATCGGCAACACGCAGGAGAAGCTGAAGGACGAGATATTGTCCCTGCCGAAAAAAGACGGCCTGGAGCGCATTATTTCGCTGCTGCATATACTCAAGACCCTTTCCGAGACCAAAGACTGCTACTACCTCGCCAGCACCGGCTATTCGCATGCCTACAATGTAAAAGACAACCATAAGATCGACGAAGTGTTCAAATATGTGATGAACAATTTCTCCAAGGAAATTTCCCTGCAGGACGTTGCCAGCATCACCAACCTTTCCCCGCAGAGCTTCTGCCGCTTTTTCAAGAACAGGACCAAAAAATCTTTCGTGCAATTCCTCAACGAAGTGCGTATCGGCCACGCCTGCAAACGCCTTACCGAGGAAGACTGGTCTATCGCCGAAATCGCCTATTCATGCGGGTTTAAGAACCTTTCCAACTTCAACCGTTTCTTCAAAGAGATCGTCGGGAAAACGCCCAAGGAATATAAGAATGAACTGAGGCTGAAGGAAGCGTAACATCCCTTACACCATATATTTTTTTAAGCGCAGGCTGTCATGGCCTGCGTTTTTTTATGCCGGTGAAAACGGTTTGCATAAAAAAAGCCGGCCCAGAAGGGCCGGCCGGTCATTCTTAGATGAGCTATGTCTATAATGCTATGGTTTGTCCCACCAGAGGCGGGTTCCCCCGTTGTCTGGTCCACCTAGTAAAGTAACTGCTCTTTGCACACCCAGCGGGTTAGACGCGTACTCTGTGAATGCAAAGTTGACGCGGCGAATGTACAGGTCGGTGGGTATTTTGCCACCGCTATTATTCACTACCACTTTAAACAATTTCGGATAACCCGTTCTGCGGAATTCGCTCCAGGCTTCCTGCCCGTCCGGGAATACGGCGATCCATTTCTGTGTGATGATCCTTTCCAGCTTCCGCTCGAAGGCGTCGCCTTCTTCCCACCTAATGGTGACAGTACTGAGGGTGGGATTTCCAGCATTCACATTGTTCACGGCATTTTTTGTATCCACATAAGGCGCTGCCTTCGCTGTATTGTTAGCCAGGTATGCATCCGCCCGTGAAGACAGTTCGTATTGTTCGAAAGAAGCTCTAACGCCTGCTTCGTAGTTATCTTTGGCGGTGCCTGCTTCTGACCATCCGCGAAGAGCAGCTTCAGCTTTCAGGAACCATACCTCAGCGGCGGTCATCAGCTGCATTTTGCTGGGCATAGGCGCCAGTTTGGAGTAATCCGCATAGATCTTATCCGGTAATGCGATACCGGTACGAATACCCTTAAAAACACCCGGCACAGCGGAGGAAGTCTCAAAATATTTGCTGATCCGGGGGTCGTTGTAACCGGTCAGGATCGATTCCATGGGCGCGCCCATCCGGATATCGTTGTACCCGCTGGTGTAAGTGTTGTAAGGGTTCGGCGTCGGAGCAATGTTCACTGCCGCGATGTCGGCAACCGTGGTAAGCAGGCCGCCGGGATTAGACAGTGCTGCTTCGCCTTCAGCCTTTGCTTTCACCGGGTCCACTTTTGCGATCCTGATGGCGAGGCGTAACCTGAGACTGTTGGCGAATTTCAGCCAGGCGCCGTGGCTGCCGTCGTAAGTCAGGTCAAACTTTTCGAAAGGCTTGAGGGTAGAAGTACGCAATGGCGTGAGTACGGCGATTGCATCATTAAGGTCTTTGAAGAACGCGTAATAGGCGTCTTTCTGGGAATCGTAGTCGATGCTTTTATCCGGGTTGATCACCCCGTATTTTGTGTAGATGATGGGGCCATATACGTCGCTCACGCGCTGCATTACCAATACTTTCAGTATTTGCATCCAAGCCTTGAAATCTTTAAACTCCTCTCCTGCCAACTGCTCGATCCTGCGCGCTACGGGCATAACAGACAGGTTCGGGGCATCGGGGTAGTTACCGTATGCGCAGCCCCACATCACCACCGTCCATCCGTCTATCAGATTGTAGGTAGAGTTGTTGTTCCCTCCGTTGCCGAAAGGTCCGGGCACGCCCATATAGCCGCTCCAGATATCACCTTCCAGGTTCTGTTGTACCTGCATCACCCAGCCGGGGGAATTGCCATAAATACTGTTTTGTATCTGTTTGAACGGCTCGCCGATCAGGCGGAAATCCGTTTTAAGATCATCTTCGCTCACTCCGTAAGGATTGGTATTGATGCGCTCGAAATCCTTCGTGCAACCTGCAAGCGCTACTACAGCGCTAAGCCCTGCAATGGCGAGATTCCGGATATATTGTAGTTTGAACGTTCTCATCTTTGTAAGTTTTTTGGTCAAATACTTGTCTAAGCTTTAGAATCCAACTTTCAGGCTTGCTCCGATGCTGCGTGTTGCAGGCTGACCGAATACATCGATGCCCTGGAGCCTGTTGTCACCGCCGGCGCTTACTTCAGGATCAAACGGCGCATCGTTCTTCAGGAAAAACAGGTTCCGGCCGATCACAGCCACTTGGAGGTTGCGTATCACCTTTGATTTAACGGGTATCCTATAGCTCAAAGCCAGTTCCCGCAGGCGTATGTTTGTAGCGTCGTACATGTACAGGCTGCCTATGCCTGCACGGCCGGCAACGGCCAGGTAATATTTGTTCGCGTCTATCTTGGTCACGGCTTTGCCGGCTTCGTCCACCGCCCTCACGTCCACACCGTTGTTGTCTCTTGCCGTCGCACTCGCTTCGCTCACACCGTACTGGTCCAGCACAGCCTGTGTCATGCTCATTACTTTACCGCCAAAGCGACCGTCTATTAGGAAGGTCAGAGAAAAATTCTTATAATCAAAAGTGTTGTTCCAGCCCAGGTTGAATTTCGGATTGGGGTTGCCGACGTTATAGAATCCGCTGGTGCTGTCCATCGGTTTACCGGTATTATCTACGATCATTGCCCCGTCTTTGGTGTAACGCAGAGAACGGTTTGTATAGATGTCTCCCCATGAGCCGCCTTCCTGTATAAAAGAGCCGAACATGTTGGAACCGAACTGAGTGAGCACAAAGCGGCTGCTGGGATCCGCACCGGAAATAGCATCGTCTGAGAGTTTCACTACTTTGTTCTGGTTGGTGGAGAAGTTCACGTTGGAAGTCCACGTAAAATCTTTGCCTTTAACCGGTACGGCGGTGAGCATGCCTTCGATACCCTTGTTTTGGATGTTGCCGAGGTTCACGAAATAAGTAAGGAACTCGGAGCCTGAAGGTGCGGGTATTTCCATGTACTGTCTGAAGTTGTTGTTCTTATAGAACGTCATGTCGAGGGAAAGGCGGTCTTTGAAGAAGTGGATATCAAAACCAGCTTCAATAGACCGGTTGTCTTCCGGTTTCAGGTAAGTACCGGGGTAAGGCCCGCTGTTGTTCAGCAACAACTGCGGTGCACCGCCGGTGATGCGTACAGTGAAGTCCGCAGGACGTGAGTTGTATGGCGCGATATCGTTACCTACTTTGGCGTAGGAGAAACGCACCTTTGCAAAATTGATCACCTCCGGCAGTCTCATCATTTCGCTGATCACACCGGTAATGCCTGCTGAGTAATAAAAGAACCCCTTGTCTGCGATCGGCGTGAAAGCCAATGTGCTGGACCAGTCGTTGCGGCCGGTCAGGTCCAAGAAGAGATAGTCTTTAAAGCCAAGTTGCGCACTGCCGAACAACGCCTGAACCTGCTTGCGGTCCAATCCCTGGATGGAGGTAAGCGCCATCGGATCGATGTTCGTTATCTGGAATTTGTTCGCATACACCAGGCCCCGTGCAGCATCAAAAGCAACATCGGTAAGGTTACGGTCCCTGATCTTCTGGTCCATGACGCTGGTACCGATAGTAGCAGCCAGGTTAAATTGTTCGCTCAGCTTTTTGTTCGCAGAGAAAATAAGGTCAGCATATAGTTGTGTGTTAAATTCTTTTTCCACGGTATACCTGCCATTCGGTGGCGCCAGCGAGGCCTGGGTGCTGGCATACGCTTTCATCTCGTATTCATCATAGCTTTTGTCGAAGCTACCGCGTGCCTGCACGCTCAGCCAGTCAAGCAGCTGGTATTTGAGTGCCAGCGAAGCCATTCCGCGCGTCCTGCTTTCGTCGCGCAGGTTCCGGTGCTGTATCCAGTATGGGTTTTGCTGCTCGGGATCGCCCGCCCAATTAGAATCTGAATTGATGTTCCACCAGTTCTGCAGTTCTGTATTACGTTTTTGGGAGAAATAAGTGTAATTGTCACGGTAACTGTCGAAGTTCAACCCGCGCGGAAACAGGTATAAGCCGGTAAGTGGATTGAAATAGAAACCGGTACCGGGCCTGTTGTGCGCTTTCTGCGACAGAAAGGTGATATTGGCGTCCGCGGTCAGCTTATCGTTCAACAGCTTCAGCGTTTCTCGGAAATTGAAAGTATGGCGGTTAAATTTCGCAGTGGGCATAATGCCTTTGCTGCTGGTGTTGGAATACGAGAAATAGGACTGGGCTATTTCATTGCCTCCGCTCAGCGCCAGGCTGTTAGTATACGTAGCGCCTGTTTTGAAAAAATCGTCCACATGTTTTTTTGCATTCGTCTTCGGTCCCCAACTCTGGTTGCTGCCTGGCGTGGAGGAAGAGGGCGACTGCGCGTAACGGTACTGCAGGTCCGGTTTCAGCATAGGCGATTCAAAAGTAGCATCTGAGCTTACGTCAATCCGTGCCCTGCCGGCGCGACCTTTCTTGGTCGTGATCACGATCACGCCGTTGGCAGCCTGACTGCCGTAAAGGGCGGAAGCGGACGCGCCTTTCAGGATGTTGATAGTTTCAATGTCATCAGGGTTGATATTGGAAATACCGTCTCCACCATCCCGGCCTGCGCCAGACTGGATGTCTGACGACTGGCCGTACACATTCGCAGGTTGAGACGGCGAAAAGTTGGCCATTGGCACCCCGTCTATTACGTACAACGGTTGGTTTTCGCGGGTGGACTTATTCCCACGCATGATCACGCGGGCTGTGCCGCCCAGGCCGGATGCGCTTCTGCTAATGGTCACACCAGCCGCTTTACCCGCCAGGCTATTGATCACATTTGCGTCTTTTACACGACTTAAGTCGCTGCTGCTCAGTTGTTGTGTAGAATATGTAAGCTCTTTTGATTTCTTTTCAATACCCAACGCTGTTACCACGAACTCGCTCAGAGACTGGGAGTTTTCAGTCAGCATAATGTTGATCACATCACCTGCACCCACCGCTATTTCCTGGGTGGTAAACCCCAGAAAACGGATCACCAGGATATCGCCTGGATTGGCATTCAGCACGTAGTTACCGGTAGCGTTGGTCTGCGTCCCCCGGTTGGTATTTTTTATCATGATGGTCACGCCCGGCAGCGGGTTGCCGTTGGCATCCTTTACGGTGCCGCGCACGTCCTTTTCGGGAACGCCTGCGCCGCTCATCAGGGCAACCGTCGTTAAGGAGCCGGCGGCATGTTGTTCCTGATTTACTATGATCTTATTGCTTTTTCTCGTAAATTTCAGTCCGGTTTGTTCTGTGAGCAACTGAAGCACCTCGTCAACAGGCAGCTTCACGCAATTCAGGTTAATCTTCTTTTTGAGATTCAGATCGGATTTGTCGTAATGGAAACTGAGGCCTGTTTTAGCAGAAATTTCAGTAAACACATCCTCCATGTTTTTGTTCTTGACCTGGATGGTGATACTGACGTTCTTGGTGTCCTGCGACTCGGCACGAGCACTGGCGGTGTAAGGAGCCGCCAGTGTGATGGCCATCGCAAGCAAAACCAGAGAAACAAGGCGTAGGCATTTTTTCATACATCTAGTTTTTGCGGGTAAGGAATATTGTGTCGTTCTTGAGCGTGTAGCTGATGTTCTTGGTCAAACAAATGGTTTCCATGATCTCCTGCAGGCTCTCATCTTTGAAAAAGCCCGTATAAGTCCACTCTGTAATGCCTGATTCGTTGATCACTGTTACATTATAGCGGTTCTCCAGTTCCGTCGCCACCTCGTCGTAGCTCGCATCTTTAAAGGCGATGTACCCGTTCTTCCAGCCGATAATATCATCTTCCTTATCGAATACAGATTTCGCCATGGCCATCGACTGCTTGTCTATGCTCAGCTGCTCGCTGGGCAGCAGTATCACGGGCTGCTGGGTTTCCGCATGATCCACTTTCACTTTACCGGTCAGCAGCGCCACGGTAATGCGGTGCTCGCGGCTGTATGCGCGGATGTTGAAGGAAGTGCCCAGCGCAGTGGTGGCGATATTGCCGGAATGTACTATGAACGGGCGTTTCGGGTCGCTGGCCACTTTAAAGAAAGCCTCGCCTTCTTCCAGGTAAATGCTGCGGGTATCGCCATTGAAATGTTCGGGGTAACGGAGCTTTGAAGAAGCGTTTACCATGATGGTGGAACCATCGGCCAGTACGACCTTTTCCGTGGAGCCTCTGGCGGTGGAAATTTCTACGTAGCCGTTCCTGATCACCCTGTTCGTTTTAGCCACGGTGGATTGTACAGCCTGATGGCCCGGGTTTACCGGGTGAGTGGCAGGCATAGGTTTATATAGCAGGGTAAATGCGATGGCGCCTGTGATCATGGCCGCGGCCCCGGTGTAGATCCATGCGCGGAGGCGGCGCCTGCGGGCCGGGGGCCGGGCTGCGGGCAACGCGATCTGCTCCTGGATGCGCATACGTACTTCCTCCAGCTGCTCCTGGAGGAAATCATCCTCTATCATGGCAGAGCGGTGCTGGTTAATGCTTGCAAACCATTGTTCTATAATGCGGATTTCTTCCCGGGTACATTTTCCCTGCGTATAACGCTCCAGGACTTTCCTGATCTGTTCAATATCCACAGCGGTAAGTTTTTAGAAGTTGGTGATATAAGGAAGTCGGGCCAGCTTCAGAAAAGTACCATCGGGATCAAAAGAAATTTTCAGCGGAGAACGGAAAGGGCCAGGGCCAGCATCAGCAGGTCCGTTTGGGTGTAGTGGGTGCGGAGGATCTTAAGCGCTTTGGATATCTGGTTCTTCACCGTTTGCTGTGAAAGGTCCAGACGGCATGCAATCTGTTCAATACTAAGGTTTTCGAAGCGGCTGAGCATAAATATCTCTTTCATTTTTTCAGGCAGCCGGTTGATGGCTTCGAACACTTCGGTGGCTTTGGCTTTGTAATCGTAGGTCTCGGAAATGTTATGCGGCTGCGCATCGAAATGCTCGATCAGCTGCTGGAGGTATTTGCGGTAGGTAATGTCTTTGCGGTAAAGGTCTATGATCTTGTGGCGCACGGACTGGTACAGGTAAGAACGGAGGGATTGATGGATATCCAGCGCGCAGCGTTTTTCCCATAGGGTGGCAAAAAGGTCCTGCAACACGTCCTTGCTGGTTTCCCCGCGGTCCGTCTTGCTCAGGATGTAAAGGTACAAAGGCCTGCTGTACCGGTCATAGATGGTATTGAAAGCCGCACCGTCGCCATCCCGCAATAACGATAACAATTGCTCGTCTGAATAGCTATTGTACATAAAAAGATTAAGGTTGATAAAACGGCGTCGATCGTGGTTGTGCTTAAATTCTTCTACAATTCTTTGGCTGAAGCTAACGTGTCATGATCCGGTTAACCGGGTCTGAAAATAGTAATTCTCTTTAAAATTAAAACTTTTTTGCGAAGCTATTTTTTAAATCCTTCTTGGTGTCCGTTGTACACTATCAATTTTTTGGTATGGAAAAAGTTTATTAAGTTTGATATCAAATCGATATCACTTTAAATTATCCCCATATGGAAAAGATCGTCAGGCCCATGAGCGGCTACCTTGCATTTGTGCTCACCATCCTCTGTTTTCTCGGCAGCATTTTCGCCTTTGTACAAACCGCGGGCAATGAGTCTCCCGGCTACTGGACCACCCTCGGCATCGTGCTTTTCATCGCCTTTGTTTTTATAGCCAAAGGCATCATGATCATCAACCCGAACCATTCCCGCGTGCTTACCTTCTTTGGCAAATACGTAGGCAGCGTGAAACAGAACGGTCTTCAGTGGGTGAACCCGCTGTACCGCTCACAGAACATTTCCCTCCGCTCCTACAACCTCAACGGGCAGACCCTGAAGGTGAACGACAAAATGGGCAATCCTATCGAAATTGCCGCGGTGATCGTGTGGCAGGTGAAAGACACCTATAAAGCCGCGTTTGACGTGGAAGGTTATAATCAATACGTGCAGATACAAAGCGAGGCCGCAGTGCGCCACCTGGCCACCAGCTGCCCTTACGACCGCATGGAGGCTGAAAACGCGGAGATCACCCTGCGCGACGGCGGCGAAAAAGTGAACGAGCTGCTGGAGCAGGAGCTGAACGAAAGACTGTTTGCCGCGGGCATCCTGGTGCAAGAAGCGCGCATCAGCCACCTGGCCTATGCGCCGGAGATAGCGGGCGCCATGCTGCAGCGCCAGCAGGCCACGGCCATCGTAGCCGCCCGCTCCAAGATCGTGGAAGGCGCCGTGGGTATGGTGGAAATGGCGCTGGAGCAATTATCGAAAAAACAGATCGTGGAGCTGGATGAAGAGAAAAAAGCAGCCATGGTGAGCAACCTGATGGTGGTGCTTTGTGGCGAAAAGGCCGCCACGCCAATACTAAACGCTGGTTCCTTATATCATTGATCCATGGCCGGGAAGGAAAAAAAATCTTTTGTGCTGCGTATAGACAATGCCACTTACGAAGCCCTGGAACGTTGGGCGGCGGATGAATTCCGCAGCGTGAACGGGCAGATGGAGTGGCTCATCGCGAAAGCGCTGAAGGACGCAGGCAGGGGAGAAAAAAAGAAAGAGCCTAACAATAAAAGATCATAAAACAAAAGCTGGCCATGCGGCCAGCTTTTGTTCATGCGCTCGAAATGATACACAGGCTTTGACCGGGCCTTGCCTACTGTCTTGCCCGCTGCTGCATCGGGTTGCCGCTGTTGTTGGTGCCTCTCGGGCCACCTTCCATTTTGAACAGCTCGAACCTTGAAGGCACAGCCTGCCGCGGCCAGGAGTTATTCAGCTCACTGATGTCCGCCGTTTCCCTGTATGGGTCCAGGCGGATGGAGGTAACCTGCTTGTCTTTCGCGAACACCTTCGTTACTTTTATTTCATCGTGCCGCCAGATATACGCGGAAATACGTTCCACTTCTTTTGTGCCGTCTGCAAACGTCCACTCGATGATCAAAGGCATTACGTTGCCGCCTACATTGGAGAAGGTCAGCTCGTAGAAATTCTTTTTGCTTTCGTACAAACGTTTTTCTTCGGGCGTAAGGCTTGCCTGCATCTTGTTATAAGCCTCCGTCTGGTCGGGCGTTATGGCGTAGCGGTCCCATTTGTTGTAGAAGTCCTGCAGGCTGGTATCCTGTTCCACGGCGAACTTCACGCCTGCGGCTTTGTTGCGCGCCTGCGCGATGTGCGCGTCGTCCGCATTGGCGGCCTGTTGTTTCAGCTTGTTCTCCACTGCAGGGTTCTTCGTGTCCATCCGGTACCATTTCACGGAGTCGAGGGAGATATCAACAGGCTCTATGCCGAAGAACCATCCGCGCCAGAACCAGTCCAGGTCTACTGCGGACGCGTCTTCCATGGTCCTGAAGAAATCGCTCGGCGTCGGGTGTTTGAAGGCCCAGCGGCGGGAATATTCTTTGAAGGCATAATCGAACAGCTCGCGGCCCATGATGGTCTCGCGGAGAATATTCAGCGCGGTGGCCGGTTTCGCGTAAGCGTTCGGACCAAATTGTATAATGTTCTCGGAATTGCTCATAACGGGCTCCAGCTGGTCTTTCGGCAGCGACATATACTCCGTGATCCTTTGCGCGGGGCCGCGGCGTGAAGGGAAATTGTTGTCCCACTCCTGCTCTGCGAGGAACTGGCAGAAAGTGTTCAGCCCTTCATCCATCCAGCTCCACTGGCGTTCGTCGGAGTTCACGATCATGGGAAAGAAGTTGTGGCCTACTTCGTGGATGATCACGCCGATCATGCCGTTTTTGGTGGCTTCGGAATAGGTGCCGTCTTTTTCAGCGCGGCCGTAGTTGAAGCAGATCATCGGGTATTCCATGCCGTTGGCCGCTTCTACTGAAATGGCCACGGGATAAGGGTATGCGATGGTATGTTTGGAATACACCCGCAGGGTATGCGCCACCACTTTGGTGGAATAGCGGCGGTAGAGCGGGTAGGCTTCTGGGCCGTAGTAGCTCATGGCCATTACCTTTTTGCCTTCTACATTGGTGCCCATGGCATCCCATACGAGGCGGCGGGAGCTGACCCAGGCAAAGTCACGCACGTTCTGCGCTTCGAAGATCCAGGTCTTTTTGCCGGCGGCTTTATTTTTCATCGCGTTCTGCGCTTCATCGAGCGTTACGATCTCCAGCGGCTCTTTTGCGCCCTGGGCCTGCTGCCAGCGCTGGTATTGCGCGGGCGTCAGCGTTTCTTTGTAGTTGCGGCATTCGCCGGTGGCGCCCACGATATGGTCCGCCGGAACGGTCATTTTCACTTTGAAATCGCCGAACGTAAGGGCGAACTCTCCCCTACCGGTGAACTGCTTGTTCTGCCAGCCCTGGAAATCGGAATACACGGCCAGGCGCGGGTACCACTGGGCCATGGTATAAAGGTCGTTGTTGTCTTCGGGAAAATTTTCATACCCGCCGCGGCCCCCGAGGGTCAGGCGGTTGGCGATGTTGTACCACCAGCTCACGTTGAAACGGATCTTTTCGCCGGGCATGAGCGTTTTGGGCAGCTCAATGCGCATCATGGTCTGGTTGATGGTATATTTCAGGGCATTGCCTGCCGCATCGGTACATTTTTCGATGTTCACGCCGTGGCCAGGCTCCATGCCCAGGATGCGGGTAATGGAGCGGGAGGTCATCCTGTCGCGCATAGTGCTGCCGTCGAAGCTGTTGTTGTCGCTTTTCGGGTCGTGCTCGTTTTCGTCCAGCTGCAGCCAGATGTAAGTAAGCGGGTCGGGCGAGTTGTTGTAATAGGTGATGGTCTCTGCGCCGTTGAGCCTGCGTTTGGCTTCATCCAGCTCCGCGGTGATATCGTAATCGGCTTTTTGCTGCCAGTACTTCGGACCGGGCACGCCGGAAGCGGAACGGTACATATTGGGGTCTGCCAGCAGGTAACTCAGCTGCTCAAAGCGGTTGCCATGGTTGGAGCCCGGGTTCTGTGCCCGGAGCATCGCCGGGGCGGCCATCAGCAGGCAGGTGATTAGTTGCTTCCTCATATTCATATATTCTAGTGCATTAATTCTCTGAGTCTTTCTATGCTCATAATAAAAGCGGAGCCGAAAATGGCGGAGGAAAGGAACATGATCCAGTCCCGCCGCGCCATATTAGTAAGGTTCACTACGATCTGGGCCAGCAGCAGGATCACGGCTACGATCAGCACCTGCCCGAATTCCAGCCCCAGGTTGAAGGCCAGCAAAGGTTTCACGACGTTGGTCTGCGTGCCCAGCATACTTTTCAGGTAATTGGAAAAGCCCATCCCGTGTATGAGGCCGAAGAACAGGGCCAGGAAATAATTCAGCCGCAGGGTGGCGCCGGGCTTATCCCGCCGGATAATGTTCACCAGCGCGGTGATCACGATGGTAACCGGTATCAGGAACTCGATGAGCGCGGTAGGCACGCGGATGATGTTCAACACGCTGAGCGCCAGGGTAATGGAATGCCCTACCGTGAACGCGGTAACGAGTATCAATATCTTTTTCCAGTCTTTCACCAGGTAAACGGCGCACAGCGCCATTACAAAAAGAATATGATCGTAACCGTTCAGATCCGCAATATGTTTCCAGCCCTCTGCAAAATACAAGCTGAACTCCTCCATGGCGTAGATTTTTGTGTAACTTCGTAAGTATAAGCAAGACAAGTTTAAAAATAAAATTTTTGGTGGCAAATGGGAGTATTATTATGCAAATGGTTGTTGCCGGTGTGGATGAGCGCAGTGCATCCTTTTTATATGAGCGTAACGGAGATCAGGTACAACCAGCCGCGTAAGTCGCTGGAAGTGAGCTGCCGCATCTTTACGGACGACCTGGAGAATGCCCTCAAAAAGTACAATAAAACCAGCCTGGACATCATCAAACCCAAAGACCGCCCCGCGGTGGACTCGATGATTGCGCGTTATCTCCGCCAGCATTTCGCGCTGAGCGCGGACGGTAAAAAACTCCATCTCCGGTACCTCGGCTACCAGATATCCGAAGACGCTGCCTGGTGTTTCCTGGAAGTAATGCCCATGGCCCCTTTCAGGCACCTCGACATCCAAAACGACGTGCTCTACGCCGAGCATGACACGCAGGGTCACATGATCCACCTGATCGTGAACGACCAGCGGAAAAGCACCAAGATCGATAATCCAAAAGCTGCTGCCAGCTTCGATCTTTAACGGTTATCCAGGAATTTTACGGGTTTGCGGCTGCCTTCGGGGAACTGCATTTTAAGGATCTCCTGCATGGAGCAGTATTTCACCTGGGGTATTACCCTCAGTTTGGCCTGCAGGTACGATTTGATCCTGCGGTCCACGTCCTCGTTCACCTCTGTGGGGCTGAGGTGCAGCAATATTTCGTCGGTGCCTATTTCGTTGGAGAACACTTCAACGATAAATTCCTTCACTTCCTCCATATCGCTCAGCAGGTCGTACAGCGCGGGCGGGTACAGCGTGGTGCCTTTGTATTTGATCATTTGCTTGCGGCGGCCTATCACCGGGGAAAGACGGAGCGTCTGTCGGCCGCAGCTGCAGGGAGCTGTATCGTACTGGCAGATGTCGCCGGTTTTGTAACGCAGCAGGGGCATGGCTTCCACGCCTAACGTGGTGATGGTTACCTCGCCGGGTGCGCCGGGCGGCACAGGCTGGTCGTTTTCATCCAGCAGCTCCACGATCAGCAGCTCGGGGTGATGGTGCCCTCCCCTGCCGGCCTTGCATTCTGTAAAGGCGGTCTGCATTTCAGTAGAGGCATAGGTGGAAAAGAGCCGGATGTTCCATTTATCCGTGATCTTTTTGCCCAGCACGTTATAAGTATAATCGGTATTGCGGATGTTCTCGCCGATACAAACCGCTTTTTTGACGGACGATGCATTGATGTCGATGCCGTGCTCTTCCGCAAACGCGATCAGCTTGAGGATGAAGGAGGGAACGGCCACGATGGTGGTGGGCTGTATGCGGCTGATGTTCTCCCATTGCATGGAAGGTACGCCAGGCCCCACTCTCAGCACGCCGGCGCCTATTTTCCGGATGCCGGAGTAATAAGCCATCCCGGCCATGAACTGCCTGTCCAGCGTAAGCATCAGCTGGTAAATATCTTCGTCTGTGCCGCCGGCGCAGCTGAAGGAAATAAATTCATTGTAGGTAAGGCGCTCCAGGTCTTTTTCCGTTAAAGGAATGATCACCGGTTTGCCCAGGGTGCCTGAAGTGGAAGTGTACTCCGCGATCCTGCCTTTATCCACGCACAAAAAATCCCAGTTCCGCTGCTGCAGGTCTTCTTTGCCTACCACCGGAATACGGTGCAGGTCGCCAATGCCGCGGATGCTGTCTGTATCCAGCCCATGGCGGGCAAACCATTCCTTGTAGAAGGGCGAGAACTGCCGCAGGTAACCCAGCAGGTGCTGCAGGGCTTTTTCCTGGAACTGCCGGATAGCGGCGGGGGATTGCAATTCTATATCAGGTATGTACATAGTTCTTCCGGTTAGAAAATCACGACGGTGGCCATGGCCACGGCTTTTATGTGCGACATGGACAGCAATACGTTCAAACCCTCCATTTTCGGCGCCGCACTGCCGATGAGGAACAGCTCCGGCTTACCGGCTGCGTCGTTCCTGACCTCGATCTCGTTGAAATGAATGCCGCTTCCACCGTAGCCTGTCCCTAGCGCTTTCAGGAATGCTTCTTTGGCGGCGAACCTGGCGGCGTAGCTTTCAAACTTATTGACCTGTTTTTCGCAATAGGCGATCTCAAGCGGTGTAAACACCAGCTCGCGGAAGCCTTGCTCTTTCCCGATCTTGGCGGCTATCCGGTCCACTTCAACGATATCTGTTCCAATGCCCTGCATTATATTCTTTTATCACAATCGGCAATGCGCTGCAGTACATGATCTTTCTCGGCCCTGGTGGCTATTTCCTTCGTCAGCGCCTGCTGGTAATATTGTTTGGCTTTAACGTAATCTTTCTGACGGTAAAGATAATCACCTGCCAGCACATAGGCATGGTAATAGGCGGGGTTATCGGCCACGAGCCGCTCCACGTCCACAGCCTGCTTATCCATCACGGCGGCTTTCAGCGCCCGGAAGTCCATGAATTTTCGGTAACCGGCTGTTTGCAGGAAGCTGTCTGCCGGTACTGTCAGCGCGCTGTCGCAGATCTCATGGTCGGTTTGCAGGCCGTTCATGGCGAATACTTTTTTCAGGTCGTACGCCACGAATTCGCCGAGCTGCCAGGGCGCGGTGCTCACCCATACCTTCAGCCGCTTCGGCTCAAACACCACGGAGTGGTGGGCGATCAGCTGGTTCAGCGCCTTTTCGTTGCCCATGCCGATGTCCGCATCGTTCAGGCCTTTCTGGTCGCGGAGGATGGAAATGGTTTTTGTAACGGAGTTTTTGCCGTTGCGCTGCAGCAGCTCCTGCAAACGTTTATAGCGGTAAGGCGATGCGCTTTCGTCCAGCTGCTCTTTGTTGGGAGCCGAAGCGCCAAGCGTTTTGCTCTGGAAGTGGTTGGCGCAGGATATTTCATTGCCTTGGGGATCGTACAGCGCCAGCTCTTCCGGCGTTTTTTCGATGATGGCGGCCCGGTTGTCGTTCGCGGAGCCGATCAGGAAAGATTCCGACACGAACATTTTTCTTTTCTGCGCAATGGCATATGCTTCGCTGATATTCTTTGCGTACTGCAATATTTCCCTCGCCACCAGCGACACCGGCGTGGCCGAGCCGGAAGGCATGCTGGATTTGGCGGCGTTGATGGTAACGGTCAGCCCTTGTTCGTTCATGCCGGAAACCACGCCGGTAAAGCCCGCCCAGGTAATGAACATGAAGCGGTACCCTTTGTCCGGCTTGTAAAACGCGACGATCTTGTCTTCGGCGAATTTATCGCCTACATAAAAATCAAAGTTGCGGCCGATGATCAGCGAGCTGTCTTCCGAGCGGTCGTTCCAGGTGCCGAAAGACGTACAACCCACCAGGGCCATGGTTTGCAGGGCATGCCCGATATCGTGCGCGGCATGATAGTTCATGATGCGCTGGTAGTTGGAACCGATGAATTCGTATTTGGAACTGGCGGCGAAAGACACGCCGTAAATCTCTTCTTTGTATTCTTCCGGAACGTTTTCGTCCATATGCCGGTTGAACCAGCCGATGAGGTATTTCAGGAAATGCTGGTAGGTTTTGGATGGAACCATCTTGCCGATCTGTTCGGTGAAATGGTCTTCCTGCCGCTGCACCAGCTCTTCCGCGAGCTTCCCGTATACCACGCCCCTTTCGAACGGCTTGCCTTCGATATACATTTCATACAGGCCGCTGCGGCTCTTCCGGAACCAGCTGTTGTTCAGCGTGAAGGCGGTGGAATCCACCTGGCTGCGTTTCCATTGCAGGCTGCTTTTGTCCGCGATCTCCGGCGGATGCATCCTGGCAACGATGTAGAGGTAAACGATCAGGCCAATGAGCAGCAACGCAAAAAAGCCGAGGGTGAATAAAAAGAACCTCAGCAATTTCTTCCATATCGATCTCTTCTTTACTGCCATTTTATGCCATCTTGATATCGTGTAATAATTTTTCCATGTCCAGCAGTTCCGAGCAGGTTACTACTGAACTCATGCTCACGCCCAAAATGCCGTGCATGTTCAGGTTCTGCCCGGTGAGGAACAGGTTGTTCAGCTTCGTCCGGGAAGAGATGAAGGTACGCAAAGGATCGTTACTGTCCTTCAGAACGCCGTACATGGAGCCGTCTGAGGTGCCGATGTAATCGCGGAAAGACAGTGGCGTGGCCACGTAATAGCTCTGGATGCACTGCCTGATCACGGGGAAACGCCGTTCTACCATATCCAGCAGCTTTTCCGCCTTTTCTTTTTTAAATGCCTCATAATCCTCGCCACGGTCGCCCTCGCGGGAAACGGTATTGAATGTATCCACCCAGGGCGCTACGTCTTTGATGTTCATGTACGCCATGATGGAAAGGCCGTTGGCAAAACGGTGGTCTTTCGCATCGGGGGAAATAAACATGGCATAGCCGGTGGGCCAGGTTTCTTCGGTATAGTCGTGGCCGCCCCAAACGCTGTCCACACCATGGTAGTAATAATTGTAGTTCATGTGCGGGAACATGCCCGGCTTCAGCACGGCGTTCACCATAAGGGTGGAGTTGCCGTTCTCCAGCGATTTGATGCGGGAGCGGTATGCCTGGCGGATCACGTCGGACTCCAGCATGTCCAGCGTATTGGCCGGGTGAACATTGGAGATGAAGTGTTTGCCTGTGTATTGCTGTCCTGTTGCGGCTTCCACGAACTTCACCTCGTGGCCTTCCGCTACGATGCGTTTCACTTCCTGGTGTTTGATGAGCGTACCGCCGTTCTCGATGATCACGCGGCCCAGCCACTTGCCTATCTGTGATCCGCCGTTCACGCATTTCCAGGAACTTTCGATGTAACTGTTCAGCACCAGGGCATGCACATACATCGGCGTTTTGCCTTCCACGCCCGCGTACAGCGGGTTATTGGCGGCCAGCACCTGTGTGAGTCGGCGGTTGGGGCTGAGACTGTTGATATATTCGGCGGCATTGATGCTGAGCACGGATTCTTTTTCGTCAAAACCGCCCATGCGCAGGTTATACAGCGGGAACTTGGTGCAGATATACCGCAGCATCTCGCAATACTCGCGCAGGGCTTTTTCTTCGCCGGGAAAATCTTTCAGCAGTCCTTCAATGAAAAGCTCGTAACCCTGCGCCATTTTATATTCCTTGTTGTCTCCCGCAAACGCGATGCGGTCAAAACAATCCATGTCCAGCCGTTTCAGGTTGAGCTTTTCCATGATGCCCAGGTATTTGAAGATCTGGTACATGTTCTGCCCCGGCTCAAGCCCGCCCACGTAATGCACGCCGGAATCGAAAATGGTCCGGTCGCGGGTAAACGTTTGCAGGCATCCGCCTATCTGTTTGTTTTTCTCCAGCACACACACTTTGTAGCCGTTCTTGCTGAGGATCGCCCCACAGGTTAAGCCGCCCAGGCCACTGCCAATGATCACTACATCGTAATTATGCATATTGCTCGCTGAATGAATGTTTGATAATGAAAATAACGTTGGAAGTGAACTTCGTGTTATCGATCTGCTCCACTGTGCCCCCGCTTTTTTCCACGATGCTGCGCAGGGTGGAGGAAGAGAAGAACGACAGCTTGTTACCTGTTTTATTGAAACCCAGCAAACGTGTGCTGAAAAGTTCTGTCAACCGTGTGCCTTTATGCCTTTCGGTAAGGTCCGCATCGCCGTCGCGCACAACGATCACGCCGCCGGGATTCAGTTTCTGCAGGCACTGGCGCAACAGCTTTTCCTGCGCTTCGGGCTGCAGGTAATGCAATACGTCCAGTATCACGAAGGCGTCCTGGTTCGGGAGGTTGTACTGCGTGATGTCCGCTGCTTCAAAGCGCACATGTTCATTGCGGATGTAGCAGTGCTGCGCGGTGGCGATCTTGTCTTCGTCATAATCCACGCCCAGCACGGTTCTTTCCGGGCTCAAAAAGTGCAGCATGTAGCTCATAAAACCGTACCCGCAGCCAATGTCCATGATTTTCCCTTTTTCGGGCAGCAGCTCATGGAAAAGGGCGTAATTGTTTTCCAGCTTCGTTTTGATGCGCATGTACCATTCCAGCACCGGCCCTTTGTAAATATACTGGTAAACCAGCTGCTCGCGCCACCAGGCAGGCGTTTCGATGGATCTGCGCATCTGCTCGTATTCCTGTCTGAAATAACGGCTCACGAGCTTGGTGCGTGTGCTGTAATTGTCGCCCCAGCGGGCATCGCCGCGCTTTATGCGCGGTAATATCTTTTGTGTAACGGTGCCGTTCTTCAGCAGGAAGTCGCCTTTAGACATCGTGTAGGCGGTGCCGTGAAGCACCACGGGAATGATATCCAGGTTTAATTCCTCTGCCAGGTAAAAAGCGCCTTTATGAAAACGTTTGATCTGCGCATCGGGGGAACGGGTGCCTTCGGGGTAGATAACGATGGAATAACCATTCTCCACCCTGTCGCGCAGCTTGTCTATACTGGCTTCTGCGCCTTCGGCCACGGGGTAGTAGTCCGCCATCTTCACCACGTATCCGAACAGCGGCGAGTTGTATACCCATTGGTTGGTCAGCAGCACCACGTTCGGCGTCATGGCGGTAGACATCAGGATGTCCAGGAACGACTGGTGGTTGCTGATAATCACCGCAGGTTTCTTAAAATCTTCCCCGGTTGTGTTGATCGTCACCTTTTTGATATTGCCCATGATGTGCAGCAGGCTCCACGTGAATTTGGACAGTATCCAGTGGTATATCTTTTTCCCTTTTTCGAGGTGGATGAAGTTGATGCGGGTCAGTATCACGCCTATCACCGTCAGCAAAACGGCGCCCAGGGTATAATACGTAAACGCGAACATGGACTTCGACCAGCTCCAGAGCGTCCATGGCGGCCGTTTCCCTTTGTTCACGCGGCTGGTGATCAGGAAGTTGAAGAAGAACGGGATCAGCACCTGCGAGGTAACCACCACGCAACTGATGCCGATCACCGCTATCAGCGCGATGGAACGCAGGGATGGATGCTGCGCGAAAATGAGCACACCCAGCCCGAGTATGGTAGTGATGGCGGAGAAAAAGATGGAAGACTTGAAAGAAGGCAAATGTTTGCTGCCGGTCTTGTATTCCTGTTGCAGCCCGTCCATCGTGAAAATGCTGTAATCGTCGCCCAGGCCGAAAATAAAGGTGGAAAGGATGATATTGACGATGTTGAACGGGATGCCGAAGAGGCCCATGATGCCAAGGATCCAGACCCAACTGATGAGCATGGGGATGAAGGTGATGAGCGCCAGTTCTATCCTGCCGTAAGACAGCAGCAGCGCGAAGAATACGAGCAGGGAGGTCATCCACGCGATCGTGTTGAATTCTTCTTTGATCAGCTCAGCCAGGCGGTTGGCGGTGTATTGTTTGTCTATCACCACGGTGCCGGCCTGGTTTTCCAGGGCCGCGTACACCTCCGCTTTACGGGCCGGGTCCACCTTTAGCAGGCTGGAAACGGAGGCGGATTGCGGCTTCAGCGTCACCAGGTCGTTGATCCCGTTCACTTGCAGCAAAGCAGACTTCTCAGGGGAAATAACGTTGTAATCCTTTTTTATCAGTTGTTCGAACGGGTCGAACGCGGCAGGCCTGAATTTGTAGACCTCCCCTTCTGTTCTCAGCAGCCGCATCAGGCTTTGCTGCTTTTCCGGCGTCCAGTAAGCTTTCCATCGGGCGATCCTCTCAGCCTGCTCCTGTTCGGATAACAGGAGTCCGCCGGTGCCGGCAACTTTTTTAATGGCGCCGGAACGGGTAAGGCGCTGCAATACAGTGTCCGCCCGCTCGCGGTGCTGCAGGGCTTCGTTCAGGTTCCTGCCTTCAGACAGCATGTATACGCTTTGCGCGGTATATGCATTCAGCCTGTTCAATTGTGCCTCCGCCTTCTGCAAATGTTCCGGCATAAAGTTCATCCGCATCATATCGCTTTCGAACGTAACGTTGCGCGCGGTGAAGAAGAACACGACCGTGAGCAGGAGGATGCCGCCAACGAGATATTTATTGCGTTCAGGCCGCCACTGGCTAAGCCTGTCGATGATATTATGGCGGGAAACCTTTTCCTGCGCGGGCTTGCCCAACACCACCAGGTGCGGGAGAATGATAAGGGAAAACAATGAAGCGCCGATGAGGCTGAATGCGGCAAACAGCCCGACATCCTGCAGCATGGGCGATTTCACGAATTGCAGGCAGAGGAAGCCGCCTACTGTCGTGAAGCTGCCCACGGTCATGGGCATGGCCAGGTCGCGGATCACCTGCCGGATATCCGGCAAATGGCGGTAGTGATTGAACACATGCAGCGAATAGTTCACCGCAATGCCCAGCACCACGCAGCCTGCGCCCAGCGCAATCACGGAAATACCGCCCTGTACGAGGTACACCATGGCCACGGAGAACACCGCGCCAAATACGACCGGCAGCATTACCAGCAACGGCGCCCGTTTCCGCCTGAAAAACAATGCGATGAGCACGATCAGCAGCAGCACCGTAATGCCCTGTGTGAGGTAAGTGTCCTGCCGCAGCTGCATAGCGTTGCCGACGGACACGGCCGTTGCGCCGAAGTAACTGATGCCCGCGGTTTTGTGAACCGTTTGCACTGTGTCTATCCAGTTGTCAAGATTGGCCAGGAAGTTTTTGTTCTTACCCGTTTCATTCGGCGGATGCGTGGGCGTGATGAACAGCAGGATGTTGCGATGGTCTTTGCTCATCACAAATCCCTCGTACAGTTCAAACCGGTCGTCTACCTGCAACGCCTGCAGCTTCTTAACGCCCAGCCATGAAATACCCACAGGATCGGCCTGTATCACCTGTTTCAGCACGATGCCCGCCGGGGAGATCAGTGTATTGTAATTCGATTCAACCGTTTGCTTTATTTTTTCAGGAGCGATCAGCGAATCGATCTGTGCATAATCTTTTTCGTCCAGGAAAACGGGCAGATGCTCCTGCACGGTGTTCACCAGGCCCATGATCATCCCGTCGTCCGACTGGCCCTGCACGGCTTTGATATCCGCCGCCAGCTGTCCGTTCTGCAGCCCGGCGAGGAATTGCTGCGCCGTTGCGGTAAGACTGTCAGGCTCCGCCGGCGCGGGGGTATCTTTTTGCGAAACCATGATCACCAGCTTGTCCGCGAATTTCGAGTTCTGCAGGAACTGGCTCAGCTGGTCAATTTTTTTATCCCTGGGAAGGATGCGGGTAATATCTTCTTCCAGCTTTATCTGCGAGGCCAGCACGCCGGCAACGGCAAATAAGCCCAGCGTAAACAGCCACAGCAGCCATTTACGGGCGTTGAAGAAATTATAGATGGATATAAAGAATGTTCCCATGGTCAATATTACTGGTTAACCGCCACCCGTTTTTTCCTGAAAACAGACAGCAGCAGGTACGTTACCGTTCCGGCCAGCAGCCCCGCGATCACGGCCAGCGTAATGGCGCCCGTAATATACTGGAACAGGTTCTGCTTCATGGAATCGATCGTAAGTTCTTTGCTGAAGATCACCCAGGTGGCGTCTTCCGCCACATACAGGCGCCCCGTGACGAAGCTCAGGTAAATGATGAGCGGGATCACCGGCGGAATGCTGATGTTCGCTGCAATGATCACCAACGCCTTGTTCAGCCTCCACCATGCCGCCAGCGCAAGCGCCACCAGCATCTGGAAACCCCAGATCGGCACAATGCCCATAAACACGCCGAAGCCGACGGACAGGGCTTTACGGCCGTTCGTTTCCTCAGGGCTCAGCAGCACGTTCCTCAGCACCTGTTTCAGGCCGCCCTTGGAAAACAATAGCCGGATAAAGTTGCGGGGGTGGATGTAAAGGAACGCAATCGTTACCAGCACCGTGTTCAGCACGCTGATGCGTGAAAAATCGCGGAAGGGCCTGAAGTGGGATACCCGTTCCTCCGCCGGCGGGTAATACACCTGCACCGGCACCCAATCCACCTTAATGCCTTTCCATGAACTTTTCACCAGCACTTCTATCTCGAATTCGTACTTCCGGCAGGCAAACCGCATCTTCTTCATGGCATGCAGGGGGTACAGGCGGTAACCGGACTGTGTGTCCGGGCCCTTCAGCCCTGTTTCCACGTAGAACCAGAAGTTGGAGAATTTGTTGGCAAACGTATTCTTACCCGGCATGTTCTCCTGCTGCAAATTTCTTGCGCCAATGAGGATAGCCCGGGGCTCTGTCTCTAATTTTTCAAGGAACACAGGGATGTCGCTGGCAAAGTGCTGCCCATCGGCATCGATCGTAATGGCATAGTCGTAACCCTGTTCTATCGCGTATTTGAAGCCGCGGCGCAGCGCTATGCCTTTACCCTGGTTGGGCGAATAAGACACAACGGATACCTGCGGGAAATCGGCCAGCACCTCGGCGGTATGGTCTGTAGCGCCGTCGTTCACCACGATCACGTGGCTGGTATAGGATAACACGTCCCGCAATACATCGCCGAGAGTTCCGGCGTTGTTGTAGGTAGGCACCAGCACGCAGATCTTCCCGGCGCTGAATTGCGGTTCGTATGTTGGCAAAGGTCCCATTATTTAAATCGCCCCTGGAATTTCAGGAAAACGGTTGCATCGTGTTTTATGACAGCGGTGGTTTTGTAAGCAGTATCGTCCGCCGTCCAGGCGATCTCTACAGTCACCTGCGGCGCCTGCCTCGGGTCTATCATGTTGAGGAACTTCATATTGGCGGCTTTCTCCACCAGCAGTTCCTTACCCACAGCGGCAGACAGCAGCTCCTGGACGGTTTGCATCATACAAACCCCCGGCACCACCGGCTGATCAGGGAAGTGGCCTTCAAAGATCGGGTGGGCGGCGTTCCAGGCAATAACAGCGTGAACAGACTGTGCGTCCGGCTGCTGTTGGGAAACGATTGTAAAGAATTTTCCTGTCAACATTATTTTTCCACTCGTTGTGATGAAATAGTGAATTTAACTTTTTTATGCTGCACCAGCAGGCTGTCCGGCACCCCGTTGCGGTAATGCGTCATGAACGCCTCTACCACAGGCTTGCGCCTCGAACCGTTCTCCACGCGCAGCAGCGCCTGGCAATCTCCGTCGGTGATGTAGTAGATCTTCCCTTTCGGAAGATCGAACGCGATGTAACGTTGCCCGTTCATCGTGTATAATGTCGCCGTTGCCGGGTCCTGGCGCATGAGGATCATTTCGAAATCTTTTTTCAGCGTTTTCACTACCGCTTTTTTATCCATTTTGGGCAGCATGTAGTGTTTGGTGAAACGCCCGTCTTTGCTGAATTCGAAATCGAAAAATTTCATGCCCATCTCGCTCATGAACACTACCCGCATGCTGCTGTCTTCCATGGGCTTGAAATACAGCAGGCCCGAAAGATGATGCTGCAAAATGTCCACCTGCGTGGCGTACAGCACCGGCTGTTCTATTTTCGGGCGGAAGCGTTCCAGGCATACGCTCATATCATTGTCAAGGCGCTGCAACCCGCGGTAAGCGGAGCTGCAGGAGGCCAGCATTACCAGCATCAGGCTATTTAAGAGCAAATATCTCATCAGCAATGGGAACGTTTGTTTCTTTCTGATTAAAACTGATGATGGTATCGTCTCCCGAACGCTCGTGCATGGTGATCTTTATGACGGACAGGTCTTTTTTGTCCACCAGCAGGTCGATGGACGCGAAGAAGTCCTTCATGCCTTTGCTCACAGGCGTCATCTGCAGCAGGTAATACTGCGCGTTCTCCTGCACTTTCGTGGCAAAATCCTTATTCCCCAGCACATTGCCCTGCACGCAGTCTGCCGTTATCTTGCTGATCTGTTCGAATAATTTGTTGCCGCTGGTAGAAATGTTTTTGTCTGTCCTGGCGTCTTTGATGCGGAAATTCTTCCCGTTGATCACCATCAGGTAATACGAGGGGCTGCTGTATTCCATCCGCACCTTGTTCTCTTTCTTGAACCAGAACTTTCCTTTGCTCACTATTTTGTCAGACAGCAGGCTGAGGTGCTTCTCCTGCACAAAATCGCTCTTGATGGTGTTGGTTTGCTGCGCGGCTTTGGCGAACTGCTGCCTGAACTGCTCCATGTTGCCCACGGGCTTGAAACCCGTTTGGGCAGCGGCGTTCAGGGCTGCAAAACAACAACACAATAAGATCCATTTACGCATAAGCCGGTATGTTTAAAAGTTCATCAATCCGTTTAATGGCGAAACCTTCCCGCTGCAATTTCTTGATCAGCGCGGGCAGTATGTTCGCCGTGGCTTCGCAGGTATCGTGAAACAGGAAGATGTCTCCCGCTTTTATATTTTTCGTCACGCGTTCAAACAGCTCGTCTTCATCTTTGATCATGGTATCCAGCGAGCGGATGCTCCAGCCCACTGAAATAAGATCAAATTTTGCGACCGCCTTCGCCAGCATGGGATTGGTAACGCCGTATGGCGGGCGGAAAAGTTTGGGTGTTTCCCCTATCGCCCGCGCGATCTCTTCATTCGCTTTTTGCAGGTCCGCCTTCATTTTGAAGGTGGGATACAGGTCGAAAAGCGTATGATGGGAATAGCTGTGATTGCCCACCAGGTGGCCTTCGGCATGTATCCTGCGAAGCAGCTCAGGCTCGGCGGCAACGCGCTGGCCGATACAAAAAAAAGCGGCAGGCACCTGGTGCTGCCGGAGAATGTCCAATATCTTCGGGGTATATTGCTGAACAGGGCCGTCGTCGAAAGACAATGCTACCGCTTTCTCCTTTGTATCGGCCCTGCACAATGTTTTGATGAAATAGTTTGAATTCACACGGCTTGCGCCCCAGGCGGAAAAGCCCGTCACTACTGCCAGGGGAACGAGCAATATCCAGAACGGGATATACCCCATCCTGTACTGGTACAGCAGCACAAAAAAGACCAGCAGGCCCAGATATGTAACCCAGTCTCTCAGCATGCGCTTAATAAAATGAGTGAATGATGTTTGCCGTTCGCGTGATTCCAGATCAGTATCTTTTCCGGCGCAGCCGGCGTATCGCCTTTGAACATGGCGGCGGCAGGCACTGTGCCGTTCTTTAATATTCCTGCTCCCATCCACATGGCAAATGCGGCAGCAGTCGGGTACTCGCCGCACAAATGTTTGAAAGCCGCCACCGGCACGTCGTTGAAAAGCTTTTCTTCCACGGGCGTATAGTAGCTGTCATTCTTCACATCTCCGTTCCTGCCCGTCAACAGCAGGTCCGGCTTGCCATAACGTTCCAGGAATGCCGCGATATGCGCCGTTGTTTCTTCTTCCGAAGACGGATTGTACAACATTTCAACTGCCGTCAGCCCAGCGATGGAATTTTCTTTCTTTTCCGCGCCCAGCACAAAAAACGCAGCGCCTTCTCCCGCAATGGTGCCCCGGGTATTGGAGTGCAGCAGTTCTCCCGTAGCCACGTTTTTATACAGCCTGAAACGGGAAAGAATACTGTGGGAATAATCCGTGATCTCGTCTACCGCGCCGGCCAGTATCTGCCTTGAAGGGTCTTCCGCGAGCAGCAGCAGGCTGTCCTGCAAGGCGTTTTCCAGCGAAAAGGCGCCGTGAACGAAAGTATTGTTATAAGCATGGCAGCCCAGCATCAGCGCGATCTGCCCGCTTACGGTATTGTGCGTGCTTTGAATGAAAGCTGTTGGTGTGAGCATGTCTTCCTGCTGCATCACGAGTTTGTTGAGGAACACGCCCGTGTCCGCCAGGCAGCCGTAGGCCGTGCCCATCACGATCGCATCGGGCATGGCAAGGTTTGCATCCTGTAAGCTGATGTGCGAAGCGGCCACTCCCATCTTGATCACACGACCCATCCGGCGGATCTGCTTAATATCGATCCACTGTTTGTAATCCGGGTCCGCCACAGGCAAACGGTCTCCCTGGTGCTCCCGGACAGTTCCGGAGAACAGGGCGTTATCCTGGGCGGATACACAACCGGCGCCTTGTATGTATGCTTGCATATGCTTCATTCCTTTGAAAATACGAGGCTCGAGCAATTGCCGCCGAAGCCGAATGAGTTGGACATCACGTGCCGCAGCGCGTTGCCTTTCGAAAAGACTGTTACCGGGCTGAACGGGATCTCCTTCATCTGCGTGGTAAAATTTGCGTTCGGGTAAATGATGCCTTCGCGGAGGGCCCAGGCGGAAAATACCGCTTCAATGCCGCCGCTGGCGCCGAGCGTATGCCCTGTAAAGCTTTTTGTGGAGCTTGCGGGCGGATAAGCAGGCGCGAAAAGCCGCTCCACCGCCAGCCCTTCAGAACTGTCGTTGTTCTGCGTGCCGGTGCCGTGGAGGTTGATGTAACCGATCTCCGAAGGCGCTACCCCGCTCATTTCCAGCGCTCCCTGCATGGCTTTGAAATTGCCGATGCCTTCCGGCGAGGAAGCGGTTTGATGGTAGGCGTCGTTCGCATTGGCAAAGCCGCTGAGCCTGCACCAGGGTTTGATCTTTTTCGCGATCCCGTCGCTCACGAGCACAACGTATCCCGCGCCTTCGCCGAGGTTCAGCCCGGTGCGGGTATCGTCGAACGGGCGGCAGGCCTGCTGGTCCAGGATCATGAGAGTGTTGAAACCATTGAGGGTGAAACGCGTGAGCGAATCGGTGCCCCCGGCTATCACCACGTCCAGCATACCGGCGCGGATCATGCGCGCGCCGTACATCAGCGCGTTGGCGCCTGAAGAGCAGGCGGTGCTGATGGTGGATACATGATGCCGGATGCCCAAAGCGTCCGCCACCAGTTCCGTTACCGAGCCGCATTCATGATGCACCACTTCTCGCAGATGCCCTTTGGAAGCGTCTTCCAGGAAGGCTTTCATGAAATCCTCCGTTTTATCCATGCCGCCAACGGTGTTGGCGGATACAAAGCCGGCGCGGTATTGGGAAATATTTCCCAAGCCTGCGCTCTGCCAGGCTTCTTTGGCAGCTATCATACTCAGCAAAGCGGTTCTGCTCCAATGCGCAGGCATGCCGGCCTTTCCGGCCAGCTCCACGTTGCCGGCCTTCACTTCCACTACCGGGAACGTGTTGGCGTGCACGGATTGCAGGTGTTCCATTTTGCGCATCCCCGGCTGCATTTTTTCAAATGCAGCAATGCACTGGCCAAGGTCATGGCCAATGCCGGAAATAACGCCTCCGCCTGCTATCCATACTTTTCCGTTCATGCGGTCTTGTTTTTCTCCGCAGTGATATATTCAGCCATGGTGCGAACGGAATAAAAAATATTCGGCCCGTCCTCTGGTTTGGCGATACGGATGTTGTGATGCTGCTGCAGCAAAACGATCAGCTCCAATGCATCGATAGAATCCAGTCCCAGCCCTTCTTTGAACAAAGGCTGGTCATTCCCGATGTCTTCCGGTTTTACTTCCTGCAAATTCAATTGCTGAATGATCTGGGCTTTCAGATCTGCCATCAACTTTTCCATATATGTTATCTGTACAATTTTTCAACTTCTTCCGCGGTAAACGGCCAAGCCATGCCGCGGCTGTTTTTTTCGACAAGGAACAACGCGGCTTCGTAACCTGCGTGGTATTGCTCCACCCAGCCGCAGATGCAGGCGTTTATGGCGCCTGTATCCAGCAGTTGCCGCACGTATCCTGTTATAAATTCAATATCGAAATGATCGTCGATAAAGAACGCGTTCTCGCCCTTGAACTTGTGGCGTATGCTGATCTCCCCGATCACGATATTGGGGAGGGTGTATACGAACAGGGCGGGACTGGCTATTTCGCTGACGGTTTCGTAATAACGTTCGTCCGTATCCAGGCTGCTGCTGGTGTTGGCCAGCACTATGCCTGTCTCTCCGGGAGCGTACATATCCATCGGCGTATCCTGCAGCAGTATTTCCGTAGCGGCCCAGCCCAGCTTGCTGAGCAGGTCCATTTTATGGAACTTCGGGTACTGGCCGCTGTAGCGGTCGTACAGGCTGCGCAGGAATTCCGGCAGGTCGGTATCTTTCGATTCAAATACCCTGCTGCCGTTCCGTGTCACTGCATGATCGCGGATCACACAGGCCGAGGTGATATATGCGCTGTTGTTACTCACGCCGTCGGGTTTAATTTATCTGTCAGTTCAATGAGGCGCGCCAGCCTTTTGAGCGCATCTTCATGACTTTTTACGTAAGGATTGCTTTCGTCCCACACGTAACCGGCCAGTACGGAGCAGATCTGCTGTTTGATCAGCGGGTCCGGGTTCCTGCTGAAGAAAATAGTGTCCAGCGTGCCTTCATACCAGGCCATCACGTAGGAGCGGAACACGTTCACGCCCTGCATGGTGGGTTGCATGTATTCTTTTTCCCAGTCCACCGCTTCGCCTTTCAGCTTCCTGATCACCAGCTTTGCCGCCGTTTGCGCGGAAACGGTAGCCAAAGTTACGCCGGATGAGAAAATCGGGTCCAGGAATTCCGTTACGTTGCCGGTAAGCACAAATCCCTCGCCATAAAATTTATCGGTGGTGGCGCTCCAGGCTTCCAGCTTGCGCGGTTCGAACACGAAGGGCACGTCTTTGAAACGCTCTTTCGTATAAGGCTCCGAATCGAGCATGGCGCGGAACTGCTCTTCCGGCGTACCGCTGAAGCGGTCGTGGAAGGTATGATCGCCCACGAAACCCACGGATGTTACGCCGGTGGAAAAGGGAATGATCCAGATCCACACGCCTTTTTCGTGCACAACGGCGGTGATGCGGTTAGGCTCGTCCGCCATGGAACGGCGGATGTCGTTGGTATGGGCGAAAAGCGCTTTGCGGGGCTGGAGAACGGATTGTTTTTCCAGGTTGAACAGTTTCGGGATCACACGGCCGTAACCGCTGCCGTCCACTATAAAACGGGCTGCTATCTGCTTTTTATTGCCATGAATATCTTCCACGGTTGTTACGGAATCGGAGCCGGAAAATTGAATGGCCGTCACGGTTGTTTCGTATTCCACAGGCACGCCCATCTTTTCGACGGTATTGGCGAGGGTGAGATCGAATTCCGCGCGGGGCACCTGCCAGGTCCAGGTCCAGCCGGGTGTATGCTGTTCTTCAAAGGTGAAATCGCAGACCTTGCCATTTTTGACGAACTTGGCGCCGAATTTCTTCTGGAAGCCGCGCTCCGAAACGGCTTCAACGAAACCTGCTTCGGTAAGGGCATCCATGCAGCGGGGTAAGAGGCTTTCGCCGATCACGAAACGCGGAAATTTCAGCTTTTCGACGATCTTAACTGAATAACCGGCTTTGTTGATTATGGATGCGGCTACCGTTCCGGCAGGGCCGGCGCCTATTACAAGTACATCCACCTTTTCAGTTTGCATATTAAAGGGTTTAAATTTTCTAAGCTTTCACGCAACGCAGCAGGGTGTAGCTCAGCCCTACATTGTTATTCTCCAACACTACCTCCAGCCCGGCGGCGCGGATGCAGGCGAAGAAATCGTCTGTATGGTACATCTGGCTGTTGCCGTTGGCAATGGCGGTGAAATAAAGGGATGTTTGCTGTAAACAGAAAGCAGCCGATTTGAACTGCTGTTTGTTCCAGAAAGGTTCAAGTATAAAAACGCTGCCGCCTTCGTTCAGCGCTTCCCGGCAACGGCGCAGGATGCTGATGATCTCGGCTTCGGAGAAGCAGTCCAGGAACTGGCTCATCCAGATCACGTCGAAACCTTTCGCGAAGGGCAGGCTCTCGTCGAGAATATCTGTTTCGTAAAATGAAACACGGTCTTCCAGGCCGGCTTCTGCAATATTTTTCCTCGCCACATTTACCTGCACGGGCAGGTCCATGATGGTGATATGTACATCCGGGTCGTGTTTGGCGCAGGCCATGGACCATTTACCGGTGTTGCCGCCGATGTCCAGCAGCGATTTGGGCTGATGTTCGAATACGATAGGCAGCACGCCGGGGAAAGCCAGATCGGAATAGTAGTGGTCGAAATTGAACCAGCTGGTGCGGGAAGGCTCCGGGAGGATGGAAAGGCCCTGGTAGATGGTTTCCCAGGGGCCCAGCTCCTGCAGGCCGCGGGGTTTGCCTTCGGTAAGACTGTCCTGCAGATGATACATGGCCTTATAACATACATCATGCGAGAAGTCCATATTGATGCGGGTGAGCGTATCGCTGAGGATAAAGAACCCGGTTTTGGTAAGCGTATATCTTTTATCGTTCACCACCAGCATTTCGAGGCCCAGGCCTGCTTCGAGCAACACGCGGGCGGAGTAGCGCGAAAGTTTCACGTGCTCCAGTATCTCTTCGATGGTAACGCCATTCATGCCACTGTCCGCCACTACCTGCAGGATGCCCAGGTCTCTCAGCGCTTTGGAAGCCTGGAAAGCTATCGGCGCGAACGCCAGCCAGAGCGCCTGTTCTTTAGCCTGTAATGCGGTTTTCGTTTCCTTGGTAAAAAAATTCATCGGTGATCTGCTTTTTTTAAAGATTTACAATGTCACTTTACTGAACACCATTGCGGCATTACATCCCCCGAAACCCGAGGTTGTTTTGAGGTAATGCGCCATGGGCCGTGGCTCTAATTGACTGCTCACCATCAATGGTTGGCTGGTTCCGGATGAGGCAAAGCCGGCAGTGGGTATCACTACTTCTTCCTGCATGCTGTACATGCCGACGATCGCCTCTATGAGCCCGGCCGCACCAAGAGTGTGGCCGTAATACCCTTTAAGGCTGTTCACCGGCACCTGCTGCAGGCCCGAGAGATGGAACGCTTTCGCTTCCATTTCGTCGTTGTACAAAGTAGCGGTACCGTGCGCGGATACAAACCCGATGTCTGAAGGCTGAACGCCGCTCTGCTGCATGGCCGTGGTAATGGCGGCAGCAAGCTCGGCGCCTGTTCTGGACGGGCCTGAAATATGGTTGGCATCGTTGCTGGAAGCTCCCTCGCCGAGGCGGATGGCTTGTTTCCCCGGCAACAATGTTTTGTTCCTGGTTAAAATAACGGTGGCAGCGCCTTCGCCAAGCGTAATGCCTTTCCTGTCCGCGTCAAACGGGCGGCAGGGCTCGTCGCTCACGGCCTGGAAGGACTGGAAGCCGGATAACACGAATTTTGTCATCAGGTCCGCGCCGCATACCACGGCGTGGTCGTACCGGCCGGAGCGGATCATCCGCTGCCCGATCAAAATGGCCAGCAGGCCGGAGATGCAGGCATTGCTGACCACTACGGGGCGGTTGGCGGCGCCGAAATATTCCGCTGTCCTTACCGCGGTATTGTGCAGTTGCATAGGCCCGATATCAGCGCCCAGCCCCTGTTCCAGCAGGGCGATATTGCCCTTGGTGGTAGAAACAATAAAAGCCGTGCGTTTGTCGCGCAGGCTGATGCTGGTTTGCAACAGCGCATCCTGTATGCTCAGGATGAGCAGCTGCTCGAACTTGGTGTGGCCTGAAAGGCCGGAAGCCGCTACCAGCGGTTGCAGCAGCGCGTCCGGTATCACGGAGGCAAAGAACCCGCCGGGCTGGCGGCTGATACCGCTCTCCCCTGCGCGTACCCGTTCGAAATTCTCACGGGCGGTTGTTCCCAGCGGCGAAAGGATGTTTCCCGCAGCTACAAAAACCTCCATCATATCAAACCCCACTGCTTTTTCCATTCCGTAAAGAAGGGCGGAACGGTAAGTTGTAACATGGACCCTTCTTTGTCCAGGAAAACCTGTATGGAAGAACCGGTGCACACCACTTCGCGGGTTTCCGCGTTGTAAAGCGTGTATTCAAAACGGATCTTGGCGGCTTCTGTATGCACGTAGCGGGTTTCCACCACTACTTTGTCCCCATACCGGAGCGGCCGCTTGTAATTGCATTCCACGTTCACCACGGGCACTGTGTAGCCGTGGCCGAAAATGTCTAAATAACGCAACCTGTATTTGCTGCCGAATGCCTCGCGCCCGTCTTCAAAATACCGGATGTAGTGGCCATGCCATACAATTCCCAAGGGATCGGCTTCGTTGAACCGGATCAAAACTTCAGCACTCTCGCTCAATACAGGTTGCATGTAATTTTTTATACTGATTGATGAATTATCCGCCGTAGGTGGATTTCCATTCTTTGTATTTTTTCTTCTCGATCTCGTCTATGATGTCTTTCACACCGCTGAGATATTTGTTGGCCAGGCCGAACGTAATGCCAATACGGCCGCCCAGAGAGCCTTCCACGCGTTCGGTGAACAGCACTTTTTTGGCTCCCATGTCCACAAGAGTTACGTAGATGGAGATCTGTTTTTTGGTATTGTTCATACCGTCTGCCACAAAAAGCAGGCCCAGTCCGGTTTTCCCGTTAAAGTCGAAACCTTTTACCAGCGCCGTTACGTCTTCGGGTTTTAATGCCTGGTAATCGTCGGAGTTGTCGGATTTGATATCATCCTCGTCGATCTTTGCATTTCTTTTGTTTACCGGGCCTATGTCTGTGCTCACCTCGCTCCTGTTGAAAGCCTCGGCGATCGTAAACTTTTTGGCTTCGTTGACTACTTTCTGATTAATGCTGGCGTAGTGTACCTCAGGAATGTCGTCGGTTTTGAGCGCTGCGTCACCAATGATCTTTGATTTGGTGAAATCGATTCCCAGGTAAGTCAGTTTTACTGACTTGTCAAATACGTCCTTAGCGGTTTGTGCGGTTACTGTGGTTACTGTCAGCATCATTGCCACAACGGGCAGAGCCAGGTGTTTGATTTTCATTGCTTATTTATTTTGGGACACAAAAATCTTCATATCGCATTCGGCCATAAGGCGGCCGTTCTGCTTCACTGTACCGTGGATCACCGTTGCGTTGAACACTTCGTGCTCTATCACGATCTCCGTTTCGAGGCTGGTGCCGGCGAGCGGCAGCTCCAGTATCTCGAGGTTCTGGATAGCGCCGATGAAGCCGAGGGGCACGGGTACATTGTGCATTTTGGCGAGATACCCGATGCGCGCGGCGGCGGTCTGCGCGATGTTTTCCACCAGTCCTGGCGCCATGAAAGTGCCGTTCTGCACAAATACATTATCCTCCGCGATATCGAAGCCGGTGCGGATGTTCTTCTCCCCTGCTTCCAGCAGGCGGCTGATCATAACGATCGGCGGGCGCTGGGGAATGTATTCCGTGATATCTTCTTTATTGATCATGGGTGTTCTGGTATATCAGTCTTTTTCGACCAAAAATCATAATAATTGAACCACTGCAGCGGGTACCGCCGCACTTTCTCTTCCATTACCTCCACAAAATCCTGCATGGATGCTTCCAGTCCGCCCTGTTTGGCGCCCTGGTAGGTCTTTGGCGGGGTTGCGTACAGGTGATAATGCGTACTGGTTTCCTTAAATGCAAAAACGAACGAAACGGGCACCCTGAAGGTGGAAGCCAAAAGGAACGGGCCAACCGGGAAGCGCGCAGCTTCTCCGAGAAACGGCATTCCCGCTGTTTTATTTCCCTCCAGGAAGCGGTCCGCATGCATGCATACCAGCTCCTGCTTGCTCAGCGCGTCGTGGATAGCGTAAATATGCGATAAATCGTCCTTTAAAACAATTACATTTACATTCCTCCCCCCGGTTATTCCCTCCAGGTAATTTTTGATCCTTTCATGCTCCCCGTCGAACATCACGATGTTGATGCGGGTCTGCAAACGGGTGAACAGGTGCCCTGCCACTTCCCAGTTACCCAGGTGGGCGCTGAGCAGGATGCCCCCCTTTCCGCCGGAAACCACCTCGTGAAGGTGCTCTTCCCCGTCGAACTGGAAGGTGAACCGGTTGGGAATGCCCGCCATGACCACTATCTTGTCTATCAGCGTCTGCCCGAACACGTAATAGTTGCGGTAAACGTTGATCAGCGAGCGGAAACGGCTGTAGCCGGCCTTTTGATGAAAATACTGGTAAATGGATCTGGTGGAACGATAGGAGAAAAGGCAGTAATACATTGCAACAAATCCCAGGAGAAAATAAGCCGGCTGCACTCCTCCATATCGCAAAACACCAATAAATATCCGATACCCCAGCTTATTTCCTTTGGACTTACCCTGCCAGGATGGCATTATACCAACTCTTTTTGTTTAACACGGGCAATTACATAATCATAGAAGTCCTGGAAGGTAACAATACCCTGGAAGTCTTCCGGTTTAACCTTAAAACCGAAGTTGTTCTCAATGGCTACCACCAGGTCTATATAGTCCAGGCTGTCCAGCTCCAACGTGGCCTTCAGATCGGCCCCGGGGGTGATGCTCTCCGGGGCAACTTCAAATTCCTCCGCCAGAAAAGCATTCGTTCTTGTGATGATCTCGTTAATTTCCATAAAAAAGTGTGTTCCAGATATAGGTTGATTAGACAAATAAGCATTCCCGTTCTTTAATGGGGCTATGCTTCGGCAAAATTATGCAAATTATGCCCATAACCGCAGCATACATCCTATTATTGCCATTTCCTGACTACAAGAGAAGAGTTTGTTCCCCCAAAGCCAAAAGAATTAGACAAAAATATATTAAAATTTTTATTAATTGTATTCGTGATGATATTTAATCTGGCGGAATCCTCGTCGGGGTTCTCAAAGTTGATGTTCGGGGCGATAAAGTCGTTCTGCATCATCAGCATGGAGTAAACGATCTCGCTGGCGCCGGCCATCCAGCACTCGTGCCCGGTCATGCTTTTGGTGGAGCTGACGGGGGTTTTGGCGCTTTCGAAGATGGCTGCCAGGGCTTTGGCCTCGCTGGCGTCGCCGGCGGGGGTAGAAGTGGCGTGGGCGTTGATGTAGCCGATATCGGAAGCGTTGAGGCCCGATTCGCGGAGGGCCATTTCGAGGCTGCGCATCGGCCCGTCCACACTGGGATTGCTGATGTGGGCGCCGTTGCTGGAGAAGCCGTATCCCAGCACCTCGCCGAGGATGGGGGCTCCCCTGCGCTGGGCGGATTCAAGGCTTTCGAGTATCACTGTAGCCGCGCCGCCGCTGGGCACCAGCCCGTCCCGGTCCCGGTCGAAGGGCCTGGAGGCTTTGGTGGGCTCGTCTTCCTTCACGGAAAAGGCCGCAATGGCGTCGAAGTTGCCCATGGCGTATTTGTTCACTTCCTGCGCGCCGCCGCAGATCACGGCATCCTGCAAACCGTTGCGGATGAACATATAACCGAGGCCGATCGCATGCGAGCCGCTGGCGCAGGCCGCGCTCACGCTGAAATTCACGCCTTTGAGCTTGAAGATGGTGGCCAGGTTCATGTTCACGGTGGAGTTCATGGTCTGGAACACGGACCCCGAGCCCACCAGCATGGTATCCTTTTTTTCGCGGATGATGTCGGTGGCTTCTATAATGGGTTTGGCGGAGCTGTCGTTGCCGAACAGCAGGCCTACTTCCCTGGTATCAATATAATCCTGGTCCATGCGGGCATTGGCAAGGGCCTCGCGGGTGGACATATAGGCGTATTCCGCCTGTTCGGGCATCATCAGCCGGGCCCGGCGGTCCAGCAGCCCTTTCAGCTCGGGGCGGGCCACATAGCCGGTGAGGCCGGAGCGGTAGCCGAATTGCTTGCGCTCCGCATCCAGCACTATGCCGGAGCGGCCCTGGAACAGCGATTCCCGGACCTCTTCCAGGTCTTTGCCGATGCAGGAGTAAATGCCGATACCTGTTATCACTACTCTGTTCATGCTCGTTGATCTTTGTATGCCGCCAATTGGATGCGGGCCAACAATGTTTTATTCAGTTCTGTGGATCAGGAATAAAGGCCGCCGTTGATGTTCAGCACCTCTCCTGTGATGTACGACGCTCCTTTCGAAGCGAAGAATGCCACTGCTTCGGCCACTTCTTCCGCCGTTCCGAAACGCTGCATGGGCACCATGGCGGATAATTCCTTTTCAGGAAGGCCTTCCGTCATATCGGTCCTGATAAAACCGGGTGCAATGGCGTTCACTGTCACATTACGTTTTGCCACTTCCTGCGCCAGCGCTTTGGTGGCGCCTATCAGGCCGGCTTTGGCGGCGCTGTAGTTCACCTGCCCGGGTGTGCCTTTCAGGCCGGACAAGGAAACCATGTTCACAATACGGCCGTAACGCTTCAGCAGCATGCCGGTAAGCACCAGCTTGGTTACGTAAAAGAACCCGTCGAGACTGGATTCCAGCACGCTCTTCCAGTTTTCCGTGCTCATCTGGAACATCATCATGTCCTGCCGGATACCGGCATTGTTCACCAGCACTTCTATCTGTTTGTCCTTATTCGCGTCTATCCATGCGCCCAGCACATTCTGCACTTCTTCTTCCTTCCCTACGTTGAATTGCATCAGGGTACCGTCTGACCCTTTTGCGCGGACAGCCGCCAGCGTTTCTTCCGCGGCAGCCGTATTGCCTTTATAATTGATCAGGATATGATATCCCTGTTCCGCCAGTTTGATACATACCGCCCTTCCTATTCCCCTGGAACCTCCTGTTACTAGTGCGCAGTTATTTGCCATTAAAATTTTCGTTTATTCTCTGCTGTTATTGTACGGGTGATGATTTATGTTTTTTCTCCACGGCAGGTTCCGTCAGGGAAGGTTCATGGCGCATCAGATAGGCTTTGATCTTCTGTACATCATTATAGCGCGGAGCGTCTTCAATAAATTTAGGGAAAATCGCCCTGATGTCCTGGTATATCTTGTACGAGAAGCCGGCCAGGCGGTCCTGGCAGCCCAGGTAATCCACGGCCTGCAACAGGGTCATTACCTGCACAGTGAGCACTTCAAAAGTGTTCTCAATTACCTTGTATGTCATCTGCGCCGCGTTGCAGCCCATGCTCACGATATCCTGGTTGTCATTGTTGTTCGGGATGCTGTGGATATACATGGGGAAGCTGAGGGTCTGGTTCTCAGCCACAGTGGAGGTGGCGGTGAACTGTACGCCCTGCATGCCGAAATTGAAGCCCAGCTTGCCCAGGTTCATGAACGGGGGGAACTTGTGGTTCAGCTTATCGTTCAGCAAATAGTTCAGCTGGCGCTCGCTCAGCATGGAAAGCTTGGTCATGGCGATCTTCACCTTGTCCATTTCCAGGGAAATATAATCGCCATGGAAGTTGCCGCCGTGGAACACGTTCTTCTGCCGGTGGTCCACCACGGGGTTGTCGCTCACTGAATTCAGCTCGCCCACCACGATGTTCTCCGCATGCACCAGGGTGTCATAAATGGGGCCCAGTATCTGCGGCACGCAGCGGAGGGAATAATACTCCTGTACTTTATCTTTAAATATCTCTTCTTCCAGCTCTTTATAAAGGTGATCGGGCCGGTGGCGGATCATTTTGCTGCCTTTCAGCATGCCGCGCATCATTTCCGCCACTTTGTTCTGCCCGTTATGTTTTTTCACCACGTTCAGCTCGTAGCTCAGGTGATCGTCGAACGCTTCCACTACTTCGTTGATCATGGCGCTGAGACTGCAGCTCCAGAGCAGCAGCTTGCGCGCTTCGATGATGTTCACCAGCGCAATACCGGTCATGGCGGAAGTGCCGTTGATCACAGCAAGGCCTTCGCGGATGCGCACGTCCAGCGGCTTAAGGTTGAGCCGGGCGAATATTACCGCTGCTGGATGGATCTCGTCTTCATACAGCACGTTTCCTTCGCCGATGAGCGCATGGGCCAGGTGCGCGAGCTGCACGAGATCGCCGCTGGCGCCAACGCCGCCGTGCTCATATATACAAGGGTAAATGTTGTGATTGATCATGTCGCGCAGGAGGTGCACCAGGTCTGTATGTACGCCGGAATAACCCTGCATGAAGCTGCTGAGGCGCGCGATCATGAGGCTCTTGGTAAGCACGGGAGCCAGGCATTTGCCGGCGCCGGAGCTGTGACTGCGGATGAGGTTGTATTGCAGCTGGAAAGTGTCCTGTTCGGGGATGCGGTATTGCGCCATCGGGCCAAAACCGGTATTTATACCGTAAATGAGCTTTTTTGATGAGAATTTTTCCAGGAACTCAAAGTTGTCATTCACATTTTTAACAGCGGCTTCGTCCAAAACAAGCTCCTCCCCTCCAAACAGTACTCTATGCACTTCTTCCAAAGAAAGCACCTTACTTCCAAGTACGACCATTATCTTAAATTAAATTATTTGTTTATGTAAAAAAGTGCTCAAAAATAGTATAAAGACGGATTTTTTTTAATATCCCCTATAAAATTTTTATCACTGATAACTTTACTGTTACCGGCTTGGCATTCAACTAGTTTTAATCGCTGTTGCAGGTTTTCCGTTCTTTCGGTTAAGTTTCGGCTTTAAGACACGTAAAAACGCTGCCGGACAGCGTTTTCTGATGTAAATGTATTACTCTTCCGCTATATTTTCAGGGGGAGTCACTAATATTTTATCAATGCGGTGGGCGTCCATGTCTACGATTTCAAAGGTAAAGTCCCTCCATTCCAGTTTTTCGCCTGTCTGGGGTATGTGTTCCAGGTGGTGGAGGATAAAGCCGGCGAGCGTGTCAAATTCCTGTTCGAACTCCGCCATGAGGTCCTGCATGTCGAATTCGCTAAGGAAATCATAAAAAGGTATCTGAGCGTCAATGAGATACGAACCATCGTCCCGTTTCACCATGTTGTAATCGTCCTGGCCGGTTTCGGGCATATCGCCCACAATGGCCTCCAGGATATCGTTCAGCGTGATCATTCCAAGGAAAGTGCCGTATTCGTCCACGATAAACGCGGCATGGATCTGGGTTTCCTTGAATTTTTCCAGCACCTGGTAGGCGGTGTTGTTGTCCGGGATGAAAAGGGGCTTCCTCATCACGTCTTTCAGCACGGCCAGGTTGCCGGCGGCGTACAGGTCCTTGATGGTGAGAATGCCTTTGATATGGTCTATCTGGCCTTCGCAAACGGGGTAAACGGAGTGCGGGGCGGCTTTGATCTTGCGTTTATAGCTTTCGCCGTCCTCATGGATGTCCAGCCAGATGATGTCCGTCCGGTGGGTCATGAGGGAGGTGATATTGCGGTCTCCCAGGTGGAAAACGCGCTCGATGATCTCCTGTTCTGTTTCCTCTATGGCGCCTGATGAGGTGCCTTCGCTGATGATGGCCTTGATCTCTTCTTCCGTCACATTGCTGTCCGACGAGCGTTTGAGCCCGATAACCTTCACCAGCACGGTGGTGGAGCGGCTCAGCAGCCAAACGAAGGGGAAAGTAACCCGGGAGATGAAGTTCATGGGTTTGGCCACCAGCTTGGCGATCAGCTCTGGGTTGGCCAGCCCGATCCTTTTGGGCAGCAGTTCGCCCAGCACGAGGGTGAAGTAGGTGACGCAGATAACGATCACGGCTGTGGCAATGCCGTTGGCGTAGGGCGCCAGAAGCGGCCAGTTGGTGAAAAAGAGCTTTACGTCTTCTTTCAGCTGTTCGCCGGAGTACAAACCGGTTAAGATACCGATCAGCGTAATGCCGATCTGTACGGTAGACAGGAACGTATCCGGGTTATTGGATAATTTAAGAGCGGCTTTGGCTTTATCGTCCCCTTGCCTGGCTGCATTCTCAAGCCGCACTTTCCGTGCGGAAACCAGGGCTATCTCCGCCATTGAGAAGATACCGTTGAGCAAAATAAGGACGAGGATAATGACGACTTCCATAATATTAAGCCTAAAAATAATTAATTATTCAAATATCAGTGTAACAAAAGCTAAAGCAAGGCCGGCGGCAATGGCCAGCACTTTCTGACGGCTTAGTTCATGATGTTTGGTACCGCTTTCGTAAAAGATGGTAGTGGAAATGTGCAGGAACGCACCTACAACCAGCGCCACCAGGTAAACCAGCGAATTTGTGACTACTTCAAATTCCCTGCCCAGCTGCGCAGCCAGTATAGCGGATAAAGGAGTGATCAGCGAAAAGATAATGAGAATCTTCCACAATTGCGTTTTGGACTGGTGCGCGTGCATCATTACAGTGATGAGCGTGAGCGCTTCCGGCACTTTATGCGCCATTACTCCCAGCATCAGCGAAGGAAGGGCGGATTGATCCTCGTAGTTGAATCCCAGCGGGATACCTTCCATAAAAGCATGTATGCTCAGCCCGACCAGCAGCGGCAGCACCGCTACATGGTGCTGGTGGCCTGCCGCAGGCAGGTGGGTGTGCCCATGTTCCATACCGTGGCTCAGCTGCTGCAGGAAAACCTGTAAAAAGAAGCCCAGAACGATATAAATGCCCGCGGAGTGGTCCAGCTCCTCGTACACTTCCGGGAGAAGGTGCATAATAGTGATCCCGAACAGGAATGCGCCCGTAAATGCCAGCAGGTAGATAGGCAGGCCGGGATGCACCCTTTTGAAAAGCATGGGGATCATACCTCCGCCGATGGTGGCGGCCAGTATCAATATCAGGTATGTTAAGTTCATGTTGTCTGTTCCGGTTCCAGTCTTATTCTTCGTTGAAAAAATCCTCCGCTCATCGTGCCCGCCAGCATTCCCAGTAAAGCGCCCCCCACAATGTCGAGCGGGTAATGCACGCCTACATATATCTGGGAATAACATATCACCGCGGCCCACACGAAGAACAGCCAGGCCCATTTCCCGATCTGCGGTCTTAAAGTTATAAAAGAAAACATCGCCAGCCCGAAATGGTTGGCGGCGTGAGAGGATGTAAAGCTCCCGCTCCTGGGATAATACTCCACCAGCACCCGTACGTAAGGGGCTATCACCGGGTCGTTCCCCGGCCGCAGGCGGCCCACCAGGTTCTTGAAGAACATGCTGGACTGGTCTGTAATGGCGAAGGTGATGATGAAGAACACGATCCAGAAAAAGCCCTTCCAGCGGAAGTTTAACGGCACAAATACGAGCAGGAACAGGTAAAGCGGCGCCCAAACGTAGGGCTCCCGCATCCAGGGCAGCAGGAAGTCAAAAAATCCGTTCGTCCATCTGCCGTTAATATAAAAGAACAGTTTCAGGTCCCAGGTAAGCAGGTCGTTCATCAGCCAATTGGTTTTTGTGCAATGAGGATGAGCCTCGGAGAGTGCTCCTCATCGAAGATATTGAAATGATAGTCGCCGAACACATCGGTGATCTGCAATCCCTGCAGTGCAAACATCTCTTCAAAGTCCTTCCGGCGGAAGGCGCTCACACTCTCGGCGAATGTGGCCCGCAGCAATTGTTTTTTATCGAGGATGTGGATCTTTTTGAGGAATTTCCCGCCCTCCATTTCCCGGTGGATGTCAAACACCACATGGTCCAGCTCTTTCACTTCATTTTCCACCAGGTGGGCGGCGGCGTATACGCTGTTGAGGTAGTCCAGCACGAGCTTCCCGCCCGGCTTCAGGCTGTTGGCAAGGGTACGCAATGCATTATCGTTCTCATGGCGGGTCTCGAAATACCCGAAGCTGGTGAAAAAATTGAACACCAGGTCGAAGTAATTGATCCTGAACGGCAGCCGCATATCGTGCTGGAAAAAGCTGAGATGGTCGTTCTCCAGCTTGCGGGCGGCCGCAATACTTTCTTCGGAGAGGTCGATGCCGGTTACGTTGAACCCTTTGTCTGCCAGGAACTTGGCGTGCCGGCCCCTGCCGCAGGCCACGTCCAGCATGAGGGCGCCGGGCGCGGGGTGCAGGTATTCCACCAGTTTGGCAATAAAAGAAGAGGCTTCCCTTTCATCCCTGTTGCTGTACAGCAGGTGATAATAAGGTGAATTGAACCAGTCTTTGAACCATTGTTTCGGAACTTCCATTCGCTGCGCTGTGTTATCTCGGTTTCTTATTGTTAAACATCAAATATCGGGAGCTTTCGTAAAAACCCCGCGTTAATTTATCGAGGGCGGCCGCTGTTTCGGGATGTTTTTCCTTTACATCCCTTAACGGATCGGCCTTCAGGTCGTACAACCGCATGTCGCCGGATTCAAGCCCGATCTCGCAAAGATACTGCTGCCCCTGCAATGCGTAAAACGATTGCAGGTTGCGGGTGTAGGTGATGAAGGCATAACGTTCACCCCTGTACGTGGTGGTATCCAGCATATCCACGCCCATGGTGTAATTGGTGAAAGGGAGGCCGGCCAGCTTTGCCACGGTGGGATACACGTCCAGCAGGCTGCCCATGCGGCTGATCTTCTGCGGCCTGAGCAGCTTCGGGTTGTAAATGATGCAGGGAACATGATCCACGAAGGTCCCCATTTCGTATTCAGGCAGCGGCATGTGTTTGAAAGGATTCAGCCGGGCGCTGTGGTCGCCGAAGAACACGAAAATCGTATTGTCCAGGTAACCGCTCCGGGCGGCCCTTTCCATCAGGTAACCGATGTTGTAATCCATGTACCGCAGGGCGTTCAGCTGGTCTATGGACAGGAAGCCGCTTTTTTTGAAAGCCGCCATATCAATGTCTTTCTCCGTCACTCTCTTAAAATCCCCTTTGCCTTCGGTGGTCGTGTAAGGTTCGTGGTTATCCGCGGTCTGCAGGTAGGCGATGAACGGCTGTTTGCGGTCGTGCGCGGCCTTAAATATCTCGTCCGATTCGGTAATGAGGTCGAAGTCGGACACGCCCCACACGTCTGCTTTCGGCGCTTTGAAATACCCCTCCTCGAAGATCCTGATGCCTTCCACGTTGTTGGTGAAAACGGCGCGGATATTGGCCCAGTTGGTGTTCCCGCCGAGCAGGTAATATTTTTCATACCCGTCGAACTGGTCCATGATCACCCGCTGATCCACGATGCCCGGGTGGCGGCTGGCGGTTTTGAACTTACAAACGTCCGGCAGGCCCGTGGTAACGCCGAATACTGTTTTGGCGGTGCTCATGGCGGGCACATGGAAGTCTGTGAACAGCAATCCCTGGTCCGCCAGCTTTTGCAGGTTAGGCGTGGCCTGCATGGGATTGTTGAACATGCTCATCATCGCCGCCCCGCCCGATTCCAGCATCACGATGATCACGTTCTGGCGGGGTTTGGTACTGTCCGCGGAAAAGCTCCGCGCATAGTTCAGCTTGTCCGCATCGGGATGGTCCACCCCCAGGTATTCCGCGATGGGCGCGTAATATTTGCGGGTCTTTTCGCGGTCGAACGTATCATCTTTCACGGAAAAGCTGGAAATGAAGTAGGTGATGGGGTTGAGGGCGAGACTGGTGATCCCGTTGTCTCTCGTGAACATCGCCTGGCTCCAGCGAAGCGGGAAGTAGGCCATGTTGCCATAGATACCCAGGCTGAAAAGCAATACCAGCGCCACTACCCAGGCGGCAAAACGTTTGGGCCGGAGAGGAATGCCTTCTTTGCCGGCATAACGCCGGAAAATATTCCTCACGCTCCAGTTCACCAGCAGCAGCAACAGCCCGATCCCCAGCAGGCCCCACACTACGGGGTAACTTTCCCACAGCATCCGGGCATTGGTGCCCCTTTCACCTGCCGCCAGGAAGCGCGTTACGGAAGGATCCACGCGGATGCCGAGGTAGCTGTAATGCCCCAGGTCTATCACGTAAAAAACGGACAGCAGCAGATATATTATAAAAAAATACCAGTAATTGATCCGGCGGAGCGCCCCGGTACCGAAAAGCCGGTCGCGGGCAATGACCGCTATAAGGCCCATGGGGATCATGAGCACGAGCGCGAGCCGCAGGTCGAATCTCAGGCCCAGGCCCCAGGCTCTCAGGATCACCGCGGAATCGCGGATGGTGCTGGTAAGGAAGAAGCAGTAGAAGATCACGCGCCAGAGAACCAGGAATCCGAAAAGGTACAGGGTTTGCATAAAGATATACCGGATGTACCTGGGTATACGCGACCAAAGATGACTCATTATATTATATTCTCGTTAAATTTTATACGTAGCTGCAAATATAGCCTAATTGCGGCAACAAGCATTTAATGCTTTGTTCATAGCAAATTAACGGGTGGGATAAAGTTCTAATCGACTATCTTTGCTGTCCTAAAAAAATCCAACAATTGTGGCACTGATTAAATCAATTTCGGGCATTCGTGGAACGATCGGCGGTAAGCCGGGAGAAGGCCTTTCCCCTCTTGATGTGGTGAAATTCACTGCCGCTTATGGCACCTGGCTGTTGAAGCAGAACGCCGAGAACAGGAAGGTGGTGATCGGCCGCGACGGGCGTATTTCCGGGGAAATGGTCAAAAACCTCGTGGTATCCACATTGAACGGTTTGGGTATCGACGTGGTGGACCTGGATCTCAGCACCACCCCTACGGTGGAGATCGCCGTAACCATGGAACAGGCTGCGGGCGGCATCATTCTCACTGCCAGCCATAATCCCAGGGAATGGAACGCGCTGAAGCTCCTGAACGCCAAAGGCGAATTCATTTCCGGCCCAGACGGCGCCGAATTGCTGGACATTGCAGCCAGGGAAGATTTTGTGTTTGCAGATGTTTCAAAGCTCGGTTCCTACCGCACAGACGATTCTTACCTCCAGAAACATGTGGACCTCGTGGTGAACTACCCGCTGGTAGACGTTGCCGCCATCAAAGCGGCCGGCTTTAAAGTGGTGGTGGATGCGGTGAATTCCACCGGTGCCATCTTCGTACCGGCGTTGCTGAAGGCCCTGGGCGTGGCAGAAGTGACCGTACTCTTCGACGAGGTGAACGGCAAGTTTGCCCATAACCCCGAACCCCTCCCCGAAAACCTGACGGCCCTTTCCAACGAGGTGAACAAATCGCAGGCAGACTTCGGCATTGCCGTGGATCCTGATGTGGACCGCCTTTGCTTTGTATGTGAAGACGGCAGCATGTTCGGCGAGGAATATACCCTGGTGGCGGTGGCCGACTATGTGCTGAAACACAGGAAAGGCAACACCGTAAGCAATCTCAGTTCTACCCAGGCTTTGAAGGATATCACCCTCAGGAACGGCGGTGAATACCATCCTTCAGCCGTTGGCGAAGTGAACGTGGTGAACCGCATGAAAGCCGTGAATGCCGTGATAGGCGGCGAAGGCAACGGCGGCATCATTGTGCCGGACCTGCATTACGGCCGCGACGCGCTCATCGGCATCGGGCTGTTCCTCAGCCACCTGGCGCAGAGCAAAAAGACCATCAAAGCCCTCCGCAACTCATATCCCGATTATTTCATTTCCAAGAATAAGATCGAGCTGGACAAAGGGATCGACGTGAAAGAGATCTTCGAAAAGATCAAAGGTAAATACAAGAACCAGCCCCAGAACACCGAAGACGGCCTGAAGATCGAATTCGACAAGGACTGGGTGCACCTGCGCACGTCCAACACAGAGCCCATTATCCGTATTTACGCGGAAAGCCAGAATGAGACCACGGCAGACAACATTGCACGCAAGATCATGCAGGATATCAAGGAATTTATATAATTCCTATAGACTTAAATATACATGAGCGGATGACGGAACAAACCGTCATCCGTTTTTGTTTATGGCTAATTCCGTAAATTTGTGGCACTTTTTAGTCAAAAACCAAACCACCGCAAGAAATTGGAAAGGATCTACTTCGACAATGCCGCCACCACGGCGCTTGACAAGGCAGTATTGGATACCATGCTGCCTTATATGACCGAAAAATTCGGCAACCCGTCCTCCATTTACTCCTATGGCCGGGAATCCCGTCTTGGAATCGAAAATGCCCGTAAAACCGTTGCAAAGATACTCGGCGCCCACCCCGGTGAGATATTTTTCACCTCCGGCGGCACTGAAAGCAGCAACACTGCCATCGCGGCCGCTATCCGCGACCTGGGCTGCCGCCACATCATTTCCTCCCCCATCGAGCACCATGCCACCCTGCATACGGTGGAGCATGCCGGGCATAAGGAAGACGTGAAGGTATCCTGGGTGAAGCTGCTGCCTGACGGCCACGTGGATATGGACGACCTCCGCGCGCTGCTGGCCGGTTCCAAAGAGAGAAGCCTGGTATCGCTCATGCATGCCAACAACGAGATCGGCAACCTGCTGGACCTTCATGCAGTGGGCAACCTTTGCAAGGAATACGATGCGATCTTCCATTCCGATACCGTGCAGACCGTGGGCCACTACCCTTTCGACCTGCGCAACACGCCCGTGCATTTCATCAATGGCGCCGGGCATAAGTTCCATGGCCCGAAGGGCGTGGGCATCCTGTACATCAACGAGAATGTGAAGATCACGCCTTACATCCAGGGTGGTTCGCAGGAAAGGAATATGCGCGCCGGCACTGAAAATCTCTACGGCATCGTGGGTTTTGCCAAAGCGCTGGAACTGGCCACCGAACACTTTGAAGAACACAGCAGCTATATCAACGGCGTGCGCCTGTACATGGCAGAGCAGCTGCAAAAACATATTCCGGGTGTCAGCTTCAACGGCGACCTTTATGGCCGCAGCCTTTACACTGTGCTGAACGTTTCTTTCCCCAAGTCCGAAAAGAGCGAAATGCTCCTGTTCAACCTGGATATCAACGGCATCTGCGCCTCAGGCGGCAGTGCGTGTACCTCCGGTGCGGATGCAGGCTCTCACGTGATCCGCGCCATCAACAACGATCCGAACAGGGTTGCGGTGAGGTTCTCGTTCTCAAGGCATAATACGAAAGAAGAGGTGGATAAAGTGGTGGAGAAGCTGAAGGAGTTGATCTGAATGATCTGATGAGATATTGAAGGAACCGCTTTGGTGTAGTGCTGAAGCGGTTTTTTTATTGGTGGAAAAAGAATAGGCGCCTTACCAGGCGCCTATTTTATGTGCAACTTTTTTTATTTCCTTCCAGGCTTCTACAAAAAAACTAAAATCAACCCCTTCTGTTACGTATTCAGGTTCAGGAGTTAAAATTTCGACATTGCCCATCTCAGGTAAATTAACCCGGCGACGGAGTGTTTTCTTGTCCTGTAATTTATTAGAATTCCTTTCCATAAAATTACATTTCGCTAAAGTTAATGATTTTTTCAATTATACTAATCGGCTGCTTGTGATCTTTCGCCTTTCGAACATGAAAACCCAAACAAACAAGGTAGGGCAGCGTTGCAAATATCGCAAATGAAAACGCCCAGCTGTAAAACCTGCTCTTTCGTTTGTAAATTACGTTGTTCCTGCTTACTACACTCTCCAGCTCATAAATGTATCCCGCCTTTAGCCTGGAATCTGTATTTGCAGGATCATTCCCCTCTTTCTCGTATTTTTCCTTGTAGACCTCGTAATAGATCCTGGGCTCTGTGAGGTATACGACATCCACTGGTGTTAGCAGCTTAATCGTAAAAAAAACAGAACACAAAAGGAACGCAATAAACAGGTAAAATGCAACATGATGAAGCCAATAGCATTCATCTTCCGTAAAAAACAGTGATTGAATAATCGGAATGAGGAAGATTGCAAATGCGGAATAAATTACCAACAGTACTGTGAACTTCTCTACATACCGGTGGTAAGCATTCGAATACTGTTCCATTCTTTTCTCATTCAATTCAATGATGTAGTCAAAGTCATAAAATGATGCCATAAGTGTATGCGGTTTTTCTATCTATAAAGACAGCAAAACCACACACAAGGGTGACCTCATTTTCACATATTTGTTTTCGCGATGGCATACATTATCATCATGAGTATCGTGTGATCACATCATAGAACCTGTCCCTGTATCCCTCGCTGATCGGGATGGATTGATTGGCGATCATCACCGTATTCCGTTCCACCGAATTGATCTTATTCATCGCCACCAGGTAGCTGCGGTGCACGCGCATGAACTTATCTTTCGGCAGGCGGCTTTCGAACGACTTCAGGCTTTTGAGTGTAAGCACCGGCTGGTGCGCAGTGTAGATCTTGATGTAATCTTTCAGCGCCTCGATGTAGAGGATGTCTTCGAGGTTGATCTTAATGATCTTGTACTCTGTTTTTACAAAAATATAATCCGTGTCCGCAGCCTTAGGCTGCAGCACGCTCAGGTATTCCTGCGCACGTATCACCGCTTTCATAAACCGTTCGAACGGGATCGGCTTCAGCAGGTAATCCACTACATCCAGCTCAAACCCGTCCAGCGCATACTCTTCATAGGCGGTGGTGAATATTACCATAGGCGGATGTTTCAGTGATTTCAGGAATTGTATGCCGGTGATGTCCGGCATTTTAATGTCAAGGAAGATCAGGTCCACGGTTTCCTCCTGCAGATATTTCAGCGCAAGCGCAGCGCTCTCAAAAGTTTTCAGCTGCATGGGAACGGGCGCCTTCGCGGCAAAATCGGCAATGATCTCCAGAGCCAGCGGCTCATCATCCAACGCTAAGCACTTCATCATGTTTCAACGCAATTTTAAGGTCAGCAATATATTCATCTCCATGCTCGCGGACAGTTATGGTATGTGCATCATTATATAATAAACTCAACCGTTTGAGCGCATTATTCAATCCAACTCCCCCTTTCTCCGCCACACGTTGTTTAAAGAGCCGGTTGCGCACCACCAGGTGCAGCACCCCGCCGGGTTCTATGTGCAGGCGGATGTTGATGAATGCTTCTTCCCTGTAGCTGATCCCATGCTTGAAGGCATTCTCCACGAAGGGGATCAGCAGCATCGGCGCAATCTCCAGTCCCGCCGGATCGCCTTCCTGGCTAAATTCCACGGGAATGTTGCGCGTCATGCGTAAGCGTTGTATATCTATGTAATCCTGTAAATACCGCAGCTCGCTGCCCAGCTGTACCTTGTCTTCATTGCTCTGGTAGATCATATACCGCAGGATGTTGGACAGCTTCACCAGCGCATGTTCCGTTTCCGGAGAGCGGCGGTGGGCCAGCGAATAGATCGTATTCAGGCTGTTGAACAGGAAGTGCGGGTTGATCTGCGATTTCAGGAATTTCAGCTCGGCGTTCAGGTTGGCCAGCTTCAGTTCCTCCCTTTGTTTTTCACTCTTGAACCATTCCAGCCCTATTTTGATGAACCCGCTCATGAAGAGCATCAGCAAGGTAAAAGTGGCGCTCTTGCGGAAGATCTCCGGGAAAAAGAAATGCCGGATAAAAATACTATCGGCCAGCGGCAGCGGCATAGCAGGCTGCGCCATAGCGGAATCCGACGGACCTATGCTATCCGTAAATCCTACGGTTGTTATCACCGGCCGGCTGTTGCGGTAGCTGGTGATCACATGTTTCCGCCATCCCCGCGGCACAACGTGCATAGACGGCGCATCATCCAGTATCGCGCCGCCCCTGATCAGCACCCTTTCGCCCGGAGGCATCATCATTCCCGGCGAGGTCATGGCCATTCCGAAAGCGCCTGCTCTCACGGTCATGATCCTTTTCATGAACTGGTATTCCACCAGCGCCTGCTGCACACCGATGAACAGCAGCGACAGCAGCACGAACCCTATATAGATACTGATCCGTTTCAACGTGAAGAAGCGCGGGATCAGCACATAAATATTCAGGTAAAAAAGCCCGATGATAAATAATGTGTTGATGGCCTCCTTAAGGTAAAAGAAATGATCCTCCACCCTGATGCGGTATATAAAGAAAGGGAACAGGAAAAGGCAAAGCCACGCAGCCACGTGAACGGCCACCAGCACTAATTTATTCCTGAAAATATGCCTGATACTGATCATAGGTGTGAATCGGCGATAAACTTACTCCACATACTCTTAAGCAAGTGTTAAAAGAGTTGCCGAGACTCTTAAGCAAGTGTTAAAGTTACCGTGTGAGCTGCAGGCTGTCCACCTCCCGCATGCTGAGCGAGGGGAACCTGCGGTTCTTCAGTTTGGATAATACCAGCTGGCCTGTCCGTTGCGCGTCGCTCCTGCTTTTGAATGGATGATAACCAGGAATCGCGGGGATATATTCCTGGAAGATGAGCGGTTTCCCTTTTTTTGTGATCCTGTAAGCCCATCCATGCTGCGTTTTTTCCGTGGTGAGCCGCAGTATTGACTGCCGGCGGCATGCCAGCAGTGTCAATACAATGGCTGCGAATAAGCATAGTTTCCTCATAAGTTGCGTTGGCTTGAATATCAATCGTCCTCGTTATATTCCGCTTCGGGATCGAAGCTGTAAAGATCATCGAAGTAGGACCCGCTGCTGCGGCCGGTAGCCAGGTACAGTACGTTCCCCAGCGTGAAGCCTACGGCGCCCGTTCTGGCTACGCCTTCAAACTCCCTTCGTTGTATCCACATATCGGTAACAGGATTGTACTCCCAGGTAAGCACTGAATTCCCTCCTTTGGTGCCGGTGCTGATGTAGGCCTTGTTGTTCTTCACAAATGCGACGGCATTGCTGCATGAGATGTCGTAATCGTCGTCATAATCCTCGTCGTCGTTGGTGTTGGCTATTTCACGGAGCTCTACCCAATCGTCCTGGTCAGGATTGTACTCCCAGAAATCGATCTTATTCTCACTGTTGTTCACACCGGTAACGATATATGCCTTGTCCTGGATCACAAACGCGGCGGCTTCGGTACGTTTGGAACCTTCGAACGATTGCATCGGGTACCATCTGTCTTCACCGGGAACATATTTCCATACATCCTTCAGCGCACCGTCATTATAGCCGGTGGCCACATAACCGTTTCCTTTCACCGCGAAGGCCACGGCATCCTTGCGGGACAGGTCCAGGGCGGGATTGGGACCAATAAGCTTTGCTTTCTTTTCCCAATACCCCTTCGAAGGCGTGTAGGCCCAGAAGTCGTTCAGGCGGTATCCCAGCTCGTTCTGACCCGTGCCCACGTAGGCGGTCTGCCCGATCACCATAGCCACGGCGCTGGTGCGCGCATCGGCATCGGCGGGCAGGTCCGCGATCTGCGACCATCCGCTGCGCGGCGTGTACTTCAGGAAATCGCGCAAATAATCTTCCCCGTTAAAGCCGGTACCCAGGTAAGCGGTATCCCCTATCACGAACGACACGGCCTCAGCCCGCGGATCGCCTGCCAGTTCAGACAATTCCACCCAGTTGCCGACCTCGTCGTCGTCATCGTCGTCTTTGGAACACCCGGCCAAAAGGCCTGCGAGTATCCAGCAATAAATTCTTGCTTTCTGCATACAATAGTTTTTTTTAACACGGCCAAAATTATCCGGGGAACTGTTATGGGTACTTTAAAATAGACGGACAATGGGCATTTAAGGACGAATAAGCGCTTTTCGTCTGCCAACCCTGCCGTTTTGCCGCTTTGCCCGCAAACCGCCTTTATTCGTCTTAAAACACCACTCGCCGGGAAATAACCGGAATTGACCGGTAAAAAGTCAGGGCCTGCATATTACCGCCGCATCGGGCTGGCGAAGCTGACTATCATTGCGCAGCTATGCAACTTACAAACCATTGCTTAATGAAGCGGTTAAGCGCGCTGGCCGTCGTGGCCTGCTTTTCCGCATGTGACAAGAGCGGATTTTCGTATGATAACGTAATCGACGGGGGAAACGTGCAATACTCGCTGATGGATACTCTCCAGGTGCAGATGCGCACCGTGCAGCTGGATTCCGTGCGCACTTCCGGCACCGGCACGGGCCTCGTTGGCAGCTATACCGATCCCGTGTTCGGGAAATTCACTTCCCATACCACATTTCGTGTAGGCCTTCCAGTTAATACCGCACCGGATCTGCGCGCCATTTATGATTCACTGGAACTGATCATCAGGCCTGACGGGCATTATTACGGTGATACCCTTCCCCCGCAAAGGTTCCAGGTATTCCAGCTCACCCGCCCGCTGTTGCTGCCCGACGATTATTACGTACTGTGGAGCCATCAGCAGTTCCCCATTGCAGCAGCGCCGCTGGCGGACGTGACGCAATACATCCGCCCCACCTCCGGCGACGTGGTTCACCTGAAGATGGACGATGCGAAAGGGATCGAATTGTTTGAAATGCTGAAGAACAAGTCGGACATCCTTTCCAACGAAGACTATTGGCGGGATTATTTCAAAGGGCTGAACATCCGCGGCGTGAACAATACCGCTGCCTTCCGCCTGCTCATGAACGATACAGCGGTAATAATGCGGCTGCATTATCATATCGCGAAAGAAACAGTGGAAGAAAAAACGGTGGACTTCCGGATGAACCTTCCTGAACTGCAATTCAACTCGTTTACCTACGACCGCAGCAATACGTCCATCGCCAGCCTGCAACCCGGCGCGGAAGGCCTGCCAGGCGAAACAACGGCGAACCGCACATTCGTACAGCCGCTCACCGGTGCGGTAACCCGCATAGACTTCCCTACCATTGCCGGCTTGCTGGAACTGGGCCGTTACGGCCGCATCATGCAGGCGGAACTGATCATAAAGCCGGACAACAGCACGCTGAAAGATTACCCGCTGCCATCGCGGCTTACGCTCACGCTGGCTGATAAAAAGAACATCGTGGCACAGGGCGACACGCTCGCCTCCACAGCCGGAAACCAGTACGGCAACCTGCGGGTGGACAAGCTTTACCCGGAGAACAACCAGTATTCCTGGGATGTGACTGAATACTGCCGCGCCATGATGACGGCGGACGTGTATACTTACCGTGGCCTGCTGCTGGCTGCGCCTTTCAGTGAGTTCCATACACAGCTCAACCGGCTGGTGGTGGGCGACGGCGGCAACAGGCAGTACCGCGCGCAATTAAAAATCTATTACCTGTTATACCAATGATGCGAAAATATACCATCGGCTGTTTGCTGTTGCTCGCCGTGCAGGCGCAGGCGCAGAAAGGCGTGAACTCGCTGTATTCCGCCTACGGCATCGGCGACCTCGAGGAAAAAGATTACAGCCGCAACTTCGGCACAGGCAGCGCGGGCATTGCACGCTCCTCCGGCAGTTTCCTGAACGAGCTCAATCCCGCTTCCTATGGCCGCATACCCATGGAAACTTTCTTTTTTGAAGCCTCCGTTGCCGCAAAATCGCTCCAGTACAACAGCTCCGACATCAGCCAGTCCGCCGGCGATATCGCGTTCAAACGTTTTGCCATGGGATTTAAGGTGAACCGCAGGTGGGGTTTGAGTTTCGGCCTGATGCCATATAGCCGCGTAGACTTTAAACTGGTGAACAACACGCACATTGCGGGCACGGAAGCCGAGATCCAGAACGCGGTTGAAGGCACCGGCGGCATCAACCGCCTTTACTTTTCAAACGGCGTTAAGATCAGTAGGAATTTTTACGCGGGATTATCGTCCGCATTGCTTTTCGGCCCGGTAACTATTACGGACAGCCTGGGGAATAACGAGATACATACCGAAAAACGTTCTTTCTACCGCAGCTTCAATTTTACGGCAGGACTACAATACACGGGCAAGGCAGGCGCCTGGGATGTGGGTGCCGGCGCTACGTACCGCTGGCAAACCCGCCTCCATGCCGAGGATGAATTTTCCATCCGCGATGCAAACGACAATATGCTGTACGAAGGCAAGAGCAGCACCGGGAATTATTACCTGCCCGCGCAGCTGGGTCTCGGCCTCTCGCTCTCCAACGAGCATATCACCTGGCTGGCGGATTACCGCAGGCAGCAATGGGAAGGCCTGAACGGGAAACAAACGGATTTTAAATATGTGAATTCCCAGCGTTTCGCGGGTGGCATGGAGTATTCGTTCTACAAATATTATTTCGACAGGAAAACGGAGCATTTGTCCATCCAGGCGGGATTGAGCTATCACACGGGGTATATACAGGTGAAAGGTGAAAAGATCAATGATTTCGGGCTTTCCGTGGGCGCGTCGCTGCCCAGCAGAACCGGCCACCTGAGGTATTACCTGGGGCTGGAAGGCGGGCAGCGCGGCACTTCCTCCAACGGGCTTATCACGGAATCTTATTTCAACATCGTGCTGCATCTCGGCCTGCGCGACAGCTGGTTCTTCAAACGCAAAGAATTATAAACACGGCCCGGCGGGTAAAAGGAATACCATACTCAGCAACCTTTATACGGCGTTAACCTCAAAAGCGGTTTTTCTTTTGCCCGCCGGCGCTTGTTTACCGATGGCCTTCGCGGTGCCAGCTTTCATTTCCGGCGGTCCTTAGTCCGTGCGGGCCTTTACCCAGCAGTTCCCGGAACCAGTGGCCTGATGCTTTCACTGTCCGCGCCTGCGTTTCATGATCCACATGCACCAGCCCGAAGCGTGCGTTATATCCTTCGGCCCATTCAAAATTATCGGTGAGCGTCCATGCGAAATAACCGGTCACGGGCACACCTGCTCTTTTGGCCCGCAGCACGGCCTGCAGGTATTCCTGGAAATATGCGGTGCGGTCCGTATCGTTTACCGCGCCGTTCACCATCGTATCTTTAAAAGCGGCGCCGCTTTCTGTTATCATGATCTCTTTCACGCCTTCGTAGGCGGAAAACTGCTGTAAGATATTGTACATGCCCGACCCGCTGATCTCCCAGCCCAGCGCGGTCTGCGGCACACGGCGCGAGCCCGGTTTCACTTCAGACGCCTGTATGTAAGGCATGAATGCGTTGTAACGGATCACCAGCGGGAAATAATTCTGTACGCCTATAAAATCGAAATCGAAAGGAAGCTTTTCCCAATCGCGCCAGAGCGTGTACCGCCGGCCGATCCGCTTAAGCAGGGGAAATACGTCGGTGGGGTAACCCAAGCCCAGCGCGGGTTCTATAAAAAGACGGTTGAACAGCGCATCCGCCCGCAGCGCAGCCTGCTGGTCGCGCTCGTTGTTCGTATATGGAATGATCTGGGAACAGGAATAAGTGGTGCCAATGCGCGCGCCGGATACTTCCGTGCGAACCGCCCTGCCTCCCTCCGCCTGCGCCAGCGCCACATGATGCACGGCAGGAAAAAAATAGCTCAGCCCGAACTTACCAGGGGCATGCACGCCCAGCATATACCCGAGCGAGGTGAAACCGAAAGGCTCGTTCAGCACGATCCAGTTCTTCACTTTATGGCCATACGCACGGGCGCAGAGGTTGGCGAATTCCTCGAAAGCGAACACGGTGCCGCGGTGGCACCAGCCGCCTTTTTGCTCCAGCGCCTGCGGAAGGTCCCAGTGATATAACGTCACGTAAGGCTCCATGCCCGCTTCCAGGACGGTGTCTATCACCCGGTGGTAAAAATCGATGCCTGGCTGGTTCACCGCGCCAGTGCCTTTAGGCATGATGCGGGGCCATGAGAGGGAAAAACGGAATACGGTGAAGCCGAGGGAACGCGCCAGGAAGATGTCTTCCCGGTAACGGTTGTAAAAGTCACAGGCGGTGCGGGCATGCGTGCGGTCTTTGATCCTCCCTTTCCTGTCCTGGAAAGCATCCCAGATGGAAAGTCCCTTGCCGTGAACATCGTGGGAGCCTTCGTTCTGGAAAGCAGAAATAACCACACCCCATTTGAAGTCATGCCCGAAATCTTCTCGCGTGAAAGCCATGACAGGCAAGTTACGGATTATGCTCATTTTTGGGCTCTCCGGCAACAATTTAACAATTTAACAATTTCACGGCCCCGTTGTACCTTTGCAGACGTATGATAATTAAATATCCCGGCCAGAGCCTGGCCCTGATCATAATGCTGGCAGCATGCAACCAACCCGCGAAGCAGAAAGACCACGCCGTACCCCCGGTGGTGGAACAGCTGAACCCCATGCAGCTCGTGCCCGGAGGGGAATTTGAAATGGGCGCGGACGATGATTCCGGCCAGCCGGACGAATACCCGAGGCACCTGGTAAAGATCGATTCTTTCTGGATGGATGAGCATGAAGTGACCAATGCCGAATTCGCGGCTTTCGTGAAAGCTACCGGCTACATCACCACTGCCGAAAAGCCCATTTCCAAAGAAGAGATCATGGCCTCCCTGCCGCCCGGCTCGCCTGAGCCCGACAGTATGGACCTGCTCCCCGGCTCCCTCGTTTTTGTACCTACCCAAACAGCCGTAGACCTCAACGATGTGAGCCAGTGGTGGAGCTTCGAGCGCGGCGCCAGCTGGCAGCACCCCGAAGGCCCCGGCAGCGATCTTAAAGGAAAAGAACAGCATCCCGTTGTGCATATCAGCTGGGACGATGCGCAGGCTTACGCCAAATGGGCCCGGAAAAGACTGCCTACGGAAGCCGAATGGGAATATGCCGCACGCGGCGGGTTGAAAGGCCAGCCCTTCCCCTGGGGCTCGGAAACGCCGCAGGCAAGCCCGGGCAAAACCAATATCTGGAACGGCCACTTCCCCTACCAGAACACGCAGGCCGATGGTTTTTACGGCACAGCTCCCGCAAAATCATTTCCCGCCAACGCTTATAAGTTATACGACATGGCCGGCAACGTATGGGAATGGACCGCAGACTGGTACGACAACAGCTATTACAGCCAGGTAAAACCGGGAACGCGGAACCCGGAAGGATCCAATACGCCGAACGATCCTTCTGACGATCCGGCGAATGTAAAGCGCGTGATACGCGGCGGCTCTTTTATGTGCAGCGATGAATATTGCAGGGGTTACAGGGTATCGGCAAGAATGAAAACGACGCCTTCCTCAGGCTTATCCAACCTCGGTTTCCGCTGTGTGCGCGGTGCACGGTAGTATATAAACGAAAACCGGCAGGCTGAAAAGCCCGCCGTGGTTTCATTTTATATACTTTATCAATTTTCGAAATTATTGTTTCACCACTATGTCCGTGCTTACTTCAGAACCATCCAGCTTCAGCCTTACCACGTAAGCGCCCGCCGGGTAACGGCTCAGGTCCACCTGGCCTTTATAGCTGCCCTTGAATTCAGACAGCGACTGGTGGTAAACCGGCCTGCCATTCATATCTCTCACTTCAAGCACCCCGCTTCCTGTTTCAGGATTGCTGAAAGAAATGTTCACGATCCCTTTGGTGGGATTAGGATAAATAGTGCAGGTAGTGCCGGTAGGCGCGCCGGTTTTAGCCAGGCTCAGCACACCCTTCTTTGTACCGCGGGCTATTTCAGCCGCCTGGATGGAATCGCCTGAGGCCTGGGGCGCATGCCTGCCTATGACTGTTTTTTCTGTAAGCTGCTGCGGTTCGCGTGCCGTTGTTGTTGCCGTTCTTTTCCGGCCATAACCGGTTACTATCACCTCGTCAGGGCTCGCACCTGCTGACATGGAGGTTGCTGCGGGCTGGGTGCCGTAACCCACCACCACTACGCCATTTAACTGCCGCGCTTCTTCCGTTGCAGTAGCCTGCCCGGGGGTAGCATAACCGGTCACCACCACCTCTTCCAGCCTTTTTTCCTTAGGCTGCTTTTTTGTAGAAATGACCAGCACACCGTTTTGCCCGGCAGGGCCATATAATGCGGCGGCAGATTTATCTTTCAGCACGTGAATGGATTCAATGGAATTCGCGTCAAGGTTATCGAGGGCAGAATAGCCGGCTTTACCGGGCGGGTAAGACTTTCCATCCAACACGATCAGCGGCTGGCGGCCGGTATCAGGCGCGAGGGTGTTACTGCCTGAGCCGTTCAGCGCCAGCAAGGTCCGCCGGCCGGGCTGCCCGCCGGCAGTTTCCCGCACGGTGATAGTAGTAGCAGGCTTGCCGGAAATGGAAGTATCGGCTGTGTGGTTAATCCTGATCCCGCTAACCTGCCCGGCCAGGCTGAGACCGGTGACTGTAACGGTCTCGGGTTTAACGCTTTTGCCGTTGATGGTCTGGAATTCGTCCGCTTTCACGGATTTGAATTTGTCTTCCACGGACCGGGGCTGAGCCTGGTCTTCCACGGCGTTGAATACGTCTGTTGTCGAAAGTGTCACTGTGGGCGGCATCGTATCCCTCTTCTGCGGCTCCAGCACTTCTTTCACTTCACTCACCACGTGATTCACCACCGTGCCGGCTTTTGTATAGTTCAGGGATAAAAGGACGCCGCATACCACGCATGCCAATACTCCATAGCGGTAGAGCTGCACGCGCGACGATCTTGTTTTGTTCATCATCTTTATGCGGTTTTTTAAATGAGAGAAATTAAAGTTATTGGCCACGCCTGCCGCGTATTGTGCGGCGCTCACCTTCACAAGACTGTATTGGTAAGCGGTGGCGTTCACACCGGAGCGCAGTATCCTGCGGTCGGTCAGGAATTCAAGATTTTCTTTCACGGCGGTTTTCATGAGCCACGCACCGGGATTGAACCAGTAAAAAACATTATTCAGCTCGCTCATCATAACATCCGCCGAATGCCATTCCTTTACATGCACCTGTTCGTGCAGAACGATGGCCTCCAGCTCTTCCGGCGTATGCAGTTCAGGATTCACATAGATATTGCGGAAAAACGAAAAAGGATTCACATTACCGTCCATTTTGCGGATGGACTGGTCCTGCAGCGTTACCCGCTCTGTTCTGGTATGCAGCATCAGCAGCGACACCAGCTGTATCAGCAGGCGGAGGCCCATTACGGCCACGCCCGTCCAGAAAACCCATTCCAGCAGCACCCATATGGTAAATATCTCCGGCTTCGCGGCCTGCTGCAGCATGCTGAAATCAGGCACGTACTGCACCACCTGGTAGGCGAGCGTTTCGTTGCGGGTGAAAAAATCGTTCACATCCACCAGGGGGAACAAAGATGAAAAGACGATCCCCGTAACGAGGAACACGCGGTTGAGCGTATAAAAGGTAAGCCGGCGAAGCCCCAGGCGGTAAGCAAGGTAGAAGAGGCAGAGCGCGATATTGGCTTTTATCAGGTATATGAACAATGCGGTCATACCATTGATTTATAGGTTCAGCATTACTTTTTCCCGATCATGTTGATGATCTCCTGCAATTCTTCAGGACTGATCTTTTTGTCTTTGGCGAAAAAAGTGACCAGTTCTTTATAGGAGTTCTCGAAATAATCCTTTACGAAACCGCTCATGAACTTCTTCTTATACTCCCCTTCTTCGATCGATGGCGTGTATTCGTACACGTTACCCATCTTACGGGCTTCCACGTATCCTTTTTTCTCAAGGTTCTTGATGGTGGAGGCGAGCGTGGTATAAGGCGGAGCCGGCGCGGCGTGCGCTTCAAGGAAGTCTTTCACAAACCCGCTGCCCACTTTCCAGATGGCCTGCATGGCGGCTTCTTCCTGTTTGGTGAGTTTTTCCATATAATGAACGATTTGAAATTTTAAAGTTTATAATCCAAAGGCAGCATTTCCGCCATTTTTTCCCAACCCCAGTACTGTTCGCAGATCACGTCCATAGGGGCTTCAATGTTACCGTTCTGATCCATTTTCACTTCCGGCGCCAGCAGTTGCAGCACCGAGGTCTGCCAGTTGCGTTTGGCATTCGGCGGCAGCATGGCGCTGACGTACAGCCGGTCCTCTTTTTCTTTTTTATAGGTCACGTAAAGAAGATCTTTGAAATTCATCACGTAACTGTTGCCTGATCTGTACACGATGCTGTCGTATGGCAAAGGTGTGGTGTACAGGTAGTTTACATACTTCGAAAACGTCCCCGGCTTTTGCATCTTCACCTGTCCCGATTTCAATTCCTCTTCCGGTTCCACGAAATCACGTTTCCTTTCCTTGCGCACCAGTTTCTGTACCGTATAACCGTCCTGCTCCAGTGTTTTATTCGCCAGGCTTTTGTAGAACTGCATGGTTGAGCCAAGATACGCGGCCTTCCTGTTGTCCGTCCATTTCTGCATCTGCCTTTTGTTCTTCGGTTTCATCGGCTCAAACATCGGGTTGCCGTAATACATGGAGTAACCCTTCCGCATGTCGAACGTAAAATGCATGAGCAGGAACCTGATGCGGTAACCCAGCGCTGCATTCTCTATCACCAGGAAGTCGTCTGCGGCGGCGGTGAGCGTGTTGGTAGCCCGGTCATACTTCAGGTCCACTATCTCGCCGTTCAGCAGCTTGCATTGCTGCGCGAAGCTGCTCCGCCCTACAAACGTCTGTACAAACATCTTCATCCATCTCTCGCGTTCCGGGTCCCTGCGCACGACGTACTCTTTCAGCACGCCCGCTTTCGGCTTCAGCACCACGGTCACGCCGCTCACATCTGCCTGTACTTCCACCGGCATTATCACCGGCTCATATCCAAGATAAGAAACGATCAACTCGTATTTGCCGGGAGGAATATTCCGGACCGTGAATGTCCCTGCCTCTGTAGTCCTGTCTCCCAGCGTAGTCTGGTTAAGGAAGGCGCTTGCAAAAGGCAGCGGTTTGCCGCTTTCGTCCTGCACCCTGCCGGAAACTTTGAATACCGTTTGCGCAACAGCCGGCGTTAGTCCCACAACCAGCCAGATCCATATTCCAAGCAAAACAATTCTCATAATTACGATACTATCGTAAATCTACGAACAGTTCGTAATACTTCCAAATAATATTTTCAGGAACATGAAAAAAGCCGGCCTTTTGAGGAGGCCGGCCTTGTTATGGTGAAGACGTTAGTTATTTAAGCAGTTCTTCCAGCTTGCGGTTCAGGTCTTCCGCGCGGAGATTGCGGGCGATGATCTTTCCTTCCGGGTCTACCAGCACGTTCTGCGGGATGGCGCGGATGCCGTACAGCTTGCCCACTTCGTTGCCCCAGCCCCTGAGGTCGGAAACATGGGTCCAGGTGAGGCCGTCCTGCTCAATGGCCTGCTGCCATTTATCTTTGCGCTCGTCGAAGGAAACGCCGAGGATGGTGAAACCTTTTTCTTTGAAGCGGTTGAAAGCCTTTACGACGTTGGGATTCTCTGCCCGGCAGGGGCCGCACCAGCTGGCCCAGAAATCCACCAGCACATATTTTCCGCGGAAAGAAGCGAGGGTCACGGGATTGCCAGCGGCGTCCCTCTGGTTGAAGTCGATGGCAGGCTGCCCCACGGCCAGTTTCCTGGCGAGCTCCACGCGGTGCTCGAATTCTTTGGCTGAAGGATATTTGCGGACGGATCTGGAGAGTGAATTAAAAAGCGGCTCCACTTCATCCGGGTTCAGCTCATAACCGGCCACCTGGTTCAGCACGTACATGCCGATGGGCGTTTCGGGGTTGTCTTCCAGGTACTTCCGCATTACGGCCTTTTTACTGGCCTCCAGTTGTTCCAGGCGGGTTTCCGCTTTTTTGAGCTTATCCTCATCCCTCGATTCCGCGGCGTCGCGGTATTTTTTCACGGCTGTTTCGTAGTCTTTATTTACAGAGCGAAGAAGGTCGTTCAGCTCGTTGAAGGCGCCCTGCTCGTGCGTGCCGCCGGCTTCCGCTTTGGAGGCGGGAGTGGCAAGGTTCAGCTGGGTAGTGCCTTTCCCGAGGAAAATAAGCGCTACTTCCTTCCTGCCCATTGGATTGTCGGGCGTTCCGGGAACCATGGCGAAGATCTGCGCCAGTTGCGGTTCGGGTATTTCACCGGTAAAAGAGAATTTTCCATCGTTGGCGATTGCGCTGTCCATCTTAAAAACCCCCGCCGTTCTCATACGGAGATAATACTTGGCCGGCTTTTCCTGGTTCGCATCCGCTATGCTGCCCTCGATATGGTACTGGTAGTTTTTTGTTTTCTTATCCTGCGCCAACAACACTGCAGCCGGGCTTATCAGCACAGCTGCAAGGATCAATTTCTTCATACTTGGTAACAGTTTATGATGTCTGTAACAAAGTTGGCTATTCCACCCGCTAAAAGCAAGGCTAAAATGATAAGCGGTCCGGCAGGGGCTTATTGCAGCACCTCTTCCAGCTTCTTTTCTAGTGCGCGGCCGCGGAGATTGCTGGCAATGATCTTCCCCTCCGGGTCTACGAGGAAGTTCTGCGGGATGCCCTGCACGCGGTAAAGCTGCGCCACGGCGTTTGCCCAGCCCTGGAGGTCAGACACCTGGGTCCATTCCAGGCGGTCCTGCTCGATGGCTTCCAGCCAGGAGGATTTACTTTTATCCAGCGATACGCCGAGGATGGTGAAGTTCTTGTTCTTGAATTTATGGTAGGCAGCCACCACATTGGGGTTCTCCTGCCTGCAGGGGCCGCACCAGCTGGCCCAGAAGTCTATCAGCACATACTTGCCACGGAAAGAGGAGAGCTTTACCAGCTTGCCGTTAGGGTCTTTCTGTTCAAAATCCTTTGCCATACCGGCATCGGCCTTTTCGGCCTTTACCGCGGAGATCTCTTCTGCAATAGACCGCCCGAATTTGGTGTTCCTCACGGAAGCATCCAGCGAACCGAATTGTTTGCTGAACTCGTCTTCGGTAAGCCGGTCTTTTAATTCCCCATAAAGCAGGAACAGGCTGGCCTGCGCTTTGGGATGGGCTTTTACGAAGCTCATGCCTGTATTCAACAGCTGCGTTTCAAATTCGGTGGCCTTGGCGCGGAAGGCGGCTTTGGCGGCTTCGTCGTCGCTGTTGATGGCAGCTGCTTCGCTGTTCAGCTCCTGCACTTTTTTCAGCACAGGTTCCATGGCTTTATGGTAGGCCTGCATCCACTGGGTTTGCTGCCCTCCTTTCACGGCTTTGGCCACGGGAAAAGCGGCTGCGTCGCCCCGTACTTCCACCTCGTTGTTTTCCGATACGAGCAGCATCGGGTATTGCCTGCCTTCGAGCACCAGGGCGAACATATCGTCCTTAGCCGGTTTGTAGGCGGTTTGGAAGGAAAACGTCCCGTCTTTCAGTACGGACGAATCACGCGTATTGCCGTCTTCGCTGACGAAATACAATTTCTGCCCTTCCTGGGCCGGTGCTATGCTGCCGCTTACCCTGAACTGCGCGCTGGCAACAGAAGCCGCTGCCAGAAAGGAAAAGAGGATGGATACGGTTCTCATTTATGACGGTCTTTTAATATGGTTATTACATCTTCGAGCGTAAAGCCCTTGGCCTGCAACAAAATTAAATAATGGAACAATAAGTCCGCTGCTTCGCCCAGGAACAGTTCCCGGTTGTCGTCTTTGGCTTCTATCACCAGTTCCACGGCTTCTTCGCCCACCTTTTGCGCCACTTTGTTGATGCCTTTGGCAAACAGTGAAGCGGTATACGACTTTTCGGTCGGGTTCTCTTTCCTGTTGCGGATCACCTGTTCCAGCCCGCTGAGGAACGACGCCGCGTCCTTGTTGGTTTCATTCCAGCAGGTATCCGCGCCGGTGTGGCAAACGGGGCCTACGGGGTGAACCTTTAGCAGCAGGGTATCCTGGTCGCAATCCAGCGCGGCGCTCACCAGGTTCAGAAAATTGCCGCTTTCCTCCCCTTTGGTCCACAGCCTGTTCTTCGAACGGCTAAAGAACGTTACCTTTTTCTCCGCCAGGGTCTTGTCCAGCGCTTCCCGGTTCATGTACCCCAGCATCAGCACACGGTGACTGATGGCGTCCTGTATGATTGCCGGCACCAATCCGTCCGGTGACTTGGAAAAATCTACCTCCATATGGGTAAAATCACTTTAAATATAATAAATATATATTAATCAGAAACGGATCTGCACGCCTCTCTTGTAGAGGAAGTTCTTCAGTTCCGGTATTTCCATTTCTTTATAGTGGAAGATGCTGGCAGCCAGTGCCGCATCTGCGCCTGCTTTCTCAAAAACGTCCGCAAAGTGCTCCATAGTACCTGCGCCGCCGGAAGCGATCACGGGCACATGCAGGTTGCGGGACAGGCGGCCTGTAATATCGAGCGCGAAGCCTTGTTTAGTGCCGTCGTTGTTCATGGACGTGAGCAGTATCTCTCCCGCGCCGCGGTCCACGGCTTCTTTAGCCCAGTCTGTAGTGCGGATCTCGGTTTTCACGCGGCCGCCGTTGAGGTATACGAACCAGTCCCCTTCTTCGAACCGCGTGTCTATGGCCAGCACGATGCACTGGCTGCCGAACTCACGGGAAAGATCGTTGAGCAGCTGCGGATTTTTGAACGCAGCAGTGTTTACAGACACTTTGTCCGCACCGGCGTTCAGCAGCACGCTCACATCTTCCACGGAAGAAATGCCGCCGCCTACGGTAAACGGGATGTTCACATGGCGGGCTATCCGGGTCACCAATTCTGAAAGGGTTTTCCTTCTTTCGTTAGTGGCGGTGATGTCGAGGAACACCAGCTCGTCCGCGCCCTGCTCTGCGTACAGCGCGCCCAGCTCAATGGGGTCGCCGGCGTCGCGGATATTTTCGAAGTTCACGCCCTTCACGGTGCGTCCGTCCTTGATATCGAGGCAGGGTATGATGCGTTTTGTAAGCATATCAGATAAATTTCTTCAGTTCCTGTAATGTAATGCGGCCTTCGTAAATGGCTTTGCCGATGATGACGCCGGCCAGGCCCGCGGCCTGCAATTCTTCCACGTCGCTCATCCGGCTCACGCCGCCGCTGGCGGTGAGCTGGATGCCGGGCAGCTCCGCGATGATCTTTTTATAAAGGTCGGTTGAAGGGCCCTGCAACAGGCCGTCTTTCGCAATGTCTGTACAGAACACCTCTTTCACGCCGCGTTCAAGATTGGTGCGCAGGAAGTCGAAAACGCTGCGGTCGGTGGTTTCCAGCCATCCGCCCACGGCGATCTTCTCTTCTTTTACATCCGCGCCGAGGAACATCTTATCTGGTCCATACTGGTCCAGCCAACTGAAGAACAGTTCCGGCTGCTTAACGGCCACGCTGCCGATGGTAGCCAGCGCCGCGCCGGATTCGAACACGACCTTCAGATCGTCGCCGGTTTTGATGCCGCCGCCGAAATCTACGACCAGCCCGGTTTTCCCGGCAATAGCCTCCAGCACTTTCCAGTTCACCACGGCGCCATTTTTTGCGCCGTCGAGGTCTACCAGGTGCAAACGCCGGATGCCGCTGTCCTCAAATTCCTGCGCTACTTCCAGCGGGTTCTCGTTGTATACTTTTTGCTGCGCATAATCGCCCTGTGTGAGGCGTACGCATTTACCGCCGATGATGTCTATAGCGGGAATAATATTGAAATTCTTTTTGGAAGCAGGTTCCACGGTTATTTTCATTTTGAGGAAAGGTAGGTCGTCTTTAAAAAACCGGTCGCTGAAAACAGTGAAGCCTAGCTGCCGGTAAAAGCTCAGCGCGCTTTCGCGGGCATTGCACCAGAGTGTGCCGATGCCTTTCGCGCGGCAAACTTCCAGCAGGTGCTGCATCATCTGTTTCCCGAAACCTTTGCCCTGCTGATCGTTGGCAGTGGCGAGCTTGCGGAACTGCGCGGAATCGCCTTCAATAAAAAGCGAAACGACCGTTACCAGCCGCCCGTCCTCATACAGCCCGTAATGCAGGCCGTCCGCATCATGCGGCAGCGTTACCCGTTCCAGCGGCCAGGTCGGATACATCACGTCCCTGCGCAGCTGCAGTGTATCTGCTGTGGTGATATTCCTGATTTGTATGCTCACAGTCGTAAAAAGCTCTCGATGATGTTCTGGCCTGCTTCCGCAGACTTTTCCGGGTGAAACTGCACGGCGTAGAAATTATCTTTCTGCAAAGCCGCGCTGTAATTGATCACGTAATTGGCGATAGCCGTGGTTTCGGAGCCCAGCTCCGCGAAATAGCTGTGCACGAAATACATGTAGTCGTTCTGGTTCACATGCTCGAATATCACGCTGTGCAGGCCGGTGATGTTGTTCCAGCCTATCTGGGGGATCTTCAGCAGGTTCTCCACCGGGCTCTGGAACTTCTTCACTTCCAGGTCAAACACGCCGATGCAGTCCGTATCATTCTCTTCAGAGTGTTTGCAAAGCAGCTGCATGCCCAGGCAAATGCCCAGCACCGGCTGCTTCAGGTCCCTGATAAGCGTATCCAGCTTGCGTTCGCGCAGGTAAGCCATGGCTGTGCTGGCTTCTCCCACGCCGGGGAATATCACCTTGTCCGCCGCTTTCAGCTCTTCCGGATTATCCGTCACCGTAGCTTCCACCCCGAGCCTTTCGAGAGCGAACAGCACGGAGCGGGTATTGCCGGCGTTGTATTTAATGATCGCTGTTTTCATCTGTTAATATTTGTCTTTTTTAGCGGTCAGATGGAACTCCGTTTCATCTGTTCATATTTTGATGCCTGCCACAAATTCTTTCACGGTAGCCTGCAAGTTAGCACTGTTTTCGATGGCTTTCACAAATGCGCTGCCGATAATTGCGCCGTTGCTGTGGCGGCAGGCTTCGCGGAAGGTCTTGCTGTCCCTGATGCCGAACCCGATCAGGACCGGGTTACGCAGGTTCATGGCTTTCAGCCGCTGGAAATACGCTTCCTGGTGAGCCATATCCTTGTCCTTTCCCGTGGTGGAAGAGGAGGATACCGCGTACACGAAACCGCTGCTCACACTGTCTATTTTCCGGATGCGCGCCTCGCTGGTTTCGGGCGTTACGAGGAAAATATTGTGCAGGCCGTATTTTTCGAACAGCGGCTTGTATTCAGATTCGTATTCGTCCATTGGCAGGTCTGGCAGAATGAGGCCGTCCACGCCGGTTTCGGCGCATTTTTGCAGGAAATTCTCCACGCCGAACTGCAGCACAGGGTTCATGTAACCCATGAGGATGAGCGGCAGGGAAACCTTGTCACGCAGGCCTTTCAGCTGTTCGAACAATACGCTGATGCGCATGCCGTTCTTAATGGCGCGGGTGCTGCTTTCCTGTATCACCGGGCCATCAGCCAGGGGATCGGAAAAGGGCATACCCAGCTCCACCATGTCTGCCCCGCTCTGCTGCAGCGCTTCCACGATGGCCACGGTATCGTTCAGCGAAGGGTACCCGGCCGTGCAATACACGTTGAGAATGTCTTTCGGTTTATGCTGGAAGAGTTGATCGATCCTGTTCATGCTCTTTACTTTAAATGTTTGATATAGGTTTCCAGGTCTTTATCGCCGCGACCGCTGAGGCATACCACCACCACGTCTTCGGGCTTCAGCGGCAGGTCTTTCAGCTTGGCCAGCGCATGGGCCGACTCCAGGGCGGGAATGATGCCTTCGAGAAGGCTCAGCTCATATCCTGCCGCCAGCGACTCATCATCTGTAGCGTTCAGGAACAGCGCGCGGCCGGTAGCGTAGAGATTGGCGTGCATGGGGCCTACACCGGGATAATCCAGCCCGGCGGAAATAGAATGCGGCTCCACGATCTGCCCGTCGTCCGTTTGCATCAGCAGGGTTTTGCTGGCATGGATGATGCCTGGCTTACCGAGCTGGCTGGTAGCGGCGGAAAAACCGCTGTTCACGCCCTGGCCTGCTGCTTCAACAGCCACCAGCTTCACATTTCCGGCATCGGTAAAATGGAAGAATGCGCCCGCGGCATTGCTGCCGCCGCCTACGCAGGCGATCACGTAATCAGGCTCGGGCCTGCCGGTCTTTTCGGTAAGCTGCTGCCTGATCTCCTCGCTGATCACAGACTGGAAACGCGCCACCATGTCAGGATAAGGATGCGGCCCTACGACCGACCCGATGATGTAATGCGTATCCACGGGGTTGTTGATCCAGTCGCGGATAGCTTCGTTGGTAGCGTCTTTGAGGGTTTTGCTGCCGCTGGTGGCGGGCACCACGGTAGCGCCCAGCATGCGCATGCGGGCCACATTGGGCGCCTGCCGCTGGATGTCTACACTGCCCATGTACACCACGCATTCCAGGCCCATCAGCGCACAAACGGTGGCGGTGGCCACGCCGTGCTGGCCCGCGCCAGTTTCGGCAATGATGCGTTTTTTGCCCAGCCGTTTGGCCAGCAATATCTGCCCGATGGTGTTGTTTACCTTATGGGCGCCGGTATGATTAAGGTCTTCGCGTTTGAGGTAAATGTCCGCCTTGTATTTTTCAGACAAACGTTTGGCGAAATACAGGGGAGAAGGCCGGCCCACGTAGTCTTTCAGCAGCTGTTCAAATTCCTGCTGGAAAGACGGGTCGGCAATGATCTGCATGTATTGCTGCTGCAGCTCTTCCACGTTGGGATACAGCATTTCGGGGATGTATGCACCGCCGAAATCGCCGTAGTAGCCTTTTTTATTGACATGATACTTGGATTGTGATGTATTCACCGCGATATCCATGATGCTTTATTTTTTTATGGTGTTGATGAATGCCGCTACTTTGTCCATATCCTTCACGCCGGGAGCGGTTTCGAACCGGCTGTTCACGTCCAGCGCGAACAGGCTTTTATGCCGCCATTGCAGCACGGCCCCGGTATCGTCCGGGCCAATGCCGCCGCTGAGGAAGAATGGTTTGTCGTAGCTGTAGTCATTGAGCAATTCCCAGTTGAACTGCCTGCCGGTGCCGCCGTATTCCTTGCTGGCGGTATCGAACAGGAAGTAGTCCGTTACAGGCATAAAAGGCTCCGCATTATCCGCGCCGTTGGGTTGCTCTCCCATCGGGAAGGCCTTTACAACGGGAACGGACAAACGTAGCTGCTGGCAAACCGCAATAGATTCGTCGCCATGCAGCTGTACCATATCCAGCCCGTAATCTTTCACCGTCTGAAGTACCTGCTGCGGGTCCGCATTTACGAACACGCCCACTTTCCCGATCTGCTGCCCTATCTCGCGCACGGTGCGCCCGTCCAGCTTATTGCCGGCAAAGCGCGGGGATTTGTTGTAAAAGATGAACCCGGCGTAATCCGCATTCAGCTGCACCAGCGCGTCAAGGTCTTCTTTCCGGGTAATGCCGCAGACTTTTATCTTCATAACGAAGCCAGTTTTTGGGTGAATGATTCGAACGCCGCACCCGGGTTTTCCGACCTCATAAAATGTTCGCCGATCAGGAACCCGTCGAAGCCCGCGTTGCGGAGGGTGACGATGGTGGCGGGGTCGTCCATGCCGCTTTCGGCCACCTTGCTGTATTCAGCCGGTATTTGTTTGAGCAGCTCCATGGAACGGTAAATATCTACCTGGAACGTTTTCAGGTCGCGGTTGTTGATGCCTACGAGGTGCGTGTGCGGGGTGATCTTGTCCAGCTGGTCCGCAGTATGCACTTCCAGCAGCACTTCCAGCCCCAGGTTATGCGCAAACTCCGCGAGATGCTTCACTTCCGCCTGTGTAAGGCATTCGGCGATCAGCAATATCACGTCCGCACCAATGGCTTTGGCTTCCAGTATCTGGTACTCTCCTATCACAAAATCTTTCCGCAGAATGGGAATGATGTTCACCGCCCGCGCCATTTGCAGGTCGTCCATAGAACCGCCGAAATAGTTCTGATCGGTGAGCACGCTCAGGCCCGATGCGCCGTGGCGGGCATAGGCGGTGGTCACATCCTGTACGTTGGCAGTGTCGTTGATCACGCCTTTGGAAGGACTTTGGCGTTTGAATTCCGCAATAATGCCGTTGCGCCCCGGTTGTTTCAGGAAGCTGCGGAGCGACAGCGGCGTGCGTTGGAACATGGAGGTGCTCTCCAGTTCCTGCGCGGGTCTTACCTTTTGTCTTTCCGCTACCTCCACGGCCTTGTGCGCGGTTATTTCTGCCAGGATGTTCTTCATACGGTGTTATTGTAAGGAAATGAGTTTTTGGAATACTTTATATGCCGCGCCTGATTCCAGCGATTCCACAGCCGCCTGGAAACATTCGTCGTACGTCGGGTATTTCTCGAGGCAATACAATCCCATGGCGGCGTTGGCCATTACCACGGAATGCTGCGCCCAGCTCCCTTCGCCTTTCAGCACTTTCAGGAAGATCTTCGCCGCGTCTTCGGTGGTGTTGCCGCCGAAAATATCTTCCGCGTGCACCTTCCTTTTACCGAGGGCTTCGGGCGTCCAGTCCTGCTCGCCTTTGTTGGTGATGATGCGGGTATCGCCGGTGAGGGAGATCTCGTCATAACCGTCAAGACTGTGCACGATGGCGTAATGTTTATCCGTTTGCTGGAACAGGTAATTGTAGATGCGCGCCATTTCGAGGCTGTACACGCCGATCAGCTGGTGCTGCGCAAACGCCGGGTTCACGAGCGGGCCGAGCATGTTGAAGAACGTGCGAACGCCCAGCTGACGGCGCACCGGCGCTACGTTTTTCAACGCCGGGTGAAACAGCGGGGCATGCAGGAAACAAATGCCGGCCTGCTCCATTTCCTGTTTCAACCTGCTTTCATCGTTCTTGAACTTGTAACCCAGGTTTTCCATCACGTTGGAAGCGCCGCTGATGGAAGATACGCCGTAGTTGCCATGTTTGGCCACCTTTCCGCCCGCACCCGCCACCAGAAAGCAGCTGAGGGTGGAGATATTGAAAGTGTTCTTGCCATCGCCGCCGGTGCCTACAATATCCAGCACGTTATCTTCCAGCTTCACCGGCACGCAGAGTTCCAGCAGCGCGTCGCGGAAGCCCAGCAGCTCCTCGATGGTGATGCTCCGCATAAGGAACACGGTCATGAAGGCGGCCAGCTCGCTTTCGTTGTATACGCCTTTGGAAATATTGGTCAGTATTTCCCTTGCGCTGTCGCGGCTGAATGTTTTATGTTCGAACAGATAGTTGAGTATCTTTTTCATTGTCCTGATTTTATTTGTGTTACAGCCCTAACCAGTTGCGGAGGATCTGCTCGCCCTGCGGTGTGAGCACGCTTTCCGGGTGAAACTGCACGCCACAGACGTCGTATTTCCTGTGCTGCAGCGCCATGATGTAGCCATGTTCGTCGCGGGCGGTCACTTCCAGCTCCGCGGGGAGCGTGGACTCATCCACCACCCAGGAATGGTAACGGCCTACTTCCAGCTCTTCGGGCAGGTTGCTGAACAGCCTGCCGCTGCGGGAAATGATGTTCACAGGAGTGGCCACGCCATGGTACACATCGGTAAGGTTGGTCAGCTTTGCGCCGAAAGCCTCGCCGATGGCCTGCTGGCCCAAACACACGCCAAATATCTTTTTGGTGGGCGCATATTGTTTGATCAAAGGCAACAGCAAGCCCGCTTCTTCGGGAATGCCGGGGCCGGGGGAAAGAATGATCCGGTCGTATTGGTCCACATCTTCCAGCCTGATCTCGTCATTCCTTACCACGGTCACCTTTCCGCCGATGATCTTCTCCACGAGGTGAACGAGGTTGTAGGTGAACGAATCGTAATTATCAAATACCAGGATGTTCATGTCAGATATTTTGCGCCAGGATAATGGCCTGTTTTAATGCATTGAGTTTATTGTTCACTTCCTGTAATTCGGAGCTGGCCACGGATTTGGCCACCACGCCCGCGCCTGCCTGGTAATACAGCGTATTGTTCCTGCTGAGGATGGAGCGGATCATGATGGCATGGTTGAAATCGCCGTTGAAGCCCACAAAACCCACGCAGCCGCCGTAGAACCCACGCGCGGTAGGCTCATAGCTGTCTATCAGCTCCATGGCCTTGTACTTGGGCGCGCCGGACAAAGTGCCTGCCGGGAAAGTGGCCGCCAGTATGTCGAACGGGCTGCTATTGGGTTCCAGCCGGCCGGTCACCTCGCTCACGAGGTGGATCACGTGCGAGTAATATTTGATCTGGCGGTAGGTTTCCACTTCAACGTCTTTAGCGTAACGGCTCAGGTCGTTGCGTGCAAGGTCCACCAGCATTACGTGCTCGGCGTTTTCCTTCGGGTCTTCCAGCAGCTGGTCCGCCAGCAGCTTATCCTGCTCGTCGTTGCCGGTGCGCCTGAAAGTGCCCGCTATCGGGTGTATCACGGCCTTGCGGTCTTTGATGATGAGCTGCGCTTCAGGCGAAGACCCCATCAGCTTGTAATCGCCGTAATCGAAATAAAAGAGGTAAGGGGAAGGATTGATGGAGCGGAGGGCACGGTAAACGTTGAACTCGTCGCCGCTGAATTGCCTGTGAAAGGCACGGGAGAGCACGATCTGGAACACATCGCCGCGGAAGCAGTGCTGCCTGCCTTTTTCCACCATTTCCATATAGGCTTCGTCCGTCATGTTCGACTGTTCCTCGCCTTTACCGGCAAAGGAATACATGGGGAAGTCCTTGTTGCGGATAAGCGACTCCACGAATTCGAACTCACTTTCCTGTCCGTCCACCTGGTTTTCGATCAGGTACATATCGTCCTTGAAATGGTTGATGGCGATCACGTACTGGTAAAAACGGTAGCGCATCAGCGGGATGGTATTGCCTGCGGCCGCGCGTTTTTTAAAGCTGATCTTTTCGAAGAACTGCACGGAATCGTAAGCGCTGTAGCCGTAAAGGCCTTCTCCGAAGGGGATTGGCGGTTTTTCGGCGAAGGTGAAACTTTTCAGGAAGGTATCCATCTCTTTGAGCACGGCGGCTTTGCCGGCGAGCTGCTTGCGCTCAACGGGCTGGCCCGGGTATTTGAACTCGAAGATGTCCGTGGAGGTCACTTCAATGCCTGCAATGGGCTTGATCCCGATAAAGGACCAGCTGTTCTCGCTGGCATTTGAATCCGTGCTTTCCAGGAGGATGGAGCCGGGGAATTTGTCGCGGATGCGGAGGTAAATGCTGACGGGTGTGAACACATCAGCGAGCATCTTCTTTGACTTTGTTTTTACCTGAATTTGTTTCATGCGAAACTCTTTTGTCTTTTTTAAAGGCCGCATGGCACCTTCGGTGTCATACGTGCATATTTGACTTTTCATTTGTCGAATGGCACCTTCGGTGCCATTCGTAACTCTTTTTTTCCGGTACGGAACCGGCTGAAAACGAAGAAGGCCCGCTGTGTACAGCGAGCCTTCTTTTTAGTATGTTCAATACAAACACGGCACTGCTACACAGCGGAGAAATTGCCTGCGTGCCACCAGAGTTTGTATGTGTTGTTCATTTGCATTATGGAGGCAAATATGCAGGGTTTTATCGGAAAATGCAAATTTTATTTTATTCATGTTACAGTACGCCTTTGGTGCTGGGTAATTGCATATTGTCCGGATTCCGCTTCACGGCCATTTTAACGGCCTTGGCGAACGCCTTGAAGATCGCTTCTATCTTATGGTGCTCGTTCTCCCCTTCCGCCTTGATATTCAGGTTGCATTTAGCCGCGTCGGAGAAGGATTTGAAGAAATGGAAGAACATTTCCGTAGGCATATCCCCCACTTTTTCGCGGCTGAACTTCGCATCCCACACGATCCAGTTGCGGCCCCCGAAATCAATGGCCACCTGGGCCAGGCAGTCGTCCATGGGCAGGCAGAAGCCGTAGCGCTCCATGCCTTTTTTGTCCGCAAGCCCCATGGCAAAGGCCTCTCCCAGCGCAATACCAGTGTCTTCGATGGTGTGATGCTCGTCGATATGCAGGTCGCCTTTGGCGCGGATGGCCAGGTCTATGCTGCCGTGGCGGGCGATCTGGTCCAGCATATGGTCAAAAAAGGCCAGGCCGGTATGGATGTCCGCCTGCCCGGTACCGTCCAGGTTCAGCTTGATATGGATATCGGTTTCCTTGGTGGTGCGGGTATGTTTTACCGTACGCAGCCCGATCTTGAGGAACTCGTAGATCTTCGCCCAGTCCGTTGTTTCCAGCACGATCACCTCTTTGAGGGTTTCATCGCCTTTTACTTCGGCGGCGCCCAGGCCGGTGCCTTCGTTCAGCCAGATGGCCTTTGCGCCCAGGTTCTGGGCGAGCTTCACGTCTGTAATACGGTCGCCGATCACGAAAGAATTGGCGAGGTCGTATTCCGGGGTGAAATACTGGCTCAGCATACCGATGCCGGGTTTGCGCGTGGGCTTGTTGTCTGCCGGCAGCGACGCATCGATGTGCTCGCGGGCAAACACAATGCCTTCGTTGGCAAATGTGCGGATGATATGGTTGTGCGGCGGGTGGAAGGTGTGCTCAGGGAAGGAATCCGTGCCCATACCGTCCTGGTTGCTCACCAGCACCAGCTCGTAGTCCAGTTCCCTGGCGATCTTCCCGAGGTAGGTGAATACCTGGGGATAGAATTCAACCTTCTCCAGGCAATCGATCTGGTAAGTGGGCGGTACTTCGCGGATCATGGTACCGTCGCGGTCTATAAACAATACGCGTTTCATCCGTTCAAGTTATTTTTTACGGGACGGATGGAACCTCGCAGCTCATCCCCCAGTGATAAATTAATTACGCTCGGTTTCATGCAGGTATAGATTGTAAAGTGTTAAGCAATGTAACATTTTCTTCAGGCGTACCGATGGTAATGCGGAGGCAGCCGGCACAGAGCTCCACTTTGGAACGGTCGCGCACGATAATGCCCTGTGCCACCAGCTTGTTGTAAATGCCTTTTGCATCCACGGTTTTCACCAGCAGGAAGTTCGCATCGCTGGGATACACCAGCTCCACGATGGGCAGCTTCTCCAGCCCTGCCTGCAATTTATTGCGCTCTTCCACGGTTTCTTTGATCCAGCCATTCACCTGGTCGATATTGTCCAGCGCCTGCAAAGCCAGCTCCTGTGAAGCCTGGTTGATATTGTAAGGCGGCTTGATCTTGTTGAACACGTTGATGATATCTTCGCTGGCAAAGGCCATCCCCACGCGCAATGCGGCCAGGCCCCAGGCTTTGGAAAGCGTTTGCAGGATCACGAGGTTCGGGTATTCGGTGAGTTCCTGTATGAGGGACTTCTGCCGGGAAAAATTGATGTACGCTTCGTCTACCACTACAATGCCGTCGAAGTTGTTCAGCACCATTTCAATGTCTTCGCGGTTGATGGCATTGGCGGTGGGATTGTTGGGGGAACAGATGAAGATGAGTTTCGTATTTTCATCCATTGCGCTTTCGATCGCCTCCAGGTCCAGCTGGAAATCCGGTGTGAGAGAGGCTTTGCGCACGGTCACATCGTTGATGTTGGCGCTCACTTCGTACATGCCGTAAGTGGGCGGGCACAATATCACGTTGTCTATACCCGGGCGGCAGAAGGCGCGGTAAAGGATGTCTATCGCTTCGTCGCTGCCGTTGCCGAGAAAGATATTCTGCGGCGGCACGCCCTTGATCTCCGCCAGGCGGTATTTCACCTTCCACTGCAGCGGGTCCGGGTAACGATGATAGGCCGTTGGAAGCGGGGAGCCGAAGCTGTTCTCGTTTGCGTCCAGGTATATGGAAGCCTCGCCTTTGAACTCGTCGCGGGCGGAGGAGTAAGGCACCAGTCTTTTGATATTGTCCCTTAAAATACTATCCAGGTCGAACATATGTCTACATGTTTTTAATTCTGATTGAAACTGCGTTCCTGTGCGCTTCCAGTCCTTCAGCCGCCGCCATGGCCTCGATGGCCGGCGCCAGGGCCTTCAGCCCTTCGCGGGAGAGGCGCTGGAAGGTGATCTTCTTCACGAAACTGTCCACGCTCACGCCGCTGTAAGCTGTGGCGTAGCCGTTAGTGGGCAGGGTGTGGTTGGTGCCGGATGCGTAATCGCCCGCGCTTTCAGGGGAATAGTTGCCGAGGAAAACGGAACCGGCGTTCACCACGCGGGTGGCAAGGATCTCATCGTTTTCGCAGGCCATGATGAGGTGCTCCGGCGCATAGGCATTGAGCATGTCCATGGCTTCGTCGCGGTCTTTTACGAGCACAAGCCTGCTGTTGTCCAGCGCTTTGGCGGCAAGCTCTTTCCGGGGAAGCAGGGCCAGCTGGGCGGCCACTTCTTTTTCAACGGCTGCGATCACTGTTTCGGAAGTGGTTACGAGCAGCACCTGGCTGTCCGCCCCGTGTTCCGCCTGCGAAAGCAGGTCTGCCGCTACGAAGGCGGGCACGCAGGAATCGTCTGCAAACACGGCTACTTCGGAGGGGCCTGCCGGCATGTCGATCGCTACGCCTGCGCTGTTTACCAGCTGCTTGGCGCAGGTCACGTACTGGTTGCCCGGCCCGAATATCTTATACACTTTCGGCACGCTTTCCGTACCGTAAGCCATGGCGCCGATGGCCTGTACGCCGCCGATCTTGAACACCTGCGTGATGCCGGTATAACGGGCGGCCCAGAGCACCGCGGGATGCACGGCGCCGTCTTTCCCCGGGGGCGTGCAAAGCACTATTTCGCTGCAACCGGCCAGCCTGGCGGGAATGGCCAGCATCAGGATGGTGGAGAACAGCGGGGCGGTGCCGCCGGGAATATATAAACCTACTTTTTCGATGCCTACCGGCTTGCGCCAGCATTGTACGCCGGGCATGGTTTCCAGCAGCGTCACCGGTTCCACCTGCGCGCGGTGGAACATTTCAATATTGGCGGCAGCGGTGCGGATGGCGCTTTTGAGGGATTCTTCCAGCGCAGCGTCCGCCGCTTCAAACTCCTCTGCGGATACCAGGATACCGTCCAGCGATACTTTATCGAACTGTTCCGTGTAGCGGCGCAGGGCCTCATCGCCGTTCTCTTTCACGTCGCCGAGAATGGCGGAAACGGTATATTCCAGCTGGCGTGTGTCAAAAACAGGGCGTTTCAGCAGTTCGCCCCATGTATCTTTCTCCGGGTAACGGATAATTTGCATAGCTCTTTTTTTTAAACGACCATTTTCTCGATCGGCACTACCAGTATGCCTTGCGCACCGGCGGCCTTCAGGCTTTCGATGATGTCCCAGAAATCGTTTTCATTCAGTACGGAGTGGACGGAGCTCCAGCCTTCTTCCGCCAAAGGCAGTACGGTGGGGCTTTTCATACCGGGCAGCAGTCCGATGATCTCGGGCAGCTTGTTGTTAGGCGCGTTCAGCAAGATGTATTTGTTGTTCTTGGCCTTTTTCACGGCCTGTATGCGGAATTGCAGCTTGGCCAGCAGTTGCTGCTGTTCGGGCGCCAGCCTGTCGTTGGATACCAGCACGGCTTCTGAGCGCAATACGGTTTCCACTTCCTTCAGCCCGTTCATGAACAGGGTGGAGCCGCTGCTCACGAGGTCGCAGATGGCATCCGCCAAACCAATACCGGGGGCTATTTCCACGGAACCGCTGATCTCGTGTATCTCGGCCTGAATACCCAGTTTTCCCAGGAAATCGTTCACGATCACGGGGTAGCTGGTGGCGATGCGCTGGTCCTGGAGGTCGCGGATGGAGTTGTACTGCATGGCTTTGGGTACGGCGATGGCTAAACGGCATTTGCCGAAGCCGAGCTTTTCCACGGTGTTGAGCGGCCGGCTCTTTTCCAGCACTACGTTTTCGCCTACGATGCCCAGGTCTGCCACGCCGTCTTCCACGTACTGCGGAATATCGTCATCGCGGAGGAAGAACACTTCCAGGGGGAAGTTGGTGGCTTCTGTCTTGAGTTTGTTCACGCCGTTGTTGATGTCTATCCCGCATTCTTTCAGCAGTTTGATAGAATCTTCGTGTAAGCGGCCGGATTTCTGAATGGCAATTCGCAGTTTCATCAGTAGTTGTTTGTCTTTTTTATAAGCCTGATGGGGCCTCACGGCCTCATCCGGGCATTTTTTACGGAAACAAAAAAGGCCTACCGTGTCCGGTAAGCCTTTGATGGTGAATATCTGTAAGGTAATACTACAGCATCCCCTGCCTACCGGTCGGGTAAGTATGGTGATGATGTGTATGTACGTTGTTGTTCATAATTGTAATCCGGTGCAAATGTAGGAACTAATTTCAAAATTCAAAACACCTCCGTGTTATATAGAAAATATTCTGATTTTCAGGCAATTTAATGAAAAATATTCAATAATAACCACTGAAACCGGTATCCTATTACTATAAGCTTTTACTGTTATATTTGATTTTCGCCACTATTAACCTGCAGCCGAAAATGGAAAAACATTTCCTCACCAACATCTTCAGAGAAGACCAGTTCACCCCGCAGGAGCTGGAACGGATCATCCCGCAATTCCGTGAAGTGAGCTTTGCAAAGAACGATTACCTGCTGGCCGAAGGAAAAACAGCCCAGCATTACTGGTTCATCCAGCAGGGTTATGCCCGCTCTTTTGTGACCGATACGGAAGGAAAAGATATCAGCATCGATTTTTACACCACGGGCGATATCGTGATCGACTGGACTTCCTTTTTCCTCCGCACTCCCACCCGGGAAAACATCCAGGCGTTAACGGACTGCACCTGCTGGCAGCTGGATTTCGAAACTTTCCAGCAGCTCTTCCACAGCATAGAATCCTTCAGGGAAGCGGGCCGCAAGCGGCTGGTGCAAAGTTACTTCGAATTAAAAAGCCATAACATTTCCATGATCGCGGACCAGGCGAAAGACCGTTACCAAAGGCTGATGAAGGAGAAACCGCAGATCTTTCAGAACGTTTCGCTCAAGCAGATCGCCACCTACCTGGGCATTACAGACACCTCGCTGAGCAGGATACGGAAGGAAATTTCCAGCGAATAACTTTCTTGCCATATGGCAAGAGAAATCTTTTCCATTGCGGGTAGCTTTACATCATTCCATCACCCTAAACCTTACACAATGGAAAAGCTACAGGATTTTATGCTCCTCTTCAGGGGCGGCACCGTGGAAGTAAGAAACAACCTCCCCATGTAAATCCCCGGATCATGAAAACGATATTCGATCAACCGACCCTTGCCTTGCTGAAAGAACGGATACAATCCCTTCCGCCCGGCAGCACTGCTTTATGGGGCAAAATGACCGCTTTCCAGATGCTCCGGCATTGCACGAAAAGCGAAGAAATGTTCCTGGGCATGAAAACGTACAAACGCCTTTTCATCGGCCGCCTGTTCGGCCCTATGGCGCTTCGCGGCATCCTGAAAGATGAAAGCCCGATGAAAAGGAACCAGCCTACCCATCCCGAGTTCAGGATCAGCGGCAGCGGTGATTTTGAGGCGGAGAAACAAAAATGGATCAACCTGCTGAACGCCTACCACCTCGCCAGCGTCCAGGCATTCGTACATCCCTTTTTCGGAGAAATGACCCGGGAGCAGATCGGGCAGTATGTTTTCAAACATACGGATCATCACCTGCGGCAGTTCAATCATTAAATCCTCTTGTATGCTCAGCGCGTTTTTTATCGCCATCGTGGCAGCCGCCATCCTGCTTTTTTACCTGGGAACCGGCAGAAATGCCCGCGTGCTGGCCGTTCTCGCGCTGTGGAGCGTATTCGTGGCCGCCGTATCGCTGACGGGCTTTTTCCGGGATGAAAAGCTGGGATTGCCGAAAATGATGCTGAGCCTGATCCTCCCGGCTGCCGCGTATGCTGTTTATCTCTACCGCCGGCTGGATGCAGGCAAAGTGAGCCAGAACTACCTGCTGGCCGTTCACACGCTGCGGGTGCCGGTGGAGATCGTGCTGTACCGGCTTTTCCTGGCGGGATACGTGCCGCAGGTCATGACCTTCGAAGGCTGGAACTTTGATATCATCATCGGGCTGTCTGCCATCGCGCTGCTGGCCAGGCGCGGGTACTCCGGCAAGGGCATCGGCCGGCGCTTTTACAGGATATGGAATATTGCAGGGATCGTTTTTCTCGCTATTATCGTCACCATGGCCATCCTTTCCGCTCCTTCCCCCATTCAACAGCTGGGCTTCGGCCAGCCCAATACCGCCGTCAGCCGTTTTCCTTATGTACTGCTGCCCGCACTGGTAGTGCCCCTGGTGCTGCTGAGCCACCTGCTGGGGCTGAAAAGCACCGGTGGGAAGAACATGTACAGGCCGGGAAACAGGTGATAAAGAAAAGAGGCAGGCCGGCTGAAGGCCCGCCCCTGGCGGTTAAATGGTTAACAATGGTTTGAGACTAACTAACAACTTCAGTTTTAGAATGGCGGCTGAATTGTTTTTCAGGACACAAAGCTGCGACTTGAAAAGTTGACTGCCAAAAATAGCTGACCAAAGCCGCGTGGGAAATGACGAATGCGGGATATCAGAAAAATGGCTCCATTTACTCCCGGATCGTCTTAATTTGCCGTTTGTATGGCTTTTAAGAACATATTCAACAATAGCTGGGTAGTCAATATTCTGTTCCTGATAGTGCTGCTGGGAGTGAACCTGCTCATCAACCTGCAATATGAACCTATCAGTAATACCAACCTTTACGTTTACCAGGGGGTATCGCTGGTGTTCGTTTACATCATGGCCGCGCTGCACAATAAGTTCGCCCTGCAGCTGCTCATCATCAAAAGGCATTACTGGCAATACTTCGGGGTGATCTGCAGCGGGCTGGCCGTGACCACCTTTGTGACCTATACCCTGCGGGTGGAAGTATTCAAAACCGATATGGACATGCTCTGGATCGGGGATTTCGTGTTTGCCCTGGCCTGCCTGCTGATCGGCATCGGGCTCTGGTTCCTTTACCGCGGCGCCACCCTGCAAACCATGGAGCTGCGCAACTCGCTCCTGTTAAGGGAAAAAGAGCTGCAATACCTGCAAAGCCAGCTCAACCCGCACTTCTTCTTCAACACCCTTAATAACCTTTACGGGGTGAGCCTCCGCTATCCCAACAAAACGCCTGAGCTGATCCTCAGCATATCCGAACTGATGCGCTACCAATTGGAAAGCTCCCGCAAGCAATTTGTGCCGCTGGAAGACGAGCTCCAGTTCATCCGCAATTACGTGCACCTGGAAAGGGCCCGCGTGCGCCAGCGCTGCCAGGTGAACTTCAAGAAAAAAGGCCATGAAAAAGACCTGCTGATCACGCCGCTGATACTGATCGCTTTCGTGGAGAACGCGTTCAAATACGCCCCTTCCAGCATGAGCGCCAGCTACATCAAGGTGGAGCTGGAAATAAAGGGGGAAACGCTGCATATGAAGATCCGCAATACCGTGCCGGACAACAAACAATCCGTATCTTCGACGGGCGTGGGGCTGAACAACGTAAAGCAGCGCCTGGCGCTGGCCTATTCCAAGCGGCACACCCTCATTACGCATGAAGAGAACAATATTTATTATACAGAACTTATCTTAACACTGGACCGCCATGCAAACACTCCGTTGCCTGATCGTAGATGACGAACCCGGGGCGCACTACGTGCTGGAAGCCCATATTGAAAAAGTACAGGCCCTGCAGGTAGTGGGTCACTGCTACAACGCCATGGAGGCCGCCAACTTCCTCCACCGCGAGAAAGTGGACGTGGTATTCCTGGACATCAATATGCCGGAACTAAGCGGGCTGGACCTCCTGAAGACGCTCAACAACAATCACCCGAAGATCATACTCACCACTGCTTACAGCGAATTTGCGCTGGAAAGCTATGAGTACGATGTGGTGGATTATATCCTCAAACCCATCAGCTTCCCGCGTTTCCTCAAAGCGGTGAACAAGATCCTCCAGCAGGAAGCCCCCGTGAGCACGCCGCCCGTAGAGCCGCTGGTGCTCAAAACAGGCAGCACCCAAACCACGGTGGACCCGATGGATATTTACTACGTGCAGAGCATGGGCAACTACGTGAAGGTTTACCTCGAAAACAAATGCCTGATCGTGAACGCCACCACCGCCGAAATGGAAAAGCTGCTGCCGGACTGCCACTTCGTGCGCATCCACAAATCCTATATCATAGCGGCGGACAAAGTGGAAGAATGGGGGCCGCGGCATGTGGTGGTACTGGATGAGAGCCTGCCCGTGGGACAAACATTCAAGATCAACCTGAACAAGCTGAAGGAAAGATAGCGGCCGGCGCTATTTGATCCCAATAAATTTGGTGCTATTTTGTATCAAATTTATTTCCACGTGAAAAGAACACTAGTCTTACTGGCCTTCCTGCTGCCAGTCATTACCCATGCGCAGGATCACCAAAAACTGCTTACCCGCAGCTACTCTGAAGCCCAGCTGAGCGGCATGCTCGTCAACAACCAGGACTGGGTGACCCTTCCCGCCTATTCCAACCGCGGATTCTGGGACGGCCTTCCCGCCTCCATCAGGAGCGAGTTCATCAAACGCGGTGAAGGCCTGCTCAAATTCAACTGGGGCGTTGTGAAAGCCACCGATTACATGGAATTTACCCGGACGGGCGACCGCAATATCATGCAGAACCCGAACAGCGACCGCAAGAACGCCCTGCAGGCCCTTGCGCTGGCAGAGCTGGCTGAAGGGAAAGGCCGGTTCACCGACCAGCTCATCAACGGCATATGGGCCGTTTGCGAGCAAAGTTCATGGGTGCTGAGCGCCCACCTTCCCGTTACCCGCGGCAAAGACCTGGTGCCCGACGTTACCAACCCGGTGATAGACCTTGGCTCCGCCGATGCGGGCGCACTCCTGGCCTGGGTGCATCATTTCTTCCGCGCAAAGCTGGATGAGGTGAACCCGCTCATTGCCGCGCGCATCCGGTACGAAGTGCGCAACAAGATCCTGGAGCCCTATTACAAAAGGAATGATTTCTGGTGGATGGGCTTCAACGACCGCCCGCAGAACAACTGGAACCCATGGATCAACTACAACGTAATGCAGTGCATACTGCTGCTGGAAGAAGACCAGGCCGCCCGCTCGAAGAACATTTACAAAGCCATGCAGTCCATAGACCGGTTCACCGACTGGTACCATCCAGACGGCGCATGCGACGAAGGCCCTTCGTACTGGAGCCATGCCGGCGGCAAATATTTTGAATGCCTTGAGCTGCTGCACCACGCCACCCGCGGCAAGCTCAACGTTTTTTCCCACCCGCTGATCAGGAACATGGGCCAATACATCGCCAATGTTTACATCAACGACCCTTATTTCGTGAACTTCGCGGACGCCAGCGCCAAAGGCGGCATCAACGAAGGCATGGTGTACCGCTACGGCAAAGCCATCGGCGACCCGGTGATGATGGGCTTCGGCGCATTTTATGCACAGAAGGAAAAAATGGATGAACACCCTTCCTCCGGGACTATCGAAGCAGTGATCACAGACCTCACCTCCATGAAGGAGATCATGGCCAGCCCCGCGCGCGAGCCGCTTACAGACCACGCCTGGTACCCGGACAACCAGGTGGCCATCGCCAGGGAATACCCCGGCAGCAAACAGGGATTCTATTTTGCCGGCAAAGGCGGGCATAACGCAGAATCGCATAACCACAACGATGTGGGCACTTTCATACTTTACTACAACGGCCTGCCCTGCCTCGTGGACGCCGGCGTAGGCACTTACGTGCGGCAGACCTTCAGCCCGGACCGTTACAAGATATGGACGATGCAGTCCGCCTACCACAACCTGCCGCTGATCAACGGCGTGCAGCAGAAGAACGGCCGCGAGTTCAAAGCCGCATCCGCAGCGTTTTCCGCAACCGCCAAACAGGTGAATTTCACGGCAGACATTGCGACCGCATACCCTGCTGAGGCTAAAGTAAAGTCATGGAAAAGAGGATATTCCCTGCAACGTGGAAAATCCTTCACCATCAGCGACGCTTATGTGCTGGATTCCTTTGTGGCGCCGCCTGAGCTGCACTTTCTCACGGCCTGCAAAGTGGATGCCTCCGTACCCGGCGTGATCAAACTCACCGGCCAGAACTTCACGCTGAGCATGAGCTACAACGCGCGCCAGCTGGAAGCCAGCAGCGAGCACATCGACAACAAAGACCCGAGGCTGGAAAGAAGCTGGCCCGGCGGGTTGGAAAGGATCGTCCTGAAAGGGAAAGCGCAGGGAGTGAAAGGGGATTATAAAATAGAGATACGCAAATCATAAACGAAAAAGAGCCCGATGGGCTCTTTTTTTATCTTATCAGTTTGTAATTCCTGTAGTCGAATAAACGTTTTCCCATTTTCTGCTCGATCCAGTAAAGCAGCTTTTTGCTGAAGCTTTTGAATTTCTTCTTGCTCACATCGTGCTTGAACTCCCAGTTCCTGGCGGCAATGCGGTCTTTCATCACGGAAGGGTGCGAACCGGTAAAGTGTTTCAGCGAATCGATCCCGGAATAGTCGAACCATTCCGCTTCTATCACATGCTTGATCTTCTCCGGGTGGTTGCCATGGTAGAGTTTTGCCGTGTTCTTCCATTTATTCATTGCGTGCAGCAGGTCTTTCACCCAGCCGTAGTGGTAAACGCAGGCGTTGACGGGCTTCACGCGCAGTTTCCGGCCGTTGAGGCGGAAGCCCTGTGCGTCTTTGTATGAGCGGACGTCCTTAAGGTTCCTCACGATGCGGATCTCCTGGTTGTACCAGGTGCGTGAATCGCCGATATAGTCGTAGCTGCCATAGAAGTGAAGGTATTTAAAAAGCAGGCCTTCCACTCTTTTATCGTCCTTATATTGCTCCATGGCCGCGCGGATGTTGCCGTAATCATTTTCATGCAGCACTTCATCCGCCTGGATGTAGAAGGCCCAGGTAGCGTCGGGGCTTACATGCGCGAAAGCTTTATCGGTCTCCACGGCGAGAATGCGCCCTCCTTCTTTCAAGGAATCGTCCCAGACGGAATGGAATATTTTGATCTTGGGAGAGTTGATGGATTCGATGAGCGCCAGGGTTTCATCTTCCGAATCCCCTACGCTCACGACCACTTCGTCGCAGAGCGGCAGGATGGAGCGGATGGATTCCACCACGGGATAATCAAATTTAACTGCATTTCGCACAAAGGTGAATCCGGATACTTTCATAAACAGTGACAGGTTGTTAGGAGGGCCTCAAAATACATTGTTCGGGGGAGAAAATTATCTCTTTTTTTCGGAGTCCCATTATACCGGGAATCAAGTATCATTCACTTGCTTTAAGCCATCAAATCGTTACTAATATTTCCAATGCACCCCAATAAATTGATAATAAATCGTTTAAAATAGCTTCTTGTGACTACTCTTTTATAAAGAATCTCCAAAAGGATTCAGCGCTCAAAACCTGAAAAAATGCGGATATTCTATCAGTCGCACCCTGATTTACAATCAATTATAATTGGCTCAACAGTGTTGAGCCAATTGGAGAAAAGTGAATCCTCCGAGAATTTCCCGTCATTACTTCAGCAGGTAAATGCAGATACGTTTCTTGAAATGTTCAAGGGAATAGGATTCACTCTTCATTGCAGGTTAATGGCGCTAAAAGATCCCGCAGAAAGATGGTTTTACATGACAGCGGCTTACAAAAACCAATGGTCCTTCCGCATGCTGGATTTCCACATTGATACGGGATATTTCCAGAAACAGGGTAAGATATCTCACAACTTCGATCTCAGCCTGCCGGAAGAAATAAAGGTAACAACGGAAGTACCCAGCTCCATGAAAGACATTTTGCCGGACCCGGATGAGCTGGGCAAACTGCTCTGATAACAAAAAGCCCCGCCATCCGGCGAGGCTTTCAAAAAAATAAAAAGCAGCCTATTTCACAGGCGCATTCAACACTATATCTTCCGGTTTAATCTCTTTCCCTTTTACCACATCCTGCATAAATGCGTCGATCTTGTCGAATTCGCGGAACATGAAGTTGGCCACTTCATGGCCCCCGCCCGTATACGTATACAGGATGGCCGGTTTGTTCCATTGCCGGGCCTGCTCCAGGATGGTCTTTCCGCCGAACATTATCAGCCAGCCGTCGCTATTGGCATTGCAGTAATGGTGAACGGCCGTACCGTAGGGCACCAGCTGGTCTTTCGTGCCATGCATCAGCAGCATAGGCACCCAATTGTCCTGCCTGAGGGTGTTGATATCTATGAGAGCGCCGGCAAACACCAGCGCGCCTTTGAAGCGGGGCGTGGCGAAATAGCCGTAGCGCGCTTTATCTGTAGCAGCCCATGGATTATACATCAGCTGGAGAATGGTTTCCGCGCCCGCGCTGCTGCCGGAAATAAAGAATTTCGACGTATCGACGCCGAGCCCGGATGCGTTCACGATGATATATTTCGCGGCATCGGCAGCGTCTTCCACCGCGGTGCTGACAGCTTTGAGCTTCACCGGCGTGGCCGTGTTGCAGCCAAAGCTGCCGCCTTTCAGGTACAGGCGGTAAGAGATCACGAACACATTGTATCCCCTTTTTCGCATACCTTCCGCAAAAGGCTTCTGGCCCCCAGGGTTCCCGCTGTTAAAACCGCCGCCGTGCACGAACATGATGCTCATACCGTTGGGCTTTGTGGTGGGTTCGTAGTGATCCAGGTAAAGGGTGTCCTTGCCTTTAACCGCGTAAGTGATCTTTTTCTGCGCCTGCGCGGAGTAGGTAAAAAGCATTAGTATAAATATCCATCTCATGGTTGCTCGTAGTTGTGATCCGGCTAAATTAAACAATTGGATGGCTTTTTTCCAGCATTTGCCGCACCTGGCGTCGCAGGGTATGTTCCGGCTCCCGCGAAAGGTTTAAGAAGACCGGCAGCGGCTGAGATTATTTCCGGCAAACGTTTCCTGATGCATAACTTTCTGTGTATCTTGTGTATATGAGCAATCCGGCGCAATCCCTGTATCAGAAAATAGCAGCACTGGAGAGAATGGGGGAAGAATTCCCTGCTGTTATCATCGTCCACAACCTCGACACACAATCCGTAGAATACATGTCGCCCAAGGGGCAGGCCATCCTGCAGACCAACCTGGCCGAACTCCGCGCCATGGGCCCTGAATACCATCACCGTTTTTTTAATCCGCAGGAAATGGAAGATTACCTTCCCCGCATCATGCAGCTCATCAACGAGAACCGTGACGATGCGTTCGTTTCCTTTTTCCAGCAGGTGCGCGCGCATCCCGGGCTCGACTGGGAGTGGTACCTGAGCGCCACGCGGATATTCATGCGCAACGACAAAGGCGCGCCCACCCATTGCATCACGCTGGCCATGCCCATCCATCCCGGGCATCACATCACCGTGAAGGTGAACCGGCTGCTGGAAGAAAATAATTTCCTCCGCAAATACAAACATGTGTTTGCCGCGCTCACGCACCGCGAAAAGGAAATAATGCGGCTGATGGCGCTCGGGAAAAACTCCGCGGACATCGCAGCCACCCTCAATATTTCAGAAAAAACAGTGTCTACGCACCGCCGCAACATCAAGAACAAGCTCAATGCGCAATCCTCTTACGACATCACGCGTTTTGCGCAGGCATTTGACCTGATCTGACCGGGATTTATCATTATATTGTGGTTATGACCACATCCTTCCTGCAAGTACTGCTCTCTCTCGCAGCGGGCATTGGCCTCATTGTTTTGCTGACCGTACGGTTCAGGGTACACGCTTTTTTCGCGCTGTTCCTTGCCTGTTTCGTGGTAGGGCTGGGCGTTCAGCTTTCCTTTGCCGACGTTATCAACACCATGAAAGACGGGTTCGGGCACATACTGCGCAACCTTGGTTTTATCATCATGCTGGGCACCATGCTGGGCGTGGTACTGGAATACACCGGCGCCACGCGGGTGATGGCCGCTGCCATCCTGAAGATCGTGGGAGAAAAAAGAGCGGCGGTGGCGATGGGGATCACCGGCTTTATCGTGGGCCTGCCTATTTTCTGCGATTCGGGATACATTGTATTGAGCGGGCTGAACCGTTCTGTAGCGAGGCGCAGCGGGGCGTCCATCCTGGTGATGTCCGTTTCCCTGGCGGCGGGCCTGTACGCGGTACACTGCCTGATACCGCCGCATCCAGGGGCTACGGCCGCCGCGGGCATCATCGGCGCCGATATCGGGAAGCTGATACTCACCGGCGCGCTGGTAGCCATTCCCGCCGCGGTGGCGGGCTGCTGGTGGGCTGCGTTCATGGGGAAACGCATACCTGTTACAGATACCGCAGAGGAGCATGAACCGGAAGAATTACCGGATACGCCCGCCTGGAAAGCATTCCTGCCCATTATACTGCCCATCGTGCTGATTGCCGCGGGCGCTTTTACCGACCTGAAAAAAGGCGGCGGCGTATTGCATGTGCTCGGCGACCCGGTGATAGCCCTTGCAGTGGGCGTGCTGCTTGCTTTTTACACGGGTAAAGGCTGGAAACGCGCGGCCGTAAGCCACCTGATGACCGAAGCCGCCGAAAAAGCCGGCGGCATTCTCGTGATCATCGGCGCAGGCGGCGCTTTTGGCGCCATACTCGCCACCACGAAGATCGGCGATCATTTTTCCTCCTCGTTGCAACTGGGCCATATCGGCATCATCTTCCCTTTCCTGCTGACCGTATTGCTGAAAACCGCACAGGGCTCTTCCACCGTAGCCATTATCACCGCCGCGTCCATCATCCAGCCGCTGTTGCCGGTGCTGGGGCTGGACAGCGATATGGGCCGCCTGCTGTGCATGCTGGCGCTCGGGGGAGGTTCCATGATGATCTCCCATGCGAACGACGCCTACTTCTGGGTGATCAGCAAATTTTCCGGCCTGGAAATGAACCCGATGCTGAAAGTTTATTCCGGCGCCACGATCATCATGGGCACGGTCACTTTTGCCATTGTGTATGTACTCTCACTTTTCTTATTGTAAACAGGCGTTGCGAACGCGGAAATGGTTTATATTTGATCCCCGATTTGTTTAACCGCTCCGCCTAACATACGCTGAATGCCTGCACAATACACGCTTACAGAACAAAAATTCCGGCAAACGGATGACCATGCTGACGCGGAAGTGCGTACCGCTTCGTTCGAAGGGGTGAGCATCATTTTCGCCAGCGGGTTCCAGCAAAAAGAAGTGAAAAGGACAGACGACCGCACGGAACCTTTCCTGGACATGTATTTTTGCCTGGAAGGCAGCAGCAGGGCGCATTCTTACGACAACCCCGTGTCGCCCACCATGGGCGATGCCCAGCATACCATCTTTTACACGCCTGAGTTTCACGGGTATTACAGCATCAGCAGCCCGGTCATCAGGCTGTTGAGCATTGAAATGAAAGAACCTTTCTTTGAACGGTTCATGTCTGACGAAGACGGATTTTCGGACAGGTTCTGGGAAAGGGTGCGCAACGGCGAGGCCGCCAGTCTTACCTCCCGGCCCATGCCCGTTACCGGCCGGCAGATGGCAGCCATATCGGACCTTCAATACGGCCGTTACAGCGGTTTTATGAAGCAGCTGTTCCTGGAGTCGCGCATTACAGACCTTTTTTTGCTCCAGATGGAACAGGCGCAGCAGCTGCAGGGCCTGCGCCCGCCGCGCATCAGGCCGGCGGACCGGGAAAAGCTGTACGCAGCACGGGAGTTTGTGAAAGATCATATGCTGGAACCCTTCTCGCTGCTGGAAGTGGCGCGGTATTGCGGGCTGAATGATTTTAAACTGAAGAAAGGTTTCAGGGAATTGTTCGGCGCCACGGTTTTTGGTTATCTTAACGAACTGAAAATGAACCATGCGCTCCAGCTGCTCAGGGATACCTCCCGCTCCGTATTCGACGTGGCGGATTCCCTGGGGTACAGCGAAACGGCCAACTTTTCCAAAGCATTCAAAAAACATTTCGGACAATTACCAAAAGACATCAGGCACCATGACTAACATACAGGTTATTGCATTCGACGCGGACGACACTTTATGGGTGAACGAGCCTTACTTCCAGGAAACGGAACAGCAGTTCTGCGCCCTGCTGGAAGACTACCTGCCCATGCATTCCACCTCGCAGGAGCTTTTCAAAACGGAAATGGCCAACCTCCCGCTCTACGGCTACGGCATCAAAGCTTTTATGCTGTGTATGATCGAAACGATCATCCGCGTAACGAACAACACCGCCAGCCCCGAGCTGATCATGAAAGCCATCGAAACAGGCAAGGAAATGCTCAATAAACCCGTGGAGCTGCTGGAAGGGGTAGAAGATGTGCTGAAAGCGCTGAAAGGAAAATACAGGCTCGTAGTGGCCACAAAAGGCGATCTGCTGGACCAGGAGCGGAAGCTGCTCAAATCCGGCCTCTCCCACTACTTCCATCACATCGAGATCATGAGCGACAAGCAGGAGAAAGATTATCAAAAACTCATCCGCCACCTGGACTGCAAGCCGGAGGAATTCCTCATGATCGGCAATTCGCTCAAGTCAGACGTAATGCCCGTGCTGGCCATCGGCGGGCATGCCGTGCATATCCCCTACCACGTTACCTGGACCCACGAAAAGGTGGACCACAACGTGGAGCATGCACAGTTCCGCCAGCTGAACACCATTTCTGACATCTTACCGGTACTGTTGGCATGAAACAAAAAATAGACCTTCAGCAATGGCCCCGCCGGGACCATTTTACATTCTTCAGCCAGTTTGAAGAGCCGTACTTCGGCCTTTGCGCCGAAATAGACTGCACGCGCGCCTACGATGCAGCTAAAGCCCAGGGCATTTCCTTCTTCCTGTATTACCTCTACCGTTCCCTGAAAGCGGCCAACCAGGTTGCGCCCTTCCGGTACAGGATCGCGGACGGCGAAGTGTGGGAGTACGATGCAGTACACGCCTCTCCCACCATCAACCGGCCTGACGGCACTTTTGGTTTTGCCTATATGGACTACCACGAAGACTTTGCCGCATTCCAGACTTCCGCGCAGCAGGAAATAGAAAAAGTGCAGCAAAGCACCGGCCTCATCCCCGCGGTATCCGGCGAAAATGTGATCCATTATTCCTCCATTCCCTGGGTAAAGTTCACGGCATTGTCGCATGCGCGCAGCTTTTCTTTTAAAGACAGCATTCCCAAGATATCCTTCGGGAAAATGACGGAAACGGTCGGCCAGCGCAGCATGCCGGTATCCATCCACGTGCATCATGCGCTGATGGACGGATACCATGTAGGCCAATACCTGGAATGTTTCCAGGAGCTTATGATGCAGTATTGAACACCAGTTTGTTCGCCAGCGCAAGCTCGTCGAGGCTGATGGTGTGCGCGCGGCCGGGATACAGCTGCAGCGTTACTTTCGCGCCCATGGAATCAAGGATGGCGGCGGTTTCTTCCACCCGTTTTACCGGCACATGCATGTCCGGGTCGCCGCTGCCGATGAACACGGGCATTTGCCCGAAGCTTCCTTTATAATTTTCAGGATAGATGCGGTCGCCAATAAGGCCGCCTGTGAAAGCCGCCAGCCCGCCGTATTTCGCGGCATTTCGCGCTGCAAATTCCAGCGTAAGGCAGGCGCCCTGCGAAAAGCCGGTGAAGAAAATATTCTCTTTCGTTATTCCTTCCGCAACAATATCGTCCACCACTTCTTCCAGCACCGCGATGGCAGACGACAGCCAGGGTTCGTTCTGCGCGGGCGGCGCCAGGAAAGAATGCGGGTACCAGGTGTTGCCGGCGGCTTCCGGCGCCACCAGCGCAAAATCTTTTACATCCAGGTGATCCGCCAATGTGAGTATATCTTCCGCGCTGCCGCCCCTGCCGTGTATCAGCACGAGCGCGCGTTTTGCCTCGCTCAGTTTTTTGCCGCCGGTAAATATTTTCTTCTGATGCATATTACCTGAATTTATCAATGTTCACGGAAACGGGTGGCAGCGACTGGTCCAGCTCGGAACGCATAGGCTCATACTGAGGAGGCAGCTTCAGCGCTTCTCCCAGATGATCCTTCGTTTCATCGGTGGCAAAGCCCGGGCCGGAAGTGGCTATCTCAAACAATACGCCGCCCGGCTCGCGGAAATAAATAGAGGTGAAATAGCTGCGGTCCAGGATGGGCGTGGGATTCATCATGCGCAGCTTTTCGCGGGCCTGTTCCTGCGTGGCATGGTCGGGTGTTGCAAATGCAATGTGATGCACGGTACCGCCGCCGCCAAGGCCGCGCAGGCTGTCGGGAGAGCAGAGGATATCTACATAATTCCCCGGCGAATCCGTAGCCGCAAAGCGGAAGCGGTTGCCGCTTTCGGCGATCAGCTTATGATCCATTTGTTCGGTGAGCAGCGCGGCGGTTCTTTCATATCCTTCTTCCCAGATCTCGACGTTGTAAAAACCTTTGATGGCATGTTCAGCCGGTATATGGCCATATGTGAAGCCGGGTCGCTTGTCCGCATCGTTGAACACGAGCTCGAGGCCCATGCCGTCCTGGTCTTCAAAATAAATAACCGTTTCCTTCGCAAACCTTTCCTGTGGCGGCTTTGGGGTGACGCCGAATTTCACCAGCCTTTCCTGCCAGTAATCCAATGAGGCTGCCGGAACGGAAAAAGCCGTGGTGTTCAGCATTCCCTTGCCGCGGCGGCCTTTGCTGATGCCCTGGAAAGGGAAAAAGGTAAGTATGCTGCCGGGATTGCCGGCTTCGTCGCCATAATAAAAATGATACACATCGGGCGCGTCAAAGTTCACGGTTTTCTTTACCAGCCTGAGCCCCAGGATGCCGGTATAAAAATCAACGTTTTTCTGCGAGTCGTCGGCCATCGCTGTAATGTGGTGGATGCCGGTAATCAGTTGTGCCATAATGTATGCATGATTTTGTGCGGGAATATACTGAAAACACGCATCCGGCGGGATTTGTTCGCCTCCATATACATCAAAGCGCAGCTTTTGTACAACTGAAAAAGGGCCGCCTTACGCCTGTAAAGCAGCCCGGGATTTGATCTTCAATGATTCAGATGCTCCGGATGAACTCGCGGATACCGAGGCGCGGGCGTTCCAGCAGCCTTTCCAGCATATCGTCCGTTCGCGAAAATTCCGCTGCTTTGATGCTGTGGGCCATGCTCAGGTAGAAGTCGATCTCGGATTCGGGCATCTCGAATTTCACCAGCTCCGCTCGGTAGGCATCGGCCGGGATGTCGAAATACGCGGCGTCCATTGCTTTTTCTGAGCGCAGCAGGTCGGCAATGTCGCCAAAGCTGTAAGCTTCGCTGCCGGTGATGTTGTACACATTATTCTGATGGCCTTCGCTGGTGAGCACATTGGCCAGCGCTTCCGCGATATCGGGCCTGAACACGAAGCTCACTTTCCCGGCGCCGGCGGGGTAATATACCTGCCCGTCTTCCATGGCGCTGCCGATGAACAGGGGAATGGTTTCGAGGTACATGCTGTTCCTGAAAATGGTGTAATCCATGCCGGAAGCCTTAATGGCGCGCTCGGTATTGTTGCAGGTGCGGGCGGCCAGGAAATGCACGTCCTCGCCGGGTGTGAGCGTACTGGTATATACAATGTGCTTTACGCCCTGGTCCTTTGCGGCCTGCACAACATTACCTTCTTCGCGCATGGCCGGCTCCCCGTAGCTGGCAGTGGATATCTGCAGTACTTTATCTGCATTTTCAAACGCTTTGCGCAGGGAGGCCGGATCGTTGTAATCCGCTACCCGTACCTGTATGCCGGCGTCCGCCAGATCCTGCGCTTTTGCAGCGTCCCTCACCACAGCCACGATATTGGCGGGTGCTGTTTTTTTCAGTAAGAATGAAATAGTGGCTTTGCCTAAGTTGCCATTGGCTCCTGTAATTGCTATCATGATTTGTAAATTTTATGATACAAAACTAGGACGGTGGCAAGCCGGAAAATAGAACAAAACCGACAAGGGCGAAAAAAGCCCGGAAAATATCCCGGGGAGGAATATTATCATAAAAAAACGGGCAGGTAATTGTGTACCTGCCCGTTTTTTGTTGCCGAACCTGGATTCGAACCAAGACAAACAGAGTCAGAGTCTGTCGTACTACCGTTATACTATTCGGCAATTTCTCTCAATCGGGCTGCAATATTACGCAATAAATTACTGAAATCCAAATAAAAACATTACAAATCTCATATCCGCCATTACAGCAGCCCCGTCAGCCACTCCGTTACTGTGGCTGTTTCCGCAGCAAACCGGTTGTATTAGCTTGCCCATTTATTTAAATATTCTTTATGAAATTATCTGTTCTTATCCCCGCAGTGCTGATCTGCTTTGCATCCGCCTGCTCCAAAGGCGGCAGCGAACCAGATCCCGGCGAGCAGCCAGGCGGCGGCGACCCCGCGCCGACCACTATTCCCCTGCCCTCCGTAACCGGCGACACCTCGTTTTCCCTGGCAGCAAACGCAGACAACGTCAACGTCATGGGCGCGCTCCCGGGCCGCATTCCCAGCTACCCGCAGCTGGCAAAAAAACCGGGCAAGCTTATCGGTTTCGTGACGGACCTGAGCGGAAAACCCATCGAAGGAGCTTACATCGGCGTACGCAGTTCAGCCGTGGGCGGGTCTTACAGCTATTCCAGCGGAACTTCCAACAACAAAGGGTATTATGAAATGGACGTTCCCCTCGGCAGCGTGCATTTCTGGGCGGCAGGCACCCTGGTGAATTATGCCGGCGCAACCGTGCCTCTCGGCCTGCACACCACGGACGGGCAGCTTGGCGTATTCAGTTCCGCCGGAGGTGCGGTGAAGCATTTCGTGCTGCTGTCTTACGGCCGCGCCAATCCCGCGGACATTGTGAACCGCCCCTGGTATAGTAACAATTACTATGGCGGTTCCATTTTCCTGAACTATGATATCGGAGACCCGAACGACATCTGGCGCCCCGTCGGTTCCCTGCCGCCCAATGCGGAGATCATTATCACCCTTACTCCGCAGGACAATTTCCTGTATGGCGAACAAAAGGCCTTCGTCATCCGCAAAAAGGTAGGTAACCTGCACTGCAACATCAACAATATTCCTATAGGCAAATACAAGATATTCGCGCGGCTGGCGGACGGCAGGCAGTTGAAGCTGCGTTCCGCCGGGCCAACGCAGCATCCCGTTTTCGGGCTGAAGCCGGTAGATGTGCTGGGCTCGTCTTTCATCACCTTTATCCCGACCAGTTCAGAAGCATCTTCCGCCGCGCCTAACCGGGGCGACTGGAAGCAGGTGAATGTAAAAGTGCTGCTGCCTTAAATTTAAAAGAGGATATGAACGCTAACGTTCATATCCTCTTTCTTCCTGACAAAAACTCACATCGCCCGTATCGTCCTGAACTTCACATTCAACGTTCTTTCCTTTAAATTGTCGCAGGAGCCGGTAAACAGTTTCCCGGTAAACTCCCCTTCCACCGGCTCTCCCACATTGCCCCATCTTTTCAGGTTTAAGGTGCCCCCCGAATACACAATGTCATGTGGAGGCTCACAACGCGTATATTCCGAGGCATAGGCATATACGCCGGGCAATTTGTCGCGGGAGGCGGATGCAAAGCAGGTGCCGGGCAGGTTCCTGTCCCCGCAGGGATAAGCGCGTGCCGAGCTTCCGTTCAATTCAAATCCCACTGAGCCGTAAGACGTATGCGCAGTAATGAAGATCTTGCCGGCGGAATACAACGCGAATACCTGGTCCGTATCGATGGATTCAATAAAAGAGCCCGCCATGTAGTTGCCGCCCAGCACGGTTACACTATTTAATAATATCACCTGTCCCATGGGCCTTCTCCCGTCGGGGGCCGTGGTGTCCGGCACCCACATGTTGCCTGTGAGTTCCACCTGCACTTCCGCGACCTGCGTGGCAGATATGGTTTCCGGTGCGTGGAATACTTTCACGAGCGGCTCATTGGTAATGTCGCTCAGCGAACCGGGCCCTGCAATGAGCCGCCAGTTCCGGACATTCTGCACCCAGCCGTCCAGTTCTCTTTTAGAGAGCGGTGCCAGCAGGTAGTCGTCTTCTTCCACCGGCAATATTCCCTCGATCTTAAAATGTGTTTCCTCCATCGCGACCAGCTCTTTTTTACCAGGAACAAGATTCAGCGAGGCTACAATGGACCAGTCGCTGAAATGTGTAGTAGCAATGTTCACCGTTTTAGCCTGTTTGTTGAGCGCTGAGGGCACGGCTTTCCATGTACCTGCTGCAGTTTGATACGCGAGGTATATCCCGTTCTCAGCCATGCCCGAATAACCAGCCTGGTCGTAACGAAAAGCCACACGCACCGGTTTGGGGAAGGTGGTCCCCTCTGGCGTCAGGCGGTAGTTGAGCATGGCAGGATCGCCGGTAAGGGTGTTGGTGATGGGCTGAATGCCGAATTCCGTATTGGCCGCAACGGCGCCCGGGGGAACGGTAATGGTCACCAAACCGTCCGCAGTGGCAAGCGATCCTCCCGCGGGCCCGATGGTTTTACGGACCGGCGAACCTTCAGGGATACCTTTGCCTGATACGATCGGCTCCGGCCTGGAAATAAGACCGGGACTTCCAGGGGATTTTTTGCAGGCATGCGCCATCATCATGCAGAGCAAATAAAGCAAACAATATTTCTTCATAACTAAGTGTGATTAAAAGGAATAAAGCTCCTGAATACAGGGCCGGCCTGCAAGGAAGAGAGGCTGAAGTGAAGGATGGAGCGGCCGGAATGAAGGATTGTTCCTTTTAATGGCACTCAACAATCCGCAGGTTTCATTGTTATTCCTGAAAAACCCGACATATGCTGTATATCAGAACCCTGTCAATGGCAACCCTGCTCCTCATCTCCATCCAGGTTTGTTCCGCACAGTCTCAGTACGACCTGAATGCCTCGGCTGATAAGGATCTGCAGAAAGCCGAAAAGGAATTAAATACCGTTTACCAGAAAATCCTCGTCCAGTACAAAGCAGATACTGCTTTTATCCGGAACCTTAAAGCTGCCCAGCGCATATGGCTGCAGCTGAGAAATGCGGATGTGGATGCACAGTTCCCACCTAACCCGCTGCAGGGAAGCGTAACACCCATGTGCCGGTCGAACGCCTGGACGGGCATTACCCTCGACCGCACCAAATACCTGAAACAATGGCTCGAAGGCACGGAAGAAGGTGATGTGTGCGCCGGTTCCATCAAGTATAAAGATTGATCCCCCATTAACTCTTCAACATATGATCATCCGCTCCAGCAAAAGACTATTCCTTATGAGCCTTGCCGCCGCTTCTGTATTATCTGCTTCCGCGCAGGAAATACAGGCAGACAGCGCTGCTCCGTTGCAGGGCTTCCATTTCCCTTTACAACAGGCGCCTGGTATATCTTCTTCCATCATACAACCGGCACAGGCAGGCCATTTCACCTTTCCTTCAAGGCTGATGGAAGAAGACAGCACCGCCCCGCAAGGCTTCTGGCAAAGCAAAGCGGTACGCATCTCCACTGTTCCCCTCATCCTCTTTGCCGGCAGCGCCCTTACCTGGGGCGAGCGCAAAAATATCAGGGAACTGCGCAACCGCTACATCCCCACCTTCCGTTACCATTTCGACGACTATATGCAGTATGTGCCCGCAGTGGCGGTTTTCGGGCTGAATGCGGCAGGCGTGAAGGGAAAACATACCTTGAAGCGCGCGTTCTTCTCCTACGCGTTTTCCGCGGTCATTATGGGCGTTACCGTCAACGCCATCAAGTATACAGCCAAAGTGGAAAGGCCTGATGGCTCGGAAGCCAACTCATTTCCTTCCGGCCATACCGCCAATTCATTTATGAACGCCACTTTCCTGCATAAAGAATATGGGCAGTACCGGCATCCGCTCTACAGTGTGGGCGGCTACGCCATGTCTACCGCCACGGCCATCGGGCGGCAGCTGAACAACCGGCACTGGGTGAGCGATGTGCTGGCTGGCGCAGGCATCGGTATTCTTTCCACAGAGCTGGGTTACCTCATTGCCGAAAAAGTATACAAGGATAAAGGTGAACGGCCTGTGTTGCATAAAGACCCCATCCCTGTAGACGGCAAGCCCAGCTTCCTCGAAATGCGCATGGGCTTTGCCACGGCCACCACCAAAGACCTCACTGGTAAAGTGAACGGCGTAAAAGCCAAGCAGGGCTTCAATCTCGGCGTGGAAGGCGCATGGTTCTTCCACCGGAATATCGGCGTGGGCGGGGAATTTGCCTTCACCAGCTTTCCCATCAACGACGACGGCCTCGTGATAGACGATCCTGATGTTACTGAAATAAGCGACGCCCATTACACCCAGCCCATGGGCATCCGTTACCTGCACCTGGGGCCGTTCTTCAGCGTACCGCTTCCGCAAAACTGGTTTATCACCGGCAAAGTGCTGGCAGGCTCTTCACTGGGGGCAGACGGAAATGTGGTGCTGATCCTGAACGAAACCTGGAAAGAGCTGCTGGAGATGAACGAATTCCCCTACCTGCGGTATAAGCCGGAAGCCACGTTCAGCTGGTCCGCAGGAGTAGGCATCCAGAAACGCATTGCGCGCAACCTGGGCATTAAAGCTTACGCAAACTACTTCGATTCAGACCATGACTTTGACATCGACATCGTGGATGATGTGGACGCCAACGGGAAATTCCTGTTCAAAAATATCGGGCAGGAAAAAGTGCGTTTTAACCATTTCGTGTTCGGGCTGGGGCTTACCGCATTCATCTGGTAGAAAAGGAAAAGCCGCTTCCCTTGCGGTAAAGCGGCTGGCCTTTATCCACGTTGCAGGTTAGTTCTTGTATATCAGTATCTCTATTTTTCCATCTTTCGTAACGGACCCGCGGTACATCCCTTCTGTATTGAAAGGCATCGCCATATTGCCGTTTTTGTCCAGCGCGATCAATCCGCCATCGCCGCCGAGGTCGCCTACTTTTTTGATCACGGCCTTGCCGGCTTCTTCCACCGAAAGCCCTTTGTAGTCCATCAGCGCGGAAAGATCGTGAGCCACCACATTGCGGATGTAGAATTCTCCCCAGCCGGTGCAGGAAACAGCCACAGTGTTGTTATTCGCATAAGTGCCCGCGCCGATGACCGGAGCATCGCCGATGCGGCCGTATTTTTTGTTGGTCATGCCGCCGGTGGAAGTGCCCGCCGCGAGGTTACCTTTTTTGTCCAGCGCCACGCAGCCCACAGTCCCGAATTTATTATCGATGTTCATAATACCCAGTTTAGTGGAACTGTGGTCCAGCTTTGTTTTCGCGGAATCTTCCGCCAGCGCCTTTTGCAGGCCCCGCCAGCGTTCTTCCGTCCTGAAATATGATGTATCCACTATTTCGATGCCTGCTTCCGCGGCGAATTGTTCAGCGCCGCGCCCGGCCATCATCACGTGCTCCGATTTTTCCATGACAGCCCTTGCCAGCGAGACCGGGTTTTTGATAGTACGCACACCCGCCACAGAACCGGCCGCCAGCGTGCTGCCGTCCATGATGGCGGCGTCCAGCTCATTACGGCCATCGTGCGTGAATACCGCGCCTTTACCGGCGTTGAACTGCGGATCGTCCTCCAATATGCGGATGGCGCCTTCCACTGCATCAAGGCTGGAGCCGCCGGCTTGTATCACTTCATAACCTTTTTTAAGCGCGGCTTCGAGGCCTGCTCGCACCAGCGCTTCCCTTTCGGGCGTCATGTTCTTTTTGAGAATGGTGCCCGCTCCGCCGTGTATCACCAGTACATAATTACCCGCTTTGCTTTCAGGGGCTTTTTGCATGCAGGCGCCCAGCAGTACGGCTAAGGCGGGGATGAATGCTATATGGAAATAATTTTTGCGCATATTATTTAGTTCTTTCTTTTAAGATACCGTTTTCCACCCACCAAAAATACCATTTCCCGCCTTGTGCTTTGGCAGGGTTAAAATCTGCGACAGAAAAATGACCGTTGCCGTTCTCCGTGCCCTGCAATTCGTATACGCTCACAGCTTCCCGGTTGCCTGACCATTCCACGGGTTTGCCCGGCGCACACTGCTCTGGCGTATGTTTGGCGCTGGTGGCCAGGAAGTAGGCTTTCCCTTCGCCGAACACCTGCGCATTTCCTTTGTCGTCTATACACACGGCAGTTCTTTCATCGGGCGCAATGCCTTTGGGAAACACTTTCCAGTCGGTGATAATGCGGGCCAGGAAAGCCATATGCCGCCCCTGCCGCTTGCGGGCCACGTAGTGCTGGTCGCTGATCACGTTGTGCAGGAATGGCGGTTGCAGGAAGTCGTTGTTATAAAGGGTCACGAGACTGTCGTACGGATTGAGCAGTGCTTTGGCGGTGGCGCTGCCGGTCTCGCCGCTGTAGTACATGCCGGTAAGCACGGCGCAACCCGCGCTGGTGCCGCCAACCGGCACTTTTTTCTCATTCAGCAGGTAATTGATGGCTTCAGCGGTTTTGGTGCCCCGCCAGAAGTTCATGTAGTTGGACTGGTCGCCGCCGGAAATAAAAAGCATTTCCGCGTTCCGGATCACCCTCGCTACTTCCGGGCTGTTGGCCAGCTCGCGGGAATCGATCAGCAGGGTTTCCACGGAGCTCACTTTGCCAAGACTGTCTATCGTATTGTTGTAGAGGTAATTGCTGGAAGCGCGTATCACCACTACATTCCCTCCCCCGCTCCTGTTGATCATCCACCTGAATGCGCCGGGCACATCGCCTCCGCCGCCCACCAGGGCCACGCCGCCGCGGGTTTTGGTCACCACGTCCGCCGTGTCGCCCGTAAAGCCCAGCGACGCTGTTCTTCCGCCCGCAAGCCGCGCCGGCCTTTGAGCCTGCGCATAAGCGGAGAGCCCTATTAAAATAACTGTCAGTAATCGTTGCATCATTTCAAAATATCGTTTAGCCGTCTCATTTATTCACGTAGCCGGGATTTTGTTTCATGTTAGGGTTGGCGCGCAGCTCGCTGTTGGGAATGGGGAATACGTATTCCGGGTCGTTGGGCGTGAGCAGCACCGCGCCGAGCGCATTCACAGCATCTTCAGGGTTCCGGGAAATATTCAGATTCCTTCTTCTCAGGTCAAAGTGCCGGTGGCCTTCGAATGCCAGTTCTTTAAATCGCTCGCTATACACCGCGGCAATGATGGCGGCTTTATCCGCAAAGGTCTGCGGCGTGTAACCGGCTATGCGTGCGGCACGCAGGCTGTTCAGATCATTTGCCGCGAGGCCGGGCTGATCTTTCTCCGCATATGCCTCCGCGCGGATCAGGTACATTTCGCCGGTGCGCAGCAGCTTGATGTCTACCAGGTTGCTGGCGGTATTGGCGGCAATATATTTCACCACGGCATTAGGCACATTGCCGGCAGCCAGGCGACCCGCGTCGATCCTGATGTAAGAGGAAAAACGGATGTCGTTGACCTTGTCGAAAAGGTTAGTGAGTTTGTAAGAGGCTGCATAATATAACCTCCTGCCGGCGGGATTGTCCAGGAAGCCCGCCTGTGTGTAGAAGTTACCGATCTCCTCATCGCCGGTCACGCGTTTGAGCTTCCAGAAAACTTCGGCGGTGCTGTTGTCTTTCCATATCTGCGGGAACTGTGCGCGGTTGGCCAGCGGCAGCGCATCGATCGCTTCGGTGGCGTAGGTGATCGCATTGTCCCAGTTCTTTTCGTACAATGCCGCACGCGCCTGCAATGCGGCCACCGCAGCTTTGTTGATCCTGGTACGGTCGTCGAAACCGGCGGGGATCATGCCTTTCGCGGCGGCAAGGTCCTGGTTGATCCTGCTCATGCTTGCAGCAAAGCTCAGCCTGGCGGGCTTGCCGATAAAGGAACTGTCCATATACGGCACGCCCAGGGCACCGGGTTCGTACTTCTCGGCAAAATTACGCACCAGCTCCAGGTGGCAATAAGCCCTCAGCGCCAGCAACTCGCCGCGGTACTGGGCAAGCGCTTCATGCTCCGAAGGTTTTACGGCCACACGGTAGGATGCGCTCAAAGCCCTGTTCAGCCGGTCGATGGCAATGTAATTGTCTTTCCATGCATCGTGCAGGAAGCTGCCGTCGTACTGCCAGCGGTGTGTGGCAAAGCCCGATCCGGTACTGTTTTCGGAGGGCAGCATGTTTTCGTCGGTAATGAGGGAAGTGTACCGGATGCTGGAATAATAGCTCAGCGCGGAATAAGCGCCGAGCAATCCCTGGTTCACATCCTCCACGTTCTGGTAGGCTCCTTCAGGATCAATGTAATCCGAAGGGCGGAGGTCCAGCTGCTTGTTGCAGGCTGAAGCGGCAATGGTTATGATGGATATATAAAGCAAATATTTTTTCATACTGCGCAAGATTAAAAGTTAACGTTTAAACCTACCACATAGGTGCGGGGAGTGGGATAGCTGAAGCGGGCGTATTCGTTGCCGTTCTCAGGGTCGAAGCCCCTCCATTTCGTCCAGGTGAACAGGTTCTGGCCTTGTACATAAATTGTTGCGCCTTTGATGATACGAAGGTTGTTCAGCACATGCTTCGGCAGGTTGTAACCGATGTTCGCATTGCGCAGGCGCAGGAACGACGCATCCTGTATGTCGCGCGAGGTGAAGTTGCGGTCTGCGCTGATGCGCGGCAGTATGGCATTGTCTCCCGGTTTTTTCCAGCGGTCGTACAGCAGCCGGGTGCTTTGGTTGCTGGTGATAAAGCTGGGGTTCTCGTTGAAATAATCTTCGTTGTTGTAACGCATCACTTTGGCGTTGAAGCTCAGCAGCGCGTTGGCATAAAAGTTCTTCCAGGTAATGCCGGTGTTGAAACCGCCGGTCAGTTCCGGAATGTAAGTACCGAACTCCGCCACGCTCATGGTAGCTGCATCGTAGTCGGTGGTGATCTTGCCCTCTATGTCATAATAAAGCGGGTCGCCGTTGGCCGGGTCCACGCCGGCCCATTTGGGCGCGTAGTGCGCGCCGAAGGGCAGGCCCACGCGGATGATACCGGTATACCCGTGCTCAAATTCATCCGCACCGCCAAGATCCAGCACTTTGTTTTTGTTGTAGGCCATGTTCAGGCCCACGGTCCAGGTGAGGTCCGCCCTGCGCACGATATCTCCCTGCAGGTCTATCTCCACGCCCCTGTTACGCATTTTGCCGGAACTGATGGGCAGTGTTTCGTCAGGCACGCCCGCTGTGAAAGACAGGCGCTGGTCGATGAACAGGTTGCTGGTGATGCGGTTGTAATATTCAGCGGTCAGGCGGATGCGGTTGCTGCTGGTAAGACCGATGTCGAAACCGATGTTCAGCTCTTTTGCATATTCCCAATCGTAATCCGCGTTGCCGGGCTGGTTAGGCACGATAGCCGGATTGCCGCCATAGGAGGCTCTTTCAAAGGTGGCGAGGTAGGCAAAATCATTCAGGAACTGGCTGGCTGTAGTACCATAGCTGGCCCTGAAACGCAGGACTGCAAGGAAGTCCGCATCGGCGAGGAATGCTTCGCGTTTGGCTTCCCAGCTTACCCCTGCGGAGTAAAAGCCGTGCCAGCGGTTATTTTCAGGCACCATGGAAGAGCCGTCGTGGCGGTAGCTTCCGTTGAAAGTGTATTTGTTGTTGTAGGTATACCGCAGCAGCCCGATGAAAGAAGCCGTAGCGTTGGAAGATTTGCCACCGCTCAGCAGGGGCGTATACGTACCGGGATCGCCCACGCCGGCGGGTGTCCGGGGAAGGCGCGGGTCCAGCCCGTAGCCGGTGTAGCCGAAGGAACGGAAGGTGTTCTTCAGGTATTCGAAGTAGCCGGATACTTCCACTTCATGTTTGCTGTTGAGCACATTGGTATAAGTAAGGCCCGAAGTGGAGATCACGGAAGTGCGGCGGGAAACGCCTTCGCCGTAGCTCCCAAGGTTGCCGTTGGATACCCTGCGGCCAGCGTAGGAATCAGGGTTGAACCAGTCTTCGGTGGTCAGGTCTTTATAATCGATACCCAGCCTGGTTTTGGCCACCAGCCCTTTGATGATCTCGTAATTGAGCGAAGTGCTCAGGATCATTTTCAGCTGGTTCTGCTTTTTGGAGGTGTTCAGCATTCTTTCGTAGGAATCGCTGCCCTCGCGGAGATCCAGCACAGGATAGTCCGCGCCGTCGCCGGTGGTCACCAGCTTGCCGTCCGGAGCATAGGGATATTCATAAGGCAGCGCGTAATACACGGCAGACAGCGGGTTGTTGGCCGCCGTGCTGCCTTCCTGCTGTATAAGGTTGCTTTTTGAATACCCTACGTTCGCGTTCAGGTTGGCGGAGAATTTGCCCGCGGTGAAGTCGAGATTGTTTTTTACTGTGTAACGTTTCATGTCAGAGACCCTTACAAGTCCCTGCTGGTCGAAGTAGTTAAGGGATGTATAGAACCTGATATTTTCATTGCCGCCGCTGGCGCTTACCTGCTGCTCCATGTATTTGCCGTTGCGCATGAAGAGGTCGCGCCAGTCGGTGTTCATTTGCAAAAGACTGTCCACGATGCGGTCGGCTTCCGTTTTTTCTGTCGAGCTGTAGCCACCGTAATCGGGGTTCAGCTTGGAATAGGTCCAGAAAGGGCCTGCTTCCGCGCCGGTCTCTACGCCGATGCCTTCTTCAAATTCTTTTCTTTCGGCGGAGTTCATCATATTGAAACGGGGCGTGGTAAGGGTGGACACGCCGTATTGCGAACGGTATTCCACGGCCACTTTCCCTGATTTTCCTTTTTTGGTGGTGATCACGATCACGCCGTTGGAACCGCGTGAACCGTAGAGCGCTTTAGCGGAAGCGTCTTTCAGTACGGTAACGGATTCAATGTCTCCCGGGTTGATGGCCTGGAAAGCGCCCGCTTCGATGGGCACGCCGTCCATCACATACAGCACGCTGGTATTGCCCGCGATGGTTCCGATGCCCCTGAGGGTAACATTGGCGCTGGTACCCGGCTGGCCGGACACTGCGTTTACCTGTAAGCCCGGCACGCGCCCCTGCAGCGCCTGTTCGAAAGTGGCTGCGGGCACTTCGTTGATCTTGTCCGCCCCGATAGTAGTGGCTGCTGAAACGGATTTGCTCCTGTTATAACCGGTATAGCCCGTTACCACCACTTCTCCCAGGCTGGTGGTGGAAGGTTGCAGCACAACATTGAATTCCGTGAGCTGCCCGATGGTCACCTGCTGTGAAACGAAACCCAGTAACGAGAATTCGAGGGTTTTTGCTGCGTCGCCCACGCTGATGGCAAACCTGCCGTCGCCGTCGGTTGCGGTGCCTGTGTTGGTACCTGTTACGCGAACGGCCACCCCCGGCAGCGGCTCGTTGGAAGCGCCGGTTACACGGCCCTTCACGATCCTGTCCGGCGCAACGGGCTGCCCTGCGGCGCGGATCACCACCAGGTTATCTTCCTTGATCACATAATCCAGCCCAAGGCCGGCAAAGGCACGGGATAATACCTGCGACAGCTCTGCATTCTGCACGGAAATGCTGACCCGCTGGCCTTCCGGCAGCGTGCCCGTGTGATATACAAAGCGGTAGCTGGTTTGTTTCTCTACCTGGTTGAGAACATTCCGGATGCTGCTTTTGTGCAGGTCAAGACTAATCCTGTCCTGCCCCGAGCCGGTAACGGCGTACACCTGGAAACCCAGTAGAAGCAATAGCGTAATTAGTTTCATAGCCAACAATAGCGGGAGTTTCATAACTTTGTTATGGTTTAGTGAGTGAATAGCCTTATACATTTTCTAACCGCCGGGAAGTGCGCCAACACTTCCCATTTTTTATTTTATAAATGATCCTGGTTGATTACGGCAACAAGCCTGATTGCGCCAACAATCCTGTTTGTTACCAGCTGGTATTTAATTGATTACCTGCGACAGTCTGATCCTGGTTGTTTATTTACTGATAACGATCCTAGTCTGTTCTACTTTAAAGCTGAAGGGATAAGATAACTGCAGGGCTTCCAGCGCCTTGATGACAGTTTCACTCTCGAATGTCCCGGAATAGCTGTATTTTTTTACTTCTTCGTCTGTAATGATGATGGGAATGCCGTACCACTGCTGCAAACGGCCCGCGATCTGCTCCAGCGTCTCATCCTGTATCTTAAGCCGGTTCCTTACCCAGGCGATCTCTTTGGCTTTATGGTCCACCGGGTCTACCGCGAGCGAGCGTACGGAAAAAGACGTATCCTTTTTGCCGCCCGACTGTATCACGAGCTTCTGGCTGGGCAGGAGAACTGTTTTGCGGGAAGGGTCCTCTTTGGATGTTACCTCCACCCTTCCCCTAAACAGTGCGGTTTCCGTATATGAGTTTTCAGGATAAGCGCTTACGTTAAAAACGGTGCCCAGCACTTCAATGCTGGCGTCTTTGGTGTGTACGATGAAAGGATGCGAAGGATCGGCCTTTACGTCAAAAAAGGCCTCGCCCGTAAGGGTAAGCACCCGGTTTGTTTTGCTGAAACCTTCGGCAAGGGAAATGGTGCTGTTGTGGCGCATGGTGAGTACAGAGCCGTCTGCCAGCATCAGCGTTTTACGCGGCTCGCTGCCGGATTGCACGGTGGCGGCCATAGGAGGCAATAAAGACTGATCCCCGCCGCCGCGGTAGCTGTTCCGGATAAAAAGCGCGCTTATCACCAGCAGCGCGGAAGCGGCAATGGCCATGCCTGCGTACAGCACCCGGCGTGGCCTGCGCACGGCTGCTTCGCGCTGGCCGAACTCTTCTTTGAGCAACATGGAGCGTTCCATGCCGTCTTTCAGCTCGCGCGCCTGCTCACGGAGATTGCCCTGCCTGCCATTCAGCATGGAAAATATCTTCCTGGCCTCGGCTATCTCGCCGGAAGCTTCAGGATGCTCCATGATCCAGCTTTCCCAGTGATCAATGGCGGACTGGTCCGTTCCGAGGCAGTATCGCTGGAATGATTCGTCGCAGACAAAATCTTCCGCATTACGGTAATGATCGCTCATTTACATGCACCTTTCCCTAACTGACGGCGGAAAATGCGGTTTTGCCCAAAAAATTCCCGGATTTTTTTCAGAAAGTTCATTTCAGCAGCCCGCGGAGCAGCTTGATGGCGGCATACATCGTGTTGTACACCGTTTTTACGCTCTGGGAGGTGTGACTGGCGATCTGTTGGTAGCTGTACCCTTCAAAGAACATGAGGTCTATCAGCTCTTTCTGCCGCGGGGTTAACTGCTGTAAGGCGTGGTACAGCTTGCGCTTCAGCTCTTCGTCCTGCTGCACCCGCACGATGATCTCCTCGTAAGGCAGCTCGCTGGCGGCCTCCTGCTGGCCCATCCTGTGGATGGCGGTTTCTATTTTGGCGTGATACTCCAGCTGGTCCACCAGCATGCGGCGCAGCGCGGTAAAAAGATAAGCCCTTACCTGTGTAACGGCATTCAGCCGGTGGCGCTTTTCCCAGATCTGTAAAAACAGCTGGGTAACGGAATCTTTGACCAGCTCGTCATTGGCCGTGATCTTCAACCCAAACCTGACGAGATGGAAATACGTATTGTTGTAGAGATCAAAAAAGGATTGTTTGTTGCCTTTCCTGATCCCTTCCCAGTAAACGATATTATTGTTTTCTTCCGCTGTCACGGGTTTGCGCTTGGTTCTTTCATCAGTGCCTGTATGGCGGCTTCCAGCTGCCGGTCGCGGCCGGCGGCCACTGTATCGAATGTGTTCATGACCTCAATATCAGGCTGTGTTTGTGAATTTTCAAGATACCGCCCTTCCAGGTCTTTGACGCCCAGTGTGGGCACGCTGAAATGTATGGAATTGTCGTGCAGCGTTTGCCCGGTCATCCAGGTGCAGCTGCCGGGAACGGGCATGCCCACCAGCTTGCCCATTTTCAGCACCTGGTAGTCGTGCACAAAACAATGCCCGTCGCTGTAGTTCGCCTCGCAGGCGAGCACTACGGAAGGTTTGGTCCAGCGGAAAGCGGGCTCGCTGTTTACGAGGAAGCGGTCTGTCGTGTTGTTCCGTATCTTTTTGCCGCTGAGGAACATGATCAGCTCTGAAGCGAGGTCGCCGCCGCGGTTGAAACGCGTGTCCACCACGATGCCTTTCCTTCCGGGAAAGCGACCCAGCACCTCTTCGTAAGTGCGGCGGTATGCGGCGTCGTTCATCCGGTAGAGATGCACATAACCCAGCTGGCCGTTGCTGAGGCTGTCCGTTTCCGCTTCGTTGCGCTTCACCCAGCGTTCATACAACAGGTCAAATTCCTTTCCGGGCGTTACGGGCTTTACCTGCACCTGCCTGCTGCGATTGCCCGAGCGGAGCGTGAGCAATACCTTTTTGCCCGCCTTCCTGTTCAGCCAGGCTGCAAAATCCTTTTTCGCATTCACGGTTTCCCCGTCCACTGCTTCAATCACCGTTCCCGGCGTTATTTCAAAAGCAGGATCATCCAGCGGGCCGCCCTGCATCACTTCGCGGATGGCCATACCCGGGCCTGCGTACGAAAGGTCGTAAAATACGCCGAGGGAGGCGGTCACATCCGCGTCTTTTCTTTCTTCGCTGAAGCCGGCGCCGGTATGGCTCACGTTCAGCTCGCCCAGCAATTCATTCAGCAGCTCCGCGAAATCGTAATTGTTATCGATGTGAGGCAGGAATCTTTCGTAATCCGTTTTCAGCGCATCCCAATCCACGCCATGCATGCCGGCGGTGTAGAAGGTCTCTTTCGTTCTGCGCCAAACGTGCTCAAACATTTCCTTGCGTTCTTCCGCAGTGTTCACGGTCATTTCGCCGGTAAAAGAAATGTTCTCTTTCTTCGCGGCAGCCGGATCGATGCGCAGCATTTTCCCGCCGGCCAGCAGGTAGCAGTATTTTTTCTCCTTGCCCCACTGCATGGAAGCGCTTTCGATGTTCAGCGGCAGGAGCAGTTTGGTTTCTTTTGTGCGCAGGTTGCAGCTCCAGAGGTCGTAATCCTTTTCAAACTTTGCCAGGTAATACAGCACTTCGCCGTCTTTACTCATCAGGGCGCTGCTCAGCAGCAACGGATGCGTGGTAAGCCGCGCTTTACGGAGCTCCAGCCCGGCCCAGTCTATGTCTGTTCCCTTTGCCTCGGCAGGTTTCGGCAAGCGGGCCTGCAGTTCTTTTTGCAAAGCGGCTTCGTCTTTACTGAGATTAAAACCATTCCACAGCTGGCGGTCGAAGAAGAGGGCGTACACATCGTTCTGCCGCGTGCTGCTGTTCGCATAGCTGTGCAGGCCGTTCCGGTCGGTTTGCCAGATCATCATCCTGCCGTTCATCGCCCATTGCGGGTTGGCGTCGCTGTAGCCGCTGCGGGTAAGGTTCAGCAGCTTCTCTTTGCCCGAAGACGCGATAATGCCCACTTCGTCATTCCCGCTTCCCTGTTCGTTATATTTCACGAGCAGCCAGCGGCTGTCCGGGCTCCACTCAAAATACTGGTCGTGGTCGCTGCGGCTGTAAAGCTGGTCCGGACCTATGATGGCGTGGGTTTGCCGGGTGGCGGCATGATAGATCTTCAGCGTCGTCCTGTCTTCTATGAATGCGATCATTTTCCCGTCGGGGGAAAACCTGGGCTGGTAGTTTTCATGATCGTTGCCGATCACCATGGTTTCTTTCAGCGATGTTGCATTGAAGAAAAAAAGCTCGTCACGGTTGGTCATTTCGCTCTGGTAAATATTCCAGCGGCCGTTGCGTTCTCCTGCATAGAGCAGCGCCTGCCCGTCCGGCGAAAAGCTAAGACCGGCTTCGGCTCCCGGCGTGCTGGTAATACGTTTCACCATATTACCTTCCGTGCTGCCGGCAAATACTTCGCCGCGCATGATAAACGCCACTTCTTTGCCGGAAGGCGATACCGCCATTTCGGTGATATCTGAAAAAGGGACGCGTTGCTCATCGTCGTTTTTGCCGGCTGCCGGTATGCTGACGGCCACTTTCACAGGATTCCCATCCCGTGTTTTCACATAGATCTCCCCGTTGAACCCGAAGCAAAGCGTGCCGTTGCCGGTGCTCAGGAAACGCACGGGATGTTTTTCCAGGAAAGTGACCTGCTGCGGCTCATTGTTTTCGCGGAGGGAACACCGGTAAACATTAAAGTTCCCGTTCTTCTCGCTGAGGTAAAAGATATCACCGCCTCCGGCCCACACGGGACTGCGGTCTTCGCCGGTGAATGTGCTGAGCTTACGGTGTGTTTTCAGCCGGCTGTCGTATATCCACACATCGCGCGCAATGGAAGAGGTTTGGTGTTTGCGCCAGATGTTCTCCCGCCCCTTCCGGTCGTGATATGCGATGAAGCGCCCGTCAGGACTCACTTTCGCATCTTCGGCGGGCGTGGTGAGCAATTGTGCGACGCGGCCGCCTGTTGCGGGCACCAGATAAAGTTCCTGTAAAGCGTCGGAAGGAAACTGCCGGTTATTGGGATCGTCCAGACGCACTGCGCCGAAGATCACACCTTTGTCTGTAAAGTCGTAGGGGAATTCGTCCGCGGAATGCCAGGTGAGGCGTTTGGCCTCACCGCCTGCGGAAGGCACCACGTACACGTCGAAGTTGCCGGACCTGTTGCCCGCAAAGGCGATGGAGGCCCCGTTGCGGCTCCACACCGGCATGCTGTTATTCGCCCCGTCCATGGTGAGTGGCGTGGCCGTTCCGCCGGCAGCGGGCACTTTGTAGAGGTTTCCCCGGTAGGTGAATGCAATGGTCTTACCGTCCGGCGAGATAGCCGGGTAACGCAGCCACAGCGGGCTGCCGGCTGCATCGGCCGCCATGCGGGAAAAGGTAAGGCACAGCAGCAGGAATGCTCTTTTCAGTGAGATCATCCCGAGAAAAATACGAAAGATTTGCTGAAATCAAATTTCACGGGGATGTGCGGCGCGATAGGCAGGACCGGATACGGAAGATCAGCTTCGAGTTGGTTTACCTGAAATCGAACTTCCAGCCGATGGCAAAACTGGGCGCGGCAAACACCTGCTTTAAACGAAAGGTTGAAGTATGGATCGTTTGCTCCTCTTCCCTGAAGAGGATAAAGTTCGCTGTGAGCTTGGGCATTATGTACAGGCCGCTTCTCTTCCATGGGTACCAGGTGTAACCGACGGAAGGAGAAACAAATCCATTGGTGTTGGCAATGCTTTGCCCGCTGGCAGATACTTTAAATTCCTCCATGCCCAACCCCAGTTCCGCGAAAAAACCTTCGCCATGTTCGGCAAGATGATAACGGGTCATCAGGCTAAACAGCCAGTTCAGCTGTATATCCAGGTTATCGTGGTTATTGCTGCTGAACACCCATTCTTTGGTCATGCCGGTAATGTCATGATTTGCACCGAAGATGCCGATGCTCAACCTTGTATTCCGCGGGTGGCAAAAGATCCCGAGGTCGTAACCGCCTTGAAGATAAGTAGTGATACGGGTTTCCAGGGCAAGACCGGGTTTACGGAACGCAGTGTCCTGCGCGGTGGCGGAGCAGGCCAGGCTGAACAGCATGGAGAGGAGAAAAATTTGTTTTGCCTTCATAATTAGCTGGTTATTTCTTCAAAACAACCAATAACCTCCCGGCAAAAAAATCACATTTGTTAAGAAATTACGCCTGCGGGTCATTTTTCTGCGCAGTGCGCAGGCGGCTCAGACTTTGCGGTTCAATACCCATGTAGGAAGCAAGATCGTACTGGCGCATCTTCCGGATATAATCGGGACGGTTCTGCATAATGTCCTGGTAATAAGACTTTGCATCCTTACCGATCAGGTCCGTTATTCTTTGCTGGCATTTCAGCAGGGTTTCGAAAATGAACTGCTGGTAGAAATGTTGTAATGGAGGATACGTTTTAAGTGCCGTATCAAAGTCAGTTTTGGATATTTCGTACACCAGCGAGGGCGCTGTGGCGCGGAGGAATTCAGGTGTGGCGGCCTGTTTGCTGAAGCTTTCAAGGCAGCCTATGAATTCATTTTCGAGCGCCAGGTGCCTGGTAACGATCCGGTCGTCTGCCTCCTGGCCGAGAATCACGCTGCCTTTTTCGATGAAGTACAATTTATGGGCAACCTCTCCCGGCCTTGACAGGTATTCATTTTTGTCGTACTGCTTTGCGCGGAACCAGGCGCAAATGATATCCAGGTCATTGTCCTGCAAGCCTGTTTTCCAGAAAGCTGATCTCAGGTTGTCCATAAGCGGTGGTGTTAGCTGGCAGACTAAGTTAACGAATTAACGCCAGATGAAGAACATGATGTTATGACCCGCCAAAACGAAAAAACCGCTCAAACTATTGTCTGTAGCGGTTTTTATATAGTTGTTATTACACCTTATTCTGCTCGGAGGCTGTTCACCGGGTTGGCCAGCGCGGCTTTTACAGCCTGGAAGCTAATGGTGATGCAGGTGATCAGCAACATGGCCCCGCCGGCCACCAGGAATGTACCGGCGCCGGGGGTGATGTGATACACAAACCCCTGCAGCCACTGGTTGGTAGCCCACCATGCCAGCGGGAAAGCGATGAGCACCGAAACAATCACCAGCTTGAGAAAATCGCGTGAGAGCATCATCACCACATTGCTGACGGATGCGCCTACTACCTTGCGCACCCCTATTTCTTTCTGCCTGCGCTGGGCGGTATAAGCCGCAAGCCCGAACAGGCCCAGGCAGGATATGAGGATAGCGAGCCCGGCAAAATACCGGGAAAGTACGCTGATCCTGTTTTCAGCGGCATACATACGCTGGTAAACTTCGTCGAGAAACTTGTAGTTGAATGAAAAGCCGGGATTGAAACCGGCATACAGTTTCTCCAGGCTGGCGATGGTCTCCTTTTCCTTACCTTCCTCCAGCTTGATGGCGGCCTGGTATGTCGCGCCCGGGTTCAGCCGGAAGAATAAGGGTTTTACTTCCTCATGCAACGATTCAAAATGAAAATCCTTTACGACACCAATGATCTGCCGTGTTTCGCCCCATAGCTGCACCGTTTTCCCCAACGGCTCTTTGAGGCCCATGTATTTGATGCCCGCTTCGTTAAAAATGATCGCATTGCTGTCCGCACCGAAATCTTTTGAAAATGCCCTTCCCTCCTTCAATTCAAATTTCATGGTTTCCAGCATGCCGTAGGAAACTGCTACGTTCTCAAATTCGGTCCTGTCTTCCGGATCCCTGCCGGGCCATTTCAGCCCGGAAGTGCCGCTATTGTGGCCTGCCATGTCGTGCGCAATAAATGTGGCATTCACTACGCCGGGAACTTTCCGCACCTGCTCCATGAATGCTTCGAGATGATCTCCGGAGGAGAGCTTCCCTTCCCGCCATATAGTGATCACATTATCTTTCTTATACCCCAGGTTTTTATTTTGAACGAACTTTATTTGTTTATAAACCACCAGTACGGATACTACCAGCACCGCCGAGATCGTGAATTGAAAAACGACCAGGCCCTTGCGTATCCACAGCTCTCCTATAGAGTTGGCCAGCCTGCCTTTCAGTACAGTAACGGGTTTGAACCCGGAAAGGTACAGCGCGGGATAACTACCCGCCAGCAGTCCCGTAAACAGGGCGATCAGCAGGAAAGAAACCGCAGGTTTCCAGCCAAATGTAAGGACCAGCTGCTTGCCCGTTATAGTATTGAAGGACGGCAGCAACAAGGCCACCACGAGCAGCGCAATGGCAAGCGCTATGCAGCTGAGCAGCACAGATTCGCCCATGTATTGCAATACCAGCGAACCACGGCTGGCGCCGGCCACTTTTTTGATGCCGATCTCCTTCATTCTTTTTGCAGCCTTGGCCGTTGAGAGATTCATGAAATTGATGCAGGCGATGATCAGGATAGCAATGCCGATAATGATGAACAGCCTTACATAGGAGATGCGCCCGCCGGTAACCAGGCCGTTCTCGTAAGAGCCGAACAGGTAATTTTCAGAATAACGCTGGATAAAAGGCGTACGGTGAGTGGTTTCGCCATTTGTTTTGGCGGTTACAAAACCCGCCAGCTTCCGGTTGAACGCATCCACGTCCGTTCCTTCCCTCAGCAGGATGCGTGTATTCACACCGGTATTTCCCCAGCTTTTGATCCAATTGTATTTAGCGAACTGCCCTTCTATCGGCAGCACAAAATCGAACTGCTCTGTAGCATTGGCCGACGGGGATTTAAATACGCCGCTTACCGTAAGCTGCTCTTCATGTTCCAGCTCTACCGTTTTCCCGATGATATCAGTGGAATTGAATAATTTCATCGCCAGCGGCTCGGACAGTACGATGGAGCTGTTATCGGCCAATGCCTGGCCACGGTTTCCCTGTATCAGCGTGTAGGAAAAAATATGGAAGAAATCCTTCCCGGAAAATTTCCCTTCGCTCCTGATATTTTTGTCTCCCACGCTAATGGTAAATCTCCGCTCAGGTATTTCCGCAACGGCATACATCACTTCCGGGAATTCCGCTTTCATGGCGGCGGCCATGGGTCCTGAAGTAGTAGGCGAAGTCCAGATGCTGCCTGTTCTGATGCGGTTCTCCATGACGCGGAATACCTGGCTGTCTTTTTCATTGAACTTGTCCACCTGCCATTCGTCCGTTACCCACAGGTAAATGAACAAGGCACATGCAAGACCGGTGGAAAGCCCCACCAGGTTTAAAAATGAAGATTGACGGTCTTTTTTAAGACTGCGCCAGGCCAGCTTGAAGTAATTTTTAAACATACGCGGGAAGATATGTTGTTCCCTTTGCGAATAGGATACCAGTCCCACGAGAAATTACAAAGCAGCAGGAAATAAATTAAATTTAAATAAAATATGTCCATTTTCAATACAGGCGCTGTCCGGAACTGAACATTTATGCGGGACCGGTAAATGCCGATTATAGAAATTTCAACTCCACTAAAAAGTAATGAGGAATTTGGTATTTTTCATAAAGCTGTTCAGGATCAACACCTGATTGGGATACCTCGCAATACGTCGTGCTTTTATCCGGCCTGACATAAGGCGTCATATAGGCCAGGATATAAGTGTTGCTGCTGAGATCAATGGACTTTTCAGTTTGCTGCGGAGGAAAAAAACTTTTCAATGAGAATTGTTCGCGCTCATCGGGTAATACCTTGTATTTCCTGCTGGATGAAAAACCATTAAACTGGAAGTGTATTTTAAACTCATTGCTTTCGGACATTTTCGTGAGTACCGCAAACGACAGGCTATCGGTCTTTATTCTGAAGTACGCATCCTCTCTTGAGTTAAATGCGGTATCCTTCCTGGATAGTTGTCCGTTAGTGAATTCTTTGATCAGTATCTGAAAGTCCTTCCCTTTCAGGCCGGCCGATTTGATATTGAATTTCTCATAACTAATGCCTTCAAAATATAGGATCGTTTGCAATTCCTGGGCGGTTGCCCCTGTTTCTACACTCATGACGGCCCTGGATTGTGCAAAGGATAAAAAACTGCTTGCGGCCAGTATTAAAGTCAGAAGGGATATTTTCATGCAATTGAGATTTTTAAAGTTAAGCATAGGGAACGTACTACAATATAATACGAAAGGAGGGCATTAGACTACCGACTGGTTAGTTTCTCAATATTACGCTTCGCCATTTCATTGCCCGGATTTAAACCGAGCGATTTTTTGTACATCGAAATGGCTTCCGCATGCAACTCCGCCGCCATCAGCGCCTCTGCATAGCTGTCATACACATTGGCGCTTCCCGGGAACAGCAGCGTGTTCATCCTGAAAACCTCCAGCGCTAATTCCACATGGTTCCCGAACCCGGACTTCAACAGCAGCTGGTAACCCAGTTCATTCATTTCATGCTCATAAAAATACCATCCCGGATCTGTTTTCAGCTCGTTGAACCTGCAGGCCGCCTGATGCGCTCCTTTCTGTACAAGCGTTACCCCATATTCCCTCACCAGGGATCTTTGCAGCGGAACCGCGGATGGTTTCTTCCTGTCCAGCACATTCGAAATAGCGAGGAACCGGCGGAAGAAATCGGGAACGTTCCTGTTTTCATACATGATATAAGTGATGCCGTCCGTCCGGTTTTCAAAAAGCATAGTGGTCAGGCCAACGAGGCTGCCATCGTGCCAAACGGCAAACTGGCCCGCAGCGTTCTTTTCATTGACGTTCCAGCCAAGCGTATAAGTTTTTGATCCGCCGGTGAAAAAAGGTTTCCCGTTTGCCAGCTTTACCGGTTGATACATTTGTTTTACCAGCTCCGGAGGCAGCAGCTTCCCGCTGTTCAGGGCATTGTCGAACAATACCATGTCCTGCAAGGTTGAGATCACATTATTATCCCCTTGCGTGCCGCCCAGCGCGTAGTCTGTATAGATCTTCCGGTTGGTGATGGAGTCCGCGTGATGAAACACCGTATCATAAAAAGTTGGCAGGAAGTAACGTGCAGTATTAGGGCTGATGCGGCTGCGGACATAGGTATTCTTCATTCCTGCTTTCCTGAAAACATTTCGCTGCATATAATGATCAAACGGCATCCCGGCAACTTTTTCCACCAGTATCGCGAGCAGTATAAAATTAAGATTGTTATAAAAGTGCTTCTCTCCTGCAGCGGCCAGTACCGGAGGTTTCAGCGCTACCAGGTCTTCATGGATCTTGCGGTTCGAAAGTATTTCGGCAGGATGCGCCGTAATGTATGGCTTTTCAAACTGGCCGGCCTCCGGAAGGCCCGATGTATGCGAAAGCAGCTGTTCAATGGTGACCACAGGATAAGGGAAGTCCGGTAAATACTGCACGAGCGCATCACGCAGCTTCAGCTTGTTTTTGTGGACCAGCTGAAGCACTGCTATCGCGGTGAACGGCTTGGACACGGAGGCGAGGTTGAAGCGGGTCGTATCCGTATTGAGTACGCCGGTTTCGAAGTTGGCATAACCCGCGGAGCGTTGGTATACAACATTGCCTTTTTGTATGATGGCAATACCGCCGTTGAAAATACCGTGATGGTGCCAGGTGTTGATCATACTGTCTATCTGTGCGCGTTTGTGGGCCGGGAAAAGGGATTGGGTTTGCGGCCGGCAGGGTAAGGACAGTATTAGCAGCAGGGTAACTGGAATGACATTTTTCATTTTTATAGAGATATAAATTTCAGAAAATGTGCTTGCGACTATTAAGATAACCAGAACGGTGGCGCAGGAGATGGAAATGGGATGAAACAGGCTGAAGACGGGACGAACTGACGGCCTTTGATTTAAATCCGGGAAAATAAAACCTGCCGACACTTTCTACTGAACAAAATATAACCGAAGATTGTAGAACAAACTATTGCGGATACATGTAAACAATACAACCATGCCATACCAACACAAGTTGATCAGGAAGGCGATCAAACATTATAAATACGATGAACCGGCTGATGTGAAGGAAGCTGCGGTGGAATATTTTGACGACTACCAGTTCAGCTATAAAAACTACAAAAAGAACAAATACGATTTCAGCCGGTTCTCCGGTACCCTCCTCGGGCTGCCGGAAGCCACGCACAGCGCCGCCAAAAAGATGCTGTGGCAGGGGAATGATCAATGCTGGAAATATTTTGAACGTACCGCCTTATTCTGGACGGTATCCGATTTCAACGACGAGTGGCTGGACCATCTGAAGAACGCTTATGAATACGCTTTGTATGTAGAGCGGAATGACCTGCTGGAGCAGCTTATTCAAAAGACCCTGGATTACCTGGCCCTTGATGTGTATAAAACAAGCAAGGAGCATAAGAAGCAGCCTGTTTATCCCAGTACCTATCTCGTCCATTTCCTCGTGGGAAAATGGCTGGGAACTAATCCGGCGCTCGAACAGGTGCTTGCGTTTGGAAAAGGTTACGGCATCTACCAGCCTCTGATCGATAACTGGAATGATTATACGAAACTGGAAAAGGAATACTGGAACGAGTTGTGTGAATATCACCTGAACCAGCTTTCGCTTTTAAAGCCCGATAAACGGGATTACGAGGAATTCATTGGCGTTGGCCTTGTACCTATGGAGCTGATCAACCTGTTCAAGGTCAGGAAGAAGCTGGAGCTGGATGTTCCGGAAATTGACCATGAACTTTTCAAAACGCCGATGGCCGCATACCCGGTAATACCCACCGGCTACAACGAGCAGTATGATCTCATTTACCAGATTGCGAAAAGAACGGCTGAAACCCGGAACCAGTATACCTATGAAGAAATAGCGGATTACGTTAAACAGACGTATGGGGCGGAGGATAAGGACTTATTCCCCTGATGAGCTGCACGGAGGCCCACAAAGTGCATAAGAGGCAAAATTCTGCCAGAATGGCACGGCCGTTTTGATCTGCACGTTATTTGGTATATCCTTATTTTAAAAAGAAGGAAGGGAAAAATGTCTATTCATCTTACATCTGATAACAAGTTGAAAAAGCTCATCGTAGTGGGCGACCGTGTGCTGGTCAAGACCCTACAGCCCAATGAACGGACGGAAAGCGGCCTGTATCTGCCTCCGGGCATCCAGGAAAAGGAAAAGGTACAGCAGGGCTACGTGATCAAGACCGGGCCCGGTTATGCCATTCCCTCGGCCGCGGAAGAAGGCGAGTCCTGGAAGCCGGAAGAGGATAAAGTAAAATATATTCCTTTACAGGCCCGCGAAGGAGACCTGGCCATCTTCCTGCTGAATGCATCCACGGAAGTGGTGTACCAGGGAGAGAAATATTTCATCGTGCCGCAAAGCGCCATCCTGATGCTGGAAAGAGAAGAAGAGCTTTAGTGATTGAATACTTTGAATTTGGAGAAGCCCGCCTGGTGAGCGGGCTTTTTTTATACTTTACGCGAATACTTTTTTAGTGCAGGGGGAAAAGAAAAAACCGCTACAATCAATAACTGCAGCGGTTTTTAAGAATTTTCCGGTCCTTTGCTCTTTGAAAGCCGGTGAAGAACCGTTTCGTTGCCCGACCTGGATTCGAACCAAGACAAACAGAACCAAAATCTGTCGTACTACCATTATACTATCGGGCAATCGTTCGTTGGGATTGCAAAAGTAGACTTTTTTCCATTTCTTCCAAAAAAGTTGGCATTTTTTTCCGGGAAACATTACCTAAGTGCCCGCTCAGCCAACGTTTTACGCACTTTTTCGACGATCAGCTCCGGCGCCAGCTGCTGCATGCAGGCATGGTCGCCGCGGAAGCAGGGCTTGTTCCCGAAAACGGAACAGGGGCGGCAATACAGGTCTATCTGCACCGCGTTCTCCTCCTTCTGCCCGAAACCCATAAACCCCGCATAAGGATGCGTGGCGCCCCATACGGACACCACCGGCACGCCGAACAACGACGCCAGGTGCATGTTCGCGGAATCCATGCTCACCATCAGCGACAGGCCGCTGATAATACGGAGCTCTTCGTTCAGGCTGTATTTCCCGGCCACGACTGTCAGCCGCGTATCGCCCGCAGCCAGCGTTTCCAGCTTCGTCACTTCTTCTTTCCCGCCGCCGAACAGCAGAATTTCCACGTCTTCCTCACGCAGTATCTGCCCGATGACCTGCTGCATTTTTTCGAGCGGATATGTCTTTTCAAGGTAAGTGGCGAAAGGCGCGATGCCGATCTGTTTTTTGCCTGCAACAGGTTGCTGCGGCAGCGTTCCTGGCAGTGCCGGGTCGAAGGTATATCCCAAACCGGCGAACACGTCGCGGTAGCGGTCTATGGTGGTTTTCAGCGGTTTGAATGCTTTATTTTCCTTCCGCGTTAGCGCTTTTTTACCGGCCCTTCCTTTGTCGATGGCCGACACGCGGATGCCGGACAGCTTGTAGAACGTTCGCACGATGCGCGAGCGCAGCACATGGTGCAGATCGGCCACGGCGCTGATGCCGGGGTGTGCCTTGCGGATAGCCCTGAACAGGCGGTACAGGCCTTTCAGGCCTTTGTGCGCTCCTTTCAGGTCGGCGGGGAAAAATACGAGGCGAGGAATGCCTTCGCACAGCGCGCCCCAGCTCTTGTTCGTTACGAACACGATGACCAGCTCCGGATGCGCGTCCAGCAACTGTTTCATAACGGGAATGGTCATGGCCACGTCGCCCATGGCGGAAAAACGGATGGCCAGGATCGTGTTCTTATCAGGGCTTTTGGCCATACAGCACAGGGTTAAGCGAAGGATCGTTGTACATCTTCATCTGCTTGTACACTTTCATGTATTTGCGGCCCCTGCCAATGTCTTCCAGCAGCGCTTCAATAGCAGTAGCAAGGTCGCGCTGCTGCTCCAGGAGGATGTCCAGCTTTTTACGGCAGGCTTCGCGGTGAGCCTCCGTAGCATCGGCTCTGGTGGCTTCTTCACGCATATGCCAGATCTTGAGGCCCAGGATCGAAAGCCGATCTATGGCCCAGGCCGGACTTTCCGTATTGATGGAAGCGTCCGGAACGGGGATCACATTTTTGTATTTATCTAAAAAATAACTGTCGATATACTCTACGAGGTCCGTCCTTTCCTGGTTGCTGCGGTCTATCCAGCGCTTCATCTCCAGCGCCCTCACCGGGTCGATGCCAGGGTCGCGGATCACGTCTTCCAGGTGCCACTGCACCGTATCGATCCAGTTTTTGGCATATAAAAGATGTTCTATCGTGGTCTTTTCAAAAGGATTTTCAACCACACGGTGAATATCATCGTGAACGTGATAATCCCGTATGCTCTGGTCAAATGTGCTGATACAAAGTGCGGTAAACATGCAGCAAATGTAAACTGGAATTTTGAAAATCCCGCATCAGGCGCCGCGGGTTCAGGGCAAAAAAAAGGCACACTGTAGAAACAGGTGCCGGGCATAAAATCATGTGAATGTTCGAGAATGCAATTGTGTAGGCTTTCAATGGTTCTCTAAAGAGGGCTTTTGAAAATCATTAAAATTGCTAAATTCTTCATACTCATGCATGTTATTAGCATGTTGGAGACGCCCGCAACATGGCTAACAACTATGCATGGATCAATAAAAATGTGTCTGGAAAATCAAATGGTGGAGATTTTCCGTGTCTTTCTGGTTATATCTTCTCTACAGGTATTGTTCGGGTTATTTAGTAATCACTGTTGACATCTGTGTTAGCATAAATTGGCATTAACATATCGCTGTCTTAAGGCTTACCCCGAAATTACGAGGAACGGCTGTAATATTTCCGCAGTGGGAAAAATTAAGTGTTGTTACATCTAAATTGTTGTAAACCGGAAAGTTGCGCCATAAAAAAGGGCGCGCCACTTTCGCAGCGCGCCCTTTTCCCGCAGTGAAACGGCTATTTCAGTTCTTTTTTGGCGAAGAAGTATAAAGGAATACCCAGCAGGATGATACCCAGGCCGGGAATGGCATATCTCGGCTCATAAATGAGCAGCAGTATGGCCAGGCTCAGCGCCACCAGCATGTAAATGGCCGGCAGCACCGGGTAACCGAAGGCTTTGTAACTGCGTGGCACGTCAGGCCGGGTTTTGCGGAGGATGAAGATGCCCAGGATCGTGATCACATAAAACACGAGCACCCCGAAGATCACCATCGCCAGCAGGTCGCCATACTTGCCGCTGAGGCAGAGCAGGCTGGCCCAGATAACTTGTATCCAGAGGCCATAACCGGGCACGTCAAAGCGGTTCAGCTCGCCCGCTTTGCGGAAGAACAGGCCGTCTTTGGCCATGGTATAGTAGATCCTCGCCCCGGAAAGGATCAGGCCGTTATTGCAGCCGAAAGTAGAAATAATGATCATGATCGCGATCGTATAAGCGCCAATGCCCGCCCCGAAGATGTTTTCCGCGGCGGCAACGCCCACCCTGTCCTGCTCGGCAAACGCGATCTCGTTGAACGGCAGCACGGCCAGGTACATGAGATTGGCGGATACGTAGATGATGGTCACGATAAATGTGCCCAGGAACAAAGCCCTGCCGATATTCTTCTGCGGGTTCTTGATCTCCCCTGCAATGAAGGTCACGTTGTTCCAGGCGTCGCTGGAAAATAAAGTTCCTTTCATGGAAACGGCAATGGCGCCCATGAAGGCCATGCTGGTGAGCGCGGTGGTCACCACCTGGCCGTCCACCAGGCTGAGGCTGGCGTTGTTCCAGGCATTTTCCCAGTTGGCGTTCCATATCTCGGCTTTAGCGCCGAGAATAAGGCCGAATACGATCAGACCGAAGAGGGAAAAGAGCTTGGTGAAGGTGAACACCGTCTGGATGATCTTCCCGTTCTTAACGCCCCGCGTATTGATGTAGGTTAGCAGCACGATGGAAGCAATAGCCACCAGCTGGGCCATATTCACGGAGAAGCCGCCCAGCGACCATAATACGTTCTTTTCGCCCAAAGCCGGCTCCAGGTAACCCAGGTACTTGGCAAAGGCCATAGCCACCGCCGCAATGGTACCGGTCTGGATCACGCCGAACTGCGTCCAGCCGAAAAGGAAAGCAATAAAAGGGTTGTAGGCTTCGCGGAGGTACACGTACTGGCCGCCCGCTTTGGGAAACATGCCGGACAATTCGCCATAGCTCAGGGCCGCGATCAGGGTTACCACCCCGGCCAGCACCCACATGGCCATCATCCAGCCTGCGGAGCCCACGGAGCGGGCCACTTCAGCCGATACAATAAAAATACCGGAACCTATCATGGAACCGGCAACTATCATGGTGGCGTCCACCAGACTGAGACTTGGTTTAAAAGAGTTTTCCTGGTTGATTGCTGACATAAAGGTTGATGAATGGTTGATAAAAAAATCCCGGCTGATTGCCGGGATTAAATGTAGTTATTTCCGTTCATTATTTTTTCGGGGCTTCCGCGTTCAGCTCTTTGATCACTTCGGCGGTAATGTCATACGCTTCATCCTTGTAGAGGATGTTGCTGGCCCCTTCCCTGTAGGAGAAGATGAAAGCATAACGCTTGTTGGCATTATACTTCTTGATCGTCTCGGTCAGGCGTTTCTGGAGATCTTCGTTGAATTGTGCTTCCTGCGTTTGCAGCTGTGCGATCAGGTTCTGTTTGTACTGCTCATGCTGCTGCGCTTTCTTCTGAAGGCCTGCTTCTGCAGCCTGGCCTTCCTGCTGGGTCATGGTTGGGGCGCGTTGCTGAAGTGAATAGAGTTCGTTCTGCAATTGCCTTTCCCTTCCTACGATGTCGTTCTGTGCCCCTTCTTTTTTTCTATCGAGTTCTGCTTTCTTTTCTTTGAAGTAGTTGTAGTGCGCTTCCAGGGAGTCAATATCTACATATGCCAGCTTTTGGCTTGCTCCGCCGGCTGCACCTGCTGTCTGAACCGAAGAGTCGGCGCCGGTGGTTGCTGCGGTCTTGTTGTTACCCTGCTGGCACGCCGCGAATACTCCGGCAATCGCCGCCAGGAAAATTCCATTTTTCACAAAAAGTTGACGAGTGTACATGTTGATCGGTAGATTTTAACCCTTTAAATTGAAATAGAAAATCTTGTGGCGGCTAAAATAACATTTTTGGGATATAAAAAAACGTTAAAATGAAATTCGTGAAAAGAAAGTCTGGGTAAGGGTTTGGAAGCTGCCAAAGCGGAAAAGAAAAAAAGGAGGGCCATTGCCCTCCTCCTGATTATTTTTTAACGATCTCCAGTGCTTTCTCCGGCTCGTCCGTTGTAAGGAAGTCCGCGCCCGCATTGAGATAGGTGGTCATCTGCTCAGGATTGTTCACCGTCCAGATGTTCACCGTTATATTATTCTTACGGGCTTCTTTGAAGATGCCCGGATCTTTGTCGATCACCTTGAAATTATAGTCAAATCCCCAGATACCGTCTGCTTTCAGCTGCTCCGGCGTTTTATCTCCGTTCAGGTAAGCCACTTTCGCATGCGGGTCTATCGCCACGATCTTCTTGCAGATAGTATAGTCGAAGCTGATATACAGCATCCAGGCTTCGCATTTGTATTTGCGGATCAGGTCCATGCAGGTTTGCGCCAGCTGCTCGCTGCGGCCCGTTTTGGAGGGTTTCAGCTCCAGTACCAGGCGCGTCTTGTTCTGCTTCATGCCTTCCCTGATATAATCTTCAAACAAGGGTACACGGTCGCCGTTTTTCAACTCAATGGTGGTCAGTTCCGCAACGGGCGTTTCTTCCACGGTCTTGCCGCCGATATGCGGGTCGTGGCTCAATACAGGCACACCGTCTTTAGACAGCCATACGTCAAATTCCGAACCCTCGCAGCCGATGCGCACGGCATCCCTGAATGAAGTGATGGAATTCTGGCTGCCGGCATTGTTTTTCCAGGCTCCGCGGTGAGCTACCACTTTATTGCGGTGGAACTCATCTTTTACCAGGATGAAAGATTCGCTGGCATCGCCGGTCTTAAGCGTCACGGCGTATTGCACGGCCGCGTCCGCGCCGATCTTTTTACCTTTTCTGAGCTGCAGCACACCTTTTTTGCTGATGGTAAACAGGCCGGACGTGTCTTCCGCCAGCTGTACGCCTTTGGCCGCGCCCTGCGGCGTGTAGATGTTGCCCACCGTTGCCCCGGATTTACCAAGGGGAATGGTGTAGTTGTCCAGGTGAAGGGCGGGAACCTGCCCGCTAACGGCCGCTGCTGCGAGTAATGCCGGGATCATGAATCGATAACGTAAACGCATGGTAGGATGTTTTCTGAATTCGTTTGTATCAGTTACGCAAGCTTACGGATTATTTCTTTCAGCCTTCATATTTGTTACATAAAGTTACAAAATACAGTGGTGGGCGGATATATCAAAATAGCAGCGGGAGAATTTATGAAATGGTAACAATATTCCTGCAACAAGCCGGGCGGTGGCCGTATCAAAAAAAGAGGCCGCACCTGGATGGTACGGCCTCTGGACTATCAGTAAAGGCTTTGGGCCTATTCTTCTTCGTCGAACTGGAACACTTCTTTGGAAGATGCGAGGATGTCGTATTCTTCTTTCGAACCTACGATCATGTTCTCGAACTCTCTCAGACCAGTACCGGCAGGGATCAGGTGACCCGTGATCACGTTCTCTTTCAGGCCCAGCATATCGTCCGTTTTGCCGTTGATGGCTGCGGAAGACAGTACTTTGGTGGTTTCCTGGAAGGATGCTGCGGAGATCCAGCTGTGAGTACCCAGAGACGCTTTGGTGATACCGAGCAGCAGCGGGCTGGACGTGGCGGACTCTGCATCGCGGTATTCCACGAGCTTTTTGTCTGCACGGCGCAGTATGCTGTTCTCTTCGCGCACCTGGCGGAGGGTAACGATCTGACCTGCTTTCATGGTACCGGAATCACCGGCTTCGGTTACCACTTTCTTGTCAAAGATCTGGTCGTTCTCTTCAAAGAATTCGAATTTATCGGTAGTGTCGCCTTCCAGGAAGCGGGTATCTCCCGGATCCTCGATGGTTACTTTACGCATCATCTGGCGTACGATCACCTCGATGTGTTTATCGTTGATCTTCACACCCTGTAAGCGGTAAACCTCCTGGATCTCATTCACCAGGTACTCCTGCACGGCAAAAGGACCTTTGATGGAGAGGATGTCTGCCGGGGTGATGGAACCGTCGGACAGTGCGGTACCTGCTTTCACGAAGTCGCCGTCCTGTACCAGGATGTGGCGGGTCAGCGGAACGAGGTACTTCTTCACCTGGCTTTCACGGCTTTCGATGATGATCTCGCGGTTACCGCGTTTGATATTACCGAATGCCACTACACCGTCGATCTCTGAAACGATCGCGGGGTTGCTCGGGTTACGGGCTTCAAACAGCTCCGTTACACGCGGCAGACCACCGGTGATGTCTCTCAGCTTACCGATCACACGCGGGATCTTCACGATCACCTGGCCTGCTTTAACCGGCGCGCCTTCTTCGATGATGATATGTGAACCCACGGGAAGGTTGTAAGACTTCACTTCCTTGTTTCCATCCACGAGGAGGGACGGGATCTTGTTTTTATCCTTGGTTTCGATAACCACTTTCTCACGGTGACCGGTCTGCTCGTCAGCTTCCTCACGGAAGGTGATACCTTCAATGATGCTGTCGAAGCGGATCTTACCGGCGATCTCAGAAACGATAACGGCGTTGAACGGATCCCATGTGCAGATCACATCGCCTTTCACTACTTTCTGGCCGTCTTTTACTACCAGGGTAGAGCCGTAGGGTACGTTGTTGGTGATCAGCAGGCGGTCGTTCTTCACGTCCATGATCCTGAGCTCACCGGTACGGCCGATAACCACCTGTACTTTTTCACCTTCGTTGTTTTCGTAGGTGGTGGTACGGAGGCCGTCGAATTGTACGGTACCGTCGAACTTGGCGGTGAGTGTAGATTCCACAGAAGCGGAACCGGCCACACCACCCACGTGGAAGGTACGCAGTGTAAGCTGTGTACCGGGCTCTCCGATGGACTGCGCAGCGATGATACCTACGGCATCACCACGTTGTGCAGTATACCCGGTTGCCAGGTTCTTGCCATAACACCTTACGCACACCCCTCTCCTGCTTTCGCAGGTGAGTACGGAGCGGATCTCAACGAGGTCTATCGTGCTGTCTTCGATCTTGCGGGCGATCTCTTCCGTGATCTGTTCGCCTGCTGCCACGAAGAGTTCATCTTCATTCAGCGGGTTAAAGATATCATGGAGGGAAGTACGGCCCAGGATACGGTCGTACAGCGGTTCTACTATCTCTTCGTTGTCTTTCAGCGCTGAAGTAGCGATACCACGGAGCGTTCCGCAATCCTCTTCGGTGATCACAACGTCCTGCGCAACGTCCACGAGACGACGGGTCAGGTAACCCGCATCCGCCGTTTTCAGTGCCGTATCCGCAAGACCTTTACGCGCACCGTGCGTAGAGATGAAGTATTCCAATACGTTCAGGCCGTCCTTGAAGTTGGAAAGGATCGGGTTCTCGATGATCTCGGAACCGGTGGAACCGCTCTTACGCGGTTTCGCCATCAATCCCCTCAAACCGGCCAGCTGTTTGATCTGCTGTTTGGAACCACGGGCGCCGGAATCAAGCATCATGTAAACTGAGTTGAAACCTTGCTTGTCCGTAGCCAGCTCGCGGATCAGCGTTTCGGTCACTTTCGTGTCCACGCGGCTCCAGATGTCGATGATCTGGTTGTAGCGTTCGTTGTTGGTGATCAGACCCATGTTGTAGTTATCCCACACTTCATCCACCTCACCGGCAGCGCCATCGATCATGAGCTGTTTCGCATCGGGGATGATCAGGTCGTTGATATTGAAGGACAGACCGCCACGGAATGCTGTACGGAAACCAAGTGTCTTGATATCGTCCAGGAATTTCGCGGTTTTCGGAATGTCGGTCGCTTTAATGATGTCGCCGATGATCTCACGCAGTGATTTCTTGGTGAGCAGGGCATTTACATAACCTGCTTCTTTCGGAACGAACTGGTTGAAGATCACGCGGCCCACGGTGGTTTCGATCAGCTTGCGCTCCAGCGTGCCGTCGTCTTTACGCACATCGGCTTTCACCTTGATGTGTGCGTGCAGGTCCACACGGCCTTCGTTGTGCGCGATGATCACTTCTTCCGCAGAGTAGAAGATCTTGCCTTCGCCTTTCACGATCTCGTCGCCGATGGTTTTCTTACCCTTGGAAATATAGTAGAGGCCGAGTACCATGTCCTGTGAGGGCAGGGTGATAGGCGTACCGTTCTGCGGGTTAAGAATGTTGTGTGAAGAAAGCATCAGCAGCTGTGCTTCCAGGATAGCGGCGTTGCTCAGGGGAACGTGTACCGCCATCTGGTCACCGTCGAAGTCGGCGTTGAACGCGGAACACACGAGCGGGTGCAGCTGGATCGCTTTACCTTCCACCAGTTTCGGCTGGAATGCCTGGATGGACAGACGGTGAAGCGTCGGGGCGCGGTTGAGCATCACAGGGTGACCTTTCAGTACATTTTCCAGGATGTCCCAAACCACTGCTTCTTTTCTATCTACGAGCTTTTTAGCTGATTTAACAGTTTTAACGATGCCCCTTTCGATGAGCTTACGGATGATAAACGGCTTGAACAGCTCTGCAGCCATGTCTTTCGGCAGGCCGCATTCGTGCAGTTTCAGCTCGGGGCCTACCACGATAACGGAACGGCCGGAGTAGTCCACACGTTTACCGAGCAGGTTCTGACGGAAACGGCCTTGTTTACCTTTCAAAACATCGGAGAGAGATTTCAGCGCGCGTCCGCCTTCAGCTTTCACGGCGTTGGATTTCCTGGAGTTGTCGAACAGGGAATCCACCGCTTCCTGCAGCATACGTTTTTCATTACGCAGGATCACCTCCGGCGCCTTGATCTCGATCAGGCGTTTGAGGCGGTTGTTGCGGATGATCACGCGGCGGTACAGGTCGTTCAGGTCGGAAGATGCGAAACGGCCGCCGTCCAGGGGAACGAGCGGGCGCAGTTCCGGCGGAACCACGGGGATGTATTGCATTACCATCCATTCAGGACGGTTGTCTACACGGCCGTTGGCGTCACGGAAAGCTTCCACCACGCTCAGGCGTTTCAGCGCTTCCGCTTTACGCTGCTGGGAAGTTTCGGTAGCCGCCTGGTTGCGGAGCTGGTAAGAAAGGCCGTCGAGGTCGATCCGCGCCAGCATCATTTCCACCGCTTCAGCGCCCATTTTGGCGATGAATTTGTTCGGGTCTTCGTCAGGCAGCATCTGGTTGTCTTTCGGAAGGGTATCCAGGATGTCCAGGTACTCTTCTTCTGTGAGCAGATCGCCGTAGTTCAGTCCTTTCTCCTGTTTCACCCCGCTCTGGATGATCACGTATCTTTCATAATACACGATCGTTTCCAGTTTTTTGGAGCTCATACCGAGCAGGTAACCGATTTTATTGGGTAATGATTTGAAATACCAGATATGTACAACGGGCACTACCAGGCGAATGTGGCCCATTCTTTCGCGGCGCACTTTCTTCTCGGTAACTTCAACACCACAGCGGTCGCACACAATGCCTTTATAACGGATACGCTTATACTTTCCGCAATAGCATTCGTAGTCCTTCACAGGGCCGAATATCCTTTCGCAGAACAAACCATCACGCTCCGGTTTGTAAGTACGGTAGTTGATGGTTTCGGGTTTCAGCACCTCGCCATAAGAACGCTCCAGGATGGTATCCGGTGAAGCGAGGCTAATGGTAATGCTGCTAAAATTTGATTTAGGACGATTTTCTTTTTTGATGGCCATTGTATGTTTTTTAAAGAAAACTCTATGTCGTAAGTGAAGCTGGTCCGCAGGTATTCCGCCTTAAGCTTTCCGAACATTCACTGTAAAATTGCCGGAACTGAAACTGATATAACCGTATCCCGGCTTGTACCGGGATACGGAAGGAATATTATTATCAATCAAATTTCAGGTCCAGGCCCAGACCACGCAGCTCATGGATCAATACGTTGAAGGATTCAGGCACACCGGCTTTCGGGATGTTGTCTCCTTTCACGATGGATTCATATGCTTTTGCACGGCCTACGATATCGTCGGACTTGATCGTCAGCAGCTCTTGCAGGATGTTGGATGCGCCGTATGCTTCCAGTGCCCAAACCTCCATCTCACCAAAACGCTGGCCACCGAACTGGGCTTTACCACCCAGCGGCTGCTGTGTAATGAGAGAGTACGGTCCGATGGAACGGGCGTGCATTTTGTCATCCACCATGTGGCTGAGTTTGAGCATGTAGATGATACCAACGGTCGCTTTCTGGTGGAAGCGTTCACCGGTCTCACCGTCGCTCAGGTATGTGTGGCCGAAGCTGGGCAGCTTGGCTTCCGTGATGTATTCAGCGATCTCTTCAGTGCTTGCACCGTCGAAGATCGGGGTTGCAAAACGAACACCCAGTTTCTGACCGGCCCATCCAAGAACGGTTTCATAGATCTGACCCAGGTTCATACGGGAAGGTACGCCCAGCGGGTTCAGCACGATGTCTACCGGTGTACCGTCTTCCAGGAACGGCATGTCTTCGTCACGCACGATCTTGGCTACGATACCCTTGTTACCATGGCGGCCTGCCATCTTATCACCTACTTTCAGCTTACGTTTGCTGGCCAGGTATACCTTCGCCAGTTTCAGCACGCCGGCAGGAAGCTCGTCACCGATAGAGATGTTGAACTTCTCGCGTTTGTAACGGCCCAGCTCCTCGTTGTACTTGATGTTGTAGTTGTGGAGCAGGGTGTTGATCTGGTCGTTGGTTTCCTGGTCGGTCGTCCATCCGAGCGGATTCACGTTCTGGAAGTCGATGTTAGCCAGGTTCTTGTTGGAGAACTTGGAACCTTTGGAGATCAGCACTTCGCCGTAAGTGTTGGTGATGCCTGCGGAGGTTTTCTCTTTCAGCAGCGTCAGCAGCTTACCCATCAGCACTTCCATCAGGTCTTCCTCGTTCTTCTGGTGAATTTTCTCCAGTTTCTCCAGCGCCGCTTTTTCGCGGGTCTTGGAGTTCTTATCTTTTTTAGCACGGGAGAACAGCTTCTTGTCGATCACCACACCTTCGGTAGACGGGGGCGCCTTCAGTGAAGCGTCTTTCGCATCAGAAGCCTTGTCGCCGAAGATCGCGCGGAGCAGTTTCTCTTCAGGTGAAGGATCGGATTCACCGCGGGGGGTGATCTTGCCGATCAGGATGTCGCCTTCCTTGATATGCGCACCTACGCGGATGATACCGTTCTGATCCAGGTCCTTGGTGGCTTCTTCGCTCACGTTCGGGATATCCGGGGTCAGTTCTTCCTCACCCAGCTTGGTGTCACGTACTTCGAGTTCATATTCGTCGATGTGGATGGAAGTGAACCAGTCCTCGCGTGCAACACGCTCGGAGATCACGATGGCATCCTCAAAGTTGTAACCTTTCCAGGGCATGAAGGCCACTTTCAGGTTACGGCCCAGGGCCAGCTCACCGGCGCGGGTGGCGTAGCCTTCCGTCAGGAAGTCTCCGTCTACCACACGCTGACCTTTCTTCACCGCGGGGCGGAGGTTGATACAGGTGCTCTGGTTGGTTTTTACGAATTTGGTCAGCTGGTAGATAACGAGGTCATCTTCAAAGCTCACCAGTTTCTGCATTTCATCACGCTCGTAACGTACGTGGATCTCGTTTGCGTCAACAAACTCAACCACGCCTTTGCCGTTTGAGGTGATCTGCAGGCGGGAGTCGCGCGCTGCCTTGCCTTCCAGGCCGGTACCTACGATGGGCACCTGCGGGGAGATCAGCGGCACAGCCTGGCGTTGCATGTTCGATCCCATGAGCGCACGGTTGGCGTCATCATGCTCAAGGAAGGGGATCAGGGAAGCGCTCAGACCCACGATCTGGTTCGGAGCGATGTCCATGTATTCCACCTCTCCCGGGTCGAGGATCGGGAAATCGCCGGTTTCGCGGGATTTCACTTTATCGCCGGTGAACATTCCTTTTTCGTCCAAAGGAGCATTCGCCTGCGCAATCTTTACAGAATCTTCTTCTTCAGCGCTCAGGTACTCGATCTTCACCATATCCACTTTACCGTCTTTTACTTTGCGGTAAGGCGTTTCGATGAAGCCCATTTCATTCACCATGGCGTGTACGCACAGGGTGGAGATCAGGCCGATGTTCGGTCCTTCAGGGGTTTCGATCGTACAGAGGCGGCCGTAGTGGGAGTAGTGTACGTCACGCACCTCAAAGCCTGCACGTTCGCGGCTAAGGCCACCGGGCCCGAGCGCGGAGATACGGCGTTTGTGGGTGATCTCAGACAGCGGGTTGGTCTGGTCCAGGAACTGTGACAGCTGCGAGGTACCGAAGAAGGAGTTGATCACGGAAGAAAGGGTTCTTGCATTGATCAGGTCCACCGGTGTGAACACCTCGTTGTCTCTCACGTTCATACGTTCGCGGATGGTGCGCGCCATACGGGCAAGACCCACGCCGAACTGGGCGTAGAGCTGCTCGCCTACGGTGCGTACGCGGCGGTTGGACAGGTGATCGATATCGTCGATCTCGGCTTTACCGTTGGTGAGCTGCACCAGGTATTTGATGATCGAGATAATGTCAGCCTTGGTCAGCACTTTCATGTCCAGCGGAGTGGGCAGGCCGAGCTTACGGTTGATCTTGTAGCGGCCAACGTCCCCGAGGTCATAACGTTTGTCTGAGAAGAATAATTTATCGATGATGCCCCTTGCTGTTTCATCATCCGGCGCATCGGCACCGCGCAGCTGGCGGTAGATGTGCTGAACGGCTTCCAGCTCGGAGTTGGAGGTATCTTTGTTGAGGGTGTTGTAAATGATGGCAAAGTCGCCGCTCACTTCTTCCTTCTGCACAAATACAGATTTCACGCCCATGTCCGTGATCAGCTCGATGTTGTTTTCGTCCAGGATGCTGTCGCGTTCCAGAACGATCTCGTTACGTTCGATGCTCACCACCTCACCGGTGTCCTCATCCACGAAATCTTCCACCCAGCTGCGTAAAACGCGGGCGGCCAGCTTTTTGCCGGCGTATTTTTCCAGGTTCTTGCGGTCTGCTTTTACTTCGTCTGCCATGCCAAACAGCTCCAGGATATCCTTGTCTGTTTCATAGCCGATGGCACGAAGCAGCGTGGTAACCGGGAACTTCTTCTTACGGTCGATGTACGCGTACATCACGTTGTTGATGTCTGTAGCAAACTCCATCCAGGCGCCTTTGAAAGGGATCACCCTTGCGGAGTAGATCTTGGTGCCGTTGGGATGGATGGATTGACCAAAGAACACACCTGGAGAACGGTGAAGCTGGGATACAACTACACGTTCAGCGCCGTTGATAACGAAGGTACCTCTGGGGGTCATGTAAGGGATGTTTCCGAGGAATACATCCTGTACAATGGTCTGGAAATCTACGTGCTCCTCGTCATTACAGCTCAACCGGAGCTTTGCCTTGAGCGGCACGGAGTACGTAAGCCCCCGCTCAATACATTCTTCGATGGTATAACGCGGAGGGTCCACGAAATAATCCAGGAATTCCAGATTAAAGATATTTCTGGTATCTGTAATCGGGAAGTTTTCCTTGAATACTTTAAAAAGGCCTTCGTTGTTACGCTTGTCTGGTGTGGTTTCTAATTGGAAGAAATCCTTGAAAGATTGGATTTGGATAGCCAACAGATCCGGTGTCTCAGCAACTTGTTTGATCTTTCCAAAATTTACTCTTTCGTTAGTTTGGGCTTTTTTTAGAGACATATTCGAAGTTAGCAGTTAATATGACTTGATGATTAAGGGAAATTAATGATTCTTTGCCAATACACCCAAAATATTGTGTTTCAACACAGATGAACGGCCTATTTCCCGTTTTGCCGGACGTCCTGGAAACACACCTTCCCAAAGGGAGTAAGGCCAAAAAGTACCGGAGCACTTTTTGACCTTAAAAAAGATGTATATTAAACAAAGAATTACTGAATTTCAACGTCAGCGCCAGCTTCAGTCAGCTTCGCTTTCAGATCTTCAGCTTCAGCCTTGCTAACGCCTTCTTTCACTGCTTTCGGCGCACCGTCAACCAGTTCTTTGGCTTCTTTCAGACCGAGACCTGTCAGATCTTTCACGATTTTCACTACGTTCAGTTTGCTGGCACCAGCAGCTTTCAGAATTACGTTAAATGCAGTTTTCTCTTCAGCAGCAGCGGCTCCGCCACCACCGTCAGCAGCAACAACTACTGCAGCAGCAGCAGGTTCAATACCGTATTCGTTTTTCAGAACGTCTGCCAGTTCTTGTACTTCCTTAACAGTAAGACCTACTAATTGTTCAGCTAATGCTTTTACGTCTGCCATTGTATGATATTTTTTGTAGTTTTTTAAAATGTTGTTAAACAGATGTTTGTTTATGTTGTGACTTGGAAGCCAGTGTAATATGCCACGGGATTACTCCGCAGCGGGTGCATCTGATGCCGGGGCATCCGGTGCGGGTGCAGCAGCTTCTGCAGTTGCAGCGCCACCGTCTTCTTTTTTGCCTTTCTCGAGCAGGGCAGCGATAACGCGTTTTGCAGGAGATTGCAGCAGACCGATAACTTCGCCGATGAGCTCGTTCTTGGTCTTGATCTTCACCAGGTTAGCCAGCTGGTTGTCGCCCAGGTACACTTCGTCTGCCACGAAAGCAGCTTTCAGCACGGGTTTTTCCAGTTTAGCGTTTTCCTTGCGGAAAGTGCTGATGATCAATGCAGGCTCTTTCGGGCTGTCGGAGAACATCAGGGCTGTTACGCCGTGCAGCGCTTCATAGATGCCTGCATATTTCTCGTTGTCCAGGCTTTCGAGCGCTTTTTTGATGAGGGTGTTCTTAGCCACCTTCATTTCCACGTTCTTATCGAAGCACACCCTTCTGAGGTGGTTCACCTGCGCCACAGACAGAGCTTCTGTATTGGTGATGTAGAAGTTGTTGTATTGAGCAAACTTGCCTTTCAGCAGTTCGATTACCTCATTCTTTTGATCTTTGTTCATTGCTTTTTGTTTAACATTGTCCGCTTTCGCCTTCTCCGCCTTTCCGGGCTCCGGCTACCGGGCGGTCAATTAGTTTTGAACAGATTTAGTGTCAATAACAATACCCGGGCTCATGGTGCTGGCCATGGATAAGCCTTTCAGGTATGTGCCCTTTGCTGTGGAAGGCTTCAGCTTGATGATCGCGTTGATCAGTTCCTGTGAATTCTCCTCGATCTTTTCGGGAGCGAAGGAGATACGGCCGATGGAAGCATGAATGATACCGGCTTTGTCCACTTTGAAGGTGATCTTACCGCCTTTTACCTCGTTTACAGCAGCTGCCACATCGTTGGTAACAGTACCGGTCTTCGGGTTAGGCATCAGGTTGCGGGGGCCCAGGATCTTACCCAGTTTACCGATCTTCGGCATTACGGCAGGCGTAGCGATGATCACATCGATCTCGGTCCAGCCAGCTTCGATCTTCTGGATAAATTCGTCCAGACCTACGAAATCGGCACCGGCTTCTTTTGCAGACGCTTCTTTATCGGGCGTGCAGAGAACCAGTACTTTTTTGGTCCTGCCAGTACCGTGCGGCAGTGTAACGGAGCCGCGGATAGCCTGGTCGGCCTTCTTGGGATCTACGCCCAGACGGATATGTAAATCGACGGAAGAGTCGAATTTAGTGCAGTTAATGTCTTTAACGAGGGTGGAAGCCTCTTTCAGGCTATAGGATTTGTTTTTGTCCACCTTAACGTCAGCCACTTTTCTTTTCTTAGTTGCCATTTCTACAATGATTTAAAAGTTAACCTGCTTTAACAGGGTGAACAATTTAGTTTTCCCAGGGAGCTTTACCGTCAACGGTAATACCCATGCTGCGGGCGGTACCGGCCACCATTCTCATGGCGCTTTCCAGCGTGAAGCAGTTCAGGTCAGGCATTTTGTCTTTGGCGATAGCCTCAACCTGTGTCCAGGATACTTTACCCACCTTGTTACGGTTAGGTTCTTTAGAACCACCTTGAATTTTGGCAGCTTCCAGCAGCTGTACGGGAGCCGGAGGCGTCTTAATTACAAAGTCGAATGATTTGTCTGTGTAAACGGTCAGCAATACAGGCAGCACTTTACCCATTTTATCCTGGGTGCGGGCGTTGAACTGTTTGCAGAACTCCATGATGTTCACACCTTTGGAACCCAGAGCGGGACCAATCGGAGGTGCAGGGTTGGCTTGGCCGCCTTTAACCTGCAATTTCACGTACGTTGCGATCTCTTTAGCCATTAGTCTGTTTTTAATTTGGTTAAACGTTCCACCGCCGTTGCCGGGGCAAAACTCCCAAAACTCAAAAGTCTCAGAAAGACATTTTAAGGGGGATGCAAAGGTAGGTATATTTTAAATGAATAGCAAAAAATGTTTGGAGTTCGGCATTTTTTTTGCTATTATACGGGGATTGGGATTAAATTTAATGGCTAACAAATTGTTAATCAATAAAATAAGTTAGTAGCCTCAATGGTCAAAGATACGTCATTTCCGATATTTCTCAGCAGGGTTTCTGCTATTGTGGAAAACCGAATAGACAAATAACAACTTTTTGCGTGTTTGTAGCCGATATATAATCGTATAGGGATATCGCCCTATAACAAATTCCCTGTAATTCCTTTTAACTATGGGATAACTTTCAGCATGCCGGCACAAATACTGCAATTTTTCCTCCAAATATTGCAAGAATTTCAACCCTCTGCCTTCCTGCTCTGCTTCATACCAGTTAACAGCCACCTTTACTTCCTTTAACGCCAACGGCCGATAAACCACCAATTCATAGATCATGCAGAACGCCGTTTAGCGTTTTTCAAGGACCTTTTCGCAATTTCCATCACCTCCTCATGGGTATACACTTTTCCACCATTTATGTATTCCTTCCACGCATTCGTCAAATCATCCAAAAACTCCTTATTCTCCCATTTGTCATTGATCGTAGCACCCAAAACACTATCCATTGCTTTGAGCGTTTTACTGTCCGCTTTGTCAATTATGTCATGCAGCCGTTTACGGATGGCATCCTCTTTTTTCATGTGTACCAGCATTTCAACAAATTTAACGGTTTAAATTATAATTGCCTCCCCCGCAATTTACCCCTCCCACCACACAATTCCCCCGTTCAGTTTATTCATTTTCCAAGTCGGTGTTAACACCTCAGATTTTTTGTATTTTGATCCCACAGAATCACTATCGCAATGAAAATCATCACCACTTTCCTCCTTCTTTCACTCCTCGCAACCTACAAACCCATGCAGAAAAAACAATTCCTGCTCGTTGGAACCTACACATCCACCGGCAGCAAAGGCATCTACGTTTTCATGAAAGACCCCGCCACCGGGCGTTTTACCCCGGCAGACACCATGGAAGGCATTCCCAACCCCTCCTTCCTCACCCTCTCCCCCGATCAGCAACACGTATACGCCGTAAGCGAATTCGGGAAAAACAGCCCCGGAAGCGCGTTTGCATATGCCTTCGACCATCAAACCGGCGCCCTTACCGCCATCAACCAGCAGACCGGCACCGGCGCCGGCCCCTGCCATATCAGCACCGACCCGGGCAACCGCTTCGTGTTCACCGGCAACTACAACGGCGGCAGCCTTACCGTATTGCCCGTGCAGGCTAACGGCGGCATCGGCGCACCCATCCAGCAGATCTATCACCAGGGCTCCGGCCCGGTGGAATCACGGCAGAAAACCCCGCATGTGCATTCTGTGAACTTCTCGCCGGACGGTAAACAACTGTTCGTGCCCGATCTCGGAACGGATAAAGTAATGATCTACGACTTCGATCCCACCCGCGGCATGCGCCCCCTTCAACCAGCCGCCCAACCCTTCATAAGCACAGAACCCGGCGGCGGCCCCAGGCACCTCGTCTTCCATCCCAACGGCCGCTATGCCTACCTGGTACTGGAAATCAGCGGAAAAACCGCCGCCTTCAGCTATGCCAACGGCCGCCTCACGCTGCTGCAAACCATCTCAGGCGCGCCTGCAGATTATAAAGGTTCGAATTTCGGTAGTGCGGACATCCATGTTTCGCCGGACGGGAAATTCCTCTATATGTCCTCCCGCGGCGAGCTGAACACCCTTTCCATCTACCGCATCAGCGAAAAAGACGGCACGCTCACCCTCATCGGCCACCAGCCTACCTTAGGCAAGGAGCCGCGCAATTTCCTCATCACGCCGGACGGCGAATACCTGCTGGCAGCCAACCAGAAAAGCAATACGATCGTGATCTTCAAAAGGGATACAAAAACCGGCCTGCTCAGTGCCACCGGCGAAGAGCTTTCCGTACCCACGCCGGTCTGCCTGAAATGGGTGGACTAACTACCTGGTAACAAATTAGATGTGGCACCATCTAAAAAGCTGCTGAAGCAACTATTGCGTACCTTCATGATCCAAAAAATACCCCGATTATGAAACGCATATTGTTAGCACTCACAGCAATGATTACTGCGCTCTCCGCGCACTCACAGGACGAGGCCGCCATGAAGGCCTGGATGGAGTACGCCACTCCCGGTTCTATGCAAAAGATGATCGCCATGGCAGATGGCGAATGGAAAACGGATATGACCTTCTGGATGGCGCCCGGCGCCCCGCCAATGACCACTACAGGCACCTGCACCAACAAAATGATCATGGGCGGCCGGTACCAGGAAAGCCGTTTCACCAGCACCATGGACGGACAGCCTTTTGAAGGCGTAGGCCTGCTGGGTTACGACAATGTCAGGAAAGTATTTAACTCTACCTGGATCGACAACATGGGAACAGGCATTATGTACCTGGAAGGAAAATGGGACGACGCCACCCGTTCCATCACTTTCAACGGCAACATGACGGATGCCGCTGCAGGCAAAGCGGTGCCGGTAAGGGAAGTCTTTAAATGGGTGGACGATAATAACCAGGTGATGGAGATGTACATGACGTCCAACGGCACAGAGTACAAGAGTATGGAGCTGAAATTTACCCGCAAATAACGCAACGGAACGAAATCAAAAAGCCGCCCCAAACGGGACGGCTTTTTCTTTTGAATATGCTGAACAGCCTTAGCTGATCTTTTCTACCTGCATGAAGTTCAGCTCTACCGGTGTGGCGCGGCCGAAGATCTTCACGGTTACTTTCAGTTTCTTTTTGTCTTCCAGCACTTCTTCGATCACACCGTTAAAGTCGTTGAACGGACCATCGATGATCTTGATGGTTTCGCCTACGATATAAGGCTCGCTCATGGTAATGCCCTGGTCGGAGATCTCGTCTACCTTACCAAGCATTTTATTCACTTCCGATTTGCGGAGGGCGATGGGCTTTTCTTTCCCGAGGAAGTGGATCACACCGGAAACGTTGCGGATGGCCTGGATCACTTCGTCGTTCATTTTACCGTCAATGGCTTCGATCATGACGTAACCGGGGTAAAAGTTCTTTTCACGCATCACCTTTTTACCGGCCTGCACTTTATAAACTTTTTCCACGGGCAGGAAGATCTGGGTGATAATACCACCCCAGTCACCGCGGCGAACCTCGATGTCAAGATATTCCTTCACTTTTTTCTCTTTACCACTCACCACGCGGAGCACGTACCATTTGGTTTCCTGCGTGGGAACTTGTGCTTCGTCCATTATGAAAACAGTTTATAGTATTGCGTTAAAACAAGGTGGGAAGCACTATCCATACCCCATACCATCAGGGTAATGATGATAGTGGCGATCAGAACGATCATGGTAGAGGATTGCAGCTCCCGCCAGGTGGGCCAGGATACTTTATGAACCAGTTCGTAATATGATTCCCTGAAATAGCTGAAGATTTTGTTCATGGTAATAAGTTATCCTGATATGAACGATAAAAATTGCCGTGGAGAAAAATTGCAGGTGTTCCGTAAAAAACCAGCAATTTAACTTTCCGGCAATTCATTTTTTTATTCCGCACGGGTACTAGGATTCGAACCCAGATCAAAGGTTTTGGAGACCCGTATGCTACCGTTGCACCATACCCGTATTTAAAAAAGCCATTAGCCGTACTGTTCGTCTTAGCAAATATAATCTACTATTGATTACTTGTTACTTGCTAATGGACTTTTTTTATATGTCAGTATTGCTACTGATTATTTCAGGATTTCAGTTACCTGGCCAGCGCCTACGGTACGGCCACCTTCGCGGATAGCGAATTTCAGACCTTTTTCCATAGCGATCGGCTGGATCAGTTTAACTACCAGGCCGATGTTATCGCCGGGCATAACCATTTCAACACCTGCAGGCAGTTCAACCTCACCGGTAACGTCAGTTGTACGGAAGTAGAACTGGGGACGGTATTTCTGGAAGAACGGCGTGTGACGGCCACCTTCTTCTTTGCTCAGTACATACACTTCGCATTTGAAGTCTGTGTGCGGAGTGATAGAACCAGGCTGGCAGATAACCATACCACGGCGGATCTGGGTTTTTTCAATACCGCGGAGCAGCAGACCGGCGTTGTCACCAGCTTCACCTTCGTCCAGCAGTTTTTTGAACATTTCAACACCAGTACAGGTAGATTTCAGTGACTCAGACTGCAGACCTACGATTTCAACGTTCTCACCAACTTTGATGCGACCGCGCTCGATACGACCGGTAGCAACAGTACCACGACCGGTGATAGAGAATACGTCTTCCACAGACATCAGGAACGGCTGATCAACAGGACGGGGAGGCAGGGGAATGTAAGTATCCACAGCTTCCATCAGTTCCTCGATCTTGGCCACCCACTGGGGATCGCCTGCGAGAGCGCCGGTAGCAGAACCCTGGATGATGGGCACATTATCGCCATCGAAACCATAGGAGTTCAGCAGCTCGCGGAGTTCGATCTCAACGAGTTCCAGCAGTTCCGGATCGTCTACCAGGTCTACTTTGTTCATGAATACAACCATACGGGGTACACCTACCTGGCGTGCCAGCAGTACGTGCTCCTTGGTTTGCGGCATCGGACCATCAGTAGCGGCAACCACCAGGATAGCACCGTCCATCTGGGCAGCACCGGTGATCATGTTCTTCACATAGTCGGCGTGACCAGGACAGTCAACGTGCGCATAGTGACGATTGGTTGTCTGATACTCAACGTGTGCTGTATTGATAGTAATACCTCTTTCTTTTTCTTCAGGCGCCGCATCGATCTCATCATATCCTTTCTTCTCAGCCAAGCCCTTGTTTGCCAGAATTGTAGTAATGGCAGCAGTCAAGGTAGTTTTACCGTGGTCAACGTGACCGATGGTACCAATGTTAACGTGGGGTTTATCCCGCTTAAAGGTTTCTTTTGCCATTGTATGTTTTTTTTAAGATGGTTTGTAAAGTTTACTTTGATATTATTTTTTAAAGAAAGCAAATCACAACAAACTTGAGCCAATTACAGGGATTGAACCCGCTCCTCCCCGATTACGGTCGGGATGCTCACCCATTGAGCTTACCGGCTTAGTCAAACTTCAAATTTCGGACACCGGCCCCGGAAATTTCCCGAAGGATAATCCGGCTACCCTGCATCCGAAACTCTGTGAGCTGTTGATGAGATATTGAACCCACGGACCTCTGCCGCAATTCCTTCCTTCACCTTTTTACTCTTTGAGCTGTTGATGAGAATTGAACTCACGACCTCTTCCTTACCAAGGAAGTGCTCTACCCCTGAGCTACAACAGCGTATTCTTTTTTGAGCGGGAGACGAGGTTCGAACCCGCGACCTACAGCTTGGAAGGCTGTCGCTCTACCAACTGAGCTACTCCCGCATACTCAATTACGAATTACGGTCATCCGTCAATTCCGAGCTTTACGCTCTTCAATTGAAAGCAAATCACAACGTAATTCGTTTGAAAGTAATAATTGGTGTGGGCAGGACAGGATTCGAACCTGTGAAGTCGAAAGACAGCGGATTTACAGTCCGCCCCATTTGGCCGCTCTGGAACCTGCCCAACTTAAAAAATTCTCGCGCCAGGTTCTTACACCCGAAACACCTGCGAGCCAGCAGAGGGATTCGAACCCCCGACCCACTGATTACAAATCAGTAGCTCTGGCCAACTGAGCTATGCTGGCAATTTTCTGTCAAGAAAAAGTTTCACATCCTGTAAAAGGAAGCGCAAAATAAACGTGAATCTTTTTAAGAAACAAATATTTTTTTCACTCCCCGGATGCAATCCTCCAACCCGATTCAAGTTGGCTAAAATGCCCTACAGTAAAGAACTTTACTACCTTCGCCGATCCCTTTTTGAATCGGGATGGCAAAGGTAGTAAAGAGAAAATGAATTCCAAAATATTTTTAGGATTTTAATGTAAATTCTTCTCCTTCTGACGTTTGATCTGGGTAACTAAGCTATCAAACGCAAGGTCAAAGCTCTCTTCGAAGGATTTGCTCTCATGCTTAACGAAGAAATCGTGGCGGGGTATGTGTACTTTAATTTCTGCAATCTTGTCCTTGACCTGGTGGGCTAACTGATCTAATTTTAAAAACACTTCAACATTGACGATCCGGTCATAAAAGGTCGAAAGCTTCTGAATTCTCTTATTCACGTGATCAATGAGTTTGGCGTCCGCATCAAAACGCACAGTTTGAATTTGAACATTCATAGCACTAAAATTTAACATTTAACAATCTAGTTTCTAGCATGTAGTCGTCATTCATAGGCGATTTTTTTATGTAAAGAACTGGATTACTAATTTAATAAACTTTCACTCCCTTTCCTACTTTGCCCCGAAAAATTTTGTTAAAATCACAATAATGCAATGCTAGCCAATATTTCAACCGCCCCCGCTGACCTCCGTCAGCCGCGGTACACTTTTTTATCAATAAAACACTTGATATTCCCCAGCTAAGCCTTGGGATGCGCCTGCTTATGCACTTTCTTCAACTTTTCGATCGTATTGTGAGTGTAAACCTGCGTGCTCGCCAGGCTCGCATGCCCCAGCAATTCCTTCACCGCATTGATATCCGCCCCGTTGTTCATCAGATGCGTGGCGAACGTATGCCGCAGGATGTGCGGGCTGCGTTTCGAAATGGTCGTTACCTTGTCCAGCGCCTTCCGCACCGTACTGTACACAAACGCCTTCGTCACCGCTTTGCCGCTGGCCCTTACCAGCAGCTGCTCCGTTCCCGCATCGCCCACCTCTTTCCGCCGCCTTTCCCCGTATTCCCTTATCATTGCGATCAACGGCCGGCTGAGCGGTATAATGCGCTCCTTGTTGCCTTTCCCCAGCACTTTCATCTGGCTGTTGCTCAGGTCCATGCTCCGGTGCGTAAGCCCGATCAGCTCCGCCCGGCGGATGCCGCTCTGGTACAGCAAAGCCAGTATCAGCCGCTGCGTGGCGCCGTCAAAATCGTCGCCGAACAATTGCTCTCCGTCCGCATGGTTCTCCTCCACCTGCTGCATGGCCTTTTCATCCACGAACATGGGCAGGCGGCCCCGCATCTTCGGGCTCACCACTTTCGCCATCGGGCTTTGCGTCAGCTCGCCTTTGCGTATGGCGTATTTGAAAAAGGATTTCAGGGCAGACATCTTCCGCCGGATAGTAGCGGGCGTTACAGGCTCGGCCTGCTTCTTTTTGCCGGAAGGCCGCTTCGGCTCCAGCCCCATGGCCAGCCAGGATTGTATATGGAAATGCGTGAGCCGGGTCAACGGCAGCTCACCGTATTGTTCGGAAAGATAACGGAAGAACTGGAAGAGGTCCAGCCCGTAGGATTGCACTGTATGCGGCGAATACCGCTTCTCCAGCTCAAGGTAAGCCAGGAATCCCTGTACAAGCGGTGGAAGTTCATTCATATCCAACACAAAAAAATTGATGACTGTAAAGTTATCGAAAACCTTACAATCATCAATTTTGTGTATTAGAATTTAAATACTGGCTCGTTTACTATACGTCATACTTGCCGGTAGCCACCTGCTGCTTGTAAACAGCTTTCAGCACCTGGGTGCGGCGACGGATAGACGGCTTCGTAAATGACTGACGCTCTCTCAGTTGCAGCAAAATTTTCGCTTTCTCAAATTTCTTCTTGTACTTTTTGAGCGCTTTGTCAATGTTTTCGCAATCTTTGGAATCGATAATTAACATAAATCTCCTTTAAGTTTTTTACGGACGGCAAAGATAAGTAATCCTCTTTTATTTGCAAAATTTCTCCCTTTTTCCGGTCAAAATTTCTTCCGCCACCCCCTCTCCGTGTTTCCTGCTGTTGCCGGAGCGCAAAATTACCCAATTCGTCAGTAACTTTGATGATTATGTTTACAGGAATCATCGAAACAATGGGGACCGTTGCCGGGGCCGTTCAGCACGGCGGCAACCTGGAGCTCACCATCCACTCCCCCCTGGCACAGGAATTAAAGATAGATCAAAGCGTGTCTCACAACGGCGTTTGCCTCACCGTTACCGCGGTGGAAGAGCAGCGGTATAAAACAGTGGCGGTTACCGAAACCCTTCAGAAATCCAATCTCGGCAAGCTGCAACCCGGCCAGGCCGTGAACCTGGAAAGGGCCATGGTGTTCAACAGCCGGATAGACGGGCACATTGTGCAGGGCCATGTAGACGGCACCGGCATCTGCGAGTCCGTTACGGAGCAGGACGGCAGCTGGTTGTACCGCATCCGCTTCCAGCCTGAGTTTGCGCCGCTGATAGTGGAAAAAGGCTCCATCTGCCTCAACGGCATCAGCCTCACCGTGTTCAATATCAGCAACGATGCCTTCACCGTTGCCATTATCCCGTACACTTTCCAGCACACCAATATCCAGTACCTGCGGCCCGGCGATACCGTGAACCTTGAATTCGACATCCTGGGCAAATACGTTGCCCGGCAATTGAAAACGCGCGAAAGCCATTAAATAACAGCATGAATCCATCCATCACGCAGAGCCTGGGCATGAAATACCCGCTCATTATGGCACCGATGTTCCTCGTGAGCAACGAGCCCATGATGAAAGCAGCCATCCGCAGCGGTATTGCAGGCACTTTCCCTTCCCTCAACTACCGTAAGGAAGGCGAGCTGGCCGCCCTGCTGGAAAGGCTCAACGAAACAAAGGCACAGCACCCGCAGGGTACCTACGGCGTGAACATCATTGTGCAAAAAACGAATCCGCTCTATAAAAAACACCTGGACGCCTGCGTGGCGGCACAGGTCCCCTTTTATATCACCTCCCTCGGCAACCCGCGCGACGTGACCGAAGCCGCGCACAGCTACGGCGCCAAAGTGATCTGCGACGTGACCAACCTGGAGCACGCCGAAAAGGCCGCCCGGAACGGGGCGGACGCTTTCATCGCGGTGTGCGCGGGCGCGGGCGGCCATGCCGGCCCCTACCCCATGCATGTGCTGGTGCCCGCGCTCAGGAACGCCTTCCCTGAAATACCCGTGATAGCCGCGGGCGGCATCGCCACCGGCCGGCAAATGGCCAGCGCCATGGTACTGGGGGCAGACGCCGTCAGCGTCGGCACCCGCTTCATAGCCAGCCGCGAAGCCAGCGTGAGCGAGGATTACAAACAGGCCATCCTGGAGCACGGCATGGAAGACATCGTGCTCACGGAACGCCTCTCCGGCACGCCCTGCAACATCATCAACACCCCCGCCGCGCAAAAGATGGGTTACAAGCAGACCGGCTGGGAAAAATGGCTGGGCCGCAACCCGCGCACCCGCAAGTATTTCAAGATGATGGTGCAGATGAAAGGCATGAAGCTCCTGGAAAAAGCCGTAAAACCCAACAACTACCACCAGCTGTGGAGCGCCGGCCAAAGCGTGGAACTGGTGAACGACATCGGGTCTGTGGAAGATATCGTTGCCCGCCTGATGGAAGAATACGACGAAACTTTACAGGCTTTCAGATAATGTGATCATTCCTGCGGAAAGGAAATGATGAAGCCGGCTTTGAGGCCTCTTCTCAGCCGCCGCTGCGTCGCACACTTCAGCCAAATTTTCGCTGCCGTGCAAATACACATTATCTTTGCAAAATGCCCGAAACACAAAATTTCCAGGAAGGCGCCGTGCTGCTGATCAACAAGCCTTTAACATGGACCTCCTTCGACGTGGTGCGCAAGATCCGCAACACCACCAAAGCCAAAATAGGCCACGCCGGCACGCTGGACCCGCTGGCCACCGGCCTCCTCATATGCTGCACCGGTAAAATGACCAAAAAGATCAATGAATACCAGGCGCAGGAAAAAGAATACACCGGCACCTTTACCCTCGGCGCTGTTACCCCCACTTACGACCTCGAGTCCGAACCGCAGGACCACCAGCCCGTGCCCCAGCTGGACAAAGCCGCGCTCCAGGCCATCGCCAGCCAGTTCACCGGCCCGCTCCAGCAGCTGCCGCCCATCCATTCCGCCATCAAGCAGAACGGCAAACCTATCTACCACCTGGCACGCAAAGGCGTGGAAGTGAAAGTGGAACCGCGTTCCATCGTGATACATGCATTCGAGATCACAGCGGTGGAATTGCCGGTGGTGCATTTCAGGGTGCAATGCAGCACAGGCACCTACATCCGTTCACTCGCACACGATTTCGGCGCGGCCGTTGGCTGTGGCGCATACCTGAGCAGCCTCTGCCGTACCCGCATCGGGGAGTTCAGGCTGGAAGACGCCATGGATGTAAATGAATTTATTGAACGGTATAAGAAAGCGCAGGAACAGGCCGATCCTCAGAAAGGATAGCCGATCGCAATATTCCAGATAATATTATCGCGGCGCCAGCGGCTATCGCCCAGCATCCATTCGCCGATGTACCAGCCGCTTTTATTCTGTGTGGGATATGGTTTTTTCAGCGGTATGCCCCAGTCCAGCCTGATCACGAAATAACTGAAATCGAGGCGCAGGCCCGCACCGGTGCCGATCGCCATTTGCCTGTACAGGTTCTTGAACTGGAATTCTGCGCCCGCGCGCAGGGTATCTTTCTTCAGCATCCAGATATTGCCGAGGTCCAGGAAGGTAGCGCCCTTCAGGTACATGCTGCCACCGAAGAGCCGCAGCAGGTCGAAGCGGTACTCCACGTTGCCTTCCAGCTTCATGTCGCCCGTCTGGTCGGGGAACAGCTGAGCGGTTTCCGTAGTGTCCACGAAAGAGCCGGGGCCCAGGGTGCGCAACCGCCATGCCCTGATGCTGTTGGGCCCGCCTGCGGTGAATTGGCGCACATAAGGCAGTACATCGCTCTTGCCGTAAGGAATACCCACGCCGGCGTAGGCGCGCGTAGCCACGGCAGACTTCGGGTAGTTCCAGTAATGGCGGTAATCGGTTTCCAGCCTTACAAACTGGGAGATGGTCACTTTCGCAAGCGTTTCCAGGTTTTCCCTGCCGCCGGTTACGCCGTTCACCAAACTGTTCACGCCTTCCAGCCACAGGCCAGATTCTTCCACGGTCGCCCTGAAAAATGTATTCTGCTTTTTATGGAAAAGATCGTTGTTGCTGAAAGTATAGGTAACGGCTTCGCCCCCGATAAACGCGGGCTCGAAGCTGCGCTGCAGGTAAGGGTTCTGGTCCACCACCTCCGACTTGAAGGTCGGGTTCAGCGATACGCCTACGTAATTCAGGACAAAAGGTTTCAGGTTCCAGCTTTTGTAAATGGATTCCCTCCACTCATAACCCCAGGCCGCATTCACAGTGCGGATATTGAACTTATCGATACGGCGCAGGTTGTTGAAACCCGCCGAGAGCCTCGTTTTTGAAGTGGACCGGTTATTCTGCCGCACACGGAAAGGCAGGATGAACCGCGGGAAAACAAGATCCGCATTGATGCCGTATTCCTGCGCCTGCATTTCAAATTTGTTCTCTTCATTCCTGATCACTTCAAGGCCGCCGTTCAGCGTGATGTGCAGCTCGTTCGCCGCGCGGTTGAGGTTGAAGTGGCGGTAACCCAGCGACACGCTGCTGCCCAGGAAGTACTGGCTGCCGGTGGTCAGGTCTATGTTCGCGCTCAGTTCCTGCTTTTTGCGGGGCGTCAGCTGGATGTAGGCGTCCAGCTTCTGCACGGTGTCTTTCACATCTCTATACTGCACATTCACAAATTGCCAGATGTTGAGGTCGAACAGGCGGTTCACCGTGTTATTATATTCCTCGGTGGAATAACGGGCGTTGGGCCGGAGTTGTATAGCGCGCGTCAGCACCCGCGGCCGGATGATGTTCTGGTGGTATTTGATGGTCAGGAAGCGGCTGTTGGTGGTGCTGAACGTGGAATCGTTCACGCTTTCCTGCAAAAGGATGTCCGGGAACACATAGATCTTGTTGATGTAGAACAGCTTGGTAAGGTCATTGGCGGAATCTTCCGGGTTCTTGATCGTCACTTCCACATCCAGCGTGGGCTTCTGATCGGCGCTCAGCACGGAAGGCATTACCTCGAAAGGGTTCAGCGGATCCACGAAAAGGGATTTATTCAGCGTGTCTACCGTAAAATTGATAAGGTCGCGGTTGAATTTGTAATAGCCCGCGTCGCGGATCAGGCGCATGAGGCGTTCGCGCTCGCTGCTCAGGTCAGACGCTTTATAGGGCGCATTCACATGCAGCAGCGAAAACCGTTCACCCTCCTTTACCACGCGCGCGATCGCGGTATCGGGAATATCGTAGGTGATCTTTTTGATCACGAAATTCTTACCCGTGTTCACCTCGTAGGTAACGGAAGCTTTCTGCCCTTTGACCTGTTCTTTATACCCGACGGTAGCGTAGAAATAACCCTGGTTGTTGAGGTAGGAAACCATCCGGTCCACCGACTCCTTCGTTTTGAGCGAATCATATATCACCGGCGCCTGGAGGTTACGCTCGCTGAGCGCGAGGTTCCAGAACCAGTTGCTTTTTTTCTCGTAGTTCTTTTGATTGTAGAGCCATACTTTCAGGCGGGTGCCCAGCACTTTCTGGTTAGGCTGCTGCAGCATCAGCGAACGGGAATTGAGATCGTTCTTCAGGTCTGTTTTTTCAGTGGAAGGCAGCTTCCCCGTGATCTCCACCCCGGTTTTGGTCAGCAGGCTCTGGTCCTTCTGAAGGTAGCGGGTGTTGGAACAGGCGCTCAGCAACAGGCATACCATCAGCAACACTACCGCTCCCGGCACATTCAAGTATGATGGGTATGTCTTTTTCTTCACTTGTTCATTGAATTAACGGGTATGCGTCAGCGCCGGAACACAGGGGTTGTTGGCTGAATGCCGGAATTCTTGTAGGTTTGACCCCATGTTATCAAAGGCGCAAATTAAATATATTGTCTCATTACAGCACAAAAAATACCGTCAAAAATTTGGCCAGTTTGTGGCTGAGGGAGACAAGATCGTGCAGGAGCTGCTGCATGACCACCGGGATGTAAAGGCCGTGTACGCCACGCGCGACTGGCTGCTGGATCACCGGGAGCTGGCTGAAAGTGCCGCCGCCGTTGATATACAGGAAGTGGACGAGACCGTGCTCAAGCAACTTTCTTCCCTTTCCACCCCCAACCGCGCCCTCGCCCTGGTAAACATTCCCAAAGCCCCTGCCCTTCAGCCCGAAGGCGGTATCACCCTCGCCCTCGAAACCATCCAGGACCCGGGTAATATGGGCACCATTATTCGTATAGCCGACTGGTTTGGTATCCGGCAGATCGTTTGCTCCCCGGACAGCGCGGACGCCTACAACGCCAAAACCATCCAGGCCACTATGGGCAGCATTATGCGTATACCCGTGATCGTTCACGGCATCGCGGAGCTGCTGGACAAATATCCGGAGATCCCTTCCTATGCCGCCACCCTTCATGGCGACAATATCGTTCACACCAAAACCATCCGCGAAGGCATCATCCTTATCGGCAACGAATCCCGCGGCCTTAGCGAGGAAACGCTGAAACGGAGCAGCCATCACATTACCATCCCCCGCACAGGCCAGGCTGAATCTTTGAACGCTGCCGTGGCCGCCGGTATAATCTGCGGCAGGCTGCTTATTTAAACTGGATCGCCTTCACCGGCAGGATGTTCCGGATCAGCAGGCTCGGTATGATCAGTATCAGCACGCATATCAGCAGGGTGCCCCCGTTGATCAGCGCCACTTTCCACCACTGGATCGCGATGGGCGCCACGGACATGTAATAGGATTCCTCCGGCAGCTTCAGAAAGCCGGTGTACTGCTGCAGCAGCGCCAGCCCGATACCCAGCACATTCCCGATAATGACGCCGGCCAGCGTGATGTAGGCCGCCTGGTAGATGAATATCCCCTGGATGGCCCCGTTGCGCATGCCCAGGGCTTTCAGGATGCCCACCATATTGGTGCGCTCCAGTATCAGTATCAGGATAGCCGTGATCATGTTGATCACCGCCACGATCACCATAATGACCAGGATAATGATCTCGTTTTTATTCTGAAGGCCCAGCCAGTCGAAGATATTGGGGTACACTTCCTGCATGCTGCGAAGGGCCAGCTCATTGGGCAGCAGCTCCCCGATGCCGCTGCGGGCGCTGTCTATACGCCGGTAATCTTTCAGGAATATCTCGTAGCCACCGATGTCGTCCGGGGCCCAGTCGTTCAGCCGGCGGATGAGGTTGATATCCCCCACCAGGTAGGTTTTATCATATTCCTCGATGCCGGTCTTGTAGATACCGCAAACGCTGAGCTTACGGGCGCGCGGCGGCAACCCGTCGCCCCGCACGAAATATACGATCACGGCATCGTTCAGCCTCAGCTGCAAAAGCGCCGCAGTATTGGCGGATATGATCACTTCAGGAGCGTAGCCGCTGTCTGTAAACCGGATGGGGCGGCCTTCCTGGAGAAATTCCAGCTTTGCGCCGGGGCTGATGCCTTTAAAGATCATCCCTTCCGTTTCCCGGCCTTTTTTGACGATCACCGATTTGGTGGCAAATTCATTGACGGCGGTCACGTCCGGCAGGGCCAGCATTTGCCTGCGGAAGGAGGAATCCTGCGGGAACGGCACCTGTTCTGCCAGCGGGCCGGCGTTCATCTGGTACTGGGTAACGTGCATGTGGCCCCAGAAGCTGAAGATCTTTTCTGAGATCACCTGCTGGAAGCCGTTGATCATTGCGGTAGCGAGTATCATAACCGCCACGCTGAAAGCGGTGGCGATCATGGCGATATTGATGATGAACTTGGTAAAGGACGAAAACCGGTTGAAGGCAATCCTTCCTGCAATAAACATGGATACGCGCATGATGCAATTTAACAATTTAGAAATTCATTGTAAATTACACTTATGAGGACAGTTGCACTTGTATGCTTCACCGTTATGACGATGTTCGTTTTTTCCGGCGTAAAGGCCCAGGAAAACAAAATAACCCCGGATCATATTTATCACCAGAACATCAGAACGGTCAAGTTCACCCCGCCCGGAGACTACCTGGGGCTCCCCATTATTGCGCTGAACAGCGGCGAAACGCTTGAGCTGCATTTTGATGACATGATCAACGAAGTGCGGACCTATTATTATACGCTGGTGCTCTGCAATGCAGACTGGACGCCCGCCCAGCTCAATACCATCGAATACCTGCGCGGCTTTTCGGAGAACCAGATCAGGGACTACCGCTTTTCCAGCATCGCCCTGCAAAAATACGTGCACTATAAAGTAAGCATCCCCAACCAGAGCTGCCAGCCTACCAGGGCCGGCAATTATATCCTGAAAGTTTACCTGGACGGGGATACCACCCGTCTCGCCTTCACCCGCAGGCTGATGGTGATCAATAACAGGGCCGGCGTTACCGGCTGGATATCCCAGCCCACCAATCCCAAACTTTTCAGGAACAGCCAGAAACTGAACGTGCAGGTGAACACCAAAGGGCTCAACATCCAGAACCCCTTCGACCAGCTGAAGGTGGTGATCATGCAGAACTTCCGCTGGGATAATGCCATCACCGGCATCAAACCCATGTTCATTAAAGGCGATGTGATAGAATACAATGCGGAGCAGGACTGCATCTTCCCCGCCATGAAAGAATGGCGGTGGGTGGACCTCCGCAGCTTCCGCCTGCAAACGGAAAGAGTCGCAAAAACGGACTACCGGCGCAACGGCACTGATGTGCATGTAATGCCCGATTTCTCGCGCGACAACCAGGTGTACCAGTTCCTCAAAGACATCAACGGCATGTTCTATCCCGCTACCATAGAAGATTATGATCCGAATTTTGAGGGTGACTATGCACGGGTGGATTTTTCATTCCCCACGAAAGAACCCTTTGCGGGCTATGATATGTACATCTTCGGCCAGTTCACCGATTACGAGCTGAGCGACCTGAATAAGATGACCTGGAACGGTGAAAAGCAGGCCTATGAAGGCGCTTTATTCCTGAAACAGGGATATTACAATTATGTGTACGGCCTGGTAGACAAGGCCAACAATCAATTCAGCACCGAACTGACGGAAGGCAACTGGTGGGAAACGGAGAATGCTTATACCGTGCTCGTATACTATAAAGCCCTCGGCGGCCGCCACGACGAGCTGGTGGGGCAGTTGCGGCTGAACTCGCTCATCAACAGGATGCGGTAACAGGCAATAAAATTTCCTGCAAATATTTTTGAGAACTGCATGCACTTACGCATGCAGTTCCTGTTTCAACACGTTTCAGGAGAGCTAAGGAGTTAACGGGTCTATCGCATAAACGCTTTGCCGCAGCTTCACAATGTTGGCCGCGCCGCGTTTGATGATGATGCGGGTGCCCCGGTCGTAAGTGAGGTAACGGTAACTCCAGTTGATGAACACCACCAGCTTATTGCGGAAACCTAATAAACTCATCAGGTGCACCACCATCCAGACTATCCATGCAATATAGCCGCTGAGGCGGATGCCCGGGAGTTCGGCAACTGCCCTGTTGCGGCCGATCGTAGCCAGGCTACCGAGATCCTTGTATTTGAAGGGTTTCAGGCTCCTGTTTTCCAGGCCGGCTTTCAGGTTTTTGCCCAGGTTCCGGCCCTGCTGCATGGCCACCTGCGCCACCATGGGATAACCTTTCGGGAAACGTTCATCGTTCAGCATCTGCGCAATGTCTCCTATCGCATAAATATTGGCCGCGCCGTTCACCAGGTTCACATCGTTCACGTTCACGCGGCCGTTGGGCAACAGGGAATCTTCCGGCAAACCGGGGAGTGCCATGCCTTTCACGCCGGCAGACCATAACAAGGACTGGGTTTCTATCACATCGCCGTTGCTCAGCAGCAACTTTTGGCCGTCGTAATCCTTCACAGCAATATTAAGCAACACTTTCACCCCGATATGTTCCAGGCTGGCCAGCGTTTTACGGCTGGTTGCTTCAGACATGCCGGCCAGCACACGCGGACCGGCTTCCACCAGGTAGATGTTCATCAGGTGAAGCGGCAGTTCGGGGTAATCTTTAGGAAGAACGTACTTGCGCAGCTCCGCGAAAGCGCCCGCCAGCTCCACTCCCGTGGGCCCGCCACCTACCATCACGAAATTGAGCTTAGGGCGGATATCCGCTTCATTCTTCAGCAGGAGCGATTCTTCGAATTGTTTCAGCACGTAGTTCCTGATCTGCACCGCTTCGATCAGCGATTTCATGCCAATGGCGTGCTCTTCGATCAGCTTATTGCCGAAAAAGTTGGTATTGCTGCCGGTTGCAAGCACGAGGTAGTTATACCGGATATCTCCGATATTGGTTTCCAGCGTGTTCTGCTCCCGGTTGATGTTCTTTACTTCCGCCATGCGGAAAACGAAGTTCTTCTGGCGTTTGAAAATGCCCCTGAGCGGAAATGCAATGCTATCCGGCTCCAGGCCTGCCGTGGCTACCTGGTACAAAAGGGGCTGAAAAAGGTGATAGTTGTTCCTGTCCAGCAGCACTACCTGCAAGGGAGCCCCTCTCAGGGACTTCGCAAGGTTAATGCCAGCAAATCCGCCGCCAACGATTACGACCCGGGGAAGGTCTGTGTCCGGAATGTTCGGTTGTATCATGACTTGTGTGTTTTAGGATAGTACAACATCCTGGCCACAAATGCCATACCATCGGAAATATTTCTCAAAAGTACAATACTTTCAGTAAAAAATGAAAGATTTGAAAATAAAGCTTCGTTAAATAAAAAAAGGGCGCTCTAAAAGAGCGCCCAGGGCATATTGCCAATTGTAATATTTTATTTCAATGCCATATGCAGCGCAGCTGCCAGCAAAGCGCCGATAACCGGCCCTGCAATGGGAATCCAGGCATAACCCCAGTCGCTGTCGCGCTTACCTTTGATGGGCAGGATGGCGTGAGCGATACGCGGCCCCAGGTCGCGGGCAGGGTTAATGGCATAACCGGTAGGGCCGCCAAGCGATAAACCGATAGCCAATACCAGTAACGCAACCGGCAGCGCATCCACCGCGCCCAGGCCTACATCTCCTTTCGCGATGTAAAACACCCCGAAAATGAGTACAAAAGTCCCCACAATCTCCGTTACCAGGTTTGGTATGGTGCTGCGGATGGCGGGAGCGGTGCAGAAAACGGCCAGCTTGCCGTTCGCATCGTCCGTTACGTCGAAATGCTGCTTATAACTGGCGTATACGATGCAGGCGCCCAGGAAAGCGCCCAGCATCTGGGCGGCTATGTACACGGGCACCTGGTCCCAGGGAACAGCCCCTGTAACCGCCAGCGCGAGGGTCACCGCGGAATTCAGGTGGGCGCCGCTATAGGCCCCCACGGCAAATACGCCTACAAAAACGGCCATGGCCCAGCCCATGGTGATCACGATCCAGCCGCCGTTCTGCCCCTTGCTTTTGTTGAGCACACAGTTGGCCACCACACCGTCGCCCAGTATGATCAGCAGGGCGGTTCCAATAAGTTCTGCCAGGAAAATTGACATAGTTGGTCAGTATTTACTTTTAAAGGATTATTGTTCAGCCCATACTTTGGCAGCCTTCACGGCACGCTCCCAGTTTTTGGTGAGCGAGGTTCTTTTTTCATCAGGCATCGCAGGTGTGAACCTTGCGTCTTCCTGCCATTGCTTACGGATAGTGTCCACACTGTCCCAGAAGCCGGTAGCCAGCCCTGCCAGGTACGCAGCGCCGAGGGCCGTGGTTTCGGTCACTTTGGGCCGAACCACCTGGGTTTCCAGTATGTCTGCCTGGAACTGCATCAGCAGGTTGTTGGCGGTAGCCCCGCCGTCTACCCGCAGCTCCTGGATATTCATCCCGGCGTCCGCTTCCATGGCTTTCAGCACGTCCATGGTCTGGTATGCGATGCTGTCCAGCGCGGCGCGCGCAATATGCGCGTCTTTGGTACCGCGCGTCATGCCCACGATGGTACCGCGGGCGTATGGGTTCCAGTGGGGCGCTCCAAGACCGGCGAATGCTGGCACGAGGTATACTCCGTCCGTATCCGCTACCTGTGCGGCCAGCGGCTCCACATCGGCGGAATGGCGGATGATGCCCAGGCCGTCGCGCAGCCACTGCACTACGGCGCCGCCGATAAAGATGCTGCCTTCCAGCGCATAATGCGTTGTGTTACCGATGCGCCATGCAATGGTGGTCAGCAGGTTGTTTTTGGAAGTGATGGCTTTTTCGCCGGTGTTCAGCATCATGAAGCAACCGGTACCATAAGTGTTCTTTACCATGCCGGGCTCGATGCACATTTGCCCGAAAAGCGCCGCCTGCTGGTCGCCGGCGATGCCTGCAATGGGTATCTCGAACGGCGTGAGCGTGGCTTCGGTATGGCCGTACACCTCGCTGGAGGCGCGAACCTCCGGCAGCATGGAGGCCGGGATATCCATCAGCTCCAGCAGGCTGTTGTCCCATTCCTGTTTATGAATATTATACAGCATGGTGCGGGAGGCATTGCTCACGTCGGTGACATGCAGTTTTCCTTTGGTGAAATTCCAGATCAGCCACGAATCCACGGTTCCGAAGGCCAGCTCGCCGGCTTCCGCCTTTTTGCGGGCGCCTTCCACGTTGTCGAGGATCCATTTCACTTTAGTGCCGGAAAAATAGGCGTCCACGATCAGGCCGGTTTTGGAACGGATATCGTCCGCATGCCCTTTAGCCCTCAGCTCGTCGCAATAGGCCGCGGTACGGCGGTCCTGCCAAACGATGGCATTGTAGAGCGGCTTGCCGGTGGCACGGTCCCACACGATAGTGGTTTCGCGCTGGTTGGTAATGCCCATGGCCGCGATCTGGTCGCCGGTGGTGCCGGCTTTTACGATCACTTCCGCGGCTACTCCTGCCTGTGTGGACCATATCTCGTTAGGGTCATGCTCCACCCATCCCGGCTGGGGATAAATCTGGTTAAATTCTTTCTGCGCTACAGCTACAATGTTTCCCGCCCGGTCGAAGATAATGGCGCGGGAGCTGGTGGTTCCCTGGTCCAGGGCCATAATGAATTTTGCTTCCATCGAAAGTGTTCTGGCTATTTAATGTGATTTAAGTATAGTTAAACGTGGTACCTTGGTTTACGAGGTAGTAAGATACTAGTAATAAATTAAAAGTAAAAAAAAATTCGTGGAAGGGGAGAAATGCAGGGATTAACATTCGGAGAAAGCTGCTAAAGGCCGCACCAGGCGGGATGCTATCTTTTTAAGCAGCGAAAGGATATGAAAGCGGAGGGTATAAAAAAGGGTCCGTTCGGTGGAACGGACCCTTTATACATGAAAAATTAAATGCTCAGGATTACATCTTCTTTGCATCTTCCAGGAACTTCGCCAGGCCGATGTCTGTCAGCGGGTGCTTCAGCAGGCCCAGGATAGAATCCAGGGGGCAGGTGCAAACATCCGCGCCTACTTCGGCACATTTCACGATGTGCAGGGCATTGCGGATGGAAGCGGCCAGGATCTCGGTTTTGAAGCCCTGGATGCTGTAGATCTGCGCGATCTGGGCAATCAGCTCAACGCCGTCCCAGTTGGCGTCGTCTATACGGCCGATGAAAGGAGATACATATGCAGCGCCGGCTTTGGCAGCCAGAATGGCCTGACCGGCGGAAAATACGAGTGTACAGTTGGTACGGATGCCGTTTTCGGTGAACCATTTGATGGCCTTCACACCGTCTTTGATCATCGGCACTTTCACCACGATGTTCGGGTGAATGGCGGCCAGTTTCTTACCTTCTTCCACGATGGAGTTGAAGTCGGTAGACAGCACTTCCGCGCTCACATCGCCTTCCACCATTTCGCAGATGGTTTCGTAATGTTTCAGAACAGCCGCTTCGCCTTTGATCCCTTCTTTCGCCATCAGGGAAGGGTTGGTGGTAACCCCGTCAAGAATACCCAGGTCGTGCGCCTCCTGGATCTGCGCCAGGTTTGCTGTATCAATAAAGAATTTCATATTGAAATGATTTTATGCTTGTTGTTTTTATAAAGATCATGGGCGCCCTTCTCCGAAATATTCCGGGCAATTTCAAACAAACCAACAAACTAATTTCGGAAATTATAAGGAGAGCAAAACTGCCATAAAGGGAAAAAAAAATGGCAAGTTACTTATATCGCACCGCTACAACCGCCTACCCTTGCTACATTCCTGTCCTGGGGGAGTTCAGCAGGAGCTGGTCGTATAAGACTTGCCGTTGCAAAGGTAATTCAATGCGAAGTAATTTGCAAATATTCCAGGGCCGTTTTTCAGCGGTTGTTGCTTTTTTTCTTCTTTGAAGGTTTTTTGTAAAGGTCCCGCGCATCCTGGATGATCAGCGATTCATCGTCCGGCAGCTGTTTTACGGGGATTTCGGACGCGGCGTTGATGTCTGCATTGCCGCGGTACACTGCTTTCACGGCAATGCGGCGCGTGATGCTGTCTTCCTGCGGTATCAGCAGGTCCTGCCCTATTATTTTCCCCTTATCGGCAAACAGCCGCACGCGGGATGTGTCCAGCGGGTAAATGCGGCCGCTGTTGTAAATGCCTTCCACGTTCAGGTAGAAATGAATGCCCCGCTTCAGGCTGTCTGCATAATGATGGAAACGGATGGCAGTAAGGTACGGCAGCTGTAGGTATACGTCATGCTGTTTGCCGGGCTGCTCTGCCAGCGTCACCAGCAGGCGCATGCGGTAATTGTCCGGGCGGATGGCGTTGCGGTTGAAGCGGAGCACGCCATTATTAACCTCGCCGGAAGGCGATTCCACCTTCACCTGGCTCCAGCGGATATCTCCTTTCAAAAGCCCGGCTGTTCTGCGTTTGCTGCTATCCGCATACGTCACCTCCAGCCCGATGGGCGTGGTGCTGTACAGTTCGGCTACCGAGCCGGAATCATACGTGGCGGTGATGTACGCCACCTGCTTTTGCTGCGCGGCGGCGGGAAACGTCAGTAATAAAAGGAAAATCGTTCTCAGCATGTTGTTGATGGGCTAAAACCATTCCAAAAATAAGGAATGCAAACGATGCAGGCGGATTTTGTAACGGAGGCGCTTACCGGCCATGAATGGTATCTTTCGGTGAAATGCGGCGTTCCGGATAGTGACACTTGAAAAAAAATTCTATTTTCACGGAATTTTAGTAACAACGCATGTCATTACCGCAACATACAGACGCCACCCTGCGCTACCAGCAGCAGGTAGAGAATTCAAGGAATTATGTGCTCCCCTTCATTGCCCGGGAGTTCCCGGAGCTGCGGGGCCTCCGCGTGATGGAGATCGGCTGCGGCGAAGGCGGCGTGCTTACCCCGTTTCTTGAACAGGGCTGCGCTTGCGTGGGGGTAGACCTCTGGCCCGAACGAATCGAGCTGGCGAAAGGTTTTCTTGGGAATTATGTGGACAACGGCCAGCTGCGCCTGATCGCTAAAAATATCTATGACGTCGATTTCTTCGGCGAGTTTCAGCATGCCTTTGATATTATTATCCTCAAAGATGCCATTGAGCATATTCCGGACCAGCATAAGCTCATCTCCTACCTGAAACAGCTGCTCAGCCCTCACGGGCAGGTGTATTTCGGCTTCCCGCCCTGGTATATGCCGCACGGCGGCCACCAGCAGATCTGCCAGAGCAAGGTGCTCAGCTTCCTGCCTTACATTCACCTGTTACCGCGCCCGCTTTACCGTGGCCTGCTGAAAGCGGCCGGCGAAAGCGAAGGCACCATCCAGGAATTGATGGAACTGGTGGATACAGGCATTTCTATTGAAAGGTTCGAGAAGATCGCGAAAGAAACCGGGTATGAGATCACGCAGAAGAAATATTACCTGATCAACCCTATTTATAAATACAAGTTCAAACTCAAGCCCAGGGAACAATTTGGCTGGATGAAGGGAATCCCGTTCGTGCGGAATTTCTTTACGACCTGTATGTATTATATGATAAAGTCCGGGAAATGATGCTTACGCATTCCATATCTCCCAGCTCGCCTCGGCCTGCAACACCAGCATTTCGTGGCCGTTCTTCACCGCGGCGCCCTGTGCGGCGCCATATTTCATAAACTGCGTTTCGGCGGGGTTATAGATCAGGTCGTAGAAAAGATGCTGCGCACCGGCGAACTCGTATGGAATGGGCGGCGCATCGATCTCGTTGGGATACATGCCCAGCGGCGTGGTGTTCACGATGAGCGTATGTTCCCGCATGATAGCCTCATCCAGCGCTTCGTAAGGCACCGGGCCGCTGCGGCTCACTTCCGTGTATCCAATGCCGAGCTGCCCAAGCGAATATTTCACCGCTTTGGCCGCGCCCCCTGTTCCCAGTATGAGCGCTTTGGTATGATGGGGTTGCAGCAGCGGCTGCAGGGAGCGGCTGAAGCCGGTCACGTCCGTGTTATTGCCGGTGAGTTTACCGTTCCTTTTACGGATGCAGTTCACCGCACCGATGGCTTTCGCGGCATCGCTCAGTTCGTCCAGGTAAGGGATCACGGCCTGTTTGTAGGGAATGGTCACGTTGAGGCCTTCCAGCTCTGTATATTGTGACCATAAGCCGGGAAACTCTTCGATGGAAGGAATGGGAAAGTTCTCGTAAACGCAGCCTTCGATGCCTTCAAGACGGAATTTCTCCGCAAAAAAACCTTTGCTGAAGGAATGAGAGAGCGGGAAACCAATGAGGCCGAATAAACGCACGTTGGATCTGATTACAAAATGAAAGGATTGCCGGGAGCCGGCAATCCTGTATAATGAATTATTCTTTGTCGAGGAAAAGGTGGAAGGTATCTCCACGAAGCCCTACACGCATGGCTTCCAGGGGAATCACTTCATGCGGTGCGAGGTTGCCGAGGTTAGCGTTGCAGCCTACCAGCTCCAGGAAATACAGTTGCTGGTCTTTTTGGGGCGCTTCCCAGATGATCTTTTCGGAGGGTATCTGGGTCAGGATTTCCTGTACCAGCCCTTCGCGTACTTCACCGGAACCGCGGTAGATGCCAACGTTGCCTCCTTCGCGGGCTTCTGCAATTACGTAAGTGGCGCCGGCTTCAAGCTCCGCGCGCATCAGTTCGATCCATTTGTAGGGAGGAATGATGTGCTCCGCATCTTTGGAACCCACTTCGCTCAGCACGATCCCGTGCTGGGTCAGTTTTTCGATGTAGCCGCATTTTTCAGCGTGCGGTATAGTGATGGATCCGTCCGATACTTCCATCATGGAAATACCATAGTCTTTGATCACTTTTACGTATTCATCAAACTGGTTCCGGATGAGGAACGCCTCGAAAAGGGTTCCGCCGAAATAAACGGGAATGTTGGCTGCCTGGTACAGTTCGATCTTTGTGCGCAGGTTAGGCGTTACGAACGACGTTCCGAATCCCAGCTTAACGATGTCTACATGCGGCGCTGCCGCAGATAAAAAGTTCTTCGCTTCTTCAACACTCAGCCCTTTGTCCATCACCATGGTCAGGCCGTGGCTACGGGGCTTGCTGGTTCTTTCAGGAATTTGCGTCAGATTAAAATTCATTTTTCACGATTTTATTCTTCTTAATGGTCATTTCCTACCAACTTATATACAAAGCTATGCCTACCTGTATTGATTGGTTTTTTCCGGTTTTCATTTGGTGCCCCAAATTAAAAAACCGCCGCAAAAATAAGAAGTAAACCGATAGGAGGAGCAAAAAATGACTTAACGCTTACGCCTGTACCTTGCAATAAGCTCTACCACCGCGGTATGCTGCAAAATGGAGGGGTCCAGCTCGACCATTTTTTTAACCTGCCTGGGATGCAGTTGCAGGGCGGTTTCCAGTTGCAGCAGTCCTTCCTTGGTTTTGCCGATCGCCAGCAGGATGGCGGCCTTGTAGAACAGGAACACCGGTTTCCGGCCGATTTTGGCCTCCGCAGCTTCCAGCTGGGTAAGGGCCTCTTCCACATGGCCGGCGGCGTAAAGGCCCCGGATGAACTCTTTCCAGGCCTGGGCGCTGTTGGGCCTGAGGCGTACGGCGCTGAGGAACTGCACAAGGGCTTCTTTATCCATGCCCAGCTGCAGGTAACACTGGCCGAGGGTGATATTATATTCCGCGCTGTGTTTGTTGATGCGCAGGGCGGACTGGAGGGACTTGATGGCGTTTTCCCAGCTTTCTTCCGTCATGTAGGCTTTGGCGATCTTCAGGTACAGCTTGTCGTCGTGCGGGCTGAGGTGCGATGCCTTGCGGTAGTAGTAACGGGCCTGGGTGAACTTGCGCATTTTTTCGTAGCAATGGCCAATGGCTTCATAAATGACGTCTTCCGGCTTGGCGATCTCCAGGTGTTTCTGGAGCACTTCGATGGCTTCGTTGTATTTGCGCAGGTGGATATAGGCGTCTCCCATATTGCGGTAGGCGTAATCGAACTTTTCGTCGATCACGACAGCGTACTGGTAAGCATCTATGGCTTTTTCGTAGAGCTTGAGGCCCTGGTAGGCCGTTCCCAGGTTGAACCAGGCGAGCTGATTGTAGGGGTGCTCGTTGATGATATTGGTATGCAGCCGGATACTTTCCTCGTTGCGGCCGGTAAATTCGGTCCAGAAGCAGATCTTGTGAAGGGCTTCCTCGTTGTTGGGATCGTATTCCAGCAGGAGTTTCAGGCAGTCGAACACTTTTTCGAATTCCTCCCAGTCGTCGTACACGTCCGCCAGCTCCAGCAGCAGGTCTGTACGGTCTTCGCCGTCGAACACCCCGATCTGTTCTTCGAGGAGGGCGGCGGCTTTTTCGTGCTGGTTCATGGCCAGGTACACGTCTGTTTTGAGGATATAGAGGTTAATATCGTTACTGTCCAGCAAGGCGGCTTTTTCGAGCAGCGCAAGGGCTTCACGGTATTTTTTGGTTTCGATCAGTAAAGCGGATTTTTTAAGGAGAAGTGCCGAGGAGAAGGGGAATTGCTCGATGGCTATTTCCACGGCCTGGAGGGCGTTGTTGAGCTCATCGTGCTCATCGTAATAATCGATGATCTGTTCAAAAGAATCCTCGTCCAGAAAGGCGTGGGAGCGTCCTTCCTTTAGATTTTCAAATTGCTGAAGCAGGTCCCTCAAATCTTCAAAATCCTCGTTAAACTCGTTAAATGATGGGAAATCGTGATTCATTAATGTAAATATATGGGATTTTGATGCTGTCACCAAACACCGGAGCACTTACCGCTTATGTAGTTTTTAACATTTTTTTAAGATAACTGGCTATCTTGCATTAAGATTCCGTTATGATAGATAATTTTTTCGTATATTTGCAGTAAGATGAACAAGCTAAATTACATAATCCAATCATTATCACTGAGTTGTCTCATGGTGGTGGCACTTTCAACAGTGGCGCTCCGTGTACATGCCAGTGACCTGGGCGGTAATTTGGACAGCAATGAAGACAAACTGGGCAAGAAAACCGAGGTCAAATACCGGCTTACCGCCATGCCGAAGACCAATTTGAGCCTTGATGCAGGATTTAAGGCAAATGGTTTTCTGAACAATACTTTTAAACTGAGCTCTGACAATGCCGTGAGCGTAAAGTCGGTAATGACTTACAGGAAGGGCAATGTTACCTATATCCTTCCTTATTCCGTAAAGGTACAGTCTCCTGCCCCGCAGGTGGACATGCAATATCATCACCTGCAGGTGAGATTACCGTTCCGGAAAGGTTAGGTTGAATTTGAAAGAGATTTTTATGAGAAAGGCTGCCGGTTGGCAGCCTTTTTTGTTTTGGTGTGAAATTGTCAGCTTGTCTCTGCGCCTTCTTTTTCTCCCTCCTTGCTTCCCTCCATCTTGCGGGTTAGCTGGTGATAGACGACCATATAGTTGGGCCAAATTTTATTATCCAGTGGCACAATCATAGCGCTGTGAATTTTTTCCTCCCCGAAGACCATTTCATATTCACATTTCGCAAACAAATCCTTGCTGTATTTGGCGAACCAAAGATCGAACTTGCGTTTACGCGCCAGCTCTCGTGAATCAGATGAGTCGCAGATGTAAACGAATGCCTTCCGCTTTACATCCAGAAAATCCGTAATTATTTCAAAAACAGTGTCGGCAATACGTGGATCAAAGCCGCTTCGCGTGGTCTTTCCGGACATCACGTTGATATTGAGGGCGTAAATATATTGCCCAACTACCGGGTCATTTTCAAATAGAGAATCATTTTTCAAAAAATAAACTCTATACTTTATTCCGTGATCAGTGATAAACTCATAATAAAATGACTCCGTTTTTCTAAGAGGATACGGGGTAAACAAACTACCAGTTTTTAAGGTTAAGACATCAATTTCTTTTTCCGTACTTGATCGCTATTCGCCTGTTGAAATGCTCCTCTGTAAAGGGCTTAACAAAAGGATACCGGCCGTGTAAATCAGCGAAATCACCTCCATTGTCAAGATGCTCGGCTATTTCCTTTTTTGCCTTGAGCATCCTTTTACACCAGAGAAACAGCAGAGACGGTCTTTCTTCCGGGCTACCGTTTTTTTCTTTCGTTTTTTCTTCCATAATTTTCAATTTTTAAGATTAAACATACAGGAGGATTTCAATCGCAATCACTATTTTATCTCCCTTTACAAATTTAAATCAAAAACAACATAACTAACTGATTATCAAAAAATAAAGAAGGCCACAGTGTCATACTGCGGCCTTCAGTTTCATGATGAAAATATCGTTTAACCCCTGATCTTTTTCAACTCATCAGCGGTGATCTCCCGGTAACCTTTCGGCACATCAAATACCGACATCGGCACCGGGCTCAAATCCACTTTCGTTGCGATCGCTTTCATCTTTGAACCTGATTTCATCACGATCTCATATTCCAGGGGAATACCCTTCAGGTTCAGGAAACGCCGGTTGTAATAACGGTTCTCCGGGATGATGTCTAAAGTATAATACACGTCGAACGTACTGCCGTCCTGCATTTTACCGATCGCCTTACGGCATTTGAAACCGGCTATCTCGCGCGTTTCAGACTGGTCGGTGAAGGTGGTGGTCTGAAAACGTTTCATGTCTTCCTCATACGATTTTTTGTCCGTGCGGATCAGGTATTTGTCGCCATGATTATCCATCAGCGTAATAAGACCTTCCGTTTGTGCATTGATGAGGTAGATGTAGTTCACGATGTTGAAGTTCATGTCTATCCGGCTCAGGTTCCCCCTGATGTACTGGATCATGGAGCTGCCGGCAAACATGGCTTCCATCTGCAGCTGCTCGGGCGGAAGTTCCAGCTTGTATTCGATCCTTGCGTCGGAGATGGTCCTTTGTGCCAGCAGCGGGGTTGCCATGCCTGTAATACAGGCGGTGAGCAATACCCAGAATTGAGACAATTTCAGCATATGCTTTGAGTTAATACATAGGTGTAAGTGAAAAATCTGTGCCAAAGGTTAAAACCCTTTACCAGTCTGGCTTTAGCTTATCCAAAAATGCCCCGATGCCCTTCCGGCAGTCGGGATGCTGCCTTGTTTCCGCGTTAATGCGGGCGGCTGATTCCAACGCTTGTGTAAGCGGGTTTTCCAGCGCGGCGCTTATCAGTTTTTTAGTTTGATCCAATGAATTGGCGGATGCGTCGCTGCACAGGCTGAGCGCCACCTGCTGTACATAATCCCCGATCTTGTCCGCAGGCACTACCTCGTTGATCAGGCCAAAGACCGCCGCTTTTTCAGCGGTTACCAGCCTGCCGGTCAGCAACAGGTCGCGGGCGCGGCCCTCTCCTATTTTCCTTACGAGGAATACGCTCACGAGCGCAGGCACAAACCCGATCCTTACTTCGCTGTATCCGAAACGCGCTTCAGGAACAGCATAGCTCAGATCCGCGATGGTAGCCAGGCCGCAGCCGCCTGCAATCGCGTCTCCCTCTATCCGGGCGATCACTACTTTTTCCATGCTGTATATCTCCTGCATCAGCAGCATCAGCTCCCGGCTGTCTGCCAGGTTGGCTTCGAAATTGTTGGCCTGCAATTGCCGGAGATAATCAAGATCCGCCCCGGCGCAAAAGGCTTTTCCATTTCCTGCAAGCACCACCACTTTCACATCCGCGTCCGCCGCAGCGGCGGCAAACGCTTCGCGCAGCTCCCTTACCACTTCTCCGTTCAATGCGTTCCTTTTCTCCGGGCGGTTAAGGGTAATGGTGGCAATCCTGTCTGCAATATGATACGTGATACCAGGCATGATCCAAATGTAAGCGAATTATTTTTAACGAATATAACACATGTATAACATACTGAAAACAAAAAGCCTCTGTCGTAACAGAGGCTTTTCTGAATCAATTATTTAGCTGAAAGACCGGGCTGCGGTGCAATGTTTATTTTGTTACTTCTTCGATCACGCTGCCCACATTGCCGCTGGACATCTGGATGCGCAGCATAGCCGCAACGGTAGGCGCAATGTCCGTCATATGCGTGGTGCGGTTGGTTTTGCCGGGTTTTACGCCCCAGCCCATCCACACCAGCGGGATGTGCGCATCGTAAGGATTCCATAACCCGTGGGTGGTGCCGGTTTTGCCGCCATCCAGCCATCCGGGCTGCAGTATCACCATGATGTCGCCGCTGCGCTGTGCGTTGTAGCCGTTGGTCATCATAAATTTCTGCGGCTCGGGCAAGGTTGCGGAACCAAGCTGGTGAAGGTCTACCACGTTAGCGATGCCGGGCGTTTTCAGGGATTCTTTCAGGATCAGCTTTTTCACAGCATCAAGCTTACCTGCTTTTTCGAGCCCTTCTATATCGAGGGTGAACTGGTAGTTGTATGAGGATACGATCGCTTTTTTGAAGCCGAATTCTTTTTCAACTGCGGCATTGAGTGATTTCATCATCGCCGCGTCGTCCCAAAGGCCGTTGGGCAGCCTGTTCTCTTCGAGGAAGCCCGGTACATGCGCCACGCCATGGTCTGCCGTGATGAAAAACAGCCAGTTGCCTTTGCCTATTTTTTTGTCCAGGTACTTGAAGAACTCACCCAGGTCCTTGTCGAGCCGGAGGTAGGTATCTTCTATCTCTATGGAATTGGGGCCATGCTGGTGGCCTACGTAGTCGGGAGAGGAAAGGCTCACGGCCAGGAAGTCCGTAACGGGGCCTTTGCCCAGCTCATGGCCTTCCAGCGCCTGTTTGGCGAATTCCAGGGTGAAGGTGTTGCCGAAGGGGGTGGAAGAAAGCAGGCCGAAGCTGTTGCCCATAGTGCCGGCCAGCTCATGCGGGAAAGCAGAGTTCTGCTGCCCCCTGAAGCGGCCTTCGTACGGCTTGTCGTCTGCAGTGCTTTGTTTGTATGTATCAATGGGATAGAGCGTATTCCAGGGCTGGCTCAGGTATTTTGCCGGCAGGCCCAGCCTGTTGAAGGCCTGCGCCCACGCGGGCAGGCTGGTCATGTAATAATTGCTGGTCATAAAATTGCCCGTGGTACCGTCGAACCAATAAGCGGCGTTGGCGCTGTGGCCTGCGGGCAGGATGGCGCCGCGGTCTTTGATGGCCACGCCCACCACTTTGCTGCGGAAATTGGTGGCAAGGCGCAATTCGTCCGTAATGGTGGTGGTAAGCATGTTGCGGGGGCTCATGCGGCCTGCGGCCTCGCTGCCGCCAACGGCCACGGCCAGGGTATCTTCGGTGCAATATACGCTGCGGTTCAGCACGCGGCTATACCAGTTGTTGCCGATAATACCGTGAATGGCGGGCACTGAGCCGGTATAGGCGCAGGTATGGCCGCATGCGGTTATGGTCGGCGTATAAGGGATCATGGTGTTTTCGCAGGAAAAGCCTTCGTTCACAAGGCGTTTGAAGCCATCGTTGGTGTAACGGTCGTAATAACGGTAGAGGAAATCCCATCTCATCTGGTCTACCACCATCCCCACCACAAGCTTCGGGCGGGGCACTTCTTTTTGCGCTTTCTTTCCATAGTTGGGCGGAAAACCGGTCGTAGGCGAAGTGGCCTTCTGGCCAAATGCCGCCGGCGCCGTCATCATCAGTACGACGGCCAGAATTTTAATTCGGCTCATATTGCTCTTTAATTTGTTCCTTTATATAGCTCCGTTCTGAACGTGGAAAAAAATGTCCGTAAAAGTAGCCTAAGTTTACAAAAAATAATATTTTAATACCTTTGTGGACGAATTTTAATTTCATTTTAATAATCATATGGATATATTCGAGAAACTGCTGAAGCACAGGGGCCCTATCGGGGAGCATTCAGACAGAGCCCACGGTTACTTTGCTTTCCCTAAGCTGGAAGGCGAAATTGGTCCCAGGATGAAGTTCCGGGGTAAAGAAAAGATCGTATGGAGCCTTAACAACTACCTGGGCCTGGCCAATCACCCCGAGGTGAGGGCTACAGATGCCAGGGCGGCTGCCGAACACGGTCTTGCCGCACCCATGGGCGCGCGCATGATGAGCGGGAACACTAATTTCCACGAGCAGCTGGAAAAAGAGCTCAGCGACTACATGGGCAAGGAAGACACGACCCTCCTGAACTATGGTTACCAAGGCATTATGAGCGCCATCGACGCTATCTGCAACCGCCGCGACGTGATCGTGTACGATGCGGAATGCCATGCTTCCATCGTGGACGGCCTGCGCCTGCACCAGGGGCACCGGTATGTATTCAAGCACAACGACATCGAAGACTGCGAAAAGCAGCTGAAGCGTGCGGTTGAATATACCAAAACCAGCGGCGGCGGCATTCTCGTGATCACCGAAGGCGTATTCGGCATGGCCGGCGACCAGGGTAAGCTGAGAGAGATCGCAGCGCTGAAAGAGCAGTACGAGTTCCGCCTGATGGTAGACGATGCGCACGGCTTCGGCACCATGGGCAAAACCGGCGCAGGCACCGGCGAAGAGCAGGGCGTGCAGGACGAGATCGACCTGCTGTTCAACACCTTCGCTAAATCCGGCGCTTCCATCGGCGCATTCATGAGCGGCGACAAGGCGATCATCAATTACCTGCGCTACAACATGCGTTCGCAGATATTCGCGAAATCCATTCCTTTACCGCTCGTGATCGGCCACCTGAAACGCGTACAGCTGATGCGCCAGCAGCCTCAGCTGAAAGAAAAACTCTGGAGCAATGTGAACAAACTCCAGCAGGGCCTGCGCGACAGAGGGTTCAACATCGGGCGTACCAACTCCCCTGTTACCCCCATCTACCTGCAGGGCGACATTCCCGAAGCCACCGCCATGTGCCTTGACCTCCGCGAGAATTACAATATCTTCTGCTCCATCGTGGTATACCCTGTGATCCCGAAAGGGCAGATCATTTACCGCCTGATACCCACGGCGGCCCACTCCGACGAGGATATCGAGCTGACGCTCAATGCGTTCACCGAAACCAAGCAGAAGCTGGACCAGAAAACGTATGCGGTAGCGGAGATCCCGATGGTATAAACACAGCAAGTAAGTACAGTAGAATAATAGAAGGAGCGCCTTTACCGGCGCTCTTTTTTATTGCCGGAAGAAGATAAAAAGCTGAAGTGTGCGACGCAACGGCGGCTAAATGGAAGAGGAAAAGCCGGTAAACCATCCTTCACCTGCGGGCAAAAAAGGGGGCTGATGGTTAGTCAGCCCCGGCAAACAAATCGTTCTTTCACTAGGTGTAATACATGATCTTAAGAATCGATCGTTCAGTAGGACATGGTAATTAAAAAGTTTGGGCCATCATAGAAATATGGATATACACATATATGTTACCCATTGAATTATTTATGATCAGTCAGTTTGTATCTATAAGTTAATGGAAATCCTGAGTATTGAAGTAGCTCCCTTCCGCTTCCCGAACTTGAAATTGTGCTTTAAGTGTTATTCAAAAATAACGTAGTTCTACGGCAATACCGTCACACTAACGTGGTATTTTGTTAACACGCTGTTAAAGTAATTGCAGGTTGTAACATCCACGGCCCCGCCGCCATGGCGACTCTTCCCGATCCGATCATTCATTTTCCGCTTTGCGTAAATGTACGTAATCACACACAGGGTACCTTTGCGCCGGATTTCTTAACAATTTCAATGAGAGTAATATTAACAATCGCCATACTGGCAGCGGGTTTCCTTCATTCTTTCGCACAACAGGCGCCCCATGGCGTTGTTAAAGGAACAGTGCGCAACGAACAGGGCCAGGCCGTTCCATTTGCCAATATCAGCATTCCCGGCATCAAAAAAGGTACAGTGGCAGGCGCCAACGGCGCCTATGTACTGGCCGCTCCCGCCGGTTCCCATACCCTGCGTTTTTCAGGCGTAGGCTTCACCACTACTGAGCAGGCTGTTACCCTTTCGGGGGATACCACCGTACAGGATGTGACCATGAAATCTTCCGCAGACCTGCAGGAAGTGATCGTATCGGCCAGCCGTAAAAAAGAAACCCTGGACGAAGTGCCTTCTTCCGTGACCATCGTAGGGCCCCGTGAAGTGGAAGCACAGAAAGGCATTAATAATAATATTACCGCCATCCTGGCCAACACGGTGCCTGGCCTGGCCATTAACGACAACACCACCGGCAACACGGGGCAGACCCTGCGCGGGCGCAACGTGCTGGTGATGGTAGACGGCATCCCGCAATCCACCCCGCTGCGCAACGGCGGCAGAGACATGCGCACCATCGACCCTTCCGCCATCGAGCGCATTGAAGTGATCAAAGGCGCCACCGCTATTTATGGCAACGGGGCAGACGGCGGCCTGATCAACTACATCACCAAAAAAGGCGATAAAAATAAAACCGGCATCCACGGCGAAACCACTATCGGCGCCAACACCCAGCTGGTGGAAGCCCAGCATACCGGCGGCTTTTCCGCGGGCCAGCTGCTTTCAGGAGCTTATAAGAAATGGGACTTCGTGGTATCCGGTCATTATGAACAGACCGGCGTATATAAGGACGCCAACGGTGTGGTGAACTCCCCCGAGTACAGCCTCGGCGAATCGCAGATCTGGAACGGGTTTGCAAAGATCGGGTACGACATCGACCGGCGCAACCGCCTGGAACTGATGTACAACTTCTTCGGCAGCCAGCAGCGCAGCGATTATATCCTGAAACCCGGCAAATACCTGGATTCTGCCGCCACCGGCGTCATCGGCAAACGCCCCGGCGACCCCGAAGGCACACCCTACAACCACAACGCCAGCCTGCACTGGAGCAGCGAAGGCATCATCGGCGGTACGGACCTGGATGTGAACGTTTACATGCAGCGTTTCAAAACCGTGTACAGCTGGGGGCCGACCTTCGAATTCGGCGGCCAGTCGCAGATCACTTCCCGGAAACAGGGCGTACGCGTGAACTTCAGCAGCCCGGTGCACATTTCGGCTAATTATGACCTCTCCCTCGTTTACGGGCTGGACTATATGAACGATGTAACCGCACAAAGCCTGGTAGACGGCCGCACCTGGGTGCCCGAGATGGACATGAAGAACTACGCGCCCTACGCGCAGGTGAAGCTCAGCTTCTTAAAAGACTTCGTGTTCAAGGCAGGCGCGCGTTTCGAGAATATCAACATCGGCATTCCCGATTACACCACCGTTAAGCAGCTGAACCGCGTAACCGGGGAATTTACCGAAGGCGGCGTAAGCGTAACCGGCGGCGACCTCAGCTACAACGCGCTCGTATACAACGCGGGCCTCCGTTACAATAAATTCAGGTTCTTCAAACCCTTCATCAGCTATTCCCAGAGCTTTTCCATTATGGAGCTGGGCCGCATCCTGCGCGCAGCAAGGGAAAACACCGTTTCGCTGCTGAAAACCGAAGCCGTGATCGCCAACAACTACGAAGCAGGTTTCAACAGCACCCTCGGCCCCATCCAGCTGGAAGGCAGCTATTACATCAGCACTTCCAAGCTCGGCTCTTCCTTCCTCGAAAAGAACGGCAAGTTCGAGATACAGCGCGCACCTGAAAAAGTGTACGGCTTCGAGATCGCGGCAGACGCTACAATATTGCGCAACCTGGGCGCAGGCGCTTCCTACTCTTATGTGGAAGGCAAACAGGATATTGACGACAATGGCAAGTTCGGCGACGCGAACGATAAATACCTCGGCAGCGACCGCATCGCTCCTCCCAAAGTGACCGCCTACCTCCGTTATGCGCCCATCGAAAGGCTGAACCTCCGCCTGCAGATGCTGCATTCCGGCAAACGCGAACGCTTTGAAAGGGTTAATGGCCTGTACTCCTACGGTACCGGTCCTGTGGAAGGCTTCACCACCTTCAGTTTCCTGGGCAGCATGCGGCTGGACCAGCACAGCAGCCTGGGCCTTGGTGTGGAAAACCTTTTCAACGCTGATTACTATACCGTAACTTCGCAGTGGAACGCGCGCAACGAGAACTATGTAAAAGGCACCGGCGCCCGCATCAACCTGAATTACAGTTATAAATTCTGATAGTGCTCACCAAACAAATATTCCGGATTCACCGAATCACGGGCTTGATAGCAGGGGTTTTTCTCCTGCTTTTGAGTTTTACGGGCAGCATACTGGTGTTCAGCGACGAAATTGACCATGCGCTCAATAAAAAAGCTTACCAGGTGCAGCCCGGCGGTACGCCCCTGCCCCTGAACACACTGTACGAAAAAGGATTGGCCGCCAATCCCGGCAGGCCCTACCTCACCTTTATCCGCCTGCCCCAGGCTCCGGACGAAAGCCTGATCATGCGGGCGGAATATTCAGCTGAAGATAAAGTGTATGTTTACCTGGACCCTTATACCGGCAAAGTACTGCACAGGAGGGGCAACAAAGGCTACTTCACCGGTTTCCTGCTCTACCTCCACTTCACCCTGCTAAGCGGCCGCAATGGGTCTGTAATCATCCTTTGCGTGTCTTTTATCATGCTCGTGTCCCTGGCAACCGGGCTGTATGTTTACCGCAAACACCTCGGCAAGGTGCTTTCCTTCCGCGATAAGATAGAATGGAAACACCGCCGCAGGCGCTGGCGCAACCTTCACCGGGTGGTCGGGGTATGGGCATTGGTGTTCAACCTGCTGATGGTCATCACCGGCATCCTGATACAATGGAAGGTAGTAGGCGCGCGGGTGGGCAAAAAAGCACCTTCCGTGGCCGTGCAGCAGCCTATCGATTACGACCGCCTGCTCACCGCCGCCCGCGCCGAAATACCGGGCATTACGATCATGGGCATCCGTCCGCCGCGGGCGGAAGGCGCCCCGGTGCTGTTCCTGGGCAACGCCGGCGAAGCGCCTCTTTTCGGCGAATACGCCAGCACGGTCACCCTTCAGCCGGAAGACGGTTCGATGGTGAAAAAACTGGATTTTAAGTCGTCAAATATTTCACAGAAGCTGAATGCCAGCGTATTACAGCTCCATTTCGGGAACTTTGGCGGCATCCCGCTGAAGATCCTGTGGACCCTGCTGGGCCTGGCGCCGGGGTTGCTCGCCCTGTCAGGCATACTGATCTGGTGGCGGAGGAAGTTCCTGGCGAGAAGGTAATGTTATTTTACCGGCGCTGTCCTTTAAGCTCTCCTATACCTCTCCTTCACCTATCCTATACGCATCTCTTATCTACGGCATTGCTAAAATAGTATCAATAAAAAAGACCGCCTTACGGGCGGTCTTTTTCTATGCGTTGTGCTGAAGATCAAAGATGATTTTCCAGCGCAGTGTCGTATTTGTTTTTCCACTCGCTTACCGCGCCCCAGTTTTCGCCATCCACTACCAGGTTCTCGCCTTTCACGGTACCGATCAGCTCGTAACGAACGGAATGGTCGGAAGCATCCACCAGGCCGTGCAGCAGGGCTTCGAACTTCTCTTTGTCTGCCGGGCTCACGCTCACCACTACACGGCTCTGCGATTCGCCGAACAGGTATGCGTCTTTACGGAAGTGTTTATTGGTATGCACATCGAAGCCAAACCCGCGTACCTGGGCGCTTTCGAGCAGGGTGGTAAAGAGGCCGCCTTCGCTGACGTCGTGCGCGGACTGGATAAGCCCTGCGCCGATCAGTTTTGTAATGGCATGCTGCAGTTGCAGTTCTTCTTCCATGTTAAAATGAGGGGCGGGGCTGAATTCCACGCCGATCAGCTTATGGAGGTATTCTGAGCTGCTGATATCGTTGTAGCTGCGGCCCACCAGGTAGATGAGGTCGCCGGCCTGTTTGAAATCGAGGGTCATGCGCTGGTCCATGCTGTCCAGCACGCCGAGCATACCGATGGTGGGGGTAGGATATACCGGGCCGTCGGGGCTCTGGTTGTAGAAGCTTACGTTACCCCCGGTCACCGGGGTGTTGAACTTGCGGCAGGCTTCGCCCATGCCCTGAACGGCGTGAACGAACTGGTAATATACTTCCGGATCGTAAGGATTGCCGAAGTTGAGGCAGTTGGTGATAGCCACCGGTTCGCCGCCGCTGCACACGATGTTGCGCGCTGCTTCTGCCACCGCGATCTGCCCGCCGGTATGCGGATCAGCGTGTACGTAGCGGCTGTTGCAGTCCGTGGTAACGGCCAGCGCCTTGCGGGTGCCTTTCACGACCACGATAGACGCGTCGCTGGGGGCGTTGGTGCTGGCGTTGGCGGTGCCTACCATGCTGTCGTACTGCGTGTATACCCAGCGTTTGGAAGCAATGTTCGGCAGCTGTGCGATCTTTTCCGCTACAGACCTGGCATTGGTAATGTCAGGGATGTTCTGGATATCGTAAGCCTTGATCTTTTCAAAATACTTAGGTTCCACGTAAGCGCGGTGGTACTGGGGAGCGCCGCCGCCCAGCACGAGGCTTTCCGCGGGCACTTCCGCTTCCAGCGCGCCGTTCATATAAAAGCGGAGGATGGGTTCTTTGGTCACTTCGCCGATCTGCACGCAATGCAGGTCCCATTTATCGAAAATGTCCAGCACTTCTTTCTCGCGGCCTTTGTGGATTACGATGAGCATGCGTTCCTGGCTTTCGGAAAGCAGCATTTCCCAACCTTTCATGTTCTGCTGGCGGGTAGGCACTTTATCCAGGTGGATGTTCATACCGTGCTCGCCTTTGGCGCTCATTTCGGCGGTGGAGCAGGTGATACCGGCAGCGCCCATATCCTGCATACCTACGAGGGCGCCGGTTTTCACGACTTCCAGGCAGGCTTCGAGGAGCTTTTTCTCCTGGAAGGGGTCGCCCACCTGTACGGCGGGGAGGTCTTTGGCGCTTTCCTCGGTAATGTCCGCCGAAGCGAATGAGGCGCCGCCGATACCGTCTTTCCCGGTAGCGGAGCCTACAATAAATACGGGGTTGCCGGGACCGTAGGAGGTAGCGGAAACCATGGTGCCTACTTTCAGCACGCCCACGCTCATAGCGTTTACGAGGGGGTTGGTGCCGTAGCAGTCTTCAAAATATACTTCACCGCCCACGGTGGGTACGCCAAAGCAGTTGCCGTAGTGGCCGATGCCGTCTACCACGCCTTTGAGGAGGTGCTGGTTCTTTTTATCATTAACATTACCGAAACGCAGAGAGTTGAGTGCTGCGATGGGGCGTGCGCCCATGGTAAAGATGTCGCGGTGGATGCCGCCTACCCCGGTGGCTGCGCCCTGGAAGGGTTCCAGTGCGGAGGGGTGGTTATGGGATTCGATCTTGAAAACACAGGCCCATCCGTCACCAATATCCACGAGGCCGGCGTTTTCCTCACCGGCTTTTACCAGCAGCCTGCCGCCTTCCCGGGGGAGGCTCTTCAGCCATACGATGGAATTCTTGTAGCTGCAGTGCTCGCTCCACATCACGGAGTACATGCTCAGTTCGGTGAAGTTCGGGGTGCGGCCCAGGATGGATTTTATGCGTTCAAATTCGTCTGCTGTAAGTCCTAACTGTTCGGCGGTTTCTACTGTGGTTTGCATGAATTGATGAAGGTTTAAAAAGAAGATGCAAAACTACATAGATTTCCTGCAATTGACAACAAAGAGAAGTTTAATGCCCTTATACGTATAATGTTATTTTTAATATATCAGTTTTGGAGGATCAGGATGCCGAATATTTGGCCAAAAATTAAAAATATAGGGTTTTTAGACGAGAAATGCAATTTTTTGGTTAAAAAAGATGAAACAACTTGCATTTTAACCCAAAGAGGCGTTCTTTTGTACTAAAATTTTTCACATCATGCAATCGTTACGCTTTCAAGCGCTGGAGAATCTGACCGGCGTGGACTTCAAAGTAAAGCCCGAACTGAATGGTAAGATCACAGACGTGTTCGGCAGCAATGTTTTTACCGGCAAAGCAATGCGGGAAAACCTGAGTGATGAGGCTTACAAGAGCCTGATGAACTCTATTAAAGGTGGTAATAAGATCGAGCGCAAGATGGCCGATCAGATCGCTTCCGGTTTGAAATCATGGGCTATGAAGAAAGGTGTAACCCACTATACACACTGGTTCCAGCCCCTTACCGGTACTACCGCTGAAAAACATGACTCCTTCTTCACCATCAAAGGTGATGGTTCCAGCATCGAAACCTTTGACGGTGACGCGCTGGTTCAGCAGGAGCCCGATGCTTCCTCTTTCCCTAACGGCGGTATCCGCGCTACTTTTGAAGCCCGCGGCTACACTGCATGGGATCCCTCCTCCCCTGCGTTCATCATCGAACAGGGTACAGGCAGAACACTTTGCATCCCCACCATCTTCGTGGCTTACACCGGCGAATCGCTGGACTATAAGGCTCCGCTGCTGAAAGCACTGTCTGCGCTGGACAAAGCTGCGGTAGACGTATGCAACTATTTCGACAAGAACGTAACCAAAGTAACTGCTACCCTTGGTTGGGAACAGGAGTACTTTATGATAGACGAAGGTCTGGCTAACGCCCGTCCTGACCTGGTTCTCGCAGGCCGTACCGTGGTTGGCCACGCTCCTGCAAAAGGCCAGCAGCTGGAAGACCACTACTTCGGCGCCATTCCTGAGCGTGTATACGCTTTCATGCGCGACTTCGAAGAAGAATCCTACAAGCTGGGTATTCCTTTAAGGACCCGTCACAACGAGGTGGCTCCCGCTCAGTTCGAGTGCGCTCCCATCTTCGAAGAAGTGAACATCGCGGTGGACCACAACTCCCTGCTGATGGACGTGATGAGCAAAGTTGCCAAACGCCACAAGCTGAAAGTACTGCTCCACGAAAAACCTTTCGCAGGCATCAACGGTTCAGGTAAACACAACAACTGGTCTCTCGCTACAGACACCGGCGTGAACCTGCTGGCTCCCGGCAAAACGCCGAAGACCAACCTGATGTTCCTCACCTTCTTCGTGAACACCATCAAAGCCGTTCACGATTACGCTGACCTGCTGCGCGCAGCTATCGCTTCCCCTAGCAACGACTTCCGCCTGGGTGCAAACGAAGCTCCTCCCGCAATCATCTCCGTATTCACCGGTAAATACCTTTCTGAAGTACTCCAGGAAGTGAAGAGCCGTGTAAATAACAAATTCGACGAACAGGACGAAGCCATCCTGAAACTGGACCTGCACCGCCACATTCCGGAGCTGCTGCTGGACAATACCGACCGTAACCGTACTTCTCCCTTCGCCTTCACCGGCAACAAGTTCGAGTTCCGCGCCGTAGGTTCTTCCGCAAACTGCGCTTCCGCTATGACCGTGCTGAACACCATCATGGCTAAAACCCTGGCTGGCTTCAAAGTTGAAGTGGACGGCCTGATCGAAAAAGGCGAGAAAAAAGAGATCGCCATCATGCAAACCCTCCGCAAGTACATTGTTGATTCCGAGAAGATCCTCTTCGAAGGCGACGGTTACAGCGAAGAATGGGAAAAAGAAGCCGAAAAACGCGGCCTGCCCAACGTAAAGACCACCCCTACGGCCCTGGACGCAATGGTTACTAAAAAATCAACCGACCTGTACGTAAGCACCGGTGTGTACAACGAAAAAGAACTGCACGCACGTCATGAGATCCTGCTGGAAGACTACGTGAAAAAAGTGCAGATCGAAGCACGCGTGATCGGCGACCTGGCTACCAACCACGTATTGCCCGCAGCAATCAAGTATCAGAACGAACTGCTGGTTAATATCAAAGGTCTGAAAGACGCAGGTTTCGGAGAAGGCGCTTACAAAGCCCAACTCCAGATTGCAACGAAAATATCTGAACACATAAATGTCATCAGTGAGAATGTACAGGCGATGATCGAAGCACGTAAAGTGGCTAACAAGCTGGAAGACAGCCGTCAGAAAGCGATCGATTACTGTGAGAAGATCAAACAGCCGTACTTCGACGTGATCCGTTACCACTCCGACAAACTGGAGTTCCTGGTTGATGACAAGATCTGGGGTCTCCCCAAATACAGAGAGCTGCTTTTCTTGCGATAAAAACCGTAAGATTGTTTTGGTGTATGATGGCCCCCGGTATTTACCGGGGGTTCTTTTTTTACCGAAACTACGAATTTTTTCCTATTTACGAATAATTCGTAAAAATATTGCCTATATTGGGGGAACATAAACGCATTCTATGTTAAAATCCCTCAGCACCCTTGCCTTCAGTATCTGTGCCCTGTTATGTTCCGCCCAGCAGAAAAGCTCCGGCCGGATGGAGTTCAGAAAAGATTCCCTTACCATTACCGGCCGGTATGATCATTATAGCCATCTGCCCGGAAACGAATTTACCGTTGCCGTCCCCGACGGGGTCAGTTCGTATCAGAAAAATTACGCCGCCCCCATAAGCGCCAATGGGAAATTCAGCATTACAATACCTTTCCCCGTTGCGGGTGTTCTTTACCTGGATTGGGACCGGATTACCGAAGCCAATGTGGGTGTGCCTGGCGAAACCATCCGGCTTTACGCGGACCTCGATGAATATAAAGGGGAAGACAGTGCCCTCGATACCAATGAAGGCCGCCGGGAATGGTACAGCCGCAAAACAAGCACCCGTTTTGAAGGTGCTAACGCGAACCTGCATACGCAGGTAATGCTGTTTAATCGCGTGCTTCGCGGCCAGGTGGATCAAGGTTACTACGACCTGCGCGAAAAAACCGGCTCCGACCTGGTTTACAGGGACAGCGTTGTGGCAAAAATGAAAAAGGAGTTGCGCCTGCTGAATGATTATTCCCTGAAACATACCCTGGAGCCGCGTACCAGGCAATTCCTGGAGGCCGATTTATATTACGAGGCCGCCGCCGCCCTGTCGCAATATTCCTACAAGCTCCGCGAACTGAAAAAGGATGCTTTCAGCCCAGGGTACCTGGAGACGCTGGATTCCATTCGCACCATCGCTTATCCCAACGCCTACCTCTGCGATGGTTACATGACGATGCTCCGCGATATGAGATCCTATGCCTCCACCCTTGCCTCCAAAGCCAAAACGCGAAACGTGGATTCCGTTTTTGCTCTTTTTACCAAAAACCCGTTGGAAATGGAATTATCCTCCGCATGGGATGCAAACAGGGCACTGGAATCTTTTAATCCGTTGGAAACCGCTGATATCGCCGCATTTGAAAGCAAAGTAAAAAACCCTTACCTGCGTTCGGCCATACTCGAAAAGAACAATGCGCTGATAAAACTCAGCCAGGACGACGCCCTGCTGAAAGATACCCGCCTGATCACCTCCATACCCGAATTTACCACGGCCGAAGAAATGCTTGCCCATATCACTGGCCAGTTCAAAGGCAAAGTGATCTACATGGACATCTGGGGCACTTGGTGCTCCCCGTGCCGTGAACAGTTCAAATATGTGCCAGCCTTCAAACAACGTCTGAAAGGAAAGGATGTGGTATTTGTATACCTTGCCAACCATTCCCAGGAAACGGCTTGGAAAAGCGCCATCAAACAGCATAAACTTATCGGCGATAATGTTGTTCACTACAACCTTCCCCCGGCTCAGCAATCCATTCTTGAGAAAAAATACCTGTACCGTGGCTATCCCACGTATATCATTATCGATAAAGATGGGAAATACGTCACCAACCAGGCGCCACGGCCCAGTGAACCTGATGCTGCGGTGAAAGTCATCAGCGATCTGCTATGAACGGCCGATCACCGGTTATCCCATATGCTTCCTTGCCGGGTGAATGGGCAAAATCCCCATAAATGCTCTGCCATGGCTGATTAAAATCAGGAAACGCCGGGATGCTGTGAACCGCTCATAACTTCGGTTAAACTTTCTGCGATCTAAACAGTCTATAATTGCAAAACAGGATAACCATGAAGAAAATCTTATTGCTGATGATCCTCGCAACAGCCGTTCATACCGGTTACGCGCAGGATTCCGTGAGAACGAAAGGGAAGATCAGGCCGAATGCAGACCTGAAGTTGAATGAAAAACAATCGCAGGCTTTACAGGATATCAATAAATCCTACATGCAGGGCACGCAGGAAGTGCGGAAGAACAGGGACCTGAGCAAAGAACAGCAGAAAGCAAAGCTGGATGCCCTGCAGGCCGAGCGCAGCGGTAAGATCAAAGAAGTGCTGGACGCGGAACAATATGCCAAATGGCAGCAGAACCGCGAACAGGCTACAGTCCGGGCGGACCATTACAAACACCGCGACGGCAAAAAAGGCAAACGTATACACGAAGTGCCCGTGAAGGAACTGGGCCTTACGGACAGCCAGGGCGAAGAACTGAAAGCCATCAACAAGGAATACATGACCAAGGCCATGGCGCTGAAAGGGCTGGATAAGGACGAAAAAAGGTCTAAAATGAAAGCGCTGAAAGACGAAAGACAGCAGAAGATCAAATCCACCCTGGGCGACGACAACTACAGCAAATACGAAGCCTGGGAAAAAGAACGGATGAAAGGCTTCAGGGACGGCATGAAGGAAAGAAAGAAAAAGGCGCCCGCCACTAACCAGTGATGAACTGAACTGGTGCCGCACATGGTTCATGCGGCATACTTTTCATCAGCATACAATACATATCTGACATTTTATTTTGAAAAGGTTTTAAGGTTTAAGAGAGCAGGCTACCTCCGGGTGGCCTGTTTTTTGTATGGGTAATAACGTGTCGGTTACCGGGTATTTTCATCCAATTGCACATACGCTGGAACAAGCGTAAATACAGGCCCGCATGGTAACCAGACAAAAAAGGCTCCTGCAAAACGCAGAAGCCTTTTTTAGTATCGTTCAAACTGCCGTTGTTATTGCAGTTTAAAGGTTTCAGTGAATTTAGTGGTGAAATTCCCTTTCCTGAAATTCTCATCCTGCATCAGCTGCTGGTGGAACGGAATGGTTGTTTTCACACCTTCGATCACGAATTCGCTCAGCGCCCTTTCCATAGTGTTGATGGCTTCTTCGCGGGTTTGCGCCACGGCGATCACTTTGGACACCATGGAATCGTAGTACGGCGGGATCACGTAACCGGCATAGATATGGGAATCCACCCTTACGCCGTGGCCGCCCGGTGTATGCAGCACCGTGATCTTGCCCGGAGACGGGCGGAAATCGTTATACGGATCCTCCGCGTTGATGCGGCACTCGATGGCGTGCATCTGCGGGGTGTAATTTTTCCCGGAAATAGGAATGCCTGCCGCGATCTTGATCTGTTCCTTGATCAGGTCGAAATTGATCACTTCCTCGGTCACACCGTGCTCCACCTGGATACGGGTGTTCATTTCCATGAAGTAAAAATTCCGGTGCTTGTCTACCAGGAACTCGATGGTGCCCACGCTTTCGTAATTGATGGCGCTGGCGGCCTTGATGGCGGCTTCGCCCATCTTTTCACGCAGCTCTGGCGTCATGAAGGGGGAAGGCGATTCTTCCACCAGCTTCTGGTGGCGGCGCTGGATGGAGCAGTCGCGCTCGCTGAGGTGGCATACTTTGCCGTATTGGTCGCCTGCGATCTGTATCTCTATGTGACGGGGCTCTTCCACGAATTTTTCCATGTAGATGCCGTCGTTGCTGAAAGCCGCTTTGGCTTCCGTTTTGGCCATGGTATAGGCGTTCTCGATCTCGCTCTCGTCCCACACCACGCGCATGCCTTTACCGCCGCCGCCGGCAGTAGCTTTCATGATCACAGGCAGGCCCATTTCCCTTGCAAGGGTTTTGGCCTGTTCCACGCTTTCCAGCAGGCCTTCGGAGCCGGGAATAACGGGTACACCCGCTGCGATCATGGTTTCCTTGGCAGTCATCTTATCCCCCATTTTGCGGATCATTTCCGGGGTGGGGCCAATGAACTTGATGCCGTGCTCGCCGCAGATCTCCGCGAAACGGGCGTTTTCGGCCAGGAAGCCGTAACCGGGATGGATAGCGTCCGCATTGGTGATTTCCGCTGCGGCCATGAGATGTGGTATATTCAGGTAAGAATCGCTGCTCTGTGGTTTTCCAATGCACACGGCTTCATCCGCAAACCTGACGTGCAGGCTGTCTTTATCAGCGGTCGAATACACTGCCACTGTTTTGATCCCCATCTCTTTGCAGGTACGGATGATCCTCAGGGCAATCTCGCCTCGGTTGGCGATGAGTATCTTTTTGAACATGTTTTTCTTATAGGTTAAAAATCGAAAAAAAGGAAAAGGTTGCAAGCAACCTTACAACCTTTCACCGCTAAAGAGTTTACGGTTCTACCAGGAACAGGGGCTGGTCGTATTCCACGGGCGACGCATCGTCTACCAGCACTTTCACGATCTTTCCGCCCACCTCGCTCTCGATTTCATTGAACAGTTTCATGGCTTCAATAATGCAAACCACTTTACCGGGAGCCACATCATCGCCCACGCTTACAAATGCCGGCTTATCAGGCCCGGCGCTGCGGTAAAAAGTACCGATCATGGGAGATTTGATGGTGATGAGGTTGGTGGCAGCCGGCGCAGACGCTGCAGCGGCAGGTGCGGCAGCAGCAGGCGCAGGAGCGGCAGCTACAGGCTGGGGAGCCATTTGCACGGGTTGAACCGCCGTTACCGCCGGTACTGTTACGATCTGCTGTACTTCGCTTTCCTTTTGCTTTATTGTAATCTTAAACTTGTCCTGTTCAATGCTCAGTTCGCTGATGTTTGATTTGTTGATCATTTTTATCAGCTCCTGAATCTGTTTAAAGTCCATGTAGACAGTTTTTGGTTTTAGTAATGCTGGTTCGCTAATGAAAGAAATGTAAGTATATGGTTATTCTTTTACTCTCTCGATGTATTCGCCGGTCTTGGTGTTGACGCGGATCAATTCGCCTTCATTCACGAACAGGGGAACCATCACAGTAGCGCCGCCTTCAACAGTTGCAGGTTTGAGGGTACGGGTTGCGGTATCGCCCTTCATGCCGGGCTCGGAATAAGTTACTTTCAGCACAATTTTATCAGGCAGCTCAACGCCCATAGGCAGTTCAGTCTCTGTATTGATGGAAATAGCCACCTCGTCGCCGTCTTTCAGGAATTGCGGCGCATCCACCAGCGATTCTGCCACTACGATCTGCTCAAAGGTTTCTTTATCCATGAAGTTATATCCGCTGTCGTCCTTATAAAGGAACTGGAACGGCTTTTTTTCCACGCGCACCGGGTAAATGGTATCACCGGAGTTCCAGGTATGCTCGATGGAACGGGTATTGTCAACGCCCTTCAATTTTGCCCATACCTTCGCGGCTGCACGGGCGGTTTTGTTCTGACCAAACTCTACAACAGAATACAAGCTGTTATCCAGCTTAATGATTAATCCTGTTCTGATATCTGCGGTGGTAGCCATAAAAGGTCACTGATTTAAAGTTAAAAATTTACATTAGGATTGCAAAAGTAAAAATTTTCGCATATGAACAAACAAAACTTACCGGAATTCCCACAAAAGCGGTATAGTTTTGGCAAAACATATACGGTCAGTATATCACTTTAACAATTAAAAAATATGAATATGAGAAAATGGCTCTGCTTGTTTTTATTGCTTCCTGCATTGCTCAAAGCCCAATCCATTACGAACGATCCGGCAAATATCCCGCCTTTTAAGCAATATTCCATCATTTCACCCCTTCCGATGCAGCTTTACAGCGGCCAATCCTTTACCAAGAACGATCTTCCCAAAAATAAACCCGTCCTCCTCTTTTTGTTCAGCGTGGAATGTGATCATTGCGCCCACATGACGGAAGACATCCTGAAGAACATCGATAAGTTCGGGAAAACCACGCTCCTAATGGTTACGCCATTTAAGCTGGACCGTATGAAGGCCTGGTACGACCAATACAATATCGGGAAATACCCGAATATCATCATGGCGGCCGAGCCCACGCGGCAGATCCTTTATTATTACAACCTGAAAAACTTCCCCGGCTGTTATACCTACGACAAAAAACACCGGTTCCAGGCAGGGTACGAAGGTACCGTTAAACTGGACACATTGTTAAAGCACTTGTAAATTTTCCATAGGCAGGCCGCGGATCGGGAAATTTTAGCACTTTCCGCCGAAATTAACGATCCGATACCCTATTTTTGTTTCCCAAATAATTCTTCACCTTTTTAAAATACTCAGATACGATGAAAGTTACTGTTGTAGGAGCTGGAAATGTGGGCGCAACCTGCGCTAACGTGCTGGCCCACAGAGATTTTCTGCAGGAGGTTGTTTTGCTTGACATCAAGGAAGGCACTGCAGAAGGAAAGGCCCTGGATACCTGGCAGCAAGCCCCCATTGATTACTACAGCACCAAAGTGACCGGTGTAACCAATGACTATACCAAAACGGCCGACAGCGATGTAGTGGTGATCACCTCCGGCCTGCCCCGCAAACCGGGCATGAGCCGCGACGACCTGATTTCTACCAACGCCAACATCGTTAAATCTGTTACAGAGAACGTTACCAAATATTCTCCCAACGCGATCATCATCGTTGTGTCCAACCCGCTGGACGTAATGACCTACTGCGCTTACCTCACTGCCAAAAAAGACAGCAGCAAGGTATTCGGCATGGCCGGCATCCTGGATACCGCGCGCTACCGCGCATTCCTGGCCGATGAGATCGGTTGCTCCCCCAAAGACATCCAGGCCATCCTCATGGGCGGCCACGGCGACACCATGGTACCCCTGCCCCGTTACACCACCGTTTCAGGCATTCCTGTTACTGAGCTGGTGGCGGCAGACAAGCTGGACGCCATCATTCAGCGCACCAAAGTGGGCGGCGGAGAGATCGTGAACCTGCTGGGCACTTCCGCCTGGTATGCTCCCGGCGCAGCTGCAGCCCAGATGGTAGAAGCCATCGTAAAAGATGAAAAACGCATCTTCCCCGTATGCGCATGGCTCACCGGCGAATACGGTCTGAAGGACATCTACCTCGGCGTGCCCGTGGTACTGGGTAAAGGCGGTATCGAAAAGATCATCGAGCTGGACCTGAACAACGAAGAAAAAGCGCTGCTGGAAACTTCCGCCAAACACGTGAAGGAAGTGATGGACGTGCTGGACAATATGAAAACTCCCGCTTAATCCCGGAAGTTTCAAGGTATAAAGCATCCCGCAAAACGGGATGCTTTTTTGTTTTCCGGGTTAACCAGCCATTTGCTGTTATAACAGCCGATATTCCGTAACTTTACTTTAACAGGGGCCTATCAGACTGTGAACCATATTATTAGAGAGGAATTACACTGTCATACGTTTCATCCCAAAAAACCATATCATGAAAAAGCTACTGTTTGCCTTGCTGCTGCACAGCCCGCTTTTTGCCGGCGCACAGGCCGCTATATGGAAGGTTGACCGGGATCACTCCTCAGTGTCTTTCTCCGTTACCCATCTCGTGATCTCCGAAGTGGAAGGCAACTTTAAGAATTTCGAAGGGGAGCTAAAGGCCGCAAAGCCGGATTTTTCCGATGCCGCGGTCACTTTCAGCGTGGACGTATCCAGTATCAGCACGGGCAACGAACCCAGGGACAACCATCTGAAATCCGGCGATTTCCTGCATGCGGAAAAATACCCCAGGATGACCTTTAAAAGCACGGCCTTCAACCGGATCACCGAAGGGAAATACCTGCTGGAGGGCGACCTGACCATACGCGATGTAACCAGGAATGTGAAATTCAACGTCACCCACGGCGGAACCGCAAAAGATGCCGATGGCAAGCTGAGAGCGGGCTTCAAAGCCAATACCTATATCAACCGGTTCGACTATAACCTCAGGTGGGATAAAATGACAGAAGCAGGCGGCATGGTGGTGGACAAGATGGTGAACATTGAACTTAAACTTGAATTCATCAAACAGTAACACATACAGGATGAAAGCGTTAGCGATTACGTTTTATATCCCCTTATCAGTTAATTTTGCGTAATATTTTTTGCCGCATATGTCCAATATTGAAAAATTGATAGCCAATAAAAGTTTTACCAGTGAACACCATAGAAGCCTTGTCAGCCTCATTTTTGTGGGAAACTGGATCATTTCGAAGCATCAACTGTTCTTCAAAAAGTACGATATCACCATGCAGCAGTTCAATATACTGCGCATCCTTCGCGGTCAGCATCCCAAATCAGCCAGCATCAACACTTTAAAGGAAAGGATGCTGGACAAGATGAGCGATGTGAGCCGCCTGGTGGAACGCCTGAGGAAAGCCGAGCTGGTGGAACGGAAAAGCTGCGAGGCAGACCGCCGGGCGGTGGACGTGAAGATATCCCCCAAAGGCCTGCAGCTGCTCAGGGTTATAGACGATGAGATCATCGTGCTGGAAGACATGCTGAAAAACGCCCTGACGGAGAAGGAGGTGGCGCAGCTGAACAAGCTGCTGGACAAGATGCTGAGCACCTACCCCTGACCTTATACTTCCTCCACGTAATCCAGGTCTTTCCCGAACGTTTCCTCCATGGTGAACGCAAATACGAAAGCCAGCAGGATGCAGAGCAGGCCGGTAATGAGGCCGCTTTGCAGGTATGAAAGACCGGCGCTTTGCAGGCCGCCGAAAAGAATCGAAATAACCGGCAGCAGCCCCCTTGCATAGTTGGGAGCCGTAGTGGCGGCCGTGGCCCTGAGGTTGGTGCCGAACTGCTCAGCGGCCACCGTTACGAATATTGCCCAGAAGCCCACGCTGAAGCCCATTACCCCGCAAATAGTATAGAAGCCGGTTACCGTGTAACCGTAAGCGTTAAAATACCATACCACACTCGCCAGCACCAGCGCATAAAAAATATACAGCACTTTTTTCCGGCTCCGCATCAGCTGGCTCAGGTAGCCGCTGGCGAAATCGCCGAAAGTGAGCGCGGCGTAGCAGATCATGATCGCTTTACCCGGGTCGATTGGCCCCTGTACGCCCATCTCTTTTGCAAAAGCATTGGAGAAGGTCATGAGGATGCCCACCACATACCAGGTTGGCAGGCCGATCATAATGCATTTGAGGTAACGGAAAAACCTTTCCTTATTGGTGAAAAAAGATAAATAATTGCCCCTGCTCACGTTGCTGGCGTCCTTGATATTGTTGAACATCCCCGATTCCACCACGCTGATGCGCAGGATCAGCAAGGCCAGGCCCAGCCCGCCACCGATGTAATAACAAACTCTCCAGTTGTCCCCGAAATATTCCGATACGAAATACGCTACCACAGCCCCGGAAATACCTACGCTCGCCACGATCATCGTGCCCAGGCCACGTTTTTCTTTGGGCAGCACTTCAGACACCAGGGTGATACCCGCGCCCAGTTCTCCCGCCAGGCCCAGGCCCGCGAGAAAACGCCAGACCATATACCAGGCGATCGCATGTTCGCCGCCCACCATGCCATTGGCCACATTCGCCACCGAATAAAGCAATATGGAACCAAAAAGTACGGAGAGACGGCCTTTTTTGTCGCCCAGCACACCCCAGATGATGCCGCCGATCAGCATGCCCACCATCTGGATATTGATCAGCCACATGCCCACCCGGTCTATGTCCTCGCCGGACACATTCAGGGATTGCAGGCTTTTAATGCGGATAATGCCGAAAAGAAGGAGATCGTAAATATCTACGAAATAACCCAGGGAAGCTACGATCACAGCGGCATTCAGCAGCCTGACCGGTTTATTGGCGGAATTCATAAACGACGTGAATTTATAAGGTTGATATAAGGAACTTCCCAAAAAGGAAAGAGACGCAAAATAGCTGCGTCTCTTTAAATATCAAAGCAAATATCAAAACAATTTATGATTTTATTTCTTCTTCAACCGGCGGATGCTCAATCGGGTTCCCGAATTCGTCGAAATGCTTGTGGATAGGCGACTTCCCGAAAATGAACTTGATAGCCACCGGCGCGGTCGTGATCACGATGATAATGAGGATGATCCATTCCAGGTGATCCTTCAGCGTGGGGATCGCTTTATTCAGGAAATGCCCCGCCAGCATCATGGAAAACACCCAGGAGATAGAGCCGACTATGTTCCAGAACATGAATTTTTTCCTTTCCATGTTAACGATGCCGGCCACGATTGGCGCAAACGTACGAACAACGGGGAGAAAGCGGGAAACGAAGATGGCGCCGCCGCCATATTTGTCATAAAACTCTTTGGCCTGCCAGAGGTGTTTCTTTTTGAAGAGGAAAGTGTCTTTTCTTTTAAACAAAAGGGGACCGGATTTTCTGCCGAACCAATACCCGACCATATTCCCAATGATACCGGTCAAAGCGATCATTGCTATGATCACTATATAAGGCACGTTAAAAAAGTGCGCGGCCAGTTCTTCCACATAAATGCCCGCTACGAAAAGCAAAGAATCCCCTGGCAGAAAAAATCCAATGAAAAGGCCGGTTTCTGCAAACACGATCCCTAAAATCAGATACAATCCGCCATGCTCAATGATCCACTTCGGGTCAACTAAATGCTTAAAAAATTCAATAATCTGATCCATGCTGATGTTTATATAGTTAGAGCGGCCAAAAATAAGCTTTTTAATGTCAACGGGAAGTTAATATTTTACCTGAAAGGGGCGCTAGGCTTTCGTTTCAGGGGCGGGCAGCTTCTGGAAATCCACCTCGCCTTCCCATCTGCCGATCACCGCGGTGGCAAGACAGTTGCCGATCACGTTCACCGACGTGCGGGCCATATCCATCAGCTCGTCTATCCCCAGGATGAGGAAAACCGGCCAGGCAGGCAGGTGGAAACTGGCGATGGTACCCAGGATGATCACCAGCGTGGCACGGGGAACGCCCGCTACCCCTTTACTGGTCAGCATCAGGGTGAACACCATAATGATCTGCTGGGAAATGCTCAGGGGCTGGCCCGCGGCCTGCGCCACGAATACGGAAGCCAGCGCGAGGTACAGGGTGGAGCCGTCGAGATTGAAGCTGTAGCCCGTGGGCATTACAAAAGCGATCACCTTCCGGGGAACGCCCATTCTTTCCATGGCTTCCATGGCTTTGGGAAGGGCGGATTCGGAACTGGTGGTGGCAAAGGCGATGGACACCGGTTCGGATATTTCCCTGATGAACCGGCCAATGGGCAGCCTGATGATCAAAGCCACCGGCACGAACACCACCAGGATAAATACCGCCAGCGCCACATATAAAGTGATCAGTAATTGCAGGAGGTTGCCCAGCACGGAAAGGCCGCCGTGGCCCACCGTATAGGCGATGGCGGCGCCCACGCCTATCGGGGCGAAGTACATTACGATGTTGGTGAACTTGAACATCACTTCAGACAAACTTTCACAGAAGCCCAGCATCGGCCCGCGGAACTTCTCTTTCACAAGCAGCAGCGAAATGCCGAAGATCACGCTGAACACCACGATGGGCAGGATGTCCCCATGATAAACAGATTTCGCGATATTCTCAGGGAACACGTGCAGCACTACTTCCTGCCAGGTTTGCGGTTTGGTTTCCGGGAGTTTTTCATGCAGGGCGTCCGGCGGCATTTTGATGCCAACGCCCGCCTGGCTGATATTGATCGCGGCCAGGCCGATGAACAATGCAATGGTGGTAACGATCTCAAAGTATACAAGCGACTTCCAGCCCATGCGGCCCACCTGCTTGATATCCGAGTGGCCGGCGATGCCCACCACCAGCGTGGCGAAGAGCAGCGGCGCGATCACGGTTTTGATGAGTTGAAGGAAAACCTTGCTCAGCACCTGGAAGTTCACGGCTATGGCCGGGTAATCGTGCCCCAGCTCCGCGCCTATCACCATGCTCACAAGTATCCAGGTAGTAAGGGATTTTTTGGTAACGGCGAACCAGATCACGGTAGCCACCGCTATCCAGCGGAACACCATCAGCACAACAGGTGAAATGGTCAGCCATCCTAGGTGGTCAAGGGTATGCATACCCGAAACGATAGTAAAAGTGATCAACGCAATAATGGCTGCCAGTTTCTTGTTCATTGAAAGAGGTGATTTAGTTTTTGTCGGACATGAGGAAACCAGCCCTGGCCCCCCACGGGTAAAAAATTGCCCAAAAATAAGGTTATCGCCGGAAAGTTCACACAAATGTTGACGGATGGCCTCAATGCGTTGAGCCGCCGGGCGTTAGCCCCTAAAGAAGGCATTAGTAAAATAAAAATACGGCTTTATCATTTTACATACTATATTTGACGATCTGTTAAAAAAATCTAAACAAGCTAGTATCAACCACAACATCACTGTATGAATAGACTCTTTGTGAAAAAGCCCATCGGCCAGTTAATGGCTGAAGCCGACGAAAGTGAAAAGGGCTTAAAAAGATCTCTATCCGCTGCCAACCTAGTTGCTTTGGGAATTGGCGCCATCATCGGCGCCGGGTTATTTTCTTTGACTGGTCTTGCTGCCGCCAACAACGCAGGCCCCGCCGTTACGCTTTCTTTCGTGATCGGCGCCATAGGCTGTGCTTTTGCAGGACTTTGTTATGCAGAATTTGCTTCCATGATCCCTATCGCGGGAAGCGCCTACACCTATTCCTACGCCACCATGGGAGAGTTCCTCGCATGGATCATCGGCTGGGACCTTGTGCTGGAATACGCTCTCGGCGCAGCTACGGTATCCATCAGCTGGAGCCAGTATCTTGTCAAGTTCCTTCATTCCATGAACATTCACCTGCCCGCTCAGCTAACGTGCTCGCCGTTTGAAACGGTCACACTGATGGACGGCTCCGTGGTGAATGGTATCATGAACTTCCCCGCTGTACTTATCATTGCATTTCTGTCTCTCGTACTGATCCGCGGCACCAAAGAATCCGCTTTCATGAACGGTTTGCTTGTTGCGCTGAAAGTAGCCGTGGTGCTGGTTTTCATTGCAGTCGGCTGGACGCATGTGAACCCTGCCAACTACGATCCTTATATCCCCGCCAATACAGGCGCTTTCGGCCACTTCGGCATATCCGGCGTGTTCCGCGGCGCTGCCGTGGTATTCTTCGCCTTCATCGGTTTCGACGCTGTGTCTACCGCGGCGCAGGAAGCCCGCAACCCGAAGAAAGATATGCCCATCGGTATTCTTGGCTCACTGGCAGTCTGCACCATTCTTTACGTGCTGTTCGCGCACGTAATGACAGGCCTCGCCAACTATACAGAATTTAAAGACAGCGCTGCTCCCGTTGCCATCGCTATCGCCAAAACGCCTTACCACTGGCTGCAGCAGGCGATCATCCTCGCCATCCTGGCAGGGTATACCTCTGTGATACTGGTGATGCTCATGGGCCAGAGCCGTGTGTTCTACTCCATGTCGCTGGACGGCCTGCTGCCGAAAGTATTCTCCCAGGTTCACGCCAAATACCGTACCCCGTACAAATCCAACCTGCTGTTCATGTTGTTCGTGAGCCTGTTTGCCGCATTTGTGCCGGTTAGGATCGTGGGTGAAATGGTGAGCATCGGTACCCTCTTCGCATTCGTACTGGTATGTATCGGGGTGATTGTGATGAGAAAGACCAACCCGGAGCTGCCGAGAGCATTCAAAGTGCCCTGGGTGCCCCTTCTGCCGATCCTCGGCGTGATCGTATGTATCGCCCTGATGGCCTCCCTCCCGCTGGACACCTGGATCCGCCTGGCCGTATGGATGGGCATCGGCCTGGTGGTGTACTTCACCTACAGCAAAAACAAAAGCAAACTGGGAAACAATTTATAACTCCCGGTTATATTATATTCCTCCCGTCCTGGCCAAGCCGGGACGGGATTTTTGTTTCCGGGGGCAGGGAAATGCCCGGAATTTAATATTTTTGCACCCGTCTTTCCGCGGTGGAACCCGGGAAGTATAACTACAACATTTTATGGGACGTATTTTTGAAGTAAGAAAACATACCATGTTCGCCCGCTGGGACCGCATGGCCAAACAGTTTACCCGTATCGGTAAAGAGATTGCAATTGCGGTAAAGAACGGCGGCCCCGACCCTGAGAATAACCCCGCGCTGCGCCGCTGCTACCAGAACGCCAAGGGCGTGAACATGCCGAAAGACCGCGTGGAAGCCGCTATCAAGCGCGCCATGGGTAAGGACAAAACGGATTACGAAGAAGTGGTGTACGAAGGTTATGCCCCGCATGGCGTGGCCGTGATGGTGGAAACCGCTACGGACAATACCACCCGCACCGTTGCCAACGTGCGTATGCATTTTAATAAACTGGGCGGCAGCCTGGGCAACAGCGGCTCCGTTGCTTTTATGTTCAACCGTATCGGTGAGTTCAAAATAAAAAATGAAGGGCAGAACCTGGAGGAACTGGAGTTGGAACTGATCGATTTCGGCCTGGAAGAAATTGGCGAAGACAGTGAAGGCAATATCATCATCCGCGCTTCTTTCACCGAATTTGGCAACATGGCCAAGGCGCTGGAAGAAAAAGGGCTGAACGTGATCACCGCGGAGCTGAAGCGCATTCCCGCCACCACAGTGGAGCTGAACGAAGAGCAGGCCAAGGAAGTGCTGGAACTGGTAGACCGCCTGGAGCAGGACGACGACGTGCAGCAGGTGTTCCACAACCTGAAATAAAAAGATCCAGATACAGGAAAGGCCGGGGAGCATTGCTTTCCGGCCTTTCTATTTTGCGGCATTTACTTCACTATGTTCACTGGCTTTCCTTCCTGGAATGCCTTTACGTTCGACACCACTTTGTCCATCAGCCGGCTGCGGGCTTCTTTGCTGGCCCATGCAATATGCGGCGTTATCACGCAGTTTTTGGCGGAGAGCAGCGGATTGTCCGAAGGGGGCGGCTCGGCGGTCAGCACATCAAGGCCGGCGCCCGCGATCGTGCCGTTGTTCAGCGCCTGCGCCAGGTCCGGTTCGTTGACGAGCGGCCCGCGGCTGGTATTGATAAGGAATGCGGAAGGTTTCATCGCGGAAAGCAGCGCTGCGTTTACAAAGCCTTTGTTCTCCGCGTTCAACGGGCAATGCAGGGAAACTACATCCGCTTCCCTGAAACAGGTCGCCTGGTCTTTGAAAGTTACTCCTTCCATTTTGTCCCTTTCCGGATGTTTATGGCTGGCGATCACCTGCATTCCGAATGCCATAGCGATCCTGGCCACTGCCTGCCCGATCTGCCCGAAGCCAATGATGGCGAGGGTTTTACCATGCAGTTCCGTTAAAGGCATTTTCCAGTAGCTGAAATCGCCCGAGCCTGCCCATTCGCCTTTATGTACGCTGGCGGAATGCAAACCAGCACCCTGGCAAAGTTCCAGCAGCAGCGCAAAAGTGAGCTGCGCCACGGAAGCCGTGCTGTACGCCGGTACGTTGGAAACGGTGATGTTCCGCGCAGTGGCCGCCCGGATATCAACAACGTTATACCCCGTTGCGATAACGCCGATATATTGCAGCTCAGGTAACATGTTGATCGTTTCTGCGCTGACGATGGCTTTGTTGGTAAGCACAATGTTGGCTCCTTTTGCGCGCTCCGCCACCATTTCAGGCGGCGTTCTGTCGAACACTTTTACGTTGCCCAGGGCTTTCAGCGCGTCCCAGCTGAGGTCTCCCGGGTTGAGGGTAAATCCGTCCAGTACTGTGATGTTCATGGAAATGAAGATGGTGAAGGGATAAAAGTAATGAATTCCGTTTGCACAGCACAGCAAACCCTGCGCCCCTCCTGCGACGGCTGGTTGTTAGCCTGGTTAATAATAGCCTCCGGAGGAACGCAGGGACTGCCTGTTATGCGAAGATATTACCGCAGTAAATTGACGCGTTGGAAAGTATTGTTGACCTTATCGATCACGAAGTTGCCGAATACCGAACGGTAGGTGCCATAGCATAGTTTGCCGTTCAATTCCAGGTTATGTTCTTTACCCAGCGGATGAGTGCCTTCTATAAGCCTTATAAAACGCATTCTTTGGAGCTGACCGCCGCATTTACATTTAAGTTCAGAAAGCTTCTTGTGAGAATGTACAATAGTGCTGCACCTGATACATCTGGCTTCCATAATTCAATTTACATTTTATTTTGGTTGCTGTTTTTCACTCAGATGTCTGCATGTATGCATATCTAAACGGATTACCAAACACACGCTCATGCCTGAATTACTAAAGTGGAGAAAACCTACCTGAGAGGAAAAAAACCTGGACCTGTTTTTTCTGACCCTTTCCGCCAGCAATCAAAGGATGATGGTTAAACAAATTTTTAAAAACCAGGTGCCAGGTTATGATTAATAGTTATCAAAGGATGATGGTTAATGTTAATCTGCTTTACTATAGTTGTTAATAAATACACCGTTTCAAAGGAAAAAGAAAACTGAAGGAAGGCCGCCCCGTAGAGAACGGCCCCCGTTTTCAGCCTATTTGAACCGTCTAAGCAATTTTGTTATTTGTTAATGAATTGCAATTTATCATTTTCCAGTATCCCACGGATGTGTGACGGTACAATGAACGGGGAATGAACATCAACAGTAAGAATGAACAAGTAATTTATTGATATACAATTTTATATAAATCAAAATGAATAACGTTTGTTGAGCAGGAGCAACTGCGCTCTCGCCACAGCCGGGTGCCGCGGGTCGCAATTCACCACCAGGAAATAACCCGCCAGCCCGCTTAATAACCAATCCTCCTCCATCCCGCCTTCATTACAACAATACGTTCTCCTGAAATTCAACTCCACCGGGATGTGTAATGCAGCGCAAGCGCGCATCGCCCTTTCTATCGCCCCGTAAGCCTCGCCAGGATAGTATCCCAGCGCTTCCAGCAACTCGCTTGCATAAAACTCCGGCGCCATCTCAGCCGCCGCCCGGTGCTGCCGCTCCAGGATCTCGTCCAGGTAATCGATGGTCTGTAACATATGCGTAAGATTTTCAGGTTACTTTCTCATCTCCGCCAGCCGTGCAAACAACTCCTTCTCCTCGTCGCTCAGGTTCTTCGGCACCGCGATCATCACCTTTACATACAGGTCGCCCGCCGCATCTTTACTGCCCTCGGGCACAGGAAGCCCCCTGCCCTTCAGGCGGAAAAGCCGCCCGCTGTCTGTACCCGCCGGGACCGTTAACTGCAGCGGGGTTCCGGGCACTGCCACCTGCAGCTTCCCGCCCAATACGGCGGTATACATGTCCAGCGGAACATCCATATAAATATCTTTCCCTTTCAGCTCATACCGCGCGTCCGGCGCTATCTCCACCGCTATCAGCAGGTCGCCCGCTTCGGCGCCGTTCTGCCCCGGCCGGCCCTTTCCCTTCAGCCGCAATACCTGCCCGTTGTAAGTACCGGGTTTTATTTTCAGGTTCAGCTTCTGGCCGTTCACTTCAATCTGCCGCGTAGCGCCGAGATAAACATCCTCCAGGCTTACCTGCATGGTAGCCTGAAGATCACTGCCACGGCGGCTTCTGGGCCTCCCCTGCTGCGCGCGGCTGCGAAAGCCGCCGCCGAAAAGATGCTCGAAGAAATCGGAGAACTGCCCGCTGTCGCCAAACATCCCTTCCATATCTTCATATTGCTGCTGCTGTTGCCGCCCGCCCTGCGAAGCCCTCCAGCGGTTCCAGTCAAAATCCCCGCCGTTCTGGCCCGCCTGTTCGTAGTATTTCCAGTTCTCGCCGAATTCATCATATTTTTTCCGCTTCTCCTCATCGCCCAATACTTCGTATGCCTCATTCAGCTCCTTGAACTTTTCTTCGGCCAGCTTGTCGTCCGGGTTCTTGTCCGGGTGGTATTTCACGGCCAGCTTGCGGTACGCCTTCTTGATGTCTGCAGCGCCGGCTTTTTTATCCACGCCCAGTATTTTATAATAATCCTTGTATTCCATATGCCTTGTATAATAACATTCTGATTGAAGCGCTTGTTAAAAAAATAACGCCCCCTGTAGGTTATACAGGGGGCGCTGCCATCATAAAAAATATATGCAGGAGGCTACTCCCTGATCATTTCCATTACAACTTTTACCACGTCTTCCACATTCGGCTTGGAGAAATAATCCCCGTCGGTACCGTATGCCGGCCTGTGCGGTTGCGCCGCGAGCGTGCGGGGAGCCACGTCCAGCCAGCGGTAGCCGCCCTGGGCCTCCATTACCTGCTGGTACATATAAGCTGTTCCGCCGCCGGGTACATCTTCATCCACAAAAAGTATGCGGTTTGTTTTTTTCAGCGAATCGAGGATGGAATGCTCAATGTCGAACGGCAGTAAGGTCTGCACATCTATCAGTTCGCAGGAAATGCCCTGTATTTCAAGGATGTGCATTGCCTCTTCGATGATACGCAGGGTGGAACCGTAGGAAACGATCGTAATGTCGGACCCGCTGTGCAGCACTTCCGGGATGCCCAGGGGCACGGTGAAGTGCTGGAGGTTTTCCGGCAGTTTTTCCTTCAGGCGGTAACCATTCAGCGATTCGATCACGATAGCCGGTTCGTTCGCCTTTAATAAAGTATTGTACATACCCGCCGCCTGTACCATGTTGCGGGGAACACATACGTGCATGCCGCGCAGGGAGTTGATGATCATGCCCATGGGCGAACCGGAATGCCAGATGCCTTCCAGCCTGTGACCGCGCGTACGCACGATGATCGGGCAGAACTGTGTGCCTTTGGTTCGGTATTGCAGTGAAGCCACATCGTCGCTGAGGGGTTGCAGGCCGTACAGCAGGTAGTCCAGGTACTGGATCTCCGCTATCGGGCGCAGGCCTCTCAAAGCCATGCCTATCCCCTGCCCCATGATGGTGAGCTCACGGATGCCGGTATCGCCGATGCGCAGCTTGCCGTGTTTCTGCTGAAGCCCGGCAAAACCCTGGTTCACATCGCCGATCTTACCCACATCTTCCCCGAAAGCGAATACCAGCGGGTGGTGGGAGAACAGCTGGTCGAAATACCTGTTCAGCACTTCGTAGCCGTTCATGACAGGTGCGTCGTCCGCGTAAATAGCGGGCACTTCTTCCACGTTCAGCGCGGAGTTAGGACCGGCGGCGTATGTATAGGTATTATAATTTTCTTTTTCAAGCAGCAGCTGGTTGTCGTAGTACAGCTGTAACTCATTCAGCGCGCCGGAGAAATTGCGCTGGTGTCGGAAAAGTATGCCTGCGGCGCCTTTCAGGATATCTCTCCGCTGCGGCTCTCGGTTGGCGGACAGTTCCTGCATTACGCTGTTCACATACCCGATTTCCCCGCGGCCTTCATCCACGATCTCCTGGCAATGCCCGAGGAATGCATGCACCTGGTCTTTGATAGGCGCAATGTATTTTTCCCAGGCTTTTTTACGGCCGTCCTGCGCAATGGTTTTGGCTTCGGCCTCTATCTGCTGCAATATCTTTTCATCTGCCAGAGCGTTTTCCAGCAGCCACTGGCGCATTTTCAGGTTACAGTCGAATTCTTTTTCCCATGCCAGGCGTTCCTTGCTTTTATAACGTTCATGGGAGCCGGAAGTGGAATGGCCCTGCGGCTGCGTGATCTCTTCCACGTGGAAAAGCACGGGCACGTGGGTTTCGCGGGCTTTGCGGATGCCTTCTTCGAAAGCTTCGCACATGCCTGCATAATCCCATCCCTTCACATTATATATTTCGAAACCGTTGCTGCCCTCTGTTTTGCGGAACCCTTCCAAAGCCGCGCTGATAGAGCCTTTGGTGGTTTGATATTTTCTTGGAACGGAAATGCCGTAGCCATCGTCCCACACAAAAACGGCGAGCGGCACCTGCAAAACGCCGGCTGCATTGATGGTTTCCCAGAAATGGCCTTCGCTCGTAGAGGCGTCGCCGATAGTGGCGAAGCAAACTTCGTTGCCATCGCTGGAAAGATGCTGGTATTCCTTCAGTTCCGGCACTTCACGGAAGAGCTTGGACGCATACGCCAGGCCCAGCGCACGTGGCATCTGGGCAGCGGTAGGCGCCATATCTGCCGCGGTGTTCTTCATGGAAGCGAGGTTCAGCCATTCGCCGTTGGCATTGATATTAGGCGTGGCGAAATGCGAGTTCATCTGCCGCCCTGCGGAAAACGGGTCGTTCTCGATGCTGGGATCCGCATATAACTGCGAAAAGAATTGTTCCACGGTAGCAATGCCACTGGCAAAGGCAAAGGTCTGGTCCCGGTAATAACCTGAACGGAAGTCGCCCGGTTTGAAATATTTGGCCATCGCGATCTGCGCCACTTCCTTTCCATCGCCAAAGATGCCGAATTTGGCCTTTCCGGTGAGTACCTCCCGGCGGCCCAGCAGGCTTACTTCCCTGCTGATGCAAGCCAGTCGGAAATCATTCAGCACCTCTTTCCGGAACTCTTCAAATGATAACTGGCTTTGCAAATTCATAGCTAATTCGTTGTTTTCGATCATGCCATCCGTGTTAAAGCACAAATGTAGGGGAAATTGATGAATGGGTAAATGCCTCCCGGAAACCCGTAATAATTAATTTTTAAGAAATTTTTAATATCTTGATATGTACGGATCAATTTTTGGCCGTAAATTTGATTTTGGAAACTGGAAAGAACGTCACGTTTTAACCAATCGTTTTAAAACCCAATTGAAACATGAAAAAGTTTATCGTATCCCTATTTGCGACTTTACTGGTAACCACCGCAGTGTGGGCACAGGCTCAGGGCGGCGGCGCTGCTAACGCAGTGGACGCCAAGCTGAAATTCAAAAAGGAAACTGTTGATTTCGGGAAAACCAAGTACAACAAACCCGTAACCGTAACTTTTGAATTCACCAATATCTCCAAAGAGCCCGTGTTGATCGAATCCGCGAAACCCAGCTGCGGCTGCACCGTTCCTAAATGGACCGTTGAGCCGATCCTGCCTGGTAAATCCGGTGTGATCAGCGCGACCTACAGTGCCAACCAGGTGGGCAAACCGATGAAAACGGTGTATGTAAAGCTCAAAGGGGTAGACCAGGAAAAAGAACTGTTCCTGACCGGTACAGTAGAGAATTAAATCAAGCAATAATTCTGCATAATGGCCTCCCGATCAATAATCGGGAGGCCTTTTTGTTATTTGTTATAGAACATTTCATTCCCTTAACTTTGCAACGCAAAAAAAGACAGCAAAATGCCTAACATCAGCGAACGTGGTCAGCTTATGCCGCCTTCTCCTATCCGCAAGCTGGTTCCCTACGCGGAAGCCGCTAAAAAGAAAGGAGTTACGGTTTACCACCTTAACATCGGCCAACCAGACATCGAAACCCCCAAACCCGTGCTGGATGCGGTACGGAATTCCAACTTCAAGATCCTTGAATACAGTCACAGCGCCGGCAATGAAAGTTACCGCCGCAAGCTGACCGGTTATTACAAGAAATTTGACATCACGGTGGACCACACCGAGATCATTGTGACCACAGGCGGCTCCGAGGCCATCCTGTTCGGTTTTATGGCCTGCCTGGACCCGGGCGACGAAGTGATCGTTCCCGAGCCATTTTACGCCAATTACAACGGTTTTGCCGTTGAAGCGGAAGTGAAGGTGGTGCCGGTTACTTCCGGCATCGAATCCGGCTTTGCGCTGCCGCCTATCGGCGATTTTGAAAAGCTGATCACGCCGAAGACCAAAGCCATCCTGATCTGCAACCCCAACAATCCCACCGGCTACCTCTACAGCCGCGCTGAAATGGAAGTGCTCAGGGATATTTGCCTGAAACACAACCTGTTCCTGTTTTCCGACGAGGCTTACCGCGAGTTTTCGTACGACGGGGAGAATATTTCCGCATTGAACCTCAGCGGCCTGGATAATAACGTGGTGGTGTTTGACACTATCTCCAAAAGGTACAGCGCCTGCGGCGCGAGGATCGGCGCGGTGGTAACCCACAACAGGGCCATCCTGGATGCCGTGATGAAGTTCGCGCAAGCCAGGCTGAGCCCGCCCAGCTTCGCGCAGATTGCGGCGGAAGCCGCTGTGGACCTGCCTGATAATTATTTCGACGAGATCAAGGCTGAATACCAGAGCCGCCGCGACCTGCTGGTGGGCCTGCTGAACAAGATCCCCGGCGTGTTTTGCCCCAATCCTGGCGGCGCTTTTTACGCCATGGCGCGCCTCCCGATCGATGATACGGATAAGTTCTGCCAGTGGCTGCTGGAGGCCTTTTCACATGAAGGGCAGACCGTGATGCTGGCTCCCGCCACCGGTTTTTACGCTACGCCCGGCCTTGGGAAGCAGGAAGTAAGGCTTGCATACGTCTTAAACCGGGAAAATATCGCAAAAGCGATGGAATGCCTGGCAAAAGCGCTGGAAGTTTACCCCGGCCGCTTACAATAAACCCGGTAAAAAGTTTTAAAATAATGTTAAAAAAACATTACCCTTTCAAAACCTGACAAAAATCATGTTTTCAATTTTAACGGCTGGAATGCTTGTCAATACAACGAATTCGCATTACAAATATTTCTATATGACTTTTTTTGAGGCATAAGCCATGAATTTTTAGAAATAGAGTTTTGTAATTTGATTTTTATAGCTATTTTTACTGTGTAATCGGGACGCAAAGGAAGAGAAAATGATAGATGCTTAAAAAACGATATACAAGTTCTACAAAAATCTAAACCTGCTTAGCAAAAATTTAACTTGTAGAATTTTGACAATTGAGAAAATGACACGACCTTTGCATTATCAAATCAAAGTAAAAAATACGGCGACGAACTAAAACGTTTTAGCCAAACAACATATTTTTGTATCAGTTTTTCATAACGTGGAATTTATAAAGGCAAACGGCTCTGTTCACAGAGCCGTATTTTTTTTACCCCTTTCTCAACTAATTTCATTTTCCAACCGATTGCAATTTTAATTCCTCTATTTCAAGAAAACTTACCCCCTTTTTGCAAGAGCAACTCGCCATTTTTTTCATATTATTGTCATGTAATGAAAAGACAAGGTGGGTATTGTGCTTAACCGCATAGTACCTTTCGCTAGTTTTCATAACGTGGAATTTTAAAATGCACGGTCCTGATTCCTCAGGACCGTTCGTTGTTTAAAAGCCTCTCCGAGGCTTAAAATCCCCCTTCAAACTTCTTTGTATTCCGGCTTCCGGGCATGAAAAAAGGCTCCCATCGGAAGCCTTTCTCAAATGTATTTGTTTGTGTTTGTCTCTTATTTCGCCATGTTCGCGCGGATCATCGTAAAAAAATCATCGAACAGGTAGCGGGAATCGTGCGGGCCCGGGGTGGATTCCGGGTGATATTGCACGGAAAACGCTGGTTTGCCCTTGATCCGGATACCTTCTACCGAGTGGTCGTTCAGGTTCACGTGCGTGACCTCAACATTGTCAGATGCTGCAACTGCTTTCGCATCAATTGCAAAACCATGGTTCTGCGTAGTGATCTCACATTTGCCGGTCAGCAGGTTCTTCACCGGGTGGTTCAGTCCGCGGTGGCCGTGGTGCATCTTATAGGTCGGGATGCCGTTGGCCATAGCCAGCAGCTGGTGCCCCAGGCAGATGCCGAACAGGGGGCGCTCAGCTTCCAGCACCTTCTTAATCGTATCTACCGCGTAAGTGAGCGGCGCCGGGTCGCCAGGACCATTGGAAATAAAGTATGCGTGCGGTTTAAAGCTTTCGCACTCTTCGAAAGATGTTTTTGTGGGATGTACTTTCAGGTAAGCTCCTTTTTCGGACAGGCATTTCAGCATGTTGCGTTTCACGCCGTTGTCCATCACCGCGATACGGATCTCCGCATTCGGATCGCCTACGTAGTACGGCTCTTTGGTGGATACTTCTGCGCAGAGCGCCAGCCCTTCCATGGAAGGAACTTCTTTCAGTTTCGCCTGCAACTCTTTCTCGTCCAGTATTTCGGAGGAAATGATGCAGTTCATGGCGCCTTTGCTGCGGATATGAGATACCAGCGCGCGGGTGTCCACTTCATGGATCGCTACCAGGTTATTTTCTTCAAGGAACTGGGCCAGCGATTCATCAGCCATTTTTCGGGAAAAATTGTGGGCGATGTTCTTGCAGATCAGCCCGCTGATCTTCACACTGCTGCTCTCCACATCCTCATTCTTGGTACCATAGTTACCCACGTAACAGTTGTTCATGATCAGCACCTGCCCTTTGTAGGAAGGATCGGTGAATACCTCCTGGTATCCGGTCATCCCGGTATTAAAACAAAGTTCCCCGGCTGCGGTTCCTACTTTCCCGAACGCTTTGCCATGGAATATGGTGCCATCTTCTAACAACAGCATGGCCGGCTGTGTGGATCTGGTAGTCTGCGGCATTTCTTCTTACCCTTTCTTTTTTTATGTCCCCGGAAGGGACGGTTAAAACTGTGCAAAGTTAGGGCAAGATTATGAATTTTGAACAGGTTTTTACATCTAATTCATGAGGACGGAGCGCATGATCTTTTCAGCCACCTTACGGCCGTTTTCATCGTTCGCCGGGTGCGTCACCAGCAGCTGCACGCGCGATCCGCCGTTTACCACTACCAGGCTGGTGAATTCCATGGCTGAATTTTGCTGGAGGATGTAGCTGCCCTGCTGCTGCAGTGCCCGCTGGCCGCCGAGGTCCAGCTGCCGGGCCTGGTAGCTGAACCGGGATATACCCGCCGTTTTTTCCATCCCGGTCATTATTTCCTTCGCCGCCGGCTCCAGCTCAAGATGCGACTGCGAAAGATGTACCACCTCTTCCATCCTGATCACCAGCCCGTCCGCATAACTGCCGCCTTTAAAGGCCTTTTTGCGCATATTGGGCGCATCGCTCACGGTAACCGGGGATAATGACAGCGGGCTCTGGATGCGGAGGATGTTGCCCCTGAAAGTGCGCCAGTTCTCCATCTCCAGCATAGCCTGCGTTACTTTCGGCTCGCGGAACATCTTTACCAGCTCGGGGCCATAAAAGGCGCTCAGGGTGCCGCAGGCAATAAGCACAACGACGCCCGTGATCAGCGCCGCCTTGCCTTTCAGATCGAAGCGGTTGCGATGGCGTTTTTTCATCATGGCATGGTACTTTTCTTCAGGTATCCCCTGCTCCTGCCGGTACATATCAACCGTACCGTCCGGGTGCTGGGCTTTCCAGTCGGCATATGTGAGCGGGAACTTTTTACCGCAATGGTCGCAGAAAGTGATGTATTCGGATTTTATGGCGCTCATTTCCGCGCAATGACTGCATTTCAGGTAGTACATAGGGTATAGGTGTTGGTCATGCCTGACACTAAATTACGATTTTTTAATATATCTCACGCAGCGGCAGCTCATTTAAACGGGGAAAGCGGTGCTTCTTTCCCGGAAGCCCTGTAATTCAATGCGGAAGTGTTACTGCAAACTAAATAAAGTCCTGCGGCAACAGTGCATCTTGCGGCCGGGATCAATAAAAAAGGGATAAAGCTTCCGCTTTATCCCTTTCCTGTATCGTTTGAATAAACTTATTCAGCGGCTTTTTCTTCAGCAGCGGGAGCGGCCGGGGCAGCTTCGTCTGCTTTCTTTTTGGCACCACCTGCACGACGGGTTTTCTTGGCAGGCGCTTTATCAGCAGCTGCGGTCTTACCGTAGATCTCGTTGAAGTCCACCAGTTCGATCAGGGCTACTTCCGCGTTGTCACCTACCCTTTTACCGAGTTTGATGATGCGGGTGTAACCGCCGGGACGGTTGGCGATCTTTTCGCTGATAGCACCGAACAGTTCCTGGATGGATTCTTTATCCTGCAGGTAGCTGAATACGGTACGGCGGTTGTGCGTGTTATCAACTTTGGCGCGGGTCAGCAGCGGCTCGATGTAAACGCGCAGCGCTTTTGCTTTTGCCAGGGTGGTTTGAATACGTTTGTGACTGATCAGCTCGATGGCGAGGTTGCTCATCAGGCTTTTACGGTGAGCGGAAGTACGGCTCAGCCTGTTTAATTTTACTCCGTGACGCATGACATTTGTTTTGTGTTCCCTTGCACCGTGTCAGGAATTACAAGGTACTTGTTATTAAAATACGGATCGCGGCA